>NZ_JAJSON010000019.1 GCF_022410465.1 Christiangramia crocea | reverse complement strand
TACAGTAGGTGTATCGATGGCACAGAAAGACTGCAAAGCATCTCCGGTAGGAGCAGCCGGATCATTTATAGTAATAGAAGTATCTGTAGAATAATCACATCCATTAGCACTGTAATTATAGGTAATGGTATATGTTCCGGCAATACTGTTAGAAAGGTCAACCGTACCAGTGTCAGAATTAATTACCAGGTCTGTCGAGGATGCCTCAAAATATCCACCGGTAATACCAGTGTGTGTTACAGAAGCAGAACCTTCAATTGAACAAAGGGGTGAATCATAAGATATTGAAGCTACACCGGGATCAAAAACAGAAATTGTTTCAGTATAAGTATTGTCTATATAATCTTCAATTTGAGTATCATAGTAAGTTACTTTTAGGGAAACTTCATAATCTCCTGCAGATAAAAAATCAATCACCGGATTTGGTTCAGTAGAAATTCCAAAAGAGCCAAAATCCCAATCGTACTCATAAGTAGCCGGATCTCCTCCTGTTGTAACATCAGTAAAAGAAACTACGTAATTATCGCAATTTTGTGTATAAGTGTATTGTGCTACTAATGGAGTTCTTACCGTGTAACCAAATGGACTACTATAACACTGGGAGTTTCTTGTACCTCTTTCACAAATACTTCCTGGGTTGGTTTTCCAACTCATATAGAAATTTCTAATTTCTAATTTTCTTCCATAAACCCAGCTAAAATTTGATAATTGAATCGGTACTCCCTGAGGAATCTGGTTAGCCTCAAGATTAGGATCATAATCATTTACATTGTCATTATCCTTATCAAAATCTAAACATCCTGTAACTGATTCTGAAGTTTCAACTCCATTTTCATCAGTAGTAATAAGATTATATTCCAGAAACACAGAATACCCATTTGTAGATGTTCCACCAAATGTTCCGTATATATAGCCATTTACTATGTCACCTATCTGATATTGATCATCATATGGATCAAGTTCATTTCCATTGGCATCACCAAAGTAAAAATTGGTAAGTGTAACATTCTGGCTGTTGCACTGGGCATTTAAACCATTGGATAAACCAATGCTGAAGAAGGCCAGAAACAAAAGAAACCTTAAAGGATTTAATCTTTTTGAAGTTTCCTTAAATGAGTTAGTAGTTTTCCAAATCATATCAATAATGTTTAGAATTATCAATTCTTTTTATCCCTTCCGGGCAATATCATTTCAATAGATAGACTTTCAGAGAAAGTCAGCTTCGTCTGATTTGGGGGACTCAGTTTTCAAAAATCTTAAGGGTATAAACACCGGGTAATGTTGAGGGGATTACCTATAGAAGTGTGGGGGTGACTCTATTCTGGTGTTATTCTGAGGTAAAATTATCACATAAAAACCTGTTAAAGGAATAATGACCAAACTATTAGATATAATGTAAAATATACTCGTTCAACTACATGATTTGATATTATTTATCAGGTGAAAATGAACGATTTACCTTTAAAATTTGTGAGATCTTTGTAAGAATTTAAGTCAATAAATACAGGAAAACCCTAAAAAATGGTCAGGAAAAGTAGGATTTAATTCCCTTAATCTTACACGAAATCGTACTATTAATTTGTAGTACTTAATTGATATTCTGAGAGTTAATTCTGTAATGTGTTTAAGTAAATATTATGAAATGAGGATTACTTTCCTTTTTGGGAACCTAATTCTTTCATTAATTGAATAAAAACATTTTAGCCTTGTTCAATAAACTTGTAAATTGCATGAAACTTACCATTAAAAATGCAAAACGACCTTACAAAGTACCGAAGATCATATGAAAAAGGGAGATTGCTGGAAGACGATATTCCCAAAGACCCTTTAATATTATTTCAATCATGGTTCGGGCTGGCTCATGATTCCACTCTGGTGGAGGAAGCCTATGCCATGAGTCTTTCTACTGTAGGAAAAGATATGATGCCGAAGACGCGGATCGTCCTGATGAAGTCATTTGACAGAGAAGGGTTTGTGTTTTTCACAAACTATGAATCCGACAAAGGAAAGGATCTCGAAGAAAATCCAAAATGCTGCCTCTCTTTCTTCTGGCCGGCGTTGGAGAAGCAGGTAATTATCCAGGGAGAAGTATCTAAGATCGCCAAAGAGGAATCAGAGAGCTATTTTCACTCGAGACCCAGGGGAAGTCAGCTTGGAGCCCATGCCTCTAATCAAAGTACTGTAATTCCTTCCAGGCACTTCCTTGAAGAGAAGTTAGCCGGTCTTGAAAGAAAATTTGAGAATAAAGATGTTCCTTTACCATCCTATTGGGGTGGTTACCTGGTTAAGCCATTAACTATCGAGTTCTGGCAGGGCAGAAGAAACCGTCTTCACGACAGGATCCTCTATTCACTGGAAGAAACTAACTGGAAATTTGAAAGACTAGCGCCTTAAGTTATGAAGAGATTAGTATTAGTTAGACATGGCAAATCCTCGTGGAAGAATGACCTTCCAGATCATAAACGGCCTCTCAAGAAAAGAGCTTATAATGATGCTGAACTTGTATTAAATACTTTTGAACATTTCTATGAGCCGCCAGCTATGTTCTGGAGCAGTCATGCAGTTAGAGCCCTTGAAACAGCAAAAATGTTCAAGAAAAGGCTGAAAGTGGACGATAAAGACTTTAAAGTTATAGATGACCTGTACACCTTTAATCAGAATGAACTCTTATCTGTGATCCGTTCCTGTCCTGATGATATAAATAAACTTTTCGTATTTGGGCATAATCCGGGAATGACCATTCTGGTGAATTCTCTTGGTGATAAGAAAATGGACAATCTTCCCACCACCGGCCTTTGTGTCATCGATTTCGATGTGGATTCCTGGAAGGATATTCAAAAGGGAAAAACGATCTTAAATTTATTGCCTAAAAATCTCCGATAAACCTACATGCTGGAAAAACGCTATACAAACAGAGAGTTAAGCTGGCTGTCTTTCAATGCCAGGGTCTTACAGGAAGCGGCAGATGAAACAGTGCCTTTGATTGAACGATTAAGATTCCTTGGAATATTTTCAAATAACCTTGATGAGTTTTTTAAGGTGCGTTATGCCACGGTTAAGCGTATTGACCTGGCTGGAAAATCCGGAAAAAGTGTTTTAGGCGGTATAAAGGCGAACAAGCTTCTGGAGGAGATCACAAAGATTGTTATAGATCAGCAGGCCGAAAGTTTAAAGATCCTTGAGGATATTCAAACCAAACTGCGAAAGCATGATATACATATTATTAAGGAAGACGAAGTAACCAGGAATCAGCAGGACTTTATCAGGAATTTCTTCATTAGCAAGGTAAGCCCTGCATTGGTAACTATAATTCTAAACGATCTGCCGGAAATCCCATCCTTGAAAGACAGTGCTGCATATCTGGCAGTGAAGATGGTAATGGCTGAGGAAACTGTTCCGAATAAAGGAATATCCAAGATCGTGAATCGTTCAGTAAAGGAAAAAAGGTATGTTCTCATTGAGATTCCCAGGAATATAGAGCGTTTTGTAGTGCTTCCAGAAGAAAATGGAAAGCAATATATCATTCTGCTGGATGATCTTATTCGTTATAACCTGCATACCATTTTCAATATTTTCAATTATGAAAGTCTCTCGGCTCATATGATCAAAATAACCAGGGATGCTGAACTTGACCTGGATAGTGACCTGAGTAAAAGCTTTATTGAAAAGATATCAGATAGCGTTAAAGACCGGATAAAAGGTGATCCTGTCCGTTTTGTTTACGATAAGACTATAGACCAGGAAACCCTTACCTATTTGATGGATAAAATGGGGATAGACTCAACAGATAGTATCATTCCCGGAGGGCGCTATCATAACCGTCGTGATTATATGGATTTCCCGAGTCTGGGAAGGGATGACCTTCAATATGAGGTAAGGGAACCCTTGCCTATCCCGGGCCTTATTCTACAAACCAGCTTGTTGCGGGGGATAGCAGATAAGGATTACCTGTTATATGCACCTTATCAAAGTTTTGCCTATGTGGTGAAATTCCTTCGTGAGGCTGCCTTAGATCCAAAGGTGAAGACAATTAAAATCACTATCTACAGGCTGGCTAAAATCTCACATATTGCCAGTTCACTTATCAATGCTGTAAAGAATGGGAAAAAAGTGACCGTTCAAATAGAGTTACGAGCACGTTTTGACGAGGTGGCCAATATTCGTTATGCAAAGCAAATGCAGGAAGAAGGTGTGAAGCTGATTTTTGGAGTTCCGGGACTTAAAGTACATTGTAAAACCTGTGTGATAGAGAGGGAAGAGGAAGGTAAACTCAAAAGGTACGGCTTCATAAGTACCGGTAACTTCAATGAAAACACTTCCCGGGTCTATACAGATTACACTCTTTTTACTGCAGACCCTGCGATCCTTAAGGAAGTGAATAAGGTATTTGACTTTTTTGAGATCAATTATAAGGTGAATAAATACAAACACCTTATCGTCTCTCCACATTATACCAGAAGTGCTATCTATAAGCTTATCCAGAATGAGATAGATAATGTGAAAACTGGAAAGCCTGCAGGAATAAAGTTAAAGTTGAACAGTATATCTGATAACGGAGTGATCGACAAGCTATATATGGCGAGTAAAGCCGGGGTGAAGGTCAAACTTCTTGTTCGGGGTATCTGTTGTCTTGTACCTGGAATTGAAGGTTTAAGCGAAAATATCGAAGCCATTAGTATAGTGGATAAATTTCTTGAACACCCCCGCGTGTTTATTTTCGAAAATGGGGGTGATCCGAAGGTATATATTTCTTCGGCAGATTTTATGACGAGAAACCTGGATCTGCGGGTAGAAGTTTCCTGTCCTATTTACGATGAAGACATTAAAAAAGAACTTATTGAGACATTCGATATTAGTTGGAGTGACAATGTAAAGGCACGGAATCACTGTAAGGGCATGGAGAATCCATACCGGCCAAGCGAGGGGCCAAAGATAAGATCCCAGTTTGCACTTTACGATTATTATTTAAACAAAATTGAAATAAACGAGTAATGATAAAACAAAAAACCTACGCCGCAATAGATATCGGTTCTAACGCCGTGAGACTTTTGGTTTCTACCATTACAGAAAAGGAAGGGATGGAAACCGATTTCAGAAAAACTTCACTCGTAAGGGTGCCAATCCGGCTTGGTTCCGATGTTTTTCTAAAACAAAAAGTTTCAGATAAGAACATACAAAGAATGATAGATACCATGCAGGCCTTTAATTTATTAATGAAATCCCATGGTGTTGAAAAATACAAGGCTTGTGCGACCTCGGCTATGAGAGAGGCCAAAAATGGGGAAGAAGTGAAAGATCTGATAAAGGAAAAAACAGGCGTAGAAATAGAGATCATCGATGGGAACCATGAAGCATCAATAATTGCAGCGACCGATCTTCATGCCCTTATCCAGAACGATTGCAATTACCTCTATGTTGATGTTGGTGGTGGTAGCACAGAGTACACCTTATATAGTAACGGGAAGACCGTTGCCTCCAGATCTTTTAAAGTGGGGACTGTGCGAATGATGGAAGACCTTGTGGAGCATAGAACCTGGGAAGAGATGCAGGATTGGGTAAAAGAAACTACCAGGGATTATGATGAAATAGACCTGATTGGTTCGGGCGGAAACATCAACAATATTTTTAAGACCAGTGGTAAAAAGGAAGGAAAACCTTTGAGCCTTAAATATCTCAAGGATTATAATGAGAAGTTGAACTCTTACACCTATGAAGAAAGGATAACTGAACTTGGTTTAAAGAACGACAGGGCTGATGTGATCATACCTGCATCAAAGATCTATGTGAATTCAATGAAATGGGCAAGGGCTCATCGAATTTTTGTACCTAAGATCGGTCTGGCCGATGGCATCATCAAATCATTATACAATAGTTCAAAAAGAAGATCATCCTAACCGTGGATGCTTTCTTTCTTACTAAAGCCTTTCATGATCTCGGCTTCATAGTCCAGTAGGTCCTGCCACTTCTGGTCTACCTCTTCACGATCTCCATATTTCCTGGCAAATTTCAGGAACATGGTGTAGTGATTAGCTTCGCTTACCATAAGATCCCTGTAGAATTTTGAAAGCTCTTCATCTTCCAGTTCTTCGGAAAGTAAGCGGAAACGTTCGCAGCTTCTGGCTTCTATAAGGCCTGCAATAAGCAGCCTGTGAACCAGCTGTGTAGCACGGCTACCTCCTTTAGGAAAGAATTCCCTTAGCTTTATCACATATTCGTCTTTACGATCCCATCCCATTTTATATCCTCTCTCAAGGAGCTTTTCATGAACCATTTTAAAATGCCCCATTTCCTCTCTTGCCAGTGCGGTCATGGCTGTAACAAGTTCAGAGTATTCTGGATAGGTTACGATAAGGGAAATTGCGGTGGAGGCTGCTTTTTGTTCGCAGTAGGCATGATCTACCAGGATATCCTCAATATTTTTCTTTGCTATATCTGCCCATCTGGGGTCTGTTGGTAACTTGAGTCCTAACATAACTATACGTCTAAATCAAAAGTTGCTCTTAGTTTATCAATCAAAGGATTAGCTTCCTTTAATTTTTCATATTTTTCCTGGGGAGTAAAGGCATATTTTCTGGAAGTAGCTTCATCTACCTTAATCTTAAGCGAAATATGAGTGTTCCTCAGCTTCTTGTTCAGGTAGTTCATCAGTTTATTCTCTTCCCGTTCAAGATCAAGTTTCATGGTCTCATTCGGGAAAGTGAGATGGATATCTTTGCCTTTTAATACAGGAGTCTGGGATTCAAGAATAGAGGCCAGGATTTTTTCCCCTTTTTTCTTCAGTTTTTCGGTATAATTCTTCCATTCTGTCACCATTTCCTCTTCATTGAAGCTTTCATCCATCACTTCTTCTGCGGGCATCATTGCCCTTTGTTTCTCAGCGAGTTCTTTTTTCTTAGTGATGCTCTTTAAAGAAAGGCCGGAAACCTTTTCCCTTTTAATCTCCGGAAGGCTTTGCTTAGTAGGAGATTTCGTAACTGGTTGAGATTCTGATTCTGGTTCAGGTGCAGGGTTTCTCTGGTTTTCTTCGGAATTAGCTTCAATGTTTTCTTCAACCTCCATGCTTTTGTCAGTAGTAGCCGGACTTTCTTCAGAATAGTAGTCTTCCTCCTCTTCCTTTGCACAGGTTTCAGTGGCGATGTCATTTTCGGGGAGTTCGGCCTCTTCCGATGGGGAGGAGGTATCATGTTCGTTTTCCCTTACGATCTCTTTCTTTTCTGAAGAGATACTAACGGCTTCCTTCTCAAAGTTTGAAGCCGGGATTATTTTTGGTTCAGGCTTTTTTTTTTCGAAATCAAAACCAATAGAAGCCAGCTGCATAAGGCATAGCTCTACAAGCAGTCGCTGGTTATGACTGGTTTTGTATTTCAGATCACAGGAATTCGCGAGATCTATTGCCTCCATTAGGAACCGGTGGGAAGTTTTTTGAGACTGCTCAAAATATTTTGCCTTGGTCTGTTCGCCAACTTCCAGAAGGTTAATGGTTTTTTGATCCTTACAAACCAGAAGATCCCTGAAATGAGATGCAAGTCCTGCAATGAAATGATGCCCGTCAAATCCACTGGAAAGAATATCGTTGAACTTTACAAGCAGTTGCGGGATATTGTTTTCAAGTATAAGATCGGTCACCTGCATGTAGGTGTCATAATCAAGAACATTTAGGTTTTCGGTGACCGCCTTTCTTGTTAGATCATTTCCGCTGAAGCTTACTACACGATCATAGATAGATAGGGCATCCCTCATGGCACCATCAGCTTTTTGCGCAATTATATGCAAGGCATCATCTTCAGCATTCACACCTTCCTGTTGGGCTATGTTAGCCAGGTAATTCCTGGTGTCGGTTACTGTGATCCTCTTAAAGTCAAATATCTGGCAACGAGAAAGAATCGTAGGTATGATCTTATGCTTTTCGGTGGTTGCAAGTATAAAGATGGCATGTTTTGGAGGCTCTTCAAGTGTTTTAAGAAAAGCATTGAAAGCAGCCTGCGACAGCATATGAACCTCATCGATAATATATACCTTGTAACTTCCCACTTGTGGTGGGATTCTAACCTGGTCTATTAACTCCCGAATCTGGTCTACGCCGTTATTTGAGGCCGCATCAAGTTCAAAAATATTGAAAGCGAAATCTTCATCGGGATCCGGAGTTTCCTTTTGATTGATCATTTTGGCAAGGATACGGGCACAGGTGGTTTTACCAACTCCTCGCGGACCGGTGAACAGTAAAGCCTGGGCCAGGTGGTTGTTCTTAATGGCATTTGCCAGAGTATTGGTAATGGCCTGCTGGCCTACCACATCCTTAAAAGTTTGTGGCCGGTATTTTCTTGCTGATACTACAAAATGCTCCATCAAAAAGTATTGAACTACAAATATAAAAATCACAAACCTAAAGTCCAGTTCAGCCGGGCTTATTTATGAACAAATCCCGGAAGAAATCAACATAAATTACATTACATTTGTGGTGAGCAGGCCGCCTTATCGCTCCGACATTTACCGGTTATTATCGGGATCGGGGAGGAAAGTCCGGACACCATAGGGTAGCATAGTGGGTAACACCCACCGTCCGCCTCTGGCGGACAGGACCAGTGCAACAGAAAGAATGTACAGGTTAAGCTGTAGTGAAATCAGGTAAACTCTATGCGGTGAAATGCCATGTATACCGGCATTTAAGGGTTACCCGTCCGTTGCCGGAGGGTAGGCAGCTAAAGGTTGATGGTAACATTAATCTCAGATAAATGATAAGGACCCCGATCAGTTATCGGGGTACAGAATCCGGCTTACAGGCCTGCTTTTTTTTCAACCTTAAAATAGTCAATTGAGAATTTATAAGGAAATATCCCGGGATCATTAACTCCTGCCCGGTTTCTCCAGGGGCAAGATTATTTATATGATAAAAGGTTTTTCTGAATAGGTTTCTGCTTCCTCAATATTGAAAGACGTTAAGATATCGCCCAGAAAAATTCTCATAACCAGTATTAATCAGGTTTAGAAAAAGTAAAAGAAATTGAGGAAAGTAGTGCTTAAAGCGAATTCCTTACCCATATTTTTGCCTCTTCAATGTTTACAAAAACTTTAAAGGGTAAATGAGCGAACTTACTTTCGAATTTGGCGGTAGATAACGTCTGAGGTTTTCCGGTTACAATTGCAATTCCCTTTAGAGCTTGGTAATCATCCAGGTAAGAATACATAAGAGGATTTACGTTGTAATTATTCTCCCTAATGGAAATATATATGTGTGGTCTATCTACAAAGAATAGTTTGCATTCATTTAAAAGAGCATTAATTTCTTCAAGTTCCACAACCGCTCCTTCTTTTATAATTGAAATTACATGGTCCTTATAGAATGAAAGATTAACAAAATCCAGTTCTACTCGTTTTTGAATGACAGCCATAGTTTTCAATATTTATTCGAAAAAGCTAAAAACACTGCTGCCGTACTTGCGGCTTTCCCTAAACCTTTCCAGATCTGATAGGTCGATGTGTTTGGAATGCTCAATTATGAGCAGGCCATCTTCCTCTAAGAGAACATTCTCAAAAACAAGTTTGGCAATTCTGGCAAAATCATCTTTTTCAATGTCATATGGAGGGTCGGCAAATATAATATCAGCTTTTACCGGAGCTTTTTCTAGATATTTGTATACATCGCTCTTTATAGTAGTAATTGGAAATTCAAGTTCGGCAGCCGTTTTTCTGATGAATTTTACACAATCGAAATTGGCATCAACAGCAGTAATGTTTTGAGCTCCACGAGCGGCAAACTCGTAGGATATATTTCCCGTGCCAGAAAAAAGGTCTAATATCTTCAGATCAGATATATGGTAATAATTATTAAGGATATTGAATAAGGCTTCCTTGGCAACATCGGTGGTGGGTCTTACAGGTAATTTCGCAGGCGCGATCAATCTTCTTCCCTTATGTTTTCCGGAAATAATACGCATTATAATGATTTTAGCAGAAGATATTCTGAAAGTTCCTCTTCTGGTTTGTGGTCGGTCTCAAAACTAAATGAATGAAAAGGACCTAAAAATGAGATATTCCTGATATAATCCCAGGCCATTTTATATTCTTCGGAGGTCCTGTTGATATCTCCCAGCAATATCAGTTCAAACTTGTCGGGATCCAGCTTTAATTGCTCAGCTGTGAATAACAGATAATACAGAAAATCTTCCCTGGTTTCATATTCAAAGCTGTTAGCAAAGAGCAATTTGCCATTTTCAAGGATAACAAGTTCATAAGAAGACAGGTGAGAATGGAGGTAAACTTTCGTTCCTTCCGCAGCATCCGGCAGGTCGAGCAGCCCCTCTATCAAAACACTCAGGCTATGACGATACTCAAATTCGCCATATTTATCAAAGAAGTAATTAGTGATATTCGTGTAAGGGATATAGACATTTACAATACCACCTTGAATGTTATCAAATGCTATAAAATCTGTCTTTAAAATCTTGGTATTGAATTTAAGATAATTTGAGGCATTATCTTCATCAAACAGATTTTCTGGTACCAGGCTAAACAGGGAATTGGTATACAAAAGAAGAACTTCATCTACCGGCTGATTCAGAGCTTCCTCTTTTTCGTAGGTCAGTTCTATTTGGGAAAGCACTTTTATAGGATCGAGTTGTTTTTCAAATTCGATCTTTTTAAGATAAGTAATTTTATTATCCTCTTGATTCAGGATACAAAAAGAAAGTCCATTCAAGCTTACCTGAATGGACAGTTTCTTATATAATTTTTTTTCTTTAGTCGTTGTCACCATAAACTTTTGGCCAGTTACCGCTGGTATTGACCTCGGTCATAGATCCTACGCTGATATATCTACCATTTACATCATCAACCGACTGGATCTCATTCTCCTGTAGAATAAGGGTTCTGTCCTGATCATACAAGACTTTAGCCTTGGCAATCTTTGCTTCAAAAACAGGAATATTATTTTCTCCCTTTTTGATGGTTCCCGCTTCAAGGTCAAATTGCGCATCCACACCTTCAACCGGTACGTTCATCATATTTTGATATCTTTCTGTATTACCTTTAAAAAGCGAGTCTTTTACAGAAACGAACCCAAGGGTGTCCACTACAACACTTTCTATATACTGGTCTACCCCATAAGTCTTTTTGTATTCTTCATCTAGGTAAGTAGTGTCACGACGCTGTGTAATAGCAAATTCAGCTGTATCCAGGAATTTTACCAGATCGTCCCAGTTGCCCTGAAATTCACCGATCACTTCTCTATGAGCCAGTTCTGCTGCTCTAATGTCCTTAAGATTCTCAATAACTTTGGCGTATCTCTTCTCTTTTACTTTGTTGAATTGAATTGGCTCGTAAACCGCATTGAAGGTAAGATATGCCAGGAAGATAATTACTGCCCAAAGAAGTATCTGTATTACAAATCTCATTTTTCTAAGTTTATGTTTTAATTTGAAGGTTAAGGTTACTGGACAAATCTACAACTTTTTTTTATTCGGAAAAGTTTCTGTCATAAAAATCCATTCTTATCTTTGAGATTTTATGCCCTTTCTATGGAAAAACCCACTCCGGATTCCTTCTTTAAACTCCTTGTGACAGATCTAGGATTTCCTCCCACAAGCAAACAGGATATAGCCCTGCAAATGCTGTCTGAATTTGTAGTGAATGGAGGTGATGACAGACTTTTCCTGTTAAAGGGTTTCGCCGGTACCGGGAAAACCACCATTATAAGTACACTTGTTAAGAACCTCTGGAAGATAAGAAAGTCTGGCGTATTGCTGGCTCCAACCGGACGAGCAGCCAAGGTGATTTCCAATTATTCAGGAAAGGAAGCATTTACAATACACAAAAAGATATATTTTCCGAAAAAATCAGGTACGGGTGGAATTCAGTTCACTCTTCAGCCAAATAAGCATAAGAACAGTATTTTTATAGTAGATGAAGCCTCAATGATCTCTGATGATGGTGGTAATTCCAAACTATTCGAAAACGGTTCTTTGCTGGACGACCTTATCCAGTTCGTATATTCCGGGCATCACTGCCTGCTAATCCTTATTGGAGATACGGCACAGTTGCCACCAGTGAAGATGGATTTGAGTCCAGCTCTGGAAGAACAGAAGCTTGGTCTGAACTACAATAAAGAAGTATCCTTTATTGAACTTGACGAGGTGGTAAGACAGAGTGAAGAAAGTGATATTCTGCATAATGCCACTCTTATAAGGGAGAGTCTTCAGGAAGAATTTTACGAGAGTTTCCAGTTTGAACTTTCCGGAAATGCAGATGTGGTTAGGCTTGTTGACGGTTATGAGATTATGGATGCCATTCAGGATTCGTATAGTTCGCTGGGGCATGAGGATACCTGTATTATTGTTCGTTCCAATAAGCGGGCGAACATGTATAACCAGCAGATACGTTCGCGGATTCTTTTTCAGGAAGAAGAGCTCTCGGCAGGGGATTATCTTATGGTTGTGAAAAACAATTATTTCTGGGTCAAGCCAAGCAGTGAAGCGGGTTTTATTGCAAACGGTGATATCGTCAAGGTGCTTGAGATATATGGGTTTAAAGAACTCTATGGTTTCCGATTTGCAGAAGTAAAGGTGCAAATGGTTGATTATCCAAAAATGCGACCTTTTGAAACCGTGATTATGCTGGACACCCTTACGAGTAACACACCTTCACTTACTTATGAGGAGTCCAATAAACTCTATGAAGAGGTAAAGAAGGATTATGCCGGTGAGCGTTCAAAATATAAGCAGTTCCTTAAGGTCAAGAATAATAAATACTTCAATGCACTCCAGATAAAGTTCTCATATGCAATTACCTGTCATAAATCTCAGGGTGGCCAGTGGAATACTGTTTTTATTGAGCAGCCTTATTTACCTGATGGAGTAGGCAAGGAATATTTACGCTGGTTGTATACAGCGGTAACGAGGGCAAAAGACAAATTATACCTTATTGGTTTTAGTGATGATTTTTTCGCACCTAACTAATTCTTATTTTTACTCAAAAATTTTATGAAAATACCATCGAAAAACCGTGTTGTTGCAATGATACCGGCTCGTTATGAAGCTTCAAGATTCCCGGGTAAATTACTGAAAGACTTAAATGGAAAGCCCGTGATCCTCCGGACTTATGAAGCAGCAGTAAATACAGGTCTTTTTGATGAAGTGTATGTGGTGACAGACAGCGATAAGATATTTGATAGGGTTTTAAATGCTGGCGGGCAGGTGATAAGAAGTCAAAAGGAACATGAGTGTGGAAGTGACCGTATTGCTGAAGCGGTAGAAGATATGGATGTCGATATAGTGCTGAACGTTCAGGGCGATGAGCCTTTCATAGATAAGAGCAGCCTTGCTAAACTGCTGGATGTTTTTGAGCAGGATGGGGCGGAGGAGATAGACCTTGCGAGTCTTAGAACTCCATTAAAGGATAGCGATGATATCACCAATCCAAATAATGTAAAAGTGATTACCGATAACTATGATTTTGCCCTGTACTTTTCAAGGTTTCCGATACCTTATCCCCGGGATACTTCGGTTCATATTACCTATTACAAGCATATAGGGATATATGCCTTCAGGAAATCAGCATTAATGGACTTTTACAGACTTCCCATGCTGCCCCTTGAAGCTGCGGAAAAGATAGAATGCATTAGATACCTGGAATATGGGAAAAAGATCAAAATGGTGGAAACCAATGTGAAGAGTATTGGGATAGATACGCCTGAAGATCTTGAAAAAGCCCGTAAGCTTTTTAGTTAATTGCTCACAGCTTCTTTATAAGTTTTCAGGGCTCTTTCACGAGCCTCCTTATGATCTACCATTTCTTGAGGATATCCGTCGGTGCCGTATTCGGGAACCCATTCTTTGATATATTCCTCATTTTTATCAAACTTCTCGATCTGGGTGGTAGGATTGAATATTCTGAAATATGGAGCCGCATCCACGCCACTGCCGGCAACCCATTGCCAGTTCCCTACATTTGAAGACATTTCATAATCCAGTAACTTTTCGGCGAAATAAGCTTCTCCCCATCGCCAGTCGATCAAAAGGTGTTTGCATAAAAAAGAACCTGCCAGCATTCGTATCCTGTTATGCATAAAGCCTGATTCATTTAACTGCCGCATCCCGGCATCGACAAGTGGAAATCCGGTTTTACCTTCTTTCCATTTCTTGAACTCCTCTTCATTATTACGCCATTTTATACGATCGTATTTTTTTTTGAATGCATCGGTCCCGGTTGCAGGAAAATGATGAAGGATCTGCATAAAGAACTCCCTCCAGATCAATTCTTCCAGGAAGGTCTTGTTTTTCTGTTTATCCGCTTCCCGAACCATTTGTCTAATACTCACCGTACCGAAGCGAAGGTGTGGTCCCAAACGAGAAGTACCTTCCTTAGCAGGGTAATTCCTGGTCTTTTCGTAGTCTTTTATGAGACCGGGAGTGAGCTTATAATCTGGCACTTTCAATGATGATCTTTTAAAGCCGATGTCACTCAGGTTAAGATTTGGTAACCTGGTGTTCTTTATCAGATTGTCCCTGTAGCGAGAAGTATAATGAAATTTAATATTGGTATTTCTGAACTTTTCTTTCCATTTGTTTTTGTAGGGAGTATAAACCACATAGGGAGTACCATCCTGTTTAGTAATCTCGTCCTTTTCGAAGATCACCTGATCCTTAAAATCCAGAAATTCAATATTATTCCTTTCTAATAACTTCTGGACCTCTTCATCTCTTTCTTTGGCATAAGGTTCATAATCCCTGTTGGTGAATACCTTTCTGAAATCATACCTTTTCAGTATATTTCTGAAGACTTTTTCAGGTTTGCCATAGAACATTGCGATTGAACTGTTATCCTCATCCTGCAGGATTTTACGCATTGTCTGAATCCTGTCAAAAATAAACGTTACTCTGGCATCATCTTCAGGAAGATGCTCAAGGATCTCTTCATCAAAAATGAAAACAGGCAGCACAGGGAGGTCATCCTTAAGAGCTGCTAGAAAACCAGCATTATTGTCCAGTCGCAAATCCCTTCTAAACCAGAAGATATTTACTTCATTATTATTCATATTAATTAATGTTTAAGGTTGAAAGACCGCCATCCATTCCAAGTACCTGGCCAGTCATCCAGCTGCTTTCTTCGCTGATTAAATAAGTGGCAAGACCGGCAATATCTTTAGGAGTGCCGGTTCTTTTCAGCGGATGCCGGGCACCCATTTTCTTTTTCTTATCCTCACTGGCCAGAAGTTTCTCAGCAAGGGGCGTATCGGTTAGGGAGGGAGCAATTATATTTACTCTGAAGGAAGGAGCATATTCGGCTGCGAGTGATTTGGCAAATCCTTCGATTGCTCCCTTGGTTGCGGCTACACTGGTATGAAAGGGCATACCCGTTTTTACTGCTACAGTGCTGAAGAATATCAGGCTGGCCTGATCAGCCTTTTTAAGTTTATCCAGAACGCCGTGTAGAGTTCTTACAAGGCCAAAGAAATTAAGGTTCATTTCTTTTTCAAAATGCTCAGTTTTTAGCATTTTGAATGGTTTTAGATTAATACTTCCAGGACAGTAGACGAAAGAGTGTAAAGTATCTGGTAATTCCAATGCGTTGATATCATCTTCGAGTACATCGAATTTTATATGCCGTATATTCTCGGTATCCGTTTGGATCTTATTACGGGAAGCAATAATTACCTTATTATTACTGGCCATTCTTTCGGCAATCTCTTTACCTATACCCGTAGAGCCACCAATGAGTAAAATATTTTTTTTCATAATTCTCAATTTAGAATATCCTGCTTAAGGGTGATTTCCTCACTTTTCTCTTCTTTATATTCTCCGTACAATTCTATAAGCTTTTTGTGACGGTACTCAAAGATCTCTTCCAGCTTTGGCTTTACAAGGTAGGGATGAACCAGGTTACCCAGCATACCAAAAGGTAATTTATAATCTATAATGTCTTCCATTTCCACTCCCCCGCTAACCGGCTTGATAAAATGTTTATGATGCCACAGTCTATAAGGTCCAAAGCGTTGTTCATCAACAAAATACTCTCCTTCACACATATGTGTGATCTCGGTGATCCATTTTGTCTTGATCCCCGCAACTGGGGTTACCAGGTATTGAATAATCTGTCCCGGGTACATTGGCCTGTCTCCACCAGAGATAATTTCAAAACCCATATAATCCGGGGTTATGGTCTTAAGATTTTTCGGGTCTGATAAAAAGTTCCAGGCTTCTTGTATGCTGATTGGTAATTTTTGAAGACGCCGCAGGGTATATAGCTTCATGTTTATTATTTATAGTAAAAATAACTTTCGTTTTGTTTAAAATAAAATAAATATAGTTAAACAAAATATAAAACTAAATCGTCGAGAGGTAGTGAACTTCTTCTTATATTTACCGAAACACAATTATTTTAACTAAACCATTACCATAATGAAAACAATTTTATCAGGCTTATTATTTTTTTGCTGTGCATTTTTGTCGGCGCAAATTCAGTCTCCCGCACCAAGTCCCCTGGGAAAGATCGAACAAAAAGTAGGACTTACTGATGTGACTATCGAATACTCCAGACCCGGAATGAAAGGCCGGGAGATCTATGGAGATCTTGTTCCTTACGGAAAGATGTGGAGAACAGGTGCTAATATGAATACCACTATCACATTTAGCGATGATGTGACGATTGATGGAAAAGAATTAAAGAAAGGATCCTATGCGATCTATACTATTCCAAATGAGGATTCCTGGGAAGTGATGTTCTATACTTCCACCGATAATCCCGGTTTACCCCAGGAGTGGGATGATAGCAAAGTGGCATTAAAGGCAACTGCCGATGTTGGAGACTGGCCTTTTGAAATGGAAACCTTCACTATTTCCATCAATGATATCACCAATGATTCTGCTGTGATCCAGTTTATCTGGGATGATACCGTGGCGAGTCTTCCTTTTAGTGTGCCTACAGATTCTAAAGCTATGGCAAGTATTGAAAGGGTTATGAACGGTCCTACGGCAAATGACTATTTTGCTGCTGCTGCTTATTATCATGCCGAAGGAAAAGATCTTGAACAGGCTCATAAGTGGATCTCTAAGGCTGTTGAAATGGCCGGTGACCAGGCCTTCTGGATATTAAGGGAAAAATCCCTTATCGAAGCCGATATGGGTAAAAAACAAGAAGCAATCGCAACTGCCAAAAGATCATTAGCCTCTGCTCAGAAAGCCAATAATGCTGATTATGTGAAGATGAACAAGGAATCTATTGCCGAGTGGGAGGGAAGTAACTAGATCTCACTTTCTCTATAAAATGAAAGGTTTTCCAGACCAAATTTGTCAAGCTGAATTTATTTTGGCTTCTCTTCAGATCCTGAAACTAGTTCAGGATGACGGCTGGTCAGGGAAACCTTTTAATATTCCAATCCAATTTCCTGTCTTACCTCGTCCAGCAGCCCCATTAGGTCCAATGTGTTGTCGAGACTCCATTTGTTGCTTTCCATTTTGCCTTCAAGCAGCATCTCATTGACATGGGCGGCTTCAAAATTATACCCATTGGTCTCTACCTCAAAATCTTTGGTTTTCTCATTTCCTTTAGCAATAATGCTTACCAGAGTGGGTTCGTGAAACCTTGAATGAAGATTGATAACAGCTTTTTCCAGCTCAATTTCTGCTATAGTAGGCGTTTTTTTTCTGAAGGATGAATGTAAGTTGGCCTGAACCCCTTCGGGATATAAGAATTTCATCTCACATTCCGCATCCACTCCGGTTTCAGCAAATTCAGCACTTGCTTCAATTCTTTCTGGTTTCCCCAGTATGGTATATGCGAGAAAAATCGGATAGATGCCAATATCCAGAAGACTTCCACCTCCAAGAGATTTATTAAACATGCGTTTGTTTCTGTCAAATTCTGCCTCAAATCCGAAATCAGCTTTTATGGATCTAACCTTTCCATATTCGCCCGATCTTATGATATCAAGCAAATACTGGTAATGTGGCAGGAACATTGTCCACAGAGCTTCCATTAGGAAGACCTTTTTGGATCTGGCAAGACTTACCATTTCCCGTGCTTCCTCTATATTCATCGCAAATGGTTTTTCGCAAAGAACAGCTTTTCCATTTTTGATGCACTCCATCGTTAAATCGTAATGAAGTGAATGTGGAGTAGCAATATATATAACATCTACCTTTTCATCTTCCATCAATTGTTTATAAACTCCATAGGAAACTTCAGCATTATGCATTTCTGAAAAAACAACTGCCTTTTCCCGATCCCGGCTGGCTACAGCATACAGTTTAGTGTTTTCAACCGAAGCGAGTGCCGTTGCAAATTTGTTTGCGATCTTTCCCAATCCTATAATTCCCCAGTTTATCTGTTTTTTCATGTTGTTTCATTTTCAAGGTTTCTGCCGTTCATCAACTGGATTATGAAGGCTATGGTAATTACCAGTGCACATCCTAAAACATTCAGCCATAGATATGGCATAATTTCCAGTTCAAATACCAGGAGCACAATGGCCTGTGTTATGATGGCCGCAATAAAAACCGCGTTACTTTTCACCATTTTTATAAAGAATGCCAGCAGGAATATTCCAAGAACATTTCCGTAGAAAAGGCTGCCGATAATATTCACAAGCTGGATAAGATTATCAAAAAGGTCTGCCAGGCTGGCAAAAGCGATGGCTATTACACCCCACATAAGGGTAAACCATTTTGACGCAGCCAGATAATGCGTTTCACTTTTATCTTCCTTATGATGCCTTTTATACAGATCTATTACCGTGGTAGAAGCCAGAGCATTGAGCTCTGAAGCTGTAGAAGACATTGCCGCCGAAAGAATTACCGCCAGCAACAGGCCTATAAAGCCACGAGGGAGATTGTGAAGAATGAAATGAATAAAGACATAATCCTTATCATTGCTTTCAGCCTCTACATCTGCAGCATCGATGAACATTCTGGCTTCTTTGCGTACTTCTTTTTGTTCCTTATCCAGTTCAGCATATCTTTTTTCAAAATTGTTGATCTGCTCGGTATTAAAATCGTTCTTATTCTGAGCATAATGTAGGCTGATTTCCTGCTTTTTCTTCTGAATCTCCTCATGTTCAAAAATGAGGTCTTCGTACTGGTTTGCATAATCTGAGTTCAGAACGGTTTCAGTTGCAGCCGGGTTAAAATTAAGTGGAGCGGTGTTGAACTGATAGAATACAAATACCATGACCCCAACCAGTAAGATAAAGAACTGCAGCGGTACTTTCAGCAATCCGTTAAAAAGCATTCCCATCTGGCTTTCCCTTACTGAGCCACCGGTGAGATAACGCTGAACCTGGCTTTGATCAGTACCAAAGTAGGAGAGGGCGAGGAAACTCCCGCCTATGAGCCCGCTCCATAGAGTATACCTGTTTTCTAGATCGAACGAATAATCCAGAATATTCATTTTGCCACCGGTACCGGCAATTTCCAGGGCATTCATAAAGCCTACCGATTCCGGTAAATAGCTCATAATAATGAAAAAGGCTACGAACATCCCCGTAAGAATAACAGCCATCTGTTGCTTGTGAGTTACACTTACCGCCTTGGTCCCTCCTGAAACAGTATAAATAATTACCAGAACTCCAATTATTACCGTTAAATAGGTAAGGTTCCAACCCAGCACGGCCGAAAGCACAATGGCAGGTGCGAAAATTGTGATTCCGGCAGCCAGTCCGCGTTGTATAAGGAAAAGTATTGCAGTTAATGTTCGCGTCTTGCGATCAAAACGAGATTCAAGATATTCGTAAGCCGTATATACGTTAAGTCTGTGGTATATGGGAATAAATACCATACATATAATGACCATTGCAATGGGTAGCCCAAAATAAAATTGTACGAAGCCCATTCCGTCATGATAGGCCTGGCCGGGAGTAGAGAGAAAGGTGATCGCACTTGCCTGGGTAGCCATTACCGAAAGACCAACAGTCCACCATTTTGCATTCCTTCCACCACCTATATAGTCTTTCACATTCCTGCTGCCGCGGGATTTGTAAACTCCATACCATACAATAAAAACGATCGTTCCTACAAGTACTATCCAGTCTATAAGTTGCATATCAGGCGAAATAAATCATTATTAAATAAAACGCCAGGATATAGATGGCATTGGCAATAAGTACTACGGTATAACTTTTTTTCCAGTGATAGTTTTCGGAATTTTCCATTATTTGCCTATAGAGATTAAGTTAGCAAAAAGGCGAAATGCACCGGGGACAGCCTCTGGAAACTGTCTAAAAAAACTAATTCCAGTATATATATAATATCCTTCTCCGTACTTGGCTACCAGCAAACTCCCTGATTTTGGAGTCTCATTCTCATCATGCATACTCAGGACAGGGGTGAAATTTTCATCCCAGCTTCCAGGGAAATATAATCCGCGCTCCTGTACCCAGCCATCAAAATCTTCTTTTGTAAGTTTATTCGGGCTGTTAAGTACCGGATGTCCGGGGGCAAGAAAAGTGACTTCAGCATTCTCATCGGTAACCCTGTCTCTTGAAAGACTCATACTATATGGAGAAAGGTCATCAACCAACAATCCCCGACTGGTATTATACTGTACGATCATGGTACCTCCCTGTTTTACGTAATTGAATAAGACCTGCTGCTTGTATTTTAATTCTTCAACGGTATTATAAGCTCTTATTCCCAGTACAACAGCATCGAATTCCTGTAAATACGACTCCGATATCACGGAAGGGGAGATTTTTGTCACATTATAACCTATTTGTTCGAGGCTTTCAGGAACCACATCTCCGGCTCCCTCTATATAAGCTATATTCTGTCCTTTTTTACTGATGTCCAGTTTAACAAGCTTTAAACTTGCCGGAAGTACCAGGTTTTGATTGGGGAAATGTTCATAATCAATTTCAATGAGTTCCATATTATAGCTTTTTCCATTGATTGTGGCAGTAGGAAGAAGTTGGGTCTCATTTTGACCTTCGGGAGGGGTTATTTTAAAAAGCAGATTGGCAGTTCCTCCGGTCTGGGCAATAGAGAAATTGGTTTCCAGTGGCTCAATTTTCCATCCTTTTCCAGCTTCCAGATTCAATTTTCCCTGAATATTAGATTTGTTGGCCGTTACCTGGATAACAATTTCTTTAGGTTGTGTATTACTGAAAATGAGTACCTCGTCCTGAAATTTTATGTCTACAGGGGGTACTATCTCAAAATTTCTGTAGGTTTCTCCATACACCTCATCATTGAATTTATATACTACGGGTCTTTGAAAACCAAGCTGAGTTCCATTGATAGAAATATTGAAGGTAGCAGTTGTATTCAGTGGTGTTTCAGGTAATCCCCGAAACTCCTGGCCTTTTACCGTGTACATACCCATGCTGCCTTTTTCTTCAAGCCAGTAGGGAGAAGTGTAACTGGCATCTGAAGGAATTTTAAAGGCCATATTTCCGTCCCAGCCTTCATTATTTTTGAGATCTACCTGTGGATCTATCCTGGAATTGTTAGGAGTCAGTTCCACTGAGGTCAATGAAATTTCCGCGTCGCTACGTTTAATAGCTTCCAGACGCACCTGTAATTCTTCAGATGGAGTAGTGGAGGATTTTTCCGCAACAGCTTCAAGATACAGGCCTGAAGTAGCATAGATAATATCTTTTATCTCCTTTGTTTTTATCTTTTTCCAGTGGCCGTCATCCAGTTGCTGGATAAGATTATACGCTTTTATAAGTTCTGGTAGATTTTTCGAGGGATCTTCAAAATTGAAGTTTTCTTCCACCGCATAAAGAATTTCTCCAATTTCCTTTCCTCCTTTAATCCGATCCCAGGTAGTATTTATTCCATCAAACACATTGGATGCACTGGAAAGCGATTTGCCCTTCAATATTTCGAGATACTCCATTTGTTTTCCACGGCTTCCGGTACTTCCAAATCCCTGCGAACGATGCTGACTGCGGCTTAAGGAAGCGATCTCCGGATTGGAAAGTCCTTTCAGCGGAAAATATACGCCAGTATCAAAGCTTACAAAATTTGATTTGTCGGCTTCCCTGAAGGCTTCATCTCCGCCATAGAACCAGGGGGAAGTGTTGAAAAATAACCTTTCTGGCTGATATGCATCAACATATTCCAATTGGTTCTCATAGGCAGTTTCATTTCCTGCCAGATCAAATGCCTCCACACTTAAGATAGCCGAAGAGGTATGATGGCCATGAGTGCTTCCGGGGGTACGGTGATCAAATCGGTTTATTACTACATCGGGTCTGAATTTTCGAATGATCCATACAACATCACCCAGCACCTCTTCTTTATTCCAGATCTCAAGGGTTTCTGAAGGGTTTTTGGAATAACCAAAATCATTTGCTCTGGTGAAGAATTGCTGTCCTCCGTCAATACGCCTGGCAGCCAAAAGCTCCTGGGTTCTAATAACACCAAGTTGTTCCCTTAGTTCCGGACCAATCAGATTCTGTCCGCCATCTCCACGAGTTAATGATAGATAGGCAGTTCGGGCATTCTTTTCATTTGAAAAGTAAGATATAAGTCTAGTGTTCTCATCATCGGGATGTGCCGCAATGTAAAGAACCGAACCTAAGAAGTTCAGTTTTTTGATGTGGTGATAAATTTCAGAAGAACTCCATTTTTCCGGAGCCTGAGCATGATTTATCGAGAAACTGAGAAGAAAAAAAACAAAAATTAGCTTCCGCATGTAATAAGGTATTTTACCAAATATAAAAACTTTCTATTCGCAGGTGCGAATAATTTCGGCTTCTTTTAATTTTTAAAGGGCCTCTTTACCTTCTTCGTGTCGGCGATTATGCTCGATCAAAGAGACGGCCTTCTGTAAAATCAGGTTATTAGGATAAGTGATAAGTTCACCATCATGGGTCCTTAAATGTAAATGGAATGCCTTTATATCTTCTATCCTGGCTTCCACCGGCAGGTCCTTATCATGGATCTTTATAGTGTCTCCAATCTTATAAGGAAAAGAGAAGAACATGATGATACCTGATGTAATATTGCTAAGAATGGACCAGATTGCGAACAAAGCCACCCCTATCACTGCAAATACTGAAGAGAAAACCAGAGAAAGCTCGGTGAATCCAACACCCCAGGCCAGCGCAAGTAAAAATGCCGCAATCAGTAAAATTAGCATATTGATATACTTGAACATTAACCTTGTTCTGGTAATGTTGATCTCACTTTTCTTCCCCACCTTATTCGCTGCTTTCTTGAGCAGGACCTGTATGATCATCAGTAATATTAGAACAGCAACTGTATATATCAGTTCATTACGATATGTGAATAGGATCTCGTACATTAATTTAATTCAAGTTTTTCCCGTAAAGGTAGATTATTATTCGAATTTTTGGTCCAGTAGTCGGTCTTTATACGTTGTTTTTTTACCGCCTTTGTCGTTAGTATTTCAGGATTTTCTCCAAAACCTGAGGGGTAGGATTCTTCCCATTTTTCAATAGTGAACGGGAACGTTCTGCTGAAATATATTTTCAGACTCCTTTTCAATTCCGGATATTCCAGGCTGTAAATGTTAAGGTCTCCATCGGTATAATATTCGGCATACGCAGAATAGTATTTGATGGCTTTATGACTTAGCCGGAGATATTCGAAAGATGGGATCATCTGAAATTCTCCCACCGGTAAATTCTCATCGTCAAGCCTGAGTCGGGTCCAGATCTCATTTTCAAGGTTTCTCTCTTTCATATTAATCTCCTGGTCGGCCTCACCCTGAAAATAGGAGTGACTTTTGATTACATAATCACCTCTGTTATTAAGCTGCATATAAACCTGGCCGCACCATTCCTGAACTGAAGCGCTTACTTTCAGTGCGTGTTGCTCACCGTTTAAAGGGTAGAAACAGCTTTGCATGATACTGTAAGGATAAATGCCCGTTGTAAACTGTTTGGTAGAATTTAATTTCAAAACTGAAATGTTCTCATCATTCTGAGAATTAGCCTTTACCTGTTCTTTAGGAAGGAAATCTTCAGTAACGTAAATAAGAACGGCTTCGCCGTTCCTTATTTCGCCATATCTGGCCTGCTCCAGGTCATAGGAAGTAATCTCTGCCTTTCCGGAATACCAGTAGTTCTTAAACTCTTCTGAAAGTTCAAAGTCCTGATCACCGTACTGCTCATTCCCGCAGGAAAAGGAAAGCAAAAGAAAGAGCAAATAAACAGAATGTCGAAACATATTTTTTTATTAAAGTTACAAATTTCAGACTTTCAGCATTTCTTTCAGGGTCTTATATACTTCATAGGTTGGCAGGCCTACCACATTAAAATAACTTCCTTCGATCTTTTCAATACCAATCAGGCCAATCCATTCCTGTATGGCATAACCGCCAGCCTTGTCAAAAGGCTTATAGTTGCTTACATAATATTCGATCTCATCCTGACTCAATTCAGAAAAAAAGACCCGGGTTTTATGATTAAGGATTTTCCGGGAACTTGTGCTCGTAAAGCAAACCGAAGTAATTACATCATGCTCTTTCCCCGAAAGAGAGCTGATCATTTGTACTGCTTCCTCATGATCTGCCGGTTTACCGAGTGCAGTTTCATTATTGTAAACGATAGTATCACTAGTGATTAAAATTTGATTTTGCTTCAGGTCATTTTTAAATGCTTCAGCCTTGAGAGCAGCAAGATAATCGGTGATCTCTTCTTCTTTAAGGTTTTCCGGGTATACCTCTTCCACCGGTCTTACCGCGATGGTCACGGGTATTTCAAGTTCTTCAAAGAATTTCTGCCGTCTTGGAGAACCCGAAGCAAGAATTATTTCATGATCTATAAGCAAATCTTTTAGCATGGTCAAATTAATATAAATTGTAACAATCCGATGGATATCAGTCCGAAGAATAGGATGGCTTTAAGAACCAGACTTAGCCTGGAATATTCAGATTTCTTTTCAGCTGTCCATATGTTGATCAGGAAAAAAAGGAGTGGTCCTACTAATAAGAGTAAAGTATAAATTACTGCCTGAATATTATCAAATAGATATTTATAGATATAAAATATCAGAAAGCCTAAAGGGATAAGGCCTATAGCAAACAACACGCGATTGGTCCTTTTTTTACCAAGTACAATAGGCAGTGTTTTATATCCTGCATTATAATCCCCGTCAATATCTTCCTGATCTTTTACGATCTCCCTTAACAGGTTTATCAGAAAAGCGAATACCGAATAATCGATAAGGATAGAAAATATTACCGACTGGGTTTGCTGATTCTGATCTGTTATTGCAGGTAAAAGATCGTAAAGGCCAACGCCAACAGGAATTAGTCCTACTATGATACTTACAAGGATATTACCGACGAGAATAGTCTGCTGGAACTGTGAGTTATAAAGGTATAATATGGCTGAACCAAATATGAAAAATGCTGAAAACCCAGGCCTGCCTATCATGTTAGAAAGGTAAAATCCGAGCCCTACGCCAACGATGTTCAGGATAAAGAACAGGCGATAGGCCGTTTTTTCTGAAATTTTACTGTTGATGATTGTACGTTCCGGTTTATTCTTCAGATCGGCTTTGATATCAAAAATATCATTGATTACATAGCCTGAAGCAGCTATGCACTCCACTGCAAGCACCAGTAATGAAAAACCCAGTAAATTCAGGGTCACTGCCACACCAAACGGTTCAAAAAGACCATATTTGATAAGGTACATCGTTAGCGCGATAAAAACCAGATTACCGGCCCTAATAAGTTTCAGGAAACTCAGCATGAGTTAAGGTTTTTCAATCCATTTACCCTGAACCTTCATTACCTGTTCTATCACATCGCGCACACAGCCTTCACCTCCTTTTTTATGGGAAACGTATAAAGAGATTTCTTTAACTTCCGGTGCGGCATCCTGAGGGCAGCAAGGTAAACCAACGAGTTTCATGGGGTAATAGTCTGGAATATCGTCTCCCATATAAAGAACTTCATCTGGTTTTATCTGGTATATATCAAAGAATTCATCCATCTGTTCCACCTTATCATCTATCCCAAGATAGATGTCTGTAATTCCCAGGTCGCGAAGACGCTTTCTCACCCCTTCATTTTTTCCTCCACTAATAATGCAAACAGTGAATCCGGCCTTTTGAGCCATTTTCATGGCATAACCATCTTTTGTGTTCATCGTTCTTAACAAGTCCCCTTTTGTGGAAATCTGGATGGTTCCATCAGTAAGGACTCCGTCTACATCAAAAACGAAGGTATTGATCTGGTTGAGGTGTTCTTTATAGCTTTTTTCCATGCAATTTCTGAATAGAGTCGGTTAAAATAGTATATATCTTCTTTTGGTCTTCATCAAGCATTTTGAGGTGTGCAGTAATGGTATTCTGATCATTGCGAAGGGCTGGCCCCGTTTGGGCCGAATACGGCGGCAAGGTTTCTATCTTCGCGGCTGTTTCCTTTATAAGTGGTTGCAGAATCTTAAAAGGCAATTCGTTCCTTTTGCAATATTCAGCAGCCAGTGTGTATAAATGATTGGTAAAATTATTTACAAAAACAGCGCAAAGATGCAAGGCCCTGCGTTGCTCAGAGTTCACCTCAAAAATATTATCGCTGAGCATGGAGGCGATCTCTCTCAAATGCTTCAGGGTTTCGGCCGAATTTGCTTCAAGGCATAAAGGAACTTCCTTAAAATTGACGGGCTTGTCCTTGGAAAAAGTCTGTAATGGATAAAATACCCCGTGATTCTCAAATTTCGAAAGCCGATCCATGGGTTCACTTCCGGAACAGTGTACAAAAACTGCCTTATTATCCTTTATTTTTTCAGCCATCTCACCAATCACTTCATCCCGTACTGCCAGAAGATAGAGATCGGCCTTTTTAAGATTTTTAATATTTGAGGTCCTCAAATCCGGATCCTTTACAAAATGCAGATGCTTTTCATTACGATTATATACCTGGATCACCTCCAGTTCCTTTTCTTTTAAAAAGGTCTGGTAGAGGTGAGTTGCCACATTTCCTGCTCCAATAATAATCACTTTTATCATGCGGCTAAAATACCAAAATTTTCATGCAGGGGAAATTAACACTCGTCGAGTTGATATTGAATTGGTATTAGGCTTAAAAACTCACAATAAATCGTTAAATTTGCAGCCGTTAAAATTGACAGTTCTTCCATGCAGAAAAAAATAGCCTCTATCCTTTTTTCTACCCGAATAATGGCCGTCTTATTTATCGTTTTTGCAATTGCCATGGCCATGGGCACATTCATAGAAAGTTGGTACAGTATAGAAACCGCCCGTATATTGATTTACAATACCTGGTGGTTTGAAGGAATAATGGTTTTCCTTTTAATAAATTTCCTGGGAAATATTGGTCGTTATCAGTTATATAAAAAGGAAAAATGGAGCGCCCTTGTGCTTCACCTTTCCTTTATCTTAATCCTTATAGGTGCTTTTGTAACACGCTATATCAGTTATGAAGGCATAATGCCGATAAGGGAAGGAGAAACAACCAGTAAAATCCTTACCCATGAGACCTATCTTACTTTTTTTATTGATGGGGAGATCGATGGTGAACCAAGACGCCGGGTTCTTCAGGAAGAAGTTCTTTTTGGGCCAGAAGTAGATAATGATTATGTTCTGAATACTGATTTTAATGGTCAGCCGGTAAGTTTTGAGGTGACCAACTTCATTCACGGAGCTGAAGAAACCCTTGTTCCTACTGAAGACGGGGAAACTTACCTCAAGATAGTTGAAGCAGGTGATGGCCAGAGGCATGATCACTATTTGAAAGAAGGGGAGGTAAGCAATATCCATAATGTACTTTTTACATTGAACAATCCGCAGGAAGGGGCAATTAATATAGAACTGACTGAAGACGGGAAATATCTGATAGACTCTCCTTTTGAGGGCACCTATATGAGGATGGCCGATCAACAGCAGGGAGACCTGGTTCAGGATTCAACTCAGACCCTGATGTTAAGGTCTCTTTACAATATAGGAAACATGCAATTCGTGATACCCGAGCCGGCCATTAAGGGCGAGTATGATGTAGTTCCCACCAACCCGAAGACCGACCAGGACCTTGACGCAGTGAGTTTGAAAATTTCATCTGAAGATGAATCCAAAACCTTAACTCTTTTAGGTGGACAGGGAACAGTAGCCGATCCTACCCGGATAAATCTGGCAGGGCTAGAGATATTCCTGAATTACGGGTCTATTCAAAAGGAACTTCCTTTTGCATTAAAGCTCAATGACTTTATTGCTGAAAAGTATCCCGGAACAGCCGACAGGGAAACACCAGGCTATGCTTCATTCAAAAGTAAAGTAGAGATCATAGAAGAAGGGAAACCAGCAAAACCATACGATATCTATATGAATCATGTACTGGATCATAAAGGCTTCCGCTTTTTCCAATCGAGTTTCCACCCGGATGAAAAGGGTACTATACTTTCGGTAAACCATGATTTCTGGGGAACCTGGATCACTTATATTGGTTATTTCCTTCTCTATTTCGGACTGATGTGGATACTCTTTGATAAAAATTCAAGATTTGGACATCTTGAAAAGATGCTGGACAAGATTAAGGAAAAGAAAAAAACATTGGCCAGTCTGCTTATTTTGGTAAGCTGCTCTTTTGGGATGAATGCCCAGGAGGAAGCTCACGATCATACGGAAACCAGTACCATTGAGATAGACAGTATTATACAAGAAAATGCTGTTAAACCGGAACATGCCGAAAAATTCGGGAGACTTATCATTCAGGATGCTGGAGGGAGAATGAAACCAGCCAATACCTATTCATCAGAACTGCTTAGAAAACTTAGCAAAAGTGATGAATATGCCGGATTGAATTCAGATCAGGTTCTGGTTTCCATGACCGAAAACCCTGTGTTCTGGTATCAGGCACCGCTTATTTTTGTGCAGAAGAAAAATGACAGTTTACACCATATTCTTGGGGTACAGGAAGGTAAAAAATATTTATCACTCACCGATTTCTTTGATGAGACCGGTGCCTATAAACTCTCTCCTTATCTGGAAGAGGCCTACCGGGCTGCAGTACCTAATAAATTTGAGAAAGATTTCATTGAGACCGATAAGAAGGTGAACCTGCTTTATCAGGCCTTGCAGGGAAAAGTTTTGAAAATATTCCCAGTACCAGGTGATGAGAACAATGAATGGGTGTCTTATCCTGAAGTGGATGAGGCAAACCTTAAGGGAATGGATTCGGTCTATACCAAACAGATCCTTCCATTATATATGAATGCCCTGCGAACTGCCCGTAAGACCGGTGATTATGAAAAAGCCGATCAATACCTGGAAAGCATACACAGCTACCAGCAGAAATTTGGTGGTGAAGTAATGCCTTCCAAAGAGAAGGTGAAAGCAGAATTGCTTTATAACGAATATGATGTTTTCAGAAGTCTTTTCTGGATGTATATGCTGGCAGGATCGTTAATGTTATTATTTGTGATCGTCCGGATATTTAATGACAGTAAATTAATTAGAGGGCTTATTTATGTAAGTGTCGGGACAATAATCCTTCTGTTCGTGTTGCATACTGCCGGTCTTGCCGCCAGATGGTATATTTCAGGACATGCTCCCTGGAGTGATGCATATGAATCAATGATCTATGTTGCCTGGGCTACCATGTTCTTTGGTCTTGCCTTCGGAAGAAAATCAAATCTTACAATAGCATCTACTGCCTTTGTTACAGCGATGATCTTAATGATCGCTCACTGGAACTGGATGGACCCTGCGATCGCCAATCTACAGCCAGTATTGAATTCTTACTGGTTAATGATACATGTTTCGGTAATTGTGGGAAGTTATGGTCCCTTTACCCTTGGAATGATCCTGGGAGTGGTAGCTTTGATCTTAATGATCCTGACTACTGAGAAGAATAAGAAAAAAATGGAGATTAATATCCATGAGATCACGGTGATCACAGAGATGGCTCTTACTGTTGGACTGGTAATGCTTACCATTGGAAATTTCCTTGGAGGACAATGGGCCAATGAAAGCTGGGGAAGGTACTGGGGCTGGGATCCAAAAGAGACCTGGGCTCTGATTAGTATCATGGTCTATGCCTTTGTGATCCATATGAGGCTGGTGCCTGGGCTTAGAAGCCGCTGGTTCTTTAATCTTATGGCTGTGATAGCGTTCGCAAGTATTATGATGACCTATTTTGGTGTAAACTTTTATCTTGCGGGACTTCATTCCTATGCTAGTGGAGATAAAGTGATCACACCAAGTTTTGTTTATTATTCAGTCGCTGCGGTAGCAGTACTTGGGGCAGTCTCTTACTGGAAATTCCGTAAGCATTTTTCGAAGAAATAATATAGTTTTTCTTAATAAGAAAAGTCACTACGAGCAAAACGAAGTAATCTTAAAGACTGCTTCGTTTTGCACATAATGACTTTAATAATTATTAGTTCAGGAATACTTATTTCATATTCCCTACCATGTCTTTAGGGTCTACCCATTCATCAAATTGCTCTTCGGTAACATAACCGAGTTTTACAGCTTCTTCCTTCAGGGTGGTACCATTTTTATGTGCTGTGTTTGCGATCTCTGCGGCTTTGTAATAACCAATTTTGGTGTTCAGAGCGGTCACCAGCATTAAGGAATTATTCAAATGTTCTTTGATTCGTTGTGTATTGGCTTCGATACCATTTGCACAGTGTTCCTCAAAAGATACACAGGCATCTCCAAGTAATTGTGCGCTTTGAAGCAATGCATTCGCCATAACAGGTTTGAAAACGTTCAGTTCAAACTGCCCCTGCATTCCTCCAACACTCATGGTAGTGTCATTTCCGATAACCTGGGCGCAAACCATTGTAAGTGCCTCACACTGGGTAGGATTTACTTTACCTGGCATGATCGAAGAACCAGGTTCATTTGCAGGGATATTGATCTCCCCAATCCCGCTTCTTGGACCGGAAGCAAGCATTCTTATATCGTTTCCTATTTTATTAAGGGAAACAGCCAGTTGCTTCAATGCTCCATGAGTTTCAACAAAAGCATCATGAGCAGCAAGAGCTTCAAACTTGTTTCCGGCAGAAACAAAAGGCATTTCAGTGAATTTTGCAATAAATTCGGCTACTCTTTTAGAGTAACCCTTTGGGGTATTCAATCCTGTTCCCACAGCGGTACCTCCAAGTGCAAGTTCTGCCAGGTGAGGGAGTGTATTTTCAAGGGCTCTGATGCCATGATCAAGCTGTGCAACATATCCGCTGAATTCCTGGCCAAGAGTTAGGGGAGTGGCATCCATAAAATGTGTACGTCCTATTTTTACAGTATTCCTGAACTCCTCCGATTTTTTCTTAAGAGTATCCCTTAATTTTTTAAGTCCGGGCAAAGTCACTTTGGTCACCTTTTGGTAGGCGGCAATATGCATTCCTGTGGGAAAAGTATCATTTGAAGATTGTGATTTGTTTACATCGTCATTGGGTTGAAGTGTCTTTTCACCTTCCCCAATTTTGTTTCCGGCAAGCTGATGTGCACGGTTTGCGATTACTTCATTCACATTCATATTGCTTTGGGTACCGCTACCGGTTTGCCAGATCACCAGCGGAAACTGATCGTCGTGCTTTCCTTCAAGGATCTCATCACAAACCTTTGCGATAAGGTCTCTTTTATCCACGGGGAGTACTCCCAATTCACAATTGGTATAAGCAGCAGCCTTTTTCAGATAGGCAAATCCGTATATAATATCCAGGGGCATAGAAGCTGCAGGGCCGATCTTAAAATTATTCCTTGAACGCTCAGTCTGAGCACCCCATAATTTATCGGAGGGAACTTTAACTTCCCCCATGGTATCTTTCTCTATTCTATAATCCATAATGTTAAAATTGGTTGTTTAGCAAAGTTAATGTTTCGAAGATTTTTAAACTCAAAAAAAGCTTTAAAATTAGATCATTAAATTTTGTTTAGAAGTACAGGTTTTTATTGATAATGTCAAATCATTGGATAGGCCAGGGGATAGGATTTTGGATTGGTTTTTTCCGGTTGATAGGTCGACTAAGAATATCGGAACTATGAGATCATTTTATTTTAACAACTGTTTAAAGTAAACGATCTCAAATATTAGGATGGGAAAATATGAATTGCGACAATTTGGTGTAGAAATGGAGCCTTTTTGATGATCTGTTGCAATTAAACAGATCGCAATAGAAAAGGAATTTTAACAGCGTTAAAATTCCTTTTCTCCAACTCAGTCTAAGTATGACTGTAATATTGAAATTTGATAAATTTCTATGAGATCAAAAATTTTGGGGGAAATCTATGACCTAATAGAAAGTTTAAGATTTCATAAAAATATAGAACTATATATTGTTAAACAAAATTAAATTAAAATTTAACTTATTACCCGATACTTACTGAAAAAATTTAAACTTCTTGTGGTTAACATTCTTCCCAATTTGCGGATTTCCAATATTTTAAGCAGTGGAAAGTTAAATCTGGTTACTTATAGTTAAACCGAAAAAGTCAAAGATATATGGCCAAAGGAGCGCGTGCGTGCATAAAGGGAATAAAGGTGCGTGCCGAAACCTGATTAAAAAATTAAGTATTTCTTGTGATAACCCGGCCAGACTTCATATCTTTGACCAGATTCAAATCAAACCTAACTGTTATGTTCGAATTCGATCAATATCTTGGTTTCTTAGCATTTTTGGTGATTCTTACGATGGGTTTCTGGCTTATGATCTTCTTAATGGCCTTTGTTCCTTACTGGATTGGAGGTTCTGTGGGAGAGCTAATCAAGGAAAAACGCGAAGCACGTAAAAAAGCTAAAGCGGAAAAAGCATAAAAAAAGGGACTTGAAAAAGTCCCTTTTTTTATTAGGTTAGTATTTAGAATTCTCCTTCTTCAAAATCATCTTCACTACCTCTTCTTTCCTGGCGTCTCTTTTGTTGATTAAACCTGTAAATTAGAGATACTGTGAAATTTTGTCCCTGTCTCCACTGGAATTCACTTTCTCTTTCGTAAGTATCTGTAATAGTATAAGACTGTCTTTTTCTGGAATTCAAAAGATCACGAACGTTCAGTGATAGGGTGGCATTATCATTGAAAATATCCTTACTAAATGCAAGGTCGATTGAAAGGAAGCCATCCCTGGTTCCCTGAACTTCTTCTGAGGCGCCCCGGTAAAAAGCATTTGTCTGCCAATCTATCTTTGCAGGCAAACTTACCTTGGAGCTGAAACGGGCAAACCAGCTCGTATTTTCAGCATCGTAATTTCTTCCGTTGTATTCGCCTTCAGTTTTAAATTTGAAGAAGTTGAAGCTACTGTTCAGTCTAAGCCAGTCCGCTGGATTATATAGAATACCCAGTTCTGCACCAGTACGATCATTGCTTGAAAGGTTCACTGGAATCGTCCTGACTACGTTTGTACCAGCGATATTATCTTCAATTCTTTCAAAACTATCTGTCTCATGCTGATAATAAACCGAAGAAGTAAGTGTAAGTTTTTCCCATCTTTTCAAATATCCAAGATCAAAGGCGTTTGAAAATGCAGGTCTCAGGTTTGGATTCCCCTGAAACACATTGTTCGTACTGCTCCTGGAAGGAAATGGATTAATAAACCATCCTCTGGGGCGGTTAATTCGCCTGTTGTAACCTAAGGTTATATTTTCTTCCTCAGCAATTTCGTATATAAGGTTAACGGTTGGGAAGAGCCCAAGGTAATTATTGTCAAAATCGGTGTCTATTGGGATCCCGAAGGCTTCTTCCAGCTCATCATCAGAGAGTTCACTTTCTATTTTTCCTTTCAGCTGAGTGTTTTCAAGTCGGAGTCCTAAAAGGAAAGAGAGGTTGCCGAGCTTTGTTCCATATTGAGTATACAGGGCATTGACATTTTCGGTATAATCAAAATTATTGGATAGGGTATCATTGAAAACCAGTTCTCCTGTTTGTTCATCTTCTTGAAAGAGAGTGTAATTGGTGATCTCATTTTCGAAATTTCCACGATAACCGGCTTCAAACTGGGAATCCTCATTGAATGGCAATACATAATCTGCCTGTAAAAGATATTCCTTCTGATCTTCCGTGGTATTTATATTTTCATCACGAAGGGCAAAATCTATTTCTCCTGGATTGGAAAGGATGTTTTCCCCAATAGTAGTAAACTGGGTTTCACTATCGTTTTCATATTGAAAATCTGCAGTTAATTTATGTCCTTCATTATTAAAGTTATTGATGTAATTAAGTGAAAACTGCCAGCTTTTATCATTCTCACTTTGTCTTTCCCTACGGGTGGTTTCAAGTGCAAGGCCTTCATCTCTCATGAAATAGTCGGAATTATTCGTGGTAATATCCACATCTTCACCGCCACGGTAAAAAATAGAACCGGTAATGGAAGACTTTTGATTGATGAAATATTCCATTCCGAAGTTGCTGTTGAAATTCCTGTTGAGCCGCTCTATATCCCTGTCTTCATAGATCCTGGAATAATTGGTCTCACTATCTTCAAAATATCTTGTATCGAAATAACCTCCCCCTGGAGCATCAAAATAGCGTACGCCCGTAGTAGTAAACAGATTGAAATTCTCAGTACGGTAATTCAGGTTGGCAGTAACACCTGCATTTGCCGGAGTTCCTGCATTTAAGTTCAATGAACCGTTAAAGCCAAGGGTTTCCTTTTGCCTGAGAATAATATTAAGGATCCCTGCCGTTCCTTCGGCATCATACCGCGCGGAAGGGGAGGTTATAACTTCAACCCTTTCAATAGCATCAGCAGGTAACTGGTTAAGAACGTTTGTATCTCCAAATCCTGCCATGGCTGAAGGCTTCCCGTTTATAAGTATTCTTACATTCTCGTTCCCTCTAAGGCTAATGCCACCATCTATATCTACCGTGACCGATGGAACATTATTAAGCGCGTCGCTAACGGTTCCGCCGGCAGTTGTAAGGTCCTTACCTATATTGTATATTTTTTTATCAAGGCGAACATCCACCTGTGTGGTTTCGGCGCGAACCACTACCTCATCAAGATTTTCTGATCCTAAGCCAAGCTTGATGGTACCCAGGTCCAAATCGCTGTCAATGACCCTGTTGTTATAGGTTTTGCTTTCATAAGAGATGAATTCCACTATAATATTGTAAGTACCCTTCTTTACGTCTATGGAGAATTCCCCGTTTGCATTGGTGACCCCTCCGGTTAGATCTTTTGGGTCACTTACATTGACTATAGAGATGGTAGCATATTCAAGTGGTACTTCAAGCTCATTATCTATTACTTTACCTGTAATGGTAAACTGCCTTGGATCGGCTGATGGTCCCTGAGCAAAACTTTGAAATAAAAAAATGTTGAAAAGGCTAATAATTAGGCCTAGGAAGAAAATCCTTTTGTTGGTCATTGTCAATTTTTCTTTTATGACCATTCAAAAGCGCTTTGGTTTAATTCATATCGGTTAATATTTTGTTAAACCAAAATAAAAAATCTTGCAACAGTATCTAATATTTTACTAATCAGGATTTTCTGGTAAGCTGTTTGTTCAAAAAAATATAATTTTCAAACTGATCTTCTTCGAGGAATTTCTTCAGGTTCTTATGTTCATTCTTCTGAATTGCCTTTAACTTATCAATTTGATAATTGGTGCTTAGGCTTGAATTGATAATTTCATTCTTTTTAATAGTATACTCAATTATGGAGTCCTCCAGCAGAAGGGTTTGTTCTTCGGTGAGGTTTAGCTGGTCTTTCCAGGTTAAGGCCAGTTCAGCAGCTATTTCCTTGATCTCTCTCCGGTTTCTTTCATGAATGTAGATCTGAGAATAAACGAAACCGGCCACTGCTGCGGCTGCTACACTAATTAAGGCTATGCGGTGCTGAAGTTTCATTTTCAATTCTTTTTTTACAGAAGTTTCTCTATTTCAGACGGCGGTCTTCCAATAACCGCTTTTTTATCATCTTCTACTATAGGTCTTTCAATTAGTTTAGGATGCTTGGTCATCACGGTGATAAGTTCCCTGTCACTAAGATCTTTGTCCTTATATTCTTCTTTCCAGATCTTTTCATTTTTTCGAACCAGTTGGATTGGCGCGATATCAAGCTTATTGATAAGGGACTCGAGCTCCTCTTCACTTAATGGTTCTTTAAGATATTCCTTTATTTCAAATTCTTTATCAGAATTCTTCAGAATTTCCAGACCTTCTCTGGATTTTTTACATCTTGCGTTATGATAGATCTTTAGCATTTTTTTGAAATTTTCCTTTTTAAAATAATCAATTAATTCAAATTTTAAAAGTTATTCAAGATTCTTATCAATCTTCATTTTTCTGGCCCATCATCATAAGAAATGATTTGAGAAAACTATCAATTTCACCATCCATTACATCATCCACATTTCCTGTTTCTTCACCAGTCCTTACATCTTTTACCAGTTTATAAGGGTGCATTACATAATTTCTTATCTGTGATCCCCATTCTATCTTCATTTTAGAATCTTCAATCTCCCTGCGTTGAGCCTGTCTCTTCTGAAGTTCTATTTCAAACAACTGACTCTTTAAAAGCTGCATGGCCTTATTTTTATTTTCAAGCTGAGAACGGGTTTCAGAATTTTCTATAACTATTCCGGTAGGTGCGTGACGCAGCCTAACTGCCGTCTCTACTTTATTCACATTCTGGCCACCTGCTCCCGATGCCCTCATGGTCTCCCAGCTTATCTCGACCGGGTTGATGTCTATTTCAATACTCTCATCCACCAACGGATACACATATACCGAGGCAAATGAAGTATGCCGTTTTGCATTGGAATCGAAAGGTGAAATTCGCACCAGTCTGTGTACGCCGTTCTCACCTTTTAGCCAGCCGAATGCATACTCGCCTTCAATTTCCAGGGTCACTGTTTTTATACCTGCCACATCACCTCCCTGGTAATTGAGTTCACGTATCTTGTATTTTCGTTTTTCAGCCCACATAAGGTACATACGCATAAGCATTTCTGCCCAGTCACAGCTTTCAGTCCCTCCCGCACCAGCTGTTATCTGAAGCACGGCACTCATATTGTCCCCTTCTTCAGAAAGCATGTTCTTGAACTCAAGATCTTCTATAAGATCCACAGCTTTTTCATGTCGCTCTTCAACATCCTGAGCTGATGCTTCTTCCTCTTTATAAAATTCATAGATAACATCAAGGTCATCTACAAGGGTTTCAGCTTTTTCATAGTCTTCCACCCAGCTTTTTTCAGAATTGACCTCCCGCATGATCTGTTCAGCTTTTTTGGGATCGTCCCAGAAGTCTGGTGCAAAGGTCTTTTCTTCCATATTGGTTATTTTGATCTTTTTGGCATCAATGTCAAAGATACCTCCTTAACGCAACCAGGCGCTCCTTAAGATCTTTAATGTTTTCTGTAGTTATCATTCATGATTGATTTATGGTAAAAATAGAATTTAGGGAAGTTTCCGAAAAGTATTTAACGATAATTTTATAGTTTTAGAGAGCTTTAAAAAAACCTCTAATGTATAGAATTACCTGTATTGTTCTGGCCTTCAGTATTTCATTCGCTATGAAGGCTCAATTCCTCGAGAAAAAAGAAAATCTAAAAACTTATGAAGGATACTTCAATTTCCACTATAACGAGAAAGAAGATGAGATATATCTTGAAGTGGATACCCTGAATACCGAATTCCTTTATACTCATTTTCTCACTTCTGGTGTGGGCTCCAATGATATTGGCCTGGACCGTGGCCAGCTGGGTGGCGAAAGAGTAGTTAAATTTCAGAAAGCCGGGAATAAATTATTACTGGTTCAGCCGAATCAGAATTACAGGGCTATTACTGATAATGAAGCCGAAAAGCAAAGTGTGGCTGAAGCCTTTGCTAAATCTGTCATTTTTGGTTTTGAGATCAAGGAAGAAAAGGATGGTAAGTATATCATTGATTTTACTCCTTTTTTAATGCAGGACACCCATGGGGTGACCGATAAACTGAAAAAAGGCGATTACGGGAACTATAAACTTGACAAATCAAAAAGTGCGCTGTCGTTAGAAAGAACTAAGGCCTTTCCCGAAAACGTGGAATTCGAGGCCTTACTTACTTTTGAAGGAGAACCGAAAAGCCGGACGGTTAATTCAGTGGTGCCGGATGCAAAAAATATTAGTGTGGTTCAGCATCATTCCTTTGTAAAGCTTCCTGATGATAATTATAAAAAGAGAATTTTTGACCCCAGGAGCGGGGCAATTTTCATTTCATATATGGATTACGCATCTCCGGTCTACGAGCCTATCAAAAAGCGTTACGCTATTAGGCACCGGCTTGAGAAGAAGGATCCTGATGCTGAAATAAGCGAAGCTGTGGAGCCGATTATCTATTACCTTGATCCGGGAACACCTGAGCCGGTACGCTCAGCCCTTTTGGAAGGAGCCAGATGGTGGAATGAGGCCTATGAGGAGATTGGATACAAAGATGCTTTTCAGGTGAAAATGCTGCCTGAAGGTGCTGATCCACTGGACGTAAGATACAATGTGATACAATGGGTACACAGATCTACCCGGGGTTGGAGCTATGGTGCCAGTGTGGTTGACCCAAGAACAGGAGAGATCATTAAGGGCCATGTAAGCCTGGGGAGTTTAAGGATAAGACAGGATTTTATGATCGCCCAGGCGATGATGAACAAACCTTTCGGAAACAGCGATGATAACCACGATCCCATGATGGAGCTGGCCCTGGCCAGGATCCGCCAGCTTTCTGCTCACGAAGTAGGTCATACAATTGGCTTTACTCATAATTTCGCAGCCAGTACTAATGACAGAGCTTCTGTGATGGATTATCCGCATCCTCAATTCGAACTTAATAATAGCGAAATTGAATTTGCGAATGCCTATGACACAGGTATAGGAGAGTGGGATAAGGTGACCGTGAAATACAGTTATAGTGATGTGCCTGAAGGAATGGAGGAAAGAGAATACCTTAATTCGGTTCTTGAGGATGCGCAGCTAGAAGGCCTTAAATTTATTACAGATTCCGATGCCAGAGCAACCGGAGGAGCCCATGCTTTTGCCCATCTTTGGGATAATGGAAGGGATGCAGCCGATGAACTTGAAAGAGTTTTAAAAATCAGGAAAAAAGCGACAGAGAATTTTTCTGAAGATAATATCAGGACTAATGAGCCTTATTCTGTCCTGGAAGATGTATTTGTCCCTCTGTATTTCTTTCATCGCTATCAAACCGAAGCTGCTGTTAAAATGATTGGGGGGCTTGAATACAATTATGCGGTAAAAGGAGGAGGGGAGAATATAGTAGAGCACCTGGATGAGAAGCTTCAGAAAAAAGCACTTGAAAGCATCCTGAAAACATTATCGGCTGAAGAACTGGCAATTCCAGTAGACAAACTGAAGTTATTTCCACCACGAGCCTTTGGATATTCAAGAGACCGAGAATCTTTTAAAAGTAATACTGATGTTGCCTTTGATGCGCTTGGCGCACCTGCAACTGCTGGCGATATGACCCTTGCTTTATTGTTTCATCCGGCAAGAGCAGAAAGGCTGGTACAGCAGCATGCTTTAGACAGGAAACTTCCCGGGCTGGATTATGTGCTTGATGAGACCATATCACAGACCATTAAAAATGATAAAAAAGATGAATACCTGAAAAGTGTTCAGAACACCATCAATTTTGTAGTGTTCAAACATTTGCTGAACCTGGCTGTTAATGATAAATCCACTCCGCTGGTAAGGTCTGTAGCCAATCAGAAGATCGATGAACTGGCAAACTGGCTCAGAACACGAAAGGATGCGGTTTCAGCAGAAATGTATAGGCATATCAAGCGATTCAGAGAAGAACCCGAAGAATTCAAGCTTGACATTAATGTTCCAAAGATTCCGGACGGTTCACCAATTGGAAGCTATTAATTAGCCTTTTTTGAGCACATTTTGTTCGTTCTCACTCAGAGGATTGTAACAGGGAAAAATTACTGCTGTTGATGGGCCAGAACCTGTACGGTATATTCGGTTTCGTTCTTTCCTGAGGAATAAACAACTCCTTTAATTGGCGGGCAATCGGAATAATCCTTACCGTGGGCAACCTTGATATGATTTTCAACAGCAAGGAGGTTGTTGGTAGGATCAAAACCTATCCAGCCTGCACCGGGAATATTGCATTCCACCCAGGCATGCATCTGGGAATCCCCAAAGTAACCATTGCCCTGGTGTAGATAGCCAGAAACATAACGGGTTGGAATTCCAAAGTTCTTTGCGATCGCGATAAACAGATGCGCAAAATCCTGACAAACTCCCTGTTTAATTTCAAGAATATGGTTTAGATCGGTATCAATATCGGTCACATCGGTTTTAAAGGTGAATTCATTATGTATCCAGGCATTCAGTTTTTGAAGGTTATCAAAAATTGATATTGATTCATCAAATTGGAAATCTACCGGGTTTTGCAAGGTGGTCAGTAAAGTGTTTCTAAGGAAGATATCATTTTCAGCTTTGAAGCTTATGGATCTAAGGACTTCATATTCTTTATCATAGACATTGGCTACCTTTTCAAAAATATTTTCAGCCTTTTTTACAAGGTGGAAGTCAGCATTAAATTCAACTATCTCGAAGCTCTGAGTAGGTCGAATGCGATAGGTCTTGAAATTATATCCGTTAATTGAATTTTCTACCTTTATCTTGAGCGAATTTGTAAAACTAGCTGTGATCAATTCCTGTGATTCATTGTTCTCAGGAATTATGAGAAATTGCCATAACCCACCGTCAGCCTGGTTTTCGTACTTGTTTGTAGCGGAATACCTTATATGATAATCAAGGTCCATATTTCAAATTTAAGAAAGGCAAATTAAGATGATTTTGGTGAATTAATAATGAAAATATTCATTTTCTAATTTCACCCCTATATTATTGAGATCGTCCAGAATATTCTGAATGAAGGTTTGCAGATCACTCTCGATTTCTTCAATGATTTTAAACTGATATTTCGCTCTTATCTTTCCTATAAGAAACTCAGAAGATGTCTTGGAAGGATATTTCTCATGGCTTAAAACTTTAATATGTTCACATACCTGGTTGAGGCTGTTAATTACCGAGCGCGGACAATCCGGGTTGAGGATAAGGAATTCAAGAGTAGTGAAGCTGGTAGGCGTTTTTCTGTAAAACCTTCGCATCATGTCGTAAGATTCTGCACACTTCAGCAAGGTCGTCCATTCATAACTGTTCTTTAATGTATCTCCGTAACTTCCCTGAGCTAAAACCGCGTCCTTGTATTTTGAGTTAATAATACGTATGATCTGGGTGGCCCGTTCGATGTTAATCCCAAGCATTATGATCGCGTAAACCTCATCGTGCAGGAGAGTTCCTCTGATCTTTCCACGTAATACCGAAACATTTTCGGTTACCTGAACTGTGAAGTCATATAAGCCTCTCTGGGTAAAATTATCAACTGAATAGTTCAGTACAAAATGGTAGAATTTATTAATGGACTCATATAGTTCGGTTGAGATAAGGTCTCGTGCACTATTGGCGTTTTCCCGGGCAAGTTTTACATAATTGATTATGGAATAAGCTTTATCCGGATTCAATCCAATATCATATAATACTTCCTGCTCATCGAGTTCATTTTCAGTCCTGCTGAAATCATCTGCCATAAATAGCATAGACTGCAATACGAACTGACGGGTTTGTGAAAGCTCATTGGGTGCGTCCAGAGAGGAGAAATAATTTACATTCAGATATCTGGCTAAATGTTCAGCTCTCTCTATATATCTGCCCATCCAAAATAGATTGTTGGCTACTCTTGCTAACATAAATTATAGATTGTTTTTTAATACCCAGGTGTCTTTTGAACCGCCACCCTGAGATGAATTCACGATTAGATTTCCTTTACTTAATGCTACCCGGGTCAATCCGCCTTTGAGCACGAATTCTTTATTGTCACCAAGCAGCGTAAAGGTTCTGAGGTCTACATGTCTTGGTTCAAAAGATTCATTTTCCTCTATATAGGTGGGGTGCACCGAAAGGGACATTATAGGTTGGGCAATATATTTACGTGGGCTCGCTTTTACAGTTTCTTTTACCTCTTCAATTTCTTCTTTTGTAAGTCGGTTTCCTATTGAAATACCATAGCCTCCGGCTTCATCAACAGGTTTGATCACAAGTTGACTGATGTTCTCCAGAACGTATTTCAGTTCATCGGGACGGCTGCAATGATACGTAGGGACATTATTCAGTATAGGTTCTTCATCAAGATAATATCTTATGATCTCGGGCATATAGGTATAAACGGCCTTATCATCTGCAACTCCGGTTCCGGGAGCATTCACAAGACAAACATTCCCCTGCTTATAGGCCGCCATAAGTCCGGGAACCCCAAGGGCTGAATCCGGTTTGAATTCCAAAGGATCCAGGAACTGATCATCGATCCTTCTGTAGATAACATCTACTTTTTCCGGACCGTTAATGGTCTTCATGTAAACAAAGTCATTCTCTACAAAAAGATCCCTACCTTCAACCAGTTCAACACCCATTGCTTTGGCCAGGTAAGAATGCTCATAATAGGCTGAATTATATATGCCGGGCGTTATTACCACACAATTGGGAATATCAACTCCTTTGGGTTTTACAGTTTCGAGAATATCCAAAAGATTCTCAGCGTAATTGGTTACAGTATGGGTCTTATAATGGTTGAAAACACCGAAAAGAGCTCTCTTCAGGGCTGTACGATTACAAATCACATAGCTTACCCCTGAAGGGCATCGAATATTATCCTCCAGCACATAATATTGGCCGTCTGAATGTTTGATAAGATCGGTTCCCGAAATATGATTGTATATCCCGCCAGGTGGATCAAATCCATTCATCTGGTCAAGATAGTTGGCTGAAGAGCTGATAAGTTCGAGAGGTACTATACCATCCTTAATAATATTCTTGTCGTGATAAAGGTCCCACAGGAAATGATTAAGAGCTTTACTTCTTTGTAAAACACCATTTTCTATTACTTCCCATTCCCCAGGATCGATTATCCTGGGAAAGAGATCGAATGGAAATATCTTTTCCTTAACTTCATGATCTCCATAAACCTGAAAGGTAATACCCTGGTTAAAGAAGGAGGCCTTTGCCTTATTGTTTAACCTTGCGAAATCCTTTGCCGAATGTTCACTGTAGAGCTCAAAAAGAGTTGAGTAGATATTCCTGACATTGTCATTCTCGTCAAAGATCTCATCATAAAGTTTTGGGTCCCGATTATAGGATTCAAAAGTGGGTTTTGAATGCTCTTTCATTAATGTTTTTTCTTAAAATACGAATATTTCAATCAAAAAATTATAAAAATTACCTAATACTTGTGGTTTATGTGGATAATGAATAAAAACATTGAAAAATATTCATTAATGAGAATTTTGGACAGGGGCTACTCAATATTTTATTATTGGAAATAGCCTGTTGAAATCCTACTTTAGCTTCAGATTTTGAAAATTCAAACATGAAAGAAATAGATCTAAGGAGTGATACGGTCACCCGCCCAACAAAAGAAATGCTTCAGGCTATTATGACTGCTGAAGTTGGCGATGATGTATATAAAGAAGATCCTACGGTTAATGAATTAGAGAGAAAACTGGCTGATATGTTCGGAAAAGATGAAGCCCTGTTTTTTCCTACCGGAAGCATGACCAATCAGGCAGCAATAAAACTTCATACCCAACCCGGGGAACAGCTCATCTGTGATAAATGGGCTCATGTTTATAATTATGAAGGAGGAGGAGTCTCATTTAATAGCGGCGTTTCCTGTAAACTTGTTGATGGTGATCGTGGGATGATAACAGCAGAACAGGTAGAAGAGAGCATCAATCCGCCGGATTTTTATCATAGTCCGCTAACAACATTAGTCTGTCTTGAAAATACTACCAATAAAGGTGGTGGGGCCTGTTACGATCTGGAGGAAATGAAAAGGATCAGAGAGGTTTGTAATAAGCACGAGCTGGGATTGCATCTGGACGGTGCCAGGCTGTTTAATGCTTTGGTGAAGAAAGGAGAAAGTCCGAAAGACTACGGTAAAATATTCGATACCATTTCAGTATGTCTTTCTAAAGGTTTGGGAACTCCTATGGGTTCTGTTCTAATTGGTGACAGCAGGATTATGAAAAATGCTATTCGCATACGTAAAGTACTGGGTGGCGGAATGCGCCAGGTAGGTTTTATGGCAGCTGCGGGAGTTTATGCGCTGGATCATCATGTAGAAAGGCTTGCAAAGGACCATGAAAGAGCAACTGAGATCGCAGAAGTATTAGAAGAGCAGAATTATGTTGGAAAGGTGGAACCGGTTGAAACTAATATTGTGATCTTCTACCTTCAAAATGAATCGATGGAAGATGAATTTATGAAACATCTGGCAGACAGTAATATTCGTATAAGTAATATGGGTCAGGGTAAATTAAGGATTGTAACACATCTGGATTATACCGAAGAAATGCATCAGAGGTTTTTAGAAACACTTCGAAAGATTATTATCTAGAGTTTATTAAAAAACCTTAACTAAATATTGGCAGGAGTTTAATAAGCCTAAAATTGTTAATGAATTAATTTTCGGAAAATTATATCATGAAAAATCTTAAACCCGGGCAAAAAGTTCCCGAGCTTATCGTGAACACTACCGAAGGATTGAAGTGGAATATTAAAGACAGCGATCCTGGAACATTCACCATGATCGTTTTCTATCGTGGTATACATTGTCCAATTTGTAAAAAATATCTGGAAGAACTAAATGAGAAAATTAGTGATTTTAGGGATAGAGGGGTGAACGTTATTTGTATAAGTTCAAATTCACAGGTTCTCGCAGAGAAGACGGTTGACGAATGGGAAATAGATAAACTTCATATTGGTTGTGACTTTAGTGTTGAAGATGGCAGAAAATGGGGATTGTTTGTCTCAGAAGCTATAAAGGAATCAGAACCTCAGGTTTTTCTGGAACCGGCCTTATTTCTGGTTCGACCGGATAACACCCTTTATTCGGCAAGTATCCAGTCCATGCCTTTTGCCAGGCCAAAATTCGATGAACTTTTAAAAACTATAAGCTTTATTATAAAAGATGATTATCCTGCCAGGGGAGAGGCATAAAGTATTAGAAGGGAGAGATAAGAAGGTTAAATAAAACAATAAAAAAGCATGAGAAACCTCATGCTTTTTCTTACTTAAATTATAACACGAAATAAAAAGTGATATAAAGTCTAACTTCTCATTTCTTATTTCAGCATATCATTCATCCCGGGAATATCCGGCATCCCATCTTTGGCAGCAGCGGCAACTTCAGCCTCATTGATTTTAGTCGCCTTTTCTATGGCTTTATTCAGTGTCAAAACCAGATAATCTTCTAATTGCTCTTTATCTTTTAGTAAATCATCATCAACCGATATATTCTTTATCGTTCTGTTGGCGGTAATTGTTACATTAAGCAAGCCGTCATTAGATTGCTCATCAACAAGAACACTGTCCATTCTTTTCTTGGTCGCTTCAACTTTTTCCTGGGCTTCCTTCAGTTTGTTCATCATGCCCATCATATCTCCAAACATATTTTTCAAATTTAAATTTTATGATCTCAAATTTACTAAATTACGGGGATTAAATCAGTCCAAATGAAAAGACTATTAGGTATTCTATTAGGATGCATTACATTTGCAACCGCCCAAAATAATAAGATCGATTTGAAAAAAGATATTCAAGCCCCCCGGGCAAAGAAAATTGCAAAACAACTCGAGAAGCATGGAGATGTGCGGATCGATAATTATTTCTGGATGAACCAGCGGGAAGATCCCGAGGTGACAGCTTATCTTGAAGCTGAAAACTCCTATAATGAGCAAATGACTGCTCATACCAGGGATTTTCAGGATAAGTTATTCGAAGAAATGAAGGCCAGGATAAAAGAAGATGACGAATCGGTGCCTTATAAGCTGAATGGCTACTGGTATATTACAAGATTTGAAAAAGGTTTTGACTATCCGGTATACTCCAGAAAGAAAGGAACGCTTGAAGCCGCAGAGGAGATCATGTTCAATGTGAATGAAATGGCTGAAGGCTATGATTATTATAGTTTAGGAGGCCTTAATGTAAGTCCTGATAATAAACTTGTGGCTTTTGGAACCGATACTCTTAGCCGAAGAAAATATATCATAAGGATCAAGAATCTGGAAACCGGGGAGATCTACGATGAAGAGATCAAGAACACTACCGGAGGCTCTACCTGGGCTAACGATAACAAAACTCTTTATTATACTAAAAAAGATCCGCAGACACTCAGATCTTTCCAGGTCTATAAACATATTTTGGGAACAGATCCTGCCGACGATCAACTGGTGTATGAAGAAGCTGATGATACTTTTAATACCTATGTATATAAATCTAAATCCAGGGAATATATTATTATAGGTTCTCATAGTACCTTAACTACCGAGTATCGCTTTTTGGAGGCGAATACTCCTGAAAAGGAATTCAGGATCTTCCAGCCGCGAATCCGTGGGATGGAATACAGTATATCCCATTTTGATGGATATTTTTATGTGGTGACCAATAAGGACGGTGCTACCAATTTTAAACTTATGAAGACCCCTGTAGATAATACAGGGATGACGAACTGGGAAGATGTTATTCCTCATCGTAAGGATTATTTGCTTGAGGATATTGATATATTCAAGGATTACCTGGTGGTGAGTGAAAGGAATAACGGGCTCAATAAAATAAAGGTCTTGCGGTGGGATACCGATGAAGAATATTATATCCCTTTCGATAATGAGACCTATACTGCCTATACCGCTATTAATCCCGATTTTGAGACCGATGTGCTGAGGTTCAACTATAACAGTATGACCACGCCAACCTCGGTTATAGAATATAACATGAAAACCGGCGAACGAAAGGTCCTGAAAGAACAGGAAGTGCTTGGCGGCAATTTTGATAAGGATAATTACACTTCCCAAAGACTTTGGGCTACGGCAAAGGATGGAACCAAAATACCTGTTTCTCTGGTTTACCGGAAAGGTCTGAAATTGGACGGTAGTAATCCTTTACTGCAATATGCCTATGGTTCCTATGGTTCTACCATAGATCCATATTTCTCTTCTGTTAGATTGAGTTTACTTGATAGAGGCTTTATTTATGCCATTGCTCATATTCGGGGAGGAGAATACCTTGGCCGTGAATGGTATGAGGATGGGAAGCTTTTTACAAAGAAGAATACTTTTACTGATTTTATAGATGTCTCTGAATTCCTTATCGAAGAAAAGTTCACATCTTCTGAACATCTTTATGCAATGGGTGGCTCTGCAGGGGGGTTGCTGATGGGAGCAGTGGTAAATATGGCTCCACATCTTTATAACGGAGTAATCGCCGCCGTACCTTTTGTGGATGTGGTAACTACAATGTTAGATGATAGTATTCCCCTTACTACTGGAGAGTATGATGAATGGGGGAATCCTAATAATAAGGAATATTATGACTATATGATGTCTTATTCACCTTATGACAATGTGGAAAAGCAGAATTATCCAAACATGCTGGTCACCACTGGATTGCATGATTCTCAGGTGCAATACTGGGAACCTGCTAAATGGGTGGCTAAACTTAGAGAGTATAAAACCGATGATAATATTCTGCTGCTCCATACCAATATGGACGCTGGTCATGGCGGAGCTTCAGGTCGTTTTGAAGCTTTAAGAGAAGTGGCTGAAGAGTATGCTTTTTTACTGGATTTGGAAAGAATAAAGGAATAATTAAAAAATTTGCCTTAAATTTGACCGGTTCTTAAGAATTTGTTAGGAACCTTTTGTAAATAGAAACTTCGATTTATGAGAGAAGACTTGCAGGTTTATGACAATGTATTGCAACTCATAGGTAATACGCCGTTAATTCACCTTAACAAAATAACCAGTGATTATAAAGGAAAATATTTCGCTAAAGTAGAAGCCTTTAATCCTGGGCATTCCACAAAAGACAGAATAGCCCTTTACATCATAGAAGAAGCCGAAAGAAATGGTATCCTGAAACCTGGAAACACCATTATTGAAACTACCTCCGGAAACACTGGATTCAGTATTGCGATGGTGAGTATCATAAAAGGTTATGACTGTATCCTGGCGGTGAGCTCAAAATCTTCCAAAGATAAGATAGATATGCTCAAAACGATGGGGGCCAAAGTGTATGTGTGTCCTGCGAATGTAGCAGCCGATGATTCTCGCTCTTATTATCAGGTAGCAAAAAGACTTCATCAGGAGATCAAAGGTTCGGTTTACATAAATCAGTACTTCAACGAACTTAATATAGATGCCCACTTTAATTCAACTGGTCCTGAGATCTGGAAGCAAACTGAAGGTGAAATAACACATTTGGTAGCATGCAGCGGAACCGGAGGAACTATTTCGGGCACTGCAAGATATTTGAAGGAACAGAATCCAGATATCAGGATTCTTGGTATTGATGCATTTGGATCTGTTTTGAAGAAGTATCATGAAACCAGGGAATTTGATGAAGAAGAGATCTATCCATACAGGATCGAAGGTTTAGGAAAGAACTTAATTCCTACCGCTACAGATTTTGATAGTATAGATAAATTCATAAAAGTAAGTGATGAAGATGCAGCGCATACGGCCCGTGAACTGGCAAGAAAAGAAGGACTGTTTGTAGGTTATACAAGTGGTGCTGCAATGCAGGGATTAAAACAGTTTTATGAAGAAGGGGAATTTGATAAGAACTCTAAAGTGGTCATGATCTTTCCAGATCATGGTTCACGTTATATGAGCAAGATTTATAGTGATGACTGGATGAGCGAACAGGGATTCTTCGATACAAAGAACGAAGTGTCCTCTCAAACCATAGAAATCATCAAGTAAAAGGTATTATTAACATTTATTAACAAAAGCATCCTATTTTTTGTAGGATGCTTTTGTTTTTCTTAGCTTTCAATGTTTAAAATTTACTTTGTAGAATTGGGCCAAATTTCAGTATTTTTGCGGCTCGTCTAAAAAATGACCGATGAAGGATTTATTTGATAAAATTTACAAAGACAAAGGACCGCTAGGTAAATGGGCAGAACAGGCAGAAGGATACTTCGTTTTTCCTAAACTGGAAGGACCCATCTCAAATAGAATGAAATTCCGTGGTAAGGAAGTTATTACATGGAGTATCAACGATTATCTTGGCCTGGCTAACCACCCCGAAGTTCGTAAAGTAGATGCTGAGGCAGCTGCAGAATATGGATCTGCATATCCCATGGGAGCGAGAATGATGAGTGGTCATACAGATCTTCACGAAAAACTTCAGGATGAACTTGCTTCTTTCGTTAATAAACAGTCAGCATATCTCCTTAATTTCGGATATCAGGGAATGGTTTCTACTATTGATGCCCTTGTGTCCAAGCAGGATGTTATAGTTTATGATGTAGATGCGCACGCATGTATTATAGATGGAGTAAGACTCCACTTGGGGCAAAGGTTTACCTATAAGCATAACGATATGGAAAGTATCGAGAAGAACCTTCAGAGAGCAACCAAGATCGCTGAGCAGACAGGTGGAGGAATTTTGCTTATTTCAGAAGGAGTTTTCGGAATGCGTGGAGAACAGGGAAAGCTAAAGGAGATCGTTGAGCTGAAGAAAAAATATAATTTCAGACTGTTTGTAGATGATGCTCATGGTTTTGGAACCCTTGGTAAAACAGGTGCCGGTGCAGGAGAAGAGCAGGGAGTACAGGATGAAATAGACGTTTATTTTGCAACTTTTGCTAAATCTCTTGCGAGTACGGGGGCTTTTATTGCCAGTGATAAAGAAATTATAGATTACCTTAAGTATAATCTTCGTTCACAAATGTTCGCCAAATCACTTCAAATGCAGTTGGTTGTGGGAGCATTGAAACGTCTGGAAATGTTAAGGACAATGCCGGAGCTTAAAGAAAAGCTTTGGGAAAATGTAAATGCTCTTCAAAACGGTCTGAAGGATCGCGGATTTGACATAGGAACCACTCAGAGTTGTGTGACTCCGGTTTACCTGAAAGGAAGTATTCCTGAGGCTATGGCCTTAGTAAAAGATCTTAGGGAGAACCATGGGGTATTCTGTTCAATAGTGGTTTATCCTGTAATTCCTAAGGGACTTATCCTTCTTAGAATGATCCCTACTGCTACCCATACTTTAGAGGATGTTGAACAAACACTTGATGCCTTCTCTGCGATTCGTGAAAGACTGGAGAATGGAACCTATAAAAGGCTTTCTGCATCTGTGACAGCAGCAATGTCGAATAAATAACATTCACTTATATAAAAGTATATAAAAGAAAATCCCCCGCTAATTGCGGGGGATTTTCTTTTATTATATTGATAGCTTTATAATTCTTATTGACCTCTATCTCCATTTCCTTCAACTTCATTTTCGTTTTCCCTTCCAAATTTTTCGCTTCTTCGTCTTCTTTTGTTGCCTTCATTTGAATCCTCAAGAAATTCATCCATTTTATGCAGATCAAACCTGTAAGAAACTCCTGCAGCCACTTGCCATCTTGAAGGGGTGTCTTTAAAGTTGATCAGGCCTGCAACGTCAAATTGCAAATCTTTACCTACCAGGTAAGCTGCACCGGCGCGAACAAGATCATCTGCATAGATATCACTCCATATACTCTGATATTCACCAAAAACGGCAAATTTTTGACTGATAGCATGTGTTAATGTGGCCATAGCAGTATAAGACCGGTATTCTTCAGAGAGTTTATCACCAATAAAATTCATTACCAGTACCCATCTTCCCCAATTATTCTGGGTGATGATAGCTGCTTTCGGACTAAATTTTCCTTCCCCTTCATAGAGGTATGGATTATCCCCGAATGAAAAGTTTGCTCCGGCATAAAGGGATACTGCAGGGATTAGCTTTTTCCATTTAAACCGCTGATTTGCCTTCCAGCTATATAGATTGGGTTTATCTTCTTCGAGGCTTTTATAGGGATCAAATATTAAATATTTAGCACCTATGGTATTTGACTTGAAATTTCTGACAGTCGACTCATCCGGAGTTCCCAGAAAATTCCGCGAAATATCCTGGTTTTCAAAAGCTCCAGTAAGGTTGAGTTCAAGATTCTCAAAAAGCAATCCATATCTGAGCTGATAATCAATTCCCCAAATATCTGTAGTACTGGCGAAAGCGGAATGCTCATCATTTCCAAAATAAGCACCGGTTTCCAGTTGGATCACATTTGTTCCAACCGCAAAGGCTCCCTGGGACTGTCCGGGCCGATTGGAATTAATGGTTTCGGTATATTGGGCTTGGAGCGTGGTTCCTAGAATGAACAGAAGGCTAAATAAGGCTGATTTACGCATAATTACTAGGCTTGGTTGTCTCAAATATATAAGTTTTATTATAATTTTATCGCTGAAGCTTTCATGATTGTGAAGGCTTATTTTTATTTTTGCAAAAAGCTTAGACAATGTTAGAAGCATCATTATCGGGAGTATTGAAAACGGTTCTTATCGTTTTGTTAGTATACTTTGGTCTTAAAATATTACTACGGTATTTTGGTCCCATATTATTGAAGTATTTTATGAAGCGAATGGGACGTAAGTTTGAACAACAGTTTAATCAACAATTTGGTGGAGCACAGGAGAAACCGGGAAACAAAAAAGGGAATGTGACTGTTGATAAAAAAGCCAAATCCAGTAGGCGATCTAATAAAAAAGTAGGTGAATATATCGATTACGAAGAAATTGATTAATTTCGGATTTTAACAAAGCCTTGGCTAAGCCTTTGCTTTTACACAAATATTGTGATTAAAATCTAAAGTCCGATTAATGGCTAAACTGAAGCAATTCTTACCACACCTGTTCGTACTGGCAGGTTTTATCATTTTATCTTTATTCTATTTTAATCCTGTTCTCCAGGGAAAGGAGATCTTCCAGAGCGATATAGTTCAGTATATCGGGATGGCAAAGGAGCAGACAGACTTTCGTGCCGATAACGGAGAAGAACCTTACTGGACAGATGCGGCCTTTGGTGGAATGCCCACTTACCAGCTGGGAGCTCATTACCCGCATAATTATGTAAAAAAACTGGATAGTATATTAAGGTTCCTTCCAAGACCTGCTGATTATTTGTTCCTTTATTTCATAGGATTTTACATATTACTACTCTGTTTGAAATTAGATTATAAACTTGCATTTCTGGGGGCTATAGCTTTCGGGTTTTCCACTTATCTTATTATAATCCTGGGAGTGGGGCATAATGCCAAGGCACATGCGATTGCTTATATGCCTATGGTTCTGGCCGGTATCATTGCTGTTTTTCGGAATAGGAATATTTGGAGCTTTTTATTGCTGGCTGTCGCAATGGCCCTTGAAATACAGGCCAATCACTTCCAGATGACCTATTATCTCCTGCTGCTGGTAATTGTTCTTGGAATCGCTTATTTAATAGACGCTTACAGGAAAAAACTGCTTCCTCAGTTTTTTAAATCTATAGGAGTGATGGTGATAGCCGTTATTCTCGCTATTGCCGCCAACGCCACTAATCTTATGGCCACCAGTGAATATACTCAATTCAGTACCCGGGGAGATTCAGGACTTAGCATTAAGCCAGATGGAACTCCGAAAGAAAAATCGGGATTAGGTTTCGACTATATTACTGAATACAGTTATGGCGTCCTGGAGAGCTTCAATCTTTTTGTTCCGCGATTTATGGGAGGAGGAAGTTCTGAGAATTTAGGTAGGGACTCGAATGTCTATGATGCGATAAGAAAAATTGGAGCTTCCAGTATTCAGGCGGCCGATTTCGCGAAAAATGTACCGACCTACTGGGGAGACCAGACCTATGTGAAAGCTCCGGCTTATATTGGTGCTGCAGTAATATTTCTATTCGTTTTTGCACTCTTCCTTGTACGAGGTAGGTTGAAATGGTGGATAATAGGAGCAAGTATTCTCGCACTTCTTTTAAGCTGGGGTAGGAACTTCGGATTTTTAACACAGTTCTTTATTGATTTTGTGCCGTTATATAACAAATTCAGGGCGGTCTCTTCGGTTCAGGTGATCCTTGAGTTATGCTTACCTGTAATGGCTGTTTTCGGGCTTTATAAGCTTTTTAATGAAAAAGTTAAAGAAGAGGAAAAGTCCTATGCTTTAAAGTGGTCGGCGATCATTACAGGCGGATTGCTTCTTGTTTTCCTGCTTTTCAAATCTATACTCTTCGATTTTACCGGTGCCAATGATGCTATATATAATCAGCAATTCGGAATGGACTTTATGGATGCTCTAGAAGAGGACCGAAAAGCTATTTTCACCTCTGATGTGTTGCGCTCCTTAATATTTGTACTTCTTTCTGCAGGTCTTATTTGGGTATATCTTCTTGGTAAAATAAACAGGAATTTCGTAATAGGCGGATTCACAATTCTTTTCCTGGTAGACCTTATCGGGGTTGACCTTCGGTATGTGAACCGGGATGACTTCGTTCAGGCAAGGGAAATGGAACAACCATATGAAATGCAGGAAGCCGATGCTGCCATATTACAGGATACTTCACATTACCGTGTTTTCGATGTGTCGGGTAACCCTTTCAATACAGGAAGAACTTCTTATTTCCACAATGCACTGGGAGGATATCATGCGGCTAAACCCGGAAGAATTCAGGATCTGTATGACTTCTATATTTCAGAGAATAACATGCAGATTTTAAATATGCTGAATGTGAAATATTTTATTGTTCCTACCGAAGAAGGAAATCAGGCGCAGCAAAACCCAAATGCTTTTGGAAATGCCTGGTTCGTGGAAAATATCAAATGGGTAGGAGATGCAGATGAAGAGATACTTGCCTTAAATGATACCGACCTGCAGAGGACTGCTGTGATTAATGAAAAATTTAAAGAAGAAGTAAACGAGGATTTTAATTATGATACAAATGCCAGGATAGAGCTTGTGAGTCAGCAGCCTAATGAATTGAAATATAAAGTCTCAGCAGAATCAGGTCAGTTCGTCGTTTTTTCAGAATCTTATTATCAGCCTGGCTGGCAGGCATATCTAGATGGAAAGGCAGTACCTCATGTACAGGCAGATTATGTATTAAGGGCGATGAATGTGCCAGCAGGAGAACATGAAATAACATTTAAATTTGAGCCTGAAGTTATACAAACAGGAAGTACTATAGCCCTTATTAGCTCAGTTTTAATCGGCCTTGTTCTAATTGGCGGAGTTGGTTACGAACTGAAAAAAAGAAATTGATGTTCTCCATTCTTATATCTGAATGAAAAAAGTTCTCATCATAACATATTACTGGCCACCCGCAGGTGGACCCGGAGTGCAGCGCTGGCTGAAATTCGTGAAATATTTACGACATTTTGGTGTGGAACCAGTAGTATATGCACCAGAGAACCCGAGTTATCCGATAATAGATAAGAGCTTTGAATCGGAAATTCCTGATGGGGTGAAAGTGATCAAGAAGAAGATATTTGAACCTTATTCCATTGCCGGACTTTTTTCAAAAAAGGAAACCGAGACTATTAGTTCCGGGATCATTTCAAAAGAAGAAAATCAGTCGGCCATGCAAAAGGCCATGCTTTACATAAGGGGAAATTTTTTTATTCCCGATGCCCGTAACTTTTGGGTTAAACCTTCTGTTAGTTTTTTGAGAGAGGAATTGAAAAATGGAGATTATGATGCAATAATAACTACGGGGCCGCCACATAGTTTGCATCTCATAGGTCTAAAGCTAAAGGAAGAGCTTGGAATAAACTGGGTAGCTGATTTCAGGGATCCCTGGACCCGTATAGGTTATCATGAGAAACTCAAACTTACTGATAGCTCCAGAAAAAAGCATGAGGAATTGGAAAAAAGTGTTTTGAATACAGCCGATCATATTATTACCACGAGTTTTACTACAAGGGATGAGTTCAATTCCAAGACCTCAAAACCGGTAACTGTTATCACCAATGGTTTTGATGCCGAGATCAGTCGAGAAGAGCCGGAAAATGATAAGTTTGAGCTTGCGCATATCGGCTCACTGTTATCTGAACGTAATCCGGCGCAATTGTGGAAAGCCATTGGAGAGTTGATTCAGGAGAATAAAGAATTCGCGAATAATTTCAGATTGAGACTTGCTGGAAAAATAAGTGAAGCGGTTTTAGATATTATCAGCGAAAACGCCATTCAGCCTTATTTGGAAAATGAAGGTTATGTTAGTCATGCGAAAGCCCTGGAACTCCAAAGATCAGCTTCAGTACTTCTGCTTATAGAAATAGATTCTGAAGAGACTAAAGGCATTATTCCCGGTAAGTTATTCGAGTACCTTGCCGCAAAACGACCAATTCTGGCCATTGGGCCTGAGAACTGGGATGTTGAAAGAATAATAACCCGAACAGGGGCAGGAGAGATGTATAATTATGGGGATATAAATGGGATTAAATCTTATATTTTAAGACAATTTCAGAAATATCAGCAGAAGGATTTACTGAGTAATTCTCATAATATAGCTGATTATCACAGAAAAACCCTAACCGAAAAACTGGCTAATTTGATTAAGAATCTATAAATGGGAGTTATTATTAACCAGTCCTTTAAGAACATGGTGACTACCTATATCGGGTTTGGTATAGGGGCGGTTAATACCCTTTTCTTGTTCACTTATTTTCTAGAACAGGAATATTACGGATTGGTGAGCTTTTTACTTTCAGCAGCCAACCTTATCTGGCCTTTCCTCATATTTGGAGTACACAGTACACTTATAAAATTCTTCACTTCCTATAGAACAAAAGGTGACCAGGACCGGTTGCTAAACCTTGTCCTTATAATTCCTGCCCTGGCCGCACTTGTGTTAGGATGTTTTGGATGGATTTTTTATGAATATCTGCTGAATTATTTTGAAGGAGAGAACGATCTGGTACAGCCGTATGTATGGCTAATCTTTCTTATTGCACTTGCCACAGCTTATTTTGAGGTGTTTTTTTCATGGTCCAAGATCTATTATAAAAGCACCTTTGGAAATTTTATGAAAGAAGTCTTTCATAGATTTTGTATTAGCATCCTACTTTTTTCTGTTTATTTTGAGTGGATTTCAGTGGAGGTGTTTATATATGCAATTTCCGGTGTATTTGTATTGCGCACCATTTTAATGGCTATGTATGCTTTTTCACTTCACAGGCCCAGGTTTGGCTTAAAGTTTCCAAAAAACCTTTCTCCTGTGCTGAAATATTCATCACTGATCTTAATTGCAGCTTCTGTGGCCACTGTTCTTCTGGATCTGGATAAGGTGATGATTGAATACTACCTGCCTATAGAGAATGTAGCTATTTATGGCATTGCAGTGTATATAGCCACGGTAATTTCGGTGCCACAAAAAGCAATGCATCAAATAACCCATCCTCTTACGGCCGAAATGCTTAATAATAAAGATAAGCTTGGACTGAAGGATATTTATGAAAAAAGCTCATTAAACCTTTTAATCGTTGGCGGACTGATATTTATACTTATCATTACAAACATCAATTCACTGTATGAGTTGATACCGGAAGAATATGAGATCAGCATTTTGGTGGTGCTTCTTATATCTTTAGTCAAGCTCTATGATAATTTTTTGGGTAACAATAACAGTATTCTGTTCAATTCAGATTATTACCGGTTGGTACTTGGGGTTGGAGTTGTTCTGGTTGCAATTGCCTTTATTCTTAATTTAGTTTTTATTCCTGAATTCGGAATAGAAGGGGCTGCTCTTGCCAGTTTTCTGGCTTTTTCACTCTACAACACTTCAAAACTATTTATTGTCTTCAATAAATTTAAAATTCATCCATTTACTTCAAATACCTGGTGGCTATTCCTTCTTACTACTATTTTTAGTTTTGGATTCTATTTCTGGGACTTTTCATTACATCCAGTAATAGACATTTTTCTGAAAGGCAGTATCACGGTGATTCTATATATTTTTCTGGTATACCGTTTCCAGTTTTCAGTAGATATAAACCAAATAATAAACAGGCTTCTGAAGAGGTATTAAACGAGAAAACCCCTTCAGCGTGGGAGCTTCAGGGGTTTTCCAACTAACCAACCAAAAAATTAAATTATGAACTTGTCATCTATAATTATACTTTCATATTTCGTGCCGAACTTATTGATCTTGAGGATTTTTTTGATCTAATTGATCCAGATCTCGATGTTCCGGAAGAAGATCTGCCTCTAACAGAAGAACTTCTTTGAGTTCTTTGACGTTGAACCGAAGGTTTCCTTTCAGAACTTCCTGAAGATCTTTGAATAGATCTACGTCTGGTATTTTGTGCAGGCCGTTCAACTTTAGTATTGCTGCTTCTGCTTTCAATGCTTCTTTGAGAAGTTCGGTTTGGAGTCCTTACAGATCGATTATCATTTGAGCTTCTTTGTTTCTGAATTTTATTAATTCCCGCAGACCTTCCTCTTGAATTTGTGCTTCTTTCAGTTCTAGAACTGTAAGATTTATTCCTGCCGCCATCATCCTTACCTATCACTCTTCTTTCATTTCTTTGAGAGTACGACCTGGTCCTGTCATTACCTGAAGGCTTTACTGATTTATTCCGGTCTGAATAGGCCTTATTTCTTGCAACGCTTTGTCTTGACCTGGCAATATTATCACTTGATCTTGTACGCACGGGTTTTAGATTACGTTTACTGGTAGTCTTTGATCCGTAATTATATGATCTTATGCGATCGGATGGTCTGTAAAAATTCCTTCTACCGTTATTTTTCACATAGTAATTATTGTAAACACTTACATACTTATTATATGAAATTCTGTGTGGTTGATAATATGCCCTGTAGGGCCTGTTGAAAACTATGCTTACATTCACATTCGGGCGGGAGTAATAGCTATGCCATGGCCTGTATACATACTGCCTGTTGTGGTGGTTGATAAACCCGCTGTAGTGGGAAAAATGATGGTTGTGATTGTAATGGACGCGTAAGTTCCCTATTCGGGAAATACGACCAAAATTGTTATAACTAATGAACACATTTCCTGCCTGAATTATTCTTCCGTAATAATCATAATAAACAGGAACGCTTTCTATCTGGATTACTGCACCGTAGTCATCATACTGAACATAAGGATCGTAGTTGTATCCGGAATTATAACTGATGTTTACATTAGGAGTCGAAACATGAACTGAATTTCCCCTTCTGAATTCAGGGTTAAAATAGAAATCGAATTCACCATTTGGGTAAACCGCAAATTCCACGCCTCCTTCAATAAAGATAAATGAATCGTTATAGTAACTGTTGGTTGGGTTAGAATTTACGGATGCCGATACTGACCATCCAATAAATAAGAATGCGAATAAAAGGGTCAGGTTTCTCATGGTAGTAGATTATATTTAATTAAGAACATTTTCTCAATTATATACAAAGCACGTGCCAAAGTCCGTACAGAGCGACTTCAGAGCACTGTCAACCCTTTTTTTACAGTGTTAAAAACCTGATTATTAGAAATTTAATTTTTGTTTAAGGTATTCAGCAGTATAGGATTCTTTTATTTGAGCGATCTCTTCGGGAGTGCCTTCACCTATAATATATCCTCCGTTTTCACCTCCTTCGAGTCCAAGATCTATCACATGATCAGCGCATTTAACCAAGTCCATATTATGCTCAATCACTATTACTGTATGCCCTTTTGAAATAAGGGCATCGAAGGATTTAAGCAATTTCTCGATGTCATGGAAATGCAAGCCGGTGGTGGGTTCATCAAAAATGAAAAGGGCTTTGGTTTTGGTATTTCCCTTAACTAAAAATGAAGCAAGTTTTATACGCTGGGCTTCTCCTCCTGAAAGGGTAGAGGAACTTTGCCCCAGTTGTACATATCCAAGGCCCACATCCCTTAAGGGTTTCAGTTTTTTTACAATTTTATCCTGCCCATATTCTTCGAAGAAAGCTGTTGCATCATCGATGGTCATATTTAGAATATCATCAATGTTCTTATCCTCAAATGTGACCTCCAGCACTTCCTTTTTGAAACGTTTACCATTACATGTTTCACATTCCAGGTGAACATCGGCCATAAATTGCATTTCTATGGTGACCTCACCTTCACCTTTACAGGTTTCACACCTTCCGCCATCTACATTGAAGGAAAAGTGCTTTGCCTTGAATCCGCGTAGCTTTGCCAGACGCTGATCTGCAAAAAGATTTCTTATGTCGTCATAAGCCTTGATATATGTCACCGGATTGGATCTGGATGACCTGCCAATTGGGTTCTGATCTACAAATTCAACAGTTCCAAGCTTTTTCAGATCGCCTTCAATTCCGTTAAATTGTCCTGCTTTTTCGCCATAACCTCCAATTTCCTTTTGTACGGCAGGATAAAGAATTTTCTTTACCAGAGTACTTTTTCCACTTCCGGAAACCCCTGTGATAGCAGTAAATACACCCAAAGGAAATTCAACATCTATATTCTTCAGATTATTTTCCCTAGCACCCAGAACTTTAATTTTATTTTTTGAAGTTCTTCTTTTTTTGGGCACCTCGATTTCCATTTTACCGTTAAGGTAGCTTGCGGTAAGAGAATCAGATTTTAAGATTTCTTTCATGGTTCCTGTCGCAACCACGTAACCTCCATTGGTTCCTGCTTCAGGGCCAATATCAATGATCTCATCGGCCGCATTCATGATCTCTTCATCATGTTCCACTACGATTACTGTATTTCCCAGATCCCGAAGTTGCTTTAATACCCCAATTAATTTTTCGGTATCCTTTGGATGAAGACCAATAGAAGGCTCATCCAGGATATACATAGAACCTACAAGACTACTCCCCAGCGAGGTTGCAAGGTTGATTCGTTGTGACTCACCGCCAGAAAGGCTGTTCGATTTTCTGTTGAGCGTTAAATAATCCAGACCTACATTTGAAAGGAATTGCAGACGGTTTCTTATCTCTGTTAAAAGCCTCTTAGCGATCTTTTCATCATATTCATTAAGTTCAAGATCCCTGAAAAATGCCCTTACCTTATTCAAAGGTTTTTCCACCAGATCGGTAATGCTGTGTTCACTAACCTTTATATATTGGGCCTCTGGCCTCAATCGCTTGCCCTTACAGGTAGTGCATCGGGTTTTGCCTCTGTACCGGGAAAGCATCACCCTGTTCTGGATTTTATATGCCTTGCTTTCAAGAAATTCAAAGAACTGATTGATGCCTTCAAAATACTGATTTCCGTTCCACACAAGATCTTTCTGCTCATCTGTAAGCTCAAAATAGGGTTTATGTATGGGGAAATCGAATTTATGAGAATTGTTGACCAGCTGGTCCCTGTACCAGCTCATACTATCCCCACGCCAGGGGAAAATAGCGTTTTCATAGATAGAAAGGCCTGTGTTCGGGATCACCAGGTCTTCATCTATACCAATCACATCTCCATAACCTTCACATTTTGGACATGCACCATAGGGGTTGTTAAAACTGAACAAATGAACATTTGGTTCAACAAAGCTTATCCCATCCAGTTCAAATTTATTGCTGAAATGTCTCTGGGTGTTATCAGCAAGCTTTTCTATGAATAGTTCTCCCTTTCCTTCAAAAAAGGCGGCTTCAACAGCATCGGCCAGGCGATTGTAAAAATCTTCATCATCTTTGGTAATAATCCTGTCCACCACCAGCCAGGTATTATCATCATGAGCCTTGCTAAGGTCTGTTTCATCGATCCTGAGAACTTCTTTATCTATTTTGATCCGGCTATAACCTTGTTGGGCCAGGATCTTTATCTTCTTTTCAAGAGAACGGCCCTCTTCAACATGGATAGGAGCCAGAAGTAGTAATTTTTCCCTTTCGGGGAAGTCTTTTACGTAATTTATTACATCTGTTACGGTATCCTTTTTTACTTCATTTCCTGAAATTGGTGAGTAAGTTTTGCCTATCCTGGCATAAAGTAATTTGAGGTAATCATAAATTTCGGTAGAAGTTCCAACCGTGGACCTTGGATTCGTAGAATTTACTTTCTGCTCAATAGCGATGGCCGGAGCAATGCCTTTAATATAATCAACCTTGGGTTTATTAAGTCTTCCCAGGAACTGCCGGGCATAAGAACTTAAGCTTTCCACATATCGTCGCTGGCCTTCTGCATATAAGGTGTCAAAGGCTAAACTGGACTTTCCTGATCCCGATAGTCCGGTTATCACCACCAGTTTATTTCTGGGGATGATAGCATTAATATTCTTGAGGTTGTGCAGTTTTGCACCCTTAATGATTATGTTCTTTTTAGGGTCTGCATTGGTAATATCTACGGTCATTCCTTATTCTGCTAAAACGGCAAAGGTACTCAATATGGGGCGGGAAAGAAAGTAGATAAAAACTTATAGTATTGTTAAAAATTTAAGGTTTTATTTGTAATTCTCGACTTTATCTTGCTATATTTGGAGCATAACAACCGAAATCAGATTAGCCTATAGCACACAGTTACTTTTAAAGACTAAATAACCTAACCCTCAGGAAGCCCTAAATTCCTGTACATTAAAGTAACTGTTATGAATAACACTAAGGTAACTGACGCTTCGCTCGTACGTGATTATCTTGATGGAAACGAAAATGCGCTTGGCGCACTCATCAATCGTCATCAACATCGTATTTATAGTTTTATTTTCTCAAAAGTCTTTGACAAAGATATCGCTGAGGATATTTTCCAGGATACTTTCATTAAAGTTATCCGGACTTTAAAAAGAGGAAAGTATAATGAGGAAGGTAAATTTCTTCCCTGGGTAATGCGTATCTCCCACAATCTTGTAATTGACCATTTCAGAAAGAATAAAAGGATGCCCAAGTTTGACAACAGCGGTGAATTTAACATTTTTTCTGTTTTAAGCGATAATGATCTAAATGCTGAAAAGCAACTGATAAAAGATCAGATAGAATCTGACGTTCAGGAGTTGATCAAAGAACTTCCTGAAGATCAGCTGGAAGTTTTAACCATGCGTATCTATAAGGATATGAGTTTTAAGGAAATCTCTGAACGTACGGGAGTTAGTATAAATACGGCTCTGGGAAGGATGAGATATGCGCTTATCAATTTACGGAAGATCATAGAAAAGAGAAATTTAATTTTAACCAATTAATCGAACAATATCCCCCCGTTTGTTGCGTTATTCTATAAAACCATCAAAAAATAATACCAAATGGGGAAACTTTACTTTAAAAAACCTTCAAAAGAAGGAAAAATTAATCATCCACAACCAAAGAAAGAGACGATACAGTTTCTTTTGAATTATTCAAAAGCACTGAGTGTAATTGAGCACAAGAAGATGAAGTATGAAACGTTTCTGAATTGATTATATAAAGACCTGCTTCATTAGCCAGCAGGTCTTTTTTATTTTTTCTTCTTTAAATAATCTTTAACTACACTTTTTCTTCCAATTGTTCTGGTAATTATATCTTTTTCCAGATCCCATCCTCTAGCAGGAGAATATTGTCTTCCATACCAGATGATCTGTAAATGAAGTTTATTCCAAAGATCCTTTGGAAATAAGCGCTTTGCATCTTTTTCGGTTTGGGTCACATTTTTGCCATTACTTAGATTCCATCGATACATAAGTCTGTGAATATGGGTGTCTACAGGAAAAGCCGGAATATTGAAGGCCTGAGCCATGACCACGCTGGCGGTTTTATGACCTACAGCAGGCAATTCTTCAAGAGCATCCATATCTGCCGGAACTTCCCCATTATATTTTTCTATAAGAATTTTAGAAAGGCCATGGATGCCCTTGGATTTCATGGGAGACAATCCAACGGGTTTAATGATTTCCCTTATTTCTTCCACTGAAAGCTTTACCATCTTATATGGATTATCTGCTATTTCAAATAGATTTGGAGTTATCTGGTTGACTTTTACATCGGTGCTTTGAGCTGAAAGTAATACTGCTATTAACAAAGTGTAAGGATCCTTGTGATCAAGGGGTATAGGAATTTCGGGGTATATATCATTTAACGTATCAATAACGAACTGTACCTTTTCCTGTTTGGTCATAAAACTTTAAATTTAAGGCAAAAGTAACAATTATGACAACATTGAAAGCAGGGGACAAGGCTCCCGATTTTAAAGCTGAAGACCAGGATGGGAACGAAATAAAACTTTCAGATTATAAAGGAAAGAAACTGGTGCTGTTCTTCTATCCGAAGGCTAGTACTCCCGGTTGTACAGCTGAAGCCTGTAATTTGAGTGACAATTTCCAGCTTATGCAAAAAAAAGGTTATGAGATACTTGGAGTTAGTGCCGATTCTAAAAAGAGACAGCAGAATTTCAAAAATAAGTATGACTTTCCCTATCCCTTACTTGCAGATGAAGATAAAGAGGTAATTAATGCTTATGGAGTTTGGGGACCTAAAAAATTTATGGGTAAGGAATATGATGGTATTCACCGAACAACTTTTATTATTGATGAGAATGGTAAAATTGAAGAAGTAATTAAAAAGGTAAAAACAAAGGCTCATGCAGAACAGATCTTAGAGCAGTAGCCATCTCATTACTAGAAAAGAAAAAAGCGAATAGATTCTATTCGCTTTTTTTTATGCTTGCGGTTTTTATCGTTGCGAGACTATCACAATTCTCTATTTCCAGTTCTATAAGTTTATTTTCTTCTTCACCTGAAATATAGTAAATATTGCAGGGATCCTTTTGGGTTAAACTTCTGTCAAAGTCTACATCACCCTTATCAAGAATAATTGATACTATATTCGTATCAAGATTGTTTTTCTCAAAAGAGCGAAGAGAGCTATCAGAAAACGTACGTTTTTTGGTTTTAATATTCTTTAGTACTCTTGCATTTGGGCTATAATCACAAGAGGCTTTTTTGCCACCTAAAAAGAAAATTAAAATAACGATTCCAAAAAAAAGTCCCAGGCCATAATACCCGAGCCGGTGAATGAGTTTCATATCCTAAAAGATCAACAGATTAATATCACGGTAGGAGAGATTAAACCAGTCTGCAATAGACTTATTGGTTAAAATTCCGTGGTAAAAATACAAACCACTTCGCAAACCGCGATCAAATCTTAAAGTATTTTCCAGTCCGCCTTCTTCAGCAATATGTAAGAGGTAAGGAGTGAAAATGTTGCTTATAGAAAGTGAGGATGTTCTGGCATATCTAGAGGGTATATTCGGAACACAATAATGAATTACATCGTGTTTGGTAAAAATGGGCTCGTCATGAGATGTTATTTCGCTGGTTTCCACGCAGCCTCCCATATCAATACTTACATCAATAATAACGGCTCCCCGCTTCATGGAACGCACCATTTCTTCGGTAACCAGAACAGGAGAGCGATCTTTTCCTCTTACCGCACCAATAACAACATCGGCCCGTTTTAAGGCTTTTGATAAATTCTTTGGCTGAATGGTACTCGTGTAGAAGGTATTTCCCAGATTAGCCTGAATATTCCTGAGTTTTGTAAGAGAGCTATCAAATACTTTTACGCTGGCTCCCAGGCCGATAGCAGATCTTGCAGCAAATTCACCTACGGTTCCGGCTCCTATAATTACTATTTCCACTGGTGGTACTCCACTGATATTCCCGAACATGAGTCCGTTACCTTCTTCATGGTTGCTCATGATCTCTGAAGAGATCAATACGGAGGCCGTACCGGCAATTTCACTAAGAGCCCTAACAATGGGATAGCTGCCATCATCATCTCTTATGAATTCAAATCCCAGGGCGGTAATTCTTTTCTCAGCAAGTTTCTGAAAGTATTCTTTACATTGTGTTTTAATCTGCAGCGCAGAGATGAGTATGGTTTGAGGATTGATCAACTCCAGTTCATCTTCAGAAGGCGGTTCAATTTTCAGGATAATAGGGCAGGAGAATACTTTATTCGTATCTCTGGTGATTTCGGCTCCCGCATCGGAATAATCCTTATCACTGAATCGGGCCCATTTGCCGGCACCAGATTCGATCATCACCCTATGGCCATGGGCTGTAATGGCAGCCACAGCATCAGGGCTCAAACAGATACGTTTTTCCTGGTAGGCTGTTTCCTTTGGAATTCCTATAAAAAGTTGCCCTTTGCTCTTGTATATCTCAAGGGTTTCCTCCTGTGGTATTAGTTGTTCCTTAGTAAAAGGTGAAACCTGCTGTTTTCCCATATAACTATGTTAAAGCAGTTAAATTACAACTAAATTTATAAAAAGAAGAAATAGGTTTAGAGTTTACGGTAATAGTCTTCTAGGATAATTTCGGAAGTTTGCTCTTCTTCAAACTCTTCTTCTTCCTGAAAATTTTTGATTTCATTCATATCCTTATCAGAAATAGGAGAGAAAACAGATATCTCTGTTTCTTCCAATTCCGATAAATCTAAACCATAGACACGATCAAAGATTTTGATACGAACTAAATAAACTATAGAAAGGATAATAATAAAGAATGGGGCCAAGTAAATAAGTCCGTTTATATCCATAAATATGCTAGTGTCCATATAAACATCCTCATAAAAAGCGACAACTAACTGGAAAGCATACATCCCTGTGGGGATGAGAATGGCATGATACCACCAGTGCTTACAGGTGAAAAACCAGGTAAGTAATAAAAGCAAAGGTACTAGTTTACCTAAATATGTCCACATGGCAGTGGTCACATTCAGATAATACTTGCTCTCATATGTAAAAAAAGAATTTTCCCAAACGGGAGTGTTTGGGAAAATTTCATATAGATAAAATAAATAAGGTGAAAATGCTATCGAAAGGGCAATTATACTACCCAGCAGCAGGAATTCTGATCGTCCTTCTGTCGACCGCTTGTTTTTGAATTTCATCTTTTTTGGTGTCATTGTCTGAAGTTGAAGTTACAAAAAAACTTGCTCCAAATATTGCGGCTGCGAAAAGTATTGCTTTTAGTTTCATCGTTATAGGTTTTTAAATTGGGTAATTCGTTTTGTTTTCTGATAACAAACATATGGCAACTTAAAATCCTATATATTAAAACATTAGTCGTACCTTTGCGCCCTTTTTTGAGCCAAAAAATGGCCTAAAAATCGCTTGAAAAACTTTAAATATGTTAGTCTAAACTTATTTATAAATCGTTCAATGAATTAAATTAAAAAAATTCACTTTATAAATCTGCTCCAAAAGTAATAAAATTCTTACAATTAATTTTAGGCAGTGTTTTTCCTTAAATTCAATTTTATTAACAAAACTTTAACTTTCTGGTATTTTCAGATTCGACCTCTAAACGCAATTTTTGGGTGTTTTCCCCTAATAATCTTTCTACTTTTTCAGGCCATTCAATCAAATTCCATCCATCGGAATCCAGGTAATCCTCAATACCAATGTCTAAAGCTTCTGTATCATCTTCAATTCGATAAAAATCGAAATGAAAAACAGATCCTTCCTCTGACTCGTAATGGTTAACTAATGAAAACGTGGGACTGGAGGCGACATCACGTACACCAAGTGCTTTAACCAGCTCCTTTATAAGAGTGGTCTTTCCTGCACCCATTTCACCGTAAAAAAGCAATGTTTTGCTTTTTGTATTACTTAGAATGTAATTTACGGCTACATCCAGTTCTTGAAGTTTGTAGGTTAACTCCATAAATTCAAAATGTCAGATTCGGGACTGTAAAGATATATAAAAAATAGATAACAGGCCACATATAACTGATAATCAGTTTAGTATAGTTTTTAAAAGTGTTTTTAATCGAATAAAAATGCTTTTTATCGATTATTTCGGGTTCAGGACTACAAAGGGGATTACAATTTCCTCCAATGAAATACCTCCATGCTGGTAAGTATTTCGATAATAACTTACATAATGATTGTAATTATTGGGGTAGGCGAAGAACAGATCTTCTTTGGCGAATATATAAGAACTGCTCATATTGATAGTTGGTAAATGAACTGATTTTGGATCTTCAATCGCGAATACCTCTTTGTTTTCATACGTGAGGCTTTTACCGGTTTTATAGCGCAGGTTTAAACTTGTGTTCTTGTCCCCAATAACTTTTGAAGGATTCTTCACATTAATGGTCCCGTGGTCTGTTGTGATAATAAGCTTGAATCCTGATTGCTGTGCTTTTTGTATGATTTCCAGTAATGGAGAATTTTTAAACCAGCTTTGAGTAAGGCTTCTGTATGATTTATCATTGGAAGCAAGTTCTTTTATAACCTCCATTTCGGTTTTTGAATGGGATAACATATCCACAAAATTATAAACCACTACAGTAAGGTCATTTGATTTTTGTGTCTTGAAATTATCAACCAGCTTCTTACCGGCTTTCAGGCTGCTAATTTTATGATATTCGAACTTCAGGTCCTTTCCAAGACGCTTTAATTGCTCTTTAAGAAACTGAGCTTCATAATTATTCTTTCCTCCTTCTTCTATATCATTTTTCCAGTAATCGGGAAATAACTTTTCCATATCACTTGGCATAAGACCAGAAAAAATAGCATTCCGCGCATACTGAGTAGCGGTAGGAAGTATACTGTAATAAGGGGTTTCCTTTTCTTTCTTATAGTATGTGCTTATGATAGGCTCTAAACTCTTCCATTGGTCATATCTTAAGTTATCAACGACGATCATAAGAGTAGGCTGGTCGCCTTTTATTTCTGGTAAAACCATCTTCTTAAAAAGAGTATGGGACATTACCGGTGGTTCAGCTCCTTTTTCGAACCAGCTTTGGTAATTCTTAGAAATAAATTTGAAGAACTGGTTGTTCGCTTCCAGTTTCTGGGATTCCAGAATTTCAAACATCCCTGAATCTTCAATATCTTCTAGCTGCAATTCCCAGTAAACTAATTTCTGATATAGTTCTGCCCATTCCTCATAGGTGTTTACCTGAGACATATCCATCGCAATCTTTCTGAATTCCTGCTGGTAATTTGAAGTGGTCTTTTCAGAAACAAGCCTGGAGTGATCCAGGTTTTTCTTCAGGCTTAAAAGAATTTGATTAGGATTAACAGGCTTAATAAGGTAATCGGCAATCTTAGAGCCAATTGCCTCTTCCATTATATATTCCTCTTCACTCTTCGTGATCATAACTATTGGAACTGTCTCTCTTCTATCCTTGATTTCAGAGAGCGTTTCAAGACCAGTTAGCCCTGGCATGTTTTCATCCAGAAAGATTATGTCAAAATTTTCATTTTCTATAAGGTCCAAAGCTTCAGTACCACTTTTACAGGTTTCCACTTCGTAATTGCGTGATTTCAGAAACATAATGTGAGGCTTCAGCAAGTCAATCTCGTCATCTACCCATAGTATTTTTATATTGCTCATATATTTTAATGTCTTCTTATGATTAAAATGAATTTCCCGGGGAATCCTAGTTTATTTTCAGATTCCACTGCGGCTCATTTCATATATGTATCTTTGTTTTTAAATTATTAGAAAAATAAAGCTTGGCGTCGCAAACTAAACTTAAAATATTAAACGATCCAATTTACGGTTTTATTACCATTCCGAATGAGCGGATCTTTCGTATTATTGAACATTCTTACTTTCAAAGATTACGCCGAATTTCCCAGATGGGACTTTCTTATCTGGTTTATCCCGGAGCTCATCACACAAGGTTTCATCACGCACTTGGTTGTGTACATCTAATGCAAAAAGCGGTGAGAGTGCTTCGGTATAAAGGTGTGGAGATTTCAAAGGAAGAAGAGGAGGCCTTGCTTATAGCTATTTTAATGCATGATATTGGTCATGGTCCCTTCAGTCATGCAATGGAACACAGCCTGGTGGAAGGTGTTGATCATGAGACTATTTCGCTCCTTTTCATGGAAGAAATGAATTTAAACTTTAACCAAAGTTTAACTCTTGCCATCAAGATATTCAAAGGCAGTTACAATCGTAATTTTATGAACCAGCTTATATCCAGCCAGATGGATATGGACCGGCTGGACTACCTTAAAAGAGACAGTTTTTATACCGGGGCGGTTGAAGGGAATATAAATAGCGAAAGGCTTATAACCATGCTGAATGTTGTGGATGATGAGCTGGTAATTGAAGAAAAGGGCATCTATTCTGTAGAAAAGTTCCTCATTGGTCGCAGGCTGATGTACTGGCAGGTATATCTTCATAAAACCAGTCTGGTCGCTGAGCAATTACTGATTAGAGTCCTGAAAAGAGCCAAGGAGTTAATAGGGAAAGGAGAAAAATTACATGCCAGCGGGGCCTTGTTATATTTTTTGGAGAATAAGATCAGCCGGAATAATTTTGATAATGAGACCCTGGAAATCTTTTCAAGGCTTGATGATAACGATGTGATCTCGGCTATGAAAGAATGGATGTATTCAGACGATTTCGTTCTAAGTAACCTTTGCGAAATGATCATCAACCGAAACCTTCTAAAGGTGAAGATTAAGAAGAAAAGACCTTCTGAAACCAAGTTGAAGAAACGCTCCGTTGCCCTTCAGAATAAATACGGGATTTCAGAAGAGGAAGCTTCCTATTTTGTTTTTGAAGGAGAAATAGCCAATCTGGCATATAAGAGAGAACAGGACAATATTAATATACTGCATAAGAACGGGAAGATAAACGATGTGGTGAAGGCTTCAGACCAGTTCAATCTAAAGGCTCTTACCAATACGGTCACCAAATACTATATGTGTTATCCTAAAGTTAAAGATTAAAGCATTTTTTTTACTTTTGCCAGAATGAAGTTTACAGCAGCGCAAATAGCCGAGATATTAGAAGGCACGGTTGAAGGAAATCCCGAAGTGGAAGTTTCTGAGCTTGCCAAAATCGAGGAGGGTTCAGAAGGCTCCCTTACTTTTTTAAGCAATCCAAAATACACATCATTTTTATATACCACTAATGCTTCTATCACGATCATAAATAATGATTTTGAGATAGATCATCCCGTAAGTACCACCCTTATAAAGGTAAAGGATGCCTATAAGGCTTTTTCCACATTACTGGAATATTATAATCAGATTAAACTGAATAAATCGGGAATTGAAGCTCCCAGTTTTGTATCTGACACTGCAAAATACGGGGAAGGACTTTATTTCGGTGCCTTTTCCTACCTTGGCGAGAATGTGGTTATCGGTGATAATGTAAAGATATATCCTAATGTATATATTGGGGATAATGTCAAAATCGGTAATGATGTTACCATTTTTGCAGGAGTGAAGATCTATTCAGAAAGCCTTATAGGGAATAACTGTACAATTCACAGTGGCGCTGTAATTGGTGCTGACGGATTCGGTTTTAGTCCCGGAGATACTGGTGAGTATAGTAAAGTACCGCAGATTGGTAATGTGATCATTGAAGATAATGTTGATATTGGAGCAGCGACAACCATTGATCGTGCTACACTTGGGTCCACTATCATAAGACAGGGTGTAAAACTGGATAATCATATTCAGATAGCACATAATGTAGAAATTGGAGATAATACGGCCATTGCGGCCCAAACAGGCATTGCCGGTTCCACAAGAATCGGTAAAAACTGCCTCATTGGAGGTCAGGTTGGAATTGCCGGCCACCTTACTATAGGTGATAGGGTAAAGATACAGGCACAATCAGGTATCGGGCGTGATATTAAAGATGATGAAATGTTACAGGGCTCACCAGCTATAGGCTATAGTGATTACAATAAATCATACATACATTTTAAGAATCTACCCAAGACCATGAAAACGATAAACCAACTGGAAAAAAAGATGAATAATAATGGCTGATAGAATTTCGAAACAAAGAACTATTCGGGAGGAAGTTTCTCTTGAAGGTGTTGGCCTGCATACAGGTAAGGAAGTAAAATTAACTTTTAAACCTGCTCCTGAAAATACAGGCTATGTTTTTAAAAGAACCGACCTTGAAGGCGAACCGGAAGTAGAAGCGGATGTTAGCTATGTAGTGAACACCAGAAGAGGTACCAATCTCGAAAAGAACGGTGTGACCATTCAAACTTCAGAGCATGTGCTTGCTGCCTGTGTTGGTTTGGAGATAGATAACCTGTATTTAGAGCTTAACGCATCTGAACCTCCTATTATGGATGGTTCTTCAAAGTTTTTCGTGGAAGCTCTTGAAAAGGCCGGGTCGGTAGAGCAGGAAGCAGATCGTGAGGAATTTGTGGTGAATGAAATTATTTGCTATCGGGATGAAGAAAGCGGAAGTGAAATCATAGCAATGCCTGCAAATGAGTATCAGGTAACTACGATGGTTGACTTCGGAACGAAAGTTCTTGGCACACAAAATGCTTCTATAGAACATCTATCTGAATTCAAGACGGAAATTGCCGATTCCAGAACCTTCAGTTTTCTACATGAAATAGAAACGCTCCTTGAACACGGTCTTATCAAGGGAGGAGATCTCAATAATGCGATAGTATATGTTGATAAGGAAATAGGAGAAGAGACGCTGAAAAAACTTCGGGTAGCCTTCAATAGAGAAGATATTTCGGTTAAGCCGAATGGAATCCTGGATAATCTCACCCTACATTATCCAAATGAAGCTGCCAGACATAAATTACTGGACGTGCTTGGTGATCTTGCGCTCATAGGAACAAGAATTAGAGGTAAGATCATTGCCAATAAACCGGGCCATCATGTAAATACCGAATTTGCCAAAAAACTGGCTAAAGTTATAAAAGCAGAAAAACGCAATAATGTTCCTAAAATTGATCTTTCACAACCACCTTTGATGGATGTGAATGATATTATGGATACATTGCCGCATCGTTCACCATTTTTACTGGTAGATAAGATCTATGAGTTGACAGACACTCATGTAATAGGAGTTAAGAATGTGACGATGAACGAACCTTTCTTTGTTGGGCATTTTCCGGGAAAACCGGTAATGCCGGGGGTTCTTCAGGTGGAAGCCATGGCTCAGACCGGTGGTATTCTTGCCCTGAAATCGGTGCCGGATCCGGAAAATTACCTTACTTTCTTTATGAAAATTGATAATGTAAGATTCAAAAGACAGGTAGTTCCCGGGGATACGTTAATTTTTAAATTAGAATTATTAGCTCCTATCAGGAGAGGGATTTGTCAAATGCAGGGTTATGCCTATGTAAATGGACAACTTGCCACAGAAGCTGTATTAATGGCCCAAATTGTAAAATCTAAATAATTGATATGAACCAACCCTTAGCATATGTGCATCCGGGAGCTAAAATCGCTAAAAATGTGGTGATAGAACCTTTCGCGACAATTCATAATAACGTAGTGATAGGAGAAGGTACCTGGATTGGTTCCAATGTTACAATAATGGAAGGCGCAAGGATCGGGAAGAACTGTAGTATTTTTCCTGGTGCTGTAATCTCTGCCGTCCCCCAGGATAAAAAATTTAATGACGAAGATACACTTACCGTAATCGGTGATAATACGACAATCAGGGAATGTGTTACCATCAACAGGGGCACAACCGACAGGATGAAAACTGTGGTTGGCAACAACTGTTGGATCATGGCTTATTGTCATATTGCACATGACTGCATAGTAGGTGACAATTGTATTTTTTCAAATAACAGTACTCTTGCCGGACACATCAATGTGGGCGAATATGTTGTTTTGGCGGGGATGGCGGCAATCCAGCAATTTTGTAGTATTGGTAAACACGCTTTTGTTACCGGTGGATCACTGGTTAGAAAAGATGTTCCTCCCTTTGTAAAAGCGGGTCGGGAACCTCTAAGTTATGTGGGTATCAATTCTATCGGCTTGCGAAGAAGAGGTTTTTCCACAGATAAGATCAGGGAGATTCAGGATATTTACAGGATTCTTTATCAGAAAAACTATAATAATTCTCAGGCAGTGGCCATCATTGAAGCTGAAATGCAGGCTACGGCAGAGAGAGATGAAATATTGGAATTTATTAAAAACTCACAACGAGGTATCATGAAAGGATACTTCAGCTCAAATTAATTTTATTTAAATGGCTACAACCAGCGATATAAGAAACGGACTTTGTATAAGATACAATCACGACATTTATAAAATCGTGGAATTCCTCCATGTAAAACCAGGAAAGGGTCCTGCATTTGTAAGAACGAAACTGAAAAGTGTTACTACGGGAAAGGTTCTCGAGAATACATTTTCAGCAGGTCATAAGATCGAAGATATAAGAGTTGAAACACATAAGTTTCAGTTCCTTTATGAAGATGGTGAATTCTGGCATTTCATGAATGTTGAAGATTACACACAGATAAGGCTTACTGAAAATGCCCTGGATATGCCTAAACTATTAAAGGAAGGCGAAGTGGTGACCATTCTAATAAATACTGAAGATAACATGCCACTTTCAGTTGAAATGCCTGCAAGCGTTGTGCTTGAAGTAACTCATACCGAACCTGGCGTTAAGGGTAATACCGCAACAAATGCTACAAAACCAGCTACTGTTGAAACAGGTTTTGAAGTGAATGTTCCTCTTTTCATTAATGAAGGAGATAAGATCAAGATTGAGACCGAAAAAGGAACCTATAAGGAAAGGATAAAGGAATAATGAGGTTTGCCCAAAAACATTCTCTGAAGGAGATCGCAGAACTTATCGATTGCGATTATGTAGGTGATGCAGATTTCCCGGTTTTGGGAATGAATGAAATACATGTGGTTACCCCTGGTGATATTGTCTTTGTGGATCATCCCAAGTATTATGATAAAGCTTTAAATTCAGCGGCTACTATTATCCTTATTAATAAGGAAGTGGAATGTCCCGAGGGAAAGGCTTTATTGATATCTGATGATCCTTTCAGGGATTTCAATAAGCTTACCAGACATTTTAAGCCTTTTCAAGCTTCAACTGGCATGATCTCCGATTCTGCCGAAGTGGGCGAAGGGACGATCATTCAGCCTAATGTATTTCTGGGTAATAACGTTAGAATTGGCAGCAACTGTCTTATCCATGCCAGTGTGAATATTGGGGATAATTGTGTGATTGGCGACAATGTGATAATTCATAATGGTACCGTTCTGGGAGGAGATGCTTTTTATTATAAGAAAAGACCAGAAGGTTTTGATAAATTACTTTCAGGCGGTAGAGTGGTGGTGAAGGATAATGTTGAGATTGGGGCAAATTGTACTATAGATAGAGGAGTGACTGGTGATACTATCATAGGAGAAGGTTCAAAGCTGGATAATCTCATCCAAATTGGACATGATACCGTGATAGGAAAGAATTGCCTTATAGCTTCGCAGGTGGGTATCGCAGGATGTGTAGTGGTAGAAGAGGATGTGACCATTTGGGGGCAGGTAGGTATTAGAAGTGATATTACCATTGCCAAAGGAACTGTCCTTATGGCGCAATGTGGAGTGTCCAAGGATACAGAACCAAATACGACTTACTGGGGCACCCCTTTTGGAGAAGTGCGAACTAAACTGAAAGAATACGCAGCCATAAAGAAACTGCCGGAAATTGTCAAAACACTAAAATAACTAACTATGGGATTAAGAACTAGAGAAGTGGTAGAAAAATTCTATCAATCCAATTTCTATAAAGATAAAGAAGTGCTGGAAAGTTTTCTTCATCCCGATGTGGAGCTTTCGTGGTTTGGGACTACCGGTTTCAGGAAGCTGAACCTTCAGGGGATTGCTGAAATCAGTAATCAGCTCTCTTCTTCTTTTGAGTCACTTAGGGCGGAAATAGAAAAGGTTGTAGTTAAAAAAGATGAGGCCGCCATCAATTTCACATATCATGTTCGAACTATAGAAAACCCTGATGAAGAAATGCCTTTGGCACATTTTATCGCTATCTGGGAGCTAAAAGATGGAAAACTTTTTAAAGGAGTTCAAATTAGTCAGTTAGGGGAAGAGATCGAAGAAAGTCCCTGGTCATAACTAATTTCAGGAAATGAAAGGTCCTTATTTTGGGCCTTTTTTATTTTATTGTTGTTCTATGTTTGTAGAATTAAAATTTATGTTCTACATTTGTAGAGTAAACAGATTTATATGGAACTTTCAAATGCTGAAGAACAGTTGATGCAGCTTCTCTGGAAAAAGGAAAAAGCCTTTATGAAAGAACTTGTGGAGGCATATCCCGATCCAAAACCTGCAATAACAACTGTTGCTACTTTGCTTAAGAGAATGCAGGATAAGGCTTTTGTGGGCTATACCCAACAAGGGAGATCAAGGGAGTATTTTCCCAAAGTGTCCAAAACAAGTTACTTCTCCAGACAGATGAACGGAATGATAAAGAGTTTCTTTAATGATTCAGCATCTCAGTTCGCTTCCTTCTTTACCAGAGAAACCGATCTAAGCGATGAAGAACTAAAGGAGATCAGAAAGCTTATTGATGAACGTATAAAGAATAAATAAGATGCTGCCTTATTTAATAAAATCCGTATTGTGTCTGCTTGTCCTGTTCAGCTTTTACAAGCTTTTCCTGGAAGCTGAGAATATGCACAGTTTCAAGCGATTTTTTCTAATCGGTTCCGTGCTTTTTTCTTTCATCATACCCCTTATAACATTCTCCTATAACGTTGAAAATCTGGAAGACCCCGGAGCCGCTCTTCCCTTATCACAGGCTTCAGGGATAGATGATAACACTAAGAATGAAAGCTGGTCATCATACCTGATGATAGCTGCACTCGTGACCTATATAACGGGTTTTCTAATTATGGGATTCAGATTTGGCAGAAATCTGTATTCCATTCAAAAGGATATCAGGAATAATCAGAAACTTAAAAGCTGGAACTACATCTATGTCTTGTTAAGGCAGAAATTGATTCCTCACACTTTTCTTAATTATATTTTTCTTGATAAAGCCGAATACGAAAATGATCAGATTTCTGAATCTGTCATGGAGCATGAGAAAGCTCACGTAGATCAAAAACATTCCCTGGATATTCTGTTTATCGAATTCCTTCAGATTGTATTCTGGTTCAATCCTGTATTCATACTTTTAAAGAGATCGGTTAAGCTCAACCACGAATTCCTGGCAGATCAGCAGGTTTTATCAAAAAAGACAGATGCACTTGAGTACTCAAATATTCTTTTAAACTATGGCGCCGAATTTCATCAGAATTCATTGTCAAGCTCAATAAGCAATTCATTAATCAAAAAACGAATTATCATGATTTCAAAAAGTTTTTCATTGAAACGCTTTCTAAGCAGGATAGGCTTCTTTATTCCCGTTCTGGCCTTATGTATTTATTTCTTTAATAACGATATAGTTGCCAAACCGGTTGCTAAAAATATTTATAACAAAGAAAATATTGAACCACGGCATAATATCCAGGATCCTGGTAAAATCTCTATCCGGGTGCAGGATGACAACATCTTTGTGAATGGCGAACAAATAGAGTTGAAAGCATTAGTGGATCATCTGGATGCAATGGTTGAAGCTAAGAACGATACGGAGATAAAAAAGATGAGTTTTCATATTCAAACGAAGAATCCGGAAGAAGGAGTTCTGGATCGCTTGAATACAGAATTCAAAAAGACAAGATTTTCTGAAGTCACAGGTCACACTGTTTTTCCACCTCCACCACCAGCACCGTCAGGAAAAGCAGGACCGCCACCAAGTCCGCCGGCTCCTTCTGCCACTGGAAATATTCCTCCACCACCTCCAGCGCCGAAGAACATACATAAAGATGTTCCTGCTCCGCCGCCCGCACCCAGAATTCATGAAAGAAAACATGATTCCCTAAGCAGGGTTCATAGGAATAAAAGAGATCTGATAAGAGAAGAGATAAGGATAGAAAGGGAATTGCGCAGGGAGGAAATGCAAAGGAAAAGGGAGGCTCATCTGGAAAAGGTTCAACAGCAGAGAGACAGTATAAGGCAGCAACATAAAATCGTTGTGAGGAAAGAAATTCAGGCGCGCAGGGCAGAAATTTCTGAAGAAAGGGCTAAAATAAGAGAAAAACAAGAGGTGTTACGGGAAGAAAAAATGCGCCTAAAAGAAAAGGCAGAGAAGGAAAAACAGAACCAGCAACAAAAGAAAAAGGATTCTCTTTAGTGCAGGAAGCTATTTTTTAAATTAATAATCAGGGGACCGAAGTTGACGCTTCGGTTTTTTTATTGCCTGAAACCAGCCAGTTTTTATGGGAATTTTATGAATTATCCGGGGAATAATCCCTAAAAAGCCTTTAAGATTTATATTTAAAAACATACTTTTGTAAACCAAAATCAAAAAACACTTATGAGCGTTTTAGTCAATAAAAATTCTAAAGTAATCGTGCAGGGTTTTACCGGAAGTGAAGGTACTTTCCATGCCGAGCAGATGATAGAATACGGTACAAATGTAGTTGGTGGAGTTACTCCGGGAAAAGGAGGACAAAAACACCTTAACAAACCAGTTTTCAATACGGTTTCTGATGCGGTTGAACAAACCGGGGCAGATGTATCGATCATTTTTGTGCCGCCAGCATTTGCTGCCGATGCCATAATGGAAGCTGCCGATGCCGGTATTAAAGTAATTATTACCATTACTGAAGGTATTCCTGTTGCCGATATGGTAAAGGCTGCCGATTATATCAAGGATCGTGATTGCCGACTTGTTGGCCCTAACTGTCCTGGAGTAATTACCCCGGGAGAAGCTAAGGTTGGTATTATGCCAGGTTTTGTTTTTAAGAAAGGGAAAGTTGGTATCGTATCTAAATCCGGTACTCTTACTTATGAAGCAGCAGATCAGGTGGTGAAGCAAGGGCTTGGAATTACCACGGCTATCGGAATTGGTGGTGATCCTATCATTGGGACTACTACCAAAGAAGCTGTTGAATTGTTGATGAATGATGAAGAAACAGAGTGTATCGTAATGATTGGCGAGATTGGTGGTCAGCTAGAGGCTGATGCAGCCAAATGGGTGAAAGAGAACGGTAACAAAAAACCTGTTATTGGTTTTATTGCTGGTGAAACTGCTCCTGCAGGTCGTACCATGGGTCATGCCGGTGCGATCGTTGGAGGTAGCGAAGATACTGCTCAGGCTAAAAAGAAAATTCTTAAGGAGAATGGAATCCATGTTGTGGATTCTCCTGCAGAAATCGGATTAAAAGTAGCTGAGGTTCTTAATAGCTAAACCTCAATTATTATAAATTTTAAAGATCCTTCTGAATTGAATATTTTTCAGAAGGGTTTTTTATTAGAGGCCTGTTCAGTTTTGTTATATTTGGATAGTCAATTAATCAAGACCAATCAATATGAAATTATTAGAAGGAAAGAATGCAATAATTACAGGGGGTAGTCGTGGAATAGGAAAAGGTATTGCCCAGGTATTTGCCCAGCATGGAGCAAATGTTGCTTTTACATATAATTCATCGGCGCAGTCGGCTGAAGAACTGGCAAAAGAGCTGGAGGAACTGGGTGTTAAGGCTAAAGCTTACCAGTCTAATGCCGCAAGCTTTAAGGAAGCCCAGGAATTAGTAGATAAAGTAAATGAGGATTTTGGATCTATAGATATTCTGGTGAATAATGCCGGGATTACCAAGGATAATCTTTTGATGAGGATGAGCGAGGAAGATTTCGATAAGGTTATTGAAGTGAACCTGAAGTCTATATTCAATATGACCAAGGCTGTTCAGCGTACCATGCTGAAACAGCGTAAGGGTAGTATCATCAATATGAGTTCTGTGGTTGGCGTTACCGGAAATGCAGGCCAGGCGAACTATGCAGCTTCTAAAGCGGGAATTATTGGCTTCTCAAAATCCATGGCTCAGGAATTAGGTTCACGTAATATAAGGACCAATGTGGTCGCTCCCGGATTCATTGAAACTGAAATGACCGAAAAACTGGACGAGAAAACGGTTCAGGGCTGGAGGGAGGCAATCCCGCTGAAAAGAGGAGGAAAACCTGAAGATATCGCCAATGCCTGTGTATATCTTGGAAGTGACCTGAGCTCTTATGTTACAGGACAGATCATTCATGTTGATGGGGGAATGCACACCTGATAGTATTTGGATTTTAGAAGTGAGAAGTTAGAAATTCAAGTTTTAGGAATTTTTATAGCGATGAAAATTTTAGTTAACTTGGAGCTTTGAGCTGTTAGCTTATAACTTCCAACTTTAAGAATGGCAATAAGCACATTATTATATATAACCCTGGCTCTAATTATAGCGCTGGGGTTCGCTTTTTTTCAGTACCTGTTCCGGAAGCAGCACAGGCAGCGAAAAGACTATATCTTCTTTGCACTAAGAAGCCTTTCTGTATTTCTGGTAATCTTATTACTTATAAACCCTAAAATCACTTCTGTTGAATATGAAGTAGAAAAACCGGAACTGATTATTCTGGCCGATAATTCTCAATCTGTTGCCTATCTCGAAGAAAAGCAGAACCTGCAAAGTATTGCCCGAAGCCTTTCAGAAAATGAGGAAATCAACCGGAATTTTGAGGTGAATCAAATTGGTTTTGGTGAGGATTTGTTCATGGAGGATAGTCTTGATTTTGACGCACGCCATACCAATATTTATAATGCCCTTTCTGAAACCCAGGAAATATTTTCAGGGAAGCAGTCTGCCATAGTTTTGCTCACCGATGGTAACCAAAGTCTGGGAAGGGATTTCAGATATTATAAAACAAAAAAGAATGCCCAGGTTTTTCCTGTCGTAATAGGGGATACCGCCAGCTATAAGGATTTGAGCATTGAAAGGATAAATTCAAATAAATATGCCTTTCTGAACAACCGCTTTCCCGTGGAGATATTCCTAAACTATACAGGCAGTGAGGCTGCGGAGACTAGTTTTAGGATCATGTCTGGAGACAATACTGTTTTTAGCAGGAATCTCCGGTTTTCACCAGATTCAAAATCGCAGATTGTAAGAACAGATCTTCCCGCAAGTTCTCTAGGTGTGAAAACCTATAAAATAGAGATCGACCCGTTATCTGATGAAAAGAACATTGTAAATAATCAACAGAATTTTGCGGTTGAAGTGATTGATGAAAGAACTTCGGTTTTGATCTTAACCGATGTTTCTCATCCCGATCTTGGTATGCTAAAGAAATCAATTGAAAGTAATCAGCAACGTAAGGCAGATATAAAGTACCTGGGTAATAATAATTTACAAATAACAGATTATCAATTAATTATAATTTATCAAATTAACAGAAGGTTTAATGATTTGGTGAATGAAATTCTTGATAGGAATTATAATTTTTTAATAATTACAGGTACTCAGACGGACTGGAATTACCTTAATAGTCTTACGCTCGGTTATTCCAGGAATGCCGTCAGTCAGCCACAGGAAATATTTCCGGTTTATAATCCTACGTTTAGCGCATTTCAGTTCGAGGATATTGGTTTTAATGATTTCCCGCCTCTGGTAGATAAGTTTGGTCCTCTGGAATTCGATAACAGTAAATATGGAATATTGCTTTATCAGGAGCTGCAGGGAGTTAAAACCGGGGAGCCTCTTATGGGAGTTTCTAGAGATTCCCCAAAATCGGGATTTTTACTGGGTGAAAATCTTTGGCGCTGGCGTGCGAAATCTTATTTAGATAATAAATCATTCCAGGAATTTGACGATTTCTTCGGAAAATTGGTCCAGAATCTTTCTGCCAAACGATCCAGGGACCGTTTGAATGTAGAGAACGAAAATTTTTATTATGCCAATGAGAATGTGATTATTACTGCCCAGTATTTTGACGAAAATTATCGGTTTGATGCTGAAGAAAGTTTAAAAATCACTGTATTGAATAATGATACCCAGGAAAGCTTTACTTCAGACCTTGTGTTGAAAAACAATTTTTATCAGTTTGATGCGGGTGATCTTCCGGCTGGAAATTATGCTTTTACCGTGGAGGTTCTGGAGAGAAATATATCCAAATCTGGAAGCTTTGAGGTTATAGATTATAATACCGAGCAACAGTTCGTTTCGGCTAATTTATTGGGGATGCAATCATTTGCAGAAAACAACGGAACAAATCTCACTTTTCCTGATAGGATAGATGAGCTCATCACGAAGCTTTTAAATAATGATAAGTTCCGTCCTGTACAGAAAAGCCGACAAAAAACCGTACCTTTGATAGACTGGTATTACCTGTTGTTTATCCTGATAATTATTCTTGCCGCAGAATGGTTTTACCGAAAATATTTAGGATTAATTTAAATTTCAAATTTTATATATGGAAAGATTACCCAAGATTGGCATACCCTTATTCATAGGTGTAGTCATTTTAATAATTTTTATTGCAAAATCTACAGTTACTATTGATTCTGGTGAAGCCGGAGTGTTATACCGAACTTTCGGCGGAGGTGTGGTTACAGATCAACCACCTTTATCTGAAGGTTTTCACTTTGTAGCTCCCTGGAATAAGGTTTTTGTTTACGAAGTCCGTCAACAGTCTATAGATGAAGAAATGCGAGTACTTTCTTCTAACGGACTTGAGATCAGCCTGGATGCATCTGTTTGGTTTCAACCAGAGTATGCTGCGTTAGGTAAACTTCACCAGGAAAAAGGAGAGGCTTATATCCAGCGGTTATTACAACCAGCAATTCGTTCAGCTACCAGAGCAGTGGTAGGACGTTACAATCCGGAGCAGCTTTACGCAAGTAAAAGAGAAGCAATTCAAAAGGAAATTTTTGACGAAACAAATCTTTTGCTTGAAGATCAGTATGTACAGGTAAATGAAGTTCTTGTTAGAGATGTATCACTTCCTTCTACAATTAAAGATGCGATAGAAAGAAAGCTAAGACAGGAACAGGAATCCCTGGAATATGAATTTAGATTGACCAAAGCCGAACAGGAAGCAGAGCGTCAGCGTATCGATGCGGAAGGTAAAGCAACCGCAAACCGTATTCTTAGTGAGTCATTGACGGATAAAGTGCTGAAAGAAAAAGGAATTCAAGCCACGGTAGAACTGGCAAAATCTCCAAATGCTAAAGTGGTTGTTATAGGTCAGGGCGACAGTGGAATGCCGATTATTTTAGGAAACAACTAAAAAACAAATCTTAAAAAACCTGATTAAGGTTTTATTTTTAAATTTTTTGTTTAGATTTGGACCAGCAATGAGACCAATTTTTGTACATCATCATCATTTTTCTATCCACGCTCAGGCGAGGTGAATATGATATGCTGTAACATTAACTAAAATATATCATAACCCGTTTGAGCAATCAAACGGGTTTTTTTATTTCTAATATCAGCCAATTTAAAGTTATGAGTAAAGAAAAATTAAGAATTGCAGTTCAGAAATCGGGCCGATTATATGAGGACTCTATTAAGATCCTTAAGGATGCCGGGATTTCAATTGATAACGGAAAGGAACAGTTAAAGGCTTCTTCCCGAAATTTCCCACTGGAGGTGATGTATCTGAGAAACGGTGATATTCCGCAGTATTTACGGGATGGAGTGGTAGATGTGGCCATAATTGGTGAAAATGTTCTGATTGAAAAAGGGCAGGACATCATTCAGGCAGAAAAGCTAGGCTTCTCAAAATGCAGGGTTTCCATGGCCGTTCCCAAATCTTTCAAATATTCGGGCATTAAAGATCTTGATGGAATGAAGATAGCCACATCTTATCCAAATACAGTAAATGAATTCTTAAAGGAAAAAGGGGTTTCTGCTGAGCTTCATATTATTAATGGCTCTGTGGAGATCGCACCTAATATTGGTCTTGCAGATGCTATTTGTGATATAGTGTCCAGTGGAAGCACTCTCTTTAAAAACGGACTCAAAGAAGTTGAAGTAATGTTGAAAAGCGAAGCTGTTATTGCAATTTCCCCGAAGATTTCTCCTGAAAGAGAAAGTATCTTACAAAAGTTACAGTTCCGAATCAAATCGGTGCTAAATGCGAGGACGTCGAAATATATCTTACTGAATGCACCTGATGAAAAGCTGGAGGATATCATTAAATTATTGCTAGGAATGCGAAGTCCTACAGTACTACCCCTGGCAGAAGAAGGCTGGAGTTCTGTTCATACGGTGATAAACGAAGAGCGTTTTTGGGAAGTGATAGACGAGCTTAAGAATTATGGGGCTGAAGGTATACTGGTTGCACCAATCGAAAAAATGGTAATTTAATAACTGCTGAAAATTTAGATTATGAAAAAGATTTTAAATCCATCCAGAACGGACTGGCCTGAAATCCTTAAGAGACCAACCCAGACCGTTACCGATATTGAGCAAACCGTAAATCAGATCTTCGATGAGATCAGAACAAAAGGTAATTCAGCGGTTGCAAAGTACACCGATCTTTTTGATGGAATCAAACTGGACAGCCTAGTGGTTACCCGGCAAGAAATAGAGGAGGCTAAAAACGAAATATCTTCAGAATTAAAAGAGGCTATAAAGCTGGCGAAAGCCAATATTGAAAAATTTCATTCAGCCCAAAAGACAGAAAAGGTAAGTGTTGAAACTACCAGTGGTGTGAGTTGCTGGCAGGAAAAAAAACCGATCCAGAAAGTTGGACTATATATTCCCGGAGGGACGGCTCCGCTCTTTTCATCAATTTTAATGCTTGCCATCCCGGCCAGGCTTGCAGGCTGCGAGGAGATCATCCTTTGCACACCTCCCAGTAAAGAGGCTAGGGTAAATCCGGCAATTTTATATACTGCTGAACTTTGCGGGGTAACGAAGATCTTTAAGATTGGGGGTATACAGGCGATTGGAGCGATGACCTTTGGGACTGAAGATGTTCCACAGGTTTATAAGATATTTGGACCGGGAAATCAGTTTGTTACGGTCGCAAAGCAACTTGCTACCAAATACCAGGTAGCCATCGATATGCCGGCCGGACCTTCCGAATTGCTCATTTTTGCTGATGATTCTGCTAAAGCTGCCTATGTGGCTTCCGATCTTTTAAGTCAGGCAGAACATGGCATAGATAGTCAGGTGATTCTTATTTCTACTTCAGAAAAGCTTCTGGATAAAGTTTCAGATGAGATTGAAGTTCAGATAAATGCATTGCCACGCCAGGCGATCGCGGAGAGAGCAATTGAGAATTCCCGGTTGATTCTGATTGATTCCGATGAAGAAGCTCTGGAACTCATCAATGAATATGGTCCTGAACACTTTATCGTGTGTGCTGAAAACGAATCCTTTTTTGTGAATGGAATTGCCAATGCAGGCTCTGTATTTATCGGGAATTATGCTCCAGAGAGTGCTGGAGACTATGCATCGGGAACCAATCATACCCTGCCTACCAATGGTTATGCAAAACAGTATAGCGGGGTGAATCTGGATAGCTTTATGAAGACGATCACTTTTCAGAAGATCTCTGAAGCCGGCATAAAAGAGATTGGTCCTTCTATAGAATTGCTCGCAGAAGCTGAAGGTTTACAGGCTCACAAAAACGCAGTTAGTCTAAGATTAAAAGACCTCGAATAGCATGAGTGCATTTGATATAAATACACTGGTTCGGAGTAATGTCGCTTCATTAAAGCCATATTCTTCGGCCAGGGATGAGTTCAAGACTCAGGGTGCTGAGATGGTCTTTCTGGACGCTAATGAGAATCCGAATGATACGGGACTTAATCGTTATCCCGATCCGCAACAGAATCTTTTAAAAGAAAAACTCTCAGAGGTTAAGGACATTCCGGAAGCTAATATTCTATTGGGAAATGGAAGCGATGAAGTGCTGGATCTTATCTTCCGGGCTTTCTGCGAACCGGGGAAAGACAATGTGGTTACCCTGCCGCCTACGTACGGGATGTATAAAGTTCTGGCCGATATTAACCATATCGAGAACAGGGAAGTTTTGCTAAATCATGATTTCGAGCCTGATGTGACTGCAATTTTGAATCAGGTTAATAATAGTACAAAGATCATTTTTCTTTGTTCGCCCAATAATCCATCGGGAAATTCCTTTGAGGTGGATAGAATAGAAAAGATCCTTGATAATTTCATGGGTCTTGTGGTAATAGATGAAGCTTATATCGATTTTTCAGAACAGGAAAGCTGGACAAAAAGACTTCAGGAATACCCAAATTTGATAGTTACTCAAACTTTTTCCAAGGCTTACGGAATGGCAGGAATCAGATTGGGAATTCTATATGCTTCTGAAGCGATTATCAGGATTCTAAACAGGATCAAACCTCCTTATAATGTAAATCAATTAACTCAAAATGAGGGATTAAAAGCTTTACAGCGCATAAAAGAAATTAAATTGCAAGTATCTGAAATACTGAAGGAAAGAAGTAGTTTAATTAAAGAATTAGTTGAAGTTGATTTTATCTCAAAAGTCTATAAGTCTGATGCCAATTTCCTGCTAATAGAAGTGGATAATGCCAATAAGAGATATGATCAATTGATCGAAAAGGGAATAGTTGTGAGAAACAGAAGTAACCAGCCTTTATGCAATAATTGCCTGCGGATTACTGTGGGGACAAAGAGGGAGAACAGAAAACTGATCAACGCATTAAAAGAAATAAAAAATGACTAAAGTTTTATTTGTAGACCGGGACGGAACCCTTATACATGAACCGGGAGATTACCAGATAGACAATCTGGACAAACTTGAATTTTATCCGGAGGTTTTAACCTATATGGGAAAAATAGCCAAAGAACTGGATTATGAAATCGTGATGGTGACCAATCAGGATGGATTGGGAACCGACAGTTTTCCGGAAAGCGATTTCTGGCCTATTCAGAATTTCATCATCAAAATCTTTAAAAATGAAGGAGTAGAGTTTAGTGATGTTTTGATCGACAGGACCTTTGCAAAAGAAAATGCTCCTACCAGAAAGCCTAATCTGGGGCTGATGGAGGAGAAGTTCCTTAACAACAGAAAATACGACCTTAAAAATTCGTTTATGATTGGCGATCGACTCACAGATATTGAATTCGCTTTCAATTTTGGTGGGAAGGGAATTTTTATAGATACTCATGAGGAATTGGCCGTTGATGAAGTTGAAAATGATAAAAAAGAAGTTGAGGATAATATCGTCTTGAAGACTGATTCCTGGAAAGATATCTATGAGTTTTTAAAACTTCAGGACAGGACTGCTGAAATAACAAGAAAGACCAACGAAACTGATATTCAAATTGAACTTAACCTTGATGGTTCAGGTAAAAGTGACATCAGTACAGGAATTGCCTTTTTTGACCATATGCTGGACCAGCTAGCCCGCCACGGACAAATGGACCTTAAGATAAAAGTAGATGGCGACCTGGAAGTGGATGAACATCATACTATTGAAGATACGGCTATAGCCCTTGGAGAGGTTTTTAGTCAGGCTCTGGGAAATAAGCTGGGTATTGAAAGATATGGTTTTTGCCTGCCTATGGACGATTGTCTTGCCCAGGTGGCGATAGATTTTGGAGGCCGTAACTGGCTGGAGTGGAAAGCTGATTTTAACAGGGAAATGATTGGCAAGATGCCAACAGAAATGTTCTATCATTTCTTCAAATCTTTTACTGATGGGGCTAAAGCGAATCTAAATATAAAGGCTGAAGGAATCAATGAACACCATAAGATAGAGGCAATTTTCAAGGCCTTTGCAAAATCGATTAAAATGGCGGTAAAGAGGGACACTGAAAAAATGATCCTGCCATCAACAAAGGGAATGCTATAGAGAAATTAGATTTTAAACGTGAGAAGTTAGAATCACTCTTGAATTGACTTCATTAAATTTTACCATGAAAAAGAACCAAAAAATTGTAATTATAGATTACGGTGCAGGTAATATACAAAGTATCATGTTTGCTATAAAGCGACTTGGTTTTGAGGCTGAGTTAAGCAGTGATGCCGAGGAAATACGGAAGGCTGATAAGGTAATATTTCCGGGTGTAGGGGAAGCCGGCAGTGCCATGAAAATGCTCCGATCAACTGGTTTGGATGAAGTAATACCAACTCTGAAACAGCCTGTTCTGGGTATTTGTCTGGGAATGCAGTTAATGTGCAATTATTCCGAAGAAGGGGATACCAAAGGTCTGGAGATTTTTGATGCCGATGTGAAGCGTTTCGATAATTCGGTAAAAGTCCCGCAAATTGGATGGAACCAGATCACAAATCTTGATTCACATCTTTTCGATAATGTTGAAAACGGCGAATATGTTTACCTGGTGCATAGCTACTATGTACCTGAATGTGTTGACGAAATTGCCAGAACCGAGTATGGTATTAACTATTCCACGGCATTACACCGTGATAATTTCTACGGAGTCCAGTTTCACCCTGAGAAAAGTAGTAAAACAGGAGAACAGATACTTAAAAACTTTTTGAAGTTAGATTTAAGAAGTTAGAAGTACGAAATTAGAATTAGGAGTTATGAGAGAATTAAAAGACCGAACAAAACAATTTGCCATCGATTGTTGGCGATTCTGTTCCTCAATTCCAAATTCTCGTGAGTATAATGCTTACGTTAATCAACTAATAAGATCATCCAGCTCAGTAGGAGCTAATTACCGTTCAGCCCAAAGAGCGAAAAGCAGTGCAGATTTTATCAATAAATTAAAAATAGTGGAGGAGGAAGCTGATGAAAGCATGTATTTTCTAGAGTTGTTTATCGAAATATTAGAAAATAAGGCTGATCAGGCAAAGAAATTACATTCATAGTGTAATGAAATAATTTCTATAGTTGTTGCCTCAATAAATACAACAAAAAGAAACTTAAACAAATGAATAATTCGTCCTTCCCACTTCTAAATTCAAACTTCAAATGAGAATAATTCCTGCAATAGATATAATCGAAGGTAAATGTGTAAGGCTCTCTAAAGGAGATTATAATACGAAAAAAATATACAATGAAAATCCCCTGGAAGTAGCTAAATCATTTCAGGATCATGGGATTGAATATCTGCACCTTGTAGATCTTGACGGCGCTAAATCCAGCCATATAGTAAATTACAGGATACTGGAGCAAATAGCTTCAAAAACCAGTTTAAAAGTGGATTTTGGAGGTGGATTAAAGTCAGATAAAGATCTCAAAGTAGCTTTTGAAAGCGGAGCGAATCAGATTACAGGAGGAAGTATCGCCGTAAAAGACCCGGAATTGTTTCAGAGCTGGCTTCAGAAATATGGAAATGATAAGATCATCCTGGGTGCAGATGCCAAAGACCGGAAAATTGCAGTTTCAGGCTGGTTGGAAAATTCGGAAGAACAGATCATTCCTTTTATTCAGGAATTTGAGAAGAGCGGAGTGCGATATGTGATCTGTACGGATATTTCAAAAGACGGAATGCTTGAAGGTCCGTCCTTTGCTCTTTATGAGGAGATCCTTTCTGAAACCGATAATATCAGTCTTATAGCTTCCGGAGGGATTTCAAAATTTGATGAACTTCCCTCACTGGAAGAGATAGGTTGCGAAGGAGTGATAATTGGCAAAGCGATCTATGAGAATAGGATCAGTTTAAAACAATTGGAGAATTATATTTTAAATAATTAAATCGTCACCCTGTCCCGATAGCTATCGGGATGGTGCAGGGTCTCTGAGAAGCTGAAATATGTTCAGCTTGACGTATCATAAAAATTAAAAATACTAAAATCTAACATCTACAAAGATGCTAACAAAACGAATTATACCCTGTCTTGATATCAAAAATGGCAGGACGGTCAAAGGAATCAATTTTGTTGACCTGAGGGATGCCGGAGATCCGGTAGAGCTCGCGGCTGCTTATGCCGAAAAAGGCGCCGATGAGCTCGTATTTCTTGATATTTCAGCTACCGAAGAAAAAAGGAAGACCCTTGCCAAACTGGTTCTGGATGTAGCCGAACAACTGAATATTCCTTTTACCGTTGGTGGTGGGATATCATCGGTGGAAGATGTGGATATTCTGCTAAAGAATGGCGCCGATAAGGTTTCTATAAATTCTTCGGCCGTAAAGAATCCTGAACTTATCAATCAGCTTTCCGAAAAATTCGGGAGTCAGTGTATAGTGGTCGCTATCGATGCTAAAAATATTGATGGTAACTGGAAAGTTCATCTGGTGGGAGGAAAGGTACCTACCGATATTGACCTTTTTGAATGGGCTAAGGAAGTTGAGCAGCGAGGCGCCGGTGAGATTCTGTTCACCTCCATGGACCACGACGGCACCAAGAAGGGTTTTGCTAACCAACCTCTGGCAAGACTTTCAGAAGAGGTGAATATTCCCATCATTGCCTCGGGAGGTGCAGGTAATATTGATCATTTTATCGATACTTTTCAGAAAGGAAAAGCTGATGCAGCTCTGGCTGCCAGTGTTTTCCACTTTAAGGAAATAGAGATCCGGGAATTGAAAGGACATTTAAAAAATGCGGGGATACCGGTGCGGTTATAAGAATTGAAAATTTAAAAACGACCTTAACAGAAAATAGAATGGATATAGATTTTAATAAAAATGCAGACGGCCTGGTTCCTGCGGTAATTCAGGATGCGAATACGAAAAAGGTTTTGATGCTTGGTTATATGAATGAAGAAGCATTTTTAAAGACCAATAAAACCAAAAAAGTGACCTTCTATAGTAGGTCAAAAAAGCGATTGTGGACCAAAGGTGAAGAAAGTGGAAACTTTCTTGAACTGGTAAATATAAAGCTGGACTGCGACCGGGATACTTTATTAGTTCATGTGAATCCTGTTGGCCCCGTTTGTCACAAAGGAACTGACACCTGCTGGGCAGAGGATAATGAGGCTGATTACGGATTTTTGTCAAAGCTGGAAGGAATAATCGAAAGCCGACGAAAACTAAGTGAAACAGAACCTGACTTGCGCAAGGAGAACGAATCGAGTTATGTTGTCTCACTTTTTGATAATGGAATTAATAAAATAGCCCAAAAAGTAGGAGAGGAGGCCGTTGAAACGGTAATAGAGGCCAAGGATTCAAACGATGAACTATTTCTGAACGAAAGTGCCGATCTGTTATTTCATTATCTGATCCTTCTTAAGGCCAAAGGTTTTCAGCTGAAAGATGTGGTGAAAATACTACGGGAAAGGCATTGATAGACTGAATTAGTAAATTTAAGAAGGCTCTAAGCTGAACCTGTTTCAGCTTCTATAATATTTGTTATAATCTTTTTTGGAGTGGCCGGAATTGGTCTCTAATTCCGGGAGTGCTATTGCTCCCAATCCCCCATTTTACCAGCTTTATAATCTTCATATGCCTGGCGGATCTCTTCTTCTGAATTCATGACGAAAGGTCCTCCAAAAACCACTTTTTCCTCCAATGGTTGGGCATGCCCTAACAAAAGGATGCTTTTTTTGCGGGAAGAAATATTCAGTTTTTCATCATTTTTGGAGAATTCGGCTAAATGAAGTTCCGGGACATTGATCTCGTTCACTTCCAGTTCTCCGCGTATCACATAGAAGAAGATATTATCGCTTTTAGGGATTTCAATTTCCAGTTTGGAGTCGTCTTCGAAATGCACCAAAGAAAGATTTACAGAGGTGGGAGTATCAAATACCCCGCGTATTCCTCTGAAACTTCCGGAAACTACTCTCGCCGTTATACTTTCCTCTTTATTTTTCCAGGTAGAGATCTTATCCTTCTGAACACCCCGGTAATGAGGTTCCATCATTTTCAGTCGTTTAGGCAGATTCACCCATAACTGCAGGATTTCCAGTGGGCCACCTTCTTTTTTAAATTTTTCTGAAGAAACTTCAGCATGTATAAGCCCTTTTCCTGCGGTCATCCACTGTACGCCACCGCTTTCAATTACGCTGTAATTACCGTCACTGTCTTTATGAGCAATATCGCCATCGAGGATAAATGTTACTGTTTCCATTCCGCGGTGTGGATGTGGTCCGAACGGCAACCCGTTATTATTTGGCGGATAGACCTGCGGACCATGATGGTTCAGAAAAATAAAAGGATCTATCATTTGGAGATTACGAGTGGGAATCGGAGACCATGTCTCAAGGTCTCCCATAGGCCTGTATTCTGCCTTATGTACTTTTTTGATATTCCTCATCGATAACTATTTATTGCGTACGTAAATAAGCTTAAATTTAGAATTAGCATTCTCGCGAGATTCGATTTCAAATTTGTTGATTGAATTGATCATGGGTGTAAGCTTTTGGAAGCCATAGTTCCTTGAATCAAAATTCGGTTGTTTCTTCTGAAGAAGACTTCCTACATCTCCTAAAAATGCCCATCCGTCTTCATCGGCAACATCAGAAATGGTTTGTGAGATAAGCCTGATGACTTTTGGTGTGATCTTATCTACATTCTGTTTTTTGGCAGTTTTATCTTTTGCCTTACCGCTTTCAGATTCAACCTCTTTACTCTGATTTTTAAGGATCTCGATATAAATGAACTTATCACAAGCCACAATAAAAGGATCGGGGGTTTTCTTTTCACCTATCCCAATCACCTTCATACTGGCCTCTCTCAGTCTGGTAGCCAGGCGTGTAAAATCTGAATCACTGGAAACCAGGCAGAATCCATCAACTTTATTGGAGTATAATATATCCATTGCATCTATGATCATTGCAGAATCGGTCGCGTTCTTTCCCTGTGTGTAACCGTATTGCTGAATTGGATGTATGGCATTCTCAAGAAGAACATTTTTCCATTTGTTCAAATGAGGCTTTGTCCAGTCGCCATATATACGTTTTATAGTAGGATTTCCATATTTGGCGATCTCTTCCATCATCTCTTTTACATGAGCAGAAGGTATGTTATCACCATCAATAAGTACTGCAAGATTAGTTTCCATTAAATATTAAGTTTTTTAGGAAAGCTAAAGTTAAGCCTATTATTTAAAATATATCTTTTAATGGATTAAAATCAAGAGGCCGTCTAAAAGTATAACAGTATGTTATTTTAGAATCTGACTTATTCTAAGATCGCCAGATATTAATCAGGATCCAGCAACCAGTTCAGGCTAAAAGGTCTAGCTTATTTAGACGCCCTCCCGGATTTTTAGAATCTGAAAAGTGCATTCATTTTGGACTCTTTTTCAGGCATGAATTCGTGTTCTACAAGATAAACCTTTCCACCCATTTCGATCGTTTTTCTTGCAGCAAGATTTAAAAGTGAAATATTGCCATTCTGATGGTTTTCGTGGAATTTGACCTTCATTTTATCCTCATTATATTCACCCCAGATCTCGGCCCTGTTCTCGATAAAAAGCGTATCCACCTTTCCCTGATAAACCGCCGGGATAATATCACTTACTACTGAGGTAGTGCTCTCTGTATTGCTTAATTCCCTGTATTTCTCGATCTTTTCATCCCTGTTTTCATTGAGGAATGGTTCTGCCACTTCCAGTGCTTTCTGATGGATCCCCATTAAATCAGTATCATTCGGGTTTCCTGAAACTACCTTATCGATCATATTATTATAGGTGTTGGCTTCCTTATAGATGGGAAATAAATAGTCCTGACAGTAAACTACAAGAGGTAGCTTTTCCTTATTAAGATAATTCTTCAACCCCTGATCTACGGCTCTAAAGAACTGTTTAGCTTCTTCTTTTTCATCTCTTTCGCTACCGCCATGTCCATGGAACTGCGTTTTTTCGCCACCTTCTCCCTGGGTACGGAATTGCAGTGCTTTTTCCTTATAGTCATATCCAACTCTATCTTCCAGTCTGGAAGGGGTGAGGTCGTCAATTTCTAAAGGAGTGATACTGAACCTGGTAGCTTCATAAAAACTTACATCTCCTAATTGAATAGCCAGGATATTGAATTTCCCATCTCCTGTCATTGCAGGTACCAGAGGTTTTACATAGAACTCTTCAGATATATAATGGTAAGTTTCAAAATTCACCGGTAAGGTATATTTTTCGAAAAACTCCGGAGAAGAGAAAATAGCCAGACCATCGGACTGATGTCTCCAGAAGTCGCGATCGTCGAGCAGGCTCTCAATTGGCTTTCCTATTTTATCAATCAGACTGTTATTTATACCGTCTTCTTTGAGCTCCTTTCGTATCTGAACCCATTCAGAATGCAAATGCTTTTTATTCTTTTCTTCAAGTACTTCCTTTCCGGCCCTTTGAGTAGGTATAAAAATAGATACACACACCTCATTTTTATGACTGGCCAGCTTTTTAAATTCTTTCTCGTTAATCATCGACATAACTCCAATTTTTAAGTGGTTAATTACAAGATATAAGATACGTTTAAAGCCATAGACATCAAAGCTCTAAGTTTTCTCTTAGTGCTAAATCTTTCTTAATTAATCTGAAGGGTTTTAAAAGAAATACTAATAAATAGTAGTAGTCTAAAGCTCGTCGTCTGGCTCTACGTGAATTAGGACATCGGCAATCTGTGGAATGTGCTGCAGGATATCATCTTTTACCCTGTGAGCTATCTCATGACCTTCTTTTACAGTTATCTGAGCATTTACTGCAATATGAAGGTCTACATGATAGGTCATTCCCGTTTTTCTAATATAACATTTCTCGGTCTCTACAACCCCTGGATACTTATGTGCAACTTTTCTGATCTCATTTTCGATCTCATCATACCGGTGTTCGTCCATTACTTCTCCCAAAGCCGGTCTAAGTATGAGGTAGGCATTATAGAGAATGAATCCGGAAGCTAAAAGGGCCGCCCAGTCATCAGCATTTTCGTAACCCTTGCCCATTACAAGGGCTACACTAATTCCGATAAACGCCATAAGTGAGGTTATCGCGTCGCTCCGATGATGCCAGGCATCAGCTTTTAATACCGAGCTATCCGTTTTCCTTCCTTTTTTTGAAACCACGCGGTAGAAAGTCTCTTTGATAATTATGATTGCGGCCAGTACTAAAAGGGTGTAAGGCTCCGGTACTTCATGGGGTGTATTAATATTTTCGATACTTTCGTAAGCTATTATAGTTGCCGAAACTATTAAAAACCCCACAACAATAAATGTAAATAAAGGTTCAGCCTTTCCGTGGCCATAGGGATGATTATCATCGGCAGGTTTAGTTGCATATCTTAAACCAATAAGCACTAAGATTGAAGAAAAGACATCTGTGGTAGATTCTATGGCATCGGCGATTAGCGCATAGGAATTTCCAAAAACTCCTGTAATAAATTTGGCTGCTGCCAGGAAAGCATTTCCTGCAATACTAAGATATGATGCCTTGATAGCTTCCCGGGCTCCCGGCTGCATAAAATTGGGTTTTAATAACTGCTAAATTATAATATTTTGTTACTTCAACTGATTATAGATAAGTAAAATTCCACTAATCACCATCAATGTGATAAGAAGTTTCCTGAAAGTACTGCTCTTCATTTTTGACAGGAATTTTTTACCGATAATATTCCCGATTACCGCTCCCATGCCCAGTGCAACACCATAGACCCATAATTCAGCATATAAAAGACCAAAGAAGGCATAACTTCCAATTTGCGAGATCCCCAGAAAAAATGAATTTACGGTCTTGGTGGCGATAAGTTCCTCTTTATCCAGCCCAAGATTAAGGTAAAATGGATTCAGCACAGGGCCCAATGCTCCAATAATGGTTCCCAGCAATGAAACCATAAAGCCCAGAGGAATAAAGTACCATAGCTTTACCGGAAAAGAACGTTCCCTTTTCCCGAATTTATATTGAAAAACGGTGCTTATCAGGAATAGTCCTACGATGATTTGTAACCAGGAAGCCTGCACTTTAGTAAAGAACCAGCCTGCCACCCATGCACCGATCATTGCAGCCGGTACATAATACCAGAAAACCTTCCAGTTAATATATTTCCAGAATAAAATGAGTCTGGCCGGACGGCCGATGAAGGTACCAAGGTTTAATACCGGCGCAGTTTTGGTTGTTCCTATCAGGAAATTAAGTGTTGGCACTAAAATGAGTGCGCCACCGCCACCCGATATGGTAGATATAATGAATGCAACAATACCTGCTAAAAAAAGTAAAAGTAGAAATAGAAGATCGATATCCTGAAGAAATTCCATCATCGTTTTTTCAATTACCACCAAACTACAAAAAAGCTTTGATAAGCAGTTTTTGTCTTCATCCAGATAAGAGGGGATTTCTGTTTTTCGAAGAGGGTCTCTATTGTTTTTATCATTTCAGAATGAGTAAACCATTCCTTATTAGATTCAGGAGAAGCACTCCAGGATCTTTTCGGCGGACTGAAAAACAGATTATCCTGCCCTTTAAACCTTGAAAATTCAGTAAAATTAAACCACTTCCCGCTATAGCATTCAGTGTTTATTTCAGCCGTTCGTGGATCCTGAAATCCTGCTGGGGTGAATAACTTCGCTTTAAAGCATATTTGCTGCTCGATTTCTTCCTGCTGCAGGCCTAAGTTTTTAAGGTATTTGAGAGTCTCTGGCTTAAATAGGATGGGAAATTGCCTGTTTTTTAACTTATCCAGTTTTTCGGAAAAACTATCCTTTCGGTTAGGCCCTATCCATCTGTTGATCTCCGGAGCCAAATTCTCATCATAGATATAGAGTTTATATACAAGCTCTACATGTAATGGTTTTTCATATTGTTCATCGTAAACCAGAAAATCAATTTCACCCAGGGTTTGTTTATTTTCTATGATCTGAATATTTGAATCTATAAGCCGATATCTTTCAGAATGATTAATGGCGATCTCAAAAAAACTTTCCATCCTTTTTCCCAGAACTGAATTCCGAGGGTGATCGATCCTTTCAAGGTCCTTTTTAAGTCGGTCAGTGATCTGGACATCCGGAAAGTCAAAGGATTGAAAACCGGTTAAATTTTCCTTCGGCAGGAGAGAGGTAGTAGATAAGAATCCGGTAAACTGATCCAGAATTTGCATCAATTTTCGGTTTTTACTGGTATCCAGATTTTTTCTTTTGAATCAGGATTGTCCGGACCTTTATATTCCTCTCCAAGGATTTCAAAATGAGGCCTGTCGTCTAAAGTATATTTGGATGGAGGCAGCCATTCTTCAAATATGAATTTTGAGGTTTTTGCAAATTCCCTGGCTGTTCCATGATGAGTGAAAACAGCATACAGTCCGCCGGGTATCTCCAATGGTTGTAAACCTTTTGGAATAAAGCTATGATCTTGGGTTTCCATCGCAGCCCATTTTTCAAAGACCGATTGCGAGTCGAAATCTCCTTTGATGAAATTATTACCATACAACTGCACCGAGTAGAGGTCCTGATTAATATTATTCTTAATAGCCTCTTTGGACTGCATGAATCTTTTCCAGAGAAGGCTGGTCTTGTCGTCGGCAAGACTGGTAGAGACCTTGATCCCGACGAGTTTCTTTGTTTTTATTTCAATAATTTCAGGTTCTTGCATCAAATTTTTATTTTGAAGGATCTATTTCAAAGTTTGAAGGAGGTGTGGCTCCCATAAGATGTTCTACAAAGTAATCCCAGCGTCGTCTCATCATATAGTAATAGTCATCTCCATAACCATGTCTCGCATGTGGGAAAATGATGAGATCAAAATCTTTATTAGCCTTAATAAGAGCATCCACTACAAGATAGGTATTATATGGCGGAACATTATCATCCATCGCTCCATGAGCCAGCAAAAGTTTTCCTTCAAGGTTCTCAGCCAGATTCTGATTAGCCTGTTTCTCATAATTTGAGATCCCTTCAGCATCTTTGGTCAAAAGACCGATGTATCTTTCTCCCCAGTCATCTTCATAATTCCTGTTATCATGATTTCCTGATTCTGAAATACCCACTTTATAAAATTCGGGATACTTGAACATGGCAGCAGCTGTGGCAAAACCACCTCCTGAATGCCCCCAGATACCTACATGGTCCAGATCCAAATAAGGATATTTTTCTGCTAATTGTTTAATTCCGGAGATCTGGTCTTCCAAAGTGTTATCGGCCATATTACCGTAGCAGGTATCGTGAAAGGATTTTGACCTGTCCGGATTACAGGTTCCGTCTATCACCACAACTACAAAGCCCAATTCGGCCAGCGCCTGATGGTCCCTCCGTGAAGGGGAAAAGGAACGGCTGCCAACTCCGCCTCCCTGTGGGCCAGGATATATATAATTGACCACAGGATATTTCTTGCTTTCATCAAGATGAGTAGGGGTAAATATGAGTCCGTAAAGATCCCATTTCCCATCTCTGGATTTAACAGTGATCGGTTTTGGAGCTTTCCATCCGGCATCTTTTAACCTGGAAATATCTGCTTTTTCAAGAGTAGTGACCAGTTTTCCTTTTATGGTTCTTAACTGGGCAACATTCGGCACATCGGGTTGTGAATAATTATCTACAAAATACTGACCTTCCGGAGATATTGAAATTTTATGATTTCCATTTTCAGGCGTAAGTAATTTTAAATTCTTTCCATCAAAATCCACGCTGTAGAAATGACTGAAATAAGGATCCCGGCTTTTTTCACGTCCATTAGCCAGAAAATATAGTTTGCGTTTATCTTCATCTACTCTCAGTAATTCAGTAACTACAAAATCTCCTTCGGTGATCTGATTCTTTAGTTTCCCTGTTTCTGAATCATAAAGATAAAGATGACCCCAGTCGTCCCTTTCGGAATACCATATTATCTCTTCCGAATCTGCGAGGTAGCGCCAGTTGATAGATCCCCGACCTGATTCGTACTGTGTTTCCACTTTTTCTTCAAAAACTTCCCTCACTTCTCCGGTTTCGGAATCCGCGATCCTCATTTTAGCCAATTTATGGTCACGGGAAGTCGAAACAAAAGCGAGTTTTGTGCCATCCTCATTCCACTGGTTATCGTCAAAAGCTCCCGAGCATGAAATATTATCACACAGGGTTCCACGTCTTGGATCTGCAGGTATATCAAGGCGTATGACTTTTGGCTCCTCAACCTCTATGATCACCCTGTGAATCTTAATTATTTCCTCATCAGAAGGAAGGGGGTATTTCCATTTCAGAAGTTCGGGTGCACCAACTTTGGTAGATACCAGGTACATGTCATTTACATGTCGCTGGTCCTGTTGATATGTAGCGATTTTCCTGGAATCTGGTGACCAGAGTAGAATGGGTTTATCACTTTTACGCCATCCGGCATTATCTGTGGCATAACCAAAATTCTTCTCTCCATTGGTGGTTAGCTGGGTTTCTTTTCCTGTTTCCAGGTTTCGCATCCAGAGATTCCAGTCTTTTATAAATACTACTTTCTTTCCATCTGGAGAAAGGACCTCATTACGGGTGTAGTTCTTTTTTCCATTAGATTTATGAGCATCCATACCGAATAACAATTCCTTTTCGCTGGAAGCTTTTTGCTTTTTACCATTTTTTGGATTTACAAGCACAAATTCATCACCGTTTACAGTTGAAACATCATACCAGAAACTACCGCCCTTTAACCATTGGGGGCTCACATAACTTCGGTCTACAAGAGAAGAAGTATTAAAACTTAAAAATTTTGTTGCATGTTCATAATCTTCGACGGTTAATGAATCTCTTTCTGTTTGTGAATAGCCGGCAAAAACCACTAACATGGATATAAAAAAGAACTGGAGCGATTTTCTCATTTATTATATTTTTCTGGAATATATTTGAGGCAGCAAGATAAAAAATAAACATGCCTCGGTAAAAGCCATGTGAATTGAATAAACTCAACTTTTTACCGGGGGTGATTTAAAGATCAAAACAATCCATCCAAACCCCTGTGCCGCCTTCAAGTCTTTCTTCCACTGGTGAGTCATAAGTAATGAGTACTTTCCTGTCCGATAAAAAAGCCATTCCTTCAGCTTTGTCTGAGCCGTGCTCTAACTCAGCACCACGAGCCACGTCAAACAATCTTTCAGGGTCATGGATCACACTGGCATGTTGATCTGGTAGTCCGCCATTGACCCTGTATATACTTATGGTACCATCAAGATCCATGGTGGGACCGGCGAGAAGATAAAGGTCTCCATTTTTGGTAATATTCAGTTCCCTTATTCCCATCCCTCGTAGGTCTATGAAATGTTTTCGGTAAAGCTTTTCTTCATCAGGTCTTTTGGATAAAAGCAGTTCGCCATCGAATTCCTTGCAGCCAATTTCAAGAATTACCGCAAATCCGTTTAATACAGGTCCTATTAAGCCAATAAAGATCCTGTCATCATATACGGCCAGGCCTTCTATATCAAAACCATTATCCTTACAGGGAATCATCATGAAGCGTTCCAGATGCTGGTCACGCATTAAGGCATTATGAAGTTCGGTACTCTTCGTGCCACCCCGCAACATTAGAGGTCTTATCTTTTTTCCATTATATTCAGCTTCATTCAGAAGTTCATAGCTTCCATCTTTTTTTATACAGGGGATGCAACCCAGGCTAAATCTGTTTTCATCTACGTCTATATCACTGAGGTCGTCCAGTTGTTTCTCAAGGGAATCATCAGCATCTGGAGAATCACGTTTCAGGCTCATACTTCCGCAGAACCATAAGAAGGGCTCCTGATAAGCCAGTGCTTCCATATCGGCTTCCCCGTTTCCGGCGGGCAGATCAAAGAAATCAAAAAGTTCATAATGCTTATGATAGCCAAATCCCCGCTCAGTCCTGGTTAAACGTTCTATTCCTGCATCTTCGTCATAGCTTAACCACAAATTATCTTCCGTCACCAGACTGCTTGAAATTTCTGTTCTAAGATCTTCAATGTTGGAAAAGTTCTTATCAAATTGGATCAGGCATTTATGGGCAGGTTTTCTAGGACTTGGCTTCATTTCAATTTTTTTATTCAATTTAATCAGAATTAATCGATAATAAAAAAGCCCCTTTCGGGGCCTATGATGTTTTGATTGATGGTAAAATCATTAATTCTTTACTCTGCCGTGACCGGATCTATTATCGTCATTACCTCATTAATCGCATTCAATGGTAACTCACCAAGGTCTGCGTGTTTCTTAATCAATTGTTCGTTGGGAGAAATATATATGCAGTAGAGTTTATCTTTTGTAACAAAACTCTGTACCCATTGTATTTGTGGGCCTAACTTTTCAAGTACACTACATGATTTCTGGGAAATTGCCTGAAGCTCATCGCCAGACAGGTTTCCTGCGTCCTCAAGCTCTCTTTCAACTATATACCTCGGCATTGTCTTTTTAATTTAATACTTTATTAAACTGTTTCCGAAATAATTTCAGAAATCATTCTATTCCGGGAACGAAATAGTTAAGAAGAAAAAGCCATGGAAGTATATTCAAAGCTTTATAAAATTAAGAAAAATATCTAAATATTATCTTCTTCTTAGACCTATATTTCCCCGAGCTCCGGTATTAATAGGTTTTCCGCTGAAGAGACTCTGAATTATGAATATATTTGCCTGAAAATTTCGATTTTGTTCCGAAAACGATTCTATTATTTTATTAAGATCCAGTATTTAGGATACAGGCTCCATGGCTGGCAGAAACAGCCTGATGTGAAGACCGTTGAAGGGCTAATCACGAAAACCCTGGGATGGGTAATGCCTGAAGCCAAATGTAAGATCCTTGGTACGAGCCGAACCGATGCCATGGTTTCTGCGGAAGAGTCGGCATTTGAATTGTTCCTTGATCATGAACCTTTAAAAGACCTGGATGCTTTTCTTGATCTTTTCAATAAGAACCTTCCACAGGATATACGTGCTCTGAGTATTGAGGAAGTAGACAAGAATTTCAACATCATTCAGCATTCCAAGACCAAAGAGTATGCTTACCTTTTTAGTGTAGGGGAGAAATTCCATCCATTTTGCGCTCCTTTTATGGCCAATTTTCAGGAAGATCTGGATATTGAAAAGATGAAACAGGCTGCAAAATTATTCCAGGGAACCCATAATTTTAAGAACTATTGCGTACGGGTATCTGAAAACAGCACTTTTGAAAGGGAAATGCTAATATCTGAGATCGTAGAGAACCAGTTATATACAGCCAATTTCTTTCCTGAAAAGTCATATATCTTTCACATTCATGCTGCCGGTTTCTTAAGGCACCAGGTTAGACTCATGATGGGAGCCCTAGTACTGGTTGGCAGGGGAGAGCTAAGTCTGGAAAATATCAAAAAAAGTTTACTGCCGGACAGCCCCCATCTTCAAATGGACTATATAGCTCCGGCCTCCGGACTTATTCTGAATAAGATAGAATTTGATTAAGCTATTGTGCTTCTTCCTTTTCCAGGATCTTTAATGAGATCTTTATTGTTTCATAGGGAATGGTTTCCTCGAAATGCTCAAAGAATGCTCTTAGCGAATTCGGATTTTCAAGTTCCGTTTTAGCATTTCTTACAGATTCTAGTTCTAATCCCGGTACAAACTGACGCAAATTGATATCTTCGCCTTCATCATAAAGCTTGATCAAATGTGTGAAAATTGTGTTTTTAGCAATACCACGCTCTTTAGAGATCTCCTCCACATTTAAGCCTTCTTTATATAAGGCCAGTGTTTCTTTTAATGTATTTCCCTTTTTTACTTTCTTTTTAGGTTTCTTTTCTCTCTTTTCCTGGCTGAAAGCGATTATCTCCTTGATAAATCTATAACCATAATTTTCCATTTTTTTCCGCCCCACGCCATTTATGAGCAAAAATTCAGAATCAGACATTGGTCGTTGTTTTTCCATGTCCTTGAGTGTGGCATCATTAAAAATTAGATAGGCAGGAATATCTTCATCTCTTGCAATCTCAAGACGCAGCTGTCTAAGTTTTTCAAAAAGAGAATCTGATGTTGTAGTGGTTTTTTCTGATCTTGACTGTACCTCTTTTTCTTTTACTTGAGCCAGTAATACTTTTTCATTTTCAAACAAGACCTTTTTGGCCTGTTCCGTGAGCTGTAAATGATTATTCCTGTCGAACGCAATTTCTATATAACCTAAATTAATAAGCTGAATTAGATATTGCTGCCAGTGATGCCATGAGATATCTTTCCCAATTCCGTAGGTAGATAGCTGCTCGTAGTGATTACTTCTAACCGTCTCGTTCCCGGCTCCGCGTAAAACATCAATTACCGCTGAAATTGGTTCAGATGCCTTTAAGCGGAAGATACAGGAAAGTGCCTTTTGGGCTATAATACTTCCATCAAAAAACTCTGGTGGATTTCTGCAGATATCACAGTTTCCGCAGTCTTCTTCCATAAATTCACCAAAATAGCTTAGCAATATCTTTCTCCGGCAACTAAGTGCTTCTGCATATTGCTTCATGCGGTCCAGTTTGGCAAGCTGGACTTCTTCATTTTTTGCATTGGAAGCAAACTTCTGAAGCTGCACCACATCGGCATAGCTATGAAAAAGAAGAGTATCTGATGGTAAACCATCACGGCCGGCACGGCCAATTTCCTGATAATAACCCTCAAGATTTTTCGGCATATTATAGTGGATCACCCAGCGAATATTGGATTTATCGATCCCCATTCCAAAAGCTATAGTAGCACAAATGATCTGTTTTTCATCGTTTATAAAGTCATCCTGTATCTGTGAACGCTCCAAATGATTGAGGCCGGCATGATATGCAGCTGCCTTAAAACCTTTAGCCTGAAGCTTGGAAGCAAGATCCTCGGTAGTTTTCCGGCTTAAACAGTAGATGATACCGCTTTCCTTTTTCCGATTTTTAATAAATTCAGCGATCTTCTCAAAACGTTTTATACCAGGTTTAACCTCTAAACTCAGGTTCTTACGATCAAAGGAAGCGATATGCTTTTCTGCTCCAGGAATATTAAGCTGCTTGCAAATATCCTTTCTGGTGGCTTTATCAGCCGTAGCAGTTAAAGCCAGCACCGGTGTGATAGGAAAACGATTTTTCAGGTAACCAAGCTGAGTGTAGGCAGGCCTAAAGTCGTGCCCCCAACTGGAGATACAGTGGGCTTCATCTATGGCGATAAGGCTTACTTTACCATGGCTTAGAAAACGATCCACAAACTGAAGACTTTCAGGAGCTACATATAATAATTTGATCTCTTTATTATCGATTTTTTGAAAAATAACCTCTTTATCGGCTTCCTCCTGACTACTGTTCAGATAAGCTGCGGGAACCCCATTCGCATTCAGGCCATCCACCTGGTCTTTCATAAGCGCGATAAGAGGAGAAATTACCAGGGTGATTTCCGGTAGCAGAATTGCCGGAAGTTGATAACAGATAGATTTACCTCCCCCTGTAGGCATAATAACCAGGTTATCTTTAGCTTCAAAAACCGAATTGATTATTTTTTTCTGTAAAGGTCTAAATTTCTCATAACCAAAATATTCCTTAAGGGTATCTAACAGCCTTGCTTCTTTCATAGAGGCAAAGGTAAAATTAAGCTTAGATTTACTCTAATTCCCAGGACCGATTTATCAGATTCACTTCTTTAAAATTTCTGTTAAGGGATTATTCTTACATTTATAAAAAATATTACTGCGTTTATGGCCCTTAAACCAAAATCCCTGCTTAGGCGACCAAAGAATACCAAAACGGTAAACCAGATTCCGGGAACCATGACCTATGTTGGTCGTAAGGAAACAGCCCGGACAAGGCTTGAGGTTATTGATTATAACCAGGATAGCTATGAGCGTTTTAGCTCTACAAGTACTGAAGATGCCTTTAAATTTGTTGATGAAGATAAGATCACCTGGTTCAATATTGATGGTTTGAGCAATATTGAGGAAATTCAGAAGCTGGGAGAATATTATGAGCTTCATCACCTAATAATGGAAGATATAGTGAATACAGGTCAAAGGCCCAAGATTGAGGAGCATCAGGATTACCTGTTCATTGTTGCCAAAATGCTTTATTACAGAAATGGTAATATTGAGAATGAACATATAAGTATGATCGTGGGAAAAAATTACCTACTCACTTTTCAGGAATCCGATGGTGATGTCTTTGATCCTGTGAGGGAAAGACTTGAAACCGCTAAAGGCAGGATAAGAGGGCGCTCTGCAGATTATTTGATGTTTGCACTTTTGGATGCGATTATAGATAACTACTTTCTTGTAATAGACGATATGAGTGATCGTATTGAAACGCTTGAGGCCAGCCTTTTTATCGATAAACCAAAGGATAATGTTACCCAGGAGATCCAGGAACTTAAGAGCACTATTTTAAGGATACGCCGATCTGTCTTTCCGCTGCGTGAGGTGGTAGGCCGACTTGAGAAAATGGAAAACGAACTCATAAAAAGCAGTACTGTCAGTTATATAAGAGATCTGCACGATCATATAGTTCAGATATCTGAAAACATAGAGATCTACCGTGAAATGATCTGGGGACTTATGGATCTTTATATGACTACGATCAGCAATAAGATGAACGAGGTTATGAAGGTTCTTACCATCATGGCTAGTATTTTTATACCACTTACTTTTATTGCTGGTATTTACGGGATGAACTTTGAATATATGCCTGAGTTAGAATGGAAATATGGCTACTTCGTTCTCTGGGGAATAATGATCATCATTTTCTTTTTAATGCTCTATTATTTTAAAAGGAAGAAGTGGTTATGAATTTAAATACAGAAAAATGAAAATTACAGGTTTTTTAATAATTTTAGGGATACTGACCATTAATCCCGTTATGGCACAAATGGAGAAGAAGAATGTGGCGGATTCAATAAACAGGATATATGTGGGTACCTACACTAAAAAAGAGGGCCATGTTGATGGAAAAGCCCGTGGAATCTATTTGCTGAATCAGCATGCCAGTACCGGTAACCTGGAATTTGTTTGCACTGCTGCCGAGGTAACCAATCCTTCCTTCATTAAAGTCGGAAAAATGGGGAAATATCTATATTCTGTTAGCGAACTGGGACCCAGTGATGCTGAAAGTGGTTTTGTCTACTCGTATGAGATTCAGGAAGACGGATCTTTAAGAAATATTGGAAAACTCGGTACCGGCGGATTTGCTCCCTGTCATATCGCAATAGACCGGTCGGGTAAGTATGCTTTCGTAAGTAACTATGTAGGCGGAGTTGTGATGGTTTATAAAATCGATAGCGATGGGAAACTGATACGGAATCAGGAAATCAAACTTCAGGCTCCGGATAAGGCCCATGCCCATTCAGTGAAAGTTAGCGGAGATAACCGTTATGCATATATAGCTGATCTTGGTAATGATAAGATCTGGATCTATAATTTTAATATTATGAATGGGATGCTTGAACCTCACGGTCAGCCATTTGTTGCCTTAAAAGATGGTGCCGGACCCCGTCATATGAGTTTTGCTAAAAATGGTATTTATGCCTATTCTATCAATGAATTGAACAGCACAGTAAGTGTATTTACTGTTAAAAAGGATGGCGGACTGGAGTTAATACAGAATATTTCATCATTACCTGAAAGTTATAAGAATAAGAATTTTCCCGCCGATATACATTTACATCCTGATGGAAAGTTTCTTTATGCTTCCAATCGTGGACATAACAGTATTGCCATATATGAAATAAATGCTGAAAACGGGAAACTTACAAAAGTGGATTTTGTTCCGGTTGCTGGAGAGACCCCCAGAAATTTTGCTATTTCGCCTTATGGGAAATACCTGTACGCAGCCAGCCAGGATACCGGAAATATTACCATATACCAGATCAATCCCGAAACAGGAAAATTAAAACCCCAGCCGCCGGTATTTAAAATTAAGACACCGGTATGCCTTGAATTTGTGAGATGATCTATGAAATATAAATCTGTAAAGATCTGAACAATAGTTTTGTATACTGGTAAAACCAACTATTTTTTTATCTAAATTTAGCAGTCAAATTTTTAATTCATTTTTCAATGAAAAAAGTTTTTATGTCTGCATTAATAGCCATTCCTATGTTATTTGGTGGCTGTTCTTCACAATCATTTACTTCTAAAACTATGCGTGATGCTGCAAGGGCTCCTTCAACCTTTATTACAAAATCAGGGATGGATTTTGAGGAAAATGCATGTAAAAGTCCTTTGGTAGACCCTGCAGATGGAACTGAAATAATTATGGTAGAATCTATCAGGGGTGTAGGTGATTATAAGGTTCCTCCTGGAAAATACGGAATGGAGCAGAATGAGCTACTTCGTGTTGATTGCCAGACTGGAAAAGTTCTTGGCATTGTAAAAAAATAAAAAAACATAGGATATTTTTTAGTAGGAGATCAGTATCTGAGTCGGTATGCGATCCCGGCATCCAGGCTTAAGTTTTTAATAAGCCCGGCTTCCAGTTTAGGTTGAGAGATTTGTTGCTCAGAATTGTCAAAAGCTTCATAATCGTTTATCTGGTAGTTGCCAATTTTTCCATAGAGTACTATTTTTTCGGAGATATGTTTTTCGATAAAAATGGAGGTTACCAGCGTCTCGATCCTGAAATAATGAATCTCAGGATTTTCCTTTATCAGGTATGAATTCAGGTTCCAGTTGCTTTCCAGACCAGTATACCAATTATCTTCTTTCAGGATCCATTCAAATCTTATGATGGATGGAACCAGGATATAAAGATTCCATTTTTCATCAGGCACCCAGTGAAGTCCGCCAATGGGGAACAGAAGGTTTTTATCTACTTCCTGGTTGAAATACATCCCGGCAAATAGACTTAGTTTCTCATTTTTTTTATGAGTGAACATGAACCAACCTCCGGTTTGTATATCATTAATAGATGTCTGATAATAATCTGAATTCAGTTTGAACCTTATTTGTGTTAGAAGACTCCATTCCTTCTCTTTCCAAAAATGAAGATACCCGGCACTTACAAAACTGGAGTAAAGGTTCATCTCTTCTCCTGTATATTCAATATCCCGGAATTTAAAGATCTCTCCGGAAAAGGTTCCCAGAATATAATCATCATTTTTTAGCTCATGGCCAAGATTGATCCTGGTATGAAATTTATCAAAACCGAAATTTGAAGCATTTTTGGGAGAATATTCCGAATGCTCATAACCCATATTGATGATATCAAAATACGATTGTGCATTTGAAATGTACCCTGGGGTAAAGGCTAAAAGAAATATACTTACGTAAAAGAAATGCTTCATGTTTAAAATATTATCCAACAGATAAGCCTGCAGCCCTGAAGCGATTCATCTCCTTGGTTGTGATACTATCTCTTACTGACTGGGGAATAAGTTTACCTAAAGCTAAATAGAATTTGTTTACGGTTCCCGGAATAATAACTTCCTTTCTTTCCAGGAAGGCATCCATCGTAATTGCAGCCACTTCTTCAGGGTCCATAATAGATAGTTTAGCAAACCATCCCATGGTCCGGTTCTTATAGCACATATACGGATTCGTGTTCATGCCTCCCGGACAAACTATGGAAACCCAGATATCTTCAGATTTAAATTCAAGATTCAAGCTTCTGGACAATGAATATAGATAAGCTTTAGTAGCTCCATAAACCTGTTTAGTGGGTAGGCTGAAATAACTGGCCATACTGCTAACATTCAGGATGCCTGAAGGCGCATTTCTTTTTAGCTGGTCGTAAAATAGTTTGATGAGTAGGGTAGGAGCACAAATATTTACTTCTATCTGTTTCAGATAATATTTTAGATCTACTTCATGAAAGAACCCTTTGCTTAAAACGCCGGCATTATTGATGAGATATTTTAGTTCGATTTTTTGATGATGAATGAATTTAACAAGCTCTTTGCAATCCTCCGTGGAGCTAAGGTCTATACTGAAGGAATAAACTTTTATACCGAAGTTTTGTTTTAGAAATTCCTGGAGGTTATTTAAACCTGTACCAGGCAGATCTATCAGGAAAAGATTCATTTCCCTTTTAGCGCATTCTATAGCCAGTGCCTTACCAAAACCCTGACTAGCTCCTGTTATAAGTGTGAAATAATTTGTTTTCATGACCCTTGTTTTTAATGAATTCATAAGTGTTCCCGAGTCCTTTCTCAAGACTGGTATATCTATATCCCAGCTCCTTTTCGGCTTTTTTCGAGGAGGCTGCCCGATCTGTAAATAGAAAATCAAGTATCCTGGAACAGAGACTGTTGTCATATTTTCTGAAAAGACTGAAAAGAGAAGTAAAATTGCATAGATGTTTTAAAAACCGATAATTAACAGTGTAAATGTTTTTTTTGATGCCAGCTTTCGTGAACATGATTCCGAACAACCTTTCATAAGAAGCATTTTCTCCACCTATAATAAATTGTGCACCTGCTGTGGCATGTTCCATTGCAAGTTTATGAGCCTCCACTACATCATCTATATAAACATAATTGGCCGTGGCAGCTAACTTGTTCGGAACTATCAGGAACTTGTTCTTCATTATGATTCTGAAAAGTTTGTTTATTCCACTGGAATAACAATCGATGCCAGGACCATACACCCTTGAAACATTCAGGATAATTCCCGGAACTCCTTTTTTGGTGTATTCTCTTACCAGGTTTTCTCCTAATGCTTTTGTGAGTTCATAATCATTGGTGTAAGTAGACATCCTCGGTTGACTTTCAGTAATAGCCAAACCCGGAAAAGAAGCTCCAAAAACTGAAACACTACTGGTGTAAATGAACTTTTTTATTTCATGTTCTTTAGCGACTTTAAGTACATTGGAGGTTCCAAGTACATTTACTTTGTAAAATGGAGCGATATCTTTGCAGCGAATATTGGTGTATCCGGCAACATGCATTACTTTCTTGCATCCTTTCATGGCTACTCTTATACTTTCAATATCTTCAAGTTTGCCTTTGAAAGGAATTATATTTTCATGCCTTGGCAAAGTAGCTGAATTAGGATCCCTTACCAGAGCGTGTATCATATGCCCTTCTTCAATTAAAGAAAGTGCCAGTTTAGAACCTATATATCCTGTAATACCTGTAATAAAAATTTTCATGACTCTTGAATTTTAGTTAGACTTTTCGAAATAATAATAGTTTCATAGCCAAGAGATAGGGAGGCGTGGATAATAAAAGCAGGCCAGATGCTTCCTGAAAAATAGGTGAAAAGGCATAATACAATCCCGAAGGGAATACTACCTATAAACTCTTTTCTGGAATCAAAACCATGAATAAGTGCATAGAAGAATAAGTTTATCAATATTGAGTAAATAAGGTTTACATATTGAAGGCTGAATAGAAATAGTGCTCCTCTGAAAAACACTTCATAAGCAAAAAGAAATAATATCCGGATTGATATATAACCCAGTCCGTTCATAATGCTAAATGGAACTGGAGGAATACTTGCGTAATTTGAGGTGGCATCAGAAACCGAAAGATCCATACTTATCGTTGCAAAGAATGCTACGGCTACACTTAGAGCGGGATCTTCCATTAAGTTTTTCCATAATATTATGGGAGACTCATTAAATAAAATATAGCCTGCGAATCCAAAAATGATGATCCCCAGTACATGCCTCACATTTAATATTTTTAAACCGTTCTCCCTGTTTAGGGCCTCGCTTATCTTGGTTACATTAAGTCGAAAACATGTATAAGAGATAAGAAAGTAGCTCCAAAAACATATCAATATTAATCCTGCAGTTTCCATTTTCAGTTAGTTTATTCCTTGATTAATTTGACTTTGAAAAATTTTCCGTAGACATCTATTTGCACACATCTTCCTGCCCGGTAATGGAAGATATTTGAGGCACCGTCTGGAAAGTCCACACGATACTGATTATTTCCAATATCCTTTACAGTTACCATGACTTGCTGATTATCACAATAGACCGAGTTGATGTCCAGCGGTTCGTTAAAATAGAGGAGTACCAGGTTATAGTTGATCTTCGTTTTTGGAAGGATACGTTTTCCGCCTTCATCTTTAATGATATATCTGTCCTCTTTAAAAACAAGTTCCTTTGGAGCATTAGCTTTCTTATTTATCGATCTTTCTATAAAAGAATAGATCAGTTTGTCATGCTTATACCGAAACTTTTCAGAAGCATTAATCCTGAATTTTTTAATAAAGGAAGCTTCGATTTTTGAAGAAAGCTGATAATCCGTAAAAGGAGAGACCTCCCTTTTTTCGATCTGTAAGGTTCCAATACTTTTATCGTTTTTAAGAATGTCGAATTTCACCTGACTTTGTTGGGCTTTGGTACTTCCAGTGAGTAAAAGACTTATTACTACTACGGGAATAATTTTAATGTACGGGAGGTGCTTATTAAGGTCCAGGTCCTGAATTATGGGAAGCCTGTGTTTAAACCTGTCTATCAGAATCATTAATAAAATCAATAACATGGCACTTCAATTTTATGATGAATGATCGTAGGGGAAGATTCCATCAGGTTAGTGAAGTAAAATTAAATAAGACTTATCGTGTTGATATCCAGTTTTTTACTTGTTTGTAATATTTCGGACGTCCGGAATTAAATCCGGACACTAACAGGTAGTCTCTCTGTATTCCGATGGTGTTTGAGAAGTGAATTTTTTGAAAGCGGAATAAAAAGTGGATTTAGAGTTGAATCCACATTCAAGGCCGATGGATACAATAGTATACCGGCAGAAACTGTCATCGTTAAGCAATTTTTTAGCCTGCTGAATTCTTAAAGAGTTGATATAATCTGAAAAATTATAATCACTGTAGGTATTGATAATCTTAGACAAATGAGTAGGACTCATATCCAGTTGATTGGCCAGTTCCTCCAGCCCAAGATTTGGATCCAGATAACTCTGCTTTTCTATTATATAAGAATCTATTTTTTCAAAATCCTTCTGATGTTTGGTGTTATATTCAGAGCTGTCTCGAGAACTCTCTAACTTATGATCATTTACCCTAAGGGCTTTACTGGAGGAGATTGATCTTCTTAAAGATATACGATCATTTACCTGATGGTACCTGTAGAATCCCTGATAGCCTATCCAGTATAACAGGACAGATGTTCCCAGTCTTAAGGGGTAATAAGCTAATCTGTCTCCCGTAATATTGAAGATGATGATCGCAAGTATCCATAAGATAAAAACATAACTTCCCAGCCTGAGTATCACTCTGAGCCATGATATATCGTCATATTTTAAAATGAATGGAAATAAATGCTTCTTTTTAAAAACCAGTTTAAAACATTCATAGAATATAAGCAGGTGAAAAAGAGCGTTAAAGATCTCCTCGAAAATAGTAAAGTTGGTTATAAGAAAATTATCTCTCTCGGGGATAAAATAATAGACAAAAGCAATCAGGGTAATTCTTATAATCATCTCTAAGGAAAAGATCAAAATAGCCGGTCTAATATATTTTTTAACCGAATTTTCAATGCGTAAATAATAAACAAGAAAAGCATGGAAAACTGGCATGATAGGCATATACCACGGGACAAGGAGTTCCCTGAAGAAAAAGTTATTGGTAGAGAAGCCAGCTTCTATCAGCCAGGCCTGCAAATTATTTAAAGAAATAAAAAGAACGGTAAGATTTAGATAGATTACCGCCCATCCCACTCTTTTTTTTGTTATATGGATCGTGAAAATGTTGAACACAAAGCCCTGTATCACACCGGCGATCAAAACAAAGTTTATGATACTAATTATTGTGTCCATTTTTTCGGTTTATGAATAAATAACCTAAGTCATATACATGTAATACGTTAAGAGTCAATCGATTAAAAACTTGTAGGGAATTATTACTTTAAAATTAAGCAAAAAAAAAGACAGCATATTTTTTACTGTCTTTTTTAGTACAATTTCTTAATGAAATTTTTTTATACTTCTTTTACGACAAAGAAGCCATCATTTCCCTGTGACTGGTATAATGGCATAAAGATATGGGCATCCCATTCACTTTTTACCTCATTCCCGTTTTGTTTGGCCAGAAGCTCTCCTTTTTCAATTTTCTGAAAATTCTCATAACCAGGCTGCATCTCAAAAATATCGCTATCCTCGAGACCATGTCTGTAAATTATTTCAAAGGTTTTCTGGGGTGGCGCATTCTTTTTTGCAAAACGATCCACACATTCAGGATAGGTTGAGATCTTCGTAAGATCAAGTTCACAGGCTTCCTTAAGCGCAAGCCAGATCACTCCCTCATGATTTTCTACAGAAGTCTTATCTGTATGTTGCCCGGCTTCAAATACAAAACCCGTCATTCCGGTTCGGCTGAGGTAATGGTCTATGTCTCCTGTAATAATATCACTAAACCCGCGAATTATGTATGTAGGGAATTTATGGGCCCATGCATCATTATCATTTACTTCCTGTACCGAAACATATGGAAGGCTGGGAGAGGAGGTAGTATGACAATCCAAAAAATATCTTTTGGTAAAATCATTTTCCGGATATTGCTCAAGAATATCAATGATCTCGAACATTTCCTTTTTTTCATGAGAATCCTTATACCCACTCTTTATATTCTCTTTGGTCCAGGTCCTGTTCAGGTCTTCATCAATATAGCGCTTGTTTTGATTGAGCGCCATTTTATTTCCGGATACACCTATAATGGTTCCCTTAATTGAAGGTCTTGTTTTTTCCAGTTCCGCGAAGACCCTTTCCAAGGCTTTTACACCACTAGGCTCATTCCCGTGGATACCTGCCGTAACAAACAGTAGCGGGCCTTTGGTACCTGCTGTGTATTTCCCAATTATCCGTGGTATTTCTTCTTTCAACTCTTCATTCATAAACTAAAAATTTAATCCATTGTAGCCAGTGTCCTGTTGGAAAGCTGACCTTTGTACACCCTTTTATATTCCACTTTTCTTTCAATCGCTTCGATCACATAATCGGTGAAAGGGGGAAGGCCAATGTCTTTGAAACGTTCCATTCCTCCGGGGCTCAATACATTGATTTCAATGAGCTTATCCTTCACAATGTCTAAGCCAACAAAGAACAATCCGTCACGGATAAGTTTTGGTGCGGTAAGATCAACAATACGTTGCATTTCCGGGGTAAGGTCACTGCTGTCTGCGGTGGCGCCCAGTTTAAAATTACTTCGGAATTCTCCTTCCCCCGCTACCCGGCGAATAATAGCTTTTTCACCATCTTTCTCCATAACTTTCCCATTCAGCAATAGAACCCTTACGTCCCCGTCTTTTACTGCAGGAAGAAATTCCTGGGCAATTACATATCCCTGGGAACTAAGGTGTTCAATTATCTGGTTCACGTTCTTCTCATGCTCATCTATGAGGTAAACATCCTGGCCTCCGGAACCCTCCAGGGGTTTTAAGACCATTTTCTTGTTTTGTTTTTCCCAGAAATCCAGGAGTTGATCTTTATCTCTCGTAACTATGGAATCTGGTTTGATCTCCTGTGGCAGCTCTTCAAAATATAGTTTGTCAATAAAGGCGTGGGAAAGCGCATAGGCATCATTTAACACCAGAACGTCCTGTTGCTGAATCATTCGCCCAAAAGCTACACCAGCCTGTTCTGCCCATTGTCTTCCAACTTCTTCGGTAGGGTTGTTTCTGATAAAAAGAACGTCCAGTTTAGTGGAGTCAATTTGCTTTTTCCTGGCTTTACTGCCTTGTAAAGCTTCAAGGAATTTAGCTGGCGATTTGGTTTTTGTGTTCTTGGGAACCTGAGTTGCGTTTACAGTAATAGGAGCATCATGATGGAAATTAAAATCACCTACTCCCATTGCATATACGTCATGACCACGTTGATGGGCCATACACATTAGAGCGCTCGAGGTTCCATTGCCTTCGCTCTGAATATCATTTAAAACAAAACATATTTTCATTTACATACCATTTGTGGCAGACTAAGTCCCTGCCGGATTAATTCTAATTTTTCACACATTTTTTCGCTATGCAGATAGCTTGGTTTTACCTGTACCGGCTTAAGAACCATTCTGTCTGTTAATTCCTTAATAATACCGGTATGTTTTATACCATATTTTCCTGCCAGAAGCGGTTCATAATCTCCCCCGTTTTTTAAGTATTCCTTTAGCAGAACCAGTCCTTTCAGATAAATTATATCTTTCATAAAACCGCCACCCTGCATAATCCGCGAGGTAATATTGAAAGCTCTTTGAGGAGTGAATCCGTAATCCATTTTAAGGAGTCGGAATATTTCCTGAAAATCACCGCCTTCCATTAATGCCTCTCCGGCAAGCACCCTTCCGGCGAGGATTCTAAGTCGGTTAGCCGTCAAGCCATCTACCATGAACTCAGACATCACAGCCAGACCTTCCTGTAGAGGATCATAATCTGCCAGCCCGTTGCTTAATTGATGTAAAGGTTGATTACTACCATTATAATAAGTGAGTACATGAGTTCCCACCTCATGTTGAATAAGGGCTTTAGCCTCAGTGCGGCTCATTTTATAGTCTTCCGGTATATATAATTCCCCATGGGAGACCATCATCACATTCACATCCTTTCTAATATGAACCTTGCATTTGAAGTTTTCGTCCTGCTGCTTGTAATAATCGAACTCTTTTCTGGCCATACTGCTAAAGGCCTTTGAGTCGAGAAGATCTTTATCTTTATCCGGGTCCTCTTCATCAACAGCATTCAGTATACCCCGTGCTTCCTCACACAACACATTTTCAACACCTTTGTATAAGCGTATACTGTCATACATGAAATTTCGGGTTCCCCGTTCGCTAAGCATGCTTATCTGCAAATCGAGTTCTTCGCGCTTTTCACGGAATAGGAAAGACATGGCAGGATCGTCTATATCTTCCATTTTAAGGTTATAAAGCCTTCGTTTCAGCACGTCTGGGTCTACAGGAAGCAATCTGTAGTGGTAATCCATGACTTTTTCATAATTGCTTTCAAAGAACTTTTCTTTTATTTCATGAATGTTAGCCGGTGATACAAGCCACAGGAACTGGTAGGATTTTTCTATATCTGTGAGTTGCTTGTCTATATCATATACGATCTGTTTGAGGTACTTTCTGCCAAGGGCATTATAACTTGCCACACCACCGGAGGTCTGAACCCTTATAAATTCATAGAACGAACGATGAATAGCCTTTACCAAGAAATCCTTGAAGCTCCTGAAGAAAACTGGATATAATTTATTCTCTTCATTTCTGTAGATTGGAGGTATTTCAAGACCCACCACCACGGCACCACAGTTCTTGGCATCTTCAATTTCCATTAAATGTGGGGAATTTTCCGGCTGCCTGTGTGGGGTATCAAGAATCTCGGTATCCAGATAGATTCCTGTAAATTCGGAATTTATCTTCAGAAAATCCTCCTTTAAGGTATCCAGCGCGGAAGGAAGTCTTTGTGCAGGTCCCTTGATTTTTATTTTTGAAGATCCCTGCTCTCCGGCATAGATCTCGAATAACAGAAAGGCTTCCAGGTCTGCAGATATTTTATCGGATATGGCATAAAGCAATTTTTGATATCCCGGAAAATCTTCGTCGCCGATGATTAGATAAGATGCTTCATTGGTAACAAACCTTCTGGTACCCTTATCATTTTTCTTCCGCCTGTAAATCACCAGGTAAGGCAGTTCCTTTTCTATATGTAATATTCCTTTACCAGGTAGGCTACAACTAATCTCCTTTTCTTTTTCAAGAATTGTTAAAATTTGTTCAATGGAATTTTTAGATAGATCAGGTATTTCCTGCATTTCTTCAAAAACTTATTTAAATAATGCTATAAATGCATCATTTTTAGGGGTTTATGAATCGGTATTTATTAGTACTTGTACCTAATTTATGAAGATTAATAACTCTGCAGCACCAAAATGCGAGTTTTGACAATACTTTAAGAAAGGCCTATAATTTATTGTGAAAGGAAAGCTATTTAGAAATGACTAGAAACAAAAAAGCCACGCTGTGCGTGGCTTTTTGTGATCTCGACAGGATTCGAACCTGTGACCGTCTGCTTAGAAGGCAGATGCTCTATCCAGCTGAGCTACGAGACCTTTTTGCGGTTGCAAATATAAACCTCTTTGTAAATAAAACAATGATTTTTTATTTAAAAAATAAAGCCCTGTCTAAAAATGAAAAACTTCCCGAAGGAAGTTTTTGATTATCAGTAAATAGTATTTTTTAGTTTTTCAGTTTTCGCGTAATAATTGCTCTTCCAGGTGATGGCTAAGGATCACCAGCTGATTAAAGACGCTTGGTGATTCATCATTTTTCTCGAATACCCGGACAAACAGCATATTAAAGCGCCTTATAAGCTCCAGAGTCTTCAATGAAAGATGAAAGAAATTACCAGATTCGTGGATATCCTGTATCATTTTCTTTACAGAATCGATCTGTTTATATTCTTCCTGGGTATTTAAAATATAATCCTGTTGCTTGAGCATAACCGGTTTTTTTTACAGTTAGCAAGCAGGTAATTCGAATAGATTTGGCAACTCAAATATATAAGGAAATGTGCTTCATCAGTGGGATTATCACCTAAAATCTTTTAATTGCAGGAATTTATCGGTGAAGGACATCAATGCGGGTTTATAAAATTATCTTAATTTAGCCAGAAATTTCGAGCTCATATTTATGCCTGAATTTCTGTTAAAAATCTCTCCGGTATACGAAAATGGAGAGCAAGCCTGCTTCTCGATGAATATTGCTATCAAATCCGGTGACAATATCCTTGACCTTCAATATGGAATTGCCGCTAAAGCATGACTTACGAATTTACCATTATTGTTCCCGTCTATAACGAACAGGAATGCCTTCCGCAACTCTTTGTTCAGTTAAAAGAATATTTATCCAGGGCTTCTAAGAAGACCAAAGTACTTTTGGTTGATGATGGTTCTTCTGACGCGAGTCCTTCTATGATAAGGGAATTCTGTTCTAAAAATGAAGATTTTAAATATCTGATTTTTGAAAAGAATTTTGGAAAAGGAGCTGCGCTTAAGGCCGCCTTTGACCATACCGACACCCCTTTTCTGGGATACCTGGATGCCGACCTGCAGACCTATCCGGAAGACTTTGAAAAGTTGCTTCCTTTTCTGGGAGACTACGACCTGGTAACAGGATGGCGAAAGGAAAGAAAAGATACAATTGTAAAGCGTATATCTTCTAAGGTGGGGAATGGTGTAAGAAATGTTTTTACCCGGGATTATATGCATGATACAGGCTGCCCGTTAAAGATCATAAAGACGGCTTATGCTAAAAATATCCCAATGTTTAAGGGTTTACAAAGGTTCCTGCCAGCAATGGTGCTTCTTCAAAATGGAAGGATAAAAGAGGTGGAGATCCCTCATTATCCCCGACTGGCCGGCAAATCAAAGTATAATTTTCGAAATCGTTTTATGGGGCCATTACTGGACTGTTTTGCCTATGTATGGATGAAAAAATCCTATATAAACTATAAAGTAGCCGATAAAGATGAGTAACTGGTTGATCTATGCTCTTGGATTTACAGCACAGCTATTGTTCTCAGGGCGTATGATTCTTCAGTGGTTACTTTCAGAAAAGAGCAAAAAAATCATTACTCCGGTAATTTTCTGGCAGCTAAGTTTATTTGCATCCTTCTTATTGTTTGTCTATGGCTATCTCAGGGATGATTTTGCAATCATGTTCGGCCAGGCCCTAACTTATTTCATTTACATAAGGAACCTTCAGTTGCAGGGAGAGTGGATAAGATTCCCCGGATTTTTAAGAGTCTTTTTATGGATATTTCCGGTTCTTATAGTAATATATGGTTTCAATAATAATGAGTACAATGCGGCCAGACTTTTTAGAAATGAGGATATCCCATTCTGGTTGATACTCCTGGGTTCGGTTGCGCAGTTAATTTTTAACCTTAGGTTTGTCTATCAGTGGGTCTATTCGGAAAGAAGGAAAATATCGTCACTGCCTATGGGTTTCTGGCTTCTCAGTTTGCTTGGTTCCGGTCTTATACTGATCTATGCTGTTTTCAGAAGAGACCCTGTTTTACTCGCAGGACATGGTTTTGGTATGATAATGTACATTCGAAATATTTATATTCATAGGAATGAAATTAAAGGATAATTATCTTCTCTTATTGATTCTGGTATGTCTGGCGATATTTTTCGTTAACCTGGATGCCATTTATGTGAACATCATGGAAGCACGTAACTTCGCCACGGCCCGGGAAATGATCAATCTGGATCACTGGATATTTACAACTCTTAATGATGAACCCAGGTATGAAAAACCACCATTGCCAACCTGGCTCACGGCAATTTCTATGTTCCTCTTCGGGATGAAAAGCCTTTTCGCATTAAGATTACCTGCGGCCATAATGGGTACTTTAACAGTCGTTTTTATCTATAAACTGGGACTTAAGTTTACGGCCCAGAGGAAATTTGCTTTCATTTCCGGACTTATTGCCTCTACATCCTTTTATATACTTTATTCCGGAAGGGACGGGCAGTGGGACATCCATACGCATGCCTGGATGATCATGGCAATCTATGGACTGTATAAGATCTTTACGGAAAAATCAGATAAATATACCAATGCAATAATCTCCGGTATCCTTATTGGGTGTTCCTTTTTAAGTAAGGGCCCCGTATCTATGTATGCGCTTCTTCTGCCATTTTTGATTGCTTACGGCGCGGTTTATAGGTACCGAAGGTTTAAAAGCATTTGGAAGCCTTTATTATTAATGTTAGTTACAGCCTTTATGATATCAGGTTCCTGGAGCCTTTATGTATATTTTTTCGACACCCATGCAGTATCCAGGATTACGGAAAAGGAGACGGGTCGCTGGCTGGATTATAACGTACGGCCTTTCTATTATTACTGGAGTTTTGTGATACAGAGCGGGATATGGACCATCCCGGCCTTCGTAGGTCTGTTATACCCATATCTTAAGAATCGTGTATTCAATAAACCCGGATATAAATTTACCCTTTGGTGGACTCTGGCTTCTGTAGTCTTACTTTCCATTATTCCTGAAAAAAAATCCAGATATCTTTTACCAGTACTAATTCCAATGGCTTTGAATACTGGTTTTTATATAGAATATCTTTTCCGGAGGTTTGACATGTTACCCGGAAAAGAGAAATGGGTGGTTTATTTCAATTTTATACTCATTGCAATTATTGGCCTAAGTTTTCCTATTGCGGGAGCTATCTATTTCCAGGATGAGCTGGTAAATATCTGGCCATGGTTTCTGGTTACTTCTCTATGTCTTTTTGGTATTGGAGTGCTAATACTGTATTATCTTAAAATAAACCGATTTAAACCGGTTTTCTACCTTAGCGTCTGGTTTATTATTAGTATTATATTCTTCGGGCTTCCAATGGCCAGAAAGATAGAAGCAAACCCGAATTATACCAGCATCAGGCATGTAGACACCTATATTGAAAAGGATCCTATGCCATTATATGAATTTAAAGGCTTTACTCCGGAAATAATCTGGGAATACGGCAAGCCTATTAAGATACTTTGGAATGGTGATAGCTTCGAAATGCCGGTGTCTGAAAAATTTCTGATTTTAGCAACCAAAGGTCAGAAAGAGGAGATGAAAGAGGTATTTTCAGAATTCCAGGTGGATAAAATTGACGAAATTGACATGAATCCGGTGGGGAATACCCATAAGGAAAGATTGTATAGAGATTTATATTTGATTACCAAGAAAACCAAACAATGATTGATTATCCTATTAAATTCAGACCCATTCTTCAGGACAAAATATGGGGAGGCAGAAAATTAAAAGATATCCTCAATAAGGACACCAGCCGGGAACATGTTGGAGAGAGCTGGGAGATCTCTGGAGTTGAAGGTAATATCTCGGTGGTACAGAATGGAGATGAAAGCGGTAAAAATTTAAAGGAGCTTATCTCAGAACATAAAGGTGATCTGGTAGGGGAGAAGATCTATAAGGAATTCGGGGACGATTTCCCTTTGCTTATAAAATTCATAGATGCTAAAACCGATTTGTCGGTACAGTTACATCCCAATGATGAACTGGCTAAACAACGGCATAATTCTTTCGGTAAGACCGAAATGTGGTATATAATCCAGGCAGATAAAGGTTCAAAACTGAATATTGGTTTCAAAAAGGATCTGGACAAACGGGAATATCTGGAATATCTTGAAAAGGGAAAGATTACCGAATTATTGAATTTTGAAGAAGTTAAGAAAGGTGATTCGGTATTTATCAATACCGGAAAGGTGCATGCCATTGGAGGCGGAGTGCTTCTGGCGGAGATCCAGCAAACTTCAGACATCACCTACAGGATATATGACTGGAACCGGCTGGATTCAGAAGGAAAGGGAAGGGATCTGCACACAGCTTTGGCCCTGGACGCTATAGACTTTGAAAAGAAAGACGATTACTGGCTGAAGTATGAGAAACATACCAATACCTCCTCTGAAATTGCAAGTTGTGAGTATTTCACTACCAATATTCTGCCTGTTGAAGGTGAGCTGGAAAAGGATTATTCCTCTCTGGATTCTTTTGTGATCTATATGTGTGTTGAAGGCAAATCCAGAATAAGCATTGATGACCATTCAGAGGATCTCAAAAAGGGACAGAGCCTGCTGATTCCGGCATCTGCCAAAAAGGTGAAACTGAAGGCCAAAAACGCTGACCTTCTTGAAATCTACATTAAATAATGGGTTGCTACCTATTTTAGTATCTCATCTATCTTCTGAAGTTCGTCCTGGCTAAACTCTGTATTTTTAATAGCAGCAATATTGTCTTCCAGCTGTGATACTTTGCTTACACCAACCAGCACTGTAGTGACTCTTTCGTCTTTCAGTAACCATGCGACCGCCATTTGAGCCAGGCTTTGACCTCTGGATTCAGCAATTTTATTCAGTTCCTGAACCTGTTTAACCACTTCATCAGTAATCTGCGATTTATCTAAATAGCTGCCTTCAGTCGCTGCTCTGGAATCTTCAGGAATTCCGTGCAGGTATTTTGAAGTTAGGATCCCTTGCTCAAGTGGAGAAAAGACAATGCTACCAATCCCTATTTTTTCGAGAGTGTCCAGCAGTCCATCTTCAACCCAACGATCCATCATATTATATCTAGGCTGGTGGATAAGAAAGGGGGTTCTTTGCTCCTTCAGGATCTTAGCTGCCCTGGCAGTGTCTTCAGCATTATACTGGGAAATACCCACATATAAAGCTTTTCCCTGTCTCACGATCTGATCAAGTGCTCCCATGGTCTCTTCCAGAGGTGTTTCGGGATCGGGGCGGTGGTGATAGAAAATATCAACGTAATCGAGTCCCATTCTCTGTAGTGACTGGTCCAGACTTGCGATAAGATATTTCCTTGAACCAAAATTGCCGTAAGGTCCGGGCCACATATCCCAACCGGCTTTTGTAGATATTATGAGCTCATCCCGGTAAGCCCTGAAATCTTCTTTAAAGATCTTTCCAAAATTCTTTTCGGCAGAACCATATGGCGGACCGTAGTTGTTGGCCAGATCAAAATGAGTAATCCCGTTGCTGAATGCAGTTCTTAAGATATTTCTTGCGTTTTCAAAATCGTCCTTATCTCCGAAATTATGCCATAACCCCAGTGATATTAAGGGTAATTTGATACCGCTTTTTCCACAGCGGCGATATTGCATTTTGTCATATCTTTTTTCATCAGGTTGGTAAGCATTCATTTTTATTTATTTTTTATAAAACCAATTTACTAAAAAGCCTTTGAAAAGCGAGATTCTAAACGGGAAGAATACTAATTCCTAAGTATATATTGTCTTTGATTAATGAAGTTGAGCAAGAATTTGAATAATCAAAACATCCAGAGCCATATTTATGGCTTTGGATAGCCTATATTAAACTGTTTAAGTTCAATCCCTAAGAGGGAAATACTTTTGAAGAAACGATCTAAGTTTAATTCTTACTAAAAGTCAGCAGGACCGCATTGCCATTAGTTGCATTTTCCAGGCTCAGCCGAATTTCATCATTGGTAGCTGAAATAACATCATAATTTCTGGTTAGTTCTGCCAGTTTTCCAGTGGAACTGAAAAAAATATTGAAATCCACATCTTTATAGGAATCAACTTCGCTTCCCGAATCGTTACTGATCCTCCAGGTGCCATTTATACTTTCTGATGAAGAATTTGCTAAAAGGTTATTATCATCTTCAAATAAAAATAAATAGTCTGAATAGTTTGCAGTATTATCACTGCCGTTACTGCTGTAGCTGGAAATTCTCCACTCGCCCTGCTGTACAATATAGTTGAGTTGCGCCGCTTCGGCTGCAGAAAGAGTTATGTCGTCCTTATCATTATCACAGGCTAGGAAAAGGCTTAGGGTGACTAATATCAGGGTGATCTTAAAATTTCTCATGGGGTAGGGATTTTTTTGTTTGCTTTTTCAACGTAAATTTAAAAAGCCTATTGCTTTTATTTAAGGAAATTTTAAGGATTAACAGAAAAGACATTATTTTTTAATTTCAGTATGGAACGCTGAAGTTTTTTATCCTCATCAAGATTAAATGGAGAAAAAAAATACAATTAATCCGCATACCTACAGTATAGACGAGATTTTAAAACATTTCGATTGTAATGAAAATGGTTTGTCTTCTGAGGAGGCTGTACAGAGGCAGGAAAGGTATGGTTTGAATGTTCTGGAAAAGAAAAAAGATAAAAGCGTTCTATACATATTCGCCGAACAGTTTTTAGACCCCATAATATATATACTGGCTGCAGCCATGATCCTGGCATTCATATTTCAGGACTGGATAGAGGGTTTTGCTGTATTATTCGTAATCTTAATGACCACCCTTATAGGTTTTTTTATGGAACTACAGGCTATAAGATCGGTTGAGGCGCTTCAGAAACTCGCTCCGGTGAAGAGCAGGGTACTTAGAAATTCGGAAGTTCAGAATATAGAATCAAGTCTGTTGGTACCTGGTGATATTCTTATCCTGGAGATGGGAGATGTAATCCCGGCAGATGCACGGCTATTAGATTCTAATGGCCTTGCTCTTAAGGAAGCATCACTTACCGGAGAAAGCCATCAGATTGAAAAGAATACCGATAAGTTAGATAAAGAAACACCCTTATCAGACCAAAGCAATATGGTTTTTAGCAGTACCATCGTGAGCAGAGGTAATGGGAAAGCAATTGTTACCGGTACTGGGAATAATACGAAAATCGGTGAAATAAGTAAACTCACCCGTGAAGCTGAAAAAGTAAGGACGCCCCTGGAGAAAAAGCTTAATATTTTAAGCAGAAAATTAATATGGCTTACTCTTATTCTTGCTGCGCTTACCACCATAAGCGGATACATTCAGGGAAAAGAACTCTTAATGATGATAAAGACGGGAATAGCCCTGGCCGTTGCGGCAATTCCTGAAGGTTTGCCAATAGTTGCAACCATTTCCCTGGCAAAGGGAATGCTAAGACTTTCCAAAGAGAATGTGATCATTAAAAAACTTGAATCTGTGGAAACGCTAGGGGAGGTTGGTGTGTTATGTACTGATAAGACGGGTACGCTAACAGAGAATAAAATGGTGGCGAGTAGTATTGTGGTCCAGAATGAGCGTCTTGAGACCTTCAATATTCAAAATCAGGATTTACCGGTTCCTGAAGAACAAAAAGAGAGGTTATTCCAGGTGGCGGCATTATGCAATAACGCAGGATTTGATAAAGAGAATTCGGGAGATCCGGTTGAAGAAGCTTTACTGGGTTTTGTTACTGATTTAGATGGGGACTGGGAGAGACTGCGTCAGGATTTTCCCAGAATAAAGGAATATCCTTTTGATACGGAGAAAAAGCGCATGCTAACCATAAACCAGGAAAATTCTGATGTTCTGGTTTGTGTAAAAGGAGCTATGGAAACCGTTTTAAAGCATTGTGATTATTTGCAGACGGGAGTAGAGGTAATTGACTTCGGAAATAAGGAAAAATGGCTGGAAGAAGGTGAACGAATGGCTTCAAACGGACTCCGTACACTTGCCCTGGCATACAATTCAGTAAAGGAGCTTCCTTCTGAGCCCATGAGCAATCTTATTCTGTTGGGGCTAATAGGTTTTGAAGATCCACCCCGAAAGGATGTTGCCCAGGCTATTGAAACCTACAGGAATGCTGGTGTTAAGGTTATTATGGTCACTGGCGACCATCCAAATACTGCTCAAAAAATCGGAGAGGAAATAAACCTGATAAAGAGTGGATCAAATTCAGAAAATATCATCTATGGGGCCGATTTTAATAACTTGGAGAATATCTCTAAGGAGGAAGAAAAAAAATTGCTCAATGCCAGTATTTTTGCACGGATGATCCCTGAACAAAAACTCAATCTGGTGAATTTATATCAGAAGAATAATTTGGTGGTAGGGATGTTAGGGGATGGAGTGAACGATACCCCTGCATTAAAAAAAGCTGATATTGGTATTGCCATGGGGATAAGGGGGACCGAGGCAGCAAAAGAAGTGGCAGATGTTATTCTGATGGATGATAAATTTACTTCTACAGAATTAGCCATTAGGCAGGGAAGGAACATTTTTGAGAATATCAGGCATTTTGTGGTTTTCCTACTATCATGTAATCTGGCTGAGATAATAGCGGTGGCTATTGCCTCCATATCCAGTCTTCCTCTTCCCTTATTACCTTTGCAAATTCTGTTTCTTAATCTGGTAACCGATGTATTTCCGGCGCTGGCCCTGGGAATGGGGAGAGGTAGCAAGAATGTTATGAAACAGCCTCCACGTTTATCAGATGAACCTATAATAACTTCGGGAAGATGGAAAGCTATCGTAGCATACAGTCTTTCCATAACCCTGGCTGTTATCGCAATTACCTGGTATGCATATTCTTTTAAACAATATCATCCTGTAATAGTAAACAATATGGCCTTCTATACCTTGATCCTGGGACAATTACTAAATGTTTTTAACTTGGCTTCAAGAGAGTCTTCGTTTATAAATAACGAAGTAACACGGAATAAATGGGTGTGGGGAGCTATTTTACTTTCTTTACTAATTGTGGTAACAGCATACTGGATTCCATTTTTAAATACAATGCTTTCCCTTCAACCTCTGGAAATTGATCAGCTTTTAATGGTTATACTTTTTGGTGGTTTTACAGTGCCTTTATCGCAGTTAATTAAGAGGACAGCACATTTCTCCGGAAATTAGATAGAAGTAAGTCAATTTCCTATATCCTCATTCCAGAGTTCGGGTTTGGCACTAATAAAGTTTTGCATCATTTCTATACATTCCCTGTTATTCAGAACTACAACTTCGACTCCATTTTCCTTTAAATGGCTTTCCGATCCTAAAAATGTTGAATTCTCGCCAATAACAACTTTTGGAATACCATATAAGAGAATTGTACCGGTACACATTGGACAGGGGGAAAGGGTGGTGTAGAGTACACATTCTTTATAAACCGAAGCCGGTTGTCTGCCCGCATTTTCAAAAGCGTCCATTTCGCCATGAAGAATAACGCTTTCATTTTGAACCCTCCTGTTATGGCCTTTTCCAAGGATTTCATCCTTATATACTATAACGCTTCCAATTGGAATTCCACCTTCGGAAAGGCCCTTTTTGGCCTCTTCAATCGCTATTTTTAAATACTGATCCATGTTGAAATTCAATAAAACTGATCACATTCTGACTGGTTATTCCATAGAGAAAATTAAAAAGAGGGACCCTAAATAATATATAGCAAAGCGTAGTTTCAAAATAAAAGTTTATATTTATTACTGTAATTTTTCAATTTTTCTTTCGAAGGATATTTCCCCCCACAGGATGTGCCCCTTTTAATAGTCTCATAATTAGTAATTGTAATTGCTGGAATAATGGAGTCTCAAACCAAAAGAGAAGACCTTATTAGAGCTATAATATTTGCAATTAGCACTATACTGTTATTGTATATATCATTATTTGAATAGTTCTAAATGGGTTTTAATTGCATTCCCGGCCTGTTTTTACAAGGCTTCCCCGGGAATTAACAACCATCTGTTACGGGCAGGGTCTGTCCCAGAACCATGCACTTACTTAAGATCTATGGTTTTCTTCGCTGAGCTTCCACCTTTACTGCGAAGACTTGCTACAGAAACGGCTGGATATTTTGCTTTAATGAACATATATACACCATAGCCTACCAGCCCAATTGCCACGATCCCTAAGGCTACAGATCCAAACTCATTCTGAATAAAACTGAATGCATCGGTTTGTGTGCCAATATTATTTCCAGATGACAAACCTGATCTTAAAGTTAAGAATGCCATCAGGGCAATAACTATACCCCTGGCAGTATGACCAAATTTACCGGCATTAATCAGTAATTTTTGTTCCTTATGATCCATCCCGGTCTCTTCAACTTCTTCTCTGAATTTTCCCGAGTAAGCACGATAAAGATCATAGATTGCTTTGATCGCCATTCCGATTCCTATAATAATTGCAATAGTATCTCCATTGGGTCCAGACATTAATGATCCCGTCATGGACTTGCTGTCTCCAGATCCACCACCAAAAGCCATTTTAAATGAATAGAAAGCCAGTCCGCCGTAAAGTAGTCCGCTTATAAAGAATGCGACTCTTTTTCCGTAGCCTTTTGCATTATCCTCGAATCCGTTTGGATTGGCAAATGACTGGTAGAATCTCCAGAATACGTAGCCCAGAAGACCTATACCCATTATGATAAGCAATATCTGGCCATAAGATTGCTCGGCGAGATATTTGAGAGCTCCCTTTCCTCCGGTTTGTTCACCACCCTGTCCAAAAGCGGCAAGTGCGGTTAACACACCTATTATACAATAAACCCCTCCTTTGGCAGCCATACCAAATCTTGCGAAATTTTCCTTTTTATTGCTCATTTTGTAATAGTTTGGTTGATTAACTTTGAATTCTTTAAAATAAGCTGAATTATTTTAGGAAGTCATACAATTAAAAAAACTTTAAGGTTTCCTGGCGTATCTATTTTCGCCGCAGCACTTAAAACAATTGCATTAATAATAGGGTTTGGCCTTAAAAAGGCGTATATTAGGCACGTTTTATTATTCCGCTATACTGAGATATTTAGAACCGTTTCTTTTCTACAAGAGTTCTGAAACCTTTAAAATTTCCTTTTTTTCGGATTGATGCTTTTATTACTAAAATTTTTCTACATAAAAGCCTGCATCAGCTTTTGAATCAAATAATTATACTATTAAACATCCTAATTTTTCAGTTAGAAGTACCGACTTCTCAAAAGCATTAAAAAAAAGAGTCAATAATTACTTTAAAATCCACAACATTAGCCGGCATGCAAATACAAGCATGGTATTGAAAACCATAACAATGCTTGCGCTGTTTTTTGTACCGTTAATCATTATAAATACCGGTATTGTAACCAGTCCATGGATACTATTCATGTTGTATATAACAAGTGGACTGGGAATGTCCGGGATAGGAATGGGGATAATGCATGATGCCATACATGGTTCTTATTCAAAGCACAAGAAGCTTAATAAGATCCTGGGTTTGACTTTTAACCTTATTGGAGCAAATGCGACAGTATGGAAGATCCAGCATAATATGCTGCACCATACCTATCCCAACATAGAAGGGGCTGATGATGATATTAATCAGCCATTTTTTCTCAGGTTTTCTCCCAACACCAAAAGAATGAAGCTGCATAGGTTCCAGCACTTATATGTGTGGTTTTTTTATTGCCTTTCTACAATTTCCTGGATCACCGCCAAGGATTTTGTTAAGATCACCCGTTTTAAGAATATGGGTTTTCTGAATAAAAGAAATGAATTTAAAAAGGAACTGAGTATGATAATAGGCTGGAAACTCGTTTACTTTTCCTATGCGCTTATATTACCTCTTATCATGGTGCCACAGGCCGCATGGATCGTTATTCTGGCCTTTATAAGTATGCATCTGGTAACCGGGTTTTTAATAAGTACGGTTTTTCAGGTTGCACATATTATTCCTGATGCAGAATTTCCTATGCCCGATAATAAAAATACGATCTCAGGTGACTGGCATACACATCAATTAGCTACTACGAGCAATTTTTCTCCACGTAGCAAGGTCTTTTCATGGCTCATTGGTGGATTGAACTACCAGGTAGAGCATCATTTATTTCCTAATATCTGCCATGTTCATTACAGGGATATTTCGGTTATAGTAGAGGAAACGGCAAGGGAATTTGGAATTCCATACCATAGCAAGAAGACCTTTGTGGGAGCTATTATAGACCATATTAAAATGCTTCGATTCCTTGGAAAAAAGAATGTGGCAGGTATTTAAAATGAAAGTTAAAAAGGGGCTCTAACGGTTAAAGCCCATAGTTCAAAGCCGAGATTGGTTTTTCCTTTTTTGGCAAAATCCGGAAAAAGTCTCTGAAATTCCTGCTTAATAGTTTTATCCATTTCTGATTTTAATTCAGACTGGGAGAAATTATTCCATTAGTAAGGCACTTTACGACTAATTCAGTCGTATTTGTGCAACCGCTTTTTTGCAGGATATTCCTTCTATGGGTTTTAATTGTATGATGAGAGAGTTTCAGATCGTCCGCGATCTGTTCCGCATTTAAGCCTCTGGATAATCTAATTACAATCTGTTTTTCCCTTTCTGTTAGAAGCTCTGAAAAATCATTACTCCCCTCATCGCAGCTTGCGGGATCAAATTTTCCTTTGGATATATCAATGTTAAAATAACATTTTCCACCGTTAATATTAAGAAAGGAAACAGTATTTGTACTGGTCACTTTAAGATGCGAAACATCTGTTTGAATACAAAATACATGTTCTGGTGTCCCATTTTCTAAAACGCTTAATGGAAACGCCTGATACAACATTGTCCTTGTGTGTCCACCTGCATCCTTCATGCGATAAGTAAACATATTTTTATAGATGAGGACTTTTTCTTTGTCCAAAAAAGAGATGTAGAAATCGCTTATAACCTTACTCTTAAGGTTGATAATTTCAATTTCCTCCGGAATAACAGTTTGTAAGAGATCGTTGAGTTCAATATCACTTGCATCCTTACTCACAAAACGCTCCACTGAATCAGAAACATATTCCAGTTCAAAATTATGGAGATTTACAATATATAAATAGGAGTTTCCCGGGGCGAGTAGAGAAGCGAATCTTTTAAAATCTTCGGAGATTTCAAAAGGCCTGTACTCCTTTACCTGGCTGGAATATATCTCCTTCCAGTAATCTGATATTTTTTTGAGCTCCGTTTGCATAAAATCTGGTAATTGAGGGAATAAATATATAGGATTCCACCTCAAAAATGAGATTTTTTCATAAAATAATTCCCTATTTTACTGGGCTTAGAGCATTTTTAATAAAAAGACTTTATCATAATTTTTAAATATCATCTGAATTCAAATCATCTAATAAAAATTGTGGGGTATTTGAACTAAAATCGTAAAGCCTATTATCCTCATGCTATTCAATCCTATTTAATTCTGCTAAATCTTCTGCGTATTGGCTTTATCTGGCAATCTTATATTTTTTTTATAAACCATTTTGAATATTTCCATTACTAACACAATTATTGAAGCCGTAAAGAACAATTTAACCCAGTCTATCCGAGGGACTGGCTGGAGTGATAGAATTTCCTGCATAAATGGAATATACATTGCAAGGATGTGAATACCCTGGGCAGCAATTATTCCCAATATCAAAATATAATTATTGTGTAGTGGAATTTTAAATAGAGACCGGGTCTCCGACCTGCAGTTTAAAGCATGAAAATTTTGTAGCAGTACCATTAGCAGCAGAACCGTATTCCTGGCAACAAATTCCTCCCAATGCAGATGATTTAGCAGATGGTACCAAAGTCCAAAGGTCAAAAGGCTTATAACCGTAGCCGATATTAACGTCTGGCTCACCATCAGCCTGTTGAATATGCTTTCATCTGGCTCTCTCGGTGGCTCACGCATTGCTTTCTTTTCTCCTGCTTCAAAGGCAAGAGCTACATCCTGAATGCCATTGGTCACCAGGTTGAGCCAAAGTAACTGCACAGGTAAAAATGGTAAGGGCAATTGAAAAGCCAGAGAAAGACCTATGGCAATTAATTCTGCAGCCCCGGTAGAGATGAGTAAATAAATGATCTTTCGCAAATTGCCGTATGTAAAACGTCCTTCTTCGATACCTGCCACTATAGAAGCGAAATTGTTGTCGCCTATGATAATGGAAGAAGTGTCTTTAGCGACGTCTGTGCCGTATTCCATCGCTATACCAATATTTGCGGTTTTCAGGGCAGGTGCGTCATTTACTCCGTCGCCGGTTACAGCAATAAAATGTCCGGATTCACGTAGTGCCTGAACGATACTTTGTTTATGTTGCGGGGATACCCTTGAAAAAATTCGTTTGCTTTGGATGATTTTTAACAGGCTTTCCCCTTCCTGGGAGATTATTCTGTCTAGCTCCATACCGGTAATCGATTCTTTATTATTGTGCGCAATACCCACCTCCCTGGCAATTGCCAGCGAAGTGGCTGGATGGTCTCCTGTAATCATTGCTACCTCCACACCTGCAAGATGACATTGCTTGACTGCATTTCTGGCTTCTGGTCTTAAAGGGTCTATCAAAGCAACAAACCCCAACAGCTCCATATCTGGTAACTGATCAATCGGTTCCACTTCAGACACAGTTCCTCCACCTACAGCTATGATCCTGTAGCCGTTTTCAGCATAGTAATCCACCTGGTCTAACAGATCACGGTTTTTCTCTTTATCAATGTGTTCCTGGAGCTTTTCTATGGCTCCTTTTACAGCTATTTTAAGTGTGCTTTGTTCTTTTTCCCGATAATAGACTGCTGCATACCGTCTTTCCGATTCAAATGGCACTTCGCTTAGCTTTTCTATATCCTTAAGTATCTCTTTCGGGGTAATATTTGCTTTATAGGATAAAGCTAACAGTGCCACATCAATTGGATCGCCTGCGCTACTCCAGCTTCCATTATCCCGGGTTAGATCACCTTCATTGCAGATAGTTACTGAACGGATGATTTGCTCAAATTCAATGGATGAATTAAACGACATTTTTTCACCATCCATCCCGCAGATAGTCCCTTCACCATTATATCCTTCCCCTGTCACAGTAAAAGAGGTGGGTCCTGGAAGTACTATCATTCTGGCGGTTTGCTGATCTACGGTAAGTGTACCTGTCTTATCGGTAGCAATGAATGTACAGCTCCCCAAACCTTCCACAGCGGTTAGTTTCCGAATAATTACATTTCTTCTGGCCATTCGTGAAGCTCCTATAGAGAGTGCAACGGTCATTGCTATTGGCAGACCTTCCGGAATAGCCGACACTGCCACAGCAACTACAAAGAAGAATATCTCCTTAACAGGCACACCGCTCCAGTATCCTATTCCTCCCAATAGCATGCAGGCGCCAAGCACGGTGAGACTGATCTTTTTAGTAAAGCTTTCCATCCTTTGCACCAGGGGTGCTTTACCGGCTTCGAGCTCCTTTAAAGATGAAGCGATTTTACCGATCTCAGTTTCCAAACCCGTTGCAACAACAACCCCTGTAGCCCTGCCTGCGGTAATTGTAGTGCCGGCAAAAAGCATATTAATATGGTCAGAAACAGGAATATCTTCCCTTTCCATAGCCATACTATCTTTGGAAACAGGCACTGATTCACCTGTGAGGATGGCTTCAGTTGCAGTTAGATTATTTTCTCTTATAATGCGAATATCTGCAGGTACTTTATTACCTGATTCCAGCATAACAATATCGCCGGGCACAAGTTCTTCTCCGGGAAGTATAAGATTCTTTTGGTCTCTTTTGACTTTCGCTTTTAGCTGGATCATTTGTTCAAGAGCGGAGGCCTTTGTCTCTGCCTGCCATTCCTGAAAGGTCCCTATTACGGCATTGATGAGTAGCACCAGAAAGATAAAACCGGCATCCGAATATTCCTCAAGGATAATAGACACACCACCTGCTCCAAGTAAAATATATATTAATGGGTTTAGAAACTGATTTATTACAACCCTGAACAATGTCAATCTTTTTCTGGATGGCAGCACATTTTTGCCATATCTGGAAACTCTATCAGGAATATCTGAAGAGGTAAGTCCGGCTATGGAAGTATTCAGCCTTTCCATTGCCTCTTCTTCCGTTAGTCTGTACCAACAGATATTTTCCTGGTTTATATTAGAATTAGCAGAGTAATCGTGGTTCATTTTCTAGTACAGTTTTAAATGACCAATAGCTTTCTCTTACCGGTTTATCTACAGAGGTTTAGGGTTTCCCTTTTAACTGGGATTGTTTTCTTTTTTTCAGACTGAAGTGCGATCTATTTTTGGGTTTAAATTGGGATCGCTTTTTTGAGCATTTTCCTTACTAATTTAATGATTTAAATATTTTGTTTAGAACTTTACTCTTACTAAAGGAGATGATAAATATCATCGAATCCAAACTGTATATTATTTAACTTTCTGATATGTAAACGATTAATATTTAAAACCCTGGAAAGAAACTGATTCTAAATTCATTTCAAATTTCCGGTGATAAAAAATCAGTTATGGATTCGATTAAAAAGAAAGCTGGTTTCAATTTAGAAGATTATAACCGGGAGGTAAAGACTTTTTCCTGGGAAAAGCTTAAAGATGAGCTACAGCCTGTATTTGATTTTAAGGGGTATAATATTGGTTTTATTGCAGTGGACAGGCAGGCAGAAGGTGAACTAAAATATAAAACTGCGTTACGCTTTATAGGAAAGGATAAAAGTAAGGAAGATATCACCTATGCAGAACTCAAAAAACTTACTTCAAAATTTGCCAATGTTCTGGAATATTTGGGGTTAGAAAAAGGAGAAAGCGTTTTTTCATTTGCACCAAGAATTCCTGAATTATACATTACAGCTCTGGGTACATTGAAATTTCTGGGGGTATTTTGTCCCTTGTTCTCGGTTTTCGGTCCGGAGCCAGTTTTTCAGCGCTTAAGCCGTGGAAATGCTAAAGTATTGCTTACTACTTCAAGCCTATATGAAAAAAAAATCAAGCAGCTTGAAAAAAGACTTCCAGACCTTGAATATATTCTTCTGGCAGATGCTAAGGAGGATATTTCAGAAAAAGCACTTTCTTTTTCCAGACTTTTAGAAAATGCTTCCGAAGAGTTTGATATCCCTGCCACTGAGCCTGAGGATCCGGCCCTTCTGCATTTCACAAGCGGTACCACAGGAATGCCTAAAGGAGCCTTACATGTACATAAGGCAGTGCTCACTCATTATATCACCGGAAAATTTGTCCTTGATTTTAAACCCGGAGATACTTTCTGGTGCACGGCAGATCCAGGTTGGGTAACTGGTACTTCATATGGAATAATTTCTCCATTGGTAAATGGAGTTACGAATGTGGTTGACACCGAAGAGTTTGAAGCCATGCGATGGTATGGCATCCTTGAAGAACAAAATATTAATATCTGGTATACGGCTCCTACGGCCATTAGAAGACTGATGCGTTTAGATATTAAGCCTAAGGATGCTTATAATATTGAAAATCTCAGGGCTATACTCAGTGTTGGTGAGCCCCTTCATGCTGAAGCCGTTCTATGGGGAAAAGAGAATTTTGACCTTCCCATTCTCGATAGCTGGTGGCAAACCGAGACCGGAGGAATAATGATTTCTAATTACCCTTCTATGGAAATAAAACCGGGTTCGATGGGAAAGCCTTTACCAGGAGTAGAGGCCAAAATAGCTGAAATTATTAATGGAAAAATAAAAATACTGGGCTCTGGCGTTCAGGGGCAGTTGGTATTAAAAAAAGGATGGCCTTCAATGTTTCGGGCCTATCTACATGATGAAACCCGCTATAGCAAATGCTTTATTGACGATTGGTATATCACTGGTGACCTAGCAAAAAAGGATGAGGACGGCTACTTCTGGTTTATAGGCAGAGCAGACGATATCATTAAAACCTCCGGGCATATGGTAGGCCCTTTTGAAGTTGAAAGTTGTTTGATGAAGCATCCCGCAGTAGCCGAGGCTGCTGTAATAGGAAAACCCGAACCTTCAATTGGTGAGCTGGTAAAAGCATTTATAGTTCTTAGTAAAGGCAAGGAAGCCAGTGAGAAACTAAAACTGGAAATAATCGGCTTTGCAAGGAAAGAGATGGGTCCCGCGGTAGCTCCTAAGGAAATAGAATTTGTTAATAGCGTTCCAAAAACACGTAGTGGAAAGATACTGAGAAGACTTCTTAAAGCACGTGAGCTCGGTTTGCCTGAAGGCGATATTTCAACTCTGGAAAAAAACTGATGAAGATGCAAAGTAAAAATACGGAAAGGGGGCAACAGCTTTTATATCAAATACTTTTAATAAGGAGATTTGAAGAAAAAGCAGCTGAAGAATATACCAAAACAAAGATCAGGGGATTTTTGCATTTATATATTGGAGAAGAAGCCGTTGCAACCGGAGTTATTCAGGCCCTGAAAGATGAGGATAATATTCTTGCTACCTATCGCGAGCATGGTCATGCGCTGGTTCGCGGCATGGATCCCGGGGTTATAATGGCTGAGATGTACGGCAAACAGGAAGGCTGCAGTAAGGGAAGAGGCGGGTCCATGCATCTTTTTGATAAAAGTAAAAATTTCTTTGGCGGCAATGCCATAGTTGGAGCTCATTTGCCAATGGCCGTAGGAATGGCCCTGGCTGCTAAAAAACTTAAACAAAAGAAAATTACCTGCTGTTTTTTTGGAGAAGGAGCAGCTGCTGAAGGCGAATTTCATGAAGCCATGAACCTGGCTTCTCTCTGGCAGGTTCCGGTATTGTTCGTTTGCGAAAATAATCTCTACGCCATGGGAACAGCACTCCGTTACACACATGCAATGCAGGAACTGGCGAAAAAAGGACCTTCCTATAAAATGGCTTCTTCTACAGTTGACGGAATGGATCTGGAAGCTGTAATGGAAGCTTCTGAAAAGGCAGTAAAAAAAATAAGAACTACCGGAAAACCTTATCTGCTGGTATGTAATACGTATAGGTTCAGAGCACATTCTATGTTTGATGCTGAACTTTACAGGGATAAAAAGGAAGTTGATGAATGGAAAAAGAAGGATCCCATCCCTCGTTTCAGGGATTCTTTATTGAAACAAAAGCTTATTACCCAGAAAAAGGTGGATGCTCTTGAAGAGCGCGTGGAAGAGGATGTGAAGAAGGCAATTGAATTTGCTGAAACAGGAACTTTTGAACCGGTAGAAAACCTCACAAAATATGTTTATTCCGAAAATCAATACCAATGAGTCAAACCCGTAAAATAACGTACAGAGAGGCTCTTAAAGAAGCCATCAGAGAGGCTCTTACCGAAAATGACAAGGTTTTCCTTATGGGTGAGGATGTGGGCAGGTATGGAGGAGCTTTTGCCGTGAGTAAAGGCTTGCTTGAAGAATTTAGTGAGGAACGCATTATGGATGTTCCCCTTTCTGAATCGGGCTTCGTTGGAGCCGGAATTGGAGCTGCGATGGCAGGCCTGAAACCTATAGTAGAGGTAATGACCGTGAATTTCGGACTCCTTGCCATGGATCAGGTGGTGAACAATGCGGCTACCATGCTTCACATGAGCGGGGGTCAAATAAATGTACCTGTAGTAATACGCATGAGCTGCGGAATTGGAAAGCAGCTTGCCGCCCAACATTCTCACAGCTGGGAACCCTATTATGCTCACGTCCCTGGATTGAGAGTAATATCGATAGGAACTCACGAAGATGCCCGGGGAGTGTTGCAGGCTGCTCTTCAAAGCCCTGATCCGGTCGTGATATTTGAATATACCTCTATGCTCAACATGGAAGGAGAGCTTCCTGAAGAAACAATTAAAGTAGATATTGAAAGTGCAAAGATCCGAAGAGAAGGTACTGATATTTCGATTATTACATATGGCGCAGCTGTAAACAAATGTATGGAAGCGGCTGAAGAACTGAAAGTGGAAGGAATTGAAGCTGAAGTGCTGGACCTGCGGGTCCTACGACCACTGGATGAGGCTGCATTTCTTGCTTCGGTAAGCAGAACCCACCGCGCTTTGATCGTGGAAGATGCATGGCGTTCAGTGAGTGTTTCCTCTGAAGTAAGTGCACGTATTACTGAAAAAGCTTTTTATGAACTTGATGTGCCTGTGAAAAGGGTATGTGGTGCTGAAGTACCCATCCCGTATCCCTTACATCTGGAAGATGCTTCAGTTCCTCAAAAAAAAGATATAGTTGAAGTTGTGAAAAAAATGATACGGCCATGAAAGAATTTCTCATGCCCAGCCTGGGCGCCGATATGGAAGATGGAACCCTTGTGGAGTGGCGTAAAAAGCCGGGGGACCCTGTGACTCGTGGTGATATCATAGCAGAAGTAGATACCCAGAAGGGTCTCATTGAGATCGAAGTATTTGAAGATGGATATGTTGATAAGTTACTGGTTGATCCGGGAGAGAAAGTTCCGGTAGGCACAGCTATGGCGCTTATCAGGACAGGAGACTCTGAAACAGGGCAGGAGAAAGAACAAGGTTTAGAATTCCCTGTTTCAGAAAAAGAAAAGGTGGTTCTGCAACCTACGGAAGAACATTTTGATGAAAAACCTCTTCCACAGAAATTTCCAGGAAAAAGGATTAAAGCTTCCCCTTTGGCAAGGAGGATCGCAGAAGAGAACAAGATTGATCTTTCAAAAATAACGGGAACCGGAGAAAATGGAGCTATCATAAAAGATGATGTCAATAAAGCTATAGAACAAAGAACAGCGCCAGAAACAGAAGAAAAAATTTCGGAAACACTTCCGGAAAAAGAACCTGAAAAAATAGCTGATTCTGGGAAAAGCATTAGAATGGCAGTAGCAGCGGCAATGAGCAAATCCAATCGTGAAATTCCGCATTATTATCTTTCGAAAAAGATTGATATGAGCAAAAGCCTTTACTGGATCAAAGAAAGTAATAAGGAACGTTCGGTACAGGAAAGACTTCTTCCTGCCGCCCTGCTTATAAAGGCGGTGGCAAAATCCCTTGATGAAGTTCCGCAATTAAATGCTGTCTGGGAAAACGCTTTGCAGATCAAAAATGAGATCAATGTAGGATTTGTTGTTTCGCTCAGAAGTGGAGGTATCATGGTGCCATCTATCAATAATGCCGATCTGAAAAGTGTCTCGCAGATAATGGACTCACTTAATGATCTTATCCCCAGAGCACGAGCTATGAAGCTCAGAAGCTCTGAACTGAACAGTTCGACCATTACTCTCACCAGCCTGGGAGAAGGAGGAGCCGATACCTTGTTAGGGGTTATATACCCTCCCCAAGTGGCGGTGATCGGTTTTGGAGGAATTATTGAAGAAGCCTGGGCAGAAAATGGCATGTTAGGAATTAGGCCGGTCATCAATGCAAGCCTTTCAGGGGATCACAGAGCTACCGATGGTCTCACGGGAAACCGCTTTTTGACCATTCTAAATAAAAACTTACAAAACCCTGAGGACTTATGAAGGAGAATGAGATCAAACAGGAGCTTTATGCGCTGCTCCAACAGATTGCTCCCGAAACAGAACCTTCGGCTTTAGCACCTGATGAAAATATTAAGGAAAGCCTGGATATTGATTCTTTTGACACCCTGAGGTTTATTGTTTCAGTAAATGAAAAATTCGAAATAGAGATCCCCGAAGAGGACTATGGAAAAATTACTACGATAGGCCTGTTAACCAATTATATACAAAAGAAGATGTAAATAAACCGGGGTCTGAAATTGATCTAAAAGCATAGAACCTGATGAATGCAATGGTTTTAAAACAATGTACTTCACTTGAAACCAATCAAACTCCTTTGCTTTTGGAAGAATTGCCTGTTCCCACTCCGGGACCTAATGAGGTATTGATAAAAGTTTCAGCATGTGGCGTTTGCCATACCGAGCTTGACGAAATTGAAGGCAGAACCCCGCCGGCTTTTTTTCCTGTTATTTTGGGACACCAGGTGGTAGGTATAATTATCAGCCAGGGATTAGAGGTGAAAAAATCCATGATTGGGCAGCGCGTGGGAGTAGCATGGATCTATTCCAGCTGTGGTAAATGTGAATTCTGTAAATCGGGCAGAGAAAATCTATGCTCAGCTTTTAAAGCTACGGGAAGGGATAAAAATGGAGGTTATGCTGAATACATGACAGCTTCTGAAAAATTCATTTATCCCATTCCGGATTTTTTTTCAGACGTTGAAGCAGCTCCGTTATTATGTGCAGGAGCAATAGGAAACAGGTCTATCGCTCTTTCAAACCTGAAAAATGGTCAAAATCTGGGCTTAATGGGATTTGGAGCATCTGCCCACCTGGTATTAAAAATGGTCAGAGATCTATTCCCTTCTACTAAGGTTTTTGTTTTTTCCAGAAATAGCGAAGAGAGGAGCTTTGCAGACCAACTAGGGGCTTCATGGAGCGGCGATATTTCAGATAAATCACCTGAAAAACTTCATTCTATAATAGATACAACACCTGTGTGGAAGCCAGTTGTAAATAGCCTGGAAAATTTAGAAAAGGGGGGGCGTTTGGTGATCAATGCCATTCGAAAAGAAAACCAGGATCAAAACCTGCTACTTAAGTTATCCTATGAAAAACATCTTTGGATGGAAAAAGAGATCAAGACCGTGGCAAATGTCACAGGGAAAGATGTAAAGGACTTTTTAAAATTTGCAGCTGCCTCAGTAATTAAACCCGTTTATCAGGAATACCGCCTGAAAGATGCTAATAAAGCATTAATGGATTTAAAAAACAAAAGCATAAAAGGTGCTAAAGTACTGAAGATACATTAATCCTTTTTTTAAATACAGAAGAGATGGAAACCAAACAAACAAATTTAGTCCGTATAGACCTGGGGCGGGTTAGCCTACGAGGAGTATTGACAATTCCTGCTTCTTCCAGAGGGCTTGTTATTTTTTCCCATGGCAGCGGAAGCAGTCATTTAAGTCCGAGAAATAATTATATAGCCCGTAATCTGAATTCTCAAAATTTCGGAACACTGCTTTTCGATCTTTTGACCGAAGAGGAAGATATGCATCTAAAAAACAGGTTCGATATTGAGCTTTTAACAGCCCGACTCCTCCTAACATCTGAATGGTTGAAAGGTTTGCCTTCTTCCAACGATCTGCCTCTGGCATTTTTTGGAGCCAGTACTGGAGCCGCCTCAGCATTAAGAGTTGCAGCCTTTATGGGGGAAGAGGTGAAAGCTGTGGTCTCTCGTGGAGGAAGACCGGACCTTACGGGAAATTCCTATTTGAAAAAAATAACTGCCCCCACACTGTTATTAGTTGGAGGAGATGACGAAGATGTGATCAAATTAAATCAAAAGGCGCTACAAAAAATGGAATGCATCAAAAAGTTACAAATTATTCCCGAAGCAGGTCATCTTTTTGCTGAACCAGGAAAACTTGAGGAAGTAGCATTATTTTCCTCCAAATGGTTTGATAAATATCTAAATTAAGTAAGTCATGTTTTCAAACAGATCTGAAGCAGCTAGATTACTCTCTGAAGAATTACAATCCTATATGGGCAAGAATGCGATAATACTGGCGGTCCCCAGAGGAGGATTGCCCATAGGAGCTATATTGGCAAAAAACTTAAGGTTACCTTTAGAAGTAGTACTAATAAAAAAAATAGGTCATCCGTTTAATAAGGAATACGCGATCGGGGCTGTGAGTTTAAGCAATATTATTTTAGACAGGCAGGCTGCCGGAATATCCGAGGACTATATCAAGAATGAAACACAGAGATTAAGGTCCATCCTTAATAAAAGACATAATGAATTCTATAAAAACCGTAAACCTCGTAAGTTAAAAGATAAGGCGGCTATCATTGTGGATGATGGGATTGCTACCGGGAATACCATTTTAGCTACAGCTCAACTGGTGCATGAAGAATCACCTTCAAAAATAATTGTTGCAGTTCCGGTGGCACCCAGCTCAACTATTCTAAAGCTTTCATCATCCTCATATATTGATGAAGTCATCTGTCTGGAGAAACCAGTTAATTTTCAGGGAGTAGGTCAATTTTATGAAAATTTTGACCAGATATCAGATAAAGAGGCGATTGAATTATTTGAAATGATTAACAATTCTGAATTCTAGTTGCGTGTATTTATAAGCTTTTGAATGTGGTGAGATCTTTCAGAACCATCAGGGCTCTAAAAACAGTAAGCGGGTTTTAAAACCCGCTTTGTCAAAAATTTTTCTCTTCAAAAAAATTTTAAACATCAAATTACAGTTATTAAGGCTTTATCTCTAACCAAAGTTATCTGAGACTTTAACTTAAAATCTTCTTTTTAATCCCGACATATACACCTGTATATGAATTTCACAATCTGAATCGAAATTAGGTTGGCTTTTACAAGCCGCCGTTTATCTCTTATTTGATATTATAAAGGTACTTTATGGTATGTACCTTAACAATGATAAAGATCACCTTTAAAGGTGATCTTTATCAGCTTTAAATTGACGCTTTCTATTCATAATAAAAATTTTAGTTTAAATCGAAGTCTTTATTTTTTTAAAAAAATAATCCCGTCCTTTTCATGGACGGGATTAATTCCAGAATATTATTTTGGAAGTTTAAAGGTATTCACCTTTTTCATTCATTTTCACACGAATTGTTTTATTTCCGTTTGCAAGTTTTAGTTTATACTTTTTCTCGGCTCCTGATTTATCAAAATAAGTTACCAGGTACATGTCTTTGGTAACAGTCCAACCTGGAAATCGAAGTGCAATAGACTCTTTTACAACACGAGGTAAATTAACATTTTCAAATTTCTCGGCAGTGCGAAGTAATTTTCCGTCTTTATCATATGCGGCAAGGATTTTCCCTTCAGGAATGTAAAAACTTATGACGTATTCATCATACTCGTCCTGATAAAAGTCGGAACTTTTTAGATCGTAATTAGCCACCATTTCTTCCAGTTCCTTTACAGGAATAGAGGCAACTTCTTCACTGCTTACATTTGTCAAATATTTATAATTAGTAGCATAAACAGTAACTTCAGATAACTGTTCCGGTTTCTGTGAAAAAATTGGGTTGGCGAGTCCCATTATTAATAAGCCTAAAAGAATTTTTTTCATGATTTCTAATTATTAAAGTGATTATTGAGTTTTTTTCAGTTTCTCTTATTAAGATATCTCAATATCACTTGATTAGCAATGATTTATATCATCTTGAATATGAATTAATGTCCAGTCATATTAGCAATAATTGATAAGTATCATCAGAAGTTAAAAAGGGAATTCTACGAATTATAAGACCCGGGATCTTAATGAAGGAGAATGAAGATTGTGATTTAAAGGGTTTGAGCCTGGCGAAAAAAAAAATTCAGGGAAAATTCTGAATATATAATCCTTTATCCGGTAATCATTTAATTTTCCGCAGTCCACTCATATTTAAAATCTGAAAATTTCGGCCTTCTATATTTATAAAGCCTTCATTCTTTAAAGTAGAAAGGCAGCGTATAAAGCTTTCCTTTGAAATACCTGCGATATTGGCTAAGTCGCTGCGGGATATTTCCCCCATTTCATTTTCTTCAAATTTCATTTTTTGTGAGAAATCAAGTATAGTGTTTATTGTTTTTCGTAAAGCTGAGGAGTATGCGGTTTGTAACAGATGATTTTTAAGTTCAATGATTTCTTCGGCAATATTCTGTGCCAATTCCAAGGTTAACTGGGTATTGTATTTAAAAGCTTCCCGAAGGAAATTTGAAGGCAGCCTGTAGAGCAGGGAAGGACCCATGGCGAGAGAGCTTTCAGGATACGAAACAAGACCATTAAAAGAATACAATCCTAGAAAGCTCTCTTTATGATAGATTCCTGTAATCAATTCCTTTCCATATTCGTCCATTTTGAAAGTTTTGATCAACCCCTTTTTTAAGAAATATACATATCTGGATAAATTATTTTCCCTGAATAAAACTTCATTTTTCATTAGGTTTTTTTTCTCCCCGTTTTCTATAAAATATTCTTTAAAATGTTGAATATCGGCAATCTTTGAACTTCCATTTTTAGAATTGTTAGAATTATACTTATGTGAAATTTGAAATTTCAGGAGCCGGCTATGGATCGTATCTAATAGTTCCTGTTCTTCAAAGGGTTTAACCAGATAATCATCTGCTCCCAGGTTCATTCCAGCCCTTATCTCTTTTAAACCGGATTTGGCAGTAAGAAAAATAAAAAGGATTTTCTGTGTCCTGGGAACTGTAGAAAGTTCTTTAAGCACGGAATACCCATCGAGAACCGGCATAATTATATCACATAGAATTAGATCTATATCCTTTGAAAGTGCCAGCTGGACTCCCTTCCGTCCATTTTCAGCGGTTTCCACATTATAACCCGCAAGTTCTAATATTTCTTTAGTGTTTTCCCTAAGACTCCTATCATCTTCAATAAGTAAAATATTCACCATGATTTTTTTAATTACCAAGGCATTAATCCCCAGTCTAATTTACTAAATGCTAGCTTTTTAATCTAATTTTAATTTTGTTTTTTATAATTATCATCAGGTTGAATTTAACTTGTTAGTTATTAGGAATAATTAGAAAAAGCTGCATTCAGATATTCTTTTTAAGGCCTTCCTGAGCTAAAAAAGCTTTTCCTAATCCTGAGGTCTGGAGATGATTTGAAATTGTATGATGATTTTTATCATTTTATAATTTTCTTTTTTAGTCTAATTTCATTTATAAGATTAATACAGTGTACCATGTTTAGATCGAGACCAAAAGACGATTATATTTTAGAAACTAATTGGGAAGAGCTCTATGTATTAACAAGGCATTGGGTTTCCAATTTAGAGTTCTATAAAGACGATCTAAAGTTCTTTCGTCATCTAATTGACAAATATTTCATTTGGATAAATGAAAAGGAACATCAGGTAAAGGCTGAAAGTATCCGCAATGGCGTTATTAAACTTACCAGGCAGTCAAATGATTTAATTAAGGAAACTTTGAAACATCTTGGTCATATCAAAGATATTATGGAAGATCCTTTTACTCATGATTCTCAGAGATTCAGAGAAGAACACCAGGGCCTCGAAGATAAAATTTCAGAGTTTATCAAAAGTTGCAGAACACAAAGAAGAGAGCTCTTTTCTATTACTGAGCATATCGTTGAAAACGATAGACTCGGGGAGATAATTACTTAATTTTTAGAATAATGGGTGAAATTGCAACATCAAGACGCCTTATTACTATTTACTATCATCCGGAATCAATAAGGGCAAAAAAAGCAATTGGCTATGCAAAAGCAGAAGGCCTGAGGTTACAGAAAATTAATATTTTAAAAACAACCTTAACCGGAACCCAGATTTCCGAAATTGCAGATAGACTTAATTTAAAGATCAAAGATCTGGTAAATCAAAATCATAATGCCTACAGATCTATTTACGAACCTTCCGATTTATCATCAGAAGACTGGATCAAGCTTATACAGCATCATCCTGAAATTATGAAACAGCCCATTGCCATACAGGGAAAGAAGACTATTTTGGTGGAGACCCCGTCTGATATTATTAAAATATAAAGTCAATTCCGTCCTCTGAGGCGTTAATCCAGTTGTTGGCTTATTAAGTATTAATTAAAGCTACTTTCATAGTTCTATATAATGTTTATTCCCTAAGCATTAATGACCTATGAAGGATATATCTATATTCATAACTCACATTTATAAGGTACTTACTGGGTGATAAAATGTTTATAAACAACTCACTACCAGATATTAAGGTGATGTGATATTTATCATTTAAAAAGAATATAATAGGTTTTAAATTTAGGTGTCAGAAAGGTATGAGGTATGCTACCTAAAAAATAGGACTATGAAAACCATTCTTTTACCAACCGATTTCTCTAAGAATTCTTTAAATGCCATGAGGTATGCAATGGAGCTGTTTAAGGAAGATAAATGCAAATTTTATGTGCTGCATACATATACCCCGGTGGTGTATGATCCTCAAATATTTATGATTGAAAAGTTTGATTATGTACTTGAAGGCGTTGAGGAAAGCCTTGACACAGTGGTACAACAATTAAAAAAATACGCCGGAAAAAATCATAGTTTTCAGAAAATAGCCAGTTTTAATTTACTTATATCTGCTATCAACGAAATAGTTACCGATAAGGAAATTCATATGGTGGTAATGGGTACCAAAGGAGCAACAGGGGCCCGGGAGATTTTATGGGGAAGCAACACGGTTCATGCACTTAAGAATATTTCCTGTCCGTTGCTTATAGTACCTGAAAAATATACTTATAAAAGACCAAAACATATTCTATTTCCTTCAGACTTTCATTTAAACTATCCGCTCAAAATACTTGAAGTGGTTAAAGATATTTGCTTAACACACGAATCCCAAATTCATATTCTTCATGTCCTGATGAATAAATTAGATCATGAAACTACCAACAGTAAAAAATTACTTGCTCAGGCACTAAAGGATGTTCAGCATAAATTCCATACTATAGAAGGCAAAAACCTGGTAAAAGCAATTATGGAATTTGAGAAAGATTTTGACATAGATCTTTTAGTGATGGTTAATAACAAGCATTCGTTTTTCAGGAATCTGCTATTTTCCTCGCCAGTGGAAAAATTTGGTTTTCGTAATGAGAATCCATTTCTGGTCCTCCCTATTCATAAGTAAACTTACCTGAATAATATTGAGAGAATTAATGTAACAAACCAAAAGAATTGCATTTATAGAAGCATTCCTCCATCAACAACTGCGGTAGTTCCAGTAATGTAAGCACTCTCCTCAGAAGCCAGATAAAGCACCTGCATGGCAATATCTTGATTTTCCGCATACCGCTGAAACGGGATCTGTTTTTCAAATTCTTTTTGTACGGAACTGGGATCATCTGGAGACATTTTTTTCTCAATAGACCTCATCATCTGGTTATTCACCGGGCCGGGATGTACGCTGTTAACCCTTATTTTTCTTTCTGCGCTTTCAAGTGCCATGACTCTCATTATACCTGTTACCGCATGTTTAGATGCAACATAAGGTCCCAGGCCGGAGAAGCCTTTTAGTCCGGCTATTGAAGAGGTAAGGATCACACTTCCATTATCTGACATAAGAGGGATTACATATTTACAGCCATACCATACACCCTTTAAATTGATGTCTAATAGATTTTCGAAAACGTCATCAGGATAATCATAAAATGGACTTGCCACTCCTTCGATACCTGCATTATTAAAAAAGATATCAATTTTCCCCAGACTTTTTAGAGCCGCATCAGCATATTTTTGAACCTCCTCTTTTTTAGAGACATCTGCAACAAAAATTTCGACCTCTCCCGATTCATAACCGGATGCGATTTCTTTAAGTCCTTTTTCATTGCGATCTACCAGCATGACTTTAGCTCCTTCTTTAATGAAAAGCTCAGCTGTTGCTTTTCCAATTCCACCGGCGGCGCCAGTAATCACAGCCCGCTTGCCTTTTAACCTTTCTTTCATGACCTAAACTTTAAATGATCTAATAAAGTTAAATCATAAGTCGCAGCACTAAAATGATAAAGATCATTTCAGTTGATTTGTAATCATTTATTTACATACTTGTTTAATCTCTTTTGAAAAACCATGTTAGTTCAAAATACTGTACTGTCTAGATTCTTAAACTTAACCGACAACATGGTTTTCTTAATGACATATATCATGTTTAAAATGGTTGCCATTGCTTAAATTTATTATCGAGACTGAGCAGAATATTTAAATTAAAATCTCTATATTCAGATAGGTTATTAACTTTAAATTGTTTGTCTTTCCCAATCGTAAAACCTGAAGCCTGGAAATTATAAAGCTAAACCCAATACATTACTGTATTCCGGCCTTTTATTTACAGGTACCTGCCTTTTTGATATAGTTTATCACGTACATAATAATGATAAAATTATGGGGATATGGAGGTGCTTATTAAAAAATTCAGTGAAGTTTCTATAACCGATGTTCCTAAAGTTGGAGGGAAAAATGCATCCCTGGGAGAAATGTATAATCAATTGGCTTCTAAAGGAGTACAGGTACCTGATGGTTTTGCAACTACTGCAGAGGCTTTTTGGTCCTTTTTGAAAGAAAACAATCTTAAGCAAGCATTAATAGACCTCCTTAAGAAACTGGACAGGAAAACTTATTCTAATCTTTCGGAAATAGCATTGAAGGCCCGGGAGTTAATTTTAGAGGGGGAATTTTCTGAGAAATTTTCAAGGGAAATAATCAAAACCTACAGAGATCTGGGAAAGAGTGATGAACTGGAAGTAGCAGTACGAAGCAGTGCTACGGCAGAAGATCTTCCCCAGGCGAGTTTTGCCGGCCAGCATGATACATTTCTCAACATACATGGGGACGAAGCCTTGTTGAAAGCTGTAAAAAAGTGCTTCTCTTCCTTATATACAGATCGTGCTATAAAATACAGGGAAGATCAGGGATTTAAGCATGAGGAAGTAGCCCTTTCGGTAGGTGTTCAAAAGATGGTGAGATCAGATAAAGGCTGTTCGGGAGTTGGATTCACCCTTGAGCCTGAGTCGGGATTTAAGGATATAATTCATCTTTCAGGGGTTTGGGGACTTGGAGAAAATATCGTCCAGGGAACTATCAATCCGGATGAATTTTACGTTTTTAAACCTACCCTTGAACAGGGGAAGAATGCCATTGTTCAGAAAAAGCTGGGCCACAAAGAAAAGATGATGGTCTATGCAGAATCTGACGGGCATTCCTCAACGGTAAATATCGATACCGACCTTAAGAAACAGGATATTTTTGTGCTTTCTGACGTCGAGGTCCTTAAACTTGCCACGTGGGCTTTGGCCATTGAAAAACATTATGAAAAGCCTATGGATATAGAATGGGCCAAAGATGGTATTTCCAATGAACTGTTTATAACTCAGGCTCGTCCTGAAACCGTCCATTACTCTAAAAAAACCAGTACACATATCGAATATAATCTTACCGGGAAAAGTGAGGTTTTAGCATCGGGCAATGCCATAGGTACACAAATAGCAACTGGTACAGCACGCTTACTGGATTCTCCAAGGGAAGCGGGAAAATTAAAAAAAGGAGATATTCTCATTACCGATACAACCAGCCCGGATTGGGATCCGTTGCTTAAACGGGTAGCAGGAGTGGTGACCAATAGGGGAGGAAGGACCAGCCATGCTGCTATTGTAGCCAGAGAATTAGGTGTGCCGGCGGTAGTGGGATGTAATTTTGCTACTCAAAATATTGACGATGGCACTGAAATAACCATTTCCTGCAGTCAGGGAAAAACCGGCTATGTATACAAAGGAATCCTGGAATATGAAGAAACGGCGGTAGACTTTTCTTCAGTGAAACAGCCTGAAACTGAAGTGAAATTTATTCTTTCTGACCCTGAAAATGCCTACCAGCTTTCCTTTTATCCAAATAATGGTATAGGTCTGCTGCGAATGGAATTCATTATAACCCATATAGTGAAGGTACACCCTATGGCATTAGTCAGATTTGATGAACTTGAGGATAAGAGGGCTAGAAAGATAATTACAGAATTAACTGAACAATACACTAAGAAGGAAGATTATTTCATAGAGCAGCTGGCTGAAGGTATAGCTACAATGGCCGCCGCATTTTATCCGAAGGAAGTGATCTTAAGAATGAGTGATTTTAAAACTAATGAATATGCGAACCTGATTGGAGGAAGTCAGTTTGAGCCAAAAGAAGAGAATCCTATGCTCGGCTTTAGAGGAGCCTCCCGCTATTATAACGATTTATATAAAGCTGGTTTTGAACTGGAATGTGATGCGGTAAAGAAAGTAAGGGAAGAAATGGGGCTTACTAATGTAAAGGTGATGGTTCCGTTCTGCAGGACTGTAGAAGAAGGGAAAAAAGTTGTTGAGATAATGGCCGAAAACGGATTGGTACAGAATGAAAACGGACTTGAAATTTATATGATGGTTGAAATCCCGAGTAATGTGATTTTACTCGAGGAGTTCGCACAGGTCTTCAACGGATTTTCCATCGGCTCCAACGACCTTACCCAACTTAGCCTGGGAATAGATCGTGATTCCGAACTTATAGCTTCACTTTTTGATGAGAATAATAAAGCACCCAAGAGCATGATCGCGCAGGCTATTGAAAAGGCAAACAAAGTCGGAAAGAAAATTGGACTTTGTGGTCAGGCACCCAGTGATTTTCCCCATTTCGCATCTTTTCTTGTAAAAGCGGGGATTAACAGTATTTCTTTTAATCCGGATGCTTTATTGCAGGGAATTGAGAATATAAATAAAGCGGAAGCCAAAAATGTTGGAAGTGTAAGTTAAATAAGGAAAAAATGAGAATTGCTCAGGTTGCACCATTGTATGAGAGTATACCACCTATAATGTATGGTGGAACAGAAAGGGTTGTTCATTATATAACTGAAGAACTTGTTAAACAAGGGCATGAAGTAAGCCTTTTTGCTTCAGGAGATTCTAAAACAAGTGCCAGGTTAATACCAGTCTGTCAAAAATCTCTGAGGCTTGATCCGGAATGTATAGATTCTTTTGTACATCATACGATACAGCTGCAGATGGTTCAAAAGAGAATTTCAGACTTTGATATTATTCATTATCATACAGATTATTTTCATTTTCCTTTATCTCAAATAAATAATAGTGTACATCTTACCACTTTACATGGGAGACTGGATTTACCTGACTTACAAGGGCTATATAAGGTTTTTTCTGACATCCCTTTAATTTCAATTTCCAATAATCAAAGAACCCCCCTGCCATGGGCTAACTGGATAGATACAATTTACCATGGTCTACCAATTGATTTGCTGCAGCCTACTGACGAAAGGGATGAATATCTGGCTTTTCTTGGCAGAATATCTCCGGAGAAAGGCATAGAGCGGGCTATTGATATTGCTAAAAGAATCGGGATAAAATTGAAAGTAGCTGCTAAGGTTGATAAAGCAGATCTACACTATTTTAAAACAAAGATAGCATCCTTACTTGATCACGAATTAATCGAATTTATAGGAGAAATAGGAGAGCATGAGAAAAGTGATTTTTTAGGAAAAGCAACGGCTCTTCTGTTTCCAATAACCTGGTGTGAGCCATTCGGACTTGTTATGATAGAGGCAATGGCTTGCGGGACGCCTGTTATTGCCTGGAACAAAGGTTCAGTACCAGAGGTAATAGATAAGGGGCAAACTGGATTCATTGTTAATTCAGTGAAGGAAGCTATACAGGCCATTAAGGATATTGATAAAATAGACCGAAAAGGCTGTCGCAGAATTTTTGAAGAAAAGTTTACCGCTGAAAGAATGACCCGGGACTATCTTAGAATTTATGATTATTTGATTAAAAAAGTTAAGCCTGTCAATCTAAAACTGGAGTTATGAGTGAGAAAATAAAAATTAAAGATAAGCATTATATTCTGGCCAATTCCACTTATGCCGATACCAGGGTTCATGTAGCGAACAGTGGAGATACTTTTGGAATTTTTGACCATTGGGGAGATGTGAACATGATAGGAAAAGAAACCTTGGGGATTTTTCACGCTGGAACCCGCTTTGTATCGGAGATGGAATTTAAAATAAATGGAGAAAGGCCATTATTACTTAGTTCATCGGTAGATGATAGTATTCTAAATGCAGATTTGACAAATTTTGATTTATTAAAAGAAAAAGATGAATATTTAAATAAAGGAACGGTTCATATAAGTAGATCCAAATTTATTGAAAATGGCAAGGCCCATGAAAAGATCACTCTTATCAATTATGATAGAAAAGAACATGTGATCGACTTTTCTTTTTTAATAGACGCAGATTTTAAAGATATTTTTGAAGTAAGAGGAGAAAAAAGAGAAAAGAGGGGCAAAGTGACCAAAACCCATAATAAACCAAATGTTGTGAGCTTTAAATATCTGGGTTTAGACAATATTGAAAGGACTACTGAATTTATATTTTTTTCGCCACCCGATAGTTTTAGTGGAAATGAAGTAAAATACAAACTACATCTTCAACCCCTGAAGATTATTGAGATTGGCTATTGCGTTCTATTTAAGATTCAAGAAAATAACATTACGGATGAAGCATTGAGTTTTGAGGATTGTCACAAAAGAGTGATAACCAGACAAGAGCAGAGTATTAGAGAAATGTCCAGAATTACCAGCGATAATGAGTTATTTAATATTTGGTTTGATCAGGCCCGTATAGATATAATTTCATTAACCACCCTTACTTCTCATGGAAAATATCCTTATGCTGGAATACCATGGTATAATACCCCTTTTGGAAGAGATGGAATTATCACGGCGATGCAGCTTCTCTGGGTAAAACCGGATATTGCAAAAGGCGTTCTTTTATACCTGGCTGAAACCCAGTCTACTGTTAAAGATGATACTAAAGATGCAGAACCGGGTAAAATTTTTCATGAGACCAGAGACGGCGAAATGGCAGAATTGGGAGAAATTCCTTTTAAATTATACTACGGAACGGTAGATGCGACTCCTTTATTTATTGTGTTAGCAGGTCATTATTATAGACAGACCGCGGATCTGGAAACGATTAAAAAGATATGGCCGAATATTGAAGCTGCCCTGGAGTGGATTAAAAATTATGGAGATATCGATGGAGATGGTTTCGTGGAGTATCAGCATCATAGCGAAAAAGGACTGTTTAACCAGGGATGGAAAGATTCATTTGATTCTATAAGCCATGAGAATGGAGATCTGGCTAAATCGCCTATCGCATTGTGTGAAGTACAGGGATATGTATATGATGCAAAGATTAATGCCGCCTTATTAGCAAATTCTTTAAATAAGAAAGAGCTGGCAGAAAATTTAAAGGAGGAAGCCCGGATTTTAAAGCAAAATTTCAATGAGGTTTTCTGGGATGAGCAATTACAAACTTATGTCCTGGCACTTGATGGGAACAAGAAACCCTGCAGGGTAAAAGCGTCTAATGTGGGGCATTGTTTATTTTCGGGGATTGTAGATGAGAATCACGCGAAAGCGGTAGCCAATATGTTATTAGGGAAAGAAATGTTTTCTAATTGGGGTGTGAGAACTCTTTCTTCTAAAGAGGTAAGATATAATCCCATGTCTTATCATAACGGATCTGTCTGGCCACATGACAACGCCTTAATCGCAATGGGGCTTGCCCGCTATAACTTAATAGCAGAAGCCCTGCAAATCTTTGAAGCACTTTATGAGGCTGATCTTTTCTTTGAACTTCAGAGATTGCCGGAATTGTTTTGCGGATTTGAAAAGCAGCCTAAAAAACAACCTGTGGAATACCCGGTAGCATGTTCTCCCCAAGCCTGGGCAGTAGGTTCGCTGTTTATGTTACTTCAGGCGAGCATTAAAATCGAAATTAATGCTATTGAAAAAAAATTGATTTTTCATAATCCGGAATTACCTCAGTTTTTGGAATTTGTATATTTAGACAACCTCCCAGTTGGGGATAGTTACACCAATGTACATTTACAAAGACATAACGTAAACGAAGGTCTTTCTGACGTGACGGTGAAGATTATTAATAAACCCGAAGACTGGGAAATTATAATTATAAAATAAAACTATATTTTTTTCCTCGTGAAGGAAATAGGGGTCGCTAATAAAACGGTTAAGGTATTTATTTACTGGAAAATTCTTTGAGACCGGGTGGATATCACCAGCTCAATTATAATTCAAACCATTTAATCCTGAAAATTCCTGGTCTTATCTATTGTAGCTTTAATACTGTTTAGGAAGCTGTCAACTTCAAAGGGTTTGGCAATAAAATTATCAGCTCCGGCATCGGTACAAATTTTCCTGGCCCCATCAAATCCGGACATCATAAGAATGGGTGTATTTGAAATAAGTTCTGTATTCCTTATTTCAGCACAAATATGTGTACCATCAATCCCGTTCAATAATTTATCCAGTATTACCAGGTCAAATTTACTTTCCTGAAGATTTTCGACCGTTTTTTTGGGGAACCTTAATAAACTTACTTCATACCCATTCATTTCTAGCTGGTCTTTGAGTATTTGCCCCAGGTGATAATCGTCCTCTACCAGTAAAATTTTATTCATTTTGATAATTTTAATTTAATTGATCATTTTATTGACCTCAATCAACTTACAGGTAATTTGTTTAGATTCCGTAAGGAATTATGGTTTCTGGATACTTTTGCCTTTTAACCTAAATGGTCAAAAATAAGCATTAATTCAAGAATCAGGGAATGCTAATCTGGATACATAAACCTACGACTTATTGAATTTAAGAAAAGTTTTTACTTTCCGAATTTAAGCTGATTTCTGTAAACGGTCGGTTTATGCTATATATCAGTGGAATAGCGTATTTTAATTTCTGATCCATAATTTTTGCGTAAGTCTTATTCTTTAACATTTCATAAATTTTTCACACATTTTTAGCATAAATTTCACATAAACCATAGATATAAAGTCCGTTTTTTACAACCTGTTAATATATATACTACCTCAATTACTACGAAAATCTAACTGAAATTACCGATAAGAATGGCAAAAAAGACCACGACCACGAAAACTACTAGCAAAACCTCTTCCCGGAAAACTCCACCAGCGAAACGCACAGTTGTTAAAAAGTCCAAAAGGGTAGCGGATAAAGATATGTTCAAGGATAACGATTATATGCATGAACAGCTAGACAGACTGATATTTGCACTGGAGGCATTTAGGGAAGGAGATATTTCCGTTAGATTGTCTAAGGAGCGGAATGACAAATTCGCAGATGTAGCCGAAGCTTATAATACCATGGTTGAAATGATTGGGGGGGTAAGTACGGAAGTATCGCGTATATCACGTGTGGGAGGTATCGAAGGTAATTTGGATGCCAGAGCTGAATTCAAGGCTTCCACTGGGGTGTGGAAGGACATGATTGACAATATTAATATCCTGATTGAAGCAATTGCTAAACCGGTACTTGAAGTAAGCAGGATCCTAAACAGTATAGCAGCAGGAAAGCTGGAAGATAAATTTAGTCTTACGGTAACCGGTGATTTCAGGGCCATGGCCGATGTAATCAACCGAACCTTAGGCAGCCTGAATATATTTGCGGAACAGGTAACCCAGGTGGCCCGTGAGGTAGGAGTGGAAGGAAAACTGGGTGGTCAGGCAAGTGTACCGAATGTTTCCGGAACCTGGAAAGACCTTACCGATAATGTAAACCAGATGGCAAGCAACCTTACTGAGCAGGTAAGGGAAATAGCCGGAGTGACCACGGCGGTTGCTGATGGGGATCTCTCCAGAAAAATTACGGAAGAAGGTAAAGGAGGAGAGGTACTTGGTCTATCCACAACTATTAACAGGATGGTGGATTCCCTGAACATCTTTGCTGCAGAGGTTACGAACGTAGCGCGTGAAGTAGGAGTAGAAGGAAAGTTAGGAGGACAGGCAGATGTGCCGGACGTTGCGGGAACCTGGAAGGATCTTACGGTTAACGTTAACACGATGGCTTCAAATCTTACCGCTCAGGTACGAGAGATCGCTGGAGTGGCAACTTCAGTTGCCAATGGTGACCTTTCAAAGAAAATTTCCATTAATGTAAAGGGAGAAATAGCAGAACTTAAGGATACAATCAACCAAATGGTAGATTCCCTGAATATTTTCTCTGATGAGGTAACACGTGTGGCCCGGGAAGTAGGTACCGAAGGGAAGCTGGGAGGACAGGCCGAAGTTCCCGATGTGGCCGGAACCTGGAAAGACCTTACAGACAATGTAAATACAATGGCAAGCAACCTGACCAACCAGGTGCGGGAGATTGCTTCGGTAACAACCGCGGTTGCCCAGGGAGACCTTTCCCAAAAGATTACAGAAGAAGGAAAAGGGGGAGAAGTACTCATTCTTTCCAATACAATCAACAGCATGGTCGATTCTTTAACATTATTTGCTGCTGAGGTAACCCGTGTTGCCCGAGAAGTGGGTACTGAAGGAAAGCTTGGAGGTCAGGCTACCGTTCCAACTGCCGCCGGAACCTGGAAAGACCTTACCGACAATGTTAACATTATGGCCAGTAACCTGACTACTCAGGTTCGGGAAATAGCCAATGTGGCTACCGCGGTTGCTGATGGTGACCTTTCACAAAAAATTACTATTGATGTAAAAGGTGAGATAGCCGAACTGAAGGATACCATTAACCAGATGGTGGACTCACTGAACATTTTTTCTGATGAGGTAACCCGTGTTGCCCGTGAGGTGGGAACAGAAGGAATTCTTGGAGGTCAGGCTAAGGTACCGGATGTAGCCGGAACCTGGAAAGACCTTACTGATAATGTGAATTATATGGCCTCGAACCTTACCACGCAGGTAAGGGAAATAGCTAATGTGGCAACCGCAGTGGCAAAAGGCGATCTGGCACAAAAAATTGCAATTGAAGCCAAAGGGGAGATAGCAGAGTTAAAAGAAACTATCAACACGATGGTGGATTCTCTGAACATTTTCTCTGATGAGGTTACCCGTGTTGCCCGGGAAGTAGGTACCGAGGGAATCCTGGGCGGACAGGCGGAAGTTCCAAACGTAGGTGGTGCATGGTGGGAACTAACTGAGAATGTAAATACAATGGCATCAAACCTTACCACGCAGGTGAGAGAGATTGCATCGGTAACCAAGGCCGTTGCAAATGGTGACTTATCTAAAAAAATATCTGAAGAAGAGAAAGGGGGAGAAGTACTGGAACTTTCCACTATTATCAATACGATGGTGGATTCGCTGAATATACTTTCTAATGAGGTAACGCGTGTTGCCAGGGAGGTAGGTACTGAAGGAATGTTGGGAGGTCAGGCAGAAGTTCCTAATGTTGCCGGTGCATGGTTGGATCTTACTGATAATGTGAACACCATGGCTAGTAATCTTACCAGTCAGGTAAGGGAGATTGCCAACGTGGCAACCGCGGTAGCGAACGGGGACCTTTCACAAAAAATATCTATTGACGTAAAAGGAGAAATTGCCGAATTAAAAGACACCATTAACCAGATGGTGGACTCGCTGAATGTCTTTGCTGCAGAGGTAACCCGTGTTGCCAGGGAAGTGGGAACCGAAGGTATGCTTGGAGGCCAGGCAAAAGTACCCAATGTTGCAGGTACATGGAAAGGATTGACCGATAACGTGAACACTATGGCAAGTAATCTTACCACACAGGTACGGGAGATCGCGTCTGTAACCACAGCAGTAGCACATGGGGATCTTTCACAGAAAATTTCGGAACAGGGAAAAGGAGGAGAGGTACTGGAACTTTCTACCACCATCAATATAATGGTTGATGCCCTTAACATATTTGCAGATGAGGTGACCAATGTTGCCCGGGAAGTGGGAACTGAAGGTATTCTTGGTGGCCAGGCAGAGGTGCCAAATGTAGCGGGATCCTGGAAAGACCTTACCGACAACGTAAACCAGATGGCGAGTAATTTAACCTCGCAGGTACGGGATATTGCAGGAGTTTCTACAGCACTTGCAAGGGGAGATTTCTCCAGAAAAATTGATGTTGAGGTAAAAGGAGAGGTTCAGGAGCTTAAGAATAACATCAATGCGATGGTAGACAGTTTCACTACTATTGTAAAAGCCGCCAATACTATAGCAGAGGGGAACTTTTCAATTGAGATGCCACTTCGTAGTGAAGCCGATCAACTGGGTATAGCATTGAATTCAATGACCGAGAACTTAAAGAGAATATCGGAGGAAAATGAGAACGAAGCATGGATAAAGACCGGGCAGGCGGGACTTAACGACAGAATGCGTGGAGAACAGGACCTTTTGACCTTGTCTAAAAATATCATTTCATATCTAACTAAATACCTGGGTGGTCAGGTGGGGGTAATATATCTGGCTGAAAAAAATAAGGATAAGAGACAGTTGAGAATGACCGGCTCCTATGCGTTTACCCATCGAAAATCCCTTAAAACCACTTTTAATTTCGGAGAAGGTCTCGTTGGTCAGGCTGCCATAGAGAAAGAAGCGATTGTTCTTTCGGGAATACCCGGAGACTATATAAGTGTATCATCAGGCCTGGGAAAAACAGAACCCAGACACATTCTGGTTCAGCCATTCATGATTGATGGTGAAGTAAAAGGAGTGATCGAAATTGGATCATTTAAATCCTTTAATGATAACCAGCTGGAATTGGTTCGCTCAGTAGGAGAAAATATAGCTATTACGACAAATTCTTCCCTGGATAGGGAAAAAATGAAAGACTTACTCGAAGAGTCGCAGCGACAATCTGAAGAGTTGCTGGAACAACAGGAAAAACTAAAAATCCAGAGTAAGGAATTACAGATGGCCAATGACGACCTTGAATCAAAAACTAAAGATTTGGAGATGCAGAAAGAAGATCTGCAATCCAGCAGGGTTGAAGTAGAACGCAAAGCAAAGGAACTGGAGCTTGCCAGTAAATATAAATCAGAATTTCTGGCCAATATGTCTCATGAATTGAGAACACCATTGAACAGTCTTCTAATCCTTTCCAAGGATCTTAGTGATAACAGAAAAGGGAACTTATTTAAAGATCAGCAAAAGTCAGCCAGTATTATTTATGAAGGAGGGCTAAATCTGCTAAACCTTATTAATGATATTCTGGATCTTTCCAAAGTAGAAGCTGGTAAACTACAGATTCATCCTGAAGAAATTCTAATCGACAGCCTTGTAAATAATTTGCAAAATCAGTTCCAGCCACTGGCAAAATCAAAAAAGCTGAAGTTTACTATAGAAACGAAGACAAATGCGCCGGAAAGGATAATAACCGATGGGCAGCGATTAGAACAAATCATAAAAAACCTTATTTCAAATGCAATTAAATTTACTGAAAAAGGTTCGGTGAATGTCTCAATTGGCAAACCCGATACAAAGGTTACTTTCCGGGAAATCACCCTGTCTAAATCAGATGTTTTGGAAATATCGGTAGTAGATACGGGGATAGGAATTCCTGAAGCTAAGCGGATGATGATATTTGAGGCTTTTCAACAGGCGGAAGGAGGAACCAGTCGTCAGTTTGGAGGGACAGGACTCGGATTAACAATTTCTAGAGAACTTTCAAGGTTATTAGGAGGTGAAATCCATATAGAGAGTACAGAAGGAAAAGGAAGTACCTTTAAGGTATATGTCCCCGTGGACCTTACCAATGCACCCATAAAGGAAAAGGATGATGCTATTTCTTCATACAGGGATTCAAAATCTGACAAATCTCGAAATAATGAAGCGAGGGGAATGGGCAACACCAAATCAGAGGAAGTTCCGGAGGGCTATATCCATGATGACAGAGAAAATTTAAAAGTTTCCGATTACTCGTTACTGATAATTGATGAGGACAGGTTTCTTGCTCAAACAGTAAAAGAAATAGTTAAGAAATATGACTTTAAGTTGCTTTTTGCAAGGGATGGGAAAGAAGGAATGAAACTGGCCGTGCAATATCAGCCAAATGGTATCCTAATGAATGAGCAATTATCAGATATGAAAGGCCTTATCGTTCTGGATCATTTAAAATTCAATTTAAAAACCAGACATATACCGGTATATTTTATGGCAAAAGAAGATCGAAGTCGTGAAGCGCTAAGTAAAGGTGCAATGGACTTTAGTCTAAAACCTGTTTCCCCCAGGAATATAGAGAATGCCATACAAAAGATGGAACAACTAAACAATTCACTTGTTAGAGAAATTCTAATTATTGAAGATGACGAGGCAACTTTAAAGGCAATTAAAAGTATCCTGGAGAATAAGGAGATTAAAATCTTTACTTCGACTACTGGTAAGGAGGCATTAAACCTGCTGCAGTCTAAAAACTTCGACTGTATAATACTTGACCTTAAATTACCTGATATTACCGGATTTGATGTGCTTAAGAAATTGAAGTCCAGTCAAAAACCAAATAATATCCCCGTAGTGATATATACTGGAAAGGAACTTACAAAAGCAGAAGTCAGGGAGCTGTACAAATTCACAGATAGTATTTTAATTAAAGGTGCTTCATCACCAGAATTACTTCTGGATGAGGTTTCTTTATTTATACATTTTGACGAAAGTAAGCTTTCGAACCGGCAAAAAAAGATAATGGCGGACCTGCACGATCCGAAACATGGTTTGAAAGATAAAAAGGTACTGCTTGTAGATGATGATAAACGTAATTCCTATGCGCTTTCCAAAGCCTTAACAGACTCAGGTATAAAAGTGATTGTCGCAGATAATGGAAAAATGGCGATTGAGAAATTAGAGCGGGAAAAAGACATCGATATTGTTCTGATGGACGTAATGATGCCGGTAATGGACGGATACGAAGCCACCACTGAAATCAGGAAAAATTCGGCCTATAAAAATCTCCCTATAATTTCGTTAACCGCTAAAGCAATGCCAGAAGACAAGGCCAAAAGCCTGGAGGCAGGTGCCAATGATTATCTTACCAAACCGGTAAATATTGACAAATTATTAAATATAATGCGTTTATGGTTACACAAGTAATATAAGGGGAGTGGCAATATTCATTCTTTCACTTTAAGCATCCTGGCATCTTCAGGCAGGAATGATGGTTGAGTTGGTGCTTTTATATTGTTTTCAGGCAGTATTTATGGGGCATCAATACATTTTGATGCCTTATCTGGATGTTCATTTTATAGTCAAATAATTAGTAAGAATTTATAAATACTATTTCTTAGCATAGGAGGTTATCTTAGGCTTTTTCCTTTTTAAGTGCAATTTCCTGGAGAATATCTTTAGTAAGAGGTTTTGAAATAAATCCGGCCATGTAAGGATATTGCTCCATTTGCTGTGAAAAATCTTCAATCGATGAAGAAAGTATGTAGATTTCTGCGTGTTGTAAAATTTCCGGTTTATTTTTTTCTAATACATCCAGGAATTCCCAACCGGACATTGAAGGCATGTTAAGATCTAGAAACATCACGGTTTGGTTTTTATCGTTTAGTTTTTCTTCATCATTTAGAAAAGATTCTAATGCCAGGTCCGGATCCTGAAAAAGTATTACCTCGGCATTAGAATTGAATTTTTTAATTACATGGCTGCATATCAAATTATTGGTTTGATCATCGTCAATTATAATAAACTGTTGTGGCTTCTTCATCATTCAATTTTTTTATCGTTTTTTCCTCTTCCAATTCAATTGTAAATACCGTTCCTTTCCCAACTTCACTAGAGACCGAAATTTTTCCACCCATCAATTCCACCTGGTTTTTGACCATAAAGAGTCCCATTCCTTTTCCTTCTACGTGATGGTGGAATTTTTTATACAAACCAAAGATCTCGTTGCCTCGTTTTTTCAGGTCTATACCAATCCCGTTGTCTTTGAATGTAAGGATAATCTTTCCTTCTTTTTGATGGGATCTTATTTGTATAATCGGAGTATTATGATTCTGGCGATATTTGATACTATTAAAAATGAGATTATAGAAGACACTGTATAAATAGGTTCTGATTGAATTTAAAACAGGCACATCATGGAAATCGGTAATTATTTCTATATTTTCCTTTTGAATAACCTCACTTATACCAGACTTAATGGAACTTACCAGTTCGTTCAAGTCAACAGGTTCCTTTTTTACACTGGTCTCTACCTTTACCTGTAGAATATCATTGAGGTCTCTGACTATTGAATCTAATCGTTTTACATTGTCCAGCATCTTATTCTTAAAATCATTCTTGACTTCTTCCGGATAATCTTCATTCATGAGATCTCCTAATCCTAGAATGTTGGCAACAGGAGCCCTGAGGTTATGGGAAACTATATAGGAGAATTGCTCCAGACCTTTGTTAGCCGTTATAAGTTCTTCAGTATACTTTTTTAGTTCCCGGTTTAGCTCCCTCAGTTCCTGGTCTGCTTTAACACGTTCTGTAACGTCCTTGGAAATACTAATAAAACCGGTAAGTTTACCTCTTTCATTGTATACTGGGGAATTTGTAAGAAAAACATCAATAACCTCCCCATTTTTTGTCTTTACTCTTAAATCGCGGGAATAGGTTTCCTTAAGTTTTTTCCCGTCGTAATTTACAGGTACTTTTTTTTGTGAAAACTGTGGAAGATATTTATCGATCCGGACACCCGAAACTTCCTCTATAGCCCAACCGTACATTTCGGTGGCTGCATTATTCCAGTAAACAACCTTCCCTTTAACGTCTGTAGCTATTACTGCCTGGCCAATTTTACTCAGGAGGTTAGCCTGGAAATGGTTTTCGGCTTCTGCCTTAACCCTGTCTGTAATATCTATTCCTACACATTGTATTTCATCAAGTTCAGTAGTATCTTTTAAATAGATAACATCCCACATGGTAGTCTTTACTCCTCCCTTGGTACAGGGCTTATCTATTTCAATCTGGAAAACCTGATTTGGGTTGGCAAGACATTTTTTTGTTACTTCTTTAACCCGGGCATAATGATAAGGCATTATTGAAGCCTTGGATTTTTTGCCTATAATTTCTCCATCAGGATAGAGCGATCCAAAGTCATCGCTAAACTTTTTATTAACATAAGAATATCTTCCCTGCAGATCAATTCTTACCATATAATTCGTCTGAGATTGTATAAGGCTTTTATACCATGATTTACTTTTCTCCAGTTGTAATAATGCCGTTTTCTTGTCGGTTACATCTTTAATAGCTCCTACCATGCGTATAGCCTTTCCATCTTCACACCTTACGACGGTTCCTCTTTCAACAACATAAGAATATTCGCCATCAGCTCTTTTGAATCTGTATTCAGCCTGAAAAGTTTCATCTCCCCCCTCAAGTACTTTATAAAGATAATCAACTACATTAGAGTCATCGGGATGTACATTTCTGGTCCATTCATCAATATCGCAAGGCATGTCCTTTTCGTCATATCCAAAAATTTTGCTGAATTCTCCACTCCAAATAATTTTATTTGTTGTGCAATCCCAATCATAAATAACCTCTGATGTTGCTCTAAGTACAAGTTCATACCGGGTGTTGCTTTCCTGTAAGGATTTTTCTGTTTTGATCCTGTCTGTAATATCAATTCCCACTCCCTGGACTTCCATTGGTTTTCCATTAGAATCTGTTAAACAAATAAAATCCCATAAAGTAGTTTTGGTACCTTCCTCTTGTTGCAACTTGTCGATTTCAACCTGAAAAACTACATTAGGCTTCTGCAAACATTTTCTAAAGGTTTCCTCAGCTCTGGCATAATGATAGGGTTCAACAGAACTTTTTGCATGAGTACCAATGATCTTACCTCCGGGAAATAACCATTTAAAATCTGAATAAAACTTATCATTGCAATACGAATAATTCTCTTCTAAATCTATGCGGATAAGGTAATTCGTTTGTGATTGCAGAATTGCCCGGTTACGGGCCTCACTTCGGGACAGTGTTTCTGCAATTAACTTCCTTTCTGTAATATCCTGTATGCTTCCGCTAAAGATTATATTTTTGGAGAGACTGGATGAAAGTCTGCCTATCTCATGAACCCATTTCTGAGTACCGTCAGGAAGAATTATTCTGTACTCTATATCAAAATCTTTAATTCCTTTTAGAGCAAGTTTATGAGCTTCTTCAAACTTGTTTTTATCTTCTGGATGAATAGTGTCTTGAAGAAACTTTAATGTGGGGTTAAAATCTTTCCTTGTTTGGTTCCAGATGTTATAGACTTCTTCAGACCAGTAAAGTTTTCCATTAGTCAAATCATTCTCCCAGTATCCCAGTTTGGCAATTTTTTGGGCTATCTGCAATTTAGAAGTCTTAGACTTTAACCTGCGAAGGTAATCTTCCTTTTCAGAAATGTCTAAACACATTATTAGATGACATCTTCGGTTTTTATATTCCAAAAAATACTCATAGGTTTCTACTGTAACCGGAGAGTTCCCTTTTTTTAAATGAACCCTTCGGTGTTGAAAAACTTCTCCTTCCTTCTGGTCCTTTTTCTGCAGGTTATTGCGATGATTAACTACTTCATTATCAGGTAAAAGATCAAGTATGGTTAGGTTAAGGAGTTCCTGTCGTGTGTATCCATAATTCTTAATTGCAGCAAAATTCACTTCCTGGATTTCATAATTTTCGAGATCATAAATAAAACAGGGAAGAGGACTATTTTTAAAAAGCTGTTTATATTTTTGTTTTGATGTTCGTAGTTGTTCGTCAGCCTTCTTGGTTTCAGAAATATCTCTAATGATCATAGAGGTCATATTCTGGCCATCTCCACTCGTAAAGACCGAGGAAGTTATTTCAGCAGGAAACCTACTACCGTCTTTTCGTTTCATCATTAACTCAGCTTTGAGTCTGCCAGTGAGTCTTCTTTCTTCTAAAGACTTTAAAAAATTAGGATCACTAACGTCAACTAAACCTTTTCTTCCTGCTGAACAAATTTCTTCTTCAGTCATTTGAAAAATCCGGCATGCGGCAGCATTAGCGGCAAGAATACGGCCATCGGTTACAGTAAGAAGGATTCCATCTAAACTGTTTTCATAGATTGCTTTATATTTTCTGTTTTTTTCGTTTATCTCCTGTTCTGTAACCTTGCAGTGAAGGGTTTTTTTGATTATTGCAGGAAGTTTATTCAGCCTGTCAGAATAGAGGAAGTCGTTCACGATTCCACTTTCAAGTAAAGGTAGTACTAAGTGTTCATTCTCTACCTCAGTCAATAGAATTAAAGGAATTTGTTCTTTTATACTGGACAAATATTTCCTCAGCGATTCAGTATAATTATCATGGTAATCAGCCAGGATAAGGTCCGGTTTGGTTTGCTTTTGGCGTTCAAGGAAAGTCTCAATTTTTTTATATTTCCCAGATTCCACTACTTCAACATCAAAAAATTCCTTTTTTAATATTTCATGTACTTTTCCGGTAAAACCGGAATTAGAAAAATAGAGAAGACGTGTCATAGAAAAAGCTTCATGTCTCGATAAAATGCCAATAAATACCTATGGAATACAAAATTACGGGAGTAAAGATAATTTTTTTTAGAAAATATTAACAATTGACGCGGATGTTTTTTGCAGAAGAAAACCGGATTCTATGAGTGTAGGAATAATAAACAATTAGTTTCTTCCTTAGATTCCTATAGCCAGGGGGAATAAAAGTTCTAAGAACACCGAATTACTTCCTGAAAAGTGAAGTCATTTAATACCAGATGATATGCAAAAACCAGTTAACGCAGTGATGTAATAGTTCTTAAGTGTTCCCCATTTGAGCGATCCTTTCATCTTCTCATTATGGTACTGAACAATTTCATTGAGTGTTTTATGATCCTCATCCAATCCCAGGTAGGAAGCTTTAATTTTTTGGGCTGTGATGAGCGAATCCTTGTCCAGAAGCTTTTTATGGGTATCCAATAGATTGGAATACACCTGGTCCAAATAATCATTTATTTTTCGTATTTGGGGTGAATTTCTTTTTTATCTAGATTTTGAAGTATTTCATTTATTCACTGGAATCTTTCTTTTTAGACTCAGTTCTGAGCATTTTCCATTGACCGTGATACGGGCATAAATAGATAACTTGTCTTCCTTCGCATTTAATTTTCTGGAAAAAAGAGCACGGAAAAAGTAGTAAAATCAGGCATTTCGAACGTCTTTAAGTGATGCAATAGTTTTCAAAGACGAAAATCAAATCAACCGAAATGTTCTCCTAAGATAAAGAAATGAATTTTAAAATGTATTCACCGAATCATTCACTGAAACAGATACATTTATATGATATCAGATAATGTTGTTAAAAACAAAAAACACTTAAAATCAATAGATTAACAAACAGTGTTTTATTTCTTGTTTCGATAAGATTCGTCGGGGTGGAAGGATTACCTCCCTATGGTCGGTGATCCTGAGTTTGGTGTTGTTGCTCATCAAAATCCAATCAGGCTTCGCCCTTTGTCTTTTTTGTTTGTTTCCAATCCGAAGTAAACTTCGATTTTCTCCAAACAAAAAATCCAACCACGTTGTGTGATTGGATTTTTCTGGTCGGGATGGCAGGACCAATTACTACTATTTCCATATGATTTTAATTAATGTATACAGAGGTATAATCGGTAAAGAATATATATTAAATATAAATTATATTCGATTTTAACTCTATTTAGATCATTATAGCATTTAATGAAGCAAAGGTATGTTGTCCAAATGTTGTCCAACAATCAAATCGCTTTTAATGTGGTTTTGCGCATTATAACGCATTTTAGAAGAATTGATCGATTTAATTTTTAAATGTAACCGTTAAACTTTATATTTGATTTTAAGGCTGGGACAAAGCTGATGGTTACGTTTTATTATCAATACACGAGAGTGTATCACGTGCAGAAATCGGCTGACACGTGGACAGACATTCCAAACTGCCAAATACAGGTGCAAACTGGCAACAGTTCGCAGATACCCTGGAGCAGGCAGCAAGATGTCTTCGGTTCTATATCTACTGATGGTAACATAGTTGCTGTTATGTAATATATGAATTTAATTCTAACAATGAGTGGCGCTACGCAAGCTTAGCTGAAGTAGCATAAGGCATGTACCATCATTAAAAGCAAGCCACGACCAGCCTTTTTTTTATTCTATATGAAACCAGATTGGCTGAAGTTTAAAAAATATCCCCACATAGGTAAACCTTTAACTAAGAAGGATACAAAATGGATAATAGGATATGTTACCGATGAAAAAAAAATTGCCAAGCATAAGTTCACACCACTTCTACACAAAACTATAACGCAAAGAAAATTTCGTGCTAATAGTAGTTCAAAAAAGAATCCTTCTGGGAAAAGAACAAGAATAATAAAAACTAGTAAAGTCAGACCAATTTACTATCCATCCCATTTGGATTCAATCATCTATAGCTATTACAGTAACGAACTAAGTAATGCATATAATGATTTTGTAAAAGACAAAGGTTATAATTCAAGTTCAGTCGCATATAGAAAAATTCGAAATGAGAATGGAAAAGGAAACAAATGTAATATTGAATTTGCATTCGAGGCATTCAAATTTATAGAAGATCATAAAGAAGAAAAATTATCGATGATCGTTTCGGACATAACTTCCTTCTTTGATAATCTAGATCACAGAATCCTTCATTCGAAATGGAAAGAAGTTCTCAAAGTGAATGATTTACCGGATGATCATTATAATATCTATAAAAGCTTAATAGCAAAACGATACGTAAATGAAATAGATTTATATGAAAGGTTCAAAAATAATCTTATCGTTGAGCGGTTTCTAAAAAACGATAGAACTAAAATTCAACTTAAGAGAAAATCGGTTAAGAAAATATGGTATCTCAGAAAGGAAAGAGTAAAAGCCTTTTGCACAAAGAAAGAATTTTTTTCACAGGCGATTGATTTAATTCGAAAAGAAAAACCTTGTAGCCATCAACATCAAAGATGTAGAGGTAACTGTGAATATAGAGGCATACCCCAAGGGACACCTATCAGTGCTACTCTTGCTAATATTTATATGATAGATTTTGATGATAAAGTCTACGACATATGTAAAAAGAGGATGGCGTTTTATCAAAGATATAGTGATGACCTTATAATTATATGTAATCAAAAAGATGAAGCATATTTTTATAATCTAATCCAAAATAGTGTAGATAAACTTGTTAATCTCGAAATTCAAAGAGAGAAAACTAAAATTTATAGATATCAACAAGAAGAAAATGGCTTCACGGGTGGTATCGTTGAGGATGAAGTAGTATCCGAAAATAAACAGTTGGAATATTTGGGCTTTGAATATGATGGAAGTAAGGTTAGAGTGAAAACTGTTGGATTTTCAAAGTTTTACAGGAGTATGAAGAGATCTTTTAGAAGAGGTATTCACTTTGCATCAAAACCTGAAAATAAATCTCATAATTTATTTGAAGAAAGACTCTATAAAAGGTTTTCTTATAAGGGAGCAAAGAGAAGAATGATTTGGAAAAGGGATCCGTCTAGCGAATCAGGTTATAGTAAAACAAATGAACAATATTGGGGGAATTATATTAGCTATCTAAACAAAGCTAATCACGTAATGAAACAAATTAATGAAGATGATACTATAAAAAATCAGTATTCCCGTTTTTGGAAGAATTTTGGAAAGGAAATGAAAAAAGCATACCAAGAGATAGGTGAAAATGTTTCCATCTAATGTTTACCTAACTCATCATATTTTCTGTTTCTGTTTCTGTTTCTGTTTCTCTTTCTGTTTAGAAAATATCAAATAACTTTTTAATCAGAAGTTCGAGTCCATATTTCTGATTTTTATAATATGATACTCTCGAGATCACAATAAATATCGCGTTAACAAAATGTTAAACGAGTTCTGAATTAAATTAAGAAAAATGTTGTCCAAATGTTGTCCAAAAAGGATTGTAGAAACACGAAACCCCCTGTAAATACAGAGGGTTTCAAAAACTTAAGTCGGGGTGGCAGGATTCGAACCTGCGGCCTCCTGCTCCCAAAGCAGGCGCGATAACCGGGC
>NZ_JAJSON010000018.1 GCF_022410465.1 Christiangramia crocea | reverse complement strand
CAGTAAATTCAAGTTGCTTAGGAATAAAAAAAGCGCGGCAATTTGCCGCGCTTTTTTTTGAAATCATTGTGAACGAAGTGGAGGAATCTAAATATGACTGATATGAGACATCCAGGTAGTTACCGTGAATGCATAGAAGTGACTTTCAAATATCACTGCCGGTGAAGCGGAGCGGTCTTCTTATCTGATTATTTATTCAAAATCAGTTCTGAGGTAAAGCCTCTCCACCTTTTCTCTGGCCCATGGAGTCCTTCTCAGGAATTTAAGACTGGATTTAATAGAAGGCTCGCTTTTAAAACAATTGATGTTGATTCGATCGGCAAGGCCATCCCAACCATAATGTACTTCCAGCTTTTCTAAGATCGTAGCCAGTTTTACTCCGTGTAAAGGATTGTTTGGTTGCGATTCCATAATTTTATCTGACTTTAATGTTAGTTATAGTGATCCGGAGATTTTAGAATTGTCAATTAAGCTTATACTTTTTTCACAAACTTCGTAAGTATCACGATCTGCTGTCCTTCCACTTTACCTTCGATCTGCTCAGGATTATCATGGACTAAAGAGACCCTTCTAACTGCAGTTCCTCGTTTAGCAGTTAAACTGGAACCTTTTACGTTGAGGTCTTTGGTTAAAACAACCGTATCACCTGATTCGATCACAGCGCCGTTGCTATCTTTATGAACTATTGAATTTTCAGCCTTTGGCTCCTGAATACCGGCTTTTGCCCATTCCTTTATATCATCTTCCATATACATAATATCCAGTAGGTCCTGTGGCCAGCCTTCAGATTTTAACCTGTTAAGCATTCTCCAGGCCATTACCTGAACTGCAGGCACGGTACTCCACATACTATCATTTAAACAACGCCAGTGATTTGGATCTGCTTTTTCGGGATCTTCGGTTTGTTCCTTACAGGTTTCACAAATTAGGATACTGCTGTCAATTCCATTTTCAGGTGAATGCGGGGTCCCAAAAACATCCAAATTATCTTTAATTCCACATAGTTCACAGGTGGAATCACTTCTTTGCCTTAAGCTTTCTTCAATATTCATCATTGCTGAATTAAGCCTCAAAGATAGCTCAAAGCCTTGTTCTAATGGTTAGATTTGAAAAGAATTCCCGGGGGGGCATCCGCCTATTAAAAACTTAACTTTCATTCTGAATATAAGCCATTACACGCTTTTCGAGAATGGGTAAAGTGACTACTCCCTCTTCCAGGATCACTTCATGAAATTTCCTGATATCGAAACTGGCTCCCAGAGCCTGTTCTGCTTTTTTTCTAAGTTGACGGATCTTGAGTTCCCCTATCTTATAGGAAACTGCCTGTCCCGGCCAGGAAATATATCTGTCTACTTCGGTATTAATCTCGTGGATAGATAGAGCGGTGTTCTTTTTCATGAATTCCACAGCTTGTTCACGTGTCCAGCCTTTTGCATGTATTCCGGTGTCTACAACCAGTCGGCATGCCCGCCATTGCTCGTAAGTGAGTTTTCCGAAAATTTCATAGAGGTTTCGGTAAATACCCATTTCTTCCGCAAGGAATTCAGAATATAATCCCCAGCCTTCCCCAAAAGCAGAAATATAGAAGTTTCTGCGAAATTCCGGAATGCTGTCTCCCAGCTCATTGTTCAGGGAGATCTGAAGGTGATGCCCGGGAACTGCTTCATGTGCAGTGAGGGAAGGCAGAACATATAAAGGTCGGCTAGGCAGGTCGTAAGTGTTCACCCAGTAATAACCCGGCTCTGTTTCATTGCTGGCACCAATATATCTTCCGGTGGTGTATTTTGGAGCTATTGCTTCTGGGACTTCAGCCACCCCATATGGTTTACGCGGAAGTTTAGTAAAAAAGGCCGGCAACCTGGCATCTATTCTCTTAGCAATATCTCTGGCTATCATAAGAAGCTCTTCCGGAGTTTCTGCATAAAATCGTTCATCTGTCCGCAGATAGTCAAAGAATTCGGGAAAACTGCCTTCAAAGCCTGTTTCAGCCATTACTTTTTTCATTTCAGAATTGATCCTTTCGACTTCAGAAAGACCAAGCTCATGAACTTCATCGGCACTCATATCCAGAGTGGTGTAATACTCCAGAAGATAATCATAGTATTCTTCTCCTTTGGGAAGTTGTGAAGCTCCAAGGGATTTTCTTGTTTGGGGGAAATACTCGGTTTCAAAGAATTTCTTGATCCTTCTGAACTCGGGAATTACATTTCTGGTGATCACTGTTTTTGCGGCTTTCCTTACCGAATCTTTTTGCTGTTCTGTAAGTGTGGACGGTAAGTCTTCAAAAGGTTTGTAGAAATAACTTTCCTTATAATCATCAACGATCTGACTGTCGTAAGTATTCTCATAACCTTTAAAGATAACCAGCGGCTGGGTGATACCTTTTTCAAGGCCTTCTCTCAGTAATGCGAAATGCTGATCAACATATTCTGGAATTGCATTAAGTTTATTCAGATAGGCTTTAACCTGCTCGTAATTATTAAGATTCCTGATATGATAGTTCAGACTTAAATGAAAGCCGGCGTCAGAAAGCAGCGGATTCAGATAGGCTTCATATTCATAAGATTTAACGGTATGCCTAAGGTCATATTTTAAAAGTGCCGTAGAAATTTGCTGGGATTCAGAAAGTGTTGAAACGCCAAGCCTGTTTAGCTGTTCAAGAAGGTCCCTGGCGAATTTGGCTTCCTTCTGATAATGAGCTTTGGTATATAGGCCTAGTGGGTGTTCCAAACGTTTGAATGGTTTATGATCTTCAAACTTTTTAATGATGCTATCGAGTTCCTTCGCATCGTTTTGGGCGGTAAGAGGTGCAATTGTAAGCAGTAAAAGGCTAAAAACTATTAGGAGGTAACGCATACGAGAAATTTTCCTAAATATAATTAATTGCCCAGAATGCGCTTCCAGAGTTTGGGAAGAAGCTCCCTGGCATCTTCGATTTCTTTTTCAGATTCCGTCGCCACGAGTTCTCCATGTTCTTCATGCAGCTTGTAGCTGAAAACAAAAGGAGCATCATTATCTGTTATGTCCATTTTTCCGAAGCGAAGATCATTGAAATACAGCTCTTCGTTCTCCTGGGATAAGGTATACCAGCCCTTGCTGATCCGGATAAGCCTGTGCAGGTTCTCGTTATCGTTCCAGTCCCCGGCCAGCTCATAATTTTTGGGAACACTGTAAAAGCTTATAGGCTGAGTGTCAAAAATGGAATAATACCCAATAAGAAATTCATCCTCGGTTTCTACATTTGCCGACCATAGAATGGAATTCAAAGGGGCAGGTCTGGTGTCCATGCGCTGGTAGTCTATTTGCTGATCTTCCAGGGCCGCTTCAAATTCCTGGTAAGTATAAAGTTTCAGGGCGGGAGTAATGAGAAGAAGGTAAATACAGCTAATAATAATTCCGAGCCTGTTATATTTTGCCCGTTTTGGATCGGTTCTTTTTCTGCGCATTGCCAGAATAAGGAAGACAAGAAATGGGAGCGTGTAAAGCGGATCTATGACAAAAATATTTTTATAAGCGAGCCTTATGTCGAATGGCCAGAAGAGCTGTGTCCCCCATGTGGTATGCGCATCCAGTAGCGGGTGGGTGAACAGCCCCCAGAACATTAACCAGGACCAGTTCTTCCAGGAGACCTCCGGATTATTTTCAATTTTAGAAATCAGCCATCCGAAGGCCGGTGCGAAAATGATTGAAAAAACAATAGAATGTGAGAATCCCCGGTGCATCTCGATGGCGGTAATCGTATCAAAAAAGTTACCAACAAAAGTGTCCAGGTCCGGGATTGTTCCGGCAATGGCTCCGTAGAGCATGGCTTTGTTCCCGGCTTTCTTACCAAGCACAACTTCACCTACGGCTGCTCCTAATACGATCTGGGATAATGAATCCATATCTGGCAAATATAATAGCTATTTATAGAACGCTTCAGTAGTGATACTCCTTCGTATTGATCCTCAGTCATTCCGAGCGAAGCGAAGGAATCTCATTCCTCCACGATCTTCATCTTCCTGAGCAAAAATGAAGCATTCATATTCCTGCAAATCCCGGTTTTAAGTTGATAGTCAAAATGGAGTTCATCGTTTAGGATCTCGGCATCAAAATAGAAATTCTTCACCTGTTCCAGTTCCTCGCTGATCTCACAAAGACTGAGGTCATGAGTGGCAATAATTCCTGTGGACCTGCTGCCTACGAGTCTTTGAACAAATTTTCTGGAGCCGATCGCCTTATCGGTACTATTGGTTCCTTTAAGTATCTCATCAAGGATGATGAAGTAATTCTCTTTTTCAATTTTGTCTACTATGAACTTCAGCCTTTTTAATTCTGAAAAGAAATAAGATTCATCATCTCCCAGCGAATCACTGGTACGCATACTGGTTATGAGCTTAATTGGTGAATAACTGCAGCTTTCCGCGCAAACCGGAAGACCTATGTTAGACATGACGATCTGAAGGGCCACAGTTCGCAAAAAGGTACTTTTTCCGGCCATATTGGCCCCGGTGATAATAAAGAACTGTTCGCCATCGATTTCAAAATCGTTGTTTACTCTTTTATTTGGATCCAACAGCGGATGTCCAAGATTTGTGGCTTTTATGCCTTGTTTTTCAGGCAGGATTTCAGGGAAATGATAATGTGTATGATTAAATGCGAAATTCCCGAGACTATTATACGCGTCTGTTCTTTCCACTGCTTCAAACCAGTGTTCTACCGCAGTATGGTGATGTTCTATCCATTTTTCGAGTCGGTAGCATTGTCTAAGGTCCCACAGGAAGAATCCGTTGGCGATGATTCCGAAGAGAAAATTATTACGCTGATCCAGTGCATCTATGGCCTTTGAGAATTCATGAAGGATTACGGAAGCTTTTTTTGATTCAGATTTGATGGAATCCTTGAGTTTGACCATCAGTTCAGATTCAAATTCCTCATTTTCGATGAAAGCTAGTAACTGATGATATTGCTGAAAGGTATCCTGAACCTTACTTACATTTGAGGAAAGGTTATTAATTTTTTTAAGGAAATAACCAGTAATGATCACCCCAATTAAAAACCAGAGGAGCACTTGGGAGAAACCTATCTGTTCGAAATAATAGGCCAGGAAAACCACAACTGATAAGACTGAAAATACTGCTGGAAACCATTTAATATACTTCGGCACAAAACTTTTATAATTCCTTATCCAGTGAAGTATTGTTTTTGAATCGGTTTCTGTTTTTACCAGTTTTGCCGTCGCGGTATATTGTTGTCTCCAGTCGGCCTTTGAGGACAGTTCTTTTACTGCTTCCTGTTTCCTTCTTATCCTGTCTATCCTGTTGGCCAGAAGAATTCTCGCCAGTCTTGCCTTTCCCTCCTGCAAGGCAGTACGGTTGAGATACTGGAAAAACGATTTCCTTCCGAAAAGATCAATATCCCTGCTGAATGCATGCCCCTCCACATCGAATTCCTTCCCTTCCGGAAGCATTGAAAAATCTCCTGTTTCCAGTATTTTTAATTCCTGTTCATTGAGGTCAATTAGAGCTTCTGTCTTTGCTCTTTCCTTTTTAAGGTCAGTGTGCCGGGAAATAAGGAAAATGAAAACTGCGATCAATACGATCCCTAGAGGGATCAGAATTGTTGCATTTCCGAAGAAAAAATAGACCGCGAAACAGATTGCGAGAAAAACGAGCAGCCTAAAAAAGCTGGAGAAGACCAGTTTTTTGGAAAGCTGTCTTCTAACTTGTGTATAATTCGATTTTCGGTTGGTATAAAATTCAGTTGGGTTCGTCATTAGAGGTCTTCAAATTCTTTCTTCAATTTTTTGGAAAGGCTATTTACTACCAGTTCATAGGAATGGTTAATAAGTCCGAATACAAGTTCCGGGTTGAGACGGTTATCCAGAACAAGGGTATTCCAGTGTTGTTTGTTCATATGATAACCCGGGAGTATGGATCCGTCATATTCTTCACGAAGCTCGATGGCACGGTCAGGATCACATTTCAGGTTTGCTCTTAGCGGAATTTCGTCAAGGGATACTATGGAAAATATCTTGCCCATAACCTTGAAGACAAGATTGTCCGGGCCAAACGGCAAATGTTCGGTCACTGCCTTTTTGCTGAGACAATAGTTCCTGAAGGTGTCTATATTCATGATTATTCTAATAAATGATTTCTCACTGCGTTCGAAATGACTTAACAGAATAGAGTCATTCCGAACCCGATGATTCGGGTGAGGAATCTCAGGTTTTCTGTTCCTTTATCCTGTTAGGTTCCTTGCTTTCAATGGTCAAAGCCGTATAATCAAGCTTCCAGCCTATTGTTTCCACAATCTTTTCCATCAGCAATATGGTGTCTAAAGCTTCCTTTCGGGCCTTATCCAGGAGTCCGCTCTGGGGGATCTTATCCACAATATGCTTTTTCGCGTCACGATTTATGTCTGTAAGGTCTGAGGTTGTAAAGGGGTTTGCCCAGCCTTCTCGTTTATCGTAATATTTAAAATCGGTTTCTACCGTTAGCAATTCCGGTTGTGGGAAATTGGTCAGGATGATTTTCTTATGCTGGTTATCACTTTCCATCCGGATCTTGCTGAGATCGAAACCTACATGTGCTTTGGCATTTACCAGCACGATAGCCTTTTTCTTCCCTAGGAAAAGGCTTAGGTACTTTTCTTTCATATTCTCATAATGATAGATCTCAGAAAAGTCACCTTCTACCGTGATGAACTTACAAACGCTTTTGATCTTATCCATAAGAACAACCGACTGTTCGCTGGTCTTCATTCTTGAGCGTTCCCTGTTAAAACGCGCGAAAATGAAATAAGCCACTACAGCACCTACGGCCAATCCTATAAAAAGTAATTCCATATTATTTTCCTATTTCCCCAAGATGGGTAAATTTAAAACCTTTTTCGTATTTGAGACCATAACCAAGCATACGATCAAAACCGGAATGGGCAAAAAGGATAATTCCTGCTATTTGCAATGCTTCATTCCCCGTGAGAATTCCTAAAAGCCCGATACCGATAGCAATTCCTTTATGATGAAAGATATTATAGGAGAAGGCTCCAATTTGCTTATTTACCACATATCCCAGCATCCCAATATCGGGAACAAAAAACAGGGCTACAAACCACCACCAGCTATAATCGAGGATACTGAAGGCCCAGACTCCCAAAAGCAGCATGGCCAGTTCTTCCAGTTTTAGTACAACATTCATTTTTAAAGTATTTTATAAAGTACCGGCTTACAGGGAGCCGCATCATTCTCGAAGGAAGCCGGCTGAAGGCTTAGAAAATAATCTCCATCTTCGATCTTGTTGGGAACATAAATAAGTTCAGTTATCGTGGCGTCAAAGCGAGTGTTCTTAGGATAATCCCAGAAAGCTTTATGAGCTAATAATTCTCCACCATCCTTTTCCTTATCAACCGATGGCTGATCGGTTAGCAGATGTTTGATCCCTTTTTCGCGAAGAAAGGCTGCCGCTTCTTCTTCAATATAGGGCCAGTTAGAATTTGAATGATATTTTGAGATCTTCCCGATATAGTTTGGCAGGGATCTTATAATTAGTGCCTCAAAATTAACCTTGCCCATTATGTTTTCGATCATCTTCCTAGTGATCACCAGATCATTTCCTTTTTTCTCGGGTTCTACCGAAATTAGTTTAGCCTTGAAAAAGAAAGTTTTTAAATGCTGCTGAATGCTATGGAAATTATTGCTGATATGGCCCACGCATTCGGTATGCGTCGCATGCGCATGTGGGTTGAACCAGATATTGTTGAAGTTCACCGAAGAACCCTCGCTAACCTTTCCTATAAAATTTCCATCCTGTACCGGTGTTATTTCCGGATGTTTTAAATACCAAGCCATGGGATTTTTATTATCACCCCGAAGACTGATTGAAATATCCAGGGGACGGGAAAAATCGATATTATAGGAATTGCCATTATGGCTGATAGTAGCAAGCATTTAATTTAGATTGGTCAGCACAAATTTATGATTTTTCATTTATCAATATGAAAAAGTTCTGAAGCTATACCATCACTCAGGAATTTGCCTTTCTGAGTAATATGAAAAGATTCATTTTCTTTTTTCATAAGATCGTCTTTGAGAAATTTAGCCGAATTCTTAAGGAAATGTGATACATATTTCTCACCAAATTGCTCCTGGAGGTCTTTCAATTCCACCCCAAATTTGGTTCGCAGACGGGTCATTACAAATTCATTGTACTGGTCGGTAATGGAAAGTGTTTCGGATTCCTGCGGAATCTGATCCTTTTCCATCGATTTTATATAGAGTGTATTATTGCTGATATTCCATTTCCTGGAATTTCCGTCAAAAGAATGAGCCGAAGGTCCTATTCCCAGATATGGTTTTCCCATCCAGTAACCCATATTGTTACGTGAGTGATAACCAGGTTTTCCGAAATTAGAGAATTCATAATGCTCAAAACCATTCGATGTTAGTGTATTGACCAAAATCTCGAATTGCTCACGATATTGATCATCATCTACCGGTTGCACTTTGCCTTTTTCTATGAACTTTTCCAATGCCGTTTTTGGTTCCACCGTGAGGGCATAACTTGAAATATGTGGGATTCCCAAATCAAGAGCAGTCTGAAGGTTTTCTTTCCACTGTTCGTTTGACTGTCCCGGAATTCCGTAAATAAGATCAATGGAGATATTATCGAAATATCGCTTTGCATGTTTTAATGAACTCAATGCTTCATCTGAATTATGAGCCCGGTTCATCAATTGCAGGTCTTCCTCAAAAAATGACTGTACTCCAATGCTCAGTCTGTTAATAGGCGACTCACTTAGCATTTTCAGTTTCTCTTGTGTAAGATCATCCGGATTTGCTTCCAGGGTGATTTCCGCATTTTCAGATACTTTAAAATTTTCAAAGATCGTCTGGAAGATATGCTCAAGTTCTTCTTTGTTCAGCAGGGAAGGGGTGCCACCACCAAAATAAATGGTTTCAATTTCTTCAGGATCCAGTTCATTTTTTCGCAATACAAGTTCACGGCCTAACATTTCAACCAGTTGTGATTTTTTCTTTGTTGAAGTCGAGAAATGGAAATCACAGTAATGACAGGCCTGTTTGCAAAAGGGGATATGTATATAGATTCCGCTCATCATTTGAAGATTTGAAAATTATTCAATTTGAAAATCTAATTCTCAAATTTTCGAATTCTCAAATTGTCTCATTATTTAATTTTATTCGGATTCTGCTTAACAAAAGCATCCCAGCCGGTATAGCTTTTTCCAATATCAGTTTTGCCCGAATTGTAGAAATGGCAAACCGCTGCGGCAAGTCCGTCGGTGGCATCAAGGTTTTTTGGAAGTTTACCAATGTTAAGCTGACTTTGAAGCATTTTAGCTACCTGCTCTTTGCTGGCACTTCCGTTCCCGGTGATCGCCATTTTTATCTTTTTAGGAAGATATTCTGTTATCGGGATCTGTCTGGAAAGCCCTGCTGCCATGGCAACTCCCTGGGCCCTTCCCAGTTTTAGCATAGACTGGACATTCTTTCCAAAGAATGGAGCCTCGATCGCGATCTCGTCCGGATGATAATTGTCTATCAATTCGATCGTTCGTTCAAAGATCAGCTTTAGCTTTACATAATGATCCTTGTATTTACTCAGTTGAAGTTCATTCATCTGGATAAAACTCATCTTTTTGTTTTCGACCTTAATGAGACCGAAACCCATAATCGTTGTTCCGGGATCGATTCCAAGAATGATCTTTTCGCTTTTCAAAACTGATTTTTCCGAAGATTTGCTCACTAAAAATTCCTAATTTGGGACTTTCACAAAGCTACATAATTCTGCTTTGGCAGCATTAAACTAAGCGGTCATGCTTTTACTTATTTTCCTTGTGCTTGTAACAGCCGGCTATTTGGGTTTAATAGCGAGCCTGATCTATGGCTGGAAAAGACTGCCCGATTTTAACTTAAAGAAGCTTAATGCGGAAACAGGCTTCACCATTATAGTGCCATATAGAAATGAGGCTGAAAACCTTCCGGGTCTTTTCAAATCACTTTCTGGATTGCATTATCCTCTGGATAAGTTTGAAATCATCCTTGTGAATGATGAATCACAGGATCAGTCCAAAATATTATGTGAAGAATTTCAAAAGAACTTTCCGGAAATGAAGGTCAAAATTCTGGAGAATATCAGAAGATCGGTTTCGCCAAAGAAAGATGCTGTGTACACTGCCATAAATTCGTCTGATTTTGATTTTATTGTGACTACAGATGCCGATTGCATAGTTCCGCCAAACTGGCTTCGGGGCTTTGATCAGGAAATTTTCGAGAAAGGTTCTAAACTTATTGCCGGTCCGGTGGGATTTATTCAGGGAGCAGGAAAGAAGAAAGCCCTATTCAATAGTTTCGAAGAAATGGATTTTATGAGTCTTCAGTCTACCACCGTAGGTAGCTTTGGTATTGAAAAGCAATTTATGTGTAATGCTGCGAACCTGTGTTACGATAAAAATGCGTTTTTGAATAATTCCGGTTTTTCCGAAAATGAAAATATTGCCAGTGGGGATGATGTTTTTCTGCTTCAAAAGTTAAATAAGAAAGGTCTGAAGCTATCTTTTTTGAAATCGGAAGAACTAATTGTTCTTACCAGGTTACAGAAAAACTTAAGTGGACTAATAAACCAAAGGCTCCGCTGGGCGGCCAAGGCATCAGCCTATAAAAGCTCATTTGGAAGGTTTACGGGAATCATAGTTTTTCTGATGAATCTATTATTGATCCTCTACGCCGGTCTCGCTTTTTTAGAAGTTATATCCTATCAGTATGTAATGCTTGCTTTTTTACTCAAATTCAATGCTGATTTTATCCTGATCTACAAGGCGGCGAAGTTTTTTAAAAGAGAAAACCTGATGAGAAGTTACTTTTGGTGCAGTATTGTGTACCCTTTCTTTTCTGTGTATGTTGCAGGGCTTTCACTTTTTAACGGTTACGAATGGAAAGGCAGAAGATTCAGGAAATAGGGATAATTGAGAATGGAAAATCGAGATTCCTTCGTTTTGCTCGGAATGACATTTAATGTCACTGCGAGTGAAACGAAGCAGTCTCAATAATTAGGAAGCCTTTATAAATAAAAACTCTTAATATGAATTATTATATACTTTTTTATGAATTAACAGATAATTACCTCCAGGAACGTGGGCAATACAGAGCAGAACATCTTGGCCTGGCTAAGGAAGCGGCTCAAAACGGAGACCTCGTGCTGGGAGGGGCCCTTGATGAGCCGGCTGATCAGGCAGTTCTTGTTTTTCGGGGGCAAGATGATAATGTTGCAAGTACTTTTGCTAAAAACGATCCTTATGTTAAAAACGGACTCATCAAAGAATGGAAGGTGAGAAAGTGGAACGCAGTTGTGGGAAGTAAGTTTGAGAACGACTAAGTTATTAATCAAACAGATGATTCCTTCGGCTGAGCCTCGGAATGACTTATACGAGTCAATACGATCCCGGTCGCTATCGGGAGAAGTAGTCTATAGATGACATTCGTAATTCGTACTTCCAAATTCTAACTTCCATTTATTCCGCTTTCACTACTATGGGCATCTTAAATACTGTTGAAACCGGGATCCCCCGTTTGCTGGCAGGATAGATCTTTGGAAGTGAGTCTATACTTTGCCGTAGCCATTTTTCAATATCGGGGAGTTGATTGGTTATGGTGGTATCTACCTTTACAGAATCTATTTGTGGCTGTCCCTCTTTAGTGATTTCCAGATAAATATAAAGTGTGTCATTGATGCTTTCGGTCACTACGGGCTGCTGACTGGCTAGAAATGAATAAATAGTCCTGGCAATCTTACTTTCAAAGCAATTTTTCGCAGCGGTTAGCTCGGTTTTATTCTTACATTCTTCAAATGCAGGATACTCATCTACTTCCTTCCAGTTAAGGGAACGACTCTCCTGCTCCAAAACCTCTTCTGAAGAGATCTTTTTAGTTTCAAAGTTGCAGGAAGCGATGATAAGAATTAGTACAGGCAGTAAAGATTTTCTCATTGACAATCCGCTTACGGATTTCAAAAATAGTGAAATATAGCAGCTTAGGAAAAAATACTATTCAGAAAGATGTATCTCCTTTTTAAGTTCGCTTATACGGTATTCTGACATTGCGATCATTTGTGCGTTGCCAATGTCTTTGTACCGGTCCAGATAATCGCGATAATAATTCAGTATAGATTTTTTATCTTCAAAAAAAGCATCGGCCGCAATCGCCCTTTCCAGCAGTGCTCTTTCGTTATCCGGGTTCTCCTCCAGGGCCATTTCAAAGTAATTGAGCGCCTTTTTATAATCTTTCATTTTTTTATAGGTAAGTCCAAGACTTAAGAATTCCGCATCCACCGGTTGTTTTTTAATGAGGATGGACATTAAAAGATGCTGTTCTGCTTTTTCCGGATCTCCCAGCTGATTATAGATCTTGCCTAGATTGTAATGAGTGGCGCTGTTCCGGTCTTCGAGGTCCAGTGACTTCTTAAAATTTTCCGCGGCCATGGCCAGGTCACCTGTCCTGTAATAGGCAAAGCCCAGTCTGTCATAAATGAATTCAGATTCCTCTCCCAGGTCAATCAAATTTTCATAAACCGGAATGGCCTTTTCATACTGACTGGAAACAGAATAGGCCTGGGCCAGGATGGATAAAAGCGATACATTGTTTGGTGCTGCTTGAAGACCTTTTTGACTTAACTCTATCGCATTACTGAATTTGTTACGTCTCATATGGGTCCTGGCAACTTTATAAATTGCAGCCTGGTGAGTTGAATCCAGTCCTATGGCGCGATAATAAAAATGCTCCGCCATTTTATCTTTCTGCCTTTCCCTGATAAGTCCCATTCTATACTGAAAATTGGCATTCCGGGGATATTTATCGACCAGACGTCCAAACAGGCTGTCAGCTTCTTTTAGCTTACCGGTTTCAATAAGTAATTCCCCGTAATCTATTGCAGTGAGTATTCTGTCAGGATTCATATCCAGTACTTTCCTGTAATTCTTCAAAGCTTTAGCATCCAATCCCTTTGCTTGTTGATATTGTGCCAGTTTCAGGTAGATTCTCTCATTCTTTGTTTCAATATTTTCCAAAAGCTGAATGGCTTCATGGTGGCTCCCTACCGCAGCAAGGCTGTCGGCGACAGATAAAACCGGAGTCTGGGCCCCGACCTCGACCCGAAAAAAAATGAAACAAAGTATGATTAAAGTTACTCTACTCACCTACTTTAAATGCTATTGGTAAAGAATACATAACGCTAACCTTTTTGCCGCGATGTTTTCCCGGTTCCATTTTAGGAAGACTGGCAATCACTCTTTCAGACTCCCTTTCAAGTTCAGGGTGTGGTCCACGGGATTTGATATCGGTAATATTGCCGGTTTCATCAATTCTAAATTGTACGATTACTCTGTTTATTCCGGTCAACCCAAGCTTTTTTCCTAATGAGGTGTCGAAGTTTTTGTTTACGAACATTGAAATTTTTCTGCTCACGCAGTCTTTTTGTTCTTCGCCCGAGGCAAGACCTTTACATTCAGGAAAAACAGGGACCTGGTCTATTAAACCAAAAGGAACCTCTTTCTGTGAGGCCAGGTCATTATCAATTTTTATCGGCTTCATGTCATGTGGGCGTTTCTCTTCACTGGAGCCAGGTTGTAAGTTCATGTACATGATATAAGAATCTCCATCAGGAAAACTAACCTCCATTTTACGATAGCCTGAAGGTACTTCCTCACCTGCCGGATGTATAGAATAGGTTATCTGGTCAGCTTCTATAGTTGCCCAACTCACATAATCTGGATTATTTAAAAGGAAGTCTTCATATTTTGTATGAGCAGCTTTATTTTGAGTGGTCATTTCTTTCCCTTTTGTCAGCGTATAACCAAACTCTGGAATACTGGAATCAGTTGCGCCGATTTCAGTGGTATTTTCTGAACAGGCCACATAAGTGAGCATGGCGAGCATTAGCGGGATGATGACCAGGAACTTAAATTTCGTAATGGATCTGGATTTGTCTTTCTGTAACATGATGATTCGTTTTTTGATTAATGAATGATTAAAAAATTGACTGGTGAAAGAAATATCTTTTGTACTGAAAGCACTATTCAGCATTTGCTCGAAATAGGTCTTCTTTGGAATTTTTTTCACAACCTCACTATCTGCAATGAATTCGTGAAGTCCTGCGATCCTTGACTGGTAGATATAGATCAGGGGATTAAACCAGAAGAGGATCTTCATTATTTCAAAGAAGATAAGGTCGTAACTGTGTTTTTGTTCGACATGTACGAGCTCATGAGCCAGTATTTGATGTCTTTCTTCTTCTGAAAGCTGATCCCCCAGAAGAACAGTATTGAAAAATGTACAAGCAATAGCAGAATCAGGAACTTCCACGATCCTTAAATTTTCTTCCTTTAGTTTCCTTCCGGATCGGAATAGATTTTTAAGATAACTGTATTTCCTGAAAAATAGAATGGAACTTATAAGCGCACCTATAGCATAAGTAATGAACCACCAGTTTGGCTCCCATCCACCTTGAGCGTTTATCACAATCAAAGGTAAATTCTGAGTGTAAATAACAGGATCCCGGGTGATAATTTCCGGAAGAACGATCCTGGCGTTTGACGGAACGGCCTCCACTAGAAATTCAAGTCGTAACCATGGGATTATAAAAGCAAGAACAGGCGTTAAGAGCAGATAGGCTCTATTGTAATTAAAAAAGGTTTCCTTTTTCAAAAACATTTCATAAACCATTAGGAATAACAGCTGAAAGAAGAGGACCTGTAAAAAATAATGTAACATCAGTCTTCGTTTTTATTAATTTCGTTCATAATGCTTTCAAGCTCCTGTGCACTCAGATCATTCTTCTTCATGAAAAAGCTTACCATGCTCTTAAAAGAACCGTTGAAATAATTGTCCATAAGCTGGGTGATACTTTGGTTGCTATAGGTTTCTTTTTCCAGTACAGGAAAATATATATAACCCTTTCCTTTCTGCCGGTGATCGACGAAACCTTTATTTTCCAGGATGCGTACAATTGTGGAAACCGTATTGTAAGCCGGCTTGGGTTCAGGCATTTCTTCGATGATCCCGGCAACATTTGCTTCTTTTAATTCCCAAAGAATCTGCATTATCTCTTCTTCGGCTTTGGTAAGTTGTTTCATGACAATGATGAATTTATTGGTGCTAATATAAACTAAAAAATTAGTTTAAACTAATAATTTAGTTAATAAATTATGATTAAGTTGTTTATCTTCGTTGTCGTTATAAATCTGAATGAATGGAAATTATCTTATTTATAGTAGCCGGAATATTTATGCTGCTAGGGGTGGCCGGAAGCGTTCTGCCTGTTCTGCCTGGTGTTCCGCTTAGCTGGATTGGTTTGCTAATCTTTTATTTAATCCCCGGAATAGGTCTCAATTATTTGTTTCTTGGTATTACCCTGGGCGTTACCATTCTTATTTATATACTTGATCTTATTGTGCCGGCATTGGGAACGAAGAAGTTTGGGGGAAGCCGTAAAGGGATGATCGGTGCGACCATTGGTTTAATAATCGGGATCTTTGCTCCCTTTCCATTTGCTATTCTTATCTGTCCTTTTCTGGGGGCATTTATAGGGGAGATCCTGAACAAAAGCGGTTCCCGAACTGCCGGGAAAGCAGCCTTCGGTTCATTTATAGGACTACTGGCTTCCAGCTTTATGGAGTTCATAGTTACTTTTGCCTTTCTGATCTTATTTCTTTATCAGTTCTGGAGCTATAAAGAGATCATTTTTTGAAACCTATTCATATAGATCTTCCAGATCGGCCTCATGCAATTCCTGAAGGAAACCTGCTATAATCTCTGTCGTTTTCCTAAAGAATCTTTCTCCTTTTTCTGCGGAAGCTGCTTTTGGATTGCCAACTCCGGTATCTTCTGTTACTTTGGTCCATTCTCTTTGAGTGCTTACCCAGCCTTCTTTTAATCCTTTTAATTTGAAAGATTTTGCCTGGGCCTCTCCTGCTTCCTCCAAAGGCAGGCATAACTCAGGTTTTAAATGCATTACTGCAGAGGTTTCAAGTTCGCCTGCGTGATCTCCCGGTTCCTGGAAGAATTCATTAGCATTGGTAGCCTGCCACCAGTTCAGGGTACAGATGAAAACCTTCGGGAAGTCCAGACTCAATTCCCTGATCATTTGCTTAAAATTATTTCCGCCATGAGCATTTATGATTACAAACTTTTGAATTTTATGGTGATCCAGTACCTGGACAATATCCTTAAGAACTGCATACTGGGTGCTCGGATTCATATTCATACATAGTTTAACGTCTATCTGTCCTGTATTCACCCCAAAAGGGATGGTAGGTAAGACGATTGGTCTTGCCTTATTCTTCCAGGCGATTTCCGCAGCCTGTATGGCCGATTCTTCTGCAAGGATATTATCGGTGGCATAGGGAAGATGATAATTATGAGCCTCTGTAGCTCCCCAGGGCAGGACCGCGGTGCTGTAATTCTCGTTTTTCACCTGTTTCCAGTTAGTTTCGGCAAGTACATAAGGTCTTATAGCTTTTTTCATGATCGTGTTTTATGGTTGCACTAAAATAATGAAGTTTAAAAGATTTAGGCCTGCCCGTTTATAATCTTATTTTTGTATAAATTCTGTAGAATGCTTGATTTTATTGTTGTTGGTGGAGCTCAGGCTGGTTTGGCTATGGCCTATTACCTGAATAAATTAAATGTGGATTATCTGGTTGTGGACAAGGAAAGTGAAATCGGAGCTTCCTGGCTCAACCGTTGGGATTCGCTTACCCTATTTACTCCATCTGAATTCAACAATATGCCCGGCATGGAATTTCCCGCTGAAAAAGGCCATTATCCATCTAAGACCGAGGTTGCCGATTATTTCAGGAATTACGTGGATAAATTTAAGATTCCCTTTCGGCTGAACACACTTATTGAGAATATTTCTCACGAAGGTGACCATTTCGTGCTTAAGAGTCCGCAAGGAGACCTATTGTCCAGGAATGTGGTGATCGCAACCGGACCTTTTCATATTCCCTATACTCCGCCTTTCTCTAAAAAGATAGATGAGAATATTTTCCAGATACATAGTAATTATTATAAAAACCCTTCGCAGTTGCAGGAAGGCAAGGCTATGGTGGTTGGAGCCGGAGACAGCGGATTTCAGATCCTTGATGAGGTCTCCCAAGACGATAGACAGGTTTATTTTTCCGGTACTACAGATGTTAAGGTCCTACCCCAGGAAATCCTGGGAAAAACATTGTGGTGGTGGTTTACAAAAATAGGCTTCCTTAGCTTTAGCCGCGATACCTGGTTAGGGAGAAGGCTGAGTAGATCAAGGCAGCCGGTTATTGGTACAGATGTAAAGGGTATATTGAAAAGGAAGAATGTGGAAGCCGTTGGGAAAACAAAAAATGCTGAAGGAGACCTGATCTTTACGGAAAAGAAAAAAATCGATGATCTGAAAAATATAATCTGGGCTACCGGTTACCGGCCTAATTTTAACTGGATAGAAGGGCTTGAACTATCAAAAGATGGTTATCCTAACCACTACAGGGGAGTTAGTAATATAGAAGGCTTGTATTTTATAGGCCTTCCATGGCTGCATACCAGAGGATCAGCTACTCTTGGAGGAATAAAAAAGGATGCAAGATATTTATATAATTATATTTCTGAACTGGATAACAATTAAATATAAAAGTTAAAAATCAGGATAAGTATTTAGAATTTAACATATATTATGTAAATTTATTAAGGTATAGAGCAAAACTATACCTTTTTTATTTTTTATATGGTACAAATGAATAAGGTTTTATCCTATATAATTATTCCCCTTCTGGTTAGCATAATTTGCTCCCAGCCTGTATGTGCACAGTTTTATCAAACCACTTCTGCTTCTGTGCGATTCTACTCTTCAGCACCTGTCGAGGATATTGAAGCAATTTCAAAGGAAGGAGTCTCGGTTATTAATTCTGACAATGGCGATATTTCCTTTAAGGTGAAAATGAGATCTTTTCGTTTTGATAAGGCATTGATGCAGGAGCATTTCAACGAAAATTACATGGAAAGCGAAAGATTTCCCGATGCCATCTTTAAGGGGAAAAGCACAAAAGAGATAGATATTTCCTCTACCAGGCCCCAGAAAGTGATTTTTAAAGGAACTTTTACGGTGCATGGTGTGAGTGACCAAAGAGAGCTGCCGGTAACGATACAAATGAGCAGTGATGGAAAAATTATGTCTCTTAATTCTGAGTTCAAGGTTAAATGTAAAGACCACGATATTAAGATTCCTAAAATATTATGGCAGAATATTGCCGAGGTAGTAGATGTATTTGTCAAAGCTGAATTTAAAATCATATCCCAATGAAAAAAATATTACTCTTTCTTTTTATCATGATTTATGGGTTTGTCGGTGCTCAGGATGTAGACAGCATTATGGCAAACATTTCAGAACAAAAAGATTATAAGACCCAGGCGACATTTAAAAGTCCCCGGCTGGTGCTTCTTCAAACAAATGAGACTCAAAAGGCAAAGAATCTTGCCTTCTGGGTTGGCCACAGGTTTGGTGATATTGGTGGGGAATTTGGAAGTTCTCATACATTATACGGACTCGATTTTGCAACAGATCTTTATTTAGGTTTTGATTATGGGATTACCGATGAGCTTACGGTAGGAATTGGAAGAAGCAAGTTCAATGAATCTTATAGTGCTCTTGTTAAATACAGGTTACTGTGGCAGGAAGAGGAAGGATTGCCTTTTTCTGTAACCTTATTTGGACAGAGTAGCTGGATCACCCGGGAGCCGTTCTCAAATAATGAATTTCAGGATGAGGGAGATCGCATTAATCATTTCTTTCAGGTCATAATAGCCAGGAAATTCACGCCGGGAATTTCCTTTTTGCTTAGTCCCGGCTATTTTTTGAGGCCGGAAGCACAGGTGCAGGACGTGGGTGATGAGCAAAATCTTTTTGTCCTGGGAATTGGAGGACGTTTTAAGATACTTAAACGGGTTTCCATAATCACTGATTATACCTTCGTAAATGGTTTGAGCAGACCCGATGATCTACAGACCGATTATCATAATCCTTTTGGAGTGGGAGTTGAGATCGAAACGGGTGGACATGTTTTTAGTCTGAATTTCCAGAATTCCCGGTATATCACTGCAAACAACTTTATTCCGAATACTACCAAAAGCTGGTCTGATGGTGGAGTGAGATTTGGGTTTGCGATATCAAGGAATTTCAACCTGGGACCTAAAGAAAGAAATGATTATTAAAATATCACCTAACTAAATATCACCATTATGAAAAGAGGAGAATTTTTAATTTCTACGGGAAAAGGAGTGTTATTAATGTGTTCCGGATCCTGCATGCTCGCCAGTTGTAGTTCTGGCGATGATGGCGGTGGTACTCAGCCACCGGGCAATGGAGGGCCTACCACGGTAAGTGTAAGTCTGTCCGGTTTAAGTGAGGTGGGGGCTCAAACCACCAAGAGCGGAGTGCTCTTTTTTAGGATAGGAGAGGGGCAGACCACCAGTGATTTTGTAGCTACCGAAGCTGTTTGTCCGCACCAGGGAGGACAGTTGGTATGGGAGCAGGAAAATGGTTATATAGAATGCCAGTTACATTTTTCGAGATATGAATCCGATGGTGATACCATTAGGGGACCTCAGAATGCAGCTGGAACTACGAGAGACCTGAAAGTCTACGCCATTAGTATTAGTAATGGAAATCTCATTGCCACTGTGAGTTGATACTGTTTTTTTAGTGGGTTTTCATAAATTCAGAATATTTCTGGGGTGACATGTATTGGTTTTTAAGTTCGTCTCTTTTATCATTCAGCAATCTTCTCTTACTTTTGCATTTATGATAATAACCGATACCCACACTCATTTATATAGTGAAGCCTTTGATGATGATCGGGATGAAGTAATTAAAAAGGCGATTGAAAATGATATCAAACGCTTTTTTATTCCGGCCATAGATTCTGAATATACGCAGAGAATGTATGAGCTGGAGAAAAGCTTCCCTGAAAATATCTTCTTAATGATGGGGCTTCATCCTACGCATGTTAAGGAAAATTATGAAGAAGAGCTGAACCATGTTGAAGCAGAATTTCAGAAAAGAGAATTCTATGCGGTGGGAGAAATAGGAATAGATCTTTACTGGGATAAGTCGACCCTGGATATTCAAAAGAAAGCCTTTAAAAGGCAGATTCAGCTTGCAAAGAAATATGATCTTCCAATAGCTATCCATTGCAGGGAAGCTTTTGATGAGATATTTGAAGTCCTGGAATCGGAAAAAGATGAGAAGTTATTTGGGATTTTTCATTGTTTTACCGGAACACATGAACAGGCAGAAAAGGCTCTTTCCTATAATATGAAGCTGGGAATTGGCGGGGTGGTAACATTTAAGAATGGAGGTATTGATAAATTCCTTGGTCAGATACCTATCAATAATATTGTTTTGGAGACAGATTCTCCTTACCTGGCTCCCAAGCCATATCGCGGTAAAAGAAATGATCCCGTTTATCTTTTAAAAGTTGTTGAAAAACTGGCCGATCTTTATAATATTAGTCTAGAGGAAGTTGCGAAAATAACCACCGCAAATTCAAAGGAAATATTTGGAATTTAAAGTTGTTAATCAGAAATTTTGTTCATTTGTTAAAATAATTGAGGTATAGGTGCAAAATTTTGATGATATAAGATTTTATGACGCAAAGGAGGTGAATGTTGCCTTGCGGGAGTATGTGCGACATCCTATGATCAAGGCCTTACTGAAGTTTACTTTTCCTGATCTGAAATTCAGAGAGATAGAGGAGATTGTAATGACCTGTAATTCCATAGAGGATTTTCAAACCAGGGTAATTTACCTGAGCGTGGAGAAGGTCCTGGAGAGAACCAGCGATGGCCTGACCGATAATGGCTTTGATAAACTAGACTCTTCTGAGTCTTATTTTTTTATTTCCAATCACAGGGATATCATCCTTGATACCTCGCTTATCAATTATACCTTATATAATCATGACCTGGTTATGACGGCATCGGCCATTGGGGATAATCTGGTGCAGAAGCCTTTTTTAATGGCCCTGTCCAGACTTAATCGTAACTTTCTGGTGCTTAGAAATCAGTCTCCCAGGGAAATGCTGAAAAGCTCAATGAAGCTTTCTGAATATATTCGACACCTGTTGATGGATGAAGGCCGGTCAGTTTGGATGGCTCAGCGAGAAGGTAGAACCAAAGATGGAAATGACTTTACCCAACAGGGAGTGCTCAAAATGCTGGCAATGGCCAAAGGCAAGACTGATATTCTGGACTATTTCTCAAAACTTAAGATTGTGCCTGTGGCCATTTCTTATGAGTTTGACCCTACCGATATGCTGAAGATGCCCGAAGTTCTTGCAAAAAGAATGAAGGAAGAATACAAAAAGACTGCCAATGAAGACTTCAACAGTATCATGCAGGGGGCTATGGGGCAGAAAGGGCGAATTCAGCTAAATGCCGGGAAAGTGCTCACTCAAGAAGATTTTACAGAGATCAGGGGAAAGGAACTTTCGGTGAACGACCAGTTAAAGGAAGTGGCTAAGCTTATAGATCGGGCTATTTACAGAAATTTCAAATTATGGCCGGCGAATTATATCGCCTATGATCTTCTCAAGAACGAAGAAAGGTTTGCCGATAATTATTCAGAAAAGGAAAAAAGAAAATTCGAGAGACGAATAAGCCGAAGGGTGGATGTGAAAAATCCACTTGCTCTGAACAGTTATTTATTGATGTATGCGAATCCCGTGATCAATAAAATTTCTTTAGATGAAGAATAAGGCCAGGATACTTCTAATTTATACGGGTGGAACAATTGGTATGATAAAGGATTATGATACCGGTGTCCTGAAAGCTTTTAATTTTGACGAACTCCTGCAGAATATCCCGGAGCTTAAGATCCTGGAACATGAAATAGAGACCTTAAGTTTCGAGGAGCCTATAGATTCATCCAATATGAATCCGGTGTACTGGTTTAAGATTGCCAACATAATCGCTGAGAATTATGATGATTATGACGGCTTTGTGGTGTTGCATGGAAGCGATACCATGTCTTATACGGCTTCAGCGCTTAGCTTTATGTTCGAGAATCTCACCAAACCTGTGATATTCACAGGCTCTCAATTACCCATTGGAGATCTTAGGACAGATGCAAAGGAAAACCTTATTACCAGTATTCAGATTGCAGGACTTCAAAAGAATGGAAAACCGGTGATATCTGAAGTTGGTTTATATTTTGAATATAAGCTTTATCGCGCCAACAGGACTACCAAGCTCAATGCCGAACATTTTCAGGCTTTTGCTTCTATGAATTATCCGCCGCTGGTGGAGTCGGGTGTATACCTTTCAGTGAATCACAAGGCACTTTGGAAGCCTAATCCAAAACAGAAGAGGAAATTACATACGGGTTTTAATGATGAGATACTTGTGCTAAAGATGTTTCCGGGAATCAGTGAAAGTACAGTAGAACACATCCTGTCCAAGAAAAATCTTCAGGGGGTGGTACTGGAAACTTATGGTAGCGGAAACGCTCCAAATGATACCTGGTTTATTGATATTCTAAGAGAGAAGATCAGGAATGGTTTGAAAATAGTGAATGTGACCCAGTGCGTGGCGGGGAGTGTTATGATGGGGCAATATGAGACCAGCGTGGGATTAAAAAAGATAGGAGTGGTCTCCGGAAAGGATATTACCACAGAGGCCGCGGTATCAAAATTGATGTATTTACTAGGGAAAGATCTATCCCCAAAAGTATTTAAAACTATCTTTGAAACCTCTTTGCGAGGCGAAATGACTTAAAAATTAATGGCTTCTTACTTGACGGGAATGTTTTTTTTTTGTTATTTGCCGCCCCGAACAGAGAAACAGAGAGGTGGCCGAGTGGTCGAAGGCGCACGCCTGGAAAGTGTGTATACGTCACAAGCGTATCGAGGGTTCGAATCCCTTCCTCTCTGCTAAGTGTTTTTATTAAAAATAATTTATATCTTTAACCCTTTAACTAATTAAATTAAGACAAACAGTAATGAAAAGATTATTTTCTATTTTGGTAATCGCCGCGATTACGGTTCTTGGGGCCTATAATCTAAAGGCGGCTAACAGCGCGAATACAATGCCAGGAACGATTGTGACTTTTGTCCAAGACGACGAACAAGCCGCAGCCGGTGATGAACTTGAAGAAGAAGAACTTGGTTTCCACCAGGAACTTAAAAAGCGATTCATCGAGGGAGGTCCTGTCTTTATGGGAATCGTTCTTCTATGTTTAATTCTTGGCCTGGCAATCGCCATTGAGAGAATTATCTTTTTAAACCTTTCCACAACTAACACCAGAAAACTTGCTCAAAATGTTGAGGACGCTTTAAATAGTGGTGGAATTGAAGCAGCTAAAGAAGTTTGTAGAAATACAAAAGGACCTGTTGCTTCCATCTACTATCAGGGTCTTGACAGAGCAGATGAAAGCATCGAAGCTGCTGAAAAAGCAGTTGTTGCTTACGGAGGTGTTCAAATGGGGCAACTTGAGAAGAACGTATCTTGGGTTTCTTTATTTATCGCACTTGCTCCTATGCTTGGATTCATGGGTACTGTAATCGGGATGATTCAGGCCTTTGACCGTATTGAGGCAGCAGGAGATATGCAGCCATCACTTGTGGCAGGAGGTATTAAGGTAGCACTTCTTACTACAGTATTTGGTTTGATTGTTGCGATTATTCTTCAGATTTTCTACAACTATATTATCGCTAAGATAGACAGTATCGTAAACGATATGGAAGACGCGTCTATCCTGCTTATCGATATGTTAGTAGCTTACAAGAATAAAAAAAGAATCTAAGACAAAGTAAATTATGACCTTACATAAAATATTAAAATATCTGGCACTTGTTATTGGTGTGGTAGGAATGATCTTTCTTGGAAGGATTATCGCTACCGGTGACGATGCCATTAAAGCCTCGGCAGACCTTCAGGCCAGTCATCTGGATCCATATATGTGGATTGCTTACCTGGTCTTACTTGCAGTTATTGTGTTAGTGGCAATATTTGTGATAGTAGGTTTATTTAGAGGCAGTATTAAGACCACAATAATTGCAGTAGGATCATTTTTATTGATTATAGCTATTGCTTACTTATTAAGTGATGGTACTGCAAGAGAATTGAAAGACGGTAGTATGCTTTCAGCATCTGGAGATCACTGGGTGGGAGCAGGTTTAGTTACCTTCTACATCCTGGCCGGAATTGCCGTTGCATCAATGATATTCTCAGGAATTAAAAAATTGGCTAAATAATTATGGCAAAGAGATCAGCACCGGAAGTGAACGCTGGGTCCATGGCAGATATAGCTTTCCTGCTTTTAATCTTTTTCCTGGTAACGACTACCATTGAAACAGATAGCGGGATAAGTAGAAAATTGCCGCCATGGCAGCCTGAAGACGTGGAGCCACCGGTTATTAAACAACGTAACATCTTTACAGTATTGGTGAATAGTAACAATCAGTTACTTGTAGAAGATGAAGAGATGGAGCTTTCTGAACTACGGGAAGCTGCTGTAGAGTTCCTAGATAACGGAGCTGGTACAGGGGACGAAGCTTGTAGCTTTTGCCAGGGTGCTAAAGATCCAAATTCTTCTGTGAACCCTCAAAAGGCTATTATTTCACTGGTGAATAACCGGGGAACAGAATACGGTACATATATCGCTGTACAAAATGAACTTGTGGCTGCTTACAATCAGCTTAGAGATCGTGAAGCCCAGCGTATGTATGGAACGACCTTTACGCAGATGGAGAAGAATTACAACGATCCAAACTATAATGGTGATAAAGATGCACTAAAGGAAAAGATCGATGTGATTACCGATATGATCCCGCAAAAGTTATCTGAAGCCGAACCAACAAGCTAATAGAGCTTTAAAAACCGAAAACGACTTTAATTATGTCTAAATTTAAAAAGAAAAAATCTGGAGATCTGCCTGCTATTAGTACGGCATCTTTACCCGATATCGTTTTCATGCTTCTGTTTTTCTTTATGGTGGCTACGGTAATGCGTCAGAATACCCTGATGGTAGAAAATAAATTACCGTTCGCTGATCAGGTTGAAAAACTTGATAAGAAAGATTTGATCATGTATATCTATGCCGGGAAACCAAGCCAGAGATATAGAGCACAATATGGAAACGAAGCCCGTATCCAGTTAAACGATAAGTTTGCCAGTATTGAAGAAGTTCAGCAGTTCATTTACTCTGAGCGTGAATCAAAAAGGGAAGAATTGATTCCTTACCTTACAACGGCACTTAAAGTTGACGAGGAGACCAACATGGGACTTGTTTCAGATATTAAACAGGAATTAAGAAAGGCTGAAGCGCTTAAGATCAACTACACTGTAGTAGTTGGAGATGCGATGCAAAACGTTGACTAATCTTTTCGATTTAATTATATAAAGCATCCTGTCTGGGTAAAATCAGACAGGATGTTTTTTTATATTTAGACTTCAGATTATAAAGGCTAATGAAGTGTAAAAAATACCTTGCTATACTTATAGTTCTTTTTCCGCTTTTTATGAAGGCCCAGGAAAATGAGGATCGCTATAAGATACCAGATACCATTCCCTTTTCCCTGGATAGTCTTTACAGGGAAGATCAATTTTATGTAGGTTTTAGTTTTAACCTGGTTACCAATAAACCATCTACAATCTCACAGGAAAGTTTTTCCGGTGGTTTGCATCTGGGTTTTATCAGGGATTTTCCTTTGAATGAAAGAAGGAATATAGCTTTGGGTCTTGGCATAGGTTGGTCTATCAACAGTTACGGGCAGAACTTATTCATTGGAAAAGATCAGGAAGGCAATACTCTTTATAGGAGTTTAGAAGATAATGAGGATTACGAAACGAATCGTTTTACCACGCAACTCGTAGAGGCTCCAATAGAGTTTCGGTGGCGTACTTCAAGCCCCGAAACGTATAAATTCTGGCGAATATATACGGGTTTAAGGTTGGGGTATATTTATAGTTTCAGAAGTAATTATAAAGATCAGGATACACAGGTTGTTATAACTGACCTTTCAGAGTTGAATCGTTTTCGCCTTGGAACTACTTTCACTTTCGGATATAATACCTTTAATTTCCAATTCTATTATGCGTTCAATCCTTTCTTTAAGGATTCTACGGTAGATGAAAAGGAACTCGGGCTTTCTACCTTAAAAATAGGTCTGACATTCTATATTCTGTAAACCAGAAGTTAAATACTACTAATTGAGGAATTAGTCCGGTGAGTAATCCAAGCACTATTTCCCAGTTTGAATGAGCTTTGTAATATAGCCGGGATGATGCGGTAAGACCTGTTGCAATGATCAGAAAACTTATCGTATAGATGAAGTACAGGCGGAAATAGATACAGAAGCCTGCCACGAACATTAAAAGGCCGGCCATGCCTACCATATGCAGGCTGGGTTTTATCCTGAACCAGGTTAGAATGTAAGTGATCACAGAAGATATCAGGATGCCTACGAAGTAATAATAAAGACCAGGATAATTGTATATATTAAGAATCTGGTTGAGCACCATAAAGCTTAATAACACAAAGAAAAAAAGGGGCCATTTTCTTTCCTCTACTTTTTCCAGGAATATGTTGCGCACCTTGCCCAGGTTTTTCAATAAGAAGTGGAAGACCACGGGAATAAAAATCGTTATGATAGCAATGGCCAGCAGTTTAGCCTTGATAATCTCCCCGGGAAAATAACGTGGAATAAACAGGAAGTAAAAAAGACTTCCGGCAAAAGGCATCCATAACGGATGGAATAAGTAGGAGGCAAGCTTAAGTATTAATTTCATTAAATTTCTTTGCGTAATCTTGCTACGGGAATATCAAGTTGTTCCCTGTATTTGGCCACCGTTCTCCGCGCTATCGGGTATCCTTTATCCTTTAATACCTTGGCCAGTTTTTCGTCGGTAAGAGGCTTTCTTTTATTCTCCTCTTCAATAGACATTTCAAGGATCTTCTTAATCTCTCTTGTAGATACATCCTCACCCTGGTCGTTTTTCATCGATTCGGAGAAAAACTCTTTGATAAGTTTTGTGCCGTAAGGGGTATCCACATATTTAGAATTGGCAACACGAGAAACGGTGGAGACATCCATTTCTATTTCATCAGCGATATCTTTCAGGATCATAGGTCTGAGATTACGCTCATCCCCGGTAAGGAAATATTCCTTTTGATAATTCATGATAGAGCTCATGGTCACCATCAATGTTTGCTGGCGTTGCTTGATAGCCTCAATAAACCATTTGGCGGCATCCAGTTTCTGCTTGATAAACATTACCGCATCTTTCTGGGCTTTGGTCTTCTCCTTAGACTCTTTGTAGCCTTTAAGCATATTGCTGTAATCCCTTGAGATATGCATTTCTGGTGCATTTCTTCCATTCAGGCTAAGTTGAAGTTCTCCATCTTCGATCTTAATAGTGAAATCGGGAATTACATGCTCAACTATGCGTGTATTACCGGAATATGCACCTCCCGGTTTGGGATTAAGATGCTCTATTACCTCAATGGCATCACGTAACTCATCTTCGCTTATATCATGTCTGGAAAGCAGTTTTTTATAGTGTTTCTTGCTGAAGTGATCAAAAGATCTTTCAATAATATCCTTGGCAAGCGTCACCTGTTTTGTGGGCTCTTTCCTTTTTAACTGAAGGAGTAAACATTCCTCCAGGCTACGAGCACCAACTCCCGCTGGATCCAGTTTTTGTACTTTCTGAAGTACTTTTTCCACGAGCTCCTCATCTGTATAGACATTCTGGGTGAATGCAAGGTCATCCACAATGTCCTGAACACTTCGTCTTATATAGCCACTCTCATCAACGCTTCCTACTAGAAATTCAGCTATCTGTTGTTCTGTCTCATCAAACCTGAAAGTGCTAAGCTGTGTCTTTAAATGTTGGGTGAAGGAAGTTCCTGCGGCATAAGGAACCTGCTTATCGTCATCATCGGGGCTATAATTATTTGTCTGAAGCCGGTAACTGGGAATTTCGTCATCGCTAAGATATTCATCAACATCGATCTCTGTCTCTATGGTCTCGTTGTCATAATCATCTTCATTATTCTCATTACTGAGATCATCATACTCATCTATCCTCTCTTCCTTGCCATCCTCCAGGGCAGGGTTTTCCTCCAACTCCTCCTTGATCCTCTGTTCAAATGCCTGGGTAGGTAACTGAATCAGTTTCATCAGTTGGATTTGCTGAGGAGACAGTTTTTGAGATAGTTTAAGATTTAATTGTTGCTTTAGCATATTGCATTTGCTTCTCTAACAAAAATAAGGAAAATCCAGACCATACTCGCTTTGGCACGACCCGTGTTTGTGGTAAAATTTTGTTAACGTAGCCTGTAGTATTTAAGACTTCTCAATTTTTTAGGGAGCCGGATTTTATAATTCTGGGTCTCCTGAGTCAGAGGGTGAGAAAAGGAGATCTTAACGGCAAACAGGTATAGGCTTTTTCCTTTGAAATAACCTGTTTCTTCGTCTCCATATTCAACATCTCCAACTACAGGGTTGCCAATTCTTGCCAAATGTATTCTTATTTGGTGTGTTCTACCTGTTAACGGATTCACTTCTACCAAAGTATATTTTTCCTTTTCTATTTGAAAAATTTCTTTGGGTGTTATGTTAGTCACGGCCGATTTACCATGAATGTCTGAAGATATCTCAACTGGAGAAGTAATTTCACCTCTTACCAGTGCATAATAGGTTTTTACTATCTTTTTTTTCGCAAAGGCTTCCTGTAGTCCGGTAAGGGTCTTCCTTGTTTTTGCACAAAGCAATATTCCTGAAGTGGGATTGTCTAATCTATGGGCGGGAAGAGGGGAGGCCAGAGCATCCAGGGCTGTTGAAGGCTCCAAATTATAGGGCAGGGCATTTTGGATGGTCTTAAAGTAGTTTCCACTGGTTGGGTAACCTGGTGGTTTGTGGATTACGGCCAGATGTTCATCTTCAAATAGGACATCTAATTTTAATTTAAAGACTTTGGTTTCTGAAGTATCTGGTTTTAGAAGCTCTATTTTCTGGCCTTCTTTGATCCAGTCTGCTGTGTGAGCTTTTTTGCCATTTATAAGGATAAGACCTTTTTTTATGGCTTTTTTGATCCCACTGCGGGTAGGGATGGAGGTAAAGATGGAAACCGCATATTCCTGCAATCTAATTTTATCAGAGACTGCAGGAACAATATGCGATTCAATTATTTTCAAAAATCTAAAATTCGGCGTTCTGCGGTGTACGGGGGAAAGGAATTACATCCCGGATGTTGGTCATCCCGGTGGTGAACTGTACCAGTCTTTCAAAACCTAGACCGAAACCACTGTGTACACAGGTGCCGAATTTACGCGTATCAAGGTACCACCAAAGCTCTTCTTCAGAAATATCGAGTGCCTCCATCTTTTCTTTGAGAACCTCTAAACGCTCTTCACGCTGACTTCCGCCAACGATCTCTCCAATTCCCGGGAAAAGGATGTCCATGGCTCTTACCGTCTTCTGGTCTTCGTTCAGTCTCATATAAAAAGCCTTGATGCTGGCCGGGTAATCAAAAAGGATCACCGGAGATTTAAAATGCTTCTCTACCAGGTATCTTTCATGTTCACTTTGAAGATCGGCACCCCATTCTTCAATGATATAGTTGAATTTCTTCTTCTTGTTCGGCTTCGAATTCTTAAGGATCTCGATAGCCTCAGTATAGCTTACCCGCTTAAAATTGTTATCAAGCACAAAATTAAGCTTCTCCAGAAGGCTCATATCGCTTCGTTCGGCCTTGGGTTTCAGTTTATCTTCACTGGCCTGTCTTTCGGCAAGGAATTCAAGATCTTCCTTGCAATGTCTCATCACATATTTAAGTACATATTTGATGAATTCTTCTGCCAGATCCATATTTCCGTCAAGGTCACAAAAAGCGACTTCCGGCTCGATCATCCAGAATTCAGCAAGATGACGGGAAGTGTTAGAGTTTTCAGCCCTGAAGGTAGGCCCAAAAGTATAGACCTGCCCAAGCCCCATGGCGAAAGCTTCCGCTTCCAGCTGACCGGATACCGTGAGATTCGTCTCTTTTCCGAAGAAATCTTCCTTGTAATTGATGCTGCCATCTTCATTTTTTGGCGGATTTTTCAAATCCAGAGAAGTAACCCTGAACATTTCTCCCGCTCCTTCTGCATCACTCCCGGTGATTATGGGGGTATTGACATAATGGAAATTCTTCTCCTGAAAAAATTTATGAACGGCAAAAGACAGTTTGCTTCGCACTCTCATCACTGCTCCAAAAGTATTGGTTCGCACTCTGAGATGCGCCTGCTCGCGAAGCTTTTCCATGCTGTGCTTCTTAGGAGAAAGGATAGTGAACTTCACTTCTTCGGGATTAGCATCTCCAAGTATTTCAAGTTCAGTCACTTCAATCTCAACCCGCTGCTGACTCCCCATACTTTCCTTAAGGGTCCCTTTTACAGAGATTGCTGCACCTACGTTTATTCTTTTAAGAAGCTCTTCATCGGTATTTTCAAAATCGATAACACACTGAAGGTTTTTCAAGGTAGAACCATCATTAAGGGCTATAAAACGATTGCTCCTGAAAGAGCGCACCCAACCTTTAACATGGTATTCCTGTAAAAACTGATCACTTTCCAGTATTTCAGCGATTTTTGCTTGTATCATTTAGTCCAAATTTTTAAAAAAACAAAGATAGTTTTTAGCCTGAAGCTTACCAAGCAGGCTATTTCATTAATATTTTAATTAGTCTCAGCTATTTCTTCATCATTTTCTTCTTCCTCAATGATCTTCATTGCCGGCTCTTTCAGAACCTCCTTATTGGCGATGCTGCGTTCCAGTGTTAACAGTAAAGATGGTAATAAGAGAAGATTTGCCAGCATGGCAAATAACAAGGTTGCCGAAACCAGGCCTCCCAGCGCTACAGTTCCCCCAAAACTACTGATCATAAAGACCGAAAAACCGAAGAATAACACGATAGAGGTGTAGAACATACTAACTCCTGTCTCTCTCAGGGCTGCATATACCGACCTCTTTATCTTCCAGTTATTGGCCTTAAGTTCCTGGCGGTATTTTGCCAGGAAATGTATGGTGTCGTCTACAGAGATTCCAAATGCAATACTGAATACCAGAATTGTTGATGGCTTGATGGGAACGCCAAGAAAGCCCATCATTCCTGCCGTTACCAGTAATGGTAATAGGTTAGGAACGAGCGATATAAGGATCATTCTGAAACTTCTGAACATCCAGGCCATTAGTAAAGCGATTAGAAGGATTGCAAGCCCCAGTGAAATTATCAGGTTTCTTACCAGGTAACTCGTTCCTTTCTGAAATAATAAGGCCTTACCGGTTAATGAAACCTCGTATCGATCTTCAGGAAATATCTTATTTATCTGAGGGATGAGATCCTCTTCTATGCTTTCCATTTTTTCTGTCCCCACATCCTGCATGAAAGTTGTGATGCGTGCATAGCGGCCTGTGGAATCAACATAAGACAGCATAAGGCCTTCTTCAGAGGAAAGATTCTTCGCGTATGGCATGATGAAGTTTCTTTCCTGGGAGGTAGGCAGCTGATAATATTTTGGATTTCCGTTATAGTATGCCTGTTTTGAATATTTTACCAGTCTGGTGACGGAAAGGGGCTTTGAAAGTTCCGGAATTTCCTGAATGAAATTCTCCAGTTCGTCCATTCTTTTAAGAGTGGAAAGTTTTAAAACTCCTTTAGGCCTTTTGGTGTCTATGAATATTTCAAGTGGCATCACACCATCGAATTCACTTTCAAAGAATTTTACATCTTTAAAAAATTGGGTGTTTTGCGGCATGTCTTCCAGGATACTTCCCGAAATCCTGATGGTATAAATGCCTATGATGCTTAGAGCCAGTAGTGCTACAGAAGAGATGTAAATTGCGATCCTGTGATGTCTTACCATTTTTTCCATCCAGTTTACAAAACCACCGATCCATCTTTTAGTGAGGTGTTTAAGATGACGGTCCTTGGGAGGTTTCAGATAACTATAGATCACAGGGATGATCAAAAGACTTAGGACAAAAATTGCCAGAATATTGATGGAAGCCACCACACCAAATTCACGCAGAAGCTGGCTATCGGTCAGAATAAATGTAGCGAAACCGGAAGCCGTCGTTACGTTGGTCATCAAAGTAGCGTTCCCCACCTTGGTGATCACTCTCTGAAGGGATTTGGCCTGGTTCCCATGTTTCTTTATCTCCTGCTGATATTTGTTAATAAGGAAGATGCAGTTTGGGATTCCTATTACAATGATAAGCGGAGGAATAAGCGCCGTTAGTATGGTTATTTCATAATGCAGCAGACCAATGACACCAAAAGCCCACATTACTCCAATACATACGGTGAACATTGAAATCATGGTAGCTCTTACCGAACGGAAGAAAAAGAAGAAAATAAGGGAGGTTACCAGTAGTGCGCCAACAATAAAAAGCCCGATTTCATCTATGATATTCTGCGAATTCAGCGTCCTTATGTAAGGCATTCCGGAAACCCTGACATCTATATCATATTTTTCCTCGAACTCCTCAATTAAAGGATTAAGCTCTTCCAGAACGAAGATCTTTCTCGCCTTGGTATTGACCAGTTCCTTATTCAGATAAAGTGCAGATTGAATTGTGTTGGAATGCGAACTATAAACCAGGTTCTCGTAAAATGGAAGTTCGGTGAAAAGTTTATTTTCAAACTGTTCCAGTTCCAGGCTGTCCGGTTCTTCCTCCAGAATTGGCTTCATTTCGAACCTCTTGGGGTCTTCGAATTTCTTAAGTTCCTGCAGGCTGGCAGGGGAGATGATATGGTCTACTTCGGGATATCCCTGAAGCTTTTCAGTAAAAGTGTTCCATGCCCTGAATTTTTCCGGAGTAAAAAGTGCTGAATCCTGGACTCCCAGAAGTATAAGATTGCCTTCTTCACCAAATTTGTTAAGAAAATCAGTGTATTTGATATTCACCTCATGGTCATCAGGCATCAGATTTGCTTCCGTATAGGAAAAACGCATGTTTTTCCATTGCGTGGAAAGCAAAAAGGTTGCAATCCCTATCATTACAATGATGGTGATCCTGTTTCGTAAAATTAGGCGGGCAATGGAGTTCCAGAATCCAAAGCTAAAAATCTTATGCATGGCTGTATTTTAGCGGCGCAAAGGTAAAAAAAGCTCCTTTAATTAGTTTGGTATTAACTGATTAATCTTCCAACATTTATAGTTGAAGCTGCAGGGTGAACTTAAATGAGAAATTCTGCTTAAAGGTGGGCAGGTGGTAGGCTCCATATCTGTATGCTGCACTTAATCCAAATCCCGCGAAGATCTTGTTAATTTCCATTCCTGCTTCAGAATAGCCATGTTCCAAAGTGTTAAAACGAATATTCCTGTGAGAATCGATATCATCAAAATCGCCTATGGAATGTCTGGAAATAAATACCAGTTCAGGCCTGAAACTGTCTGATATTCTGAAAGGCCTTAATTGATGCCTTATATGCAGCATTGCCTGCCTGTCGCTGTAAAATTCATTGAAATACATTGTTTCAAAACTATTCCTGCCGGCTACAGAAAATCTCCTGAATATCTTTGACCGGTTTGGATTGTTAGGGTAGGCATGGAAAGCGTGGGTAAGAGGCAGATCTCCAAAAGAATAATTCCCTTCCAGGATGAATTCTGTTCTGGACTGGTCCAGCCGTTTTATTTCATGTTCTGCTTTTAGTCCTATCCTGGTGAAATTAAAATCCCCGCCCAGGGTGGAAAAAGATTGCTGGATTTGTCCTGTGAACTGAGGGAATATCTTTTCAAGAAGGATATTCTTTTCCGGAGTACTAAGGAATTTTGAGAATGGCTGCCATAAGAATGACAGGGTTGCTGTGTTTAGATCATAATCCTGATAGATGTTTCCGTCCTTTATGAAATTGTAATCCTGAATTTGCCATATTTCTTCACGGCCCAGTCTGAGTTCGGCGTTCATTTTAGGTGTAATCCTGTGTTCAAGGCTTGACCAGTAGGTGCGGTAATTATAGAAAAAGTTGATATTTACAAATCTGGGTTCCAGGATTGAAAAGGTATTCCGGCCTTTTATATAATCGAAAGAAGCGATTTCCTGGATGTCTCTGGAAAAGAAAAAATTGAGATTAGTACCGTTCCTTTTGTTGAGATAAATCTGGGACCCTATCCCGTATTTCACGACCTCATCCTTAAATCCATAGGTAGTGTAGCCGTTGAGGTTGAATTTTCCGGAAAACCGGTTGTTCGTCCGGCCACCAAAACCAAGCCTTATTCCTTCATAGTTGTTGAACTTGAATATCTTGCTCAGGTCTGCATCCCAGAACCCTATGGGATATGAGCCCGTTTTTATAGCGTTCTTTACCTCGATCTTTCTCCTGACATTTCCGGCATCCAGTAGACTCTCCACTTTTTTCCGGGTGGCTTCATCCCGGACTGTAAATTTCATCTTCCTATTCTGTATCCAGAAAGCGGAATCTCTTTTCGCGGCCATTTCTTCAACATCAATTTCAGCTCCCGGATTACTAATTTTCCCTTTGAAATCAAGGTTCACATTAAAGTTCCTGATAGAGGAAGTAAGATAAAGATCATTGGATATCGCTTCCGATCCAAAAATGCTGCTAAGGATACCTTTCTTTTGCTGAACGGCTCCTACCGAAATAGTGCCTCCAAAAACGGCTATTTCTTTTCCTCCAGATCCGGGTCTAATAGTGGTGATCTGTTCCGAAGGAAACCAGATATCCTTTTCAGGATAGTATTTATAGTTATGGATCACCTCTAGTTTTACTGCTCCCAGCAACTGAGCTTTGGCTTTCTGGATGGCCAGGTTTAAAGTGTCCAGATAAAGGATACCTTCCAGGCCGGCAACCACCTTTTCCCGCCGGGGTTTGAAATATACCATGTAGGCAGGTCTTTCTGTGCTTGTGGTGTCCAGTATCCTGTATTCGTAGTTTTTGAGAGCATTAGTGGCTAGTGGCCCGGCATATTCGGTTTTATAAAGCTGATAATCGTTTTTGTACAGGGAAAGCGGATTCACCTCCATGGCCAGAACATTATATACGGGTTCTTCAAAACCAGCGGTCTTAATGCCTGTAACCTTTTCCTTGCGCCCCTCTTTTTCGGTATAAAAGTGTTCCGATAGCTTTTCTGAAAGGTAAGCTCTTCCTTCATCAATTATAGTTTCAATCGTTGCAGAAGTAGAATCTGCCCTAAGTTCCATCTGGTTATATTCGTTATCAATGATGAATTTTGAGTAAGAGGTGTAGCTAAAACCCCCCAGGACTTTTTCCGGGTCATTGTGTTCCCGTCTTGCAATGGTTCTTTTAATAAGTTCTTCGGCGGGATCTGCCCCTGATGAAATTAGAACGGTGTTTAACTGTTCGTAAGAAGGACTAAGACCAATTTGCAGATAGCGGGTTGATTTATGAACCTGGGTGGTTATTGGTTTAAAACCTACATAGGATATTTTTATCGAAAGGCTGTCGCCTGGAATAGATATCTCAAAGCTTCCATCAATATTAGTAAGGATCTGCCTGCCATCTGAAGTCTGGATCTGGGCATACGCCAGGGGCTTTCTGGTTTCTTTATTTATAACTCTTCCGGGAGTGATGGTCTGGGCTGAAAGACTCATGCCGCATAAGAGGAATAATACTATAAATAAGAAATTTCGCATCCCAGGCTGGTTTAGGCTTTGCAGGTAAATTAAACAAAATAAAAATGCCGGATCAAATCTGGGTCTTCATTCAGATCTAAACCGGCATTTTAAATGTAGTAAGATAGCATTAAACTGTCATTATCTCTTTTTCCTTTGTGGCAAGTATATTGTCAATCCTTTCGATATAACTATCTGTTAATTCCTGAACATCATTTTCGGCATCTTTAAGCTCATCTTCAGAAATTTCTACTTTTTTCAACTCCTGCATGGCCTGTTTCCTGTCGTTTCTCACACCTACTTTGGCATCTTCAGCCTCGGCTTTGGCCTGTTTGGAGAGTTGTTTTCTTCTTTCTTCGGTAAGTGGTGGTACATTTATAATAACGCTTTCACCATTGTTCATAGGATTGAAGCCAAGATTTGCCTGCATAATTCCTTTTTCGATTTCCTGGATCATGCTTTTTTCGAAAGGCTGGATAGAAAGTGTTCTCGCATCCGGAGTATTCACATTCGCTACCTGGTTAAGGGGAGTCTGAGCCCCGTAATATTCAACCATAACACTTCCCAGCATACTTGGGTTGGCTTTTCCGGCACGTATATTTGAAAGTTGTTTTTTAAGGTGGGAAATGGCTTTTTCCATTCCTTCCTTTGCTTCTTCTAGAATAAATTCAACTTCATCCATTTTAATATGATTTACAATTTTATAGGTTCACTTTGGTTCCGACACGTTCTCCGGTTACTACTTTTAATAAATTCCCAGGCTTATTCATGTCGAATACAATAATTGGTAATTCGTTTTCTTGGCTTAGGGTGAAAGCTGTGGTATCCATGACTTTCAGTCCTTTTTTAATAACATCTTCAAATGTAATAAAATCGAACTTAGTAGCTTCCTTATCTTTTTCAGGGTCTGAAGTATAGATGCCATCCACTCGTGTGCCCTTCAGGATCACATCGGCCTTTATCTCTATTGCCCTTAATACGGCTGCAGAATCGGTTGTGAAATAAGGATTTCCGGTCCCGCCACCAAAGATAACAACGCGGCCTTTTTCAAGGTGTCTTATGGCTTTTCTTCTTATAAAAGGTTCAGCAACTTCATTGATTTTAATAGCCGACTGGAGTCTGGTCTGAATTTCGGCATCTTCGAGGGCACTTTGTAAAGCAAGACCATTGATCACCGTGGCCAGCATCCCCATGTGGTCTCCCTGGACGCGATCCATTCCGCGGCTTGCACCGGCAACCCCTCTAAAGATATTACCTCCTCCAATAACTATGGCCAGTTCAATACCTTTATCGACTACCGATTTGATCTCCTCGGCATATTCTGCCAGGCGCTCAGGATCAATGCCATATTGGCGGTTTCCCATTAATGCTTCTCCCGATAGTTTTAAAAGTATTCTCTTGTATTGCATAGCTGATTTTTAGATAATCGTTGCAAATATAACTAATATCTGAATTTGTGAAATATAAAGACATTAAATTGGAAAGGAATCATTTTTATTGTGGAAAATGCCACTAATGTCAGGGTGTTTTTCAAATTTTGTCCCCAGAGATGCTGTGGCCGGATTTTTGATATATTTGAAATCCAAAAACAGATAAAACTTTAAACCTATGATGGGATATTATATAATAGCAGGACTTATTTTTCTTGTTAGTATGTTCGTGAGCAATAAGCTTAAGAGCAAATTCAAGAAATATTCTAAGGTCCATCTGCAAAACGGGATGAGCGGAAAAGAAATAGCGGAAAGAATGTTGAGAGATAATGGCATTCATGATGTTGAGGTAATCTCTACCCCCGGAATGCTTTCAGATCACTATAATCCTTCAAAGAAAACGGTGAACCTCAGTGAAGGTGTTTATTCCCAAAGGAATGCTGCGGCCGCTGCGGTTGCTGCTCACGAGTGCGGACATGCCGTACAGCATGCGAAAGCTTATAGCTGGCTGCAAATGAGAAGTACGCTCGTGCCGGTAGTTAGTGTTGCTTCCAAACTTTCCCAGTGGGCCATTTTTGGAGGTATTATGCTTATGGTAATGGTTGGATCGGGTATAGGTCAAACCGTTTTATTACTTGGTATCATTATGTATGGAATGGGAACGCTCTTTAGCTTTATTACCCTTCCGGTGGAATATGATGCCAGTAAAAGAGCACTGGTGTGGCTGGAGAACGAAAATATGCTTACCAGTTCAGAGCATGATGCGGCAGAGGACTCACTGAAATGGGCAGCCAGGACTTATGTGGTTGCTGCTATAGGTTCGCTTGCAACACTCATGTATTTCCTGAGTATCTATTTGGGAAGGGATTAAAAATAATGCAATCATAAAAAGCTGCGATCAATGACGTACCCCCAAAAAGTTAGACACTATTTGGGGGTATTTTTATGAGTAGAAAAATCAGGTACACTTAAGTAAGCTTTTTTATATCTTGATCTGCCGGTTGATCTGCTGATTAAGTGATATAAAGGTTTCAGTTCTTGAAACCCCATCTATTGCCTGAATATTCTTATTGAGAACATTCATCAAATGTTCATTATCCCGGCAGAGTATCTTTAGGAATATTGACCAGTTCCCCGTGGTATAATGACATTCGATCACCTCCGGAATTTCACTGAGCTGTTTTACAGCTTGCGGATTGCTAACCGCCTTATCAAGATATACTCCCACAAACGCCATGGTCTTATATCCTAAAAGACGGGCATCCAGCATCATCCTGGATCCCTCAATAAGTCCCGATTTTTCAAGTTTTCTTAAGCGCTGATGTACGGCAGCGCCTGTTATTCCAATATTTTTTGCAATTTCAAGAATAGGCTTCTTAGCATCTTCCATCAAAAAGTTCAGGATGGTCTTGTCTATCCCGTCCAGCTTTACATTTTCGTTTACTATCTTCATTAGCTTAATTTTTCGGTAATTAAGCTAAAATAAGAAAAATGCTTTCTAAATTTAATTTCCTACCTCTCCAAATGGATTATATCCCAGATATTCGGTTTCTTTTTCTTTAAATTTTATATCATGAGCTTCCAGCTTTTTAAGCAAAGGCTCATAAACTTCTTTCTGAATGGGTAACTGAACCCCGGGTGTTTTGATCTCTCCATTCAGTATCATTATGGTTGCCATCGCTACGGGTAAGCCCACTGTTTTAGCCATAGCTGTTTTGGACTGGTCTTCCCCTATATGCACCATAGTGGAATCTATCTGCCTTTTTTCTCCATTCAGTTCATAACCGAATTTGTGGTACATAACTATCATATCTTTATCATCCTGTGATAAGGACCATTTATCCATCAGGATTTTTTGAAGTGCCTGAGCGGGGGTGGCATCTTTTAGTCCTATTTTCTTACCGGGATTAAAAATATCCAGCTCCAGCAGTTTTTCCCACATAATATCGTCCTGGTCAATCTTAAGATTATGACGTGTCTTTAATTCTACCGAATCGCTTGGTGAATAGGGAAGAAAGGAATTTATGAAATCCCGGTAACTCATTTCCTCTGAGCCCTTCATTGTAAAGCTGTCATCGGTCATGCCCAGTTGTACGAACATGTTCCAGGCCCGACTGAAACCCACTTTTCTAATGGTGCCACGATAAAGAGTGAGCGCATCTTCAAGACCATAAATGCTTTGATATTTCAGCGAATTACGGTTGGCATAGCCTTCAAATTTTCCGTAGTCTTCAATTTCAAGGAATTCGGTACGACGGAATAGACGATGGTATGGAATGTATTTGTATTTACCCTCCTGGATGAATTCGGCAACGCCGCCCTGTCCCGCAACCACTACATTTCTGGGATTCCATGTGAATTTATAGTTCCACAGGTTGGTATCACTTTCCGGAGCAACCAGACCACCTGTAAAAGATTCAAAAAGTAACATATTACCTCCTTTATCTCTTATCCTGTCTATTACCTGCATGGCACTCATGTGGTCTATGCCTGGATCCACACCGATCTCGTTCATAAATACAAGGCCTTTTTCCTTAACCTCGGGGTCCAGGGCTTTCATTTCCTCACTTATATAGGATGCTGTAACCATGTTTTTGCCAAATTTCAGGCAGTCTTTAGCTACTTCTATGTGAAATCTTGCCGGCAGCATGGAGATAACGATATCAGCTTTTTTGATCGCCGGTTCACGACTTTCAGCCTTGAACACATCCAGGGTAAATGCTTCACATTTAGGATGATCCTTACATGTTTTTTTGGCATTGTTGATATCTATATCGCCAATTCTAAGGAAGAGATCTTCAGTTTCGGCCTGTTGCAGCAGGTAATTAATGAGGACCGAGGTAGATTTTCCAGCCCCCACAATTAAAATTTCTCGCATAAATTAAGTTAGTTTTGTGTAGTTGCAAACGAATGTATTAAAACTTTGCATGAAATAAAATTGAAAGTATGAACAGAAGATTTTTAATTGCAGGAGCACTTTTCGGATTACTGGCCGTTATTCTAGGAGCATTTGCAGCTCACGGCCTGAAAGATATCATTTCTGAAAATTCTTTGGATTCATTTGAAACAGGTGTGAGATTTCAAATGTATCATGCCTTTTTACTTTTGATCATTGGAGGATTTGGTAGAGTCTGGAATATAAAGTTCAACTGGATATTCTATTTGTTATGTACCGGAACATTTCTTTTTTCCGGGTCTATCTATTTGCTGGCTACCAATGCCCTGACCAGTTTCGATTTTACAAGGATAGCCCTGCTCACACCGGTGGGAGGAACCCTTTTGATCATTGCCTGGTTTATTTTACTGCTCAATTTCATAACGTTAAAAAAGAAATAATTTAAGGCTGTTTGTCGGTATATCTATCTAAGATTTTTACTTTTGTTCACATAAACAAACCACAGATTTGATTTTTTTATGGTCGGAAACACCCAAATTACGAAAACGATTTCGTTAGAGCGTTACGGGATCAATAATGCCAATGTACATTATCAGTTATCTCCACAGGAACTTCAGGAAGAAACTTTAAGACTTGGTCAGGGGGTAGAAACTTCATTTGGAGCCCTCGCTGTGAACACAGGTAAATTTACCGGAAGATCTCCAAAGGACAGATTCATTGTTAAAGATGAAGTAACTAGAGATAAAGTATGGTGGGGAGATATCAATATTCCTTTTGATTCTGAGAAATTTGATAAACTTTATAAAAAAGTTGTCGATTATCTTGGCGGGAAAGAAGTTTATGTTAGAGATGCCTTTGCCTGTGCCGATAAGAATTATCGGTTGAACATACGGGTGGTTAATGAGTATCCGTGGTCCAATATGTTTGCCTTTAACATGTTTCTGAGGCTTGATGATGACCAGCTTGAGAATTTTAGGGAAGACTGGCTCATAGTGAACGCGCCAGGCTTTAAGGCCGATCCGGAAGTAGACGGAACCCGGCAGGAGAACTTCGCTATTCTCAATTTTTCGAAAAAGATCGCTCTCATTGGAGGTACAGGTTATACCGGTGAAATTAAAAAAGGAATTTTTTCCGCACTTAATTTTATTCTTCCTGTTTATAAAGATACCCTGCCAATGCATTGCTCTGCCAATATAGGAGAAGACGGTGATACGGCTATATTCTTCGGGCTTTCCGGTACAGGAAAAACCACATTATCGGCTGATCCTGAAAGAAGACTTATCGGGGATGATGAACATGGCTGGACGGCAGATAATACCATTTTTAATTTTGAAGGTGGCTGTTATGCAAAAGTGATCAATCTTTCAGAAGAGAATGAACCCGATATTTATCAGGCTATCAAACCCGGCGCCATTCTTGAAAATGTTGTACTTGACGAAAGCGGCAATGTTGACTTCGAGAATACTAAAATCACCCAGAATACAAGGGTGAGCTATCCTATACATCATATTAGTAATATCCAGGAACCTTCTTCAGGAAAGAATCCCAGGAATATCTTTTTTCTTACGGCTGATGCATTTGGGGTTTTGCCTCCAATAAGTAAACTTAATCCAGGCCAGGCTGCCTATCATTTTATTAGTGGTTATACCGCGAAAGTGGCGGGGACCGAAGCAGGAGTGGATGAACCAATTCCCAGTTTTTCTGCTTGCTTTGGAGCGCCTTTCATGCCTCTTCATCCTACTAAATACGCCGAAATGCTTAGTGCTAAGATGAAGGCAGCAGGAGTGAATGTTTGGCTGGTTAATACAGGCTGGACGGGTGGTCCTTATGGAGTTGGAAGCAGAATGAAATTAAAGTATACACGGGAAATGATAAGTTCTGCTCTGGAAGGTAAGCTGGATAATGTGGAATATGAAACCCATGAGATTTTTGGTCTGCAAATGCCTAAATCCTGTGAAGGAGTACCTTCAGAAATTCTCAATCCTAAGAATACGTGGAAAGATAAAGAAGCCTATGATAGAAAAGCAAAGGAACTCGCAAATTTCTTCAGAAAGAATTTTAGCAAATTCGAAGCTTATGCAAATGAAGAAATAATGAATGGAGCTCCTAAAGAGTAGTTTTTTAAATTGTTAGATGTTGTAAATGAAAAATCCGGTCATTGATTTGACCGGATTTTTTATGTTTATACTTTATTTATTAACCGAAGCGGATTATTTCTTATTTACCTCGCTTATATATTTGCTAATCGCCATGGTCATACTTGGTGTTTCAGGCGTGGGAGCCTTGATGTTCACCACCAGACCATGTTCTTTGGCTGCTTTGATTGTAGTGTTGCCAAAAACAGCTATTCGTGTATTGTTCTGTTTGAAATCCGGGAAATTCTCGAAAAGAGATTTAATTCCACTTGGGCTAAAAAATACCAGGATGTCATAAGTTACATCTTTCAAATGTGAAAGGTCACTCACAACGGTTCGGTAAAATGTTGCCTTTTTCCATTCAATCCCAAGTTTGTTCAAAGTCTTGGGAACATCAGGCTTAAGCATATCTGATGAAGGTAAAAGGAACTTTTCGTTTTTGTATTTTTTGATCAAAGGTGCTAGTTCTGCAAAAGTCCGTTTTCCTACATAGATCTTTCTTTTACGGTAAACCACATATTTTTGCAGGTAGTAGGCCACAGCTTCACTCTGGCAGAAATACTTCAAAGTATCAGGCACCTTATACCTCATTTCCTCAGCAATTCTAAAGTAATGGTCTACGGCATTACGGCTGGTAAGAACGATTGCCGTATACTTTGTGAGATCTACTTTTTGTTGTCTCACCTCTTTAGAAGGCACGCCTTCAACATGAATAAAAGGTATGAAATCAATTTTAACTTTTTGTTTTTCCTCCAGCTCAAAATAAGGCGAGTTTTCAACCTTAGGTTCTGGCTGAGAAACCAAAATTGTTTTCACTTTCATATATAAAACTTTATTAGGTCCTTTTTATATTGTAATTAGCTTGTACAAAATAATATAAGGGGCAATTTCAAGTGCGCAAAGGTACAAAATAAAATAGAACCAATTTGCGCTAAGTACACTTTGATTTCTTCTGTAGATAATAAAAAGGGCAATAGAGTTCGCAGTGAGCGTAATGCCCCCTGTTAATCCAATGAGCAATGCTGTTGGATTCAAACTATAAATCAAAAATAAAGATGCTGTCAGTAGAAAAATTGATATGAAATTGCGGTAGCTGAATTTCTGAAAAAGGTAATAATCGATTTTTTCGTCAATTTCAAAGATATTGCCGATGATTTTTTCTATTCCTGCTTTTATTAGTATGAAGCAGATATAGGCTGTGAAAATCCTTATAAAAACAATTAAGGCCGGTTGACGAAGCTCAAAATAATAGCGATAGACTATAAATAGAAAAATAGAAACAGCTAAAGCCTGGAAGCATAACAATAAAATGTTAAAACCATGAAAAGCCTTATTCTCCTTTCCTTTAAAGGCTATAAATTTACCCGAGTTTAAGAGGGATATAAATTCTGCAAAACGTTGAGGGAATAATAATTTTGCAACAGCCAGAAGAATGAAGCATGCCAGAAATACCAGAGTGATCCAATCCTGATATTCATGAATTCTTTCAATGGCCTGCATAGAATTTTTTTACAAATGTAAAATTTTGACCTTGAATCCCGGCGGATGACATAAAGTTTTGAAGATTTAATTTGCCTACATTTGTGCAAAATTTTTGGGAATGGTAAATGGGATAATTATTATACCCACATTTAATGAAATTGAAAACATTGAACGCATTATAAGAAATGTGTTTTCTCAAAGACGTAAATTTCATATACTGGTAGTAGATGATAATTCTCCTGATGGAACAGCAACAAGGGTAAGGACCTTACAGGCTGAATTCCCGAAGCGATTGTTCCTTGAAGAACGCATGGGTAAACTGGGGCTTGGAACCGCTTATATTCATGGTTTTAAGTGGGCTTTAAACAGGAGTTATGAGTATATTTTTGAGATGGATGCCGATTTCTCTCATAACCCGAATGACCTTGTGCGCTTATATAACACCTGTAAAAGGGATGGAGCCGATGTTGCCATAGGCTCGCGGTATATAACCGGGGTGAATGTTATAAACTGGCCAATGAACAGGGTATTGATGTCCTGGCTGGCCTCCAGATATGTGAGGTTTATAACCGGAATGGATGTACAGGATACAACTGCCGGTTTTGTTTGTTATAAAAGAAAGGTTCTGGAAGCAATAAATCTGGATAAGATCCACTTTGTTGGTTATGCTTTCCAGATCGAGATGAAGTTCAAATCTCATCTTTTAGGATTTAAGATTGTGGAAGTCCCGGTAATTTTTACTGACAGGACACAGGGAACTTCCAAGATGAGTGGCTCAATCATTTCAGAAGCCGCTTTTGGAGTAATAAAAATGAAGCTGAAAAGTCTGTTTAACAGGATAAAAATCTGATGAAAAAGGTATTAATTAAGAACGCAAAGATTGTAAACGAAGGAAAGATCCAGAATGGTGACGTTTTTATAGAAGATGGAATTATTTCTGAGATTTCTGAAAGTATTAGCGCCAAATCTCCCGATGTGAGCATCTATGATGCCGAAGGTACTTATTTGCTGCCCGGTCTTATTGATGATCAGGTACATTTCAGGGAGCCTGGCCTTACTCATAAGGAGTGTATTGAGACAGGTTCAAAGGCGGCGGTAGCCGGAGGAATTACTTCTTTTATTGAAATGCCCAATACTCTTCCACAAACTACCACTATAGAGTTGCTGGAAGAAAAATTCAAGCTTGCGGCAGAAACTTCTTATGCCAACTATTCTTTTATGTTTGGCGGGACCAACGACAATCTTGGTGAAATAGAGAAGATAGATCCAAAATCGGTGGCAGCTTTGAAGTTGTTTCTTGGTTCTTCTACCGGGAACATGCTGGTAGACGATGAAAAGATCCTTGAACAGATCTTTAAGAAATCACCGGTGTTAATAGCAGTTCACTGTGAGGATGAACAAACCATTAAGGATAATCTTGCCGAATGTATTGAGCGCTATGGGGAGGATATTCCTATTGAATTACATCCAAAAATCAGAAGTACCGAAGCTTGTTATAAATCTTCTTCCAAAGCCGTAAAGCTGGCTCAAAAGACCGGTGCGAGACTGCATGTCTTTCATATATCAACCGCGAAAGAATTAAGTCTTTTTAATAACAAGAAAGCTTTAAAAGATAAAAAGATCACAGCCGAGGTATGTATTCATCACCTCTGGTTCAATGATTCAGATTATGTAAGTAAAGGAACCTTTATAAAGTGGAATCCTGCGGTTAAGACCAAAGAGGATCAGGAAGCTTTGCTTGCAGGACTTTTGGATAATCATCTGGACGTTATAGCAACAGATCATGCCCCACATACCAGGGAAGAGAAGAAGAATGTGTATACCAAAGCGCCAAGCGGAGGACCTTTGGTTCAGCATGCCCTGCCGGCTCTTCTTCAAATGCATCACCAGGGAAAGATTTCTCTTGAAAAGATTGTGGAGAAAGCCTGTCATAATCCGGCCATTTTATTCCAGATCGAAAAAAGAGGTTTTATCAGGGAGGGCTATAAAGCCGATCTTGTTCTGGTGGACCTTAATTCTCCATGGGCCGTACAACCCGACAATATATTTTCAAAATGTAAATGGTCGCCTTTTGAGGGAACAACCTTTAAATCGCGGGTTACCCATACATTTGTGAACGGAAAACTGGTCTACAAGAATTTTAAACATCAGCCATTTTCTAAAATTGCAGAACGACTAAGCTTTGACCGTTAACCTTAAAAATATTGTTGCTCTTTTTCTTCTTTTGGTCTTTTCGGTTTCCTGTCAGGATGTGAAAAAGACAGAAAAGCCGGATGATCTCATTCCGGAAAATAAGATGATAGATGTGCTTACGGAATTATCCCTGCTTCATGCAGCCAGAAATTATAATAAGTTCAAACTTGAGGAGACCGGTATAAAACCGAAGGAGTATATCTATGAGAAATTCAATATAGATAGTTTGCAGTTTGAAAGGAGCAATAATTATTATGCCGAGCAATACACGCAGTATGAGCGTATATTCGATAGTGTGAAAGTTAGAATACAGGCTATGAAAGTCCGACTCGACTCCTTAAGGGAAGTGGAAACAAAAAGAGAGGATAGTATCAAGCTTGCTCAAAAAGATTCTTTAAAAATTTTGGATTCTCTTGGTATTGATAGTGACTCTTTGAGGGCTAAAATAAGAAAAGTAGAACGGCCAGATCAGGATAGCCTTTTGCTGCCTCCGACTCCGGTTAGAAGAGAAATAGATTCTATATAGTCTTACTTCTGTCTTTCAGTCTCTTTTAAATAAATATGGGAAGTTTCCTTTAGAATTGCAGCCATGGGAGTAAATTCCAGATTTACTGCTTCTGAAATGCTGGAGCTATTATAGTATGTTCTATTGTAAAGATTTCTTATCGAATCCCTGGTGATTTGTCTTTTAGCTCCAAACCAGCTTCCAATTTTTTGAAATATCCAGCCAAGAGTGATCATCCATTTTTTTAGTTGTCTGGACGGTTTTGGTTTGTCCATATATTCAGCAGTGCTTTTGAAAACGTATTCAAAACTTAAGTTTTCGGATACAAGGATGAATTTCTCATTTTTGATCTCAGATCTCATAAGAAGGGTCATTGCCATAACAACATCCTCTACTCCTACAAATCCGGTGACTTTTGGGAAATGATATTTCAACCCCTTGTCTATTCTGCTGAATATTTGACCACTGCCGTTATTCCAGAAACCGGGTCCTATGATTATTCCCGGATTCACAATCACTGTATCTACACCTTCCTGGGTGCCTCTCCAGACCTCGATCTCCGCTCCGTATTTTGAAATTGCATAATCATTATGGTCTTCTTCGGGGTTCCATTTGGCATTTTCATCTATTTCAGTATTGCTGGGTCCGGAACCTATGGCGGCTACACTACTCACGTAACATAGTTTCTGGATTTTTTTGGTGATACAGAGGTTCACAATATTGGCGGTACCTTCGATATTTATTTTTCGGAGCCTCTTTTCATCAGAAGGGTCAAATGAGACAAGTGCCGCGCAGTGATATACGAATTCAATTCCATCAAAAGCTTTGGTGAGGGCTGGAATATCATTGATATCCGCCGTTATCCAGTCTATTTTGTTGAATAGTTCATCGGCTTCGGCTTTTTCTGAATAATATCCGAAGACCTTTCTCACCACCGTGATATCACTGGATGGTCGCATGATCGCCCGAATCCTGTCATTATTCTGCGCTAACTCATATAAGAGATGTGTGCCAACTAAACCTGTTCCTCCTGTAACCAGAATCATGGGGTAAATATAGCTAAAGCACTTAGGAAAAATAAAGCTTTATGGTATCTTTACGGCTGCTTTTAAAAAGAATTGAATTTTTATAAAAGATGTTATGGCAAAACCCAGCCAAAACCAGGGATTTTGCCTGCTTTAAGTAAGAAAATAATTTTGCACAATGATTAAGAACCTGGTGGAAGAACTTCGCTGGCGTGGAATGTTGCACGATGCCATGCCTGGAACTGAAGAACATTTAAATGAAAAAATGAGAGCGGCCTATGTGGGTTTTGATCCAACTGCCGATTCCCTGCACATAGGAAATCTGGTACCGATCATGCTTCTGGCACATTTACAGAGAAGCGGCCATAAGCCTATTGCCCTTGTAGGCGGAGCCACGGGGATGATTGGTGATCCCAGTGGTAAATCCAGTGAAAGAAACCTACTGGATGAAGAGACCTTAAGGCATAACCAGGAATGTGTAAAAAATCAGCTTTCGCAGTTCCTTGATTTTAAAAGTGGAAAAGAGAATGATGCAGAACTGGTAAATAATTACGACTGGATGAAGGAAATAAGTTTCCTTGAATTCATTCGGGATGTGGGCAAGCATATCACCGTTAATTATATGATGGCCAAAGACTCGGTAAAGAATCGTATATCTGGAGAAGGAACCGATGGCATGTCCTTTACTGAATTTACCTACCAGCTTGTGCAGGGATATGATTTTTACTATCTGTATGACAAAATGGATTGTACACTGCAAATGGGAGGTAGTGACCAGTGGGGGAATATCACCACGGGTACTGAGCTGGTAAGAAGAAAAGCCGGCGGAAAGGCTTTTGCACTTACCTGCCCGTTGATTACCAAGAGCGATGGCAGTAAATTTGGTAAAAGTGAAGGCGGAAATATCTGGCTGGATGCAAAGCGAACCTCTCCATATAAATTCTACCAGTACTGGTTGAATACCAGTGATGAGGATGCTGAAAAGTATATCAAAATATTTACTTTTCTTGAACGCGAAGAAATAGAGGCTTTAATAGAAGAGCATAAAGAAGCGCCTCATATGAGAAAGCTTCAAAAGAGATTGGCTAAAGAAGTTACGATAACGGTCCATAATGAAGAAGAATATGAGAATGCCGTGACCGCTTCTGAGGTCTTATTCGGGAAGAGTACTGCAGATGATTTCAGGAAGCTGAACGAAGCTACCTTTTTAGATGTTTTTGAAGGAGTGCCTCAGGCTGAAGTAGGAAAGAGCGAGATAGAAAACGGCCTGGATATGATCGGGGCTCTGGCAGCCAAAACAGGTTTTTTGAATTCGAATGGAGAGGCGAGAAGGGCGTTAAAGGAGAATTCAGTCTCTGTGAATAAGGAAAAAGTGAAAGAGGACTATACGATCACCGCTACTGACCTTATCAATAATAAATATATTATTCTGAACAAAGGGAAAAAGAATACCTATATAATCAGAGTGGTTTAAAATACAAAACCCCTTGAACAGGCGTTCAAGGGGTTTGCAACTAACTAACCAATCTAATATGAAAAATTTCACTTAGCCTGCAGAATTTTAATGACCTGAGTGTCATATCGTTCTGCATCCTTTGGGTCGTAAAAATTTCCTCTTCTTTACATTTAATCTAAATAAATTTTAAAAAAATTATAACAAAAGAAGGTTGCAGCCTCGAATGTCACTGTTATCAAACCTTCCGAGGATTTCAATTTTTTTATTTTTTTTTCTTCCAAGGTCCTGAGTGGCAATAAATGAGCAGGAATTAATATTGGCAAGGTCAATTACATTTATTCCTCCGGTTCTTCCTTCGGGCTGAAATGAGAGTGCGTCTTCGGGATCTCTAATCAGGATTTTCATCCAGGGAGGACACTCAAAAATACCATGGCCCCGGGAATAGGCCTGGGATAACAATTCGGTCATGCCATATTCGCTATGTATGGTCTCTACTCCAAAACCGTTTTTAAGAATAGCGTGAAGTTCTTCTCTTATCATTTCTTTACGACGACCCTTCATCCCCCCGGTTTCCATTATTATGGTATTTTTAAGCTTAAAATTCTGGTGTTCTACAAGGTCCAGTAAAGCAAAGGAAACGCCTATTAAAAAAACTTTCCGGTTCTTTTGGTCCAGTTCTTTAAGTCTGCTGGCAAGTTCTTCCAGATTGTTAAGGTAAAATCCGCTTTCAGGCTTATCCGATCTTTTAATTAAAGAATCTACCATATAGATCAGTGAAGAGCCTTTTCTTTCCAGATAGGATGGGAGCAGTGCTAGAAATATATATTCTGAAGGATCTCCATAAAAACTTTTGAAGGCAGACAGAAAGCTTTTTTCATAAAGCCGAAGATCTGTAACAAAATGTTTACTGGTTGTTTTTCCTGTAGTGCCACTACTTGTGAATGTTATTTGTGGAGGTTTATTTGCGGATATTAATTTTTTGCTTTTAAAGAACTCGATCGGTAAAAATGGGATATCTGAATAAGAATCTACTTTTTCAGGAGTTCTATGGATGAGTTTGCAGAATTGCCTGTAGACAGGGCTGTTATTAAACTGATGTTTAAAAACTTCCATGCATAGAGTTTCGAATTCTTTTTCTTCTGAAATCTGAAAAATTCTTTCTTGAAGCATAGAGAAGAAGGAAAGTTTATCCAAAATTAAGGATTAAAAAAAGCCTCTGAAACAGAAGCTGTCTAAAAAATAAAGGAATCAGTTTTATTTTACCACCAGTTTTCTTGTGGCTTTCGCTTTTCCTTCCTGAATCTTAAGAATATATATGCCGGGAGTAAGGGTAGAAACATCCATTTCCCTGCCTCTTATTCTGGTTTTATATACCGACTTGCCAAGTACATTAAAAATCTCGATGATCTTATCCTGATTTTTGGTTGAAGAAATATAAACCTTTCCACCTGTTACCGGGTTAGGATATATGGATAAGCCATCAATTGGTGTCTCTGTTCGCTGAGGTGCACGAGAAGTTTCCTGAGCAATTGCGGGTGCCGCAATCATCAGAAAACCAACAAGTAAGAAAGTTAAGAAGTACTTTTTCTTCATTCTTTGCGATAGAGATTTCAACAAACTTACAAATAAAATTTCAAAAATCCTGCCAATAAAATGTCATTAAATCTAAAAATAATATAAATAAAAAACCGGGTTGCGCTTAGCAGCCCGGTTTATGACTAATTGCTGATAATCAAATTATTAACAAAAAAGAATGTTTTTTTAATTTACCCAGGAGAAAATAGATACATCTACGGTAGCATCTACTTCATAAGTAGCTTCCGGAGTGGCGGTTATATCTTCAATCTGGATTCCGGTAAGATCTGTTCTGCCATTTTCAGCTATATCAAGTACAGTTTCATATCCACTTAGAGAAAGACCGGTAATGGTTGCTCCAGACTGTTTTTTGAACTGAAGGGCAGTGCCTCCTGTTTCAGAAACAGCAGTGAATTTCTCTACAGTAGGCATGTTATTCACACCATCAGCTTCGATTGCGGTTGAGAAATTCGAAATAGTATGTAGAACGTAAGTATTGGTAATCTTTCCGTCCCATCCTTCAGTCCAGTCTACGGCATCATCTTCATTATTCTCAAGATAAAGGTTGGTTACAGCAACCGAACCTCCGAAAAATTCCACTCCGTCATCAGCTCCATTAAGGATAGCCACGTTCTGAATAGTTGTTCCTTCTCCAACTGCATACAGGGAAAGTCCGTTATACTGAGACTCAGAGTTGATCTGTGCCCCTGCATCAGATAGTACAAGGTAATTAATGGAACCTGAATTATCATCAGCATCACTACCTCCATATATAATTCCTCCAACTTCGGCAGTTGCTCCTACACCTTCGGTAGTCACCCCGTTACCGGCGATCACAAGACCACCCCAGCTACCTGATTGTCCACTGGCTGAAGTCATAACTACAGGAGCGGAAGAAGTACCATTGATCTCGATATTCCCTCCCTGTTGAACCACGATATAAACATCGGTTGCATCGGTATCATCCTTAGCTACAATCCTGGTTCCGGCAGGAATGGTTAAAGTTGCACCAGACTCCACCGAAAGAACTCCGGTCAGGCTGTAAGTTTGGGTGGGATCGAGTGTTCTGTCTTCTTCAACTGAACCCTCAAGATCATTTCCTAGTAATTGGTTTTCTTTACCATCGTTAATTGGATCAATCACCGGGTCGTTACTACAACCTACTGTTAAAAGGCCAAAGGTGAATCCCCAGATTAGTAAGATTTTTTTCGATACGTTTTTCATTGTTTTCAATTTAATTTTCAAATTCTGGTTTTGAATGGTTAATAAATAGTTGAGATTAGAATGAATAACTTGCTCCAAAGCTTAAAATGGCTCCCCTGGTGTATGATCTCACGGTTTCCAGACTCTCTATTCCACTGGTACTTGGCCTTATAGCCTGTACTCTTTCAATTTCCGGATTTAACAGGTTCTGACCTTTTAATTCAAGTTGCCAGTGATCGTTAAGTTCTTTTGAAATGACTGCATCTAAAGTCATAAAACCTTTTTCGATGATCTCATCATTATAGAAGACATCGTTCTGAGTCTGTACTTCGGGAGCACCAAGTGCATATATCTTGTCTGAAGCATAGTTCGCTACCAGTGAAGCCCTGAAAGGATTTTCGGTTTCATTGGAAAAGTTAAGCGATCCATTGAAGATCCAGTCTGAAGCTCCCTGAAGTCCCACTTCAGATTTTTCGTTATATCTGAAGGTTCTTACAAAAGTTCCATTTTCGTTATATACTTCCTTTAGATCCTGCTCATGCCACATTCTTGATGCGTTAAAGGAAACCCCAAGATCTATTCCTTCCGGAACTTCATTTTCAATTACATCCAGTCTGGTTTCCAACTCAAGGCCATAAACATTTGCGCTTTCACCAGCATTGAAATAAGAGAATACACCTGCAGAACCTCTGTCCTGAACTCGGTTGATAGGGTCTTCAATTCTTTTGTAGAAACCGGTAAGTGAGATGAGCTGGGATGAACTTGGAAAAAACTCGTACTTAAGATCAAAGTTGAGGTTTGTTGATGCATTTAAATCCGGATTTCCTCTGGTGATCTGTCCTGTTTGAGAAACATACTCAAAAGGAGCAACCTCTTTAAATTCAGGCAGGGTAATCGTTCTACTTGCCGCCAGTCTTATGTTTGAATCCTCGCTAGGAGAAAACTTAATATTCAGGTTTGGATAGATGTTGTCATAAGATTTGAACGAAAACTCCGGTTTGTTTGCAGGATAGTTATTTACATCAAATACTATATCCAGGTTATCGTGCTGATATCTTGCACCAAGGTTGATGTTCCATTTACCAGCTCCATAGTTGAAACTGGCAAAACCAGCATAAGATTCCAATATTGCGTTATATCTGTCTGGAGTAAGGCGGTTGAAATCAAGAGTTCCGTTTTCGAAATTTTCAGTGGTGAATACCGTGGTAAGGTTATCGATCGATGGTGGGTTCACACTGTTAAGTTCTACTTCATCAGCTCCAAAGAAACGGGAGATGAAATCTCTTTCTTTGTTTCTATAGTTACCTCCTGCCTTAAGAAAGACATTCTTTCCAGATTCTTCATCCTTCACAAAATTGTACTGGTTCTGTAAGTAGGCATTCAATTCAGTATCATCGATCTTCTGGGAAGATTTTCTTTGCTGATAGCCTCCGGTTCTTGCCAACTGTACAAAATCTCCGCCATCAAAGTTCACTTCGCTGCGAATACGGTTTGGTTCATCTGCATTTACAATGTTGTAACCCAGAGCCCAGTCTAACTCGTTCTTTCCGTCAAGAAAGTCATGATAACCATGTAACTGATTTACCCAAAGACGGGTTTGTTTGATATTCTGGTCACGTATAAACTGATTGAGATTTTCACTCGGAGTGGTTTCTTCAAATACAACACCTTCTCCATTACGTCCCGCTTCGAATACCTCGTCTGCAAGCTTATTAATGAATAAGCTGGTCGCCTTAAAACGATGATTGTCACTTAATTTATAAGTAACATCCAGTAAACCGGTTGTGTTATCAGTTTTGGAGTAATTCTCTACATCGGTAAAGTAGTCGTAAAGGTTGTTACTTCTGTATTCACGAAACATACCTTTGTTGTACTCAAATTTTGCAGACTGAGATGCTGTTAAAAGTACACGAAAGTCCTCACCAAACTTTTTACCTGCGGTTATGGAATACTTTCTGTTAAGAGGAAAAGGATCGGTTTGAGTGTTCCAGGTCTGGTTGTTTAGGGAATGTTGGATTGGGATCGCCTGATCGTAAAAACCGAAATATACATCGTCCTGGTTTGGGGAAACTTTGAAATTTCTGAATTCCCCGATTGAATTGGTATTCACGCCAAACTGAAGGCCAAAGTCAAGTTCTTCGGTTCCTGCAAGTTCTCTTGATGTGATATCAACTGTTCCCGAAGCCTGGTCAGCCGAATTCTCGGCAGAATAAGTCTTACTAATGCTGATGTTTTGAATTACTCTCGTTGGGAACAATCCGAGATCGATATTCTTACGTTCCACATCGTCTGAGGGAACCGGAAGCCCGTTCATAGTAGTGTATAGATATCGATCACCAAGGCCTCTTACGAATATATCACCGGAAGCCTCACTACTGGTTACCCCGGAGATTTTCGTGGTGGCAGTGGCCGCATTAGAAACTCCCAGTTTTGCAAGTTCCCTGGCGCCGATACTTTCTTTAATCTCAACAGAATTCTTTTGTTCTATAAGAAGGGCAACCTCAGAATCACGTCTTGCAACCGTAGAGATCACTACTTCATCAAGGGAAGCAGCGCTGGAACCAAGGTCGGTATTTACTTCGGTTACTTTTCCTGGTTCAACAATCACATCCGGTACTTTCAGGGTTTCATAACCAATAAAACTAAAGACCAGGGTATATGTTCCGGGTTCAAGACCCTTTAATTGATATAATCCATCATAGTCTGACGTAGTTCCCGTGGAGGTTTCTTTAATAATCACATTTGCAAATGGTAGTGGTTCTCCGCTCATTTCCCTGTCGGTAAGCTTTCCTGCAATAGAACCGGTTTTGGGATTCTGTGCGGTTACAATTGATGCGGTTAGTAATAGTAAAATTAAAAGTCGTTTCATTTCTGTCTTTTGCTATAAAATCTCGATGCAAATTAACGGCAGGGGTGTAAAGCCTGCATTACCTGAGGATTAACCGTTTGTCATTATAATGTTAGCTTAATGTTACTATTTGCGTGAAGCCTTTTTAATTCAAATTAATGGTTAATTTTATGGCATGTTAATACAGCGTAAATCATTATGAAGAAAAAAGACATTCAAATTTTACTGGTCGATGATGAGCCGGATATCCTGGAAATAGTTGGGTATAACCTGTCTGCAGAAGGTTACAAGGTAATCACAGCCAATAATGGTTCTGAAGCGGTGAAACTTGCAAAAAAGAATAAGCCACAGCTAGTTATACTGGATGTGATGATGCCTGAAATGGACGGGATAGAAGCCTGTGAACAGATCAGGAAAATTCCAGATATGGAAGACACCATAATTGCTTTCCTTACCGCCAGGGGAGAGGATTATTCTCAAATGGCGGGATTTGATGCCGGAGCTGACGATTATATAACCAAGCCTATTAAACCTAAGGTTCTGGTGAGTAAAGTAAAGGCTCTTTTAAGGCGGTACCGGGAAGATGAAAATTCATCTAATATCGTTAAATTAGGCGATATTACCATAAACAGGGAAGAATATAAGATCGTGACAGAGGGCGAAGAAATGGCCCTTCCTCGTAAAGAATTTGAATTACTATCCCTACTTGCTTCCAAACCTGGAAAGGTTTTCAAAAGGGAGGATATCCTCGATACAGTATGGGGTAACGATATTGTTGTAGGAGGAAGAACCATAGATGTTCATATTAGGAAATTACGTGAAAAAATAGGGGATAAAAGAATCAAGACCATAAAAGGGGTAGGTTATAAGTTTGTAATTTAATGCCAAAAAAATTTAAGCGCTCATATCGATTTGCAATAAGGACATCGCTTTATATAAGTTTATTCCTTGCGATCTTAATGGGAGTGTACATGTATCTCCAATCTGCCTTTTCAGTTTTTTGGTGGCTGCTTTTTATCCTTCTTTCTTACGTTTTTTCCTTTATGATCGTTCAGTATCGCGTGGAACGATTTATTTACCGTCGCATTAAAAAAGTATACGACAGCGTATCTCTTCTTGATTCCAAAACATTAAACCCAAACCAGATAACCACAGATATGTCCAGTCTTACTATGGAGGTTAAGAAGTTTGCCGAGGATAAAAAGCTGGAAATCGAGACCCTGAAGGTGAGGGAAGCTTACCGGAAGGAATTCATGGGGAATGTTTCTCATGAATTAAAAACCCCTCTTTTTACGGTCCAGGGATATATACTTACCCTTCTGGATGGAGCTTATAAGGACAAAGCGGTACGAAAAAAATACCTTAATCGGGCCAGTAAGGGAGTGGAAAGACTTATTTATATTGTCAGGGATCTTGATATGATCACCAAACTGGAGACTGGTGATCTGCATTTAAGGTACGAGAGCTTCGATATTGTGGAACTTATCCAGGCATCTTTTGATCTTCTGGAGATGAAAGCAGCTAAAAAGAATATCACTCTAACCTTTGATATGGAATATGAAGAGCCCGTTATGGTGAGGGCCGATAAGGAAAGAATCCAGCAGGTGCTTACCAATCTTATAGTGAACTCCATCAAATATGGAAAGAAAGGTGGTACCACCGAAATAAGTATAGAAAACCTGATCAAGAACAAAGTGATCATAAGAGTTACCGATAATGGTGAAGGGATTGCCAAAGATAATATCCCTCGTCTTTTTGAACGCTTTTACAGGGTTGATAAAAGTGGATCGAGAAAAGAAGGAGGTTCTGGTCTTGGCCTTTCCATCGTGAAACATATTCTGGAAGCCCACGGAGAAAAGATTTATGTGGAAAGCGTATTTGGCGTGGGTAGTGAATTTTCATTCACACTCGAAAAAAGTAAAGAGGTCCCCGAAGAAAGTGTGATTCCCGAAATTACTTAAGCCTTCAAAATTCTCTATTTTCTTTAATTTTGAAATTCTAAATTCATCCTGCGTGCTGAAAGGCGCAATATTCAATTCTCTTAATCTTTCGGCCAGATATTCCTGCTCAGGTTGTCCCGGTGTGGGAATAAAGAAAGCTTTTTTTTCAAGTTTGGAAAGATCCATCAAAGTGGTATAGCCCGATCTGCTAATGATGTACTTGCTACAATTTATTGCTTCCTGAAGGGCGCTACCGTATAAATAATTCTTGATATTGATGTTCGGATTATTTGTCAGATTCTGAGTTTCCTCGGTAATCACACCTCTTAAAAAAAGAACCTTATCACTGGTGTCTTTTAATTCCTGCAGAAGTATGGATTCAAGTATGCTGCGCTGAGGTTCGGGTCCGCTTAAAAGAACCAGATAATCATAGATCTCTGGAACTCCGGTTTTTTTAAACCGGCTTAAGTGGCCAATGTATTTGACATTTTCGGGTTTCCTGGGTAGATGTCCCAAAACACCACTTAGATTATCTTCACCTTCTACATCAGGGATCCAGCATTGGTCAAACTTTTTGATATAACTCTGATGCAGATAGCTGCTAAGAAAAGAAGTGTTGCCGCTCAGAACGTTCAACTGGTGGGTTATAAAAACATTCTTTTTTAGTTCCTTGCTTTTTACCCCCAGCCGGTTATCTGAAATTATTCCTTTTAGATCATATTCTTTTACCAGTCTTTTGGTGAGTGCCTTTTCAGCCTTGATCGCGTTTAGGATCCTGGGGCTGTTCATCATCAGTTTCCATTTTAAATTAATTCCGTTTTTGGAATACTGAATATTGTACGACGGAAGTTCAATATAGATTAGGTGAGGAAATTCCTTTTTCAGGAGTGTACCCGACTGACCGTCAGAAGCCATAACAGGTTCATAACCATGATCCTGAAGCTCTCTTATTATTGGGATGCAACGGGCTGCGTGCCCAAGTCCCCAATTGAGTGTTGCCACCAGTATCCTCTTCTTTCGCATAATACAAATATATTCTTGTCTACAGGTGTTCAATTTTCTTTAATTTTACCAAAATATTAAAATTTTCGTGGGAAGTAAGAATAAACTGAAACGCTTTAAGGAAAACGAAGAATTCAATAACGTAATCCAGCCATCACGTGAAGAACTTTTAGATGGATCTTTTGAATTAAAAGGTAAATGGAGCCGGGATTTCTTTAAAAATGATAACCCAATAGTACTCGAACTGGGTTGCGGAAAAGGGGAGTATACGGTGGAACTTGCAAAACAGGATCCGGGTAAGAACTATATAGGCGTCGATATTAAAGGAGCCCGTTTCTGGCGGGGTGCAAAGACGGCTTTAGAGGAAGGTCTTGAGAATGTTGCTTTTGTTAGAACCCAAATTGAACTCATTGAATATGTGTTCAGTAAATCTGAGGTGAGTGAGATCTGGATCACTTTCCCGGATCCTCAGATAAAATATAAGAGAACAAAACACCGACTTACCAATAGCGAGTTTCTCCAGAGATATAAGAATATCCTCAAAGAAGATGGTTTTGTTCATCTAAAGACAGATTCAGAATTCATGCATGGTTATACTCTGGGGCTTCTGCATGGTGAAGGTCATGAGGTGCTGTATGCCCATCATGATATTTACCGGAACGAATATTCGCCAAAAGAGGTTACCGGGATACAAACTTTCTATGAAAAACAGTATCTTGAAAAAGGAAAACCTATTACTTATATTCGGTTCAAGATTAAATAAGGGGTATTGGAAGAAACTAAACTATTCCTCATTACTTACTTTGCGGCATTTCTGGGCGTAGTGCCTCCGGGTTTGGTGAATATGACCGTAGCCAAAACCTGTGTGGAGCGTGGTAAGAAAAATGGGATGTATGTTGCCTTTGGAGCAGCTATCGTCGTATTAATTCAGGCATTTATTGCGGTGATGCTCGCCAAGTACATTTTTGATCATCCTTTTGTTCGAAAAATGCTTTTAAGGGCCGGCCTGGTAATTTTTTCTATTCTTTTTATTTATTTTTTTCTGAAGGCAAGGAAAAAGAAAAAATTTGAACATACGACAAAAAAGGCCAATGCAAACAGCATTCTAAAGGGGATGCTTGTGGCTGTCCTGAATCTTTTTCCTATTCCTTATTTTGTAGCTATAGCCGGAGCCATGGATCTTAGTAATACGGTTACTTATGACTGGTCGATGATAATTTCATTTTCCACTGCCGCAGCCTTAGGCACTTTCACGACACTTTATTTGTATGTTCTTTCCTTTGCTAAAATTGAAGAAAAGGTTGACTCCTTTGCAAAATATTCCAATTACTTCATGGCGAGTTTAATGATGGTATTGATTTTTATTACGTTAATAAGGATGTATAACCTTTAAGATGAACAAGGATCAGGGCTTTTTTGAAAGGGTTTACGGGGTTTGCCGGCTTATTCCTAAAGGAAGGGTTACCTCTTATGGAGCAATAGCGAAATATCTTGGATCGGCCAGAAGTTCCAGAATGGTTGGCTGGGCAATGAATTCGTCAAAAAGTATGGAAGATATCCCTGCACACAGGGTGGTTAACAGAAATGGGGTCCTTACAGGGAAGAGTCATTTTGGAGGTACCGATGCCATGCAACAACTCCTTGAAGAAGAAGGGGTTCCTGTAAAGAATTTACAGGTTCAGGATTTTGAGAAGTTTTTTTGGGATCCCATGAAAGAACTTCCTTAAAATAAGCCCTTTTATTTTCCTATAATTTCCGGTTATTTCATAATAAATCTAATATTGCTAAATTCTTCGTATTCTTAGCTTTTCCACCTATATTTGCATTTAGAATCAATCTACATAAGCTAAAGATCTGATTAAAAACCAGTCTATGAAATTGAACAGAAAAGAAATTTTAAAAGCCCTCGAAACCATATCTGTAGCAGGTGAAGGAAAAAATATGGTGGAAAGTGGGGTCGTGCAAAACGTAATGACATTTGGTGATGAAGTAGTGGTTGATCTGGTACTTCAGAATCCAGCTCTCCATATCAAGAAAAGAGCAGAGGTGGACGTAATGAAGGTTATTCATGAAAAGGTCTACCAAAAAGCTAAGGTTAAGGTCAATGTAAAAGTAGAGGCTCCCGAGAAAAAGAAACCTGAGATCAAGGGAAAACCAATTCCGGGTATTCAGAATATTATCGCCGTAGCCTCCGGTAAGGGAGGGGTAGGTAAATCTACCGTAACCGCAAACCTGGCCGTGACCCTGTCCAAAATGGGATTCAAGGTTGGTATATTGGATGCTGATATTTATGGACCTTCTACGCCCATAATGTTTGATGTGGAAGCTGAAAGACCACTTTCTGTAAACGTGGATGGTAAGTCTAAAATGAAGCCTGTTGAAAATTACGGAGTGAAGATCCTTTCAATAGGATTTTTTACTAAACCTAATCAGGCGGTAGTTTGGAGAGGACCAATGGCGGCGAAGGCCCTTAACCAGATGATCTTCGATGCTGCCTGGGGAGAGCTTGATTTTCTGCTGGTGGATCTTCCTCCGGGAACAGGAGATATTCACCTTTCAATCATGCAATCATTGCCAATTACAGGTTCCGTGATCGTAAGTACTCCGCAAAATGTGGCCCTTGCAGATGCAAAAAAAGGGGTAGCAATGTTCCAGCAGGAAAGCATTAATGTTCCTGTTTTAGGAATCGTGGAAAATATGGCCTATTTCACTCCAGAAGAATTGCCAGATAATAAATATTATATTTTCGGTAAGGAAGGAGCAAAGAATCTGTCTGAAGACCTTAAGGTTCCGTTCCTTGGTGAGATTCCACTGGTTCAAAGCCTTAGGGAGTCAGGGGATATAGGAAGACCGGCAGCTTTACAAACAGCTACTCCTCTGGAAGCGGCTTTTGAGAATATCACTAGAAATATGGTACAGGAAACCGTAAACAGGAATAAGAGTCTGCCTCCAACCGAAGCTATTAAGATTACCACCATGGCAGGATGTAGTGCTGTTAATAAGAAATAAATGACAAGCGAAGAAGTTAAAATTAATGTTGAAAAGGCTCTGGCAGAGATACGTCCGTTCCTGGAAAGTGACGGGGGAAATATCTCTCTGGTGGCTATTGAAGATGACAGGCTGGTTAAGGTTCAGTTGGAAGGTGCATGCGTTGGATGTACTGTAAACCAGATGACACTTAAAAGTGGTGTGGAGATGACCATAAAAAAATATGTTCCTCAGATTGAGGAAGTGGTGAACATCGAAAAGTAGAACCTGCCTGCGTTTAATTGAAGTCAGAACATGATTAAAACCGATATACTTATCATTGGTGCCGGGCCAACCGGCCTTTTTGCCGTTTTTGAAGCAGGATTATTAAAACTCAAATGTCACCTGATTGATGCCCTTCCTCAGCCGGGAGGACAGTGCTCGGAGATTTACCCTAAGAAGCCGATTTATGATATTCCTGGTTTTCCGGAAGTACTTGCCGGGGACCTGGTAGATAATCTTATGGAACAGATCAAACCTTTTGAACCGGGATTCACTCTTGGGGAAAGGGCTGAAACCATAGATAAGCAGGAAGACGGCAGCTTTATTGTTACTACCAGTAAAGGGACGAAACATCATGCTCCGGTCGTGGTGATTGCCGGTGGCCTTGGAAGCTTTGAGCCTCGTAAACCACCTATTCCGGGTATAAAAAATTATGAAGATAATGGCGTTGCATATATAATCCGGGATCCGGAGATTTATCGCGATAAAAAGATAGTTATTGCTGGCGGTGGGGACTCTGCATTGGACTGGAGTATCTATCTTGCTGAGATCGCTAAGGAAGTTTCACTCGTACATCGTAGAAAGGATTTCCGGGGCGCTTTGGATTCAGTTGAAAAAGTTGAGGAATTATCAAAGATCGGTAAGATTAACTTGGTTACGGATGCCGAAGTAGTTGACCTTAAGGGTGAAGATAAGCTCGATTCTGTCCTTATCAGGCATAAAGATGAGGCCAGAGGGGAAGAGTTGAAAGAAACAGATTATTTTATACCATTGTTCGGTTTATCTCCCAAGCTGGGACCTATTGCGAATTGGGGTCTTGAGATAGAAAAGAATGCGATAAAGGTAGATAATTCATACGATTATCAAACCAATATTCCCGGGATCTATGCTATCGGGGATGTGAATACTTATAAAGGAAAGCTTAAACTTATACTTTGCGGCTTTCATGAAGCTGCTATTATGTGCCAGAGTGCTTATCAGCGAATAAATCCTGATAAGAAATACGTGATGAAATATACAACTGTAAGTGGTGTGAATGGGTTTGATGGCAGTAAAAAAGAAGCAAAAAAAGAGGTTATAAGAAGTATTAAGTAAACATCTTCACACAATATCAGATTCCACACCTAAAAAATTCTGTAATAAATTCAGAATGACGATATTTGCGGCCAGATTTTAGAAATTATGTCTGATATAAAAATTACAATTATTGACAGGGAGGGTGAAGCGCATACCATCGACGCTCCAACCGATATGAACATGAACCTTATGGAAGTGATTCGCTCTTATGAGCTGGCTCCTGAGGGAACAATAGGCATTTGCGGTGGCATGGCCATGTGTGCTTCATGCCAGTGTTATATGCTTAATCTGCAACATATGCTTCCTGAAATGAGTATTGAAGAAGAAGACATGCTGGATCAGGCATTTTTAGTGGAAGATAACAGCAGGTTGAGTTGCCAGATTCCAATTACCCATGAACTGGAGGGTCTTGAAGTTAAGATCGCGCCCGCTTCAGAATAATTTTTATAATCCCTGTGAGCTAATCGAAGCGGTCTCTGCTTATGTTAAGCAAAGCTTAGCTAATTAAGCGTATTCAAGTTTGGCCTTTTCCTCAATTTCAGTTTCGATCCCATTCCAGAGTTCCAGTCTGCTCCTTAAAGATGTTTCTGCAGTTTCTTTGGCTTCATCCCATTTCTTCTGATCTTTTCCGCAAAGATCTTCAACCATTTTATAAGCCATGGGTCCATGCTCTTCCTCATCCAGTTCGATGTGGCGGTCAAAGTAATATTTGAAAAGGCTGAGATCTTCATCCGGAAAGCTTTCCTGAACTTTTTTAATGATGGAAGAGAACATTGCAGGGATGAGTCCCTCCCGTCCAAAGGTGAAGGCCGAGGCGATCTTATGAGGCTCCCTGCTATAAACCACTTCAAAGGTGTTTTTAAGGAACTTCTTAATGCTAACGGGTAATTTACTAGTAGCAATTATCAGGAATATATCGGTTCCATGTGAAACCTGCATGAGAAAATCTTCAATTTTCTTCTTTTCTGCTCCTGCAGCGGTCATGGCATCCAGATACATCTCAAAATGACTCTGTCTTTTACCATGAATGTCGATATCGGTTTCTTCTGCAAGAACTATTTCATTAATGAGATATCTCGTTTCCGGGTCCCCTATCGGTAGCCAGGGATTTGTTGTTTTTGTAAGTTTTTCCTGCAAGGCAGTAAGAAGAGACATAAAATCCCATACCGCAAATACGTGATGTTCCATGAAAATCTGAAGATGCTCAGGGGTATTTATTTTCTTATATAAAGGGTGGTTTATTAACTGATTGGTGAGAGGTCCTAAACTTGCGTTTATCTCTTTGATCATAATACTTGCTAATTTTTTGCAAAGGTAAAATCTGAGCAGGAATTATAAAATCTTAGCGAGTTTTTAATGCTTGTTTAACGCAGATTATCAGCATATTGAATTAATTTAAAATAATGACAGCCCAAAATGCATATATCATAAATGTGATTATCTTTTATTCCAAGAAATCCAAAGACTATCTAAGGGTGGAAGGTGTGGTTGCCAAAAAACCGAAGCCTTTAAAAAATGAATGCTGCGAAAAATATAAAAAGGGCAAGCGCTGTAAGCGTTGCCCTTGCTTTGATCTACTTTAATAAGTCACTGAGAGGAAGTGATGAGCGAAGGAATCTCTTCATGAGATTGCTTCTCCGCCTGTAGCGGATCGCAATGACAACTGGTTTGAAATGAATTCTGCGGACTGAGCCTGTCGAAGTCCGAGTTTTGATAAATGCGCTTCGTCAAGCTCATCGTGTCAAACTAAAAAGCAGGAATTCCGGTAATGTCCAATCCTGTGATCAATAGATGAATATCATGTGTTCCTTCATAAGTGATCACACTTTCCAGGTTCATCATATGGCGCATAATGCTATACTCACCGGTGATTCCCATTCCGCCAAGGACCTGGCGTGCTTCGCGGGCTATTTTAATGGCCATTTCAACATTGTTCCTTTTTGCCATTGAGATCTGTGCAGAGGTGGCTTTCCCTTCATTTTTTAATGTGCCAAGTCTCCATGCCATCAACTGTGCTTTGGTGATCTCGGTTATCATCTCGGCCAGTTTCTTTTGCTGTAGCTGTTTTGATGCGATTGGTGAGCCAAACTGCTCTCTCTCCTTGGCATATCTTAAAGCGGTATCATAGCAATCCATAGCGGCTCCTATTGCACCCCAAGCAATTCCGTATCGGGCGGAATCCAAACAACCCAGAGGTGCACCCAATCCGGATTTCCCAGGCATCAGGTTTTCTTTCGGAACCATGACATTGTCGAAAATAAGCTCTCCGGTAGCGCTTGCGCGAAGGGACCATTTATTATGAGTTTCGGGAGTAGTGAAGCCATCCATCCCACGCTCAACTATCAATCCGTGAATTCGTCCTTCTTCATTCTTCGCCCAGACGATGGCTATATCCGCAAAGGGTGAATTAGAGATCCACATTTTGGCTCCATTTAGTAAATAATGATCGCCTTTATCTTTAAAGTTTGTGGTCATTCCTCCGGGATTGGAACCATGATCAGGCTCGGTTAGCCCAAAACAACCAATCATTTCTCCGGTTGCCAGCTTTGGAAGGTATTTTTTCTTTTGTTCTTCGGTTCCGTACTTAAAAATTGGATACATTACCAGAGATGATTGAACAGAAGCTGTGGAACGAATTCCGCTATCGCCACGTTCAATTTCCTGCATGATTAAACCGTAAGAGATCTGGTCTAACCCTGCCCCTCCATATTCTTCAGGAATGTAAGGACCAAAAGCACCGATTTCGGCAAGGCCCTTAATAAGTTGTTTTGGGAATTCGGCTTTTTGAGCGGCTTCCTCTATTATTGGCGAAACTTCACGTTTTACAAATTCGCGGGTAGCATCGCGTACCATTTTATGTTCGTCGGTTAGCAGCTCATCAAGATTGTAATAATCAGGAGCCTGGAATTGATCTGGTTTCATTTGTGTAGTGTTTCCAACAAATGTAACCAAGTCTTTATTGTGAAGCAATCTTTTATTTAGACTTTGAAGGTTTGTCGAATCGCCATGCTGAACTTGGTTCTGAATCTTTTCAGTACATCTTACAGACCCAAATTCATAATGACGGCATCATGTAGAGAGAATTATAACTTTAAGTAGAAATCTTTAACTAGATCCTTGAATTCTTTGGTGTAATTGTGCCTTGAAATTTCCAGAATCAGCTCATCAACTACTGTGTCTTTTTTATCAAAACAAAGACTTATCAGGCTCCTTTTAACCGGGGATTCCTTTGTGCCTTTTACCCTGGTGATCTTATTAGGAAATAAACTATGGGAGCTGGCTATTTCTATAGCTTTTTGTTCTTCTGAAAAGGGAATGATCAGATCAAAATGTCCTTTTTCTGATAGTAGGAGAGAAGCTCCCTCAATCAATTCGGTTAATGGAAGAGCATCAGAAAAACGTGCCTGATCGCGGTTTTCATCTCCTGTCTTATAATCTTCAGAATGGAATGGAGGATTGGAAATAATGAGATCATATTTTTCTTCATCCTGCATTTCGTCTACAAATTCATCAAAACCGGCATGATAACAGAACAAACGGTCACCCCAGTCACTTTTTTCGAAATTCTCTACAGCCTGCTCATAGGCATTCTCTTCAATTTCGAGGGCATCGATTAAGGGGGCATCAGATCTCTGGGCCATCATTAAAGAGATCAGTCCGGTCCCGGTTCCGATATCAAGGATACTTTTCGGACTATGTTCCAGTGAAGACCAGGCACCAAGAAGTACTCCGTCGGTTCCAATCTTCATAGCGCACCGGTCCTGGTCTATGCTGAATTGTTTGAATTTGAAGGCTTGATCGGACATTTTATAGTGGTATTAGGTCATCCTGAACTTAATGCAGGATCTGTTGTGAAGCTGACCTTTCGACTGCGCTCAAGGTGACGCTTCAATTGGACTATGGAAAAATATGTGTATAAAAAAAGAGGTTTTAAATAAATAAAACCTCTTAATTGAAATTATTTAAAATTAGCTTAGCCTAAAGCTACTCTTTCAAATCCTACAACTTCAAGGTCACTGTCTACAGATTTTACATATTCTGCAACGCTTTGCTTGTTGTCTTTAATGTATGCCTGATGAACTAAAGTGTTGTCTTTGAAGAAACGCTGAAGTTTACCCTGAGCGATCTTATCAAGCATATTTTCCGGCTTGCCTTCCTCTCTTAGTGTGTCTTTAGCTATCTCGATCTCTTTATCGATAGTGGCCTGGTCTACACCTTCTTCGTTAAGAGCCACAGGATTCATAGCAGCAGCCTGCATAGAAACGTTCTTTGCAGCTTCTTCAGCTCCGTCAACATTTTTAGAAAGACCTGTAAGAACAGCAATTTTGTTACCAGCGTGGATGTAAGAACCTACGAAAGGAGCTTCTAAAGTTTTGAATGCACCGATCTCGATCTTCTCCCCAATAACTCCGGTTTGCTCTGTAAGTTTATCTTCTACAGAGATTCCATTGTAATCTGCTTTTAATAACTCTTCTTTAGTATTGTAGTTAAGAGCCATTTCAGCGAAATCGTTAGCAAGTTTTACGAAATCATCGTTTTTTGCCACAAAGTCGGTTTCACAGTTTAAAGAAATGATCACACCTTTAGTGTTATCTCCATTTACCTGTGCGATAGCTGCACCTTCAGATGAATCTCTGTCGGCTCTCTTAGCAGCAACTTTCTGACCCTTCTTACGTAGCAATTCGATTGCCTGATCAAAATCACCATCAGCTTCAACAAGTGCCTTCTTACAGTCCATCATACCAGCACCGGTTGCTTTTCTTAATTTATTTACTTCAGCGGCGGTTATCTTAGCCATAATATTGTTTTTTATTTAAAAAGTCGTTTAGAAACTAACGGTTAAGAAAGGAACTAAACGACTTCTGGAAATTATCAAAATGTTATTTTATTCTTCTTCGTCGTTAGAAGATTTTTTTGCTTTCTCAAGAGTTTCCTGCTTAGATTCAAGCTTTGTATCCTTCTTAGCTTCTTTCATCGCCTTTTTGTCTTCGGCATCTTTAGAAGGAGCTTCCGCTTTTTCTTTCTTAGCTTTCTTAGGAGCATTTTCTGCACCTTCCTCTTTATCCGCTTTTTCTTCTTTCTTCTTAGAGTCTTTGTTAGACTTTCTTTCAGAAAGACCTTCTACGATAGAATCTGAAACATAAGAAACAACTTTGCTAATAGATTTAGAAGCATCGTCGTTAGATGGTATTACGTACTCAACCTCACGTGGGTCTGAGTTTGTATCTACCATTGCGAAAATTGGAATGTTTAATTTTTGGGCTTCCTTGATGGCGATGTGCTCACGAGTGATATCCACTACGAACAATGCTCCAGGAAGTCTGGACATATCAGAAATAGAACCTAAGTTCTTTTCAAGCTTTGCTCTAAGGCGGTCTACCTGAAGACGCTCTTTTTTGGAAAGAGAGTTAAAGGTTCCGTCTTTCTTCATTCTATCAATAGAAGCCATTTTCTTAACAGCTTTACGGATAGTCACGAAGTTGGTAAGCATACCACCAGGCCAACGCTCAGTGATATAAGGCATGTTTGCCTTTTCTGCCTGCTCAGCAACGATTTCTTTAGCCTGTTTTTTAGTGGCTACGAAAAGGATCTTTCTACCACTGGCTGCGATCTTTGCAAGGGCCTCACCGGCTTCCTGCATTTTTGCAGCACTCTTATATAAGTTGATGATGTGGATACCGTTGCGCTCCATATAGATATACGGGGCCATATTTGGGTTCCATCTTCTTGTTAAGTGTCCAAAATGAACACCAGCATCAAGTAATTCTTTTACTTCTACTTTGTTTGCCATTTTTGTAATAGTTTACTTTCTGTTGAGATAGCAACATTCAGGTGGCTACTATTAAGTACGGCCCTGACTGTTTAGATGCTAAACTAACCCCTGCTCGGCATGAACAGAGTAACAACAAATTGATTAATTTTTTAAGAACTTTCCGGTTATGATTCCGGCAAATAATATTAACGTTTAGAGAACTGGAATTTCTTACGGGCTTTTTTCTGACCGTATTTCTTACGTTCTACCATACGTGGATCCCTTGTTAGAAGACCTTCCGGTTTAAGAACACCGTGGTTTTCTTCGTCAAGCGCTACCATAGCTCTGGAAAGTGCAAGACGGATCGCTTCAGCCTGACCAGTGATACCTCCACCGTAAACATTGATTTTTACATCAAAGTTTCCTTCATTTTCGGTAAGCATCATCGGTTGATTCACCTTATATAATAAGGTTCCTGTAGTGAAGTAATCTTTAAGGTCTTTCTTGTTTACTGTAACGTTTCCTTTTCCTTCTGAAACGTATACACGGGCCACAGCAGTCTTTCTACGGCCAATTTTGTGAATTACCTCCATTACTTAATGTCGTTTAAGTTAATAGTTTTAGGTTTTTGCGCTTCGTGATCGTGCTCAGATCCTGCATAAACCTTAAGATTTCTAAATAAATCTGCTCCAAGTTTGTTCTTTGGAAGCATGCCTTTAATGGCTTTTTCAACAAGTCTTTCCGGATTCTTATTGAATAATTCTGAAGCTGTTAGACTTCTCTGTCCACCCGGGTAACCTGTGTGACGGATGTATTCTTTCGCGTCCCATTTTTTTCCTGTCAGGTTAACTCCTAATGCGTTAAGAACAATTACATTGTCTCCGCAGTCAACATGTGGGGTGAAATTAGGCTTGTGCTTTCCTCGAAGCAGGTATGCTACTCTGGAGGCAAGACGACCCAATGATTGTCCTTCAGCATCTACCACAACCCATTCCTTGGTTCTGGTGGCCTTATTGGCCGATACTGTTTTGTAACTTAATGTGTCCACACCAATTGATTTTACTAATTATTAAACATTCCAATCCCGTTTGCCCGAATCTCAATCGGGAAAACAGGGGTGCAAATGTACAATTATAAATTCATATAGCAAATAGGGTGATGATTATTTTAAATGCTTCAAAAGAGCTGATTCTCAATTAAATCTACTTGCCCCGGATTTTTAATCCTGTCTGTTTCCAATGTAAGAATGATAAATATATTTAAAGTAAGAATATTTTATCTATAACCGATAAAAAGCGTTAAAGTCCGATAAAATACATTTTTAGTGTTAAAAAAGTCATAAAATTTGTTTCCCTTTTTTACTTTTGTATCCCAAATCTAATCCCAATGACGATGATGAATGTATTAGAAATTAAAAAGTTAGCGTTCTTTTCCCTCGTAGCTTTGCTTCTGATGAGTTGTAGCAAGGAAGAAGCTTATATGGAAGATGAAATGATCAAAGTGAGTAACGCTACCATAACCTCAAATGATCTTATTGGTCACTGGAAATTATCCAGAATGGTTTCTGATACCGCTGTGAATTTAAACCAGGATGGAAGCTACAGTACCAATTTAATGGATGAAACTTCATGTTTTAACAATATGAGTATAACATTTAACAGTGATGGTACGTTTATAACTAATAATGCGACCATGACTTTTGAGTCAGGCAGCAACGGGGACCAGTTCTCTTGTATTGCCGATAGAATAGACACCGGCGACTGGAAGGTGGAGAATGACAATCTGGTGCTAACTATGGATATCGATGGGTTTACATATACTCATTCTAAAGCGATAGACATGACCAGCAATACTTTTTCCTTTGATGTTACTAAAATTGAATCAGATCAATATGTGGATGATCCGGGAAATACGCAGGCATCAGAAATAAGAATTTTAGAGCTGGAGTATACTAAGGCAGAGTAATCCAGCCTAATTGTAGTTTTTAGTGTTAGTTGGAAAACCTCACAGGTGTTTACCTGTGAGGTTTTTTATTGAATATGCTATATTTGCACCCCTGAATGTTAAAAAAAGATTAAAAGGTCCCGGGTTTTGTCACATTTTCAAAATTCTATAGTCTCTTAAATAAATCATCAATCAAAAGAATAATGAAATTTATCAAGCTGAACCTACTTATTCTCGTTCTAACCTTTACTTCTTTTAAAATCAATGCCCAGGGTAATTCAAATAAAGCAGAAGCAAACTTTAGTTTTGCAAAAAGATCCTACACAACTACTTCTGTAACCGGGAAAACACCTATTAAAATTGATGGGCTTATTGAAGATGCGGCCTGGGATGCGGTAGAATGGACTTCAGATTATGTGGAATGGGAGCCTGATAACAATACTCCGCCAACTTATCAAACAAAAATGAAGATCGTTTATGACGATAAGAATCTGTATGCGGCTTTTCGGTGTTATGAGCCAAATCCTGAAATGATAGTTCAGCGAATGGGTAGACGTGATGATTTTCCCGGTGATTGGGTGGAACTAAACATTGATAGTTATAATGATGACCGGACTGCCTTTTCTTTCACAATGTCTGCAAGTGGGGTTAAAGGAGATGAATTTGTTTCAAATAATGGGAATTTTGATCCAAGCTGGAATCCAATCTGGTATCTTAAAACAAATATAGATGATGAAGGCTGGACTGCAGAGGTAAGAATTCCTCTTAGTCAGTTGCGTTTTAGTGCTGATAAAGATCAGGTATGGGGAATTCAGTCAACAAGAAGGTATTTTAATAATGAAGAAAGGTCTACCTGGCAGCCTGTTCCGGCAAACCCGGCTGGATGGGTTAGTTCTTTTGGAGAGCTGCGAGGTTTGAAAAACCTGAAACCTCAAAAACAATTGGAAATACAGCCTTACTCAGTGGGCAAATATAATTCCTATGAAGCAGTATCTGGGAATCCTTTTAAAGATGGAAAGGATGGGGATTTGACCGTGGGACTGGATGCTAAAATAGGAGTGACCAACGACCTTACCGTAGATCTTACTATAAATCCGGATTTTGGCCAGGTAGAAGCTGATCCGGGAGCAGTTTCACTTGATGGATTTGAAATATTCTTTGAAGAAAGACGACCTTTTTTCGTTGAGAACAAAAGTGTCTTCGATTACCGTTTTGCGAACAGTCAGGACAATCTTTTCTTCTCAAGAAGGATTGGCAGGACTCCGCAGGGTAGTGCTATGGGACCTAATGTTGCCTATGTAGATCAGCCAAATAATACTACTATTTTAGGAGCTGCAAAATTCAGTGGAAAAACAGAAAATGGTTGGACAATAGGAGTCCTGGAATCGGTTACAGCAAGGGAGTTTGCGGATGTTATAGGTGATAACGGGAGTGAAACCGAGAAACTGGTTGAGCCACTTACTAATTATTTTGTAGGAAGGATTCAGAAGGATCTTAATGACCGGAACAGCTATGTAGGAGGAATGTTTACAGCCACACACCGAAATATAGAAGATGAACTCTCCTTCCTTCATACGCAGGCATTTTCTGGCGGAATTGATTTCAAACATAACTGGAAGGATAGAGAATATTATTTGGAGGGTAATGCGGTAATGAGTCAGGTGCGCGGAAGTGCAGAAGCAATTCAAAACACTCAAAATTCTATTGTACATCTTTTTCAACGAGTTGATGCCGGTCACATAGAGGTTGACCCTACGAGAACTTCGCTTACCGGAACCGGTGGGCGACTTGAAATAGGGAAAGGCGGAGGCGGTAACTGGCGTTATAGTCTGGGAGGAAAGTGGCTTTCCCCCGAACTCGAAACCAATGATATAGGATTTTTAAGACAGGCTGATGATATACGGCAATATGCAGAAGTTCGCAGGCTCTTCAATAAACCAACGAGCTGGTTTAGACGTGCCGTTATTGGTCTGGAACAGATGACGGCTTTCGATTTTGAAGGGAACTATAATAGGGTTCAGTATGAAACAAAGGGTTTTATAAATTATAAGAATAACTGGTGGAGCGAATTTGGTGGAGCCCATAAACCAAGGATCTTTATAAATTCTTTTCTAAGAGGTGGCCCGAGATGGCGCTTCAATGAAGAAAATTATTTTTATGTATTCTCAGGAACCGATCGCCGGAAAAAAATGAGTTTTGATTTGGGTTATGTACACTCACAGGCTGCTCAGGATGCTTTTGGTCTAAGGAGATATGTTTTCAGGACAAGGTATCAGCCTTTGAACTCTCTAAGCCTGTCGCTTAATTTAGAATATGAAGCGAACCCGAACAGGACCCAGTATGTGGCCGAACGAAATTTCAATAATCAATCCCGTTACATTCTTGGTAATATAGATCAGGAAACTTTGAGTGCAACATTAAGATTAAACTATAATATCAATCCTAATCTTACTATCCAGTATTACGGACAGCCCTTTATCTTTAAGGCAGATTACTCCAATCTTAATTATGTTGTGGATGCCACGGCTGAAGACATAAATGACAAGGTAAACTGGTATGATGAAAACCAGGTGTCCTTTGAAGAGGGGAGCTATCTAATTGATGAAAACCGGGATGATGTTGTAGACTATAGGGTGAGTAATCCAGATTTCGCTTTTGTACAGTTCAGGTCGAACCTTGTGGCTCGCTGGGAGTATATACCCGGAAGCGAGATCTATTTTGTATGGTCGCAGGGGATCAATGGTTATGGAGATGTGAATAGAGACTTTAGTGGGATCGTAGATAACCAGCTTTTAAGACAGAGGCCACAAAATACTTTTCTTATTAAGGCAACCTATAGGTTTATCTTATAAAAGTTAGATTTTAGAAGTACGAATTACAAGATTGAATTTCTAATTTCTTTTTTCGTACTTCTAAATTTTAGTTTTATTGCCTACTGCCTGCTGCCACTGGGAACTACCAACTAGTGGGCTTCCAGCCAGTTTTCACCAACGCCAAGATCTACATCTAAGGGAACTTCCAGTTTATAGGCATTTTCCATTTCAGATTTGATCATGGTCTTTACTTTCTCCAGTTCCTCTTTATGCGCATCAAATACCAGTTCATCATGTACCTGAAGAAGCATCTTGGATTTGTAGTTTTCTTCTTTTAGTTTCTTATGAATATTAATCATGGCCAGTTTGATGATGTCTGCTGCACTTCCCTGGATCGGGGCATTTACAGCGTTCCTTTCTGCTGCTCCCCGTACCACGGCATTTCTTGAATTGATATCTTTCAGATACCTTCTTCGCCCTAGCACGGTTGAAACATAACCATGTTCCCTGGCAAATTCCACCTGCTCACCAATAAAATTACTGAGCTTTGGATAGGTTTTGTAATAAGTATCGATCAGTTCTTTTGCTTCCCTTCGGGAAAGACTTGTCTGGTTGCTTAACCCAAAGGCAGATACCCCGTAGATGATCCCGAAATTTACTGTTTTAGCATTGCTTCGTTGCTCCCTTGTGACTTCTTCGATGGGTACATTGAATACTTTCGCGGCTGTTGAAGCATGAATATCTTCACCTTCCTTAAAAGCCCTGATCATATTCTCTTCCTTGCTTAATGCGGCGATGATTCTTAATTCAATCTGAGAATAATCAGCTGCCAGCAAGACATAATTCTCGTCTCTTGGAACAAAAGCTTTTCTAACCTGTCTTCCGCGTTCGGTTCTAATTGGAATGTTCTGAAGGTTTGGATTGTTCGAGCTTAACCTTCCAGTTGCCGCAATGGTTTGCACATAATCTGTATGTACTCTTCCGGTAGTCTTTTCAACCTGGCCTGGTAGCGCATCCACATAAGTGTTTTGCAGTTTTACGAGTCCGCGGTAGTCAAGTACATGCTGGATAATAGGATTATCCTTAATATGAGCTGAAAGTACATCTTCACTGGTGGAATACTGCCCGGTTTTTGTCTTCTTCGGCTTTTTCGCAATGGCCATCTTCTCGAACAGTATTACTCCAAGCTGTTTAGGAGAGCTTATCAGGAATTCTTCACCTGCAGCTTCATAAATCTTTGCTTCAAGCTCTTTGATGTCTGTCGAAAGGGCTTCGGAAAGGGATTTTAAATACTTTTCGTCCAGCTTTATACCTTCAATCTCCATATCGGCCAGAACCTCGACCAGCGGAATCTCGATCTCATCAAATAATTTGCGGGTCTGGGCATCTTCCAGTTCCTTTTCAAAAAAGTTCTTTAGCTGAAAGGTGATATCAGCATCTTCGGCGGCATATTCGGTTTGTTGCTCTAATGGCACATCCCGCATATTACCCTGGTTCTTTCCTTTTTTACCTATTAATTCCGAAATAGGCTGCGGACTGTAATTAAGATAGGTCTCGGCCAGCACATCCATATTGTGACGCATATCCGGGTTGATGAGGTAATGAGCGATCATGGTATCGAATAACGGCCCTTTAATCTCAAGTTTATATTTATCCAGCACCTCAATATCATATTTAAGGTTCTGGCCTATTTTTTCGATTTTGTCATTTTCAAAGAATTCGCGCAACTCCTCAATGATTCTCTGTGCTTCTTCTCTTTCTGCGGGAAACGGAAGGTAAAAACCCTTGCCGGCTTCCCATGAAAAAGCGATTCCCACGAGTTCAGCTTCCAGCGGATTCAGGCTGGTGGTTTCAGTGTCGAAACAAACGCTTTTTTGTTTTAGTAATTTCTCAATAAAGATCTTACGTGCCATAACGGTTTTCACCGACTGGTACATATGTGCGGTATCTTTAAGGTTTTTTCTGGATGAAGTGCTTTCAATGCTTTCTCCTTCTTCACCAAATAAAGAGAACTGGCCAGCCCCGGCTACCTGGGCATTCTTTTTTGCTGAAGGTGAATTGGTCACCTGGGTTTGAGTTGTGTCTTCTTCACCGCTGAACAATTTGATAAACTGATCCTTCAATCTTCTGAATTCCAGTTCTTCAAATATTTTCTGAACCTTTTCAGCATCGGGCATCGAAAGCTCATAGTCTTCAGCATGGAATTGCACATCACAATCTGTGAAGATGCGGGCAAGTTTTTTGGATAGCCGCCCAAGCTCCGCATTTTCCATCACCTTTTCTTTCATCTTGCCTTTAAGCTGATCGGTATTTTCCAGAAGGGCTTCCATGCTGCCAAACTGCTTGATGAATTTCTTGGCAGTTTTCTCTCCCACTCCCGGCAGCCCCGGGATATTATCTGCGGAGTCTCCCATCATTCCAAGAAAATCGACAACCTGCTCCGGGCGTTCCACTTCAAATTTCTTCTGAACCTCAGGGATTCCCCATATCTCTATTCCATTGCCCATTCTTGCGGGCCTGTACATAAAGATGTTTTCGGAAACCAGTTGGGCAAAGTCCTTGTCTGGAGTTACCATATAAACCTTGTAGCCTTCCTTTTCAGCTTGTTTGGCAAGGGTTCCTATAATGTCGTCAGCCTCCATCCCAGAGGATTCCACCACGGGAATGTGCATGGCTCTTAAAATGTCCTGAATAATGGGAATAGCATCCCGGATAGGTTCGGGGGTTTCATCCCTGTGGGCCTTGTAATCTTCAAACATTTCAGTTCTGGCCTCACTTCCGTCCTTATCAAAGCATACGGCCAGATGATCTGGTTTTTCCCTTCGAATTACATCAAATAATGAATTTGTGAAACCCATGATCGCTGAGGTGTTGAAACCTTTAGAATTGATCCTGGGATTTTTTATAAAAGCGTAATATCCACGAAAAATAAGGGCGTATGCGTCAAGTAAAAAAAGGCGTTTTTGCTCGGCCATGTGTATTGTTTAAAAATGAATTTGAGAATATTTCAAAACTACAAAGATAAAATCACTCTTCCTTGTTAATCGAATTAATTAAGACTGAAACCCTGGAGTAATGAAGGCAGTAATTTTCAGTTCTTCAAAAAAAATCTGAAATTTCAATAGCGTGACAGAATAGTTACTCATTTAAATAAGAAGAGCTTGGATTGTTGGTGCTCTCTCCCTCATAATATTTGGCATAAGTAAATCCTTTATGAATGCAATAGGAACCAATTTCTCCGGCTTTGTTCATTGCAACAAAAGCAATCTGGAAATCCTTATAATTCGGATCTTTATTCACTGTTCTCATTACTGCTTCTTCACAGGCTTCCTGTGGTGATTTTCCCTGTCTCATTAACTCTACTACCAAAAAGCTTCCCAGGCTTTTCATTATTGCTTCTCCCATTCCCGTAGCAACGGCACCGCCAACTTCATTATCCAGGTATAATCCAGCTCCTATTATGGGAGAATCGCCAACTCTTCCATTCATTTTATAACCTAAGCCTGAAGTGGTGCAGGCTCCCGCCATATCGCCATTCTCATCGATACACAGCATCCCAATGGTATCGTGATTTTCAATATTGATAATGGGTTTGTATTCTTTATCTTTCAACCATTCTTTCCAGGCCTTTTCAGATTCTTCCGTAAGCAGGTTCTTTTTTTTGAATCCCTGCTGAATCGCAAATTGAAGGGCGCCTTCTCCTGCGAGCATAACATGAGGGGTTTCTTCCATGACTTTACGGGCCACCGACACCGGATGTTCAATTTCTTTCAGGTAAACCACAGATCCTGCATTTCCTTCCGGCGACATTATGCAGGCGTCCAGGGTCACATTTCCATCACGATCTGGAGCTCCGCCATTCCCTACTGTGGTGTTTTTCAAATTAGATTCTTCTATCATTACTCCTTTTTCTACAGCATCCAGCGCACTGGCACCACTGTAAAGCATAGTTCCGGCCATTTTGGTCGCATTTTGAAAATTCCATGTAGCCACGGCTACCGGGGATGGTTTTAGCATTTTCAGATTATTTAAGGCAGATTGGGAAATGAGCGAGGGTGTAGTACTTAAAGCCACTCCCGCCATTCCGGCATTTTTTAAGAAATTTCTACGTTTCATTTTTGAAAAAAATTTCTTAAAGATAGGATTTTGAAAAATGAAAGACTAAACCTTAGTGTACTATCGATAATATTTGGAAAACCATCAGATTAAATTATCATTATGTAAATCAAAAAGCTTTGCATTAAACTTATATTCGTAAAAAATTTCTATCAATGCGTTGGATCATCCTGCTTGCCTTTTACTTTCTGGTCGATATTTATGGATACCAGGCAGTTCGAAGCTTTTCTAAGAATACCTGGATTGCCATAATTTATTTTGTCGTCTCTGCAATAGTAATAGGGAATCTTATACTTCAGTTCAACCATCCTAATGAGGGAGGAACATTTTCTGGTGGCCGGGGATATGCCATAGGCATCTTTCTTGCATTCTTCGTTTCAAAAATAGTGCTTGCTGTGATCATGCTGGGGGAGGATATAGTAAGAGTTCCCATTGCTGGGATCCAGAGAATATTTGGTGAGTCTGAGGCTTTTTCAATTCCGTCAAGGAGAAAATTTTTAAGTACTGTGGCTATTGGTCTGGCAGCAATTCCTTTTGCTTCTTTGTTATACGGGATGTATAAAGGGAAATATGATTTTCGTGTTTTGAGGTATACCTTATACTTTGAGGATCTTCCTGATGCTTTTGACGGTTACAGGATTAGCCAGATCAGTGATATTCATAGCGGAAGTTTTGATAACAAGAATAAGATCGAATATGGAATTGAACTGTTAAAAGAACAGGATAGTGACCTGGTGGTATTCACAGGTGATCTTGTAAATAACCTTGCTTCTGAAATGGAAGACTGGAAGACAATGTTTTCCCGGGTGAATGCAAGAGATGGGGTTTTTTCGATTCTGGGAAATCATGATTATGGGGATTATCATAACTGGGAGAGTGAGGAAGCCAAAACGAAGAACCTAGAAAAACTAAAGAAGACGCATGCAGATATGGGCTGGGACCTAATTCTGAATGAGAACCGATTCATCGAAAAGAATGGAGAAAGAATCGCTGTGGTTGGAGTGGAGAACTGGGGCGCTGGCGGGTTTAAAAAAGCCGGAGATCTGGAAAAGGCAGGAACAGGTGTTGATAGAGAAGATTTCAAGATTCTGTTAAGTCATGATCCTTCTCATTGGGAACAAGAGGTGAAAGCACATGAAAAACATTATCATTTAACACTTAGCGGGCATACTCATGGAATGCAATTTGGGATCGAGATTCCTGGCTGGTTCAAGTGGAGTCCTGTTCAGTATCGCTATAAGCACTGGGCTGGGATTTATGAGGAAGCGGGGCGTTATATCAACGTGAATCGTGGCTTCGGATTTCTGGCTTATCCGGGCCGGGTTGGTATCTGGCCGGAAATTAGTGTTATCGAGTTGAAAAAGGGTCCGAAACCCGCTTAATTAGAAGATTTTGCTATATTTGATTTAAGCTGTCATTATTATGGCTGCCGTAGGCTGAAATTAAATCCTGAATTATGTCAAAATTTGGTGAATTAGTAGATTTAAAGATCCCTGTTTTGTTGGATTTCTATACCGAATGGAATGAGGCTTCCGTAGCCATGCATCCGGTTTTAAGAGATGTTGCCGCGGCAATGGGCGACAAGGCTAAAGTGATAAAAATAGACGTGGATAAAAATTCACAACTCGCTGAAGCTCTTCGAGTCAAAGGGTTGCCAACATTAATGATCTACAAGTCCGGCGAAATGAAATGGCGGCATAGTGGCGAGCAGGATGCCAATACACTTATAGGCTTACTTAAGGAATATCTTTAAGACTACGGAATTCAATTCCTTTTTCTTTATAATAATCTAAAATCCTGGGAAGGAATACCCGAAGATTCCCGAAGGCTTTTATGGAGTCGTGAAGAACGATGGTACTACCGGGTACGGCATTTTCGGTTACATTTTTATAACACTTTTCAGCGGAAAAATTCTGATTGTAATCACCACTGATCACATCCCACATTACGATCTTATAACCCGCATTTCTGACCATTCTTGCCTGGGAGTTTTTAATTTTTCCATAGGGGGGTCTGAAAAAGGGACTGCTCTCTATTCTCTTTTCTTTTTCTGGATGCTTACTGCCGCTTTGCAGAGAAGATATTCTTTCCTCAGCGAGCTTTATATTTTCCATATAACCGGGTGCCGAAGTTTTCCATCCATCCAGGTGATTATGAGTATGATTACCAATGGTATGACCTTCCAGTATAATTCTTTTAAAAATATCAGGATGCTTTGCAATGTTTTCTCCAATACAAAAAAAAGTAGCTCTGGCATTGAATTTCTTAAGCTCATCCAGTACCCAGGGAGTGACTTCAGGCACGGGCCCATCATCGAATGTCAGATAGATGGAATTGGCCTTATTTATCCGGGAAATCCTCTGTGGGTAAAGCCATTTCAGCAATGCGGGATATTTTGGCAGGAAGAATTTCATAATCCTTAATATTGGAACTTTTCAGTATAAAGCAAAGACGAAACAATCTTTCGTGGTTTTTAAAGATTGCTTCGCCTTCGACTCATAATGACTTTAGCACATTACTTAATTTTGAACTGAATCCAAAGCCATAGAATCAATATTGCTTGGAGCCGGTGCGGCGCCATCAATTCCTTCTTCCAGCACCTCTTGCTGAGGTGACTGTACTTCGGTGTCAAACTCTTCCTCCTGTCTGTAGAAATGCCTGAATAAACGCAGGTAACTGTTAAATTCTTCCGCTTTCCGGGTTACGGTATCCCGGTCTTCGTAAACCGAAAGAAGATCTACCAATCCGCGATAACGTTCCATATCGGTTATTATCTCATCGGCATACAGGTACTGGCGGTCCACATCCCAGTTACTATAAAAAGTGAGGTTTTCCTGGTATTTTTCAGCTACTTTCTCCCATATCTGCCTCGCTTTTTCAGGTTGGTTGACTTCATAATAACCACTTATGAATGGTTCTAGTAACGTGTAGTATTCATAATATTCAACCGGCATATGTTTCATTCCGAGATCAAGGACTTCTTCAGCATGAATGGTATCGCCTTCATTCAGAAGGTTTTCGGTAAGCCTTGCCAGATTACTTCGATATGTAATGCTGTTCTTTCTGGTTTCAGGATCATGATAGATGTCTGCAGAACCCATATTGCCCCAGTCCCAGTTCTTGACAATATTATACATCTTTTCGGTATTCACCCGGCCCATATCGAAAGGATTTCTTGGGTCCAGCGGCGTTCTAATTGGAACGAGTTTATAAGCCACTCCTTCCAGCTGAAGATAGTCTTTCATCCAGAGATAATCGTCATCCCCAAAGCTGCCTCCGGTAAAATAGATAGGTCTTTCCCAGTCGTTGTTGGCCAGTATATCCATCATGAGCAGACGGTTTTTATACAGGATCTGGTCTCCAATTGTGATATCTATATGATCAACGATCTGGTCTGCTTCAGATTCGTCAACGATTCCGTTTTCCAGTACAGTTTGCTTGTCTACAGGTATCCGCACATTTCTGGAAGGAAAGGTATTGATCATAGATCCGCTCTGAAGTTCTGCCTTGGTTCTTGGATCTTCATTTTCGATATAATTCATCCAGGTATCGATAGGAATTGTGTCCTGGGTGACCTCCCTTAAGAAAATAGCATCGTTCTTACCATTGTAGAATTCATTTTCCAGCTGTGAGGGAACCGGTTCACTTTCAAAGGCCTTTCTTTTCATTTGGTCAATGTACCAGTCTGTAGCAAGGAGGCTGGTGTTCACAATCCTGACATCGGTCCTGTATTTTTCTACCTGCTGTACATACCAGAGGGCAAAGGTGTCATTATCACCTATGGTAAATAATATTCCATTTTCATCAACCGAGTCCAGGTACATCTTAGCCATTATAAAGGCAGAATCCCTGCCAGAGCGGTCATGATCATCCCAGTTCTCTGAGGCCAGCAGAACCGGAACACAAAGTAAACTCACCGCTATTACTGCCGGTGCTACTATTTTCGCACTCAGGGATCTTCGGAGTTTATCAAACAAAGCATACACCCCGAATCCTATCCAAATAGCAAATACATAGAACGAGCCCACCAGAGCATAATCTCTTTCCCGCGGTTCAAAAGGTCTTTCGTTAAGATAGATCTTTAGTGCGATCCCCGTAAAAAGGAAGAATACCATGAGCACCCAGAAATTTTTCTTATCGCGTTTAAGCTGAAATACAAAACCAATTAGCCCAAGGATGAGCGGAAGAAAATAATAGGTATTCCTTGCCTTGTTGTTCTTAACATCTGAAGGCAGGTTTTCCTGAGAGCCAATATGCATTTCGTCGATTAAATCTATTCCGCTCAACCAGTTTCCGTGCAGGTCGTTATATTTTCCCTGGATATCATCCTGGCGTCCTGTAAAGTTCCACATGAAATAACGCCAGTACATATACCCAATCTGGTATTCCAGTAAATAGGCTATGTTTTCAGCAAAACTGGGTTTTTCAACATCCAGATATTCACTAAACTGACTCAGGAACTTATGATAATCTTCTATGTCCCTTTCTCCACGGGAATACTGGTTCCTGAATTCATTTACAGCAGAAATCAGTCTTTCTTCTCCCTGGTACTCGGGTTTTACCTTAAAATCCAGCGGCCCTGTGAATTCCATATAGTTTACGGCATGTTCTGTGCTCCACATGCGGGGAAGGATCGCCTTATGATCATCATCCAGATTCTGTTTGGCATTCTTGTAATCGTTAACGATCACATATTTGCCAAGTTCTTCATCCTTTTCATATTTTGGCTTCGCGTCTTCATATGGATTTTCAGCATCCAGACCGGAATACATCTCAGACCATTGCGGTCCATAAAACAGGTGGGTTTCACCGTACTGCTCACGGTTATAGTAGGCCAGTAATTCTCTTGCATTATCCGGACTGTTCTCATTGATCACCGTGGGAGCGTTGCTTCTAATTGGAAGCATCACCCAGCTTGAGAATCCTATTAGAACAAACAGAATACAAAGAAGAAGAGTATTGTATTTATAAAGATTCTTTTTCCGGGTATAGTTGATGCCGAAATAGAAAATTCCCACTATTACCAGCAATGCGACTATGGTTCCAGTATTAAATGGAAGGCCAAGGCTGTTGGTAAAGAACAGTTCCGAAGCAGAGAAAAAGGTTAGGGTATATGGTAATAAAAGTTTAAAAATGAACATCAATACCGCGACCACTACTATGTTCGCAACAATGAAATTCTTTACGGTTACTTTCTTATAATTCTTGAAGAAATACAAGAAGCCAATAGCCGGAAGTGTTAGCAGTCCCATAAAGTGAACTCCGAAGGACAGTCCTATTACGAGCGAGATCAGGATGATCCATCGGTTACCTCTTGGTGTGAACATATCCCTTTCCCATAAAAGGCCGAGATAGAACATAACCGACATAAAGCAGGCTGCCATAGCATATACTTCAGCTTCAACGGCATTGAACCAGAAGCTATCGGTAAAAGTGAATGCAAGAGAGCCTACAAGGGAACTTCCCAGGATAGCTATTTTTTTTGAGGTACTTAGTTTATCGACAGGCCCGGCAACTTTTAGTACTAAAATCGTTATAGACCAGAACATGAACAAGATCGCAATGGCGCTTGCAAATCCGGACATGAAGTTTATCATAAGTGCTACAGAACCATTATCCGGAGCAAAGGTGGCAAAGAATGCACCCATCATCTGGTAAAAAGGGGCCCCGGGAGGATGTCCCACTTCAAGATTAGCGGAAGTAGCAATGTATTCACCGGCATCCCAGAAACTAGCCGTTGGTTCCAGTGTAAGCGTATATGTGGTCAAAGCGATAACAAAAACCAGCCAGCCCAGAATTTTGTTCCACTTACCAAAGTTAAAATTTGTCATAAATAGTAGTGTAGTTGTACTAAAGTGGCGAATTTAATAATAAAATGCTGAATGCTTTCAAAACGATGGATAAAAGCGTTTATTTTGGAAAAAGCTGAAAATGAAGCAGCAATAAAATAAGTGAGTAAATAAGCAGATTTTTTGGGTAAAATTCTTAGAAAAAGTTTGTGTAAAATAAACTTTGTCTTAAATTTGCATCCGCATTTAAGCATTGGCCTATGGTGTAACTGGCAACACGTCTGGTTTTGGTCCAGAAGAGTCTAGGTTCGAGCCCTAGTAGGCCAACAAAGTGTAAAAAGCCTGAACGTGAGTTCAGGCTTTTTTTGTTTCTGATATTGTGAGAAGTTTATCCTGTGCTTAAAACTTACAGCTGTTTAATTAGAGTTTTCTATGGCTGGTCCTCGTAAAGACCTTTGCAAGTATTCAGTGTTCAAAATTAAAAAGTAGCCCCGACTCCACCCGGGCTTACAGTCTTAAAACTTATGACTTTTAAAAAAAGGATCACCTCTTCAGAAAATCACCGTAAGGAATCTTGAAGAGGCGATCATGGAATTTAGCTTTGATCTTATTTTAAATATTAGGAGCTAAATTGAATTTGCTATAATTAAAATAATACTTACAGCCAGGCTAATTATCAAACTATTAAATACAACTTTCGTTTTTAACTGGGCCAGCACACCTGCATTAAAACCCATACATACAGACACTACCAGGAATAGTTCAACCATATTCCAAAATCCGTGACCATTCATAAGAATGAGCATTGCAGCAACAGATCCTAAACAACTTGAAGCGATGATGGCCAGTGCAGCATAACCAAGATACATCTCCTCGAAATCCTCATACAATTTTGTGTATAATTTCATGCCTCCGGTTTTTTAATTACACGGTAAAAGTATGGATGGAACTCTTTCTAAAATATGATGAATCTCAGCTTTACACCGGTTTTGTAAAAAATCTCTATGAATTAAGGCGTTCAAAAGCCTGCTTAGAAAGTTCCTCCTGGTGATCAGGGTGTGCGATAGAAATTAGAGCCTCGGCTCTCTGTTTCAAATTTTTCCCAAACAGGTCTACAATTCCGTATTCTGTGGCTATATAATGAACATGGGCACGTGTAGTGGTAACACCGGCGCCTTCTTTAAGATATGGGACGATCTTGGAAATTCCTTTGTTGGTGACAGAGGGCATGGCGATAATGGCTTTTCCACCTTCTGAAAGGGCTGCCCCTCTTATAAAATCCATCTGTCCGCCTACACCTGAATACTGGTATTTCCCAATAGTATCGGCACATACTTGGCCGGTGAGGTCTATCTCTATTGCTGAATTTATTGCGGTTACCTTAGGATTCTGCCTGATTATCGCCGTATCGTTTGTGTAGGCTGCTTCCTTGAAATGTACCAGCGGGTTGTCATCTATAAAATCATATAGTTTTGGTGAACCTATGGCAAAGCAGGTAACCATTTTACCGGTTTTAATAGATTTTTCCTCTCCGGTGATCACGCCTTTTTCAATTAGTGGAAGTACACCGTCTGAAAACATTTCGGTGTGTACTCCAAGTCTTTTGTGATTGGTGAGATTATTAAGGACCACATTTGGAATCCCGCCAATTCCCATTTGTAAGGTAGCGCCATCTTCAATTAAACCTGCGATATGTTTTCCTATCATGGTTTCAACCTTTGTGGGCTCGGTGAGATGAGCGGAGTGAATAGGCTGGTCTACTTCAACAGCCGAATAGATCCGGTCTATATGAATAATTCCGTCACCATGAGTTCTTGGTACATTTGGATTAATTTGTGCGATCACCTTTTTGGCATTCTGAATGGCTGGTAATGCAATATCTACAGAAACGCCCAGCGAGCAATAACCGTGCTTGTCGGGAGGGGAAACCTGAATAAAGGCAAAATCCAGCGGCAGAATATTCTGCCTGAATAGCTGGTGGATCTCACTTAAAAAGATCGGGATATAAGCCCCATGATTTGAGTTGACAGCCTTTCTAACGTTTGATCCCACAAAACAGGTGTTTGTTCTGAAAGATTCATTGTAAGGCGCCTCGGTATAAGGAGCATTTCCTTCAGTATGGATCTGAATGAACTCTACGTTCTTAAGTTCCTGATATCTCTCACAAAGAGCGTCTATAAGTACATTTGGAGTCATTGCAGCTCCCTGTAGAAATACTCTTTGATTAGATTTTATTTCTTTTACAGCTTCCTGAGCCGATACTATCTTCATAGTTTCCATAAACAATTTTTCAAAAAAAAATTAGACACTCAAGGTATTAATACCTCAAGAAAATTTAAGAAAAAATAATGGGAATATTTAGGCTTTTACCTTTGGACCAGAAGATTGAATCGTACCTCGATCTCTTCATTTACCTCGATAAGGCCAAGGGCTTTGGTTGGAGGTTCCAGGCCAAAATCACGAATATTCATTTTGAACTGCCCCTTAAAACGATCTTCTTCAATTTGAACAGGCAGATTATACATATTCTCTACTCCGGCAAGTTTTACGGTAATATAGGCTTTGGAATATTGTGCTGAAATGAGCTCTATCTTATCAATTTTTATTTTTATTTCAGGATATGTTTCAGATTTCAGAAGATCACAAAAATCCTCATTCATTCTTCTGTTGCCACAGTCAAAACCATTTATGCTTAGATGGAGGTTAAGCTCAGGGAAGTAAAGGTAATTTTCTTCAAAGGAGTATTTAATGGACCTGGTGTTGGTGATCAGGCCTATATCAAAGCGGCAGTCAAATTTATTAACGTTTGTGCTCCCTGCAATAATTAGCTCGCTTTCTGGTAAAATTCTTAGGGTTTCCTTTTCAAAATCTTTCTGTGCCATAAGACCGGCGCAGAAAAGCAAACCACATATGCACGTTAAAAGATTTTTCATGATAGGAGAATTTAGGTTTTACTTTAAATTAATTCGGGCAAAGTTTTCAATAAGCTTGGGGGATCTTATTCAAAAACTCTGCCCGAAATTAAGGTTTTAAATATTAGAAGCTAATCACTGCTTCAATGTTGAATCCGTCGAATTGTGCATCGTCGTAAACTGTTCCGGCAGGATAGTCGTTATACTGCTGGTTTACGTACTCAATTTTCGCAAGAACGTTTTTGGTCAAGAACCAACCAGCACCTAGGTTGAAACGATTAACAGAAACATCATCATTGCTGGCAGTATTGTAGCGAGTACCTAAGTAGAAGTCTTCATCCTGACCAAAGCGGTAGATAAGCTCACCTGCAAATTGATTCCAGTCATCATTTTCAGTTGATGCATTTTCATAGATTCCAAAGAACTCAAGTCCTCCAACTTTTACGAATGGGTTGATCATGAAAGAAGTAAGTTCTTCTCCTTGGGCAGGGTTAATTCTACCAGCTCTGAAATCACCCTCTATTACATTGTAATATCTTGATCCTGCACGGTCACCACTGTAAAGGTATTGTGTAGCTCCTCTTGAACCAATTGGTCTGAATCCAGAGTGGAATACAGATCCTGTTAATCTAAATCTGAAATCTTCACTTATTTGCTTGTCATAACCAAATTTGGCAAGGTAAGAAGGATCTCTATCGCTTTTTACGGAACTTTGGTTAATTGTACTGTTAGTAAAACCTACCATTGCTAACCATGGTCCATTCATGTAGTACACTTCTGCACCAACTTCGGTAGTAAAGGCGTCCATCAGGTAGTTCCCTACGAATGGGTTGTAAAGAGCCATCGCGTTGTCAGACCTTCTAAAGTGAGCGTCACCATAGTTGTTCTCCATATGCCCGATTTTAATTCTCCAGTTGTCCATAACCCCTGCAAGGTCCTCGCTGATCCATTCAAGACCATCGATCTGGATGTATCCACCTTTAACGTATGCTTCAGTGTGGTGTTGAGAAGAAAGATATGTTCTCAAGTGCATTCTCATACCTGGAGCTAATGCCACATCAAGATCAAGGTTGGCAGTAGCAAGGTTGAAATTAGTTCCAAGTTCTGTAAGATCGTCCTCCCCTGAAGAATTTTCCTGTCTTAGTCCTTGTAATTGGATAGTGGAAGCTCCACCTACTCTTACATGTACTCCGTCAAAAGTAGAAGCCGTGTCTTTTGGAGCTTCGAACATGTTAATACCTCTTTGATCGCGGTAACGGAAGTTATCCAGATCCCTTTGCGTTTGAGCCATCGCTGGCATCGCTAACAGTGCTATAAGCACTAAACTTAAATATTGGATAGTAGTTTTCATCTTGTTAAATGTTTAGATTGAAGTTTATTTATTAAAGTGTGTTTCAAATTTGATTTTTACGGTTTCGCCGGTAGTGATAGTACCGAACATTGCAGTTGGTGGTTCTACGCCATAGTCTGTCATGTTTAAGTTGTGTTCTCCTTTTAATATGATCTTGTCGGGGCTTATTGTTAGGTTAAAATTAAGTGCAATATCCTTTTTAACGCCTGCGATCTCAAGGCTTCCTGTGGTTTTTGCTTTATAGTTTCCATTGGAACCTGTGATCTCCTTTACATTCTTTAGCTCATAAGTGATCTTTTTATACTTACTGGTATTTAGAGCTTTATAGGCGTTCTTATCCATTCCACTCTTACCGCTTTTTAAACCTTCTGCTTCTGCAGTAAAGCGCAGTGCATCTATTTCTTCCAGCTTTCCTTCGTCCATTTCAGCCGAAATTGTTCCGCTGGTGCTTTCAGCTTCCATTGTCCAGTCATGGATGTTAGAGGTTCCTTCTACTATAAGACTGGAAGACTTATTGTTAAGTGTGTAAGATTGGGCATTAAGATTCATGTTCATTCCTATGCTCACAATCATGGCTGTAATCAAAACTTTAATTGTGCCGTAACTTTTCATAATAATTGCGTTTTTAAATCAGTACAAAGTTGCAGCAGGAGTGCATGGTAAAATATGACGGGAATCAGGTTTTGGTTTTTTTTCCTGCTTAGAACATAAAAGCTGATAATTGTCAGTTAAAGTAAGTGGGGGAAGTGCTGAGTTTTGGAAATTATAAGACAAAGTCATTTCATGCGTATTAAGAAATCTACTTTTAAATGAATTTTTAATTAAAAATTCATCATTCAAAATTAAAAATACCGGTTTCAACTTCGCCTCGCCAGAACCATAGGAAGGTTCAGTTTCAAATTTAAAATTGTAAATCTGATTTTTTCTTCTAACCTTCAAAACTCAGAACTCATTTCCCTGAAATATCCCTTCCCGGAATTAATCTTCCTATTTACAAGTAATTAGCTATATTTGGACTCCTTAAAATTAAAGCCCTGAGCTAGATCTTAAGCTTTTCCATGGCACAGAAAATTAAAAACTCAGATATCCTTTCTCAAAGGAAACCATTACTTATAGGTATTCTGGCATTTTTGTTTCTTCTGTTGGGTGGATTATTTATGCTGTGGCAACGCTACCAGATCCTGGTAGAATCCCGTCAAAGTGAAATGGAAAGCATTATAGATGTGGTTGAGCAAAATATTGACCAGTCTCTTAAATATAGTTATTCTGCAGCCCTTTCCCTGGCTTTGCAGATTGATGCAGAGGGTAGGATTGAAAATTTTGATGAGGTAGCTCCTCAGCTGGTTGACAATAATTCCAATATAGATGCAATTGAGATAGTTCCTGATGGCATTATCACAAAAGTGTATCCTTACGAGGAGAATAAAGCAGCGATTAATTATAATATTTTAAAGGATAGTACTCGGAACGAAGAAGCTTTTAAAGCTATAGAGAGACGGCGTATGTTCTTTGGAGGTCCTTTTGAACTCAAGCAGGGCGGACTGGCCATTGTGGGGAGGCTTCCTGTGTTTATAAAGAATGAGTTCTGGGGTTTTGTTGCGGTAATTATAGATTTTAATAATCTCATTGATCAATCCGGGATACGGGAACTTTCAGGCGAGAAGTACAAATTTCAGTTTTCCAAGATAAATCCTTCCACGGCAAAAGAGGAATTCTTTCTTAAAGATGTCTCCGGGATTAACGAGTCCTATTCCGAATATTTAACCTTTCCCGATGGAGAATGGAAGATTTATATAATTCCGGTAGATCCCTATCAGCCTTTCTATACTGTGGTGCCGGTTGCATTTCTGATGCTTATTCTTTCAGGAGCATTTGGATGGATCATTTATAATACCCTGAAACAGCCTTTAATTCTTGAGGCACGCGTTAAAGAACAGGCTGGAGAGCTCGCAAAAAGTGAATTGCGTTTCAGGACTATTTTTAATCAGGCCGCTATTGGCATGGTAAGGGTTGATTCAAAGACAGGAATGATCCAGGAAACAAATAAACGGTTTCAGGAATTGATTGGATATTCCGAAGAGGAACTTAAGCTTATGCATTATTTGGATGTCTCTCATGAAGATGATATTGAGGAGAACCAGAAGCTTATGAAAAAATTGAAAAATAATGAGATAAGAGAGTACAGTTTAAAGAAAAGACTTAAACAAAAAAAAGGAGATTATATCTGGGTTGGACTCCATGTATCCGCATTATGGAAAAAAGATCAGGAAGCGACATCCCACATTGCTATAGTAGAGGATATCTCGGCTCGGGTAAAGGCAAAACAGGAACTGGTAGAAAATGAAAAGCGTTTCAGGTCTCTGGTAGAGAACTCCAATGAAGTTATTCTTATTATCAACAATAGGGGGGAAGCCGTTTACTGTTCTCCTTCTTTTAAGCGTATTACGGGCTATGATGAACTTCTTTGTTCCGGAAACGATATTTTTTCTTTGATCCATCCGGAGGAACGTTGCCTCTTAATAGAGAAACTCAAAAGAGTACGAACTAATCCTGGAAAGCCATATTCTGAAATCATTATGCGGGTAAAGACCAGCAGTTCCAGCTGGATCTGGGTTAATGCGACACTTACTAATTTTCTGGAAGAAAAGAATATTGAGGGGTATATCGTAAATTTAAGAGATATTACTGGTAAAAAGGAAGCAGAACTGAACCTGGTTAAATCTTATGAGTTAGTGATGGAACAGAATAAGCGACTCCTTAATTTCGCATATATCGTGTCTCATAATTTACGTTCTCATTCCAGTAATCTTGAATCGATCTTAGAACTTTATGATTTTGAAGATTCTGAAAAGGAAAAAAGGAATTATATAGCTTTGCTTAAGAATGTTTCCGATAATCTTAATCAGTCGCTGCATGATCTTAATGAAGTGGTTTCCATTAATACGAATCTTGATATTGGAGTGGAACCAATCAATGTTTCAGCGTATTTAGATAAGGCCATTGAAATTTTGGGCTTGCAAATAAAATCTAAAGATGCCCGTATAATTAATGAAGTACCCGGGGAGATGGTCGTGTCTTTCAACTCGGCCTATATGGAAAGCGTACTGTTAAACTTTATTACTAACGCTTTGAGATATAGTCATCCAGATAGACAGCCCGAGATAAGTATAAAAGGATATAAAGAGGATTCTAATTGGACTTTGGAAATAAAAGATAATGGTATTGGTATAGATTTGAACAAACATGGAGATAAGGTCTTTGGATTATATAAAACTTTTTCAGGAAGGCAGGATGGCCGTGGAGTAGGATTATTTATTACTAAAAATCAGATCAATGCCATGGGTGGAACGGTAGAGGTGGAAAGCAAACCTGATATAGGTACTACCTTTAAAGTTGATTTTAAATGAGAAAGGGCATTTGTGTTATAGACGATGATGAGATCTATCAAAAGATCATCAGGAAGCTAATTGCCAGGGCAGAGGTTTTTGAAAGGGCCGTCTTTTATATGAGGGCCAGTGATGCACTTGAAGACCTTAGAAATCCTGAAACAAGCCTCCCGGATGTGATCTTACTTGATATAAATATGCCTGGAATGGATGGCTGGCAGTTCATTGAGCTACTCCAGAAGTCATATCCTTCCCTCTTTAATGAATGTGCTATTTATATTGTCACTTCCTCAATAGCCTATTCAGATAAGGAAAAACTGAAAGAATTCTCCGGCCTTGCAGGCTTCTTGTCCAAACCAATTAAGGTGGATCAACTGATTGAGATTGGGAAAGCTGTAAAATAAAAAAAGCCCGGCGTAGGGACCGAGGCTTATACCAATTATTGGGGATAATTCTTTAAATTATGCAGCGGAAATCACATTATAGTGAGTTAGCAGACTTTGATAGAAGAAAAGGCTCTTTTCATCCTTTTTAAGGCAGGACCTCAAGAATCTCTCCAGGTTCTGACATTCAAATGTGATGCTGGTATATCTTTTATTGCCAACCGGAAGCTGCATATCGATAGTTTGCTCTTTGTAATTTATATTTACATGTTTCGCCTCGAAGTATTTCTTGATGATGGCGCGATGCATAGTCTGGAAATTAGAATTCTCCATGGTCCTATTTGTAATACTGTAAGAAATTAGATTCTTAATTTCATCTATTATTTCGGGAGTAGTGCTTGTTTTCATAGGTATCGTTTTCATCATTTTCATCACGGCTAAAATACTACTAGAGCGTATAAAAGCTGTTAAAAAAAATGTAATACTTCCCTCGTTAATAAATATTTAACTTCAAGAGGCCGGAATTAAGAAGATGTTTACTTTATAAATCCAGGACCACCGGGGAACTCATGATCCTAAAGCGTTCATCAAGTATGGATAAGTTGAAATACTGGCTACTGGAGCGCATTAATTTGCCAGAGGAATGATGAATATGTCCAAACAAATGATATGTCGGCTGGACAATTTGTAAGGCTTTGCCTAGTTCTTCACATCCCAGATTCACTCCACTGCCAATCTGGTCCAGAATTCCATATGGTGGTGTGTGGGTAATTAAGATATCTGTAGTTTTCGGGATAAGGTCCCAGTGCTTTTTTATATCCGATCCTCTTTCGCGGCTAAAAGCCCAGTTTCCAATTCCGGGGGTGAAAGGGGATCCCCAAAACTGCAGACCTTCAATTTCGACACCTTTATCTATTAAAAGGTGTATGTCTTCAGGGATGTGTTTTAGGTTTTCAGGTTTTTGAAAATAAAAATCATGATTTCCGGGTACAAGTATCTTATATTTATGGGGTTGGCCGGAGAGCCATTGAAGAAAATCTGAGGTCTCATTCCTCGTTCCGCCATCGGTACAGTCACCTGCATGAATAAGGATGTCTCCTTCCGGAATAGGTATATCGTGATGTTGGTTATGAGTGTCGGCCAGGCAAATGAGCCTCATGGAATCCTGATTAAATTGAAATGCCAATGTAAATAAAAAAATCCGTTGGCTACAGCAACAGATCGTATCTTCTGAAGTTTTTATAAAAAATTATTCTGCCTCTTCTTCCTCTTCCGGATTCAACTTTATATAATCATTATCGCTGGGAAGAACCCTGTTTAGCGATTTTAGCATTCCAAAAGCGATGATGGCAGCGGTAACGGCAAAAAATATAAATTTCAATAACAAACTGTCGCTGATAAGAAGACTGTAGAATCCAAGGAAGATCTCGATAACTACAAACAATATTTTAATGCCGAATTTGAAAAACATTTTTTCTTTTTGAATCTGGTCAAATATACCACCCAATTATCGTACCGGAAAAGTAAAGAATTAAGTTTGACGAATATTTAACTAAGGGAGCTGCTGTCTTACAATCTTTTAAGTTAAAAACTCTTAAACACTGCCTTATAAGTTGCCTGGAATTGTAAATTGGTTTTAAACCAATACGATCACGCCTTTTGAAAAGATCTGCTAAAATCACTTATATAGTCCTGACTGTTATAGCAGGTCTTGCAATTCTATTAATCGGACTGAACAATTATGCTGAAAGCCGTATAAAAAAAAGCCTGGAGGAAAACCTGAAAAAAGTTAGTGCCACTTATGATAAAGTAGATGTAAGTATTCTTAGCAGGAAAGCTGAAGTTATCAATCCCTATTTTAATACAGGCTCTAAAACACTTAAGGTGGATACCATAAAGATTAATGATATTCATTTATGGGATTATATCACGAAAAAGAATATAATTATTGGTAACCTCGATATTTCCCAACCGGTTGTAAAGATTTATAAAAGGTCAAAACCTAAAGATTCCACCGGTAAAGCGAACAAAAAGAAATTCAAAAACAAACTTCTTATTAAGGATGTAAATATTAAAGGTGGAAGTTTACAAATTTTTGGTAAGGATAGCTCACAGCATAAATTATTTACTTCGATTAATAAAGTCCTGCTCCAAAGGGTGAAAATTACATCTGAAACGTTACAAGAGGAAATTCCTTTTGGTTATCGAATAGATATTATGGAGTTAGACAGTATTTTTTTCGATCTCAATGAACAGCATGAGATGGCTGCAGAAAATTTAGCTCTTACCGATAATAACCTGAACGTCATGAATTTCAAAATCATTCCGAAATACTCAAAAAGCGGGCATCAGGAAACTATTAAGGTAGAAAAGGACAGGTATGATCTTAGTATTGATTCTATCAGCTTGAAAAACTTCAATTGGTCTATAGTAAACGATTCTTTAAAAATACAAAGTGACCTCACTGAAATTGATAATGTGAATTTCATGATTTACCGGGATAAACTCAAACCTGATGACACTGCTGTTAAACCCCTGTATAGCAAAATGATCAGGCAGCTTCCTGTAAAACTTGGTCTGGATTCTGTTAGCCTCCGTAATACTTATATTAAGTATGAGGAAAATATTCATCCGGACAGGGAAACAGGTGTAGTTGAATTTTCCAACCTGAATGCCGGTATCTCTAATATTACAAATATTGGGATGAATCAGAAAGATTTTCCAAAAACCCGTATAGATGTAAATGCAGATTTTATGACCACAGCATACCTCCGGGTAGACTGGGAATTCGATATTAGTAATAACAATGATCATTTTAATATTTCAGGTGAAATGGGTCACCTTCAGGCAGAGCAGATCAACAAATTTCTTACTCCTGCCAGGAACATAAAGGCCAATGGTGAAATTCTTAATATGTATTTCAATTTCAATGGGAATAACAACAGTGCTTCAGGAGATATGAGGGTGGAATACAGGGATTTTAAAGTAGAGGTATTGCAGAAAAACGGAAAAGAGAAAAATTCTGTTGTTTCCTTTTTTGCTAATCTAATAGTCGGAAATAAAGCATTGAATGAAGAAGCCAACTATAAAGATGTTTCTTTCACGCGGGATGAAACCAAATCTTTCTGGAATTATTTCTGGAATCTGATCAGGAAAGGTGCTATGAAGGCTTTTCTTTAGATCTTGAAGGTTACCACCGGCCGGTTTGAATGATTTACAAGATCCTCGCTGATGCTTCCGTTAAAGAAATGTGCCAGCCCTTTGCGGCCATGAGTACTGATTCCTATTAATCCTGCATGCATCTTTTCAGCAAAGTGCAAAATCCCTTTTTCCACACTTATGTCATTATATATATGAACCTCGTAATTACCGGGATCTGATTCATCAATGAATTTTGCCATTCTCTCGCTGGCTTCTTCACTGGTCATGAAATTGTTCGGAGTATTTACGAACAGAAGGTGGAGTTTGGCGCCAATGGTATTAGCAAATTTTATTGCTTTTTTTAAGGTGTGCTTATGTTCAGGATTGGCATCTGTGGCAAAAATGAAGTTGTCTATCTCAAAATCGGGGATTTCATTTTTGATCACCAGTACAGGAATCTCCGAATGTCTTACCACTTTTTCAGTATTGGAACCTATGAACATTTCCTGAAAGCCGCTTACTCCATGAGATCCCATCACAATAAGGTCGCATTTTTTCTCACGTCCAATTTCCATAATGCCATCAAAAGCACGGTGAAACTCTACGGTTTCGTGTACCTTGAGGCCTTTAAGATACGGTTGTTTCATTAGATTGGAGAAACGCTGATGGGCAAGTTTCATGAAGAATATAGCTTCCGGTAAATTATGGCTGCTTCCCTGAACCGGGTCTATTAGTTGTAGCGGGAGTTCCAGCATGTGCAGTAAAAAGATCTCTCCGTCGAACTTTCTGGCTAGTTGAGCGGCTACTTTTAGTGCTTTTTCTGCCTGGTCGCTAAAGTCTGTAGGAACAAGGATGTTTTTCATGAGTGTGAGTAATAGCTTATGAATGAATGTATGTTTAAAACTACAAAGAATATTTCATTTATTATCACGTTTTTATACTTGGAAATTATTGCTATATTTGCAGCGTTGAAACTAAAAAAGTACAGCGAGGGGACAGGAGTCCCCTCTTTTTATAAACATATGCTGAAGGAGAAGGTAGAAAAATTAGCAGCGAAGGTTTTTGAAGAGAATAATTTCTTATTTTTAATCAGCCTTGATGTGAACTCTGCGAACAACATTAAGGTCGTTATAGACGGCGATGAAGGAGTTTCAGTAAATGACTGTATAATGGTAAGCCGTGCCATAGAGCATAACCTGGACAGGGACGAAGAAGATTTTTCCCTGGAGGTGACTTCAGCGGGAGTCTCAGAACCTCTTTCGATGCCAAGACAATACAAAAAAAACTTAGGTCGTAAGTTAAAGGTGAAAACCGCGGATGATAAATTCGAAGGAGAGCTTGTGGCTGCAGATGAAAATGAAATAAAACTTTCCTGGAAGGCGAGAGAACCAAAACCGGTAGGAAAAGGAAAAGTTACAGTACAGAAAGAGGTCGTATTGCCTTATTCTGATATTGTGGAAGCAAAAGTTAAAATAACATTTTAATCACAAATTGATATGGAAAATATCGCGTTGATTGAGTCATTCTCAGAGTTTAAAGACGATAAGCTCATAGATCGTGTAACCTTAATGGCGATTTTAGAGGATGTTTTTAGAAATGCTTTAAAGAAAAAGTATGGAGAAGACGATAATTTTGATATTATTGTAAACCCTGATAAAGGGGATCTCGAAATTTGGAGAAACAGAGTGGTGGTAGCCGATGGTGAAGTAGAAGATTCTAACAGGGAGATCTCGCTTACTCAGGCGAGAAAGATCGAGCCCGACTTTGAAGTGGGTGAAGATGTTTCCGAAGAAGTGAAGCTTGCTGATCTTGGACGAAGAGCAATTCTTGCATTGCGTCAAAATCTTATCTCTAAGATTCATGAGCATGATAACACGAATATTTACAAGCAGTTCAAAGATCTTGAAGGAGAGATCTACACTGCAGAAGTTCATCATATAAGGCACAGAGCCATTATTCTTCTTGATGATGAAGGAAATGAGATAGTGCTTCCAAAAGACCGCCAGATCCCGTCAGATTTCTTCCGTAAGGGAGAGAATGTACGAGGGATCATTGAGAGCGTGGAACTAAAAGGTAACAAGCCTACGATTATAATGTCCAGAACCGCTCCCGGTTTCCTTGAGAAGTTATTCGAACAGGAAATCCCGGAAGTGTTTGATGGTTTGATTACAATTAAGAAAGTAGTACGTGTTCCCGGTGAGAAAGCGAAAGTAGCTGTTGATTCTTATGACGACAGGATAGATCCGGTTGGAGCATGTGTGGGAATGAAAGGTTCCAGGATTCACAGTATAGTACGTGAGTTGGGGAATGAAAATATTGATGTGATTAATTTCACTAATAATGAACAGTTATTTATTACTAGGGCACTGAGTCCTGCTAAGATAACTTCCATTAAAATGAATGAAGAAGCGAAAACGGCAGAAGTTATGCTAAAGCCTGAAGAGGTTTCTAAAGCGATAGGTCGTGGAGGGCACAATATTCGATTGGCGGGTCAGTTGACGGGTTATGAGATTGATGTGTATCGTGAAGGAGTTGAAGAAGATGTTGAGTTGAAAGAATTTACAGACGAAATTGAAGATTGGGTGATTGCAGAATTTTCAAAAATCGGTCTGGATACGGCAAAGGCTGTACTGGAACAGGATGTTGACGATCTTGTTCGCCGTACAGACCTTGAGGAAGAAACCATCAGGGATGTGATGGCAGTTCTTCGCTCAGAATTTGAAGAATAATATTTTTTTATATTAAAGAATACATTAAAAGAGGTTAATTTAGAGGGCAATTTATGGCAGAAGCGAAAACAACGCGATTAAATAAGGTTCTACGTGAGTTCAATATCTCGTTAGACAGGGCTGTGGAATATCTTAATTCCAAGGGCTACGAGATAGATGCACGTCCAACTACAAAAATCTCTGGAGAAATCTATGAGGTGCTTTCTGATGAATTCCAAACCGACAAGAGTAAAAAAGTTGCTTCTAAAGAAGTTGGTGAGGAGAGGAAGAAAGAGAAAGAAGAGCTGCGTAAGGAAATTGAAGAAAAGCGGAAGGCTGAGGAGGAGAAAAAGGAGAAGGAAGAAGCTATTTCATCAAGAGCTAAACTTGAGGGTCCCAAAACTGTTGGGAAAATAGATCTGGATAAACCAGGTGAAAAACCTCAGAAAGAGGAACAAGCCCCTAAGGAAGAAGAAGCCCCTAAAGAGGAATCGAAAGCTCCAGCCGAAGAACCTGTCAAAGAAGCTGAAGCCAGTAAAGAGCCCGAAAAACCAGCTGCGAAAGAAGAAAAAACAGAAAAAGCAGAGAAAGAAGAACCGAAGGAAGAGAAGAAGCCTGAGCCGGAAAAAGAAGAGAAGGAAGAGGCTAAAGAATCAAGTACTATTGAAACCAAGTACACTAAGCTTAGTGGTCCTAATTTCACTGGTAAGAAGATCGATCTTTCACAATTTAAAAAGCCGGTCAAGAAGAAGGAGGAAAAGAAGGCTTCTGCAGATGATGATAAGAAAGATAAGCGTAAAAAGCGCCGCCGCCGCATCAGTAAGGATGTGAAAGGAGGTCCTAATCAGGGGCCTGGTAAAAGAGGTGCGCGCAAAAGAGGCAAGCCAATTGCTAAAGAGGAGCCTACCGAAGAAGAAGTACAAAAGCAGGTTCGCGAAACCCTTGAAAAACTTCAGGGGAAATCCAGTAAAGGTAAAGGCGCTAAATACCGTAGAGAGAAAAGAGATCAGCACCGTCAGAGATCTGAGCAGGATCTTGCACAACAGGAGTCAGACGAAAAAGTATTAAAAGTTACTGAATTCGTTACTGTAAGTGAGGTGGCAACCATGATGGATGTTTCAGTTACCAAGGTGATCTCTGCATGTATGTCTCTTGGTATGATGGTTACCATGAACCAGAGGCTGGATGCTGAAACCTTAAGTATTGTAGCAGAGGAATTCGGTTATGAAGTTGAATTTACGACGGCTGATGTTGAAGAAACCGTTGAGGAAGTTGAAGAAAATCCGGAAGACCTTGTTGATAGAGCTCCTATAGTAACCGTAATGGGACACGTTGACCATGGAAAAACATCCTTGCTGGATTACATCCGTCAGGAAAATGTGATCGCAGGTGAAAGTGGTGGAATTACTCAGCATATTGGTGCCTACGGAGTTGAACTAGATAACGGACAAAAAATAACATTCCTGGATACCCCGGGTCACGAGGCCTTTACGGCGATGCGTGCTCGTGGTGCGCAGGTTACAGATATTGCGATTATCGTGATCGCTGCCGATGATGATGTGATGCCGCAAACAAAAGAGGCTATCTCGCACGCGCAGGCTGCAGGTGTTCCTATTGTATTTGCGATCAACAAATCTGATCTTCCAACAGCAAACCCTGAAAAGATCAAGGAAAAGCTCGCCGGTATGAATTTACTGGTAGAAGATTGGGGAGGTAAGATCCAGTCGCATGATATTTCGGCAAAAACAGGAACTGGTGTTAAGGAGTTGCTTGAAAAAGTACTGCTTGAAGCAGAGATTCTTGAGCTAAAGGCTAATCCTGATAAACTTTCTAAGGGTACCGTAGTGGAGGCTTTCCTTGATAAAGGTCGTGGTTATGTGGCTACGATTCTTGTACAGTCCGGAACTCTAAAAGTGGGTGATTATGTGCTCGCCGGTCGTCATAGTGGTAAAGTAAAGGCTATGCATGATGAACGTGGAAAAGAGGTGAAGGAAGCCGGCCCGTCTACTCCAGTTTCCATACTTGGTCTTGATGGTGCGCCACAGGCTGGTGATACCTTCAAGGTGATGGAAGATGAACGTGAGGCCAAGGAAATTGCTGCAAGACGTACACAATTGCAACGTGAGCAGAATGTAAGGACTCAACGTCATATCACACTTGATGAAATTGGTAGACGAATCGCTCTTGGTGACTTTAAGGAATTGAATATTATCCTGAAAGGTGATGTGGATGGTTCTGTTGAAGCGCTTACCGATAGTTTCCAGAAACTTTCAACCGAAGAGATCCAGGTTAATATAATACATAAAGGAGTTGGAGCAATTACTGAAAGTGATGTGTTGCTCGCTTCTGCATCAGACGCTATTATTATCGGATTTAACGTTCGTCCGGCAGGTAATGCTAGACAGGTAGCCGATAAGGAAGAGATAGATATCAGAACTTACTCGATCATCTACGATGCGATCAATGATCTGAAAGATGCGATGGAAGGAATGCTTTCGCCGGAACTTAAGGAAGAGATCACAGGTACTGCAGAGATCAGGGAGACCTTTAAGATCTCCAAGATTGGAACCATTGCCGGATGTATGGTTACTTCTGGTAAGATATATAGAAGTGCCGGAATTCGCTTGATACGTGATGGCGTGGTAATCTATACCGGAGAGCTGGCATCGCTGAAGCGATTCAAGGATGATGTGAAAGAGGTTTCCAAAGGATATGATTGTGGTATTCAGGTTAAGAACTACAATGATATCAAGGAAGGTGATGTTATCGAGGCCTTCAGGGAAGTTGAAGTTAAGAAGACTCTTAAGTAACGAAGACCTTTAAATAAATCAAATAAAAAAAGCGGCTGATTTCAGCCGCTTTTTTTATTTGATTTATTTGTTCTATTTACGTTTGGGTTTTGGGATAAAGGCAGCTGGAAAATTATCTTTTATCTCCAGTAAGGCTCTGTCGGCTTCAAGACGGTTCCGGAAATTTCCCACCCAGACCTTGTAATTTGGAGCTTCATAGGTTATTTGAGAGGGATAGGTGTAAAGGCCACGATATTTCTGTATCACCTCGTTCGCTTCTCCGTTATCACCATAAAATAACTGAATAACATAACGATCTCTTATGCGGTTATTTCTATTCAGCTCTTTTTTAACCTCCATTAGTTTTTCTATTTTTTCGCTTTGCTGAATATTCACCGATGCCTGCTGGCCTTTTGATTCGGTCGTAAAAAAGAAGCCGATTGCACTAAGTAATATTAGATGTGAGAATCTTATATTTTTCATATTTTTAAGCTTTTTGACAAATGTAAAATTAAATAACTTAAACGCTTGCGATTTATTATTTAGAACTAATATAAATTAAGGATTAACACTTATGTAACATTCCTAAAATCCACTAGAAGTATTACTTTTGTCCACGAATTTAAAGGTACCTTTTTGGGTTTTTAGACCTAAAATACTGAGTGTAAAAACCGTACCAAAGTTTAGACGTTAACCGAACTTACAATATGAAAAAGGTGATTTACCGCCATTCAACTTCGCGACAACTACTCTTTAGCGTAGCATTTTTGTTTTCATTTACATTCTTTGGCTTTGCTCAGAATGACGCTGCTCAGGATACCACTCCTGCTGCTCAGTCAGAGGCGGAGGCTGCTGCCGGGCAGGATTCAGGTGGCTCCGATTTAGGAGATCCTGCTGCTGGTAAAGAGTTGTTTAATTCTTTGTGTGCTGCCTGCCATAAACCTTACTCAGAATCTATTGGGCCCGCTTTGAATGGGATTACTGATAGGCGTGATATGGCGTGGATTCAGTCGTGGATTTCAAATTCTGCGGCAATGATCGCTTCTGGTGATCAGGAAGCTGTTCAGATCTATGAAGAATATAATCAAACTGCTATGCCTGCATTTCCGCAGCTTAGCAATGAAGATATAGGAAATATACTTGCTTATGTAGAGCAACCTAAGCCTGAGCCTAAGGCTGCTGCCAGTGGAGCCGGTGGTGATGCTGCTTCCCAGACTGGAGGCGGAGGTGTTTCTGTGAATGTTATTCTGGGAATTCTGGTCTTCGTGCTCGTGGTTCTTTTAGTGGTGCTGTTCCTTGTGAATAAAACCCTTAGAAATTTCGCTGATGCTTCGGGTATTGTTATTCCGGAGAAGCCAAAAAGAAAACCTGTATGGAAAGCATTCGTAGAGAATCAGTTCCTTTTATTGGTGAGTTCGATTATTGTATTGCTCGCTGTTGGATACTTCGCTTACGGATGGATGATGCAGGTTGGTGTGGATCAAGGTTACCAGCCAATTCAGCCAATACATTATTCTCACAGGATACACGCTGGAGATAACCAGATAGATTGTAAATACTGTCACTCTTCTGCCAGAACTTCAAAACATTCGGGCATTCCTTCGCTTAACGTTTGTATGAACTGTCATAAAGCTATTTCTGAAGTGGCTCCTGAAACGGCTACCGAGGAATACTCTAAAGAATTCTACGATAATGAAATCGCCAAGCTCTATGAGGCAACCGGATGGGATCCTGCTACTAGGACTTATTCGGGCGAAGAAAAGCCTGTTAAGTGGGTTCGTATTCATAATCTTCCAGACCTCGCATATTTCAACCACTCTCAGCACGTAAGTGTTGGTAATATTCAGTGTCAGCAATGTCACGGTCCAATCGAGGAAATGGAGGTAGTATATCAAAATGCTCCGTTAACGATGGGTTGGTGTATTAACTGTCACCGTGAAACCAATATCAGGATCGAGGGTAATGAGTATTACGAAAAGATCCATGAGGAATTATCAAAGAAATACGGTGTGGAAGAGCTTACTGTTGCCCAGATGGGTGGAATTGAATGTGGTAAGTGTCACTATTAAAATCCTGAGATTCAGGTTTATTTAAGAAGCTAATATCTAGATATAATATGTCATCAAACAAGAAATACTGGAAAAGTGTTGAAGAGCTAAATGAAAACAGCTCTGTTGTTGAGACGCTCCAACAAAAAGAGTTTACCGAGGAGATCCCGGTGGATGAGTTTCTTGGGGATAAATCTTCTCTCGAGACTTCAAAAACCTCAAGAAGGGATTTTCTTAAGTATGTTGGATTCAGTACAGCAGCGGCATCACTGGCTGCCTGCGAAGGCCCTGTGACGAAGTCTATTCCTTACGTGGTGCAACCGGAGAGGATTGTGCCTGGAGTTGCAAATTTTTACGCATCTACCATTGCTGATGGATTTGACTTTGCGAGCGTTTTGGTAAAAACTCGGGAGGGTCGACCAATAAAAATTGAAAATAATGATCTGTCGAAGTTTAAAGGCGGGGTGAATGCCCGTGTTCATGCTTCGGTACTTTCTTTATACGATACAAAAAGGGTGAAACGCCCAATGATCGAAGGGAGAAATGTTTCCTGGGAAGAATTTGATCGTGAAGTAAGATCTGCTCTGGAGAATACCAGTGGTGAGATCGTTCTTTTGACTCAAACATTTGCTAGTCCTTCGACTTCTAAACTCATTAAGGAGTTTTCTTCTAAATATGGGAATGTTCGTCACGTAGTTTATGATGCTGTATCTGAGGATGCTGCTCTAAACGCATTTCAGGCAAAATATGGAAGACGTGCATTGCCTAATTACGACTTTTCAAAGGCTAAAACCATTGTTGGTGTAGGTGCAGATTTCCTTGCTGACTGGCAGGGTGGTGGCTATGATGCTGCATATGCGAAGACCAGGATTCCTGAAAATGGAGAAATGTCCCGTCATATTCAGTTTGAATCTAATATGACTCTTACTGGTGCGAACGCAGATAAGCGTGTACCTTTAAAGCCGTCCCAGCAAAAAGCAGTTCTTTCTGCATTAAGAGGTTATGTTGCCGGAGGTTCGTCTACAAGTGATCTGCCTGCGAATATTGATGATGCTGTAGTGAAAGCTGCAAGACAGCTAAGGCAGGCTGGTAGTGGTGCTGTTGTTGCCTGTGGTATTCCTGATGACGAAGCTCAAACCTGGGCCCTTGAGATCAATGAAGCACTTGGTAGCCAGGTGATGGATACTTCAAATGCAAGAGTTATCCGTCAGGGTAATTCTGGTGAGGTGGCTCAGCTGGTGGAAGATATGAATAATGGAAGTGTTGGCGCTCTTTTGATCGCCGGACTTAACCCTGTTCATACTTTACCAAATTCAAATGATTTTGTAGAAGGTCTTAAGCAGGTTGAAACGGTAGTTGATTTCACTACCAGAACCGATGAGACTTCTAAATTAAGTAAATATGTGGCTGCTACTCCTCATTATCTGGAGAGTTGGGGGGACATTCAGTTTAGTGAAAGGTCTTTCAGCTTGATGCAGCCAACCATTAGGCCTTTGTTCGATACAAGGCAATTCCAGGATACACTCCTTAAATGGTCTGATAATAATAAGTCTTATTACGAATATATTAAAGAGACCTGGTCTGGCGGACTGGGTGATCGTAACTGGAGTGAAGTACTTCATGACGGTATTTTTGAAGCGACTTCTCCTGTAGAGGTTGCTGCCTCTGAAGGTTCCGGTAATTCTTCCGTTTCATTCAATATGGATGAGCTTGAAGGAGATGGTTTTGAGCTTTCTTTGTATACAAATACTGCTATTGGTGATGGCCAGCAGGCTAACAACCCGTGGTTGCAGGAAATGCCAGATCCGCTTACAAGAGCGAGCTGGGATAACTACCTTACTGTTTCAAAAGCTGATGCTGAAGAACTCGGGCTGGTAAATGAGCATGTTGCTGACGGTGGTCTTAACGGAAGTTATGTGAATGTTAGCGTAGGTGATTCTGTAGTTCAGAATGTTCCTGTTTATATTATGCCGGGACAGGCAAAAGGCTCTGTTGGTCTTGCGCTTGGTTATGGTAGAAAAGCAGGGATTCAGGAAGAAATGCAAACAGGGGTGAATGCTTATCCTCTGTATCAGAACTTCAGCTCCGTTCAAAAGGTGAAAATTGAGAAAGCTGCGGGAATGCATGAATTTGCATGTGTTCAGCTGCATAATACCCTGATGGGTAGAGGTGATATCATCAAGGAAACTACTCTTGAAATTTTCAATACTAAAGATGCTCATGTGTGGAATGAAACACCTGAGGTATCTCTTAATCATATTGAGACTCCTGTTACCGCGCCAGAGGTTGATATCTGGGAAAGTTTTGACAGGACTACGGGACCTCACTTTAACCTTAGTATAGATCTTAATGCCTGTACTGGTTGTGGTGCCTGTGTTATCGCATGTCATTCTGAAAATAATGTTCCGGTAGTTGGTAAGGAAGAAGTAAGAAAATCAAGAGATATGCACTGGCTGCGTATTGACCGATATTTCTCTTCTGAAGATACATTTACCGGCGATCTCGAGAAAAAGGAAAATATTGGTGGCCTTGGAAGCTCGCTTTCAGAATTCGGAGAGTTGGAGCAGGCGGCAGATAATCCTCAGGTTGTATTCCAGCCTGTAATGTGTCAGCATTGTAACCATGCTCCATGTGAGACTGTTTGTCCTGTTGCGGCAACCTCTCATGGTAGACAGGGTCAAAACCAGATGATCTATAACCGTTGTGTGGGTACGAGATACTGTGCCAACAACTGTCCTTATAAAGTACGTCGTTTTAACTGGTTCAATTATGTTAAAAATGATGAATTTGATTACCATATGAACAATGACCTTGGGAGAATGGTGCTTAACCCGGATGTTACTGTACGTTCCAGAGGGGTTATGGAAAAATGTTCTATGTGTATCCAGAAAACCCAGAAGACTATCCTTGATGCCAAGCGTGAAGGTAGAACGATTAAAGATGGAGAATTCCATACGGCCTGTTCTGCAGCTTGTGATAAAGGGGCAATGGTCTTTGGGGATGTAAATAACGAGGACTCAAAAATTCTTGAAAAGAAAAATGATGACAGGATGTATCATCTGCTTGAGTATGTAGGTACCAAACCAAATGTGATGTACCAGACAAAAGTTAGAAATACAACCGAAGCTTAAATAAACGAATAACTAAGAATCAATCAGATAAGGATATGTCTCATTACGAAGCACCTATACGAAAGCCTCTAGTTACCGGTAACAAAAGCTATCACGATGTGACTGTTGATGTGGCTGCGCCGGTTGAAGGAAGGGCTAACAAATCCTGGTGGATAGTTTTTTCTATCTCCCTTGTGGCCTTTCTCTGGGGTGTAGGATGTATAGTTTATACCATTTCCACAGGTATTGGTACCTGGGGACTAAATAAAACAGTAGGCTGGGCCTGGGATATCACCAACTTTGTTTGGTGGGTAGGTATTGGTCACGCCGGTACACTTATCTCGGCGGTATTATTGCTGTTCCGTCAAAAATGGAGAATGGCCATTAACAGATCTGCAGAGGCGATGACGATCTTCTCGGTAATGCAGGCGGGACTTTTCCCTTTAATTCACATGGGACGTCCATGGTTAGCTTATTGGGTACTTCCAATTCCTAACCAGTTTGGATCCCTTTGGGTGAACTTTAATTCGCCCCTGCTTTGGGATGTATTTGCGATCTCTACATATCTTTCTGTATCACTGGTATTCTGGTGGACAGGATTGCTGCCTGATTTCGCAATGATCCGTGACAGAGCGATCACTCCCTTTACAAAAAGGGTGTACAGTATACTTTCTTTCGGATGGAGTGGACGCGCCAAAGACTGGCAGCGTTTTGAAGAAGTGTCTCTGGTACTTGCAGGACTTGCAACGCCACTGGTACTTTCTGTACATACTATTGTATCTTTTGACTTTGCAACATCGGTAATCCCGGGATGGCACACCACCATTTTCCCTCCTTACTTTGTTGCAGGTGCGATATTTTCAGGGTTTGCAATGGTGAACACCCTGCTTATTATCATGAGGAAGGTATCTAATCTTGAAGACTATATTACTATTCAGCATATCGAATTGATGAATATTGTGATCATGATCACAGGTTCTATCGTGGGTACTGCTTATATTACAGAGCTTGTTATCGCATGGTATTCGGGTGTAGAATACGAACAGTACGCATTTCTTAACAGGGCTACCGGACCTTACTGGTGGGCATACTGGAGTATGATGACCTGTAACGTGTTCTCTCCGCAGTTCATGTGGTTCAAGAAACTGCGTACAAGTATCATGTTCTCATTCTTTATCTCGATCGTCGTGAATATCGGGATGTGGTTCGAGCGTTTTGTAATTATCGTGACTTCGCTTCACCGTGATTACCTTCCGTCTTCGTGGACCATGTTCTCTCCAACATTTGTGGATATTGGGATTTTCATAGGTACTATTGGATTCTTCTTCGTATTGTTCCTTTTATATGCCCGTTCGTTCCCTGTGATCGCCCAGGCTGAAGTGAAGACCATTCTTAAGGCTTCCGGAGAAAAGTATAAAAAACTTAGAGCTGAGCATGGTGATAATGTGGTATACCATGAGCATGAAACTTACGGTAAGAATCCTGCCCGAAATGTTGAAGAAGGAATTCATAACAAGATCGATGATAGTGATGATGACAATTCCGATAATACCAGTCAGGCTCATGAAGAGACCGTTAATGTAGACGGAATTGTTATATCTGAAGTGATGAAAGATCGTATTGATGAAATGCTTGCGAGAATAGGAACATTTGACCCTGAAACTCAAACAGCAGACGATCTAACCAGGCTTAAAAATGTAGGACCCTTGCTTCAGCAGCACCTGCACCAGGTTGGTATCTATCTATTCGATCAGGTTAGCAAACTAAAAGAAGAGGATTTTGAATTGCTTGATGAAGTGATCGAAAACTTCCCTATACAAGAAAATAGAGAAGGATGGGTAGCTCAGGCAAACAAACTAAAAAATAAATAATCAGGATGGCATCTAAAGTTTTACACGCTATTTACAGAGATGACGATCTGCTTTTACAGGCTGTGAAGCAGATTCGTGAAGCACGCTATCATATTGGTGAGATCTACTGCCCATTCCCTGTTCACGGACTGGATAAGGCCATGGGACTTGCCCCAACAAGATTAGCCATCACATCTTTTCTGTATGGACTGGTTGGATTAGCCGTTGCAATCGCAATGATGAATTTTATCATGATAGAAGACTGGCCTCAGGATATCGGAGGTAAACCAAGTTTCAGTTTCTTTCAGAACATGCCGGCTTTTGTGCCAATTATGTTTGAATTAACTGTATTCTTTGCTGCTCACCTTATGGTGATCACTTTCTACATGAGAAGTAAACTATGGCCTTTTAAGAAAGCTGAGAACCCTGATGTAAGAACTACAGACGATGTGTTCCTTATGGAGGTGGATGCTGCCAATCATAATGTGGAAGACCTTACAGACTTTTTATATAAGACTGGAGCTTCTGAAATTAAATTAATAGAATAATAAATAGTGATAATGAGAAGTTTGTTCCATAAAACTATAGCATTGTTTCTTCTTGGCTTTACAGTTGTGTCCTGCCAGGATAAAGATGATCCTAACTATCAGTATATGCCAGATATGTATGAGCCTGTAAGTTATGAGACTTATGGTGAGTACAAGGTTTTTGAGAATGGGCAGGAAGCTAAACTTCCGGTAGAAGGAACAGTGGCCAGAGGCTGGATGCCTTACGAGTATCAGAACAATGTTCAGGATGCTGCTGAAGCTAAAGCTAATCTTACCAATCCTTTGCCTTATACTGAAGACAATCTGAACGAAGGTAAGCAGCTTTACACTATTTATTGTGCCGTTTGCCACGGTGATAAAGGTGCCGGAAAAGGAATACTGGTTGAACGTGAAAAGATCCTTGGTGTTCCTTCGTATGACGATGCAGGACGTGCAATTACTGAAGGTAGTGTGTATCATGTAATGTATTACGGTCTTAACAATATGGGTTCATATGCCTCTCAAACCTCTATTGAGGAGCGCTGGCAGATCACTCATTATGTGATGAGTCTTAAAGATCAACTGGAAGGTAATCCGGAAAGGGAATTTGAAGAGGAAACTTCTGCCAAAACTAATCTTTATCCGTCAAAAGCTGATGCCGATTTATATCAGGATGCAGGTGAAGAAGACTCAACTATGGAAAACGAAAACGGGCAGGAAACTGCAAACAACCAAACCGAAACTCAAGAATAAAGATTTAGATCTATCGATATGTATACGTTATCCAGTAAATTAAAATTAACAGCGATCATTTTTATGATTGTTGGCGCAATAGGTCTCATTTACGGATTTATCGCTGCACCGGAAACAGTAGAGGATGTCAAGGAAATGATGGCTTCTGAACATCATGGTGAAGAACATGCAGGGGTAGAATCTTCTGAAATTAATGTAGAACAATTACCGGGTGAAGGTATTTCTGAGGAACATGCCGAAGAAACCCATGCCGCAGCTGAAGGCGGACACGGCGAAGAAGCCGCTCATGATAATGAACACTATGAGCATGTGCTTCATCAGTTACAGAACAAGCCATGGTCAGCACTATATGTGGCAGCTTTCTTTTTCTTTATGATCTCACTTGGGGTACTTGCATTCTATGCAATACAGTATGCAGCCCAGGCAGGGTGGTCTCCTGTATTATTCAGGGTAATGGAAGCGATCACTGCTTATCTGTTACCTGGAGGAATTATAGTATTTGTGCTTTTAATGCTTTCTGGCTTCCACGTTAACCATTTGTTTATCTGGATGGATCCTGAAGTAGTGGCTCATGATGAAATAATCCAGGCAAAGACTGCTTATTTGAATGTTCCTTTCTTTTTGATAAGAGCTGCGATCTATCTTGGTGGATGGATCTTGTTCAGACATCTGCTTAGAAAGAACTCGCTTAAGATGGATGATGCTACAGATAACACATACTTTAAAAAGAACTTTAAACTGGCAGCAGGATTCCTTGTATTCTTTATAGTAACAGAATCTATGATGTCATGGGACTGGATCATGAGTTTAGATCCGCACTGGTTTAGTACCTTATTCGGATGGTTCGTATTTGCCAGTTTATTTGTGTCTGGGATTACTACCATCGCTATTATAAGTATATATCTTAAGTCAAGGGGATATCTTGAATTTGTGAATGACAGTCATATTCACGATCTGGCTAAATTCATGTTCGGAATAAGTATTTTCTGGACCTATCTATGGTTTTCTCAATTTATGCTTATCTGGTACTCCAATATACCGGAAGAGGTTGTTTATTTTATCACAAGAATGGAAGATTATCCAGTACTTTTCTGGGGAATGCTTGTAACTAACTTTATTTTCCCTGTTCTTTTACTTATGAACAGTGACTACAAGAGAGTGAACTGGTTTGTGATCATGACAGGAATTATAATACTGGCCGGTCATTACCTGAACGTTTTTGTACTGGTAATGCCTGCAACTGTTGGAGAATCCTGGTTTATAGGTGTTTCTGAAATAAGTGCCGTATTGTTGTTTGGAGGATTTTTCTTATTCGTAGTTTTCAACGCACTTACAAAGGCGCCTTTGCTTGTAAAAGGAAATCCTTTCATCAAGGAAAGCAAGCATTACCATTATTAAAAAGATTGATTGTTTAAAGAAGATTTTATAAAATGACCGTATTTTTAGTAATAATCGTACTAGCACTTCTGGCCGTAACAGGTTGGCAGATCTCCAAGATCTTTGAAATGTCTAAGAGGCCAGATGCTGATACCTCGCAGATAGCAAACGATAAGGATAACAAGCTGAATGGTATCCTGATGCTTGCCTTTGTTATTTTTCTTTATGTGATTACCATTTACTGTTTCTGGGAATATGGTAGGTTCTACCTTCCTGAAGCAGCTTCTGAACACGGGTCTGAATATGATACGCTGATGTTCGTTTCCATTGCACTTATCATGGTAGTGCAGGTGATCACCCAGGGACTTTTACATTTCTTTGCATTTAAATATAAAGGCGAAAAAACTAAGAAAGCCCTTTTCTTTGCTGATAATGATAAGCTTGAATTCGTCTGGACCATCATTCCGGTGATCGTCCTTGCTGGACTTATTATTTACGGTCTTTTCACCTGGAGTGATATTATGAATGTGAATACCGAAGAAGATCCTATGATTGTGGAGGTATATGCATACCAGTTCGCGTGGAGAGCAAGATATGCAGGTGAAGATAATACTTTAGGGAAAGCTAATGTAAGATTTATAGAAGGCGTTAACCAGTTAGGTGTGGATGAGTCAGATTCTTACGGAAAGGATGATAAGATCGTTACCGAACTTCATTTACCGGTAGATAAACCGGTCTTGTTCAAGTTCCGTTCTCAGGATGTACTTCACTCCGCTTATTTCCCATTTTTCAGGGCACAGATGAATGTTGTTCCCGGAATGATCACTCAATTCGGGTTTACTCCAACCATTACTTCTGAAGAGATGCGCCAGAGTGAATATATGGTTGAGAAAGTACAGAGTGTGAACGAAGAGAGACAGGAGAGAAATGAAGAATTAATCGCTAATGGAGAACCAACACTGGATCCATATGAATTCGAATACTTCCTTCTATGTAACAAGATCTGCGGTCAGGCACATTATAATATGCAGATGAAGATAGTTGTTGAGTCTGAAAAGGATTTTAATGCATGGCTGGAAGAACAGCCTACCTTTGGTAGTGTGATGGCCGATCAGAGCAAGGATGTCGATCGTCCTGAAGATACCAGTGGAAGCGAGTCTCCGGCATCAGAAGGAGAAGAAGATGCAGAAGGTGAAGATAATACTAACGAGCAGTCACAGGAGAGCGAAGCGGTGGCCGTAGTGGAAAAAAATAACTAAGATTAAGATAAAGAATTAGAGATATGTCAGCAATTGCAAACGCACCGGCACACGATCATCACGACGATCACGGACATCATCATAAAGAGACTTTTATAACAAAGTATATTTTTAGTCAGGATCATAAGATGATTGCCAAGCAATATCTTATAACCGGACTTATAATGGGGGTCATAGGTATCGCAATGTCGATATTGTTCCGTATTCAGCTGGCCTGGCCGGAACAATCGTTCTGGGTCTTTGAAGCCCTTCTTGGAAAATGGGCTCCAGATGGGGTTATGACGCCAAGCATTTATCTTGCACTCGTAACCATTCACGGTACTATAATGGTATTCTTTGTTCTAACAGCTGGTCTAAGTGGTACTTTTAGTAACCTTTTGATTCCATTGCAGATAGGTGCAAGGGATATGGCATCTGGTTTCCTTAACATGGTATCTTACTGGTTGTTCTTCCTTTCTAGTGTGATTATGCTTAGCTCATTATTTGTTGAAGCTGGTCCTGCATCGGCAGGTTGGACAATTTATCCGCCGCTTAGTGCTTTGCCACAGGCAATTGGTGGATCTGGTACCGGGATGACGCTTTGGCTGGTGTCTATGGCTATCTTCATTGCATCATCGCTTTTAGGTTCACTAAACTATATAGTTACTGTAATAAACCTTAGAACCAAGGGAATGTCTATGACCAGACTTCCACTTACGATCTGGGCGTTCTTTGTAACTGCAATAATAGGGGTGGTTTCATTTCCGGTTTTGCTTTCAGCTGCGCTTCTTTTGATTATGGACCGTAGTTTTGGGACTTCATTCTTTCTTAGCGATATCTTTATTCAGGGAGAGGTTTTGAGTCACCAGGGAGGTTCACCGGTATTGTTTGAGCACCTTTTCTGGTTCCTTGGTCACCCGGAGGTATATATTGTAATTCTTCCGGCACTGGGGATAACCTCAGAAATTATTGCAACAAACTCACGTAAACCTATCTTTGGTTACCGTGCGATGGTTGCATCCATACTTGCGATCGCATTCCTTTCAACGATAGTATGGGGTCACCATATGTTCGTTTCCGGTATGAACCCGTTCCTTGGATCGGTATTTACCTTTACGACTTTATTGATTGCAATTCCATCCGCAGTAAAAGCATTTAACTATATAACCACCTTATGGAAGGGTAACCTCCAGATGAACCCGGGAATGTTGTTCTCTATCGGACTCGTTTCTACTTTTATCACGGGTGGTCTAACAGGTATTATCCTTGGAGATTCTACCCTGGATATTAATGTTCATGATACATACTTCGTGGTAGCTCACTTCCACCTGGTAATGGGTATCTCTGCCCTGTACGGTTTGTTTGCCGGGGTTTATCACTGGTATCCGAAAATGTTCGGTAGAATGATGAATAAGAACCTTGGGTATATTCATTTCTGGGTAACAGCAGTAGGGGCTTACGGAGTTTTCTTCCCTATGCACTTTATAGGGATTGCCGGACTTCCTAGACGTTATTATACAAATACCAATTTCCCTTACTTTGATGATTATGCAGATGTAAATGTTATCATCACTGTGGCGGCTATCATTACTGCAGCAGTTCAGCTGGTGTTCCTTTATAATTTCTTTGGTTCGATTTTCTTCGGAAAGAAAGCCGTTCAGAATCCATGGAAATCTAACACACTTGAATGGACTACTCCGGTAGAGCATATCCACGGAAACTGGCCTGGAGCAATTCCTTCGGTTTATCGTTGGGCTTATGATTACTCCAAGACCGGTGAGAACGGAGATTATGTGATAAAAGGACAGGACTTTGTTCCACAAACGGTTCCTTTACAGGATAAAGAAGAGGAGCTTAATCATTAAGCAAGACCTAATTTAATATATCAAGGGCTATTCATAGAAAAGCCCTTTTTTATTTATTCTAGGAGAATAAATACCCCGTGGATTTCTTGTTAGTAAATGCTGTAAAGTTTAAAAATCTCGCCCTTTTGAATGCTCTGGGGGCCTTCCCCGAAGAAATTCATATTATAAATATAACCAGTAATTCAGCTTCAGGTTGATACTCCTGTACCTTGGTTCAAAGGAGTTATTTGAAAGGTAATTATCGTTATAAACAAGAAAAATATCCGATAGTGGAGCAAAGCGCCACTGCAGCCTCGAATTTATCCCGAAATTATTTTCCAGATTGCTATACTGGATTAGAGTTGCCCAAAATAGGGACTTACTAAAGGTAATATCAAATTTGCTTCCTATTAGCCAGATATCATTATCAGAATATGGTTCGGGCATGTCAATCTTATCATATCTTGCCTCCAGGGACATGAGATAATTTGGCTGAATTCGCAGGTTCACCTTGGCCTCCTGAGTAAATTTTTCTCCATTATAGAACTTTCCATAATTGCTTTCGAGTTCATAGAAAAAGATCTTTCTGCTATTACTTCTGTATTCAATCTCCCCACTCGTATAATGGTAGTCAGTGAAGGCAGGTAAAGCTTTATTTCCGGTGCCAGAAGGGTCAAATTCAGAAAATAGAAAAGTATATCGGTTGAATAGCTTTGCAGAAAACTGGCTAGTATTTGTAAATTCAACGTTCCATAAACCAATCATGTTATAATCGGTTAGCTTATAATTTAAATCAGGTTTCCAGATCACTAATGGTATAAAGCTTATATTATGTTGAACGACCTTTTCGTGAGCAGGGAAAATTAAATGTTCAATTTCGGGATCAATTCTAAGAATTCCTTTCCTGGGTATAAATCCGAGATCCGAATTAAAATTTTCTCCTACATAAAACCCGCTGCCACGTATCCTCCATCGAAAACTATTATAATTGAGTCTTAATCCTGTAGAAAAATCATTCTTATGAAGCCCTGGAGTAAAGGATTTATGGATATATGCATTTCCTGCCCAGGTGTTATCAAGGGTTCCAAGGTTGTAATCGAGGCCGACTAACCGGTTATACTCATCTTCCGGATTTATATAATCTTCATTAGAAGTATTCTGTCTGTTTAGGAAGATCGCACTAATATTGGAACGTTCAAATACCCGATGCTGAAGGGCGACTACGGTGTGATTGTTAGCCCCAATATCGAACTGCTTTTCTTCATTTGTCTGTACATTGAGCAGGCCTATTCTAAAATCGTTCGTAAGTTTCCCGCTAAGCCTGGCTCCCGCAAGAATATCGATCTGACGATTGACTCCCAGGGAGTCGCGAGCAATGCCTATTCGTCTCGAAAAGAAAGGGTTCGCTTCTCCAGGATTTCCGAAATTTCCAAAAAGGTCACTGTTCTCAATAAAGAACTGTCTTCTTTCGGGTAAATTTACTTCAAATCGTGTAAGGTTGGTTACCAGATTATCGGCTTCAACCTGGGAGAAGTCAGGATTAAAAGTCAGATCAAGGTTTAGACTGTTTCCTATACTTAGCTTGGCATCACCACCGGCTTTGAAATCATTAAGATCCTTGTCATTTTCAAAATCCTTACTATGGATCCCTGTCACATAAGGAATCAGTGAGATAGGAGTTTTTGAATTTGTAAGAGGTTTTTCAAAGATCATGTCTCCCATATAAGAGAGATTGAAAATAAACTGGTTACGGGGGATCCTTATCCAGGTATTACGCTCATTGCCCTGTGTATCGAACTGATAAGAATTGAATCGCCATTTTTTAGTGCCTTCAGTGAATTTAAAAGAACTCATTGGGATCGCCCATTCGCTTATATAGAATTCCTTATATATTTTCGTCTGAGCAGTCCACTTCACATCCCAGCTGGTTGTAAAGCCTCTTAAACTGGTTCCTCCACCTGAAACAAGGGCTTCTCGTCGTACCCCGGCAGGATTTACACCAAAAAGGAATGCGTTGGCTCCGTCATTAAAAGTATCGAACATTAATGTGATATTGTCACTTCCCCCTGCTCTAAAATCCCTTCTAAGGGAAGGAATAACGAAGTCCTGTCCCTGAACATATACTTTGATTCCTACATATAGCATATTTTCATTATAAAGCATTCTGATTTCCGACTGATTTTTGGCCTGAATACTATCTGATGGGAAATACTGCCAGAAATCGCTGGCAGGTTCAGCCTGCTCCCAGACGGGTTCATCAAGAATACCATCAATAGAAATCGGCGTGTTCACATACTTTACGTGAAACTCTTTAGTTTGCGAAATAAGACAGGTAGGAAGAAGGAGTATTAGACAGAGACTAAGTAGTTGTTTCATTATTGTGATTATCGGGAATACGAAAATACTAATTCAAATCCTTAATGTCTAATTATAGTTTTCGTCAGCGCTTATCGTCCAATTTGTATATTTGTTTTATGAATGAGAACCTTGATCCAACAGGAGAGAATTTTTCAGCGGAAGAATTTGATATTGAGAGAGCCTTACGTCCGCTAAGTTTTGACGATTTTGCAGGACAGGAGCAGGTGCTTGAAAATCTTCAGGTATTTGTTCAGGCGGCAAACCTGAGAGGTGAAGCCCTGGACCATACACTTTTTCACGGCCCCCCGGGATTGGGAAAAACCACGCTTGCACATATTCTTGCGAATGAATTGAATGTTGGGATAAAGGTCACTTCAGGTCCTGTTTTGGACAAGCCGGGAGATCTGGCCGGTTTACTTACCAATCTGGAAGAAAGGGATATTCTTTTTATAGATGAGATCCATCGTTTAAGTCCTATTGTAGAAGAATATCTCTATTCTGCAATGGAGGATTACAGGATTGATATTATGATCGAAACGGGTCCGAATGCAAGAACCGTTCAGATCAATCTGAATCCTTTTACACTTATAGGAGCGACCACAAGGTCTGGATTGCTAACCTCTCCCATGAGAGCCAGGTTTGGGATCTCCAGCCGCTTACAGTATTATACTACCGAATTGCTTTCGGGAATCGTAGAAAGAAGCGCTGATATTCTAAAAGTTCCTATCAGCCAGGAAGCTGCGATCGAAATTGCAGGAAGAAGCCGGGGCACACCCAGGATCGCCAATGCTCTATTAAGAAGGGTAAGGGATTTTGCGCAGATCAAAGGGAATGGCAGGATAGATATCGAAATTGCCAGATTTGGGCTTAAAGCCCTGAATGTGGATACCCATGGACTGGATGAGATGGATAATAAGATCCTGGCCACTATCATCGATAAATTCAAAGGAGGCCCGGTTGGAATAACTACTTTGGCCACCGCGGTAAGCGAGAGCGCCGAAACCATTGAAGAAGTTTATGAGCCTTTTCTGATTCAGCAGGGATTCATTTATAGAACTCCCCGGGGCAGAGAGGTTACCGAGCATGCCTATAAACATCTTGGGCGAATTAAAGGCAGTTCTCAGGGAGGCCTGTTTGATCAGTAAATTTGTATTGATCAGATTTTAAATTTTTATAAAATCTGAAAGGTCTATTGTTGCCGCAGAAACATAATAAATGAAAAAAGAAAGCAATATTCCCGAAGTCTCATTGTTTCGTTTTCTGAGACATTCTACCAATATTGTAAAGAATCCACTTCCGTTCCATCATAAGAATTTTGAGGAAAAGGGAGATACTTTCCGGCTGAATATAGGTCTGGCCAGATCAGTTATCTTTTCAAGGGACGCGGGTTTACTGGAATATGTTCTGCAGAAAAATCAGAAGAATTATATAAAGTCTGAGATACAGACGAAAGATCTTGCGAAATATGTGGGCAAAGGTTTGCTTACTTCAGACGGGGACCACTGGAGAAAACAACGGAAGCTTATTCAGCCTGCATTTCATAAAAAGCAGCTTGCAAATCTCCTCGAATCAATAAGGGAAGCGATTCTTACGGAATTTAATAAGATCAAAACAAATAGTAAGATTGATGTATTTCCGGTATTCAATGATCTGGCTTTTCAAACGGTTGTAAAATCGCTTTTTAGCAGTGCTGTAAATCAGGAAGAGATCAACCGGCTTCAGTTCATTACGGAGTCTGCACAGAAAATGCTGGTAAGGGAATTACGACAGCCTTATTTACGCTGGTGGTTCAAAGCTAGCGGTAAACTTGATAAATATCTTCGCTTAACTGCAGAATCCAGGGAAATCCTGAAGCGAATTGTTAATGAGAGGCGCGAATCGCAGGAACAATATGGTGACCTTCTGGATATGTTACTGGAAGCGAAATATGATGATGGCAGTATCATGGATGATGAGCAACTTATCGATGAGATCCTGATCCTTTTTGTAGCCGGCCATGAAACCACATCAAATGCGCTTAGTTTTATTGCCCAGCTGCTGGCCCTTCATCCCGAATGGCAGCAAAGATTATATGAGGAATCTCAAGAAAATATGGGAAGTGATCTCATGCACCTGGTTACACGGTCCCCATTAACCCAGCAGGTGATAGAAGAAGGAATGCGCTTATATCCACCGGCTTATTTTATAGACCGGGTGAATCTTGAAGACGATCAATTTAAAGGAATGAAATTTAAAGCCGGCTCCAACCTGCTGTTCTCGTTGTATGAGATCCACAGGCATCCTTCTCTTTGGAAAGAACCTGATGAATTCATGCCACAGAGGTTTGAAGAAGCTGGAAAGAAATACTCCTCTAAATATTTTCCTTTTGGTGCCGGTCCCAGGAAATGTATAGGCAATAATTTTGCGATGTTCGAGATGATCATTGCCATAGCCGAGCTTATCTCCCGCTACCAAATCTTACCTGTTACTAACAGGATAGAGATCACGCCTCTAATTACCTTAAAGCCAAAGAATGCTTATTTAAAATTTATAAGAAGAGAATAGATTTTCTTATGATCCATAACTGCTATAAACCAGATGTGCTTAAACAAGTGTTAATGATATATTGTAAATAGTTATAGCCCAAATTTTTATATAAATTGTTTCTTCAATACAGGGACAAGAAGCAATTAATATGAAAGATTATAACATCCCGGTAAGATTAGAAAAGTTTGAAGTGGATTATGATTTCGGTATTCATGAAGTCAATGATCATACCATCCCGTATTGTCTCTTAAATCTGAAAATACCAGACAAGGTCATCACTCCCTTCCCAAGAATAGGACATCTGGTATTAAATTTCTATTGCGGCGGTAGTTATAAAAACAAATTTCTAAATTATTCCGGGTCTCAAGCTGTTTCAAATAGGTTATACATTGCCGGTCTATTTACTGATGGTGCGCTTCATTTGGAGCAGGAAGGTGATTGTAAAGGCTATGCTATTAGAATGCATCCTGTAATAGGTTACTATTTTCTTAAGGTGCCAATGTGGGAGATCACTAACAGACAGGTAGAGATTACCAGTATTATTTTAAATAGCAAAAAAAGTATGGAGCTTCGCAATGCGCAAAAAAATGAAAGGATCGATTCTATAGACCATAAAATTCTTCAGGAGTTCTTAAGCACCTATCTTCCCAAAAAGGAAAGCTACATTAATGATCCTATATATCATGCTGTAAATAAAATCATTCAGTATAAGGGTTGTGTTAAGATAAATGAACTTGCTCAGGAATACTGTATGAGCCATCGGAATTTTAGCAGAAATTTCCTCCTGAAGGTGGGAATTTCAGCCAGCGCTTATGCTAAGATCTGGCAGATGGAAAATGCTATGAGACTGATAATGGAAAATCCAAAATCCAGTTTATCTGAAATAGCCTTTCGTGCGGGGTATTATGATGTTGCGCATCTGGCGCATGATTTTAAAGAAAAGGCCGGAATATTACCTACTTCATTCCGCCGAAATGATAATCCACTGATAGAAACCTATCTTACTACACAAAGTAAAAATCATTAATGGCGTGTTTGTACAGTAATTTATTTATTAAAGAATCATAAATTGAACTTTCCATTTTTGATCACGGCCAAAATTTAAAAATTGCTTATCAAAAGACGTTCAGTAATTAATCATTAGTAGGGGTGTTAATTTGTAAGACCGTGATCCTAGAAGCACTTTTATTTTAAGACAATAACCTTAATAATCTTTGATTATCCGCTTTGGGGGGCGCATAGTAGATTGTTAAGGTTATTATTATTGTTTAAAAACCGGACTACACTTATTCTTAGAAGATTATGATCGTTTATTTAATGCATTATGTATAACTTTTTTTAAAATACCGGAGGCCTTACCCGGTTTTACTAGATAAGCTTTCATATTTTTACTAACTTTTTTGAGGTACAATGAGTATCCAACAAGGTTAGTTTAAATGAATTTAAAAAGAAGCCATTCTGAATTAATTAAATCTGAAGCTAAACGCCTCGGCTTTCTTTCCTGCGGAATTTCCAAAGCTGAATTTCTTGAGGAAGAAGCGCCCCGGCTTGAAAACTGGCTGAACAATAATATGCATGGGGAAATGCGCTATATGGAAAACTATTTCGATAAGCGTCTCGATCCAACCAAACTGGTCCCCGGTTCCAAAAGTGTGATCTCCTTGTTATTGAATTATTATCCGCATGAACTTCAGAATGAAGATTCCTATAAGATTAGTAAATATGCTTACGGCAGGGATTATCATTTTGTGATCAAGGATAGATTGAAAGAATTACTATCCAGCCTTCAGGATGAAATTGGTGATTTCCATGGCAGGGCATTTGTAGATTCCGCTCCGGTTCTGGATAAAGCCTGGGCTGCTAAAAGCGGATTGGGCTGGATTGGGAAACACTCTAATCTGCTTTCAAAACAAACCGGGTCATTTTATTTTATTGCTGAACTTATTGTAGACCTTGATCTGGAATATGATACTCCTGTGACCGATCATTGTGGAAGCTGCACTGCATGTATAGATGCCTGTCCAACAAACGCCATCGTGGAACCATACAAAGTTGACGGGAGTAAATGTATTTCCTATTTCACCATAGAACTAAAGGACGAATTGCCAGATTCTTATAAGTATAAATTCGATGACTGGATGTTTGGTTGTGATGTTTGTCAGGATGTGTGTCCCTGGAATCGTTTTTCAAAGCCTCATAATGAGCCTTTGTTCAATCCACATCCCGCTCTTCTTGAAAATGATAAGAAGGATTGGGAGGAGATCACCCGGGAAACATTTAATGAGATATTCCGGAAATCTGCCGTGAAACGTACCAAATTTGAAGGTTTAAAAAGAAATATCAGCTTTTTGAAAGAATAGATTTCTATTTAGCTTCAGCCTTACTACCTTTGTTAATCAGCCAAATAATTGAATTATGAGTAATACTTCCAGAAAGAGAAGAGAGGCACTGGTTTATCACGCTAAACCGAAGCCGGGAAAAATAGAAGTTGTACCAACTAAAAAATATGCTACGCAAAGAGATCTTTCTCTGGCGTATTCACCCGGTGTAGCCGAGCCCTGTCTGGAGATAGAAAAGGATAAGGAAAACGCTTATAAGTATACTACTAAAGGAAATCTGGTAGCCGTTATTTCCAACGGAACAGCGGTTCTTGGACTGGGCGACATAGGTCCAGAAGCATCCAAACCTGTGATGGAGGGGAAAGGTTTACTCTTCAAGATATTTGCGGATATTGATGTTTTTGATATCGAAGTCGATACCAAAGATGTGGATAAATTCATTGAAACAGTTAAGAATATCGCTCCAACTTTTGGAGGTATCAACCTTGAAGATATTAAGGCTCCAGAAGCTTTTGAGATCGAACAGCGATTAAAGGCTGAGCTGGATATCCCGGTAATGCATGATGACCAGCACGGGACTGCAATCATTTCAGCGGCAGCACTTTTAAATGCCCTGGAACTGGCAAAAAAGAAGATCGAAAAAGTGAAGATCGTGGTGAGTGGTGCTGGTGCAGCTGCGGTTTCCTGTACAAAACTGTATAAGTCATTCGGAGCTAAGGCTGAGAATATCGTGATGCTAGATAGTAAAGGGGTGATCCGAAAGGACAGGGATAATCTTTCCGAAGAAAAAACTGAATTTGCAACGGACCGAAAGATCGACACCCTGGAAGAAGCCATGAAGAATGCCGATGTGTTTGTAGGGCTTTCTATCGCCGATATCGTTTCTCCTGAAATGCTTAAGAGCATGGCAAAGAGGCCTATCGTTTTTGCAATGGCGAATCCGAATCCGGAAATAGATTATGAGCTGGCCATGAAAACCAGAAAAGATATCATAATGGCTACGGGGCGTAGCGACCACCCTAACCAGGTGAATAATGTGCTTGGATTTCCATTTATCTTCCGCGGAGCTCTGGATGTTCGTGCCTCGAAGATCAACGAAGAAATGAAAAAGGCCGCGGTCAAAGCCCTGGCTGAACTTGCCAAAGAAGCCGTGCCGGAACAGGTGAACATCGCCTATGGTGAAACCCGACTTAATTTTGGTCCGGATTATATAATCCCAAAACCTTTTGACCCCAGACTTATAGCCAAGGTACCACCGGCAGTTGCTAAGGCTGCCATGGATAGCGGGGTGGCAAGGCAGGGTATTCAGGACTGGCAAAAATATGAAGAAGAGCTTCTTGAGAGAATGGGTAACGAGAATAAGATCACTCGTTTGCTAATCAACCGTGCTAAGACCAATCCTAAGCGTATTGTATTTGCTGAAGCCGATCATCTTGATGTTCTAAAGGCTGCTCAAATCACGAGGGATGAGGGAATTGGTATCCCGATTTTGTTGGGAAGAAGAGAAGTAATAAAAGAACTGATGGCAGAGATCGATTTTGAAGAAGAAGATGTCTTGATCATCGATTCGAAATCTGATGAAGAAGAGGAACACCGTAAGACTTACGCTCAGAAATACTGGGAAACCCGCCACAGAAATGGCGTTACCAAATATGATGCTGAAAAATTAATGCGTGAACGCAACTATTTTGCGGCTATGATGGTGAACGAGGGTGATGCTGACGCGCTGCTTTCTGGTTATTCCAGGGCTTATCCCACTGTGGTAAAACCAATGCTGGAACTTATCGGGATGGCCAAGGGTGTTTCAAGGGTCGCGGCAACCAATGTGATGAATACCTCCAGGGGACCTTTGTTTATCAGTGATACCTCCATAAATATAGATCCGCCGGCAAAGGATCTTGCCAAAATTGCGCAGATGACGGCCCGCACCGTTCAGCTATTCGGGATGGAACCGGTGATCGCGATGATTTCCTATGCTAATTTTGGTTCATCTAAAGATCCCAGGGCTAAAAAGGTGAAAGAGGCAGTGTCTTATTTACATAGATTTCATCCTGAACTGATGGTAGATGGAGAATTGCAGGCAGATTTTGCCTTGAACCGTGAGATGCTTCAGAGCAAATTCCCTTTTTCAAAACTAGCCGGAAAAAAAGTGAATACACTTATTTATCCCGATCTGGATTCAGCTAACAGCACCTATAAGCTTATCAAGGAGCTTAATAATGTAGATTCCATAGGGCCTATCATGATGGGAATGAAGAAGCCGGTGCACATTTTACAGCTTGGGGCAAGTGTGGAGGAAATGGTGAACATGGCTGCTGTGGCTGTTGTGGATGCTCAGGAAAAAGAAAAAAAAACCAAGAAATAGGGTTAATATACCGGACTAAAGGCTGAACCTGATTTCGGCCTTTGGTTTATTTTACTACATTTGAGTTGAATACAAGTTTTTTTCATGATTCATCATCTAAAGGGGCAATTAATTGAAAAAAATCCAACTTATGTTGTAATAGATTGCAACGGAGTTGGATATACGGTAAATATTTCACTCCATACCTATTCACTAATCTCCGATTCTGAATCGATTAATTTATATACTTACCTGCAGGTAAAAGAAGACGCGCATACTTTGTATGGTTTTGCTGAAAAGTCTGAAAGGGAGATATTCAAGTTGCTTATTTCCGTTTCAGGAGTTGGGACCAGTACGGCCCGAACCATGCTTTCTTCGCTTCATCCCAAGGAAGTGTCCGAAGCGATTGCTACTGGTGATGTGCCAACCATTCAAAGTGTAAAAGGAATCGGTGCGAAAACCGCACAAAGGGTGATTCTTGACCTTAAGGATAAAGTGCTGAAGGTGCTTGGAGATGGTGAAGTTTTCGTGTCTCAAAACAATACTAACAAGGAAGAAGCGTTATCTGCTTTAGAGATCTTAGGCTATAACAGGCGTCAGGCCGGCAAGGTTGTAGACAAGATTTTGAAAGAGAATCCCGAATCTACCGTAGAATCTATTATAAAACTGGCTCTAAAAAAGCTGTAAGTAAATTGAGGAACAACTACCTTAAATTATCTGTACCGGTACGCCTTACTTTTCTGATAATACTGGTATTTTCGATGGATTCTGTGGCTCAGGAAACGCCGCAGGATACCACCGCAACTGGTTATGTGCTGGGGGATATAAGCCTTCCCGATCCTGAAAGTATCATCTCTAAATACGAATACGACCCCATTCTTGACCGTTATTTCTATAAGGAAAGCCTGGGAGATATCAACCTTGGTCTTCCCCTGGTACTTACTCCTGAAGAATTTGAAGATCTGGTGCTTGCCGAGGAAATGCGTGATTATTTTAAGCTGAAGAATGACGCTCTTACAGGTAGAAAGGAAGGCTCAGAAGATATTCAAAGAGATCTTTTACCGGATTTCTATGTGAACAATAATTTCTTTGAGACCATTTTTGGCGGTAGCGAAATTAATATTGTCCCTCAGGGTTCAGTAGAAATGGACCTTGGTTTGCTGTTCACTAAACAGGATAATCCGGCATTTTCACCAAGAAATCGGCGGAATCTTTCCTTTGATTTTGATCAGCGTATAAGTCTGAGTTTGCTTGGTCAGATAGGTGAGCGACTACAGATCACTGCCAATTACGATACCGAGTCGACCTTTGATTTTCAGAATCAGTTGAAACTGGAATACACTCCCAATGAAGATGATATCGTCCAGAAGATTGAGGTTGGTAATGTGAACATGCCTCTTAATAATGCGTTGATCCAGGGCGCTCAAAGCCTTTTTGGGTTCAAGACAGAACTTCAATTCGGGAAAACGCGAATCACAGGGGTCTTTTCAGAACAGAAGTCAGAGAGAAGAACCGTGAATGTTGAAGGAGGGGCAACAGTGGAGGAATTTGAGAAATTTGCGCTGGATTACGATCAGGACAGGCACTTCTTTCTCGCTCATTATTTCCGTGATAGTTATGATGATGCATTAAGGAATTACCCTTTTATTAACTCCAATATTCAGATAAAAAGGATCCAGGTCTGGATCACCAACAGGACCAATAATATTCAGAACCTTGCCGACACCAGGAATATTGTGGCCGTCCAGGATCTTGGTGAAACGAATGTTCCTGGGAATATTGGTCTGGACAATCCACCGGGAGGATTCTTTAACCAGCCGGCAGGAGCTTTTCCCGATAACCGGAATAACGATTTTAATCCTTTCGGTATTACCGGTCCCCAGGAATCTATACTTACTCCCGCCATTCGTGATATTGCAACGGTTGAAAGTGGTTTTGGCGGAGTGACGGTTTCCGAAGGCACAGATTATGCTAAACTTGAGAACGCGAGGCAGCTTAAGCCAAATGAATATACAGTAAACACCCAGTTAGGTTATATTTCGCTTAACCAGAGGTTAAGCAATGATGAGGTCCTTGCGGTCGCCTTTCAGTATACTATCAACGGGGAAGTTTATCAGGTGGGTGAATTTGCGAACGATGGGGTGAATTCAACTGTCAATGATCCCGACCAGACACCGGACACGGGTTCCAATCCTCGAGCAAATCAGAATCTGGTGGTGAAATTACTGAAGAGTACCATCACTAATGTAAATGAGCCTATTTGGGACCTGATGATGAAGAATATCTATAGTCTTGGTGCCTATCAGCTGGAGCGGGAAGATTTCAGGATGAATATACTTTATACTGATCCGCAGCCACTTAATTATATAAAACCTGCTGAAGGAACCACTTTGCCGCCAGATGTGGCTGAGACACCCTTGCTTCGGGTTTTCAGGCTGGATCAATTAAATACTAATAATGACCCCATAAACGGTGGAGATGGTTTCTTTGATTATGTGCCTCAGATCACGATTGATCCGCAGAATGGAAATATCATTTTTACCACAGTCGAACCTTTCGGAAGGCATCTCTTCGATAAACTTGATGAAACACCTAATACAGGCACTGAAGATTACACCATCCCAGAAACCTGGAATGAGAATCAGCAGAAATATGTATTCAGGGCAATGTACCGTACTACGAAAACCCAGGCAGAGCAGGAAGAAGCAGATAAGAATAAGTTCCAGCTAAAAGGACGCTATAAGTCGGCTGAGGTGGAAGGCATTCCCATTGGTTTCAATTTACCCCCGGGTTCAGTTACCGTGACAGCCGGTGGAAGGATCCTGCAGGAAGGAGTGGATTATGTGGTGAATTATGAACTGGGAAGGGTGCAGATCCTGGATGAAGCTTTGCTGGCTTCAGATATTCCCATCCAGGTGAATACCGAGAACAATGCTTTGTTCGGACAGCAGACAAAGCGCTTTACAGGGATAAATGTGGAACATAAGTTCAATGAGAACTTCTTGATTGGAGGTACTTTTGTCAATCTGAAAGAACGCCCTCTAACGCAAAAGGCTAATTATAGTTATGAGCCAATAAATAATACAATTCTTGGGCTTAATTTGAATTACAGTACCGAGGTTCCTTTCCTTACCAGGATGGTAAATAAATTGCCAAATATTGATACTGATGTAAAATCGAATGTTTCGGTTCGTGGGGAATTTGCCTATTTGGTGCCTGGTGCGCCTGCTACCAACGATTTTGATGGCAAGGCAACGACTTATATAGACGATTTTGAGGCTTCCCAGACCTCGATAGATATAAACAATCCTTTAAGCTGGGAACTTTCCAGTGTGCCTATTGGTTTTGGAGGAGAGCTTCCAAACGGAGATCTGAATGTTGGATATAAAAGGGCAAAAATGTCATGGTACACTATTGATCCTATTTTCTATAGTAACAGGAGGCCTTCTGGGATCAGTGATTCTGATATTTCAAGCTATGCCGCGAGGCGGGTGGCACTCAACGAGATCTTCCCGAATACGGATGTGGTGCAGGGGCAGCCGCAGGTAGTTTATACCATGGATGTGGCCTATAATCCGGAAGAGCGAGGTCCTTTCAATTATAACCCGGCAGCTGCGGGAAGCAATAGTCTTCCAAATCCCGCAAATAATTTTGGAGGGATCATGCGATCCATCAATACCACCAACTTTGAACAGTCGAATGTTGAATACATACAGTTCTGGGTGATGGATCCTTATATCTATTCCGAAAACTCCGGAAGCCAGGGAGGAAATATTCATTTTAACCTTGGTAATATTTCCGAAGATGTCCTGAAAGATGGACGAAAACAATATGAGAATGGATTGCCTGAAGGGGAGGGAGAAGCTAATATCATTAATACTTCGTTTGGAAATGTTCCTGCTGACCAGTCTTTAGTCTATGCTTTTGATACCGAAGGGGACGCGAGAACTCAGCAGGATGCGGGTTATGATGGAATTCTTGATGCTGAGGAGGCTATACGTTTTTCCGATTTTGCTAATCTTCCCGACCCGTCTGCAGATAACTATGAGTATTTCCTGAATACTGAGGGAAATATACTTGAGCGTTATAGGAATTATAATGGTACCCAGGGGAACTCACCTACCCAGGTGACCGATACCAACCGCGGGAATACCACCCTTCCGACTACTGAAGATATCAACCGGGATAATACGATGAATACCATCAATAGTTATTTTGAATATGAGGTGCCTTTCTTCCCCGGAATGAACATTGACAACAATCAGTACATAACTGATGTAAAAGAGATTACCACCACTTTAAGAAATGGCCAGGAGCTACCTGTGAGATGGCTTCAGTTCAAGGTGCCAATCTTTGAACCTACAGAGGCGATAGGGGGAATTGCCGATTTCAGGTCCATTCGTTTTATCAGGATGTACCTTTCCGATTTTCAGGATCCTACGCTGTTGAGATTTGGAACCATGGATCTGGTTAGAGGAGATTATAGAAGATATACTCAAAGCCTTTTTGAAGACGAGGGGCGTCCCAGTAACCCCAACACGCTTTTTGAGGTGAATGCCGTTAATATTGAGGAAAATGAGAACCGTCAGCCTGTTCCTTATGTGCTTCCTCCGGGAGTGGTAAGAGAAGAGCTTTATGAGAACAATACCAATATAAGGCAGAACGAACAGTCGCTTTCTTTAAGGACCTGTGGGCTGGAGCCTCAGGATGCACGTGCTGTTTACAAGAATTTTCAGGTAGACATGCGACAGTATGTGAATCTGGAGATGTTCCTTCATGCGGAATCCCTGGTGAACAGGCAGCCTCTAAAGGACGGGCAGCTGGTAGCCTTCATTAGAATGGGAACCGATTTCAGCGATAACTTTTATCAGATAGAAATCCCGTTATCCCCAACCTTATTCGGAGCTTCCACTCCTGAAGAGATATGGCCTGAGGTGAACCGATTGAACCTGCAGCTGGATCTTCTTCAACAGATCAAAACAGCGGTACTGGGAGATCCTTCTTTAAATTCTACAGAACTCAATTTCTTTACTGAGGAACTTCAGCAGATAGATGCCGAAGCGCCTTATGATATGGGGAGATTAAGACTTGGGGTAAAAGGAAATCCGAGTTTTGGGAATATAAGACTTCTAATGCTTGGTGTGAAAAATGGAACCAGGGTGGATGGTGTTACCGATCTTTGCGGGGAAGTCTGGTTTAATGAATTAAGGCTTTCCGATCTTAAGAATGAAGGTGGCTGGGCAGGAGTTGTAAGTATGGATAGTAACCTTGCCGATTTTGCCAATATTTCGGCAACCGGTAGGAGAAGTACCGTAGGCTTCGGAAGCATAGAGCAGGGGCCAAACCAGCGAAGCAGGGAAGACCTGCAGCAATATGATATGGTCACCAATGTGAATATGGGGCAACTGCTTCCAAGGAAATGGGGAGTCAAAATCCCGGTGAACTATAGCAGGGGTGAAGAGCTTATTACTCCAAAATATGACCAGGAGTTTCTGGATGTGGAACTGGATACCAGGCTGGAGAATATTGTGGATGCTGATGAGAGAGAGGCTGTGAAGAAACAATCTCAATCCTATACCAAAAGGGAAAGCATAAATGTGATAGGTTTACGTAAGGAACGGGTTGGAGAGAAAAAGCCGATGCCTTATGATGTGGAAAATTTTACTTTTTCAACTTCATATAACCAGATAAACCATCGTGATTTCGAAGTGGAGCAGAGTCTGGATCAGAGCATTCGGGTAGGCGGGACCTATGAGTTCAATTTTCCGGAAAAATCTGTTGAGCCACTTAAAAAGATCACCGTTCTGGATAGCAGTGATTATTTTGCATTATTGAGGGATTTCAATTTTAATTATCTGCCATCCAATATCAATGCGAGCTCAAATATATTCAGACAGTACAATCAGCAAAAGTTCAGATCGCTTGAGCTGAGTGAAAATGATATTGGAATACCTACTTTATACCAGAGGAATTATTTGTTTGACTGGCAGTATGGTGTTAATTATAACCTGACAAAATCTTTGAGCTTTGCATTTAATGCCAGTAATAACCGGATAATTCGTAACTATATTGATGAAGAAGGTTTTGCAGATAACAGCATAGGTCTGTGGGATGATTTCTTGAACATAGGTGAGCCTAATCTGCATTACCAGACCCTGCAGGTGAATTATCAGGTGCCTTTTGATAAGGTTCCCGTATTACGATTCATCAGGGCAACTTATTCCTACACCGGTGATTTCCAGTGGCAAAGAGGTTCACAGATTTTCGATCAGCTGGAAGGTATTCCTGATCTCGGGAATAGTGTCCAGAACTCAAACACCCATCAGATAAATGCAAATCTTAATATGCAGGATCTGTATAATTATGTTGGACTGGTGGAAAAGAAACCGCAGAGTGCGGCAAAGAGTATCCGGGAAAGAAGCCGTGGTGTGCCGACTCTTGGTCCTCCGGATGAAGAGAATGAACAGCAGCAGGAAAATGAACCCCGCCAAAAAACGAATAAAGGCTATAACACCTTTGTGAATATAGTTACAGGGATTAAAAGTTTACAGGTAAATTACCGCAATAGCCGGGGGATATTTCTGCCGGGCTATACTGAAAGTATTGGTTTCATGGGGACATTTAGGCCTACGACAGCCTTTACTTTCGGGTTCCAGGATGAGATCAGATATATGGCGGCCGAAAGAGGATGGCTAACCCTTTACCAGAATTTTAACCAGCAATACAGTGCTGTGGAAAACGAGCAACTGGATGCCCAGGCCACTCTGGATTTTCTGCCAGATCTCACTATTGAGCTTAGCGGTAGAAAGAATTATTCAGAGAACTATTCAGAAAACTATAAGGTTGATCCCGTTTCCCTGGAGTATCAGCCTTTAACACCATATACTTATGGGAACTTCAATATTTCCACTATTCTTATAAAAACGGCATTCAGTCAATCAACCGAGACCAGTTCGGAAACCTTCCAGACCTTCAGGGAGAACAGGCTGGAGATCGCCCGAAGGCTGGCTGCTGAACTGGGACTGGACCCGAACGATGTTGATGAAGACGGCTATCCTCGAGGTATAGGAAGATCGAATCAGGCTGTATTGCTTCCGGCATTTATTTCGGCTTATTCCGGGAAAGATGCGGGTAAAGTTAAACTTGGGCCTTTTAGAGATACACCCTTGCCAAACTGGACTCTTAAATATACAGGTCTAATGAGATTTGAGTGGTTCAGGGATAAATTCCGCAGATTCTCGATAAATCATGGATACAGATCAGATTATACACTGAACCAGTTCCAGACGAATCTGGATTACGATCCTGAGAATCCCGAGGAGTTGAATCAGGCCGGTGACTTTAAAAACCCCATTCTTTATTCTAATGTAGTACTCACTGAACTTTTTACCCCCCTTGCTCGTATAGATTTTGAGACGAAGGGTAATATTCAGGTACTTGCACAGATGGAAAAAGACCGTTCCTTAGCCTTTAGTTTTGATAATAACCTGCTAACGGAATATAGTGGTAATGAATATACTGTAGGTCTTGGGTACCGGCTTAAGGACCTAAAGATCTCCACAGGCCTTGGAGGCAGGAATCGAATTCTAAGCAGTGATCTTAATTTTAAGGCAGATGTCTCATATAGAAAGAACCGTACGATAGTACGTTACCTGGACCTGGAAAACAATCAAACCATTTCAGGACAGGATATCTGGGCAATTAACTTCACGGCTGATTATGGTCTTACCAGGAATCTTACTGCAAGGTTCTATTACGATCATAGCTTTTCAGAATATGCGGTTTCAACGGCATTTCCTCAAACTACTATAAGATCTGGAATCACTTTGATATATAATTTCGGAAATTAACGAAGGCTTATTTGAACAATTCCGCTAAAAAACTAACTTTGCGGTCTTATAATACTAAACTATGAACATTCCACAAGAATTAAAGTACACAAAAGACCACGAGTGGGTTAAGATAGAAGGTGATACCGCAACCATAGGAGTTACAGATTTTGCCCAGGGAGAGCTTGGGGATATCGTATATGTTGAGGTAGAGACCCTGGACGAGACTCTGGAAAGAGAAGAAGTTTTTGGAACTGTGGAAGCGGTGAAGACCGTTTCTGATCTTTTCATGCCCGTTTCAGGTGAGATCATTGAATTTAATGACAGTCTTGAGGATGAGCCTGAGAAAGTAAATGCTGATCCCTACGGTGAAGGCTGGATGATAAAAGTGAAGCTTTCAGATGCCTCTGAAATAGAAGATCTTTTGTCTGCTGAAGAATATAAAGAAATAATTGGTAGCTAGAATACTTTTATTTACTGCACTGATCTATACCGGTGCCATTACCTATTTTTCCTTGATAGTGATGGACTTTAAGATTAGTATGGCGGGATTTGATCCCACAGACAAAATGCTCCATGCCGGAGCATATTTGTTTTTGGCCTTTTTGTGGAATCTGTTTTTTGTTTTTAAAAACTCCAGTTTTAAGCGCTATACTTCCAATCTGCTATGGGTGGCATTCGCCTGTTTTATCTTTGGTATGTTGATAGAGGTTTTGCAGGGAACCCTTACCAGTTACAGAACTCCCGATTGGTGGGATATCCTGGCCAACTCTACGGGTGTTATTCTTGCTGTTTTATTTTTTCTGGTCATGGCACCAACAGTAAAAAGCCTGAAACAGAAAATTGACTAATCTTTATTATTAAATAAGCCATTGATAATTTTTCATTACCATTGCAATATTTGTGCGTGAATTGTAGCTAAAGAAGATAGAGTTCCCTAACTGGAAAGATCTGGATGACCTGGCGGAGTCTTAATGAATAAAGGAGTTTAGGGATATTGGAGACAGCCGGTAAATGTTCCTTCCGAATTCGTTGAGGATCCTTGAGCACGGTTGTATACTGCTGGTATGCGAAGAGTTCAACACGGTTTAGTTCGAGATGGGTCTCACTGGTACGAATCTTGAGGTGATTATGTATAAAGTCAACAGAAAGGTGAGGTTGAACAGATCAAAAGCTCGTCTCCAGCCCCGAACTGGAAAAAGACTGAACGCGTAATAAGAAGGTTGCCCAAAAGTGCAGACTGGAAAACAAAGAGGAAAAACAGTTCCTGCTTCTTTTATAATCCCTTTAAAATTCAAAGTTCAGGACTGAGAATGACGACTTTATAAAAATACTGAGTTTTTAATCGCTTATTATCTCAGATAAATTTAATTTTTTGGAAAAAATCTTTATTTTAGCAACCCTTAACAATATAACGCATTATGGAACCGAAGAAAAATCCTAAAGCTGACTTAACAAGGAACAGAGTGCTTTACTTGCAGCTTGGTCTTGTCATCGTTCTATTTCTAACTTGGCAGGCAATTGAGTGGAAGACTTATGATCCTGAACAGATAGATATAGGGCAAGTAAATATGGACGCTCTTGATGAGGAAGATGTCCCGATTACTGAAATGCAGAACACTCCACCACCGCCACCACCGCCGCCACCGGCACCAGAGGTGATTGAGGTTGTGGAAGATGAAGAAGAGGTAGAGGAAGACGAAATTCAGTCTACTGAAACCAATCTCGATGAGATCGTGGAAGTTGAAGAAGTTGTTGAGGCTCCAGTAGAGGAAGAGGTAGAAGATGTTCCATTTGCGGTTATTGAGGATGTGCCAATCTTCCCGGGTTGTGAGAACCTAAGGAATAATGATGAGCGTAAGAAATGTATGAGTGAGAAGATTAGTAGCTTCGTTAATAAGGAATTTGATACTGATCTTGGTGCTGAACTTGGATTAACTGGTATTAACCGTGTTATAGTACAGTTTAGAATTGACGAGAAAGGAAATATTGGTCAGGTAAGAGCGCGTGCTCCGCACCCAAGACTTGAGCAGGAAGCTGCGAGAGTAATCAACAGTTTGCCTAAAATGAAACCTGGTAAGCAGCGTGGTAAACCGGTAGGGGTTATGTACTCACTTCCAATTGCCTTTAAGGTTCAGGACTAATTTTACATAAAAAGATATTTTAAATCCCGGCATTCGCCGGGATTTTTTATTTTATGTAAATTGCCTTTAGGAAAAAATGTATATTACAACCGTAAAACAATAGGCCCCCTAAGCGTATGAAGTATATTTTACTTCTTCCTTTTATATTTTTAAGTTTCCAACTAACCGCTCAGGATACAAGCCTGTCTTCTGAAGTTTATCCTGAATTTGAAGAGTGTGAAAATGTTGATTATAACGATCAGGCAGCCTGCTTTAATAGAAACCTTGTTAGTTTTATCACCGAAAGTTTTCAATTGCCTGAAGTGGTTAAATCTGAAAATTACAAAGGTCTTCTAACCATTATTTTTGAGGTCGATGAAGAGGGTAGGTTCCAGATCATATATATGGATGCAGCCTACGATGAGCTTAAGGATGAAATAAGAAGGGTTTTTGAGGAGCTTCCGGTTCTTAAACCGGCGACTTATAATGGGCGGCCAATTCATATGCAGTTTAAACTGCCCTTGAGAATTCCGCTGAACAGTAATGTTGTCGTTCAGGAGATTGATGAAGAAGATGAGATCGAATTAAAGACCGAAGTGGAGCAGGCGGAGAGTCTTACCGATAATCCGCTTACGGAATATGAAAATATAAAATCCGGTGAGTTTACAAGTCCGGAATATACCAGCCAGATAAATATTCCTCTTTCACATGAATTCTATAGCAGGTTCGATGCTGATTTCAACAGGATAGGGACTAATACACATTCAGCTTCAAAGCCCCTTATGTTTAATGAGGTGAACAGGTATTATGATTTTGAAGCCCACCGTGATGCTTTGTTGCAAAACAGGTCTACCTGGGCAGGAAGAAAGCTTTGGAATGAACATCTGGTGAGATTTCAAACCGATGATTACTGGTTTACTTTAGATCCCGGTTTCGACCTTCAGATAGGAAAGGATTTTGAACAAACATCTCATGATTTCACCTATAATAATGGGCGGGAGTTTATTGTTCAGGGTGGTCTTGGAAAAAAATTCAATTTCTATTCAGTAATTTATGAGAGTCAGGGGAGATTTGCAGAATATTATAACAGGTATGCCGAATCAATAAGACCCGCTGGCGGAGATCCTGCAATAGTGCCGGGACGCGGAATTGCCAAGACATTTATGGATGAAGGCTATGATTATCCCGTCGCAGAAGGTTATTTGTCTTTTACTCCTGCAGAATTTATCAATATTCAATTTGGTCATGGAAATAATTTTATTGGGGATGGGTATAGGTCTTTGCTTTTAAGTGATAATCCTTCTCCATATCCTTATCTTAAATTGAACACCAGTTTCTGGAAAATAAAATATACCAATACCTGGATGTCGCTAAGAGATGTAAGGCCTGCCGTAGTAAATAGCGGATCTTTCAGGACAAAATATATTGCGAATCATTATCTCAGCTGGAATGTGACCAAACGCCTGAACCTTGGGTTTTTTGAGTCGGTAATGTGGGAGAATGATAATGATCGAGGATTCGATCTTAATTATCTGAATCCTGTGATTTTTTACCGGGCTATCGAATTTGCTACCGGAGCAGATGGGGGAAATGCAATCATAGGGCTTACCGGGAAATACAAGTTTTCTGACAGGGCGTATACTTATGGCCAGTGGCTTATTGATGAATTCTCTTCAGGTGACGTTTTTGGGGGTGAAGGCAGCTGGAAGAATAAACTTGGTTTTCAGCTGGGTCTGAAATATTTCGATGCCTTTAATGTTGAAAATCTCTATTTGCAGGTGGAATATAACCAGGTGAGGCCTTATACCTTTTCCCATAATTCTATCACCCTTAATTACGGGCATAACAACCAGTCTATGGCTCATCTTTGGGGAGCTAATTTCAGGGAGTTTATCGGGATTGCGAGATATAAACGCGATCGCTGGTATGGTAGCACAAAAATTATATATGGAAAGCGTGGTTTTGATTTCACTGATTTCGGTTCAAAATCAAATTATGGTCAAAATATCTATAGAACTGAGGAAGACCGGCCTATGGAAACCGGAGTGGAGATTGGTCAGGGAAATACCACCAACTCGTTTTATACTGAACTTGAGGCAGGTTATATCGTGAATCCAACCACGAATCTGAAACTTTTTGCCAGCTTCATATACCGCGATTTCAATCCTCAAACAAATACGCCTGCCAATTTTGAGAATTCAACAGCCTGGATAAATTTTGGTCTGCGAACAGATATCTTTAACTGGTATTTCGATTATTAGTCATTTTTATTACTGAAAATTAACACATTGCCTTTCTTGTTAAAACCCAATTAAGGAGTATCTTTGCGCCAGTTAAAAAAAGCCTTTTTGAGCAACACTCGCGTACATAGTTCAAACGCTTCAATCCTGTCAGATTTTAAGGAAATAACCAAGATGAGACTCGCTATTAGTGTGGTCTTTTCATCGGTAGCAGGCTACTTTTTAGGTGCCGATAATATCGATTTCGTGGTAGTGACCCTGCTGGCGATTGGGGGTTACCTCATGGTAGGGGCTTCTAATGCGTACAACCAGATTATTGAACGTAACCTGGATGCACTGATGGATCGTACCAAAAACCGACCCCTGCCTGCGGGAAGAATGTCGGTTCCTGTGGCATTTAGTATTGCAAGTATTTTTACGGTCCTGGGTCTGGTGGTCTTATATATCATTAATCCCAAGACAGCGATGTTTGGTGCGATAAGCATCTTTCTGTATGTAAGCATCTATACGCCTCTTAAGACAAAGACTCCGCTGTCCGTTTTCGTTGGTGCCTTTCCGGGAGCGATACCATTCATGCTGGGCTGGGTTGCGGCTACCGGAAAGTTCAGTATTGAACCGGGTACGCTTTTCATGATACAGTTCTTCTGGCAATTTCCCCATTTTTGGGCAATTGGCTGGTGGTTATTTGATGATTACAAAAAGGGCGGCTTCTTTATGTTGCCAACAGGCAAGCGGGATCGCGGAACGGCAATACAGATAATTCTTTATACTTGCTGGACGATACTGGTTTCCTTAATCCCTGTTTTCGGGGTGACGGGAAAACTTTTTTTAACTCCTGTCTCGGGAGTGATCATATTTATTCTGGGGCTGGGAATGCTTTATTACGCGATAAGATTATTTCAGCAAAAAACGGCTGAAGCCGCAAAAAAACTGATGTTTGCCAGTGTTTCTTACATAACACTGCTTCAAATTGTATATGTACTGGATAAATTTATTAGACAATGGATTTAACACAAGGATCTAACGAAAAGAAACATGGCCGGGCAAAAAAGATGATGCTCTGGTTTGGAATTATTAGTATGGCGATGACCTTTGCCGGACTTACCAGTGCCTATGTGGTAAGTAAGAACAGGCCGGACTGGCTTACCGATTTCGAACTTCCATTATCATTTTTATGGAGTACACTTGTTATTATAGCTAGTAGTGGTACTCTGGTTTTGGCCAAGCAAAGCATTAAAGCCGGAAACAGAAGAAATGCCACTGCATTTTTGATAGGTACCCTGATCCTGGCGATCCTGTTTGTGGTATTCCAGTTTTATAGCTTTTCAGAGATCATTCAGCAGGGTTACTATTTTACCGGAAGTGAAAGTAGCATTACCACTTCATTTATTTATGTGCTCGTACTGGCCCACCTGGCTCACCTTGCAATAGGAATAATAGTGCTTTTGGTTTTAATTTATAACCATTTTAAACAACGCTACGAGCAAGGTCAAATGCTTGGATTTGAGCTTGGTGCAACTTTCTGGCACTTCGTGGAAATCCTGTGGCTATACCTGATTTTCTTTTTATATTTCTTTAGATAATAAAATTGCGTATTTTTGCGCATCCTTTAACATTAAAATACTTCTATGGAGGCTACTGTTGTTAGAACAGGCACAGAAGGAAAAACCTGGGGTGGTGGAAATGAACCACTAAAAGCAAGTTACGGAAAGATGATGATGTGGTTCTTCATCCTTTCAGATGCTTTAACCTTTTCAGGATTCCTTGCCGCTTATGGTTTTTCAAGATTCAAATTTATTGACTCCTGGCCAATTGCCGATGAGGTTTTTACCCACTTTCCATTTTTACATGGGGTAGAAGCGCCAATGTACTATGTGGCGTTAATGACCTTTATCCTGATATTCTCTTCTGTAACAATGGTGTTGGCGGTAGACGCCGGTCACCATATGAAGAAGGGGAAAGTTACATTTTATATGTTCCTTACAATTCTGGGGGGGCTTATTTTCGTTGGCTCTCAGGCTTGGGAATGGAGTACCTTTATTAAAGGAGATTATGGAGCAGTAACAACCAAAGGCGGTAATATACTTCAGTTTGTAAATACTGAAGGAGAAAGAGTAGGCCTTGCAGAAATAGCTGTTCCGGTGGAAGGAGAAAGAACCGAACATGAACGTAATAACGGAATCTGGTTTGATGCCGGACAAGATCTGCCATCTTATAGCCTGGCGGAGGTAAAGGCAGGATTCATACAAAAGGAGGATGTACTTATAAGAACACAGGTGCTTACTGAAGATGGGGAGAAGACTGTACTCACACGTGAAGAGTCCCTTGCTGCTCTTAATAATGATGCAATTGGAACAGTAGAAGGTGCCAATCTGGTTGAAAATGAATATGGGCATCCATTATTTGCAGATTTTTTCTTTTTCATTACCGGGTTTCACGGTTTCCACGTATTTTCAGGAGTAATAATAAATATCATCATATTCTTTAATGTGATTATTGGTACCTACGATAGACGTGGAAGTTACGAGATGGTTGAAAAAGTAGGACTGTACTGGCACTTTGTAGACCTTGTTTGGGTATTTGTATTTACATTCTTTTACCTGGTTTAATTCTGAAATAAAAAATTATGGCTCACGATACTACACAACATCAAGATCACGGATCAGCAACAAAAAGGATCTGGACTGTTTTTGCAATACTTTCGGTGGTAACCATAGTCGAAGTAGCACTGGGGATTATTAAACCTGCATTCCTTACTGATACTTACCTTCTGGCGATGAAGTTGCTTAACTGGATATTTATTATTCTTACAATTTACAAGGCATATTATATTGCCTGGGCTTTCATGCACCTTGAACATGAAACGAAAGGGCTTAGAAGAGCAGTAGTATGGACAGGTGTATTTTTGGTTTCTTACCTGATCTTTATCCTGTTAACCGAAGGAAACTATATTTACGAAGTCTATAGGAACGGGCACGTAGCCTGGGATTTCTAACAAAAGTTAAAAGCATTTGAAAAGGCGGTTTTATGAAACCGTCTTTTTATTTTTGTAGCCCTTTGTAAAACAGGATTTTCTTCTATGAAAAAGTTTCTGGTCCTTGGAATTCTCTTTGCTCTTCCCATAACCGCATATTTATTCTTTGCGTCAGGTAAGAATAATTTTGCCAGATTGCCTGTGCTAACAGAGAAGGTGAGCGATATTGAAGATTTTGAAACCAATAATGATAGCCTTGTTAGCTTCAGGGATAAGATCAGTGTTGTGGCTTTCTTTGGTTCAGACCTTGAAAAAATAAAGGGAAATACCTTTAATCTTGATCAGAAGATACTGGAGAAGTATTACAATTTCGATGACTTTCAGTTCGTGATTATCCTGCCCATTTCTGCTAGGGATGAAACCCAGGCTTTTGTGGAAGATTTCAAAATGATAAGTGAATCTTCAGCGTGGAAGATTGCTTATTCTTCCCCCGAAAACGTTCAAAGAGTATTTCAAAGTTTTCAAACTCCCCATCAACTTGACTCTAATAATTACAGCCCGTATGTTTTTATAGTGGATAAGGAGTTGAAACTACGCGGAAGAGATGATGAAAAAGAAGGGAAGCTGTATGGTTATGATTCAGGGAATGTGGCTGAACTTAGTAATAAAATGAACGATGATGTAAAGGTGATACTCGCCGAATATCGCCTCGCACTGAAAAGGAACAAAGATAAATAAGATGAAGAATTATTCTTATATAGGGATTTCGCTGGTTATCCTGGTTTTTGGGATCATATTCATTCCAAAGATCATAGACCGTATTAGTGAAAATGAAGTTGTATCTAACAACAGACTTAATGTGAAAAAGGAAAAGTCAGCAAAGGATTCTGGTGAAGAACTGGCTTATATAGTGCTTGATGGGGAAAAGAAAAAGGCGCCCAGGTTTGAATTTGTTAACCAGGCCGGGGACACCATCTCTAATGAAGATTATAAGGGAAAGGTTTATTTGGTTGAGTTTTTCTTTACCACCTGCCCAACGATCTGCCCGGTGATGAACAGGAACCTGGTGGAGATTCAAAATGAATTTGAAAACAGAAATGATTTTGGCATAGCTTCTTTTACCATAGATCCTACACACGATACACCGAAGGTCCTTGCAAAATATGCTTCAGATCATGGAATAGATCATCCACACTGGAATTTACTCACCGGTGAAAGGGAGAAGATATATCAACTGGCAAATCAGGGTTTTGGTATTTATGCGGGTGAAAGTGAAGAAGCGGCTGGTGGTTTTGCTCACCAGGGAATGTTCGCTTTGATAGATAAGGAAGGATATATCAGGTCCAGAAGGGATCAGTTTGGAAACCCGGTCATCTATTACAGGGGCTCTGTTGAAAGAAATAAAAGTGTGGCTCAGGGTGAGGAAGAACCTCAGATCGATATGTTAATTCAGGATATAAAGAAACTGTTTTGAAAACTACCTTAAGAAATTCAGATCGGGTGGCAATCCCGGTTATTATTGGCCTGTCTGTTGCCGTTCCGGTGATAGTTCTGATTTTAATGCTCTTACCAGAACGTTATAATATTTTTGGTGCCGATGCTATCACCTTTCCATTATTTCATGCAGTACTTAATTTCGCAACAGCAATTCTTCTTATCATAGGTTATTTTTTTATGAGCATTAAGAATTATATCCAGCATAGAAATACCATGATCGCTGCATTTGGTCTGTCGGTTATCTTCCTGGTTAGCTACGTGCTTTCTAAAATAAGCAATGAGCCGGTACCTTATGGTGGGGAAGGCATTCTTAGATATGTATATTTCTTTATTCTTATAACACATATTGTGCTTTCTGCTGTAATTGTTCCCCTGGTACTTTTTACCATGTACAGGGGATTAAGCGGGCAATATGATAAACACGCCAAAGTCGCCAGATGGACTTTTCCTGTATGGCTTTATGTGGCTATAACGGGTGTTCTGGTTTTCTTATTTATGATGCCTTATTATTAGAAATAGCGCGAATGATTTATTAAATTTGAAAGGTTTAATTAGACTGAAGATGAGTGCAAGGAATTTGAAATATTTGAACTTTATTCTGTTGATTTTTTTGCTGGTACCAGGCCTGGCAGAAGCTCAGTGTGCCATGTGCCGGGCTGTTCTTGAAAGTGAGGCAGATCAAAGTGCCGCTAAAGGAATCAATGACGGTATATTATATCTTATGATTTTTCCCTATTTGCTCATTGGAGGGGTAGGTTACTTTATTTATAGATCGAGGCGTAATAAGAGAAAGACTTCCTGAAACTGTTCCACAGGCTAATATTAATCTTCTGGTTGCCTGTTTTTTACTTCCAAAACTGTAACATTTTGTTTTTTCAGTAGTCTTATTAAGTAGGAGACCTGATTTTCCTGTTTAATAACCATCAATCATGATTGAAATATCAAATCTTCACAAATCCTATAGGATGGGTGCAAACAGCTTGCACGTTCTAAAAGGTATCAATTTTAATGTTGCAGAAGGCGAGCTGGTTTCCATTATGGGCTCTTCTGGATCTGGAAAGTCAACCCTGTTGAATATCCTGGGGATGCTCGATGAGGCCGATGAAGGCTCATATGTGCTTGATGGAGTTCCTATAAAGAACCTTAGTGAAAAGCAGGCAGCGAAATATCGAAATAAATTTTTAGGATTCATTTTTCAGTCCTTTAACCTTATCGGTTATAAATCGGCACTGGATAATGTTGCGCTTCCATTGTATTATCAGGGACATTCAAGGTCTGAAAGGATAGATCGCGCCATGAACTACCTTGAAAAGGTTGGGCTGGCTGACTGGGCTGCTCATTTGCCCAATGAGCTTTCAGGAGGGCAGAAACAAAGGGTTGCAATTGCCCGGGCGCTGGCTAGCGACCCAAAAGTACTTCTGGCCGATGAGCCAACCGGAGCACTTGATACTAAAACTTCTTATGAAGTAATGGATCTTATTCAGGAAATCAATGATGAGGGCCGTACCATTTTGGTGGTGACCCATGAACATGATATTGCCCAGATGACCAAGAGGATAGTGCATCTTAAGGATGGGGTGATTATAGAGGATACAAAGGTTTCACAGGTAAGGGCTTTGGAAAATGTTTGATCTGGACAGATGGAATGAGATTTTTGAAACTATACGTAAGAATAAATTACGCACGTTTCTAACGGGGCTCTCGGTAGCTTCGGGAATATTTATCCTGGTTGTACTTCTTGGAATCGGAGAGGGCATGAGGAATGGAATTGCCCGGGAATTCGAACAGGATGCTTCTAACCTGATCTTTGTTTGGCCTGGGGTGACTTCAAAAGAATATAAAGGACTAAATCCCGGAAGACGTATACAAATGAAGAACGAGGATTATAACCGGATTCTTCTTGAGCATAGTGATAAACTGGATAAGACCTCTTCAACATATCAGGTATGGAGTAGTGTAATTTCCTATGGCAAGGAATCTGGAAGCTATAGGATGGATGGAGTTTTCCCGGATTTTCAATACCTGGAGAACATGAGTCTTACTGCCGGAAGGTTCATCAATAATAATGATATACAGAATGTGGAAAAATCCATAGTCATCGGCTATCAGGTTAAGAACGATTTGTTTAAGGAAGTAGATCCTGTTGGTAAATATGTTGAGTTGTCTGGTATCAATTTTAAGGTAGTTGGTGTATTTACTGACCCTGGAGGGGAAAGAGAAGAGGCGAGGGTAGTGATACCAATTACTACAGCGCAAAAGGCTCTTGGAGGGGCAAACAATATTGGAAGGCTGTATCTTACTCTTAAGCCTGAGGATAATTTTGAAGCGGCTGTGGCGGCTTCTACAGCTTTTTCCCAGGACCTGGATGAATTCTTAAAAGAAAGGCATACCATATCCCCGGATGACAACCGCGCGATCAATATCAATAATACTTTAGAGAATGCAAAGAGGTTTTATGGACTTATGGATATGATCCGACTATTCTTCTGGGGAGTTGGGATATGTACTATCATCGCGGGCGTTGTTGGAGTGAGTAATATTATGCTCATAATAGTAAAAGAAAGAACCAGGGAAATTGGTATACGAAAAGCGCTTGGGGCCCAGCCGATGTCCATTGTATGGATGATACTTCATGAATCTATTTTCGTAACAGCGATCGCTGGGTTTATTGGGCTTATTTTTAGTCTGACTCTTTTAGAATTCATAGGCCCTGCAATCGAAACTCAGTTTATATATAATCCCACGGTGAATTTTACCGTAGCACTCAATACCGTTTTTATTCTGGTACTGGCCGGAGCCTTAGCAGGATTTTTTCCGGCATGGAGAGCCGCGAGAATAAAACCAATAATTGCTTTAAGAGACGAATAATATGTTTAGCAGAGACAGATGGAGTGAAATAATGGAAGCCCTTACTGCAAACTGGTTCAGAACAGTTCTAACTGCTTTTGGGGTGCTCTGGGGGATATTTATACTTGTGATACTACTGGCTGCCGGCAAGGGTCTTGAAAATGGCGTGATGAAGGACTTTGGAGGGATGGCTACCAATAGCATGTTCATGTGGACGCAGGTTGCTTCCAAGCCATATAAAGGTTTGCCCAAGGGGCGTCGTTATAATTTTGAGATCGAAGATGTGGCTGCAATAAAAGAGCAGGTTCCGGCCTTAAGATTTATCTCACCAAGGAATCAGCTTGGCGGTTTTGGAGGAGCAAATAATGTGGTACGCGGACTGAATACCGGAGCTTTCAATGTATATGGAGATTATCCGGAGATCATTCAGCAGGAACCCATGGATATCACTTCCGGAAGGTTTATCAACTATTCAGACATTCAGGATAAGCGGAAGGTAGCCATTATAGGTGAAGGGGTAAAAGCGGCATTATACGATATTGGTGAAGATCCTGTGGGGACCTATATAAAGATCAACGGAGTGAATTTCATGGTTATTGGGACTTACAAGAAGAAAAGCCAGGGTGGAGATGCCGAAGAGGGTCAGAAACAGATCTATGTTCCATTCACTGCTTTTTCCCAGGCCTTTAATATGGGTAACCAGGTGGGCTGGATGGCCATTACCGCAAAGGACGGGTTTCCAATTACAAACCTGAAAAATGAAATAATTGATGTGATAAAGGCCCGTCACACTATACATCCCGAGGACGACCGGGCAGTGGGTCATTTTGATCTGTTTGAAGAATACAGTAAAGTTAATGGGCTATTTGTGGCTCTTAAGGCAGTTGCCTATTTCGTTGGGGTTCTGGTATTACTGTCAGGAATCATCGGTATTAGTAATATCATGCTGATAGTGGTGAAGGAAAGGACCAATGAGATTGGGGTGCGCCGTGCTCTTGGAGCAACTCCCTGGTCCATAAGAGGTCAGATTCTGATGGAATCTGTATTTCTCACGATAGTTTCGGGTATGGCCGGGATCATACTTGCCACAGGAGTTATCTGGTTAGTGAATTTTCAACTCGATCAAATGGACACTTCAGAAATGATGTTTGCCAATCCATCGGTGAACCTTGGAGTGGTGATGATAGCTCTTACAATATTAATAATATCCGGCTTACTGGCCGGCCTTATCCCTGCACAGCATGCCATAAAGGTGAAACCAGTGGATGCCTTGCGAACTGAATAAAAACTGAATAGATAATATAATCAAGAAATGAAAAAATTTGTAACCATCGGAATTTTAGTGCTAATCGCTGTTACCTTTATAGGAGCATTGTACTACCTCTATCAAAAAAATCAGGAAGATCCTGTGGTCTATGAAACCGAGGAGCCTACTGAAAAAACCATTATTAAGAAAACAGTGGCAACCGGAAAGATAGTGCCTAAGGAGGAAGTTCTTATCAAACCTAATATCTCGGGCATTATCGATGAGATCTATATCGAAGCCGGAGACAAGGTAAAATCAGGAGATCTTATTGCCAAGATTCGCGTAATACCTAATGTATCGTCACTACAGAGCGCCAAGGATGCAGTGGCAACGGCCAAAATCAATCTTGATAATGAGAGAAAGGTCTACGAGAGACAGAAAGAACTTTTTGATAAAGGCGTGATTTCGGCAAATGACTTTGATGCTGCCGAGGTTTCATTTAAAAGAGCCGATCAGAATTTTAAATCGGCACAACAGAATTATGAGATCGTTCGTACCGGTACCACCAGTGGCATTGGAAGTGCAGCCAACACTCTTATTCGCTCTACAGTGGAAGGGATGGTTCTGGATGTTCCGGTAAAGACCGGGAATCAGGTGATTGAGAGTAATAACTTTAATGATGGCACTACCATCGCGACTCTGGCTGATGTTAACGAAATGATCTTTGAAGGTAAGGTTGATGAAAGTGAAGTTGGTAAGATAAAAGAAGACCTTCCATTAGAGGTAACCGTGGGAGCTATTGAAAATAAATCTTTCGATGCTGTGCTGGATTATATAGCGCCGAAAGGAGTGGAAGAGAATGGGGCAATTCAGTTTGAAATAAAAGGAAGGCTGGATAAGGCTGATACCACCTTTATCAGAGCAGGGCTTAGTGCAAATGCCTCTATTATTCTTGCCCGTGCCGACAACGTTCTCGCTATTAAAGAAGCTTTGGTGCAGTTTGACCCCGAAACCAAAGAGCCATTCGTGGAGATAATGACAGGTGAGCAGGAATTCAAAAGACAGGATGTGAAGCTTGGTGTGAGTGATGGAATCAATGTGGAAGTGCTGAGCGGAGTAAAAAAAGGAGACAAGATCAAGGTTTGGAACCAGATAAAACCTGCCATGAACATAGCTCAAAACTAGAAAATTTATTCTTTGTGTAACAAGCTCTACACTTTACAGACATATCTTACAGAACAACCATTATGAAGAATTTTAGCTTACTAGCCTTCCTATTGCTTTTTTCCAGCCTTATGAGTGCGCAGGATAAGGAGTGGACCCTTGAAGAGTGTGTTAATTATGCTCTTGAAAATAATATCTCGGTAAAACAGGCTGAACTTGATGTAGAATTTTCAGCTATCGATAAGAGGGATGCTATCGGGAATTTTATTCCAAGTATTAACGGCCAGGCTACCAATTCCTGGAACACAGGTTTAACGCAAAATGTTACTACAGGTATCTTACAAAATCAAACGGTTAGAAACTTTTCGGCAGGATTATCGGCCGGACTTACGCTTTTTGACGGATTGAGGAATTTTAAAGAACTTCAACGAGCACGTATATCCAGGCTGGCCACTGAATATTCACTGGATAAGATGAAAGACGATATTGCACTTTTCGTGGCCGACGCTTATTTGCAGGTTCTTTTCAACAAACAGAACCTGGAGGTTCTTAAGGCTCAGAATGAAGTCACCCAGGAGCAGATAGAAAGAACCCGGGACCTTGTAGAGGCTGGTGTGTTACCGGAAGGGGACCTTTTGGAAATAAGGGCCACCATGGCTGATGAACAGCAAAAAATGATCCTGGCTGAAAACCAGATACAGATATCCCTGATTAGTCTGGCTCAAACTCTGGGGATTAAGGATTATCAGAATTTCGATATAGTTGAAAGGGATTATAACATTTTAGGAAGTGAGATCCTGGACAATTCGGTTTATGATGTGATTGAAAGGGCTAAAGAAGAAAGATCTGAAATCAAGATCGCTGAAGCCAGTAAGGAACTTGCTGAAAAAGATGTGGAACTGGCAAAAGGAGCCTATCTTCCCACCTTGAATGCCTTTTTTAACTATAATACCCGTGCAACGGGGCAGGACCAGGTGGTGGATATAATTCCCGATCCTGATAATCCAACCCGGCAGATAGGTTTTGTAGAAGGGACCAATCAGGCTGTTTTATCTCCAAATACTATTCCTGTACTGGGTTCTCCATTACCGTTTTTTGACCAGTTGTCCAGAAATGATGGATTTAGCTATGGAGTTCAGCTAAATATTCCGGTACTGAATGGTTTTGCAACAAGGAATCAGGTGAAAAGAAATGAAATAGGGGTTCTCCGTGCAGAATACCGACTTGAGCAGGCAGAACTTGATCTGGAGGCGAACGTCTACCAGGCATTTACAGATGCTAAAGGAGCCTTTAAGGCTTACGAAGCGGCCCTTGTAGCCGTGGAGGCCCAGGAAAAGGCCTTTGAATATGCCACTGAACGTTATGATGTTGGACTGACCAATGCCTTCGATTTTAGCCAGGCTAAAGTCAGGTTTGAAAATGCTCAGAGAGAAGTATTACGGGCTAAATATGATTATATATTTAAATTAAAAGTTGTAGAATTATACTTTGGAATTCCGGTGAGGGAATTAAAATTTTAAATAATGAATAAAAAGAAACTTTTCATAATTCTAGCCATCGTAGCAGTACTGATAATCTTGCTGATTGTTGGTAAAAAAGCCGGTTGGTTCGGAAAATCAGGGAATATCAAGGAGGTTGAGATTACTAAAATAGAACCTATAGATATTACTGAAACTGTAGCTGCGACCGGGAAGATACAGCCCGAAATTGAGGTAAAACTTTCTTCGGAAGTTTCAGGAGAGATCATTGAACTGCCTGTTGTTGAGGGGCAGCTTGTTGAGAAGGGTGACCTTTTAGTGCGCATCAATCCCGATATTTATCAGTCTAGCGTTGAACGCGCCAGGGCCAGCTATCAGAATGCCAGGGCCAATCATGCACAGACCCAGGCCAATCTGAAACAGGCTGAAGCCGATTATAACCGGAACAAGACGCTATTTGAAAAGGGGGTGATCTCCAAAGCTGAATGGGATGCCGTGGTTTCAAATTATGAGGTTGCTCAGGCAAATAAGGAATCGGCTTATTACAGCATGCAAAGTACGGCTGCAACGGTTACCGAAGCTCAGGATAATCTTGGGAGGACCAATATCTATGCGCCTATGAGCGGAACCATTTCTAAACTCGATGTAGAGCTCGGTGAGAGGGTAGTGGGAACCCAGCAAATGGCAGGAACTGAAATTTTAAGGGTTGCCAATCTGGACAATATGGAGGTTGAAGTGGATGTGAATGAGAATGACATAGTAAAGGTTACGGTGGGAGATTCTACCATTGTTGAGGTAGATGCCTACCTTGGAAAAGAGTTCAGGGGAATCGTCACCGAAATATCCAATACAGCAGATAACCAGCTTACAACAGACCAGGTAACCAATTTCAAAGTAAAAGTCAGGATCCTCAAGGAATCTTATGAAGAACTTATGGCAGGGAAACCGGAGAATTATTCACCTTTCAGGCCGGGTATGACGGCTACCGTTGATATCATAACCAATAAGCGCAAGGATGTGCTAGGGGTGCCTATCAGTTCTATTGTGATAAAGACTGATACAACGGCTTCCAAAAAATCATTTGTTGCTAAACCAGCCGATGAAGAGGAAGAAAGATTTGAATGTGTTTTTGTAAAAGACGGGGATAAGGCTAAATTGCGCGTCGTGGAAACCGGGATTCAGGATGATTCACATATTGAGATCACCAAAGGTCTCAATGCCGGGGAGATAGTGATCACCGGCCCTTATAACACGGTAACCAAGAGCCTGGATACCGGCGATGAGATTGAAGTGAAAAAAGAAGAAGAGAAAGAAACCGAATAAAAATTAACGATTTGGCTATTATTTTATGTCTTGAGACAGCTACTACCAACTGCTCGGTTGGTATTTCTAAGAACGGCGAATTAATCGCGATCAAAGAAGATAATTCCAAAGGCTATTCACATGCCGAAAAACTACATGTTTTTATAAATGAAATTTTAAAGGAAACCGGTTTTAACGTAGAGGATCTGGATGCCGTTGCAGTGAGTAAGGGACCGGGTTCATATACCGGCTTGAGAATCGGGGTTTCCGCGGCAAAAGGATTGTGCTTTTCCCTGGATATTCCTCTTATTTCGGTTCCAACATTAGACCTTCTGACAAAAAAGCTTGAGGTAGAGGAAAAGGAAGTCATCGTATCAATGCTCGATGCAAGGAGAATGGAAGTTTATTCAGCTGTATATGAATCTGAATTCACTCAGGTGCGCGAAACTAAAGCTGAGGTTCTTGATGAAAATTCTTTTCTCGGGTATCTTGAAAAATCAAAAGTTCATTTCATTGGGAATGGGGTCGCTAAATTTGAGGACATTTGCAAACATCCTAATGCTATTTTTCACAAACAGAAATTCCCTTCAGCAAAGGAAATGGCACAAATAGCTGAGACCAAATACAAAAAAAGCGACACCGAAGATGTCGCCTATTTTGAACCTTATTATTTAAAGGATTTTATCGCAGGATAAATCTGCCTTATTCTGTCTTTTCCTTTTTTTCAACAGTTCCCTTCATTTTGGTTTGATCGTATAGATAAACATCTCTTTGAGGATAAGGAATAGTCATTCCTGCTTCTTCGAGTCTTATTTTTCCTTCTTCGATCATGTACCAGTGGAGGTCCCAGAAAACACTGTTAGGGGCAAAATAACGTACAGAAAAGTTCACGGAACTGTCCCCAAGTTCAGCAACTATGACCTGTGGTGCAGGCTCTTCGAGAATATCTTTTTGCTCTTTTACCATATTGGTAAGTACTTCTTTGGCCTTTTTAATATCGTCATCGTATGAGATTCCGAAACTAAGGTTTTCTCTCCGGGTGTTATTGAAGCTGTAATTGGTGATATTGTCGTTACTAAGTTCTCCATTAGGAATCACTACTCTCTGGTTCCCGAAGGTATCAAGTTTCGTATAGAACAAAGAGATCTCTACAACACTACCTGAAACTCCCTGGGCCTCAATCCAGTCTCCAACCTTGAACGGCTTAAGGACGATTATAAGAACTCCTCCGGCCAGATTAGCAAGTGAACCCTGTAATGCCAGGCCTATAGCCAAACCAGCAGCACCCACTGCAGCTACTAAAGAAGCACTTTCCACACCTAGCTGGGTGATCACCAGAACGAACAGGAGAATTTTAAGTCCCCAGCTGCTGGCATTCACTGTAAATTTTTCGAGAGTGGGATCGTAGTCCTTTCTTTCGAATAAGCGTTTAAGATAATTTACGATTAGCTTAATAACCCATAATCCAACAATAAGGAGAACTATAGCTCCAATAAGTGTTGGTAGGTAATCAATGAACTTATTGGCGTATTCCTTTGCAATAGCGCCCCAGTTGTTCAACTTTTCCATAACTTTTTTCTTAGTTTTTTATTAAGAACTAATTGTAAAAAAATAGAGTTTATTTCCTGTTTAAATTTTGTTAAACTTGTGAGATCTGTTGTATGGCCTCGGTTTTAGAACTTAATGGAAGCTGGCATGAACCATCTTCACATACATAAATCAGCTTCTTGTCTTTTACAAAACGATCCCTAAGCAGGCTTAGATCTGAGGGTGAATCGGTCGCAGCAATTATGGTATTTGGAAGGAATTCTGACTGAAAATCATAGGTGATGTCTGAATAATTTTTTCCGGTTACTGCGATCTCGTAGAAAGGATGTGTGAAATTTAGCATAAGCTCTAACCAGTTGGAATGATATTGAGGGTGTTCAGGGATCTTTTCTCTTAGAGTTTGCAACATATCTTTGGACTTTCTTACATACTCAGGTTTCCCGATCAGTTTTCCAAGTTTGAAGAGGTTCTTTGCCATAACTGAATTGGATGCAGGGATCACATTATCGCTTATCTCAATGGTTTTTGTGACCAGTTCTCTGTCCTTTTTTGAGGTGAAAAAGAACAATCCGGATTCGGAATCCTCAAAATCTTCAAAGACGATCTCTGTTAATTTCACGCAGCGTTCAAGAAACTCAGCCTCGAAGGTAGTTTCATATAAGTTTAAGAATGCCTCTATGGTAAAGGCATAATCTTCCAGATATCCATTTATGGTACTTTTTCCGTTCTTGTAGGTATGTAATAACATACCATTCTCTTGAGATTGTTCATTGAGAATGAATTCAGCGTTCTTTTTTGCAGCTTCTATATGTTTCTTTTGCTGGAAAGTTTTGTAGGCTTCTGTATAACCGGTTATCATCATGGCATTCCATGACGTAAGTGATTTGTCATCAAGTCCCGGTTTTTTTCTCTTTTTCCTTGCAGCCCTTAATTTATTATGCCAGGTTTCCCTTTTTTTGTTTAGTTCTTCTTCTGAAATACCGAACTGGGTTGAAATTTCATTCAGCGTTTTTGTTCTTATCAGGACATACTTGTTCGCTTCCCACTTTCCGTAGTTATTAATGTTGTAGAAGTCGGAAAATAATTCGAAATCCTCCGGAAGAATTGATTTTAACTCTTCTTTGGTCCATACATAATAAGCTCCTTCTTCTTTATTCCCTTTTTCATCTTCACTGTCGGCATCCAGTGCTGAATAAAATGCACCTGAGGGATCGGTCATTTCTGAATGGATAAAATCAAGTGTGCGTTCCACCACTTCCCTGAACCATTCATTTTTGGTGATCTTATAGGCTTTTGAGTAGAGTTGTACAAGCTGAGCATTGTCATAAAGCATTTTTTCGAAATGCGGAACATGCCATTTTTCATCAACAGAATAACGGGAAAAGCCACCTTCAACCGGATCGAATACGCCGCCCCACGAGATCTTATTGAGGGTATGAAGGCAATGGTCCATTAGTTTTTTATCTGAATTCTGAAAGGCATACCTTATAAGGAACTCGTAGTTGTTTGGCATCATAAATTTAGGGGCACCCTTGTTTCCACCATTCTGAAGGTCGAAGGAACGATTCCATTTTTCCAGTAAGGGATTGAAGAAATCCTTTTGAAAATCTTCTTCCTGAGATGAAGGTTGAATTATCTGGATCTGCTTGAGGCCGGATTCCAGTTTTGATGCGTATTCTTCCAGTTTTTCCGGCTGGGTTTTGTAAAGATGTGCTATTTGTTGTAAAGCATTTTTCCACTGTTCTTTTCTGAAATAAGTTCCGCCCCAAACCGGGCGGCCATCTGGGAGGGCCACAACATTCATGGGCCATCCTCCCATCCCGGTCATTACCTGCACGGCATTCATATATACCTGGTCTATATCTGGTCTTTCTTCTCTGTCGACTTTGATGCAGATATAGTTTGAATTCATCACCTTAGCAACCTCTTCATCTTCAAAGCTCTCATGTTCCATAACATGACACCAGTGACATGCCGAATAGCCTACACTTATCAGCAATAATTTGTTATTTTCTTTCGCCAGATCCAGACTTGCATCATTCCAGGCTTGCCAGTTTACCGGATTATGAGCATGCTGAAGTAAATATGGGCTGCTTTCGTTGATTAGATCATTTGTATATTTTGGTTCTTTCATCATCTACTTTTTTTGAATTTCAGGTCTGGATTACCCAAAAAGCTTGATTTTATGGATATTTTAAAAGTACTAATTATAGAAGATGAAAGGGAATTCGTATTATTAATCTTTTAATAACTTTATGTTTCAAGCTGATTATTATTAAAATAACACATTTTACTGGTTAGAAATTAATCTGTCTATGGAAGATATTTACATAGTAATGTTAGTGGCATTATTTGCCCTGGCGATTACCGATCTGGTAGTGGGAGTGAGTAATGACGCTATCAATTTTCTGAATTCTGCCATAGGCTCCAGGGCAGTCTCATTGCGCACCATAATGATTGTTGCCAGTTTAGGTGTTACAGTGGGAGCCATCTTTTCAAGCGGACTTATGGAAGTAGCCAGAAAGGGCATATTTCTTCCGGGAGAGTTCTATTTTGATGAGATCATGATCATCTTTATGGCAGTGATGCTCACCGACGTACTGTTGCTGGACTTCTTTAATTCCCTGGGTTTACCCACTTCAACCACCGTTTCTATTGTATTCGAATTATTAGGAGCAGCGGTATGTATGGCTGCGATTAAGATTTATACTCAAACTGACGGAGGTCTTTCAACCTTAACCGGTTATATAAATACAGCAAAAGCCACTGAGATCATTATAGGTATTTTAATGGCTGTGGTGATCGCATTCGTGATAGGGGCTATGGTACAATATATTTCCCGGCTTGTATTCTCTTTCCAGTTTGAGAAGAAGATCAGGTATGTAGGAGCGGTCTTTGGCGGCTTTTCCCTTACTGCGATCCTTTATTTTATTCTTATTAAAGGGATGAAGAGTGTGCCATATATCTCAGACTCCATGGTGGCATATATAAATGCAAATACTTTTATTATCGTGCTGATAGGTTTTTTGGTCTTTACTGCAATTTCGCAGTTTATAATGAGTGTTCTGAAATACAATATTCTCCGGACGATAATTATCATAGGAACTTTTGCTCTTGCGCTTGCCTTTGCGGGGAATGACCTTGTGAATTTTATTGGTGTGCCTATTGCGGCCTGGCAGTCTTTTGGTCTCTGGCAGAGTGCTCATGAAGCTACAGGAGCAATGCCTTCAGAGTTTTTGATGACCGGTCTGGCAGGAAGTGTCCCCACTCCTGAAATTCTGCTGATCGCAGCCGGGGGAGTAATGGTGGTCACCTTATGGTTTTCTAGTAAGGCACGTTCAGTGGTTGACACCGGGATCAATTTATCGAGACAGGGAGAAGGGGTGGAGAGATTTGAACCCAACTGGCTTTCCAGAGGTCTGGTTAGATATGCTATTTTATTCGGAAATGCGATTACAACAGTTCTTCCGGAGCGCTTTAAATCGAAAATCGAGAAGAAGTTTAATAAACCTTCCTCTCATTTAAGAAGCAAAAGGTTTGATGCTCCTGCCTTTGATATGGTTAGAGCTTCCGTGAATCTTGTTGTGGCCAGTGTACTAATCTCTATTGGGACGAACATGAAATTGCCACTTTCAACTACCTATGTGACCTTTATGGTTGCAATGGGAACATCTCTAGCTGACAGGGCCTGGGATCGGGAAAGTGCCGTGTACAGGGTTGCAGGGGTGTTAAATGTGGTTGGCGGATGGTTTGTTACCGCTCTCGTGGCTTTCACTGCTGCCGCTGTCTTCGCAGCTGTGATTTTTTACGGTGGTACCATCGCTTTGGTAGTACTTATTATCGTTGCACTTACTGTTGTTGTAAGAAGTGGGGTTTTGCATTCCCGGAAGGCCCGTGTGGAGAGGAGTAGTAAAAAGTTCAAAAAGAGTGATATCATTAGCATAAATGAGATCACCTCCGAAACCTCAGAGAATATCTCAAAGGTGATTGGCGGGATCAATAAGATGTATTCCCATACCGTAGACCACTTAGGGTATTACGATCTCGGGAAATTAAAAAAGAGTTACAAGAAGATTGAGAAGCTTGAAGCAGAGGTGGACGAGCTAAAGGATAATATTTTCTATTTTATAAAAGCTCTGGATGAGGATTCGGTTGAAGCCAGTAAATTCTATATTCTTACGCTGGATTATCTTCAGGATATGGTGCAGTCAATTGGTTTTATTACAAGGAACAGTTACAATCATGTACATAATAATCACAAGAATCTAAAATTCAACCAAATCAGGGATCTTAAGAAAGTAGATGATAAGATGCAGATCCTTTTTGAAGAAATCACCAAAACTTTTGATAACCATGAATTCGGAAATATAGACAATCTCCTGGCTGAAAAACAGGAATTGCTTGATTATGTAAGCGACCTCATACAAAAACAGATCACACGAATTCGAACTTCGGAATCAAGCCCTAAGAATACAAAATTGTATTTCGGGATTTTGCTCGAAACCAAAGATCTTATTGGCTCTACAATGAATTTATTACAATTGTTTCAGGAATTTTATAACGAAGCAAGAGCAACCACCTATTAATAAAAAGAGGCTGACTAAAAAGCCTTTTACTCATCATTGCGAGGAACGAAGCAATCTTTACATGATTGGTAATCAACAGACAGATTACTTCACTTCTTTCGTAATGACGCCTCACTTTACTTTTTAGACAGCCTCTTTTTTAACCGTTTATAGCTTCAACATATTCTACCTTGTCCCTTAGCATATCTCTCAACATGGTCTCTATTCCGCTCTTTAGGGTCATTGTAGATGATGGGCAGCCGCTACATGCTCCCTGAAGAATTACCTTTACCGTTTTATTGTCGGGATTATAGCTTTCAAATAAGATATTTCCTCCATCACTGGCAACTGCAGGTTTGATGTATTCATCCAGGATAGCAACGATCTGTTGTGAAGTATCATCAAGATTTTCGATGTCGGGTCTGTTGTTTTGCGAATCGGCTGACGCTTCATTAGATTTTGAGGTCTGCACATATTCTTCTGTTACAACCTCATTGCCTTCCTCCAGATGATTTCTTATAAATTCCCTTAATTCAAGGGTAATCTCTTCCCATCCGGCCATATCGTATTTCTGGATAGATACATAATTCTCATCAATAAAGACCTCCTTTACAAAAGGGAAATGAAACAACTTCTGTGCAAGCGGAGCATTACTGGCCTCGTCTATATTCTTGAATTCGGAAGACTGCAATACCAGTTTCTTGTTGGCAACGAACTTCATCACAGCGGGATTTGGAGTGCTTTCCGCATACACTGTAACAGGAACTTTTCCCTGTTTGTTCTCTGCTTCTTTGATCACGGTTCCACCCTTATTGAGGTAAGATTCTATCTGTTCCGCAACTTCTTCCTGCACCTCTGCCCAGTCTACGATATCATATTTTTCGATCGCAACAAAATTCTGTGCGATATAAACCGTTTTAACAAAAGGGAGATAGAATAACTGTTGTGCCAGCGGTGATTTTGCCGCCTCATCTATATTCTTGAATTCAAAATTCTCGTGGCGGGTTAGAAATTTGTTAGCCTCAAATTTTACAATCGCAGGCGTGGTGGTTGGAACAATATTTATGGTAAACTCTTTCATCACAAAATTTTAGGCAAAAATACTAAAGAAAATCAAGGTATTGCATATATTTACTGGCTTTATGGTAAGTAGGACCGTTTATAATGAATGCCGGGGCTGGCATTCGAATTTCAAAATATATCTTGGGGGTTTATTGATAGCAATATTCTTTAATATTCCTATAGTAAAGGCCCAGGAGGTCATTCCTACTTATTCCGATTATCTCACCGATAATCTTTACCTCATCCACCCATCAATGGCTGGAGCTTCCAATTATGATCAGCTAAGATTAACGGCAAGACGCCAGTGGTTCGACGTGGAGAAAGCCCCGAACTTACAAACGCTGGCATACAATTCCAGACTTGGAGAGAAAATTGGAGTGGGAGGTATCCTCTTCAGGGATGAGAATGGAAATTTTTCCAAACTCGGTGCATATGGAACTTTTGCCTACCATTTGATGTTTTCCCGGAGTACGGCAGATCTTAATCAGTTGTCATTCGGAATTAGCGCCGGTGTTATCCAGCACAGGCTGGACGAGAGTGGCTTTTCAAGATTCGATCCACTTTTAGGGAATAACACTACCGATATTTTCGCAAATATTGATCTGGGGATTTCTTATTATGTAAGGGATCTTTATTTTCATCTTGCCGCAAAGAATATTCTGTCCGTCAGCCGGGAACTCTTTTTTTCTGACGCTGTTCCCGGCAATATGCGAAAGTATCTGTTCTCGGCAGGTTATGTTTTTGAACTCAATGCTAACGATCCCTGGAGCTATGAGCCATCTGTTCTTTTTCAGGCACGCGAAGCGACCAATGAAAAGGCCATTGATGCGAATTTCAAGGCATATTATGAGCTTGAATATGGAAATCTTTGGGGCGGACTTTCTTATAGAAATAGTTTCGAGGGAGCGGAATACACTACAGATGGGGAGGAAGTGAAGAATCAGCAACTACGATATATCACTCCATTTGTAGGAGTAGATTATAAAAAGTTCATTTTTGGATATACCTTCAGTTACCAGCTAAATTCTCTGGTATTAAGTAATAGCGGTTTTCATCAGATCACTCTTGGTTATAACTTTGGAGAGAGCAGGGAGCGTTACGACTGTAATTGTCCGGCGATCAATAATTAGAAATCAAGATAAGATACTTCGTAATTATTTTCCTTGGCCTGGATAATATCTGATAGAACTCGCGGATCTATATTGGTAAAGAACTTTGGCCTTTCCTTAGTGATTTTTTCCGGATTCAATAGCTTGTTTTTTTCAAGTACAGACCTGGTTTGTCTTGCTACTGCCTCTCCGGAATCTATGATAGTTACGCCTCCTGGAAGAATCTTTTTTAGTAATGGGATAAGGTAAGGATAGTGGCTGCATCCCAAAACAAGATAGTCGATGCCGGCCCGGAGCATTGGTGCCAGTAACTTTTCAAGAAGTTGCCGGGTTTCCGGTGCATCCTTTTTTCCACTCTCAATAAGCTCCACAAGACCATTGCCTTCAACCTCTATTACATTTATGTCCCGGGTATATAATTCTGAGGTCTGGGCAAAAAGCTCACTTGTAAGCGTTCCCCGTGTAGCCAGGATGCCAACGGCTTTATTGGCACTTTTAAGCGCGGCAGGCTTAATTGCCGGCTCTATTCCAATGAAAGGCACGTCATAGGATGACCGTAGTATTTTAATGGCATTGGTGGTGGCGGTATTACAGGCCACAACGATAAGCTTGGAGCCCATTTCCAGCAGCTTTTCAGTATTTTTTACAGAAAGACTGATAATCTCTTCCTGTGTCTTTATACCATAAGGAGCATTTTTACTATCTGAAAGATAGATGGTGTGTTCATTAGGCAGCAGCTGGTGGATCTCTTTCCAGATGGAAGTGCCGCCAACTCCTGAATCAAAAATACCAATAGGTCCGGGATCGCTCATATATGTGCAAAAATAAAAACTGCGTACAAGAGTACGCAGTTTTTTAATTTTATTTATGAGGGGGTATAATTACATTCCTAGCTCTTTCTTTACATCTGGCATCAGGTCATAACCATCTGCTAAAAGTACACCTGTACCTGTAGTGGAGTCTAATACGTAATCGTATCCTTTGTCTCTTGCTACTTTCTGAATGGCAGTACGTACTTTTTCAAGAATAGGTCTTAAAAGATCATTTTCTTTCTTCTGAAGATCCTGTCTTGCTTTGGCACTGTGCTCCTGAATTCTTCTTTGTGCTGCCTGAAGTTCAGTAGCTCTCTTTTGATTTTCCTCCTCAGACTTTGTATTAGCTTCTGCTTCGTAACGCTGCATTGTACTCTGAGCTTCAGATAACATATCTTTTATCTCGGCATCATAAGTCTTTTCCAGTTTTTGAAGCTGGTCCATTGCGCTCTTATATTCGGGCAGCGTTTGTACAAGCTCCTGAGTAGCGATATGGGCAACTTTAGACTGTGCATTTGTAAAAGCAGTAGCGCCAATCATTAAAGCTAAAGCTATAAAAAGTGTTCTGAATTGTTTCATTTTAATCGTCGTTAAGTTTAAGGTTTAAAAAATTTAGTTTATTGTATCGTTCTTCTTTTCTCTTGCTTTTAAGATGGAATCTCTTTTCCTTTCTCTTTCTGCAAGAATCTTTTGTCTTCTTTCTTCGAATTCTTTTTGTCTGGCAGCTTTTATTGAATCTCTTTCCCTTTTCTTCTCCTCAATATATGCTTCTCTTTCATTTTTTCTTTCTTCCACCAGTCGCTCTCTTTCGGTTATGGCATCTTCCTGTTCAGGAGTTCGTTCTTCGGCTTTCTCCATTTCAGTGATTTCTTCTTTGCTTTCAAGCTGCTCGCGATTTGCTGTTCTCTTGATCGTTCTAAGAACCAGTTCGCTTACATCATACTGTTGGTCTGCATAGATCATTCCAATATCGGCCGTACGGTCAAAAACGAAATCAAGGTTACGGTTTTCGGCTATTTGTTGAACTGCACTAAAAACCTGATCCTGGATTGGCCTTACCAGTTGTTTTTTCTGGATGATATAATCTCCATTAGGGCCGAACCTGTTTTGCTGATATTCCAGTGCCTGTTGCTCCATATAGGAAATTTCTTCCTCCCGTTCTTCAATAAGTTCTTTGGTAAGAAGTGCTCTTTCATTATCCAGGCTGTTCCTCATTTCCTTCACCTTTCTCATTCTGGTCTCGGCTTCAGCCTTCCATTCCTGGACCCTGTTTTCAAGTTGCTGAGTGGCTTCCTGGTATTCGGGAACGTTTTCAAGAATATATTCCATATCAATATAACCCAGCCTGATACTTTTTTGGGCCACGACCGAAGTAAGGCTGATGGCTAAAATTGCTACTATGGAAAATATTCTTTTTTTCATTCTAAATCGAATATAGAAAATATCATGCCAAATTAAAATTGCTGGCCAATGATAAAGTGTGTTTCCCATCCATTTGGACCCTGTTGACCTACTATTGGGTCGAATCCATATCCAAAATCAATTCCCAGTAATCCGAAGGTAGGCATAAAAATTCTTAATCCCACACCTGCAGATCTACTTAACTGAAACGGATTGTAATCCCGAAAGTTGTCATAAGAGGCACCTGCCTCTAAAAATGACAGTGCATAGATAGAAGCAGCTGGCTTTAAAGTTATCGGGAACCTTAATTCCAAAGAATATTTGTTGTAAATAACTGCTCCATCATCCCTGGAGTTTGCCGGTCTGTCTATAGGTACAATTGACTGATTCGGGTAACCTCTTAACTGAATGGTTTCTCGTCCATCCAAGCTATAGGCGCCAAGGCCATCACCACCCACATAGAAACGCTCAAAAGGAGGTACTCCTCTTGCGCTGTTATAGGATCCAAGGAAACCATATTCAGCATGTGTTCTCAAAACAAGGTTGCTACTCGGTCCAAAGCTTGCCAGATTAGTGTACCAGGTTCCGGCGAATTTAACCTTATAGAACTCCAGCCAGTTGTATTTCTTCTGATCTACCTTTTGAGTATCCGGAACAGAGTTCTCAGGACTTACCCTGTTGCCATTATTATCAATCAGGTTTCCGTTTTCATCTCTCAGCTGGTACTCATCAAGATTCTCAAGGTTTTCATAGTCCACCCCATTCCACAAGGAGTAGGGAGGTGTTAATTTTGCTGTAAATGCAAATTTCGAACCTCCTGTAGGGAAGATCGGGTTTATATAGGTGTTATCCCTGGTTATGCCTAACTGATAGTAAAGGTTATTAGAGAATCCATTTCCAAAGGTGAATAAACCGGTGTTATAATTGTTTAGATCATAACGCTGGAATCCAACAGAGTTAGAAACTGTTACGAACTGGTCTGGAGACGTCAGTCTTTTTGCAAGACCAACGCTTACACCAAGAATGTCGAAACTCCGGCTTTTGTCGGCTTCCCTGTTTATATAATCGAACAGGAACTGTCTTGTGTAGCTAAAAGAAGTGGAAAGACTCACCGGTCTTTTTCCTCCCAGCCATGGTTCCCTGAATGATAGACTGTAAGTTTGGTAGAACGTACTTGCCTGAGCTCTTAATGATAAGGTTTGTCCGTCTCCCATCGGAATCGGCTGGTAAGCATCTTTGTCAAAAAGCCCCTGGATAGAGAAATTGTTAAAAGATAGTCCCAGGGTACCTATGAAGCCTCCGCCTCCATAACCTCCCTGCAGTTCAATCTGGCTGGATCCGGATTCTACCACGGGATATTCAAGGCTAAGCGTTCCTGCCTGCGGATCTGGTTCTATGAATTTTGGTTCCAGCTGTTCCGCGTCAAAGAACCCTAACTGACCAAGTTCCCTAACAGTAGCTACCACAGCTTCCTGACTGTATTTCTGGCCGGGTTTTGTTCTCATTTCCCGGTAAATCACATGATCTTTGGTCTTTTCGTTTCCTGTAACCCTTATCTCATCGAAATAGGCTTCCTTACCTTCAACGATCCTTATTTCAAAATCGATGGTGTCATTATAGACATTGGTTTCAACAAGATCGATATTAGAGAAAAGATAACCGTTGTTCTGATAAAGATTTGCTACCGAAGTTTTGTTGGGTTCTCTTCCCATTACACGTTCCTCGATAAGAACACCATTATATATGTCACCTTTGTTAAGGCCAAGTACTCTGTCCAGAGTTGCATCGGTATATGCCGAATTTCCAAGAAAATCTATATTTCCAACATAGTACTGGTTCCCTTCTTCTATTTTAAGCTCCAGTGCGATAGTCTCTTCATCCTTTTTTATAAGCGTGTCTGAAGTGATCCGGGCATCTCTGTAGCCTAGTTCTTTGTATTTGTCAATAACTGCTTCCCTGTCCTCCTGATAATCTGATCTAACAAACTTGGAGCGTTTCCAGAAACGGAACAGGTTCTTTTGTTTTGTGTTCTTCATTTGTCGTCTAAGCTTTCCTTCCGAAAGCTTTTCGTTACCAATGAATTCTATATCTGAGATCTTTACGCGATCCCCGGTATTAACATCTACCACCATATTTACTTTATTGGAGGCGGTACCCGTCGTGTCGGTAAATTCAGAAGTCCTTATAGCAACTTTTGCATTAAAATAGCCTTCTTTTCTATACTTGTTCTCGATATAATTCTTTGTGGTGGTAAGAAGGTTTTCTGTGACCTTGACGCCAGACTTAAGATTGTTCTCATCGATAAGCTCATCTCTTTTGCTCTTTTTTTTCAGGCCGGTGAACTTAACCTGATTAAGAACGGGAACTTCCCTGATCTCAAGTTCGAGATCCGCAACATTCCCTTCCACATTGGTGATGTAGAAATTGATGTCGCTAAATAGATCAAGCTCCCATAATTTTTTGATAATCGAACTTAATTTATCACCGGGAATATATATTTCATCTCCCTCCTTTAAGCCAGTATAAGCTATAACGGTGCTTTCGTTATAGGTAGTTGTCCCTGTGACCTTGATGTCGCCTATGGTATATTTTTTTGAATCTCCGAGGGGTAGGTCCTGTGCTTTTGCAGCTATACTGAATATGAAACAAATCGCAAAGAGTGTAAATATCTTTTTTGTCATGGATGCACTAACTGAGTTGCTCACTTGTTTTTCCAAATCTTCTTTCTCTGTTTTGATAGTTGTATATGGCTTCAAAAAGATCATTTCTTCTAAAATCCGGCCATAAGATTTTCGTAAAATACAATTCGGCATAGGCAATTTGCCATAATAGGAAATTGCTAATGCGCTGTTCACCACTAGTGCGGATCAAAAGATCCACGTCTGGTAAATTTCGGGTGTAAAGATGCTCATTTATAACCGATTCATCAACTGCATCTGGGTTTAATTCTTCACTTTTTACCTTGTTTGCTATTTGCCTTATGCAATTAGTAAGTTCTTCCCTGCTTCCATAGCTGAGAGCGAGGCTTAGAACCATTCGGGAATTATTTGCGGTTTTGTCTATCACGTCCTGAAGTTCCCTTCGGGCTTTTTTCGGAAGACTGGAGATATTGCCAATGGAATTAAGCCTTATGTCATTATCCATAAGAGTCTTGATCTCCTTTTTCAGGGAAGATACCAGAAGCCTCATCAGGGTATCAACCTCAAGTTTAGGCCGGTTCCAGTTTTCGGTAGAAAATGCATAAAGTGTAAGATTTTTCACACCTATTTCGGCACAACCTTCAACAACATCCCTTACTGCCTTAGTGCCTTCCTCGTGGCCTGAAGCTCTTAGTAAACCTTTTTGTTTAGCCCAGCGGCCATTCCCGTCCATGATAATGGCTATATGAGCAGGGAGTTTATCAAGGTTTATATTGTCTTTATAATTCATTTAAAAGCAATAACAAGGCTTGCGCCCAAATGTAAATGTTAAAGTTAAGCCGGTAAACATATACCAGTCATTAGTATTCCTGTTTCCAAATTCTCTGTCAGGATCTCTTCTGTCCAGATATTCTTCCGGCCAGCTGCCGTCCAGGTTATCGGTAAAGGTATATCGTGCACCTATTTCAAAGGCGGCGATAATATTTTCGGTTACCGCTTCCTTATAACCCATCACCATGGGGATCGCAAAAGACCAGTTGGTTCCCTGGTTGACCAGGTTGCCGCCTCTTCCGTTCTTTAACCAGAGATGGTCTGCCCTAAAGTAAGTTATCCCTGTATAAAGGTACGGGGAGGTTTGTGGCAGAGCTTCTGAAAGGTCGTATTCCCAGAAATTGAATTCTATACCTAATGAGGCTTCGGCTATGGTATTCTCAAATGAATAACCGCGTTGCTGTCTCCTTGTATCATCGGACTTTGTGTCGTCGGCAGAAATTTCAGCATATAATAATGTAAGCCTTAATGCATGCCGGGTACTTCGGTTCCATTTAGCGATAACACCACCAACTGGAGTATTAGGTAATATATAGTTGGTACGCCCAACATCCCCAATAAAGTTTGCACCTCCGGCAAAAGCCCCTACTTCAACCTGTTGTGAGTATGTGCTTGATGTAAAAAATGCCATCACTACAAATGCAATTATGTACCTCATAGGTTTTCAAAAGTTTGCAAATATAACAATTCTGTTTGCTCTGCAATAATTTGAGCAGATTTGTACATAGGTATAAACACTTTTTGGAAGCTTTTATTGCTTAGTTGCGCTTGTCTTCACCCCATAGCAGTTTTTTTCGAAGAGTGTTCAAAAAACTATCTTCCTGTAGTTCCACAAAATTTATAGTGTAGGGTGCTTTCTGTATGATGATTTCGGTATCGTTCTCTAAAGTGGCGATGCGGGAGTCCATTGAGACCAAATGGTCACTTTCCCTTCCCGAAACTTTTAATTTTATAGTTGTATGATCTTTAATTACAAGAGGTCTTGCATTCAAATTGTGTGGGGCAATAGGGGTGATCACAAGAGAATCGGCATCGGGTGTGATCACCGGTCCGCCACAGCTCAAAGAGTATCCTGTAGACCCTGTGGGGGTTGAAATTATAAGCCCGTCAGCCCAGTATGAGGTCAGGTACTGGTCATCCAGCCAGGTATCTACTGTGATCATGGAGGTGGTGTTCTTTCTGCTTACAGCAATTTCATTCAGGGCGATATGGGAAAAGACAGGATCAAAATTTTTCGGATTGGTTTTCAGGGTTAGAACCGATCTGGGAGAGAGGCTGAATTTTTTTTCCAGGATCTCATCCAGGGTACTTTTTATCTGTTCCTTTTGGATAGTTGCCAGGAAGCCTAGCCTTCCGGTATTAATTCCTACAATTGGAATATTTAAATTACGAATATAATTTATGGATTTCAGGATAGTTCCATCCCCGCCAATGCAAAAGAAAAGATCGAATGAATTATCTAGTTCTTCAAAGGCGCTAAAACGCTCATAATCCTTGTCTATGGTCTTGTTGCTGTGAATGAGTTCCAGGAAATCCTCTTCTATAAGAACTTCTACGTTTTTTTGATTTAAAAGTTCTAGTAACTGGCCTATATACTGTGCGGCGTTAGCATGATAAAACTGACCGTAGATGCCTATTTTCATAGATTATATGTTCAGGTATTTGTCCAGATATTTTGACCGGTCTTTCAGGTTTTTGTTGAACGTGTCTTCCTGGTGTTCAGAGATGATGATATATCCGTATCTTCTGAAAGACTGAATAATTTCATTCATTCCGGACGGAGTGATCTTAAGGGTGATCTCTGCCATATCGTTTTCGATCTTAGACACGAAAGAACCCAGTAAATGTGCATTGTGAGATTCAACTATCTGGCTGATTTCCCCAAAAGTGAAATCCTTGAATGCCTTTTCGATTATCAGAATATTTCCGGGCTCATGAAGAAATGGTGTCTCTTTAAAAAGAGAGATCATTTCGTTCAGCTCAACATATCCCAGGTATTTATTATCCTCGTCCAGGACGGGTAATATATTCGAATTGTTCTGGGCAAAAGCTTCCAGGCTGTCAAGCCAGTAATTACTTTCCTTAACATAAAATGCCTCCAGAGCATAGCCGTAGTCATCAAGGGTCTTTTCATTCTCAAAACACCTGATATCATTCTCTGAGATGCATCCAACAAAAAGACCTTCATTTCCAACCGGCAAATGAGTATAGGTCAGCTGGTTGAAAAGTTTTTGAATATCACCAACCTTTTCCGAAAGGCTCAATATTCCAACGTCATTCAATATATGTTCTTTCAAACTCATTGTCTTAACTCCTTTTCTGCAAATTAATCAAAATAAAATTCATTGAAGCAGGCAGCTCTTTGTATTTTTGTTAATAAAAGGAAGTAAAAATGACCAAATTAAGTGTAAATATCAATAAAATTGCCACTCTCAGGAATGCACGCGGAGGAGACATGCCTAATGTGCTGGAAGCTGCCAGGAATATAGAAGCTTTTGGGGCTGAAGGTATTACCGTGCACCCTAGGCCTGATGAGAGGCATATCCGGTATTCGGATGTCCGGGAGCTCAAACCGATCCTTACCACCGAATTCAATATAGAGGGAAAACCCATACAACAATTTATAGATCTTGTCTTAGAGGTGAAACCTGCCCAGGTTACTCTGGTGCCCGATGCAGAGAATGCGATAACCTCAAATTCCGGTTGGGACACCTTAGTGCATAAGGAATATTTAGAGGAGGTTATTTCAGAATTCAAGTCCAATGGTGTCCGTACTTCCATATTTGTAGATCCAGACCTGAAAATGATAGAAGGTGCGACAAAAACAGGTACAGATAGAATAGAACTTTACACTGAAAGTTTTGCCGTAGGTTATGCTCAAGGAGATATGGAAGCGGTAAAACCTTATGCCAGATGTGCTGAACTCGCTCATAAACTGGGGCTGGAGGTAAATGCCGGGCATGATCTATCCTTGAAGAATATAAAATATTTTAAGGAAAATGTTCCTCATCTGGCTGAAGTTTCCATTGGCCATGCCCTCATTTCGGAAGCTCTTTATCTAGGACTTCAAAAAACTATCCAACAATACTTAAAACTTTTGAAATAATATGGAATTACACTCTGTAATCCTTGGAGAAGGGAAGTCGTTCCTTATTCTGCATGGCTTTCTTGGGATGAGCGATAACTGGAAGACCTTAGGAAAGCAATTTGCCAAAGATGGTTTCGAGGTCCATCTTATAGATCAGAGAAATCATGGAAAAAGTCCGCATAGTGATGAATTCTCTTATGAGCTGATGGCTAAGGATATAAGAGAATACTGTGATTCCCATGGCCTGCAGGATATCATTCTACTCGGGCATTCCATGGGTGGAAAAACAGCAATGCTCACCGCCTGTGAGAATGAAGGTCTGGTTGAGAAGCTAATAGTGGTGGATATCTCTCCAAAATATTATGCTCCTCACCATCAGCAGATACTGAAAGGACTCACCGCTCTGGATGAGGCTAAGCTCACTTCCAGGGGGGATGCGGAAGATTTTTTAAAAGAGTATATTCCTGAAAAAGGCGTAAGGTTGTTCCTTCTTAAGAATCTTTACTGGAAAACCAAAAATCAACTTTCATTAAAACTCAATCTTGATGCTCTTAAAGCGAATATCGAGAATGTTGGGGAAGCTCTGTCTGAAGAGTTGAGTTTTGATGGACCTGCGGTTTTTATAAAAGGAGAGAATTCTAATTATATTACTGCCCAGGATCATCCCGCTATAAAAAAACAATTTCCGAACGCTGAATTTATCAAAATAAAAAATGCAGGTCACTGGGTGCATGCTGAAAATATGGAGGACTTTCACGAGGCAGTAATCCGATTTGTTTAAAATCTTTCTAAATTTATTATGTATGCATAATAATCTTCGGCGATTTGTTGCATAATCTCTATTTTATGCTAATTTTGACGCGTGCATTTTAAGACATATAAAATATAATCCAAATTTAATTATGAAAAGACTATTTTTACTTGGCCTGTTTGCTTTGGCTACAGCGGTTACCTATGCCGGTGGTTACAGGGTAAGTCTGCAGGGTCAGCGCGGACTTGCTATGGGGCATACAGGAGTTGCAGTGGTGAATAATGCTGAACTGGCCTTTTTTAACCCTGCCGGACTGGTGTTCCTGGAAAATAAGATCAATGCTGCGGTTGGGGTGAGCGCTGTTTTCTCTGATGTGGTATGGCAGAATGAAGAGTTTGGTCAGATGGCAAGGACCGATAGTCCTGTGGGTACTCCTTTCTATGCATATTTTTCCTATAAATTAAGTGAGAAGTTTAGTGTGGGTCTTGCAGCTTATACTCCTTATGGTAGCTCTGTTGCCTGGGAAAAGGACTGGGCAGGATCTCACCTGGTAAATGATATTGAACTTGCCGCTATCTATGTTCAGGCACTTGGTTCATATAAGATCACGGATAATCTTTCAATTGGTGGTGGGCCTATTTATGTAAGTGGTTCCGTTAATTTTAATAGAAACCTTACCAGAAGCCTTACCGATCTTGAAGGGAATAGAAGTAATGTGACTGTAGATGCTTCAGGGGTTAGCGCCTGGGGGTGGTCAGCAGGAGCCATGTGGAGTCCTGTTGATAGTTTACGAATTGGTGTTAATTACCGTTCAGAGATCATTGTGAAAGCCGAAGATGGAGATGCCGATTTCGAAAATGTTCCAAATTCGCCACTCACTCCTTTTCAAGACACTACTTTCGATGCTGAATTACCTCTTCCGGCTGAGCTAAGCGTAGGTGTTTCCTATCAGTTGGATGAGAAATGGCTTTTTGCTTTCGATTACAACCGTACTTTCTGGGATGTGTACGAATCACTTGATGTGGATTTCGCAAATCCCAATATCCCCGATTCTGAAAACCCAAGAAACTATAAAGATGCTTCTATATACAGGTTCGGACTTCAGTATATCGCAAATGAGACCTTTACCCTAAGGGCCGGTTACTACTTTGATGAATCTCCGGTGCAGTCTGGTTATTTTGCGCCTGAGACTCCGAGAAACGACTCCAGTAACTTTACAGGGGGGCTTTCTATAAATGTGACCGATAAGGTTGCCATAGATGCTTCTTTCCTTTATAGCCGTTTTGAAGAGATCAATGAGTCTTATGATTATTACGAAGAGAATGGTGAGAATGTGCCTTTTGAAGGAACCTATAAATCCAGCGCATTTATTCCTGGTCTTGGTGTAACAATTAAAATTTAATTAAAGAGATGAAAAACTATTTTAAATATATGGCAATTCTGGCCCTTGGAATTGTGTCCTGTGAGCCGGAATTGGAGAATTCAATCGAAGATGCAGACTTTTATAGTAGCGGGGAAGCTGATTTCTCCAACTACGTGGCACTGGGAAATTCATTGACCGCGGGTTATGCAGATGGAGCTCTTTATATTAGTGGTCAGGAAAATTCCTATCCGAATATCCTTGCGGAAAAATTTGCAATTACTCAGGAAACCAATGGTTTCACTCAACCTCTGGTTAATGACAATATTGGCGGACTTTTGGTGGGAGGAAGTCAAATTGCTAAGCCTCGATACGTTCTTTCAGTAGGAGCTAATGGGCCTGTGCCAGGAAGACTGGATGCTACGCCAACTACAGAAGTTACAAATAAACTGGAAGGACCATTCAATAATATGGGTGTTCCCGGAGCAAAATCCTATCATTTAAAAGCTGAGGGGTATGGAAGTATTGCTGGACTTCAAACTGATCCTCCATCTTCAAATGCTTATTTTGCAAGGTTTTCGACTTCCGAAAGCACTACTGTGCTGGCAGATGCAATGGCTCAAAACCCAACATTCTTTACTTTATGGATAGGGAACAATGATGTATTGGGCTATGCTACTTCAGGTGGTACGGGAACTTTTCAAACCAATAATACTGATGTGAGATCTTACGGTCCGAATGATATTACCGATCCAAATGCTTTTGCATTCTTTTACAGCCAGATTGTAGAGGAACTAGCGGCGAATGCTGAGGGGGTTCTTTTGAATATCCCCGATATTACGACAGTACCTTACTTTACAACTATTCCTAACAATGCGCTTGCTCTGGATGCTGCAACGGCAGCGAATCTTACAGGTTTTTTCCAGGCTGTAGCCGGGGTGATGACCCAGGTGCTTATGCAGAATCCTAATGTTACTCCTGAACAGGCACAGGCTATCGCGTCTCAATATGCGATCCAGTTTAACGAAGGAGCTAACCGTTTCCTCATAGATGTTCCGGTTACTCCCACAAACCCACTAGGTTTCAGACAAATGACCGAGGAAGAATTATTGTTGTTGCCTATAGATCAGTCTGCACTGGCTCAGGGCTACGGTTCTGTGGTGCTGACTCAAGAAGTAGGTGAGGTTCTTGCTATTTTACAGGCCGGAGGTCAGCCAAGCCAGCAGCAGGTGCAAACCCTTTTTGGAGCTGTTAGCGGGATAAATGATGAAGATGCATTGGATGTTGAAGAAATCCAAAATATAAGAACAGCAACCACAGCATATAATCAGGCAATAGAAAGTATCGCTACCAATTTTGAACTTGGATTCGTAGATGCCAATGCTTTGGTGGCAAAACTTGATTCTGAAGGTATTGCCTATGATGGAGGAGTTCTCACTTCAGCTTTTGTTCAAGGTGGTGCTTATTCTCTTGATGGAATCCATCAAACGCCTCGTGGTGCCGCAGTAATAGCAAATGCCATCATTGATGAAATCAATGAAAGATACGGGGCTGAGGTTCCAAAAGCTAACCTGGGAGATTATGGTACGGTGACCCTGGAACAGAACGTTCAATAATATTAAATTTGATATAAAATTTTAAAAGGCCGGAATTTTCCCGGTCTTTTTTTTGCAACTTTACTAATAACCAATACCAGAAATTATGAATTTTATTCTTAGACTCCTGCTCACTGCACTTGCCGTGGTGATTCTTGCCAAGTTGTTGCCGGGTGTAAGTGTTGATAGTTACTGGACAGCCATTATTGTTGCTATAGTGCTGGCTATCCTGAATCTTATAGTGAAACCTCTGCTGATACTGTTTACGCTGCCGGTCACTATCCTTACCCTTGGATTATTCCTGCTGGTGATAAATGCGATTATCATTTTTATAGCCGATGGTTTCGTGAGTGGTTTTGATGTGGATGGCTGGCTTATTGCCATAATTTTTAGCCTTTTACTCTCTCTCGTGCAGTCTTTGCTCTTCTCAATTCTTAAATCAGATTAGATTTAACTGAATTTCAATGGATTGAAACTTTGCAGGCTTTTGAAAAAAATGTAATTTTGCACTCCAATTTTTTATAACAGATCAAAATGAATATTACCAGAGAGAATATTGATGAATTAAATGCGGTAGTTAAAGTTGATATCGCGAAAGATGATTATGCCGGTAAAGTAGATAAGATTTTAAAAGATTACCGTAAGAATGCCAATATTCCCGGTTTCAGAAAAGGTCATGTACCTATGGGAATGGTCAAAAAACAATACGGCAAGGCCGTGTTGGTGGATGAGGTGAATAAACTTCTTCAGGACAGCCTTAATAAATATCTTACTGAAGAGAAACTTGATGTTCTGGGTAATCCTATTCCTAAGGAACAGGAAAATTTTGACTGGGATAATGATGATTACAGCTTTGAATTTGAATTGGGACTGGCTCCGGAGTTTGAGGTGAACCTTGATCTTGAGAAACCGGTTACCAAATACAACATCGTTGCCGATGAGAAAATGGTGAATGATCAGATTGAGAGTATTCAGAAGCAATATGGAAAACTAAAGAGTAAGGATGTTGCCGAAGAAGGTGATTCTGTGACCGGAACTTTCAAAAATGAAGAAGAAGGTATCGAGAATGATTCCACTATCGAGCTGGAGAATATTAAAGGAAAACGCAACCTTAACAAGTTTGTTGGAGCCAAGCCTGGTGATACGATCACTTTAAAAACCAAAAATCTTTTCGAAGATGATCACGCTTTGATCAATCATCTTAAAATAGAGCATGACAGAGCTCACGATCTTGATATTGAAGTAGAATTCACTATTTCCGAGATCAATGAAAGAGAACTGGCAGATCTTGATCAGGAATTGTTTGATAAACTTTTTGGAAAGGATAAAGTGAAGTCTGTGACCGAGCTTAAGGAAAAGATCAAAGAAGATGCTGCAAAACAATTCCAGCAGCAAAGCGACCAGCAGTTAATGAATGACATTACTGAAGCTTTAATTGAAGCTACAGATTTTGAACTGCCAAAGGAATTTCTTCAGAAATGGATACAAACTGTAGGTGAAAAACCGCTTACTGAAGAGGAGGCAAAAGAAGAATATGAGAAAAGTGAAAAGGGACTTCGTTATCAGCTTATCGAAGGAAAGGTGGTGAACGATAATAATCTCAATGTGGACTTTGAAGATCTAAAAGCCTTCACTACCGATAAGATCAAACAGCAGATGGCTCAGTTTGGACAGACAGATCCCTCTCAGAAGGAACTTGATGATATCGCTGCAAGAATTCTATCAAACCAGGATGAAGTTAAGAGACTTTCTGAGCAGTTGATGAATGAAAAACTGCTTGAGTTCTATAAGGAGAACATGAAATTTGACGAAAAAGAGGTTACTTACGAAGAATTTGTGAAAGCGATTTATAAGTAAGCCTTTTTACGATATATTACCTATCTTTAAGGCGTTAACTCAATCGGGATAACGCCTTTTTTTGGCTTAACCCAGGTTATAATTAAAAATATTAAAAAATTGATGGACTACGGAAAGGAATTTCGAAAATATGCTGTCTCAGATCATAACATAAACAGCAATTATTACGATAAGATTATAAGTAGCATGGTGCCGGTAGGCATGACCCCGAATATCATTGAAGAACGCCAGATGAATGCTGTGGCAATGGATGTTTTTTCGAGGCTGATGATGGACAGGATTATATTTCTTGGAACCGGAATCAACGAACAGGTGGCCAATATTGTTCAGGCGCAATTGTTGTTTTTGGAGAGTACTGATTCTTCCAAGGATATCCAGATCTATATAAATTCACCGGGGGGTAGTGTTTATGCAGGTCTTGGGATCTATGATACCATGCAATTCATAAAGCCTGATGTTGCTACTATTTGCACTGGAATGGCTGCATCTATGGGGGCTGTCCTGCTTTGTGCCGGTGAAAAAGGTAAAAGAAGTGGCTTGCCTCATTGCAGGGTGATGATACATCAGCCTATGGGAGGAGCTCAGGGTCAGGCAAGTGATATAGAAATCACGGCTAGAGAAATTTTAACATTAAAAGAAGAACTTTATAAGATCATCGCCAAACATAGTGGTCAAACCTACGAAAAAGTGCATGAAGACAGTGATCGTGACTACTGGATGAAAGCCGAAAAGGCGAAGGAATACGGTATGATCGATGAAATTTTAAAGAGAGAAGGATAATATTGTAAATTACTTTTTTTAAATTAAGAGTAATTAGTGAAAAATTAGATAATGGCGAAAGAAGATTTAGAATGTTCCTTTTGTGGAAGAAAGAAACCTGAAACCAATCTGCTAATTGCCGGGCTGGATGCTCACATCTGTGACAGGTGTATAGAGCAGGCCCATGGCATTGTGGTAGAAGAGTCCAGGCAGGGAGAAGCAAGAGAGCTTTCATCAGATTTGATGCTTAGTAAGCCCAAATCTATCAAGGCTTTTCTTGATGAGTATATCATTGGGCAGGAGGAAACCAAGAAGGTGATGTCTGTCGCAGTGTATAATCATTATAAGAGATTACTGCAGCCCGAAAGTGAAGATGATGTGGAGATCCAGAAAAGTAATATCGTAATGGTGGGGGAAACCGGAACCGGTAAGACTCTTATGGCCCGAACTATTGCTAAAATGCTCAATGTCCCGCTTGCTATCGTGGATGCGACAGTGCTTACTGAAGCAGGTTACGTGGGAGAGGATGTTGAAGGAATTTTGACCAGATTGCTTCAGGCAGCCGATTATAATACTGAAAAAGCCCAGCGTGGGATTGTATTCATTGATGAGATCGATAAGATTGCGCGTAAAAGTGATAACCCATCCATAACCCGTGATGTTTCAGGAGAAGGCGTTCAACAGGCGCTTTTGAAACTCCTGGAAGGAACCACGGTAAATGTTCCTCCAAAAGGTGGGCGTAAACACCCCGATCAGAAATTCATTGAGGTGAATACCGAAAATATTCTCTTTATCGCCGGAGGTGCTTTTGATGGGATTGAAAGGATAATCAGCAAGAGGCTTAATATGCAGGCCGTTGGATTCAGCGCTTCAAAAAGCGAGGACTCCATTGAGCGAACAAACCTGCTTAAATATATCATTCCAAAAGACCTTAAGGAATTTGGGCTAATACCCGAGATCATTGGTAGATTGCCGGCTCTTACTTATATGAACCCACTGGACAGGTCTACCTTGAGGGCTATTCTTACCGAACCGAAAAATGCGATTATCAAGCAGTATAAGAAACTCTTCGAGATGGATGATATCGAATTTGATATCACCGAGGAAGCTTTGGATTATATAGTTGATAGAGCAGTAGAATATAAGCTTGGTGCCCGGGGATTACGTTCGCTATGTGAAGCGATCCTGACTGATGCGATGTTCGAACTTCCGGAAAGTGAGGAAGACAATTTCACCGTGACCCGTGAATATGCCGAGGATAAACTGAATAAATCCACAATGAATAAGCTTAAAGCCGTGTCTTAGTGAAGCAGTAAGTTAAGCTGTACTTAGTCGGAAACTATATAAAAAAAGTCCTCAAATTTTGAGGACTTTTTTTATATCTAGATCTTTCTAATTTCTCACAACTGTGATTGCCCGCTGCAGAATGATACTACCAGCTTCCACCGGCACCACCGCCACCAAATCCACCGCCGCCGAAGCCTCCTCCAAAGCCGCCGCCGCCGCCAAATCCGCCACCGGAACTTCCACCGCCAAAACTACCACGACCCAATGAACTTAGGATAATAGCGTCCCAGAGCACGCTGCGTCCGCGACCTCTTCCGCCGCGGCCTCCTCTTTTATTGAACATGGAGATGATGATTACTATGAAGATTATAAAGACTATGATGGAGCGTAGTGGTAGCCCCCCGCTTCCGGATTTTCTTCCCGGGGCACCCTGAAAGGTTCCATTCAGAACTTCGAATATAGCTGTAGTGCCTTTGTTTAGTCCGGCATAGATATCGCCATTTCTGAACTCGGGTAATATGATAAGCTCGATGATCTCTTTGGTTTTGGCATCGGTCATGTATTCTTCCAGGCCATAACCGGTCGTAATCCAGATCTTTCTTTCTTTTTTAGCTACAAGTATAAGGAGTCCGTTATCTTTTTCACTCTGGCCTATTCCCCATTCATGTGCCCAGTGGGCCGCGTAGGTCCCTTCATACTCACCTTCCAGCGATTCAATGGTCACAACCACGATCTGAGTGGAAGTGGTGTCGGCGTAATTGATAAGTTTCCGCTCCAGTCGTTTTTCATCCGAAGATGAAAGCATCTGGCCCTCATCATAAACACTGGTCTGTTCAGAAGGTTTTTCAGGGATGTCACGCTGTGCTATGGCGGTAAACCCTGTAAGAAGTATTAGAAAATATATAAATCGTTTGATAAGCCTATGCTTTTGAAATTTGATCAGATAATTGATTGGTATCTCCTTCATCCCAGGGAAAATGTTTTTGGAGTTGTTCTCCGGCTTTCAGGATGCCTTCAACCAGTCCTTCCTTAAAATTGTTTTTTCTGAAATGTGAAACAATAAGGTCTTTGGTGCTTTCCCAAAAGTCTTCAGGAACAACCTTATTAATACCTTTGTCTCCATAGATCACAAAATTCCGGTCTTCGATAGCAACATAAATAAGAACTCCGTTGTCCAGTTTGGTATTATCCATTTTCAGCATATGGAATACTTCCATGGCTCTTTCAAAAATGTCCTTGCCTTCAGTGCTTCGTTCCAGATGAACCCGAATTTCCCCGGAAGTTTTCAATTCAGCCTTGCGAATGGCCTCTACGATCTCGTTTTCTTCCTTTTTAGAAAGGAAACCTTTGTCTGCATCCTGCCCCATCGTCCTAAAAGTCAAATTCTACATCAGGGGCGTCTTCTGCACCGGCATCAGCCTGGAAGCGCTCCATTCTTTCAAAACCGAACATTCCGGCGAATATATTGTTCGGGAATACTCTGATATATGTGTTATAGTCAGTAACGGCTTCGTTGAAGCGATCACGTGCAACATTAATTCTGTTCTCGGTTCCTTCGAGTTGCGATTGTAGCTGAAGAAAGTTTTGATTCGCCTTCAGCTCCGGATATCTTTCCACGGTAACAAGCAGCCTGGAAAGAGCGGAGGTCACTCCCTGTTGTGCTTCCTGGAATTGCTGTATCTGGGCTGCACTTAAATTATCGGCATCCACATTTACTGAAGTTGCTTTAGCTCTGGCTTCAATAACATCGGTAAGTGTCCCTCTTTCAAAATCTGCAGCGCCTTCTACCGTTTTAACAAGGTTACCAATGAGATCGTTTCGTCTCTGATAAGAACTTTCAACATTAGCCCAGGCCAGTTTTGCATTCTCTTCTTTTGTCACTGCGGTGTTGTTGAATCCGGCTGTGAATTTCCATATCACAACCACGCCGATTACGATAATTATTAAGGGGATTAACCACTTTTTCATATTACAATTGATTTTTAAGGTTGATTAGTTCTGCTTTTACACTTTCCAACTTACGAATAATTTCAAAGTTGCTCAGTGTCTTTTGTTTTTCTTCTTTAAGGTGAATTTTTGCTCCTTCCAGGGTGAATCCTCTTTCTTTTACCAAATGATAGATAAGCTCAAGGTTCTTAATGTCCTCAGGAGTGAATTTCCTGTTGCCTTTAGCATTTTTCTTAGGCTTTATAACATCAAATTCCTTTTCCCAAAACCTGATCAGGGAAGCATTAACCTTAAAGGCTTCCGCAACTTCGCCAATGCTGTAGTAACGTTTTTCCGGAAGATTGATATGCATTAATCCAGCGATTGATTTTCACGTTGGGCTCTCTCCAGTACTTTGCCGAATTCTTCGGGGGAAAGATTTCCGTAATAGAAGTTTATGGGGTTGATCCTTTTGTCATCCTTGAAGATCTCATAATGGAGGTGGGGAGCTTCAGATCGCCCCGTGCTTCCCACGAATCCAATTACATCTCCTCTTTCAACTTTTTGCCCCCTGCGTACATTGTATTTGTATAAGTGCGCATAAAGGCTTGTGTATCCATATCCGTGATCTATTCTTATATGGTTTCCATATCCGGTAGAACGGCTATCGGCTCTAACCACTCTCCCGTTTCCTGTTGCGTATACCGGAGTTCCCCTGGGCGCAGTAAAGTCCATGCCGTAATGGTATTTCTTTACCTTGGTGAAGGGGTCTGTTCGCCATCCGTAACCCGATGCTATCCTGCTGAGGTCTTCATTGTTCACAGGTTGTATAGCGGGAATGGCGGCCAGTAGCTGTCCTTTTTCTTTAGCCAGTTTGGCAACTTCATCCAGCGATTTTGACTGAACCACCAAACGTTTTGTGAGTACATCCATTCTTTTTGTGGTTTCAATAATCAGTTTGCTGTTATCAAAACCTTCAAGATCCTTGTACCGGTTAATCCCTCCAAATCCGGCCTTTCTTTGCTCTTCCGGGATAGGATTGGCTTCAAAATAAAGTCGGTAAATATTATTGTCCCGGTCTTCAATATTAGCCATTACATCCTGGATTTGATCCATCTTTTTATTGAGTAAACCGTACTGCAACTTCATATTCTGAAGTTCACGTTTAAGTGCCTTTTCTTTGGGAGTCTCGATCTGGGGGATATTCAGATAGATCATTAGAAGGATGAATCCACCTAAAAACGATCCGGTAATACTAAGTAGAATGATGCCTAGACGGCGGCCTTTCTTTTGCTCGATCTTCTTGTAGGAAAGGGTCTCGCTATCGTAATAATATTTAACCTTCGACATGAGTTAAATTTATGCTATTTTTGCGTCTCGAAACGGCTCAAATACCGTGCAAATTTATACGGTAAACGAACAAATATACTAATTGTTTTGCCGTCTTCATAATTTAATGAATTTTGCAAGAAAAATAACTTAATGAAGTCACAGGATATCCGCAAAGAGTTTCTAGAGTTTTTCAAATCGAAATCCCATAGCATAGTTCCATCGGCACCAATGGTGATCAAAGACGATCCTACGCTTATGTTTACCAATGCGGGAATGAACCAGTTCAAGGAGTACTTCCTTGGAAATTCAACTCCTAAAAACAGCAGGGTGACCGATACTCAGAAGTGTCTTCGTGTTAGTGGTAAGCATAATGATCTTGAGGAGGTAGGGCATGATACCTACCATCACACCATGTTCGAGATGCTTGGTAACTGGAGTTTTGGAGATTACTTCAAAAAAGAAGCTATTAGCTGGGCCTGGGAACTGTTGACTGAGGTGTATAAGATCAATCCTGAAAATCTGTATGTGTCGGTATTTGAAGGAAGCGATGACCGCGATAATTTTGGCCTGGATACAGAAGCACTTGAATTGTGGAAAGAGATCGTGCCTGAAGAGAGGATCATTTTCGGAAATAAAAAGGATAATTTCTGGGAGATGGGTGATCAGGGTCCATGCGGGCCATGTTCCGAAATTCATATCGATATAAGATCTGATGCAGAAAAAGCAAAAGTTCCCGGAAGAGACCTGGTAAATATGGATCATCCCCAGGTGGTGGAGATCTGGAACCTCGTTTTTATGCAGTATAACCGAAAGGCCAACGGAGATCTTGAAGAGTTACCCGCAAAACATATAGATACGGGGATGGGCTTTGAACGTTTGTGTATGGTCTTGCAAGGCAAAAAATCTAATTACGATACCGATGTCTTCACTCCTCTTATAAGTGAAATTGAAAAGATAACAGGATCAAAATATGGTAAATCTGAAGAGACAGATATTGCAATGAGGGTGATTGCCGATCATGTTAGGGCTGTTGCTTTCTCTATTGCCGATGGTCAGCTGCCAAGTAATACCGGGGCCGGTTATGTTATTAGAAGAATATTAAGAAGAGCCATTAGATATGGATTTACCTTCCTGGATACTAAAGAACCATTTATTTATAAGCTGGTATCGGTATTAAGTGATCAAATGAATTCTGCCTTCCCGGAGTTGAAATCTCAGGAAAGTCTTATGCAGAATGTTATTCGTGAGGAGGAGGCTTCTTTTCTAAGAACACTTGAGCAGGGACTTGTTCTTTTGGAGGATCTGATGAAAGATTCGGCTGATAAAAGAATATCCGGAGAAAAAGCTTTTGAGCTTTATGATACTTATGGTTTCCCTATAGATCTAACCGCTCTTATCTTAAGAGAGAACGGGTATGAACTCGATGAAAAAGCTTTTGAGAAAGAGCTTAAGAAACAAAAAGATAGATCACGTAAGGCGACCCAGGTAAGTGCAGGAGACTGGACAGAACTCGGGGAAGTTGAAGATGAAGCCTTTGTAGGATATGATCAGCTGGAATCTGATGTGAAAATAGCAAAATACCGTAAGGTGGAATCGAAGAAGAAAGGGGAGATGTATCAGGTAGTGCTTAACCGAACTCCTTTTTATCCTGAAGGGGGCGGTCAGGTTGGTGATAAAGGGATATTGATGTCTTCTGAAGGGGAAGTGATAGATGTAGTGGATACTAAGAAAGAAAATAACCTGATAGTACATTTTGTAAAAGAACTCCCTCAAAATCCTGAAACTAATTTTGAAGCCATTGTAAATAAGACAGAAAGATATAATACAGCCTGTAATCATACGGCGACTCATCTACTTCATCAGGCTTTAAGGAGTATTTTGGGAACTCACGTTGAACAAAAGGGCTCAATGGTTCAAAGCGATTATCTAAGGTTTGACTTTTCTCATTTCAGCAAGGTAAGTGCGGAAGAGCTTGAAAAAGTTGAGGATTTTGTAAATGCGAGAATAAAGGAGCAGATTGGGCTGGATGAAAAAAGAGGGATTAGTTATCAGGAAGCCATAGATGAAGGTGCTATTGCCTTGTTTGGTGAAAAATACGGAGATTCTGTAAGGGCCATTCGATTTGGAGAATCAATGGAACTTTGTGGAGGAATCCACGTTCAGAATACTTCAGATATCTGGTATTTCAAGATTACAGGAGAATCGGCAGTGGCTTCAGGAATAAGAAGAATAGAGGCAATTACCGGCGAGGCGGCCATGAAATATTTCGAAGAGCAGGCTGAAGTCTTGAAGGAGATGAAAGCCGGCTTGAAGAATCCAAAAAACCCTGTAAAGGCAATAAACAGTCTTCAGGAAGAGAATACGGCACTAAAGAAACAGGTGGAAAGCTTATTGAAGGATAAGGCTAAGAACTTAAAGTCTGAGCTTAAACAGGAAATAAAGAATGTGGGAGGAGTGAATTTCCTTTCCAAAAAAGTAGATCTTGATGCAGGCGGTATCAAAGACCTGGCATTTCAGCTGGGAGAAGAGATAGATGATCTTTTCCTGTTATTCGGAACCGAGCAAAACGGAAAAGCCCTTCTTTCCTGTTATATTTCGAAAAGTTTGGTAAGTGAAAAAGATCTAAATGCGGGACAAATAGTAAGGGAGCTTGGAAAATACATCCAGGGTGGCGGCGGAGGCCAGCCATTTTTTGCCACTGCAGGGGGGAAGAATCCCGGTGGTCTCAATGAGGCCCTTCAAAAAGCCGAAAGTTTTATAAAATAGTAAAGAAAATCCCGGAATTCTAACCGGGATTTTTTAATTTAAGGATATGGATTTCAGAACTATAGTTCCAGTGCAGAAGGGTGCTCCTAAGATCGAGCATGGAAAGGGGGTATTCCTTATTGGTTCCTGTTTTGTTGAAAATATAGGGGCTAAACTGGATTGGTTCAAATTTCGAAACCGTCAGAATCCTACCGGTATCATTTTCCATCCATCGCCAATCAGAAGATTTTTTCAGAGATTATCGAACAATGAGAATTACAGCGATAGGGATTTAATTGAATTTAATGATGGCTGGCAATCGCTCGAGGCACATTCAGATATGCGTCGGGAGAGCAGGGAAGAATGTCTGAAAGATCTGAATACCTCCTTAGAGAATAGCCGGGAGTTTTTTGCAGGTGCTTCCCATGTGATTATAAGCCTGGGCACGGCCTGGGGGTATATTTATGAAGGCACCACTGATATTGTGGCAAACTGCCATAAGATCCCTCAGAAACGCTTCAGAAAAGAACTTTCGTCCGTTGATGAAATAATAAATGATCTTGAGGTGATTAGCCACTCTGTTTCCCAGATGAATGAAGAGGCTAAGATCATTTTCACAATTTCACCTGTAAGACACCTGAAGGATGGAGTGGTGGAAAACCAGCAAAGCAAGGCTCATTTGACCACAGCTCTTCATGAATTTTTAGGTAATAATGATTCGGCGGTTTATTTTCCTTCTTATGAGATAATGATGGATGAGCTGAGGGATTATCGTTTTTATGCGGAAGACATGTTGCATCCCAGTAAAGTAGCGGTAGATTATATCTGGAAGCTTTTTTCCTACAACTGGATATCCTCAAAATCACTTGAACTAAACCTGGAAATCGACAAGATCCAAAAGGCTCTTTCTCATCGCTCACGCGCAGAAAACACTACAGAGCATAAGAAATTTCTTACGAAAATCCAAGTAAAAATCGAGGAAATTCAAAAAAATCACCCTGAAATAACCTTTTCTCAGGCCTTACTGTTGTTGGGATTATCAATATTTTAATATAAAGGAAACATATTTTTCATTCTTTATACTAAAATATTCGTATTTTTACCATTCAGATCTGAAGTAAATCTGGGTTGGTTACGAAAGGATGTACACCTCAAATAATCAGCCTTTTATGGATGATTTGTTTTCTAAAATTTGTTGGGGTAGATTTTAGAATATACTAAAGGACGGGTGGGGCCGTCCTTTAGTTTTTTTATAAAGACTTGATTTTTAACTTTCTTTAGGACTTCGCTTCTCCAGCTTCTGTTTCTTTTTTCCTAACTTTTACTTTTAAAAATCTATCTGTATGAAGAATATTCTGCTGGCCGTGCTCATGATTGCCGTAATCATTCTTGGCTTCATGTACCTCGAAAATAAGAATGATGAAAAGGAAAGTCTAAAAGAGGATACAGCACTTATCCAGGAGCAGATTAGAAACGTTGGTAAGCTTGTGGTCACAGAAGGTAGTTTTTCACAGGTTTTCACCTATAAGAATTCCAAAAGTTTTTATTTCGATATCCTTTCAGCCAGGAAAAAGGCCCTTATCGTAGTAAATGCCGAGGCTAGTATTGCCTATGATCTAAGTAAACTGGAGATTGAAATTGATGAGGAGGGAAAAAGGGTAATTATAAAAGAGATACCTGAAGAGGAGATCAGTATTAATCCGAATATTAAATATTATGATGTAACCCAGGATTATCTCAACCAGTTTGAGGCCGAGGATTATAATAAGATCAAGGAGCGAATTGAAAAGTCGCTGAGGGAAAAGATCGAACAATCGTCCTTAAAGTCTAATGCCAGGAACAGGCTAATCAGCGAGCTGCAGAAAATATATATACTTACCAGTAGTATGGGCTGGACTTTGGAATATAAGAACCAACCCATAGAGGATTCAGAAACACTGGAAGTGATAAAACTTTAGGTGGCAGCTAAATTACTTTCCGTCAGTTCTATCCCGTCCTTTATAAGATGGGCTACTTCCGGCCTGGATTTTTTAAGTTCTTCAAGATAAGATTTTACTTCAGTAGCCAGTTTGGGATCGTCTTCCATTGCTAGCTCATAGATCTCAACAGATAATAACCAGTCTTTAGGATGATGTTTTTTCGCAATATCAAAGGCTGCCTGAAGTGAAAATTTGGTGTTCTCCCCATTCCTGATATTTCTAACCGACTCATATAAGGATTCCAGCTCTTCCCGCTCAGGGGTTTTCTTGCTTTTTATTGTGGTCGTAGATGGAGTGTGCGTGATGAGATCAAATGAATTATGGTCTGCGGGCCCGGCAAAGGCAGAGATGATCTCTTTTCCCACTGCCATATCATATCTACCCCATTCTGGTTTGAAAAGTACCTCTTCGTTGTAGTTAACCGTACAGTTCTTAAAGCTTATCAAAATTATTTTTCCCTGAAGGTTTCTGGTTCCTGTAATGATTTCTCCTTCCACTTTTACGCCTCCTTCAAATTCCAGGGTAACGTTCTCTCCTTCATAGATGGCATAAGCCCTCAGGTCGCGTGGACTCATATCTTCAATAGCCAGATTGATACCTTTTAGTTTCCCTATGGGTGAGCCAAAGCCTTCGGTATGAGTGGTAACACCATGACCTACCAGTTCCTTTTCCCGGTAAGACAATGCGGTCTTTCCTTTAGTCTGGAGGTAGATCGGTTTGCCTTCATGGTCCCTCACATTCTCGAAATTCCCCGAGATCTGTATCCCGGTACTTAACTCAATAGTTCCTATGGTCTTTGAATCTATCAATTTCTGAACACCTTCCAGTCCACCTTTTCTCAGGGCCATTTTATTTGCGAATTCTTCCAGAACAAGACTTAGATGTGCGAAGTCTGGAGTTACAAAAAGCTGGGGTTGAGGTTTGGTGATATCAAATTCCTGTTTTGCAGCTTCAATAGTGTAAGGGAGTTTTTTAACAGCATCTGTAAGGCAGGATTTGCTTTCCCCGATAGAAGAAAGTAGTCCGGCACCATAGATCTTAGGATTCTCAAGACTTCCTATCAGTCCGTATTCAACAGTCCACCAGTGCAGATTCCTTATCTGGGCCATTTCACTCGGTTTAACTTCAGCATTCTGAAGTTCGTCTACTTTTTTTTCGACTTCTTCGATCTTTTCCTTGGGAGTATCTTCCGCTTCCTTTAAAATTGACAATTCCCTGATTGCTTCATAGATCTCATAATCATGGGAACTGGAGATTGCTTTGCATCCAATTTCCCCAAATCGCCTAAGGTATTCGGCGTATTCAGGATTGGCTATAATAGGAGCGTGGCCGGCTCCTTCATGAATGATATCCGGGGCAGGGGTGTATTCTATATGGTCCAGCTGCCTGATATCGCTGGCAATAACAAGAACGTTATAAGCCTGGAATTCCATGAAGGCAGCAGGAGGGATAAAACCATCCACTGCCACCGCCGCCCAGCCTATTTCTTTTAAGATCCGGTTCATCCCATACATGTTAGGAATGCTGTCAATAGAAATACCGGTTTGTTTTAAGCCTTGTAGATAGGAATCATGCGCCACCTTGCTGAGGTAATCAACATTTTTACGCATTACATATCTCCAGACCGCCTGATTTATGGGAGTATAATCTTCATAATTCTGGGGCTTGATATATTGCTTGAGATGGGCCGGAAGCCTATCCAGTATTTCATTCGATTGAATATTATCTAACATGTTCAGGGTTTACTATAACGTTTGCGTTAAAAGTACAAAATTTGACAGAGAAAGGGAAGATTATTACTTAACGATGGGGTATAAAAAAGCCCCTTTAAAAGGGGCTTAACTAATATCTTATTTCTCCATTCCCGGAGGATATTTCTCCATGATTTTGGCTACGATCTCATTGATGCGTTCCTGTTTCTTGTTCACCTCTCGGGCGAGAGCTGCAGTACCCATTCCCTGCCATACCAGTTCCTTATCTTCAGAATCTATAAGGTCTATATACAGGGTTCCTTCGCTGGTACGGTTTACGGTATTAAAACCACTTCCCCAGTACCATGGATGCCATCCCCAGCCATAACCCCAGTATGGATAATTATTCTGGTAGATGTTGATGTTCTCATTAGTTTTGGTAAATATGCTTACCAGCAAATCAGGATTTTCAGATTTGGTAAAACCTTTCTTTTGCATTTCGGTCTCTATTGCTCTTAGTATACGCTTCTTATCAAGGTCTGATATTTCGGCTTTATCTATTCCTGGTTTGAAGAAAGCATATGTTCCATATTCACTGAAATTAGCTTCGCGATCATAATCTGATGCGACCCTCACGCTTTCACAGGAGGTAAACAGGACTGCAAATAGTAGCAGAACAGGTGTAAATTTTAGAAATTTCATAGGTTCGATTTTAAATTTGTACAAACTTTAATCGAAAAGCGTTGGATCAACCATGTTCGGGATGGTAAGCTTAAGTTGCGGATTCATCTCCATTGCGCGTTTGGCGGTGAAAACAGCTTCCTTGTTCCTTGCCCAGGATCTTCGGGCAATTCCGTTGTTCACATCCCAGAACAACATAGATTTCAAACGATCTTCAGATGCTTTATCACCTTCAAGAATCATGCCGAAGCCTCCGTTGATCACCTCTCCCCAGCCAACGCCTCCACCGTTATGGATGCTCACCCAGGTAGCTCCCCTAAAGCTATCTCCTATAACATTTTGAATGGCCATATCGGCTGTATAGCGGGAACCATCATAAATATTAGAGGTTTCGCGGTAAGGAGAGTCGGTTCCTGAAACATCGTGATGATCCCGTCCAAGTACTACCGGGCCTATCTCTCCACGCCCAATCGCATCGTTAAAGGCTTTCGCGATCTCGATCCTTCCTTCGGCATCGGCATAGAGTATTCTGGCTTTGGAACCTACCACAAGTTTGTTCTCCCGGGCTCCTTTTATCCATTGGATATTATCCTGCATCTGCTGTTGGATCTCAGCAGGAGAATCCTCTCTTAATTTGTTTAAAACACGGGTTGCGATTTCATCGGTTTTCTGAAGATCTTCATCTTTGCCGGAAGCACATACCCATCTGAACGGACCAAAACCATAATCAAAGCACATAGGTCCCATTATATCCTGAACATAACTGGGGTATCTGAAACTTTTCCCGTCTTCACTTAGAATATCCGCTCCGGCTCTGGAAGCTTCTAGTAGGAAAGCATTTCCATAATCGAAGAAATAAGTACCTTTTGAAGTATGATGGTTAATTGCGGCCGCCTGTCTTCTCAGGCTTTCCTGGACTTTTTCTTTGAATTTTTCAGGATTGGAAGACATCATCTCATTAGCTTCTTCAAAACCCAGGTCCACCGGGTAATATCCACCTGCCCATGGATTATGAAGCGAGGTCTGGTCACTTCCAAGGTCTATATAAATATCATTTTCGGCAAAATATTCCCATACTTCCACAACATTCCCCTGGAATGCAATAGAAACCACTTCTTTATCTGTTTTAGCCTTCTTAACCCTGGTAGCGAGTTCTTCTAAATTCTCGATAACTTCATCTACCCATCCCTGCTTATGCCTGGTTTGAGTGGCCTTTGGATTCACTTCGGCGCAAACAGTAATGCATCCGGCAATATTCCCTGCTTTTGGCTGAGCACCGCTCATTCCTCCAAGGCCGGAAGTAACAAACAGTTTTCCGCTAAGGTCTTCCTTCTGTCTGGCTATTTTTCTTCCCGCGTTGAGAACAGTAATGGTAGTACCGTGAACAATCCCCTGCGGACCTATATACATATAGCTACCCGCTGTCATTTGTCCATACTGAGTGACTCCAAGCGCATTGAATTTCTCCCAGTCATCTGGTTTTGAGTAATTAGGAATCATCATTCCATTAGTGACAACCACTCTCGGGGCTTTTGGATGGGACGGAAAAAGCCCCATAGGATGACCAGAATACATCACCAGGGTCTGGTTGTCATCCATTTCAGCCAGATATTTCATGGTGAGCCTGTACTGCGCCCAGTTCTGAAATACTGCGCCGTTCCCTCCGTAAGTGATCAGCTCTTCGGGATGCTGGGCAACATCGGGATCCAGGTTGTTCTGTATCATGAGCATGATGCCTTTGGCCTGGGTACATTTACCCGGGTACTCATCTATGGGCCTGGCATAAAAATCATAGTCCGGTTTAAAGCGGTACATATAAATGCGCCCGTATTTTTCAAGCTCTTCCCTGAATTCCGGCATCAGGGTTTTGTGGTGTTTTTTATCAAAATACCTTAATGCATTCTCCAGTGCCAGTTTCTTTTCATCCTCATCCAGGATTTCCTTGCGCTTGGGAGCATGGTTTAAAGATTCGTCATAAGGTTTTGGTTCCGGCAATTTATCCGGAATTCCTTCCAGTATCTGATCCTTAAAGTTCATTTGTTATGTTTCTTGTCGGTTTGTTTTTTTATTGTATCCGTAAGGGCAATGGCGACAGCCGCTTTCGCAGCAATATCCCCTTTTAAGATGATATTGTTCAGTAAAACAGCGATATCCCTCCGGGGTGATGTAGTAATCACCCTCTTCTAACGGAATTCTTTTTTTCTGAAAATTCATGGGGCTAAAATACAATTTCTTATCTTGATGACATGATTTTGATCGTGAACAAACGCTTGCTTTCGGGAAGATTCAAGGGCATTAGTTTATGGCCTTTCATTATTCTTCAAAGTACCCGGTTAAAGGAAGATAAGTTCTTTCTGAACCATGAGAAAATTCATTTAAGGCAGCAACTCGAACTTCTTGTTCTTTTCTTCTATATCTGGTATGCGATAGAATTCTTTATTCGTTATGCCGATTGCAGGGATGGGATGCTGGCTTACAGGAATATAAGCTTTGAAAGAGAAGCATATCGGCGGGAGAATGACCTTAACTATTTAAAAAGCAGGCCAATTTGGGCTTTCCGGAAATTTCTTTAATTCTCGTCAAGCTGAATTTGTTTGACTCCGGTAAACCTTCGATTTCAACTTCCAGCAGATGCTGAAACAAGTTCATGAGGAGGATTTTTTATTATTCCTATTTATTCTTAACCACTTCATTTAGTTTTGTAGTATGCAGGATTTTTTTGATAACCGGATTTCTGAAAATATTCCGAACCAATTCATTAAAGAATTTCCGGGAGGCATCGAACTCTTTATTAAAAGGGAAGACCTGCTTCATCCCGAAGTTTCTGGAAATAAATTCAGGAAACTTAAGTATAATCTGGTTGCGGCCAGGGATCAGAAATTTGATACTCTGCTTACCTTTGGCGGTGCCCATTCCAATCATATTGCGGCAACAGCAGCGGCGGGGAAACTATTCGGTTTTAATACTATTGGGATTATAAGAGGCGAGGAACTGGCTTCGGTTTCAAAAGAAAAATGGAGCCCTACCTTAAAATATGCAGCGTCTTGCGGAATGAAATTTGAATTTGTAAGCAGGGAAGAATACAGGAACAAAGATTCGGAGGAATTTCTGAAAAAACTGAAGCACCGGTTTAAGGAATTTTATCTGGTTCCGGAAGGAGGAACAAATAAGCTTGCGATCAAGGGTTGTGAAGAAATCCTGACTGAAAGTGATAAAAAATTCGATTTCATATGTTCTTCTGTTGGCACTGGAGGCACGTTGGCCGGGCTTATCACTTCTTCAGAAACACATCAAAAAGTTCTTGGTTTTTCGGCTTTAAATTCTGATTATCTTAGGAATGAGATCAGCTCTCTGGTTGGCAAAAACAACTGGGAATTAATACTAAACTATCATTTCGGGGGTTATGCTAAAGTGAATGTCCAGCTTATCGAGTTCATGAATAACTTCAGTAAAAAATATAATATCATTCTTGATCCTGTTTATACAGGGAAATTAGTTTTTGGTATTTTTGACCTTATAAAGAATGGTTTTTTTCCCGAGAATACCAGAATCATGGTAATACACACTGGCGGGTTGCAGGGAATTGACGGAATGAACCAACTTTTAAAAAAGAAACATCTGCCTCAAATAAATTACTGATATGAGATTCAGCCGAATTTTGTCATTATTTTTAATAAGTCTTTTCGTGGTTTCCTGCGGAAGCAGGAAGAAGGTGGTAACCACTAAAAAGGAAGAATCAGGAACCGAATCTAAAGAGGAGCGGATGGTGATCTATTCTGATGAAAAAGAGGCAGAACCTTCTAGAAGCCCCTATAATTATACCGTTGAAAGTTATATAGCTGAGTTTGCGCCTATTGCACAGGAAGAAATGAAATTATACCGCATTCCTGCGAGTATTACACTGGCTCAGGGAATTCTTGAATCGGGTGCTGGGCGTGGTGATCTAACCAGACGGGCCAATAATCATTTCGGAATTAAATGTCATGACTGGGAAGGTGAGCGGGTATATCACGATGATGACCGCAGGGGAGAATGTTTCAGAAAATATAAAGAGGCAAAGTATTCATACAGGGATCATTCGCTTTTTCTTGCGAATAGGGGAAGGTATTCAGATTTATTCAACCTTGATCCGGATGATTATAAAGGCTGGGCCAAAGGTTTGAGAAAGGCCGGTTATGCCACCGATCGCAGATATCCAGACAAACTCATTGGCCTGATAGAAAGGTATGAATTATATCGCTATGATGCCGAGATCCTGGGGAAATCCACTCCTGTTTATACTTCGGCTTCTCGTGAAAGCTCAGATAATTATGTTGTGAGAAAGGGTGATACACTTTACTCCATTGCAAAAAGATATAATACAACGGTAGAAGAATTGAAACGAAATAATGATCTGGTTGGGAATACCATTTCCATTGGTCAGGTTTTAAACATAAAATAATCGTCATTTTGTTCCGGTAATTATCAGAATTCAATTTTTGATAGATATTGAAATAAGTTCAGGATGACATAAAGAATAAAAAAGAACATTTATGATTTATAAGAGGAGTAGTCAGTTATTTTCAGAAGCAAAAAAAGTAATTCCGGGCGGAGTAAATTCTCCAGTGAGAGCGTTTAAAGCAGTTGGGGGAGAACCGGTTTTTATAGAGAGGGCCAAAGGTGCTTATTTATATGATGAGGACGGAAATAAACTAATTGACTACATCAATTCGTGGGGGCCGCTAATTCTGGGCCATGCTCATAAGCCGGTATTGGATGCGGTGATCGAAAAAGCTAAAAAAGGAACTTCTTTTGGAACGCCAACAGAACTTGAAACGAAGATAGCTGAACTTGCTGTAAAGATGGTCCCGAACATAGATAAGATAAGAATGGTTAATTCGGGTACCGAAGCCTGTATGAGTGCGGTTCGGCTTGCACGCGGCTTCACAGGAAAGGAAAAGATCATCAAATTTGCCGGCTGCTATCATGGTCATAGCGATTCCTTTCTGATCCAGGCCGGGAGTGGAGCAATGACCTTTGGAACTCCCAATAGTCCGGGGGTAACTCAGGGAACCGCAAAAGATACTTTACTGGCTAAATACAACGATCTTGAAAACGTAAAGGAACTGGTGGAGGCCAATAAAGATGAGATTGCCTGTATCATTCTTGAGCCCGTGGCAGGAAATATGGGATGCATCCCGCCTGTTAAAGGATTTCTGGAAGGTCTTAGAAAGATATGTGATGAAACCGGAATCCTTTTGGTATTCGATGAGGTAATGACCGGCTTCCGACAGGCCGCCGGCGGTGTGCAGGAAAGACTGGGAGTGAATGCCGATATCGTTTGTTTCGGAAAGGTGATAGGAGGTGGACTTCCGGTTGGAGCTTTTGCCGCAAGAAATGAAATTATGAATCATCTTGCTCCGGATGGGCCGGTTTATCAGGCAGGGACCTTAAGCGGGAATCCATTGGCAATGGCTGCAGGCTTTGCGATGCTTACTGAACTTCATGATAATCTTGAAATCTTTGAAAGCATAGATAAAAAGACTGAATATCTCCATAAGGGAATGGATAAGGTTTTGAATGAGGCAGGTGTCTCTTTTAGCATTAACCGTATAGGCTCCATGATCTCCGTTCATTTTGGTAAAGAACCGGTGACCGACTTCCAGTCTTCAGTAAGATCTGCTTCTACTGGAAAATTCAATAAGTTCTTCCACGGCCTGCTTGAAAACGGGATCTATATCGCTCCAAGTGCTTTTGAGACCTGGTTTATCAGTGAGGCTCTTTCTTATGATGATCTTGATAAGACGATAGAGGAGGTGGGGAAAGTCGCTGAGACACTTTAATTTTATACAGACAAAAGAAATGCCTAAACCTCACAGGTTTCCAAAATCTGTGAGGTTTTTTATTTCTACATTTTAAGATAAACCGAGAGGCTGAAAGTAGATTTTCTTTAGACGGCAGCGAGAGAAATAAAATTTTATTTTTTTTAAGAAACAGTAGCCTTCTTTAATAATTTAAATTTTGTAAGTAAAATCTTTCGAATGCCTATATTTTAAAGATTTAATTGCGTTTTTTTTACTTTTTGGCGATTTTTTTGTTGGATAATAAGTTAAAAAAAACATAAATTCGCGCCGCCCTACTCCAAAATAATCTCTATTATTTTAACAAATGTTAATACCTCAAAAGCGGTATTGTTAAATTTTTAACATTACCCGAAACTTGTAACCTAATATTAACCTAAATATGCCTTGATGAAACAAAATTACTTTTTAAAATTTTTAATTCTCTTATTTTTTGGTTTGGCCTGGCAGATTTCGCAGGCTCAGATTTTTGAGGAGATTACTTCACAGATTTCTAGCAATTTTGAACTCACTAGCAATGGTGATACAGAATTTGCAGATATCGATAATGATAATGATCTTGATGTGCTATTGGTTGGCTCAGGAGGAGCCCAATTGTATAAAAATGATGGTTTTGGAAACTTTTCCAAAGTAGATGGCACCCCTTTCTGGGGTGGACCTAGATCGTCGGTTGCATTTGGAGATGCAGATGGGGATAATGATCAGGATATTATCATTTCTTCATATCTTGAGTATTCGCCTAATTTCACTAAGCTTTATATTAATGACGGTTCTGGAGACTTTTCAGAAGTAACAGGAACTCCTTTTCCAGGATTGGAGAATAATTCTATAATTTTTCAAGATTTTGATGGGAACAATCTACCGGATCTTCTTATTTCCGGAGAAAACTCTTCTGGAGAAACAATACTTGAGCTATATATAAATAATGGGGGTAATAATTTCGTTCTGAATGACAACCCTAATTTTTTTGGAAAGTCTAATTCGGGACTTGCAGCAGCTGATATTGATGGAGATTCAGATATAGATTTTATACATACCGGCTCTTATTTAATACCGGACCCTACTGGGTTTTATTCTTACTTGAATACTCATATTTACGTAAATGATGGTAATGGTCAATTCAGTTCTTCAATAGGTTTTGAAGGTAAAGGGTATGACGGTAATTATTATAATAAAAAAGCCTTGATAACTTTTGCCGATGTGGATGGAGATAATGATATGGATGCTGTGTTATCAGGAAGAACCAGTTCCTACGATATAGAAAGCGATTTATATTTAAATGATGGTTTAGGAAATTTTACAAAGCATGCAAGTTTCTTAGGAGTTGTAGATGGAGATATGGCATTTGGTGATATAGATGGAGATGATGATCAGGATTTTTTTATAATGGGTAAAATTGCGACCTCAGGTAATGAATCAATAAACAAATTATATTTAAACGATGGTAATGGAGAGTTCTCTGAAGATTTAAATTATAATCTTCCAGAAGTTTATAACAGCGCAATAGCGATTGCAGATGTAGATGGAGATAATAATAATGATATTCTTATAACAGGTACAAATGCAAACTCTTTTAGAGGAGGGGAATTATCATTTCTATATTACAACGATGGCGAAGCCAATTTTTCACACAACATCTTAAATACTTCACAAGGGGATATTGATTTTACAGATGTTGATAATGATGGTGATCAGGATATATTAAGGTCAATAACTATTGATTGGGGTACATCTTATACAAATTTGTATTTGAATGACGGTACCGGGGATAGCTTTAGCTTGATTGAAACTGATTTTATGAACGGAAGCGGAAATGCTTCTAAGGAGTTTGCCGATGTGGATAATGACGGTGATGTGGATTTATTGATTTCAGGGTATTTATATAGCACGGGAGAGACGATCACAAAGCTTTACTTAAATGATGGTACGGCAAACTTTGAAGAAGATTTAGGACAATCTTTTAAAGGTATGACTAATGGTGATATTGCATTTGGAGATGTAGATAATGATAATGATCTGGATTTAATTATAACTGGTAGTGAAGGTTCATCAGGAGTAAATACAATTTTATATGAAAATAATGGCGGAGACTTTACTGAAGTTACCGGTGTATCAATTGAAGGTGTTCAAAGATCAATAGTTCAATTTGTTGACCTGAATGGTGATAATTATAAGGATATATTTCTTACAGGTGAAAGTGAACATCATTATGGAGTAACACATATTTATCTAAATAACGGAGATGGCAGTTTTAATCTGGCAACACCCATAAAATTTATTGGTTTTAAAGGGGATGATGTTGATTTCGCAGATTCAGATCAAGACGGCGATATAGATATTATTTTAACAGGCCGAAAAGATTATACTAACTCTACAAAATTATACTTAAATGACGGTAACGCTCTATTTAGCGAGGGGGTAGATTTCACATCTGAATTTGCTTATGGTTCATCATTGTCATTCACAGATGTTGATTCTGATAGTTACTTGGATATTTTAATTTCAGGTAGAAAATCAGATGGAACCAATTCGACGAAATTTTATATTAATTCAGGCGATGGTAGTTTTTTTGATGGTAAAGAATTGCAGTTTGGCGATAATTGGATAGGTGATCACGCTTTTGCAGATATTGATGGAGATTCCGATAAGGATTTAATGATAAATTCTTATTTGGGTAACTCAGCAGAGCCTTTCTCAAGATTATACAGAAACACCACTCCAATAAATACGGTTCCAGAGGCTATCTGCCAAAACTATACAGCAGAACTTGGAGAAGACGGTACGGTGATGCTTACTCCAGAAGATATAGATAACGGCTCCAGTGATGCAGAAGGGGATGTGACCTTGAGTATAGATGTTACAGAGGCCTTCACTTGTAATGATATTGGCGATCATAAGGTGACACTTACCGTTACCGATGCCGGAGGTAAGAAGGCTACCTGCACAGCAATAGTTACTGTTGAAGATAATATTGGCCCAACAATCACCTGTCCAGGTGATATAGAAGTTGATAATGATCCTGGAGTTGATGGGGCAATTGTGAACTATACCTTGCCTGAAGTAGTGGAAGCCTGCAGTGAAGAAAACCTGTTGGTAAATCCAAACGCTACGGAGGATCTGAACGGATGGACTGTATCCTTGAATGAAGGTAGTGGTTGGATGGCTTCCGGTGGGAAGTTCAAAAGTTCTTATAACACATGCGATGGAAGTGCCGTAGCTAATACGAAGTACCAGGAAATTGATCTCTTGGCTTCCGGCTTTACTGAAGTTCAGTTAGATAGGTCTCCCATAATAAAGATTGGGGAAAAAGTACAGTCAGACTGGTTGAATAATAATTGCGGTTCAGGTGAATTACTGGATAATTACTTCGTAAGGTTTGAATTAAGAGATGCAAATCATAATACTATAGCCGTGTATAATTCAGGTACTGCTTCAGCACCTAAACGTATTGGGACTGATGCATTATTAGAGTCTGTGGAATTTAAGGATTATGGAAGCGGAGTGAGATATATCTATTTTGAACATGGAGGCTCAGACCGAGGTTATTGGACCGGGCATTATGGAGCCAATTTCTTTGATAGTTATGTGTTCGTGGAAACCAGCAATATAACTCAAACTGCTGGCCTGAAAAGTGGAAGCGAATTTCCAGTAGGAATCACCACCAACACTTTTGAAGTCACCGATGCTTCAGGGAATAAATCTACCTGCAGTTTTGTTGTGACAGTGAATGACGTGGAAGCACCTACAGGCTACTCTGTAAGCATCAATCAAAACGCAATTGATGAGAATAACGGAACTGATGTCAGTTTTACGTTTGCAAATGCCGAAGTAGGTACTACCTACAACTACATCTTTAGCAATGAAAATGGAGGAACTGAGGTAACCGGTTCTGGAACTATTTCTACGGTAACCGAGCAGATTAGTGGAATTGATGTAAGTGGACTGGAAGATGGAACCTTAACGCTGTCGGTCACCCTGACTGATGCTTCCTCTAATGAAGGAACAGCTGCGACAGATACAGTTATGAAAGATACCAACGATGCGCCTGTAGCGTCCTGTCAGAATTTTACAGCTCAGCTTGGCCCAAATGGTACTGTAACTATAACTCCAGATGATGTGAATGACGGGTCCAGCGATGATAAGGCCGGATTTACTTTAGCTATAGATAATGATACATTTGACTGTTCCAATATAGGCGAGAATGAAGTAACTCTAACCATTACGGATAGTGATGACGTAACCGATACCTGTACAGCAACAGTGACTGTAGAAGACAATACTGCACCTACAGCAATTGCTCAGGATGTCACTGTGTATTTGGATGAGAATGGTCAGGCTTCCATAAGAAGTGACTATTCCATAGGACCAGTGGCCGGACAACTTGAGCCTCAAAACAGCTCAGTTACTCCTACTCCGGTAGATTGTGATTGCCCTGAGGGCTATGTCGCTGTAGGGTATGAAGGGTCAACCGGTTGGATACTGGATAATTTCAGATTATTATGTAAAGAGGTCCTTGCAGATGGTAGTCTAAGTACTGAGACAGTAGAAACATGTTTCAGTGGTTCCAATACCGCTGTGTACAGGTCGGAGATGTTGACCGGCAATAAAGTCCTGGTTGGATTCGAAGTTGAAGATGGAGATTACCAGCATCAGCTTTCTAGCAGAACTCACGTGGGCATAAAAGGGATTGGTAAAAACCTGCACGAAGTGGCTAATGGAAATCTAAACAGCATAAATAATACAATGATGAATGGTATAAGTGGGTCTGGTACCGCTACTTCCAATTTTATGACCACTACCCAATATGCGCCAGCAGGCAGTGCAATCGTAGGAATGTCAGTTAATCAATCCACGGGCTATACGGCTACCGTTAGCTTTAAATATGCAGCCATTTCTTCAATTTTGAGTATAGAAAATGGCTCAGTTGATAATTGTAATATTGCTTCCATTTCTGTTGACAGATCAGAATTCAATTGTGATAATTTAGGTGTAAATACTGTAACACTCAACATGACTGATGTTAACGGAAATACATCTTCGGCTACCGCTACAGTTACGGTTGAAGATACTGAAGAACCTGTACTTACAGCGGAAGCCGATCAGGAAGTGGTGCTGGATACCGAATGTAGTATCACCGTTCCAAACCTTGTAGATGGCTCAGTTGCTACCGATAATTGTACGGTGAGTATTGTCCAGTTACCAGCTGCGGGAACAGTAGTTTTCTCAGAACATAACGGAACTGTAAATGTAGTTGTAACAGCTACCGATGCTGCAGGTAATACAGAT
>NZ_JAJSON010000017.1:2500-5532 GCF_022410465.1 Christiangramia crocea | reverse complement strand
GGGTTCGATTCCCTGGGTTTTAGCAAGAGATGATCGGGCGACCGGTCGAGTTCATTGAAATATTGAATTGACAGGGATTATATAGAGATATATGATCCAGTGTATAAGAATTAAGACTAGAAGAAGTCAACCTGAGCAATTTCTTAGTAGTTGTTAAGTATATTAAGATTTAACGATGAAGAGTTTGATCCTGGCTCAGGATGAACGCTAGCGGCAGGCCTAACACATGCAAGTCGAACGGTAACATAGAAAAGCTTGCTTTTCTGATGACGAGTGGCGCACGGGTGCGTAACGCGTATACAATCTACCTTTAAGCGGGGGATAGCCCATGGAAACGTGGATTAATACCCCATAGTATATAAGAGTCACCTGGCTTTTATATTAAACATTTATGGCTTAAAGATGAGTATGCGTCCTATTAGTTAGTTGGTAAGGTAACGGCTTACCAAGACCGCGATAGGTAGGGGTCCTGAGAGGGAGATCCCCCACACTGGTACTGAGACACGGACCAGACTCCTACGGGAGGCAGCAGTGAGGAATATTGGACAATGGAGGCAACTCTGATCCAGCCATGCCGCGTGCAGGAAGACGGCCCTATGGGTTGTAAACTGCTTTTATACGGGAAGAACCACATCTACGTGTAGATGCTTGACGGTACCGTATGAATAAGGACCGGCTAACTCCGTGCCAGCAGCCGCGGTAATACGGAGGGTCCAAGCGTTATCCGGAATCATTGGGTTTAAAGGGTCCGTAGGCGGGACAATAAGTCAGTGGTGAAAGTCTGCAGCTTAACTGTAGAATTGCCATTGATACTGTTGTTCTTGAATTAGTATGAAGTGGTTGGAATGAGTAGTGTAGCGGTGAAATGCATAGATATTACTCAGAACACCTATTGCGAAGGCAGATCACTAATACTATATTGACGCTGATGGACGAAAGCGTAGGTAGCGAACAGGATTAGATACCCTGGTAGTCTACGCCGTAAACGATGGTTACTAGCTGTCCGGCCTAATTGAGGGCTGGGTGGTTAAGCGAAAGTGATAAGTAACCCACCTGGGGAGTACGTTCGCAAGAATGAAACTCAAAGGAATTGACGGGGGCCCGCACAAGCGGTGGAGCATGTGGTTTAATTCGATGATACGCGAGGAACCTTACCAGGGCTTAAATGCAGTCTGACAGGTCTGGAAACAGACCCTTCTTCGGACAGATTGCAAGGTGCTGCATGGTTGTCGTCAGCTCGTGCCGTGAGGTGTCAGGTTAAGTCCTATAACGAGCGCAACCCCTGTGGTTAGTTGCCAGCGAGTAATGTCGGGAACTCTAGCCAGACTGCCGGTGCAAACCGCGAGGAAGGTGGGGATGACGTCAAATCATCACGGCCCTTACGTCCTGGGCCACACACGTGCTACAATGGTAGGGACAGAGGGCAGCTACCCCGCGAGGGGATGCGAATCTTCAAACCCTATCACAGTTCGGATCGCAGTCTGCAACTCGACTGCGTGAAGCTGGAATCGCTAGTAATCGCACATCAGCCATGGTGCGGTGAATACGTTCCCGGGCCTTGTACACACCGCCCGTCAAGCCATGGAAGCTGGGGGTACCTGAAGTCGGTCACCGCAAGGAGCCGCCTAGGGTAAGACTGGTAACTGGGGCTAAGTCGTAACAAGGTAGCCGTACCGGAAGGTGCGGCTGGAACACCTCCTTTCTAGAGCGAAGTCATATTAATGTGACTAGCGACAATTACGAAAGGGAAGTTCAGAGAGACCTTTTGGTCTTGATTCTTATCGTCAATTCGATTATAAATAGCAGTAAGGGGCAAGCTTAAAGCCATAAGCTAAAAAAGGGAACTTTTATAGGCTTAGTGTTTGATGCTTCAAGCTTTATGCTGTTTAAGGACAGTCTCATAGCTCAGCTGGTTAGAGCGCTACACTGATAATGTAGAGGTCGGCAGTTCGAGTCTGCCTGAGACTACGTAGAAGTACGAGGGTCGAAAGGCGCAGTACGAAGTTCATTAAAAAATTATTGAAAGGAAATTCTAGAAGCTAAAGAATTCTAATTCTACATTCTGAATTCTATATTCGGGATTCCAGAAAATGGGGGATTAGCTCAGCTGGCTAGAGCGCCTGCCTTGCACGCAGGAGGTCATCGGTTCGACTCCGATATTCTCCACGATTCCCAGAGATAAAGCGGGAATAGTTTTGATAAGCAACCAGGGTGCGTTACGCATTTAGTTTATGAAGACATCGAAGCTTTATTGTTATACGGGAAAAACGTTCATTGACATATTGAGAAACAAAGAATACGAGAACACTATTAGATAGAAATATTTAATAACAGTAAATACATTATAATACATCTGTTCTGATTTAGGTCAGGACAGATAAGAGCATTAAGCAAATCGCATACAAGCTAGATAAGGGCGTATGGGGGATGCCTAGGCTCTCAGAGGCGAAGAAGGACGTGATAAGCTGCGAAAAGTCGTGGGGATTGGCACATACAAATTGATCCGCGAATATCCGAATGGGGCAACCCACCATATTGAAGATATGGTACCATGCTTGCATGGGGCGAACCCGGGGAACTGAAACATCTAAGTACCCGGAGGAAGAGAAAACAATAGTGATTGCGCTAGTAGCGGCGAGCGAACGCGCATTAGCCCAAACCAATGAGTTTACGGACTTATTGGGGTTGTAGGACTGCAACATTGTTTGTATCAGGAATTAGAACAAGTTGGAAAGCTTGGCCATAGACGGTGACAGCCCGGTATGAGTAACTCGATATAAAGCATAGCAGTATCCTGAGTAGTGCGGGGCACGTGAAACCCTGTATGAATCCGGCGGGACCATCCGCCAAGGCTAAATACTCCTGAGAGACCGATAGTGAACCAGTACCGTGAGGGAAAGGTGAAAAGAACCCTGAACAAGGGAGTGAAATAGAACCTGAAACCATACGCTTACAAGCGGTCGGAGCCCTTTAGGGGGTGACGGCGTGCCTTTTGCATAATGAGCCTACGAGTTACCGTTTCCAGCAAGGTT
>NZ_JAJSON010000016.1 GCF_022410465.1 Christiangramia crocea | reverse complement strand
TCTATTGGCGAAGCTGGTAATCTGTTCGAATGGAGCCCGGCACCAAAACTTCTGCTGGTAGAAAATGCAGACCACGTTTTTGGGACTAAACATCCGTGGAATGGCGAAGAACTTCCGAAGGAATTCAAACACGTAATCAAGAAAAGTATAGATTTTCTAAAAACCGATTCTAAAGAGTTATGGGACGAATACGGGGAATCTGATGACGATTAAAAGAAAAAACCACTGCTAAAAACAGTGGTTTTTTTGTGGAGAATATCGGAGTCGAACCGATGACCTCTACGCTGCCAGCGTAGCGCTCTAGCCAGCTGAGCTAATCCCCCAACTGGGAGCAAATGTAATAATTTTTCTGAAATATGGAAATCTTTTATTTTTCAAAAAATCCATGATTAAAAAAGCCAGACTCCATCAGCTTGCAGAGATAAAATCTCTCACTGAAGCCTGTGCCCGGGCTATGTGTGAAAAAGGAATATATCAGTGGAACGAACATTATCCTTCCCTGGAAAAACTCAAAAAAGACATTCAAAAAGAAGAGCTGTATGTCTTCGAGGAAAATGAACAAATTCTGGGCATCATTGTGATCACCGAAGATATGGATGAGGAATATATTCCTGTTGAATGGCTTAGCAAGACTAATTCAAATATTTATATCCACCGGCTGGCTACTCATCCGGAGGTTTGGGGAAAGGGATACGCTCAGAAACTAATGGATTATGCTGAAGACCATGCCCGGCAGCACACATTTGAATCGGTAAGGCTTGATACTTTCAGCCAGAACAAAAGAAATCAGAGGTTTTACCAGTCCCGGGGATATCAAAGACTGGGGAATATCTATTTTCCAAAGCAGAGTAAGCATCCTTTTTACTGTTACGAATTGCTTATTTAATTCCGGTCCTTCTATATTTGTTATTCATTAATAATTCCTTTGGCAGATTCAGTAAGTTTTAAAAATATAAACAAGATCGCCATTCCGGCTATTATCGCCGGGATTGCCGAGCCACTTATCTCGCTTACCGATATTGCGGTGATCGGAAATGTAGATGATAATTCTATTGAAGCCCTTGCTGCTGCAGGGATCGTAGGCTCTTTTCTTTCGGCGATCATTTGGATAGTTGCTCAGACCAAGACTGCAATTTCTGCCATTGTTTCCCAGCATCTTGGAGCCAGCCGCTTACATGCCGTGAAAACCCTCATTCCTCAGGCCATTGCATTTAATTTTCTGTTTAGTCTTCTCATCTATGGAGTAACTGCATTTTTTGCCAGAGCCATCTTTAGTGCTTATAATGCGGAAGGCCTGATTTTGCAATATTCCGAAGACTATTACCAGATTCGTGCTCTGGGTTATCCACTTACTTTGGTGACCTTTGCCATATTTGGGATATTCCGCGGACTTCAAAACACTCTGTGGGCCATGAAATGCAGTCTTACTGGTGCTGTGGTGAATGTTGCCCTCGATTATCTACTGGTTTACGGGATTGAAGGTATAATCCCGGCCATGCACCTGAAAGGAGCCGCCTATGCAAGTCTTGCGGCTCAGGCGACCATGCTCGTTATGGCTTTCTGGTTCTTCTTTAAAAAGACACCATTTCACCTTAAGCTCAGTTTCAATATAAATCCGCGAATGAAAGGCTTACTGCTTATGGCAGCCAACCTGTTCGTTCGTACTGCTGCCCTGAATTTCGCCATTTACCTCGCTAATGCCTATGCCACCGATTATGGTAAGAATTACATAGCCGCACAAAGTATCCTGATGAATATATGGCTGTTCTTTAGCTTCTTTATTGATGGTTATGCCAATGCTGGAAATGCAATAGGAGGGAAATTACTTGGGGCGCTGGATTATAAGAACCTTTGGGAACTCAGTAAGAAGATTAGTAAATATGCTGTGTTAATAGCACTCATCCTAATGGCCTTCTGTGCCTTGTTCTATGAACAGATAGGTTTGTTATTTAATAAAGAAGCGACGGTGCTTGCTTTATTCTCTTCCGTCTTCTGGATAGTCCTTATAATGCAGCCGGTAAATGCGATCGCCTTTATGTTCGATGGAATCTTTAAAGGCCTTGGCGAGGCAAAATACCTTAGAAACGTTCTTCTGGTGGCAACATTCCTGGGCTTTACTCCTACCCTGCTTATTTCCGATTATTTCGGATTGAAACTTTACGGAATCTGGATCGCTTTCTTCGTTTGGATGCTGATACGGAGTAGTACACTGGTTATCTATTTTCGCAGAAAATACCTGCATAAGGAAGTTTAGATTCTGTTAAGTAGGCTTCGGCTTTTACACAATATCCTTAACTTTGATAAAAACCGATAATTTTATGACCACCAGCCGCGAGAACGGAAGTTTATATACGAATATTGAAGATAAGATCGCAACCCTTGAATTCGGGCATCCTGCGAGCAATTCTTTCCCTTCGGAACTTCTGGAAAGACTCGAAAAAGAGATCGGGATGCTTTCCGAAGATGAAAATGTGAATGTCATCCTTCTGAGATCGGAAGGAGAAAAAGCATTTTGTGCTGGGGCCTCTTTTGATGAGCTTATCGAGATTAATGATCTGGAAAGTGGAAAAAAATTCTTTTCCGGCTTTGCCAATGTGATCAATGTTATGAGAACCTGCAAAAAACTAATCGTGGGCCGGGTGCATGGAAAAACAGTAGGTGGCGGAGTTGGATTGGTAGCCGCATGTGACTATGCCATGGCAACCGATGCTGCAGCCATAAAACTTTCGGAATTAAGCATCGGGATAGGCCCTTTTGTGATCGCCCCTGCGGTTGAAAGAAAGATGGGGATTGATGCCCTAGCAGAATTAAGCCTTGCGGCACATGAATGGAAAAATGCATACTGGGCAAAGGAAAAAGGCCTGTACGCCCGTGTTTTTGAGAACATAAAAGACCTGGATAAGGAAATTGATATCTTTACTTCAAAATTAGCTTCTTATAACCCAGATGCTCTGGCCGAAATGAAAAAGACACTTTGGAGAGGCACCGGGAACTGGGAGCATTTATTATACGAAAGGGCAGCAATCTCAGGAGAACTGGTACTTTCAGATTTTACCAAGCAGGCTCTTGCCAAATTCAAGAAATAGGTTTAGCTGCTTCCGGAGAAGACCTTCAGAAATTATTAAATTGAGATAGCGATGCAACAGGAACATTTACCAAAAGACAAAGATCCCACAGAGATACAGCAATGGGGCTGGACTTTAAGGGAGTTCATAACAGAAAATTTCTGGTACTTACTTGCAATATTGCTATTACTGGGCTTATTCTTTTATGCACGCTACAGATGGAGAGTAAGACATGAAAGAAACAACAAGAACTGATGGATCAGGATACCTGGGAATTTTTTAGTTTTTTAAGTGGCATGGGCTTCTGGCTTATCCTTGCCCTTATCCTTATTGGAGTCTTTGTTTATAAAAAATTCAAAAAATAATCAGCGGGTTTTTAACCAGCCGGTTATGCTTAAGCGGGGTACTTTAACAGGTTTCACCTCATGTTCGAGTTCCTGGCTTTCAAAGATCACCACTCTCCCGGGAAACGGGTAGATATTGATTTCCTCTTCTTTCCCGTTATCTTCAGTATAAATAGTGAGTTCGCCTCCGTTTTCGGGTTTCCAGTCCTCATCATTCAGGTAACAGACCATGGAAAGCTTCCTTCGGCCATCATTCTGAAACGTATCCAGATGCCGTTTGTAGAATGTCCCTTCAGGATACAGCGCATAATGGAATTCTTTGGTTAATATCCCCATAAAACAGGTTCGATTCAGGTAGTTAACCAGTGAATTTATCTTTTCAAAATAGATCTTTTCAGCCTCACCGGCTTTAGCCTCATTGATCCAGAGTATAAAATCACCACGAATGGATCTTGCAATGATCTCATTGGTACGATTTCCAATAGCTGCTTTTTTGAAATTGTCTTCTTCATATTTCTGTAACAGGCTTTCCCTCAAAATATTCACTTCAGCCTCTTCGAAGAAATTATCGATAATACTGTATTTTTTTTCTAAGAGATCTGAGATGATCTGCTCATAAAGCGGATTTTCCTTAAACTCCAGCTGTTCGAAAAGCTCTAAATCTTCCTGAATCATATCGGTGGAAATTTTGTAAATATACTCCAGAAATCAAAATTTGAATGTTAAAAATTCAGCCTCAAAAAATCGGTTATCTTTGTATCAAAAGTTTCCAAAATGAGTAATATTAGAATCACCAAACAATTCTCTTTTGAAACCGGGCATGCGCTTTATGGTTATGATGGCAAATGCAGGAATGTCCATGGCCACAGCTATAAACTGAGTGTAACGGTAATTGGAAAACCCATTACAGATAGTGAAAATGTGAAATTCGGCATGGTGATAGATTTTGGCGACCTGAAGAAAATCGTGAAATCAGAAATTGTAGACAAGTTTGATCATGCAACGGTATTTAATAAAAACACTCCGCACGTGGAACTTGCGGAGGAACTAAAAAACCGTGGTCATCATATCATCCTTGTAGATTACCAGCCAACCAGTGAAAACATGGTGATAGACTTTTCCGAAAAGATCAAAAAACACCTTCCATCGCATATAAGTCTCCACTCCCTCAAACTTCAGGAAACCGAATCTTCTTTTGCCGAGTGGTTTGCGAGTGATAATTGAGTTTATATGTCAAGCTGAACCTGTTTCACCTTCTTAGAAATGAGATCCTGAAACAAGTTAAGGATGACATTCGAACAAAAATCAGATTTCCATATCTTTACCACGAAGAAATCGTGTATGAACATTCCCCAGGGTAAAAAAATTTATTTTTCAAGCGACAACCACTTAGGAGCTCCAACTATGGAAGCCAGCCGGAAAAGGGAAGCCAGATTCGTTGAATGGCTTGATAAGGTTAAGGAAGATGCAGCCGCAATTTTCCTGCTTGGCGATCTCTTCGATTTCTGGTTCGAATATAAGCATGTGGTGCCAAAAGGTTTCGTTAGAACACTTGGTAAATTAGCTGAAATAAAGGATAGTGGAATACCTGTTTATTTCTTTGTTGGCAACCACGATCTTTGGATGGATGATTATTTTGAAAAGGAGCTTAATATTCCCGTTTATCATAACCCTCAGGAATTTGAATTTAACGGAAAGAGCTTTCTTATTGGACATGGTGACGGACTCGGCCCCGGAGATCATGGATATAAGCGAATGAAGAAAGTCTTTACCAATCCTTTTGCGCAATGGTTATACAGATGGTTACATCCAGATCTGGGAGTGCCGCTGGCGCAATATTTTTCGGTTAAGAATAAGGCTATTTCGGGTGAAGAAGATATGGAGTTTCTGGGAGAAGATAAGGAATGGCTTATTCAGTATTGTAAAAGAAAACTGGAATCAAAGCATTACGATTACTTCCTCTTTGGGCACCGTCATCTTCCTCTCGAGATCGACTTGAATGGCAAATCTACTTACATTAATACTGGTGACTGGATAAGTCATTATACCTATGCTGAATTTGACGGGAAGAACCTCAGCCTGAAAAAGTTCCAATATTAAACACTTTCTCTTATATCCTTAAGTTTAAGCTGAATCGTGGTATTCCCATTCCATGTATTTTCATCAAGGGAATAGACCGCATCAAATCTTTTATGATCCTTAATCAGGTCCAGCTTTGAACCCAGGTTAAAACCTATTACATCAATGGCAGGACCGTTTTCATCCTGTTTCACTTTGCATTTAAGATGTGTCTTATCTTCACCCACACATTTGCCATAGCCTGTATCTGTAAGCCCTCTGGTCAAAAATACCGGTGACATATTGCCCGGGCCAAATGGAGCGAATTGTTTGAGGATGCGATAGAATTTTGGAGTTATATCATTAAGGTTGATTTCGGCGTCTATTGAAATTTCCGGAGTAAGCAGCTTTCGATCGATACTTTCAGAAACCACTTCCTCGAATTTTCTTTTAAAATTCTCGTATTCTGATTCGAGCAAGGTTAAGCCTGCGGCATATTTATGTCCGCCAAACTGCTCAATATGATCCTTGCATCCTTCCAGGGCTTCATAAACATCGAATCCCTTTACCGAACGGGCCGAAGCTGCAAGCCTTTCCCCACTTTTAGTAAAAACAAGGGTTGGGCGATACCAGGTTTCGGTCAGTCTGGATGCCACGATCCCTATCACCCCTTTATGCCAGTTCTCACTATATACTACAGTAGTTAGCCTGTCTTCCTCGTTTTGTGCAATAATCTGCTGCTTGGCTTCTTCAGTTATCGTTTTATCTGCGCTACGTCTGTCTGTATTAAATTCTTCGATCTCTTCGGCATACTTTCTCGCGATTTCTTCATCTTCTTCAGTAAGAAGATTTACTGCATGCTGGCCATGTTTCATCCTTCCGGCAGCATTGATTCGGGGGGCCACGATAAATACGACATCGGTAATGCTCACGTTCTTCCGCTCACCGAGTAAACTGCTGATCCCTTTGCGCGGAGCGACATTGATCACATGAAGACCATGATACGCTAGTATCCTGTTTTCCCCTGTAATAGGAACTATATCGGCACCAATGGCCGTTGCTACCAGGTCCAGATAAGGAAGCAGGACCTCTTCAGGCTCCTTGTTCCTTTTTGAAAGTGCCTGAATAAGTTTAAATCCCACCCCGCACCCACAAAGTTCATCATAAGGATAATCGCAATCCTCCCGCTTGGGATCAAGGACAGCTACAGCTTCAGGAATCTGATTTCCGGGACGGTGGTGATCACAAATAATAAAATCTATCCCCTTCTCCTTTGCGTAAGCGACTTTTTCAATTGCCTTTATTCCGCAATCCAGGGCAATGATCAGGCTTATATCATTATCGGCCGCATAATCTATTCCCTGGTATGAAATTCCATAGCCTTCTTCATAACGATCTGGAATATAAGTCGCCACATTAGGATACCGGAATTTAAGATAAGAAGACATCAAGGCCACACTGGTGGTACCATCAACATCATAATCGCCGTAGACCAGAATATTTTCTTCATTTGCCATGGCCTGTTCTATACGCTGCACAGCAAGTTCCATATCCGTCATCAAAAAAGGATCATGTAGATCCTTCATTTCCGGACGGAAAAACTTTTTAGCCTCTTCAAAGCTTTCTATTCCCCGCTGAACAAGTAACCTTGCAACCGGCAGCCCAATTCCCAGCTTATCTGCCAGTGCATTTACGGTAATAGAATCGGGTTTGGGTTTTAAGGTCCAGCGCATAGAATTATATAAAAATGAATTTAGCCGAATGTAGTAAAAATCGGTTTACAGGAATTTATTTTTAAGCTAATATTTTCCTTATTTTCTTCTGAAGCTCGGGCACTACATTTTCCTCAAACCACGGGTTCTTACTGCGCCAGAAACGATTCACCGGAGAGGGATGAGGCAGCGGCCAGAATTCAGGCAGATAATCCTGATAATTATTAACCTTTTCGGTGAGATTCGATCTGCCAGGCAAATAATAGTTCGTGGCATAAGAGCCTATCACAATCTTAAGCCGTGTGTCTTCCAGCTCTTTCCAGACCTCTTCGTGCCACATGGGAGCACATTCCTTTCTTGGAGGAAGGTCGCCCGTCTTTGCCTTACCGGGATAACAAAATCCCATTGGCAGAATGGCAAAATTTTCGGTGTCATAGAAAGTCTCATCATCAACACCCAGCCATTCCCTTAATTTCTTCCCGCTCTGATCGTTCCAGGCTATTCCCGTTTCATGAACTATCCTTCCCGGCGCCTGACTTATAATCACGATCTTTGAATTTTTAGTAGCCTCAATAATAGGATTGGGACCCATTGGAAGATGATCTTCGCAAACCCTGCAATCCCTTATTTTACACAAGAGATCTTCCATCAGGATTTTCCTTCTACCACGACTACAATTTCACCTTTAGGCGGATGTGAAGTATAATACTCAAGCACTTCAGCTAAAGTTCCCCTAACAGTTTCTTCATGCATTTTGGTTATCTCTCTGGAAACGGAGACCTTCCGGTCTGCCCCGAAATATTCTACGAAATTGCTAAGAGTCTTTATCAGTTTATGAGGTGATTCGTAAAAAACCATGGTTCTTCTTTCCTCAGCTAGAAACTTAAGCCTGGTTTGTCTTCCTTTTTTTACGGGAAGAAAGCCTTCAAAGACGAATTTATCATTCGGTAAACCACTATTTACAAGTGCTGGAACAAAAGCGGTCGCTCCCGGCAAACAATCTACCTCAATACCAGCTTCCACACAGGCTCTTGTTAATAAAAATCCAGGGTCTGAAATGGCCGGAGTACCTGCATCGCTTATAAGTGCGATGGTTTCCCCGGCTTTGATTCGGGATACAATCCCTTCAACCGTCTTATGCTCATTATGCATATGATGGCTTTGCATAGGGGTTTGTATCTCGTAATGCTTCAGTAATTTTCCGCTGTTCCGGGTGTCTTCGGCAAGAATCAGATCGGCTTCCTTTAGAACTTTCACAGCTCTAAAAGTCATGTCCTCCAGGTTACCAATGGGAGTTGGTACCAGAAAAAGTTTTCCCATATACCTGTATACTATTTACTGAATTTATTCTCGATATGGGCCATAAATCGCTCTTCGTAGTCTTCTTTACCTTCCCAGTTATTATAATCGGGCTTCACGATCTTATCAATGAATTTTTGAGCTTCTTCAAGACTGTTGAACGTGTTCAGTTGTGAAAGTACACGGTTATAGTCGGAAGTGTTCCCGTCAAATAGATGTTTGATGTAAGAGAGTCTTTCATTCAGCCCTATATTGATGCCTTTTTTAAGACGATCATTCAGCGATCTGGGCCTGTTGTCTTTCTGAACATGGTTCACAGGCTCAAAATCGGGAAGATTGTCATAATCCACTCCTATGTTCCTGAAATCCTTCTTCTCATTTTTTGGAGCTTCTTTCGGTTTAGCTGGTTGCTCTGGATCAGAATTAATATTACTGATTATACTATCCACCTTCTCGGTTTCAGGTGGCATTTGAGCCACGATATCCTTTATCTTCTCGGTGTTTGGTTCGGTGATGGATTCAGAATCTTCGTTGTATTCAGTACCATCAGGATAAAATTCATCATAATGCTGAACATGGGCAATTCTTTGCGGTAATTCTATTTCCTCTTCTACTGTCTCCTCATTTGTCTCGGCCAGATGTTTTTCGGTAAAAGCCAGTATGGTAAGTTTCTCATAAAGGTCCTTTGCCCTCTCTTTTAATTCTTCAATATCCCTATTGCCCTTGCTTTGAAGGATAGCTTCGGCAATTCGGATCAAGTCGGCTTCAATTTTCTTTTTCATCTGTTAAAATTTTAATCCCTATTCGTCAAAATACAACTGCGGATAGAACATATGTATTATATGCAAATTTTCTGCCACGTTCATTTTACAACTTTAACGATTAGCCCCAGTCCAGGGTTGTATTTTTAATAAATTTGTTCCACCTTTATGCGAAAGCGGTATTTGCCGTTTCGATTTGAAAAATACAAAATGTTTCTCGAAAATACAGTAAATCACGAAGAGCAATTTGGCTGGATAGAAGTAATTTGTGGCTCGATGTTTTCTGGTAAAACCGAAGAACTCATCCGTAGACTCAGGCGCGCAAAATTTGCAAAACAGAACGTAGAGATCTTCAAACCCGCCATAGATACGCGATATGATGAAGAAATGGTAGTCTCTCATGATTCTAATGAGATTCGTTCCACTCCGGTTCCTTCCGCATCCACAATCCGCATTCTTGCCGATGGTTGTGACGTGGTAGGAATAGATGAGGCTCAGTTCTTTGATGATGAGATAGTAACGGTTTGTAATGATCTTGCCAATCAGGGAATTCGCGTTATCGTTGCCGGGCTTGACATGGATTTTAAGGGAAATCCCTTTGGCCCTATGCCTCATTTGATGGCAACGGCCGAATATGTAACCAAAGTTCATGCAGTTTGTACCAGAACAGGAAATCTGGCACAGTTCAGTTACCGGAAAGCCATCAACGACGACCTTGTATTTCTTGGGGAAAATGAGGAATATGAACCCCTTAGCCGCGCGGCCTACTACAAGGCCATGTTGAAAGAACGCGTAAAGAAGATCGATGTTAAAGAACCTGAAGAATTGAATTCCAAACACAACGAAGAAAATGCCTGAAGCCAAAGAAACTGTCCTTGAGATCGATCTTGGAGCCCTGGCACATAACTACCGATATTTAAGATCAAAAATAGACAGTGATGTAAAATTCCTTTCAGTCGTCAAGGCTCATGCCTACGGAAGTGATTCGGTGGTGATCGCCAAGAAACTGGAAGAACTGGGTACCGACTATTTAGCGGTCGCTTATGTAGAAGAAGGCATAAGGCTTCGTGAAAACGGGATCACCAAACCCATTCTGGTATTACACCCTCAATTCACTCATTTTGAAAGTATAATTGAACACTGTCTGGAACCTAATCTTTACAGTGAAAAGATTCTGCGGGAATTCATATCTACCGCAGAAAGACTAAAGCAGAAGAATTATCCCGTTCATATAAAACTGAATACGGGCCTTAACCGGCTTGGGTTCGATCAGCCAGAAATTCCTCTGGTAGCTGATCTTATCACTAATACAAGTACATTAAAAGTCGCTTCGATCTTTTCCCACCTGGCTGCAAGTGAAGACTGGAAAGAAAGGGATTTTACGGTCGGGCAGATAGACCTGTTCAGAAAAATGAGCTGGCAACTGGTTGAAAAACTTGGTTACGAACCCCTGCTACATATTTGCAACACTTCGGGCCTGATTAATTATCCAAAGGCTGCTTTCAGCATGGTGAGAAGCGGAATCGGGCTTTATGGCTATGGAAATGATAAAAATGTGGATTCTGAGCTCAGGCCCATTGGAACGCTTAAAACCATCATTTCCCAGATAAGAAAACTTGATAAAGGAGCCACCGTGGGTTATAACCGTGCATTCAAGGTTGAAAAGCCCAGCAGGATTGCCACCCTCCCGGTTGGACATGCTGATGGTATCAACAGGATCTACGGAAAACAAAAGGCCGGAGTCATGGTTCATGGCAAATTCGCTCCTATTGTGGGAAACGTATGTATGGATATCATCATGATAGATGTAACCGGAATTGATTGTGAGGAGGGTGATGAAGTGATTATTTTTGGCGGACCCCAGCACCCGGTAAAATTTGCTGAAGCCGGGGGTACCATTTCCTATGAACTTATCACAGGTATACAACGCAGAGTAACAAGAAAGATAATTCCGGAAGGCTCAGAAAAATAAAGATTTAATTTTTTTATCTAAATTAGACTCAACTAACTACATCAATTCAATCTTATGAGCTTTTTTTCAGATTTTAAAACATTCCTTTTTCAGAAAGATATTGTGATGCTGGCCACGGCGGTAGTCATTGGTGCAGCCTTCAATAAAATTGTAAATTCTGTTGTAAACGATGTGATCATGCCCCTAATAGGGGTCTTCACCGGTGGCATAGATTTTACCCAGAAATTCATTTCCCTGGATGGTAACCATTATGAAACCCTGGATGCGGCTAAGGAGGCTGAAGCCGCGGTGATAACTTATGGAAACCTAATTCAGGCCATCATTTACTTTATAATCATTGGCTTTTTTATATTTTTGGTTTTAAGATCTTATGAGAAGACCAAGAAGAAAGAAAATGTAGAAGATGCTCCGGCTCCAAAAGGACCTACCCAGGAAGAGATCCTGTTGGAAATAAGAGACGAACTGAAAAAACAAAATTCATAAAGAAGTACGCTTACCGCTACACTACTTGTTCTAACTATAAACCCCGATGAGAATCGGGGTCTTTTTTTTAACAAAATTGACAAATGCGTATAAATCTTTATAAACCAGGTATTTTTTTTGATCTGTATACCTCAGGTTTAAAAGCAACTAATACCTTTGCAATCAAAATTTTAAAAAGTACTTTGTAATTATGAAAGTAGCTGTTGTTGGAGCCACCGGTATGGTGGGAAATGTAATGCTAAAAGTCCTTGAGGAGAGAAATTTTCCTTTAACGGAGCTTATTCCTGTGGCCTCAGAAAGATCTGTTGGCAAGAAAGTTAAATTCGGAGATAAGGAATATGAAGTCGTTGGTCTGGAGACCGCAGTTTCCATGAAACCAGAGATCGCTTTGTTCTCGGCCGGAGGAGACACTTCTCTGGAATGGGCGCCTAAATTTGCTGAAGCAGGTACCACTGTAATCGATAATTCTTCGGCATGGAGGATGAATCCTGCGAATAAGCTAGTTATTCCTGAAATCAACGCGAATCTCCTTACAAAGGAGGATAAGGTAATAGCAAATCCGAACTGTTCAACTATTCAGCTATTAATGGCATTAAAACCACTACATGATACCTATGGTATTAAAAGGGTGGTTGTTTCTACCTACCAGTCAATTACCGGCACCGGGGTAAAAGCTGTGAGACAGCTGGAAAACGAATATGCCGGTGAGGAAGGAGAAATGGCATATCCTTATCCAATCCACAGGAATGCACTTCCTCATTGCGATGTATTCCAGGATAATGGCTACACCAAAGAGGAGATGAAACTCACCAACGAGACCAAGAAGATCCTTGGTGACGATTCAGTCAATGTTACTGCCACAGCGGTAAGAATTCCCGTAGTTGGAGGTCATTCTGAATCTGTGAACATTGAATTTGAAAAGGATTTCGACGAGGCAGAAGTGAGAAAGCTACTTAACGATTTTCCCGGGCTCACAGTAAAAGATAATCCAGCTGTTAACACCTATCCGATGCCTATTTATGCTGAAGGGAACGATGATGTGTTTGTGGGAAGGATACGAAGGGATTATTCCCAGCCAAATACCTTAAACATGTGGATCGTAGCCGACAACTTAAGAAAAGGAGCTGCGACCAATGCGGTACAAATAGCAGAATATTTAATGGAAAATAATCTCGTGTAGAGATTCAAATATTTAAATATCTTTAAAGGCCTGAAAGCGACATGTTTTTCAGGCCTTTTTACATGATTATATTTGAAAATCTCAACCCGAATTTTTATGAAAAAAATAATAACCCTGATTCTTATCGCAAGTGCTTTGTTCGCCTGCAATGATGAATCAAAAAAATCTGAATCAATTGCTTTGAATTATCCTGAGACTAAAAAAGTAGATACCGTTACCGATTATTTTGGAACGAAGGTAAAAGATCCATACCGATGGCTCGAAGACGATAGAAGTGAGGAAACCGAAAACTGGGTAGAAGCTCAAAATGAGGTGACTTTTGCTTATCTGGAAAAGATACCTTACCGGGACCAGCTGAAAGAAAGACTTACCCAGCTATGGGATTATGAGAAATTAGGGGCCCCTTTCACCGAAGGTGATCATATCTACTTTTTCAAAAATGATGGTTTACAGGATCAAAGTGTTCTATATCGAAAAAAGGGGGAGGACGCCGAACCTAAGGTCTTTCTTGACCCAAATAAATTCAGTGAAGATGGTACTACTTCCCTTTCGGGAATGAGTTTTTCTGAAGACGGAAAAAAAGTAGCCTACGCTATTTCCGAAGGCGGAAGTGACTGGAGAAAAGTGATCGTGATGAATGCCGAAAACAGGAGATTGCTTGGAGACACCATCAGAGATGTGAAATTCAGCGGACTTTCATGGAAAGGCAATGAAGGTTTTTATTATTCAAGTTATGACAAGCCTGAAGGCAGTGAACTTTCAGCAAAGACAGATCAGCATAAATTATATTATCACAAGCTCGGAACCGATCAGAGTGAAGATAAAGTGATCTTCGGAGATTCTGAAGACCAAAAAAGACGTTATGTGGGCGGTAGTGTGACTGAAGATAATCATTTCCTGATTATTTCTGCGAGGAATTCCACTTCCGGAGGAGAACTTTATCTAATGGACCTCACCAGGAAGAATCCCAAACTGGTAACGATACTGGATAATTTTGAAACCGATAGTTATGTAATAGATAATGAAGGCAGCAAGCTATATATTGTTACCAATCTCGATGCTCCCAACCGGAGAATAGTTACGGTGGATGCTTCAAACCCAACTCCTGAGAACTGGAAAGATTTTATTCCGGAAACTGAAAATGTATTGAGTCCCTCTAAAGGTGGAGGCTATTTCTTTGCCGAATATATGGTAGATGCGATTTCGCAGGTAAAGCAATACGATTATGATGGTAACCTGGTACGCGAGGTAGAACTTCCGGGAATTGGATCTGCAGGAGGATTCAGCGCTAAAAAAGAGGAAGATGTTCTCTACTATTCCTTCACCAATTACGTGACACCTGGAACCATCTATAAGTATAAAATTGAAGAAGGTACTTCTGAAGTGTACAATAAGCCTAATATTGACTTTGACCCGGACGATTATGAAAGCGAGCAGGTCTATTATAATTCAAAGGACGGGACAAAGATCCCTATGATCATTACCTATAAAAAGGGAACCGAAATGAATGGCAAAAACCCGACTATCCTTTATGGTTACGGTGGGTTTAATATCAGTCTTACCCCAGGTTTCAGTACTGCCATGAGCGTCTGGCTGGAGCAGGGAGGTGTGTATGCAGTTCCAAATCTGCGAGGTGGCGGTGAATATGGAAAGGAATGGCACGATGCGGGAATTAAAATGAAGAAACAAAATGTATTTGATGATTTCATTGCTGCCGCTGAATATCTTATTGATAACAATTATACTTCGAGTGAATACCTCGCCGTACGTGGCGGGTCAAACGGAGGATTACTTGTAGGAGCTACCATGACCCAACGACCAGATCTCATGAAAGTAGCTCTCCCTGCTGTTGGAGTTATGGATATGCTTCGTTACCATACCTTCACTGCCGGAGCGGGCTGGGCATACGATTATGGCACGGCCGAGGACAACAAGGAAATGTTTGAATACCTGTATGGATATTCTCCCGTACATAATGTAAAGGAAGGTGTTGAATATCCAGCCACTCTGGTAACCACAGGTGATCATGATGATCGAGTGGTGCCAGCGCATTCCTTTAAATTTGCAGCAGAGTTACAGGACAAACAGGCAGGTGATGAACCGGTGCTGATAAGAATCGAGACTAAAGCGGGGCATGGAGCAGGAAAACCTACCAGTATGATCATTGAGGAATATGCCGATATTTTCGGTTTTACCCTTTATAATATGGGCTTTAAGAGCCTTCCGAATCAAATAAACCAAAAAGTAAAAGGTTAATTATTCAACATCCAAAAATTAAAACCGGTCGGAATTTAGATTTCGGCCGGTTCTTTTTTTTGTACAAGATGCAGATCTCCATTCTCATCAAGATAATATCCTTTTTGGGCATGATAAAGTATTTCTTCTTTATCATCTGAATATGCCTCCAGCAATTCATATTCTCCTTTTACATCTTCCTTAAGCCTCCTTATCTTTTCTTCATTATTGCAGGCAACCCCTTCAATTCTATAATTATCATTTTCATATTTGGTTAGGGTTCCCAAAACTTTTACCGGAAGAAGTTCCTCCATATATTTAGTGTAAACCTCAAATCCACCGGTAATTATGTATACTTCTATTCCATTTCGGGAATGTGTTTCAATATCCCTTATCATATCTTCCCTGAAATATTCAGGAAATTCTATATTCCAGAACTGTTTCGCAAATTTTTCAACCTTATGTGGAGGAATGCCTTTTAAATAGTTATAAAAATTCTCTTTGAAATATGTTTTGTTTATCAATTTCAATGAGTATAGTATATACATCCACGCAAGTTGAAGGGAATGAATAAGTTTATAGTCCTTTTTATAACAGATAAATTTGAAGAATTCGTCTTTGGAGGATTTCTTATATAAAGTCTGATTAAGATCGTAAACTATAATTTTTTTCATCTTTAGGCCGGAACAAGTATAAGTTGATTAGATTTATCTAAAAAAGATAGCAAAAACTCCAGATGTTAATCTTTAGATTATCATTTTATAAACAAGATTTTAACCTTATATGCTAAAGCTCCAGAATGTATCCTTCGCTTATGATAAAGAACCTGTTCTTAAAAATATCAGTTTTGAAATAGGAAAAGGGCAGAATGTTTCGATTATTGGTGAAAGCGGCTGCGGAAAAAGCACTCTTTTAAAGCTCATTTACGGGCTTTTGCATACCGAAGGAAAGCTTACCTGGAATGATGAAGAACTACTTGGTCCCAACTACAACCTGGTTCCCGGTGAGCCCTTTATTAAATATCTGGCTCAGGACTTTGATCTTATGCTGCCTTTAAGCGCTGCAGAGAACGTTGGGAAACATCTAAGCAATTTCTACCCTGTAAAGAAGAAAAGACGCATCAGAGAGCTGCTGGAAGTGGTTGAAATGGAAGAGGAGGCAGACAAGAAAGCTAAATTCCTGAGTGGTGGTCAGCAGCAGCGAATAGCACTGGCCAGGGCGCTGGCCGATGAACCTGAAATATTATTGCTCGATGAGCCTTTTAGTCATATAGATCATTTCAGGAAAAACAATCTGCGAAGACGATTATTTTCATATCTGAAAGAACATAACATTACCTGCCTCGTCGCGACTCATGATAGTACTGATGCACTTTCTTTTGCTGACAGAACCTTTGTGATCAAGAACGGTGGTATATATGCAGATGGCACACCTCAGGAACTTTATCAGACACCACCCAATAAGTATGTGGCATCTCTTTTCGGAGATGTGAATCAAATTATGCTTAAAAATCTTAGGAAAGGTGTTTCCAGTAGAAAACGGGTGGTCCTGTATCCTCATGAAATTGAGATAGTCAAAAAATCAGAAATCGAAGCTGTGGTAAAAAAGAGCTATTTTAAAGGAGAAAGTTTTTTGATTGAAGCCAGTCTTAACAGTGATCATATTCTAATAGACCACCAAAGAGAGCTCGAGCCCGAGACAAAAATTAAATTAAAAGTCTCTGAAGGGCTTATCGAAAAACGGCTCAGTTAACAGCAGTGATCCTGATCATCCTGCCATTGATTTCAAAATTCTCTCCAGCTTCTTTACCGAGTAATTTTTGCGAAACAGGAGCCTGGATTCCCACCGCATAGAATTTTTTATTCCCTGTCAAAATTTCTCCGGCAGGAATCGAAATAAAATAACTGGCAATATCAGTATTTACCATACTCCCAAGGACGATTCTTCCATTATATTTATGATCTTCTACCCTGTTCAGCACCTTTCCCAGCTTCTCATATTCATTAAGCTGATTACTGAGTTTGTTCCACTCGATATTGATCATTTCACGACCGGTCTCATATTTGTCCCCGGCACTGCTTTTTGATTCGTTTTCCAGATCTTCTTTCAGGCCGTCCATGGCTTTTAGGACCACATCTGTTTTCTGCTGAAGAAAATTCCGGCAGGCTTTTATTAGGTCTGAACGATCTGTTTTCATATTATTCGAGGCTGAATCGGCCATAATTCTGCATCTGGTTTACGATCCAGTTCTTTCTTCTCTGAATAAAACTGGAAGCAGGATTTGCCCTGTATTCCCTGGGGTTCGGAAGTACGGCTGCTATAGCCGCAGATTCGTAGGCTGAAAGATCGATGGCATTCTTGCCAAACCAGTGCATGGAAGCGGCCTGGGCACCATATACCCCTTTACCCATTTCAATGCTATTCAAATAAACCTCCAGGATCCTTTCCTTACTCCAGAGCATCTCTATGAGAAAAGTAAAATACGCCTCAAGGCCTTTTCTAAACCAGGTTCTGCTGGGAAATAGAAACACATTCTTTGCCGTTTGCTGGGAAATAGTGGAAGCTCCGCGGATCTTCCTTCCGGCACGATTATCCTCCATCGCCTTCTGAATTGCTTCAAAATCAAAACCTTTGTGTTTTATGAAATTCTGGTCCTCACTCGTGATAACAGCCAGCTGCAGGTGTCTTGAAATATCTTCTATCGGTACCCAGTCATGTTCAATCTCTTCCTCGGGATTTTCAAAATAGCGTATCGCCATAAGAGGAGTAAAGGGTACAGGTACCCATTTGTATACTACAACGATTAGAATACTGAAAATGAACAGTCCCAGAAGAACCTTGAAAATGAACCTGAAAATTCTTTTTATCATGATTTTAAAGCTAGATCTGCGATTTCTCTTCCCACCAGGCTTCCAATGGCCACTCCCATTCCGCCCAGTCTCACCCCGCAGTATACATTTTTGGAAATCTCTTTGATTATTGGTTTTTTTTGAGCACCTACTCCCATTATTCCGCTCCAGGATTGTTCAATCTCGAATTCGGTATCTGGCAGGATGCTGGTCTTTAAAAGGTTTTTTAATTTGTTCTGAATGATATTGGTTAGGCCGGTTTGATCGGTCTCCTCAGTTTTGAAGTCTAAGTTCCTTCCTCCTCCAAATAACACTCTGTTACCAACATTCCTGAAATAATAATAGCCTTTATCCAAATGAAAAGTTCCTTCAAAAGGAAGCTTATTCAATGGTCTGGTGATAAGCACCTGTGCCCGTGCCGGTTTCACCTCTTCAATTCCAAGCCGCGCAGCAAATCCGTTGGTAGCAATAATGAGTTTTTTAGAATTCAGTTGGAATTTGGAAGTATGTATCTTCACAAGTTCTTCCTCCTGCTCCAATTCCATTACCTCAACATTGTTCAGAATACGAATTCCAGCGCACTGCACCTTTTTAAGCAAAGCACTCATCATCTTCCCTGTATCAATCTGGCCTTCAAACTTATTATAGATAAGTTTTGACTGGATCTTCCTGAAACCAAACTTATTTTCTGCCAGACTAAAAACCTCATCGTGAAAAACTGGTTTTAGCAGTTCGTTCACTTCTGGCAATTTCCGGATACATTCTGAATAAAGCTCTTCATCCTGTGGAACAAAAAGCTCATAGCCACCATATGTACGGTAATCAATTTCCTGATCGCCTAAATTTTTCCGAAGCAATTCCAGTCCCTGTATTCGTTTTTCGACCAGTTTTGCCACTTCCTCTTCTGTATGGGTCTTAAGATCTTCCAGGATCTCTGAAATACTGCCAAAACAGGCAAATCCAGCATTCTTGGTACTGGCGCCTTCGGGTAACATGCCCCTTTCGAGGATCAGGATCTTTGCTCCCGGCTGCTGCTCTTTAAGACGTAAGGCACAATTAAGTCCGGTGATCCCGCTTCCTACTATACAAAAGTCTATATCCGAAAACCAGGAATCGGTTTCCCAAAAGGAAAAATTCATAGGTTGGTATTTTCTATGGCTGAAAATACAAAAAAACCCCACAGGTTTCAGAAACCAGTGGGGTCTATATAAGTTATTGGACTTCCAATTTTAATGTGCTTCTTCCATGGGCTTCATTTTGAAGTCTTCCATGAACTTTGTTGTGTAATTTCCTTCCATATAATCAGGATGATCCATCAGCTGACGATGGAAAGGGATCGTGGTCTTAATTCCTTCAATCACAAATTCATCCAACGCACGTTTCATCTTATTGATCGCCTCTTCCCTGGTTTGGGCAGTAGTAATCAGTTTGGCTATCATGGAATCATAATTCGGCGGAATTACATAACCGCTATAAACATGGGTATCTATTCTCACTCCATGACCACCCGGGGCATGGAGGTTGGTAATCTTCCCTGGTGAAGGCCTGAATCCGTGGTACGGATCCTCTGCATTGATTCTGCATTCTATGGAGTGAAGCTGTGGCTCATAATTCTTTCCTGAAATTGGCACCCCGGCTGCTACAAGGATCTGCTCGCGGATAAGATCATAATCTATTACCTGTTCGGTGATAGGATGTTCTACCTGGATTCTTGTATTCATCTCCATGAAGTAGAAGTTCCTGTGCTTGTCCACAAGGAATTCGACTGTTCCGGCTCCTTCGTATTTGATATATTCGGCGGCTTTTACAGCGGCCTCTCCCATCTTCTTACGAAGCGTATCCGTCATAAATGGAGAAGGTGTCTCTTCGGTCAGCTTTTGATGACGTCTCTGGATGGAACAATCCCTTTCAGAAAGGTGACAGGCTTTACCGCTGCTGTCTCCTACGACCTGTATCTCTATATGGCGGGGCTCTTCAATAAGCTTCTCCATATACATTCCATCGTTTCCAAAAGATGCCTCGGCTTCTTTTCTGGCCGATTCCCAGGCTGATTCAAGATTTTCCTCTTTCCAGACAGCTCGCATTCCTTTACCACCACCTCCGGCAGTAGCTTTAAGCATTACAGGAAATCCGATCTCTTTGGCAAGAGAAAGACATTCCTTATAATCCCTTATGATCCCTTCAGAACCAGGAACACATGGAACTCCTGCAGCCCTCATTGTAGCTTTGGCCGTTGCCTTGTCTCCCATTTTTGAGATCATTTCGGGTGAAGCCCCGATAAATTTAATATCGTGTTCTTCACAGATCTTTGAAAATTTGGCATTCTCTGAAAGAAATCCGTATCCCGGGTGAATCGCATCGGCATTGGTTATTTCAGCCGCGGCGATAATGTTCGATATTTTAAGATAAGAAAGGTTACTCGGTGGGGGGCCTATACAAACGGCCTCATCAGCAAATCTTACGTGAAGACTCTCGGCATCTGCAGTTGAATATACCGCAACCGTCTTTATACCCATTTCCTTACAGGTACGGATAACACGTAGTGCGATCTCCCCTCTGTTTGCAATCAATATTTTTTTAAACATACCTAGTGTTTTTAAAGTTCTGAAGCCCAAAAAGGGCTTTCAGTGGTTTAAACGGGCAGTTAATTATGATGGATCAACTAAAAATAAAGGCTGATCGAATTCTACAGGAGAAGAATCTTCTACCAGTACTTTCACGATCTTTCCGGAAACTTCACTTTCAATCTCATTGAAGAGCTTCATGGCCTCAATAACACAAAGTACATCTCCCTCCTTAACTGTGTCTCCTGTCTCAACAAATGCAGGTTTATCGGGAGAAGGCTTTCTGTAAAAAGTTCCAATGATCGGAGATTTTACAGTGATATATTTTGAGTCATCTGAAGAAGTGTCCTTACTCTGTTTTGGAGCGCTTTCATTTTGCTGTGGCTGTGGATCCGGAGCCTGTTGCTGCGGTTGAGCAGGCATCTGTTGCTGTGGCATTTGCTGGCCTACAGGAACCTGTTGTACTATGGTAGTTTCTTTTTCGTCTGAACCTGTTCTAATTGTGATTTTCACGTCGCCTGTTTCCAGTTTTACCTCACTGGCTCCAGACTTGGCTACAAATTTTATCAGATTCTGAATTTCCTTTAAATCCATAATATTAGTGTTGGTTTTTTATGAGTTATAAGCCCATTTAAGATAAGCAGCTCCCCAAGTGAAGCCACCTCCAAAAGAGGCAAATATTAAGTTATCTCCTTTTTTAAAATTTTTCTCGTAATCGCTTAACAATAATGGTAAGGTGGCTGAAGTAGTATTACCATATCTCTGGATGTTCATAAGAACTTTGCTTTCATCGTTAAGATTCATCCTGTTTGCCGTAGCATCAATAATGCGCTTATTCGCCTGGTGAGCTACCAGCCAGTCCACATCTTCATTGGTAAGATTGTTGCGCTTCATGATCTGTTCGCTAACGCCAGCCATATTTGAAACGGCAAATTTAAAGACTGTTTTTCCATCCTGTCTTACAAAATGGAGTTTTTTAGCCACAGTCTCTTCGGTTGGAGGTGTAAGGGATCCTCCGGCTTCAATATTTAGAGACGCCCTGCCAACCGCATCGCTTCTCAATATCTCATCCTGAAGACCCAGACCTTCGGTATTAGGTTCCATAAGAACTGCCCCGGCTCCATCGCCAAAAATGATACAGGTAGTACGATCTGAATAATCTATAATAGAAGACATCTTATCGGCACCTATAACCATGACCTTTTTATATCTTCCCGATTCTATGTAAGCTGCGGCAGTGGACATACCATATAAAAAACTGGAGCATGCCGCCTGCAGATCATAGGAAAATGCATTTGTTGCTCCAATCTCGGTGGCCACATAAACACCAGTAGACGCTACAGGCATATCGGGTGTGGCAGTTGCCATTATTATCAAGTCTATTTCCTTGGGATCCAGGCCGGTTTTTCTAAGGATTTCCTCTGCTGCCCGGATTGCTAGGTAGGAGGTTCCTTTGGTTGGGTCTTTTAGAATTCGTCTCTCTTTAATTCCTGTTCTGGAAGTAATCCATTCATCCGTTGTCTCCACCATTTCTTCCAACATTTCGTTGGTTAAAATATCTTCAGGCACATAAGCCCCTACAGCTGTAATTGCTGCTGTGATTTTACTCATAAATTTGGATTTAATTCACCTCTCACCGGTCCAAAATCGATCAGAACATTCATAGAAAATTACTAAAATTAATTCTAACCGGCGTGCAAATTAAGGTCTTTTTAGGACTTATTCAACTAAAAACAAAAAACTCCCACTATGTGAGAGTTCTTTAATTTTTTATGAAGCTCCTTTCCTAAATTAAGCCTCTATCTCTTCGGTATTATCAATTAATACCTGGCCACGGTAATAAAGTTTACCTTCATGCCAGTGAGCTCTGTGGTATAGGTGTGCTTCACCTGTTACAGAATCTACAGCCACTTTTGGAGCTGAAGCTTTATAATGTGTTCTTCTTTTATCTCTTCTGGTTTTAGAGATTTTTCTCTTTGGATGTGCCATGGCTTCCTGTTAATTATTCGTTTAGTAAATTTTTTAATTTGTCCCAGCGAGGATCTGTATCGTCCTCATTTTTCTTTTTCTGATTTTTCAAACTAAGCTCTTCCAGCTTATCGAGCACTTCAGATTTCAAAGTTCCGTCTTCCACTCCCGGATGAATTTTCTTCTGTGGAACTGAAAGAACAACAAGTTCATAAATATACTGCTGAACATTCACTTCAAATTCACCATGCGGCAGAATAAGTAAATCCTCATCATCATTATTGAACTCATCACCAAACTTGATCACCAAAAACAACTTTCCGTTAATTGGCTGATCGTATGGTTCGTTTGTAAGATCGCAGTTTACATTCACTGTTCCGGTTGCCTCGAAAGTCAGTTCCATCATAGTGGATTTCTTCTCGAACAACAGATCGATCTTTACATCGGCACTATTGAATTCGTCGTACTCAAAATGTTTAAAGAACCTGTTATCTAACTCATACTCAAACTGGTGTTTCCCAAGCTTTAATCCCTTAAAAGGAATTGTAAACTCTTCTAAATTCCTCATCTCTCCTCAGTTTTGAGTGCCCAACGTTTCCGTAAAGGCGGGTGCAAAGATATAAAAATTAATCAATTATGGCCTTTTTATAAACAAATTTTTGTTTATATCTTCCTGCCTTGTTTCTTTAACGGATTTTCCGTCAAAAGCTTGTATTCTTCCCTGGCTTTATAGATCTCGATAGCCTTAAAAACCGCTTCTTTAAAAGAGTTAATATTGGCTTCATTCTTTCCAGCAATTTCAAAGGCGGTTCCATGATCGGGTGATGTACGCACCTTGCTCAAACCGGCCGTGAAATTTACACCCCGGCCAAAAGAAAGTGTCTTGAACGGAATGAGTCCCTGATCATGATAGGAAGCTACAACTGCATCAAAATTCTTATAATTTTTTGAACCAAAGAAACTGTCGGCAGAATAAGGCCCAAAAACCAGGTCTCCTCTATCCCTGATTTTCTGTATAGTTGGTTTCAAAATTTCTTCATCTTCCTTCCCAATCACACCATGGTCACCACTGTGAGGATTAATCCCGAGAACGGCAATTTTCGGTAATTCTACCCTGAAATCCTGCTTTAAAGTCTGCTGAATGATATTGATCTTCTTTTCGATAAGCTCCGGAGTGATCACAGAAGCTATATCCTTCAGAGCCACATGATCTGTTAGTAAACCTATTTTCAGATTATCGGTGATCATGAACATAAGGCTTTCACCTTCCAGCTGCTGCGCAAGATAATCGGTATGTCCGGGGAAATTGAATTTCTCAGACTGGATAGTATGCTTATTGATAGGCGCTGTTACCAGGACATCAATTTCATCCTTCTTTAGTGCATCGGTAGCGGCTTCAAGTGATTTGAAAGCATATTCTCCCACAGTAGTATCTTCTTCTCCAAAGTTGATCTTCACATTCTCCTTCCATACATTCATCACGTTTATCTTTCCGTCTATAGCTTTTGAAGGATGATCTATTCCCTGAAAATGAAGGGATAGTTTATAATGTTTTTTTAAAAAGTTGATGATCTTTGAAGAGGCAAAGATTATCGGGGTGCAAAAATCCAGCATTCTGGTATCGTCAAAGGTCTTAAGCACTATCTCGCTACCAATCCCATTAAGATCCCCGATGCTAATCCCCAACTTGATCATTTCGGCATGTTTCATAAAGTTTCCCGATATAATGTTTTAATTTTACCCACAAATGTAACCATTATTATAGAAAACAATGTTCACAGGAATAGTTGAAGAAATAGGAAAAGTTATCAAGCTCGAAAAGTCAGGAAGTAACCTGAATATTATCGTGAAAGCAAAGATGACACCCGAACTGAAAATTGATCAGAGTATTTCTCATAATGGGGTGTGTATGACGGTTGTTTCTTTGAATGATGAAGAATATAGGGTTACTGCTGTTAAAGAAACTTTAGAAAAAACAAATTTAGGAAAACTTAAACCCGGGGATCTTATAAACCTGGAAAGGGGCATGAAACTAGGTGATCGCCTGGATGGCCATATTGTACAGGGACATGTAGACCAGACCGCAACCTGTATCGCCATAAAGGAAGCAGACGGTAGCTGGGAATTCACCTTTGACTACGATCCGGAAATTGGGAATATGACGATTGAAAAGGGCTCAATTACGGTAAACGGTGTGAGCCTGACTGTCGTGAATTCCCAAAAGAATAAATTCAGTGTAGCTATTATCCCATATACTTATAAACATACCACATTCCATGATCTGGAAACGAGGGATATGGTAAACCTGGAATTCGATGTAATTGGAAAATATGTAAAGAGAATAACTGAGTTATCCTAACTCAGTTCAAAATCCCTAAGCTTATAGCACCCATACATAACGCCTACAGCCATCAATAGATACACATAATCGTCTATAGGGAGGCACAAACCAACTGGAGGTGGAACTCCAGGGCGGTTATCATTTCCGCTCTGATCCCCAGGATCACAGGGAGGCCCTCCAATATGCCTTTTGTCCTGCGGGGGCGGCGGTTCTTTCTGGGCATAAGAAGACATGGAAATACCAATGGTAAGTAGAAAAACCAGGAATATGCATCTCATCTGCCCCATTTGATGTACGGTTAATATTTCCGGCAAAAGCCTTTAAATATAGATTATTTTTCGGATATCTGCTTACGAAGGTAAGAATTTTCCGTTATTACGATCATCTATATACCTTATAAAGGTCTCACCTGCAAACTTAAACTTTCAAAAGTATCTACATTAATTTTAGTTTCAAAGTTTTTCAGGTACTCAGGAACTAAAGTCCTTTAACACTATAAAACTCACTTATACCACTTAAAATCAGATCTTTTACTATGTTTCAAATTTATACAATAAGTAGTTCGCTTTCAACAAATAAGGATTAATTTTTAACAATATTGTAAATAATCTCTTCAGAGGACACTTAATTAACAACTGTTTAATTTTTATACCTTATTAAAGTCTTTTCTTACAAATTAGGAAAAAGATGAATAATAACCTGGTTTATAAATCCTCGTATATGTTTTTGAAAATCAACAGTATGCAATAATTTAAAATTGAAAATATTCCCTGATGGCAATTCTCTATATTGTGTTCACAGGGATATAAAAAAAGCCCCACATCTCTGCAGGGCTTTATTATTCCTTGTGGTCCCACCTGGGCTCGAACCAGGGACCACCTGATTATGAGTCAGGTGCTCTAACCAACTGAGCTATGGGACCTGATACTTATTCGTATCGCGAGCGCAAATTTAGATAATTGCTGCTTATACACCAAACAAAATATTTCTATTTTTCCTGACAGAGCTCCACCAATACTCCATTGGCATCCTTTGGATGCATAAACGCCACGATCTTATTATCGGCTCCTGTTTTGGGCTGATCATTCAGTAATCTGAAACCTTCTCCCTTAAGTCGTTCAATTTCAGACTGGATGTCGTCTACATAGAAGGCCATATGATGTATTCCTTCCCCGCGTTTTTCTATGAATTTTGCAACGGGACTTTCAGGACTTGTAGCTGCCAGTAACTCTATCTTGCTTTCTCCTACTTTAAAAAATGAGGTAGCAACTCCCTCACTTTCCACGGTTTCGGTCTTGTAATGTTCAGCACCAAGAACAGCCTTATAGGTTTTATTGGCTGCTTCCAGGTCTTTTACCGCAATTCCTATATGTTCAATCCTTTTCATTTCCTTCAATTTAAGAAAACAAATATCCATAATTATTGTTATATGATTCAAATTCATTTATATGCCGAAGAATCACAGTTAAAAATTTTACTTTTGTAGCATGGAAGAAACAAACAGACAAAAAAAGATAGGCGGATTATTGCAGAAGGACCTGGCGGACATTCTACAAAGCTCACTTAGAGATAGCGGCAGGACAGGAATCTTGATCTCTGTTTCAAAAGTTAGGGTTACTACAGATCTTTCTATCGCAAAGGCTTATGTAAGCATTTTCCCTTCTGAACATCGGGAAGAAGTGATCAAGGAGATCAACGAGAATAAATCTAAGATAAAACATGAGGTGGCACAGCGCACCAAACATCAGTTGCGAAAAATGCCTGATCTTAGCTTTTATATAGATGATTCTCTGGAATATATAGATGGCATTGAAAAATCCATTAAAGGGAAGGAAAATCCCATTAACAACCCAGATCTTTTAGACAAGCGGAAAAAATCATAATTTGAAGTTCCCTCTCTATATCGCCAAACGGTATTTGTTTACCAAGAGTAAAAGCAATGCGATAAACATTATTACGGTTATCGCGGCGATTGGAGTTTTTGCCGGGGCTTTCTCATTATTCATAGTACTAAGCGGTTTCTCGGGACTCCGCGACTTCAGTCTTTCCTTTTCAAATGAATTTGATCCGGACCTAAAGGTATTTCCGCAGCAGGGAAAGATCCTGAATATTTCAGAGGAACAGATAACAAAGCTCCAGGAAATAGAGGGGATTGAACGCTTTAGCAAGGTCATCGAAGAACGCGTTATCCTTAGCTATAAATCAAAAACAAATCCGGCCTATATCAAAGGGGTTGATGAAAATTACGGAAGGGTCAATAAAATTGACAGTTCCATAGTTTTTGGTACCTGGCTTACCAAAAGCGAACCTCAGGTGGTCATAGGCAACGGACTTTCCAGGCTACTGGACGTAGGAACCTTCAATTATCAGAACCTTCTGAAGATCATGGTCCCCATACCCGGAAAAGGGCAGATCACCATGACCAATCTCAATGACGCTTTTAACTCCCGCCAGGTGATAGTTAGTGGGATATACAGTGTGAATGAGGAACTGGATGACAAATATGTTTTCAGCAATATTAGTCTTGCAAGGGATCTCTTGAGCATGGAAGAAAATGAATTTTCAGCAATAGAATTCAAACTGACACCGGAAGCCTCCACAGAAGAAATATCTGAAAAGATAGCAGGTGTTTTTGAAGGAAATGCTCTTATCAAGACCAGGGCAGAACTCAACGATGCCTTAAATAAAATGTTGAATTCTGAAAACCTCTTTGTTTATCTAATTTTCACCCTTGTGTTAACCATCGCGCTTTTCAACGTTGTTGGTTCTATTATTGTAATGATCCTGGATAAAAGGGAGAATATAAAAACACTGTACAGCCTTGGAGCCACCCCTAACCAGATAAAAAACATCTTTTTTATGCAGGGAATGCTTATGACCAGCCTTGGCGGAATTATAGGTCTTATTTTTGCCATCATCCTGATCTTCCTCCAGATGAATTTTGACCTGGTGATGATCACCCCTAACCTGCCTTACCCTGTCCAAATGAAAGTCCAGAACATCCTGATCGTTCTGGCAACCATATTCACCCTGGGGCTAATTGCCTCTTATATTGCGGCAGGAAGAAGTAAGAAGGCGCTTAATCAGACAAATTCGTAGTCAGAAAATTCTCTTTCCACCTCATCGAAAGCCTCAAAAACATCTTTTGAATCATCGCTGGTCACCATTTTCATCCGGTACTCCTTGAAATGCGGGATACCTTTAAAGTAATTGGTATAATGACGCCTGGTTTCAAAAACCCCTAATTTTTCCCCTTTCCAGTCGATTGCCATTTGAAGATGTCTTCTGGCAGCATCTAATCTTTCTTTCATTGTTGGAGGAGCCAGATGTTCACCGGTTTCAAAATAATGCTTTACTTCTCTGAAAAACCATGGATATCCAATGCTGGCACGGCCTATCATAGCTCCGTCAAGTCCATACTTATCACGCATCTCCACGGCCCTTTCGGGAGAATCCACATCTCCGTTTCCAAAAACAGGAATGTGCATTCGCTGATTGTTCTTCACCTCAGCTATCGGTGCCCAGTTAGCCTCTCCCTTATACATCTGGACCCGGGTACGCCCGTGGATAGAGATCGCCTGGCAGCCTACATCCTGAAGCCTTTCAGCAACCTCAACAATTTTGATCGAATCGTTGTCCCAACCAAGACGGGTCTTGACCGTAACGGGAAGTTTGGTATGTTTTACCATCGCTTCAGTCAGTGAAACCATAAGGTCTATATCTTTTAGAATACCTGCTCCGGCTCCTTTTGAAACCACCTTCTTTACAGGACATCCAAAATTGATATCAATAATATCAGGGCCGGACTTTTCAACAATCTCGACAGACTGAAGCATCGAGTCCAGGTTAGCTCCAAAGATCTGGATACCCACCGGGCGCTCCTTTTCATATATATCGAGTTTCATGGTGCTTTTCGCCGCATCGCGAATAAGCCCTTCCGAAGAAATAAACTCTGTATACACCACATCGGCACCCTGTTCTTTACACAATGCACGAAATGGTGGATCACTCACGTCTTCCATCGGTGCTAATAGCAACGGGAAGTCTCCTACATCTATATTTCCAATTTTTGCCACAACCTTGTTTGTTTCAGGTTGCAAAATTAAGAAATTAAGTGGAAGTAAAAATTATGGATTAAGACGTTCTCTTTCAACCTCTTCTATACTACGTTCATTATCGTCCAGCCTGAAGTTTCCAAAGTTGTATTTAAAGCCGATCTGAACGTTCCGATTCTCCTCAAAAGAAGCATAGCTGTTGCTCTGGTTTAAATAGTCTGAAGTCAGCCTTGTATTGGTGGTATTAAAGATATCATTGAAGTTAACGCTAAGTTCCGCGCGTTTGTTCCATAGCTCTTTTCGTAAGCCTACAGAAACTGTGGTCATAGGATCAAGTTTATAGGAACCTGATAAAAAGTCGCTCACATATTGAACAAAGAGTGTTCCTTCAAAAGAGCCGTCCTGAGATAATGTAAAAATATTATATACATAGGCTTGGATTCCTTCAACTTCCCTTGTGACTTCGGCATTATTGCTCTCTACCGCCAAAATAGTATTTTCCTGATGGAATAAAGAGGTGAACGCCTGTGAATACCACCAGTTGGTGAAAGAGAAACCGTGAAATATATCAATTCCGTAGCCTTTGCTACCCAGTAGGTTTTGACTTAAATAACGAATGCTTAAGTTTTCGTTGTCCTGAAAAACAAGTGTTTCAGGGGATTTTCCGTGGTCTCTATAATAAAAATCAAAAAACCATGTGTTTTTCAGGGTGTAATTCAAATTGAAATTGTTGCTTATAGAAGCTACCAGATTCGGATTTCCTGCATTATAATTTGTTTCATTTAGAAAATATCGAAACGGATTTAAACTCTCATAACGGGGCCTGCTAATTCTTCGACTGTAGTCTAAAGCAAAACTATGATTGGCTGAAGCATTATACTGCAAATAAGCCGTAGGGAAAAGTTCAAAATATTTTCGATCATTAATTTCTTCCAGGCTAAGCGATTCGCCGGTTCTATTAGTATACTCTCCTCTTAGACCAGCTTTGGCACTCCATTTCTCCCAATCGTGACTAAAACTTGTATAAAGAGCATAGATATTTTCGTCATACACAAAATTGTCAGAAAGATTATCATATAAATCCTCAAGGTCCCCTTCATTGGAATAGTTAATCCCACTTTCTGAATCTATTTCTGAATATTTTGCCCCAAGGCTGAATGTTGTATTTCCAATGGTTCCGCTATAATCGATTTGCCCCGTTAAAATATTAATATCCTGAGCGGCCTGGGTTAGAAAATCTATTGAATTTAAAAGTTCCCCGGAAGGATTGAAGTATCGGGAATTTACTCCCTGGGTCCTATCCCTGTCAAATATGGTATAGTGAGTGGCAATAGATAATTCTCCACCATTCTCGAAAGAATTGTTATAAGAAAGGTTTAAGGCTACATTACTTTCATCATAATTAACGCCTGACTTGGTTATTAAAGTGGAATCTAATTGGCGCTGAGAATTCATCATCCTGGTGGTAACGTCATTATCAAACTTCCTATTCGGACTAACATTAGCATTCATGGAAAAATTTAGTGCGCTGTGATCGTTTAAATTATAATCCAGGATTGTGTTCACATTATGTGCTTCAGAATTTGTAATTCTTTCAAAATCTGTTTCCCATCGTGAGAAAGGTTCTCCGTTTCTAATAAAATTTATATAGCTGTCATCACTCTTAAATTCTTTTCTTTCTGAATATGAGTAATTGGCGAAGACATTCAATTTTTCTCCCTGAAAATAATGACTGGTTCCCATTTGAAATTTAGGATAAATAGCCTGGGTATAACTGCCTTCTATGCTTCCCTTATATCCGGCAGCAATTGCTTTTGAAGTATGTATACTTAAAATCGCCCCTCCTTCAGCATCATATTTTGCCGGAGGATTGGTAATAATTTCTATAGACTTTATGTTCTCTGCAGAATAGCTCTCCAAAAGGTTTTTCAAATCGGCAGCCGATAAATAAATCTTACGATCATTTAAATATATTTGTACTGAAGAATTTCTAACCATCAATTGTCCCTGACTCTCTATTACTCCCGGGGCTTTTCTAAGTATTTCCCAGGTATTTCCAGAAGATAAATTGGAATTTTCCACATCAAAAACCAGGCGATCCACTTCACGGCTAATTTTAGGTTTACGCGCATTTATTGTTATTTCATCTAATGCGCCGGAATCTTCTATAAGTTTTAATGAATTTAACCTGGTATCACCTTCCACCGTGATTTTTTGAAGAATATCCTCATATCCCACATAAGTGATTTTTAAAAGGTAACTACTATCTTCTAGCTTTTCGAATTCAAAAGATCCGTCTACTTCTGAGATGGTTCCTTTATAAACACTGGTTGAATCCTGAGAATTTAGCAGAATTACATTTGCGAATGCAACCGGATCATTATTTTTATCCGTGATGCTGCCTTTTAATTCACTTTGAGCATTCATTAAACAGGATAACAACAGAAATATATAGGGGGTGAACTTTTTTATAATCATTAAGGTTAAGTCTGGTTTTTGGCAAAAGCTTAACAAATATAGAGTTTCTGAATTTTTAAGCAATAATTTTATTGCCTATCATTCTGAAAATAAAAATGTTAAAAATTTCTGGTTTCCTGACTTAATCTCTCCCTGAAGTCTTATTATTCCTTTATGGCATCATAAAGTACCTGCTGTATCTTTGTTCTTGTATTCAGTTTATACAATCTTGTATTATCCCGTGTTGGCAACACCCTGTTAGACATAAAGACATATAGCAGGTCTACTTCGGGATCAACCCACACCATGGTTCCCGTAAAACCCGTATGACCAAAACTATTTTGGCTGGCATCTTTTGCAGTATTATTGTCCTCTCCCTGGTATTCCAGATTCGGTTTATCAAAACCAAGACCTCTACGATTATCGTTATCCGGAAACTGAGTCCTGGTAAACTCTTTAAGCGTCTCTTCTGAAATATATCTTTGCCCGCCATATTCTCCATAATTAAGATACATCTGCATTAGTTTCGCAAGATCATTGGCATTGGCAAAAAGTCCGGCATTGGCAGAAACACCTCCCATCATTATAGCTCCCTCATCATGAACCCTCCCATGGATAGGCTTATGCCTGAAGAAAAAATCACTTTCCGTAGGAACGATTCTTTTAAGAGGAAATTCTGCCGAAGGCTCATAGGTAAGCGTAGTCGCTCCAAGTTTATCATAAAAATTCTCATTGATATACCTCCTGAAATCCTGCCTGGTGATCTCTTCCACTATCGATGGTAAAAGATAGAAGGCCAGCCCTGAATATTTATACTTTGCTTCCTCTTCCAGGGGTGATTTCTTTATCGCCCTAAATATCTTTTTCTGATAGTTACGGTGCAGCCAAAGATCTTCACTGATCTTTACGGGAAATCTTGCGGAAGAATCTTTCTTAAAGGTATTCCATTTATAGCTTCCGTTATTCCTTATTGTATTCTTCCAGTATGGTATCCAGGGTTTGAACCTGGCCTGGTGTGCGAGAATTTGCCGGAAAGGAACTCCGGCTTTATTCGAATTCCTGAAATAAGAGAGGTAATCGTCAATTCCTGCATTCAGGTCAAACTTACCCTCATCGTGAAGCTTCATCAAGGCTGGTAATGCCGATGAAATTTTGGTGATTGAAGCAAGATCGTAAAGATCATCCTTTTTCACCCTGATTGTGTCGCTATATCTGTGCAACCCGTATGCCTTATACATTACCACCTTGCCGTCTTTGGCAACAAAAACCTGTCCGCCGGGAATCGCCTTGGCATCTATAGCTTCATTCATTAGAGAATCAACCTTAGTATACAGTACTTTGGAATCCATCCCGGCATCCTCGGGAATAGTGTATTTAAATCTGTTAATAGCCTTTACCTCTAGCCCATCTCCCATTCTGAATTTTTCACCAACACTTACCGGTAATTTCCCAGTGGCACCTATCCCGCCAAAAATAAGCTGGGCAGTCATTTCCTGTGTGGTTTCAGAATCCTGGTAGGCCTCTATAAGTACCGAAGACACCTCAATATCCTCAAATTTGTTTAATACGTAAGGGTTCTTGAACAGGCCGATAATGGTTTTTTCGTCTGCAGACAGTTCTTTCACAAACTCCTGAACCTCTTGAGACAAACTTACGGAGTTCCTTGGATATTTACTCTGATCATGTATCCCGGCAATCAAAAGATTGTAGTCCTTCAGTTCTGCTTTTACCGAGTCAATCTGAGATCCATCTGCTTCAACAGGTAACTGAAAATGCTTTACTTCTGTATATAGGCTCAGGCTCTTCTGAAAAACGGTTTCTTTCTCTTCTCCTATGGAAATAGATGCGATCTTAAGCGTATCCAGTCTATGTAAAGGGAGCAGATTGTTTTTATTCTTAAGCACAGTAAGGGAAGCTTCTACCAGTTTTCGGTTCAGCAGAATTGCTTCCGGTGTATTTAGTTCTTCAACAATATCTTCAGTGGATGTGGGACTGTAATCATTCAACCCAACCCATTGTTTTACCGCGAGCACCTTTCTTGCACGTTCATCGATCTCCTTCTGAGTGATAATCCCGGCCCTGATGGCTTTTCTTATTTCGGCGATGGCGCGAGGCACATCTTCAGTAAACTCCAGAAGATCATTCCCCGCAACAATGGCTTTTTTATCCACTACGCCCGGCTCATTACCAGTGGTAACTCCTTTCATGTTCATCGCATCGGTCACAATAAGGCCATTAAAACCAAGTCTCTCTTTCAGTATTCCTGTAATGATAGGTTTAGACAAAGTAGATGGAACTCCGGTGGAATCCAAAGCGGGAATATCCAGATGGGCAACCATCACCCCTCCAATCCCGGCATCGATCAGTTCTTTGAATGGATACATTTCCAGGGAATCCAGCCGTTCCAAGGGATGGTTTATTTGAGGCAGGGCATAATGCGAATCGGTATCGGTATCTCCATGTCCCGGGAAGTGTTTAGCGGTGGTGAGTACCTTATGGTCCTGCATTCCTTTCATGTAAGCTATGCCTTTGGAAGTCACATTCTGTTTATCTTCACCAAAAGAGCGGAAATTAATCACAGGATTTTCAGGATTATTGTTCACATCAACGACCGGAGCAAGGTTGATATGTAATCCGGTTCTTTTCACCTGTCTGGCCACTTCTTCCCCCATCTTATAAATAAGATCATCATTTTGAATAGCCCCAAGCGCCATCTGGAACGGATAACTTATCGTATTATCAAGTCTCATCCCCAGGCCCCATTCGGCATCAATAGCACCAATTAAAGGTACCTCGGCAGCCTGCTGATAATCGTTCATAAGCTCAGCCTGCGTTTCCGGGTCTCCCTGGAAGAAAATAAGCCCGCCAATCTTTTGTTCTTTAATGAGTTCAAGTATCTCCTGTTTATGCTCTTCTCCCCTGTTTGAATAGGCTGCAACAAGAATGAGTTGCGCAATTCTCTCATCGGGCGTGAGTTTGTTCATAATGGAATCTACCCATTTGCTGGTCTGATATTTTAGGAATTCGGGATCTGTTTTCCCGGAACTCTGAGCATTCAACTGCAGACTTAAAAGAAGTCCTGTAAGCATACATAGGATTGGGGTCTTAATTCTCATTTTTTCTTTTGCTTAATTTCAAATTTTTAATTCAGAATTTCATATAGATCTTATTCTTATCCAGCCAGAAAATGACGGGTTCTTGCCAAAAGCTTCAAAAAAGCAGATCCACTTTTTAAAACCTGCAATTTCTATAATTAAAATAAGTACTCCTAAAATTATCAGCTCCCAGCCCGTGCTGTAAATAACAAAACCACTGGTCCAGATGCCTTTATTAACAGGAAAGTAAGCATCCCAGATTTGAGCAGCAATAAGAAATAGTACTCCAATGCCGGAAAGATACAGCACTTTTCCTGTCTGGTTATTATTACTTTGAATCAATTTTCCAATGGCATAACCCGCAATTATATTTAAGGTACTAAAGAGACCTTCAGGATCAAAAGGCACCCCAAAACCTCTCCAAAGGTTTTCCTCCGGAAAAATAAAAAGAGCGAATTTTAAAGCAGCATTACGCTGAAGGTTAAAAGCATGGGGATAACCTCCAAAATGCCACATTACACTCCAGTATAGAAATAAAATTATTCCGCTCAACCAGAGAGCAGATTTCAACTTCAAATGGCGCAGGTACGTTTTATCTTCAATTTTAAGAGAATTATTCATACTAATGTTCAAAGAATCTGCTTCAAGCTTCAATATCTTTTAAAATTACGAGGGAACCTTAATATGCTAAAAATATAAATTTCATTTAAATTAATGATCTTTTATAAATTTTTATAAAAAGTATTTAGAAAAAGGTTTTTTTTGCATAATTTTAATTTCAAATAATTCACTTTCTTTAAAAAAGCTTATTTTGAGGCAAAAAGCGAATTATTTAATTATAGAAATAACAATGGCTAAAGATTTACAAGATTTCCTGGTCACCGAGAAGCAAATTTCCAAACTAACTAATGTAGAGCGAAAGAAGTTTCTCCAGAAAATAAAAATTATCAAGCACCTTTTTTTAAACGGTGAAACCTCTAATGCCGATATCTGCAACCGCTTCAATGTAAGTCTACCTACTTCCATGGCTCTTATAAGCCAGTTAAAAGAAGCCGGAATAGTGGTTAAAAAGGGCAGAGGAAAATCGGAAGGAGGCAGAAAACCTGACCTCTTTGGTTTAAAAGAACATTTGTTCTTTGTGCTAAGTATACATATAGAGCGCTTCAGTATAAAGCTGGCAGTTATTGATAACAACCATAGCATCATTGCCGAGAACACTATTGAAAGTGCCATTTCTCCAAATTCAAATATTGTTGACTCTCTCTACGCTTGGTCTGAAGAACTTTTACAAAATGCGAAGATCAAAAGCGACCAAATAATGGGTGTGGGAATAAGTATGCCCGGACTGGTATCTACAGAAGAGGGTAAAAACTTCACCTACTACCTTACCGAACAGGAACCTGAGTCACTGAGGGACAAATTTGAAAAGACCTTCAATAAGCCGGTAGTGATTCAAAATGATGCAAAAAGTGCCTGTCTGGCTGAATTTAGATATGGTCTTGCCCAGAACAAGAAAGATGTACTGGTGATCTCTATGGACTGGGGTGTAGGTCTCGGTATTATAATGGGAGGTAAAATGCATTCGGGTGCTTCCGGTTTTGCCGGAGAATTCGGGCACATCCCCATGGTGGAAGATGGTTTGTTATGTCATTGCGGAAAAAGAGGCTGCCTGGAAATGGAAGCTTCAGGTCTTGCACTGGTTAGAAAGGTAAAAGAAGGGTTAGAAGCAGGACAAACTTCTATTTTAAGCCAGTTAAAGAAGGAAGAATATGAGAAACTGGAACCAGGACTCATTATAGATGCCGCTAACAAAGGAGACCAGTTCGCTATAAATATGCTTTCGGAAATAGGGGTTAAACTGGGGAAGGGAATCGCGATTCTTATCCAGATTTTCAACCCGGAGCTCATAATTCTGGAAGGGAAGATCTCTGAAGCCAAGCAATTCATCACTACTCCTATCCAGCAGGCGATGAACAAATACTGTATGATGCAATTAAAAGAACGCACAAATATTGAACTATCTACACTTGGTCATAATTCAAGCCTGTATGGTGGCATTATAGCAGTGATGGAAGACATTTTCAAAGACCAGGTGGACCTTATTAAATCTCAAATTAATTAGTAAGAAATTTTAATAAAACTATGGCAAGACTTAATCTTTTGGAAGAGACCAGGTTTGAAAAATTACCGGTTAGTGTATACGAAGATGAACATATTGCTTCTAAAAAGGTAGCTTATCGCATTTCAGATATCATCAAGAGTAAACAACGACGTGGAGAGAATGCCGTTCTGGGACTTGCAACGGGTGCCACACCTGTTGAAGTTTACGAAGAGCTGGTTCGTTTGCACAAAGAGGAAGGCCTTAGTTTTAAAAATGTTATCACTTTCAACCTGGACGAATATTATCCAATGCAGCCCGAAGCTCAACAAAGCTATGTGAAGTTCATGGATGAGAACCTCTTCAATCATATAGATATCAGGAGAGATAATATTCATATTCCGGACGGAACACTCAAAAAAGAAGATATTGCAGAGTACTGTTTAGCTTATGAACAAAAAATATCCGCAGTAGGCGGACTTGATTTTCAAATTCTTGGTATTGGTAGAACAGGGCATATCGGTTTCAACGAACCGGGTTCAGCTCCAAACTCAGGGACTCGTCTTGTTACGCTAGATGACCTTACCCGCCGTGATGCTTCAAGGGATTTTGGAGGAAAGGAAAACGTGCCTACAAAGGCGATCACGATGGGAATTGGGACGATCTTCAAGGCCCGGGAAATTATCCTGATGGCCTGGAGCAAGAAAAAAGCCCCCATCATTCGTAAAGCCGTGGAAGGTGAAATTTCGAGCAATGTACCCGCCACCTATCTCCAATTATCAGAGAATGTAGAGTTTATCCTTGACAAGGATGCGGCCTCCGAGCTTACCAGGTTCAATACACCTTGGCTGGTTAAAGACTGCATCTGGGACGCACAGCTAATTAAAAAAGCAGTTATCTGGTTATCCCGCGAGGTGAATAAACCCATCCTAAAACTTACTGAGGAAGATTATAATGCCAATGGAATGGCGCAACTGGCAACCGAACAGGGTCCTGCCTACGATATAAACATCCACGTCTTCAACCAGCTGCAACACAGTATAACTGGATGGCCCGGTGGCAAACCTAAAGCCGATGATTCCCAAAGACCGGAACGAGCAAAACCCGCAAGAAAACGTTCGCTTATCTTTAGTCCGCATCCAGATGATGATGTGATCTCTATGGGTGGGACTTTTATACGGCTGGTAGATCAGGGCCACGATGTTCATGTGGCTTATCAGACCTCAGGAAATACAGCTGTTTGGGATACCGATGTCTTAAGATATGTTGAATTCACAATAGATTTCAACCAAAGTATTGGAGAAGATACTGCGCAACTTGAGAAGACCTATGAAAAAATGCGGAAATTCATTGAAAAAAAGCAGCCAAATGACCTGGACATAAAAGAAGTTAGAAATGTAAAGGCCTTTATTAGAAAGAGTGAAGCAATTGCCGGAGCACGCTATGCAGGACTTCAGGACAAAAATATCCATTTCATGGCACTGCCCTTCTATGAGACCGGAAAAAAGGTAAAGAATCCTGTTACCGAAAAAGATGTTGAGTTGACCATGAAGCTTTTACAGGAAATCAAACCTCATCAGGTTTTTGCTGCCGGTGATTTTGCCGATCCTCATGGAACTCATATAGTATGTTTTAGAATAATTTTTGAAGCTCTGAAAAGACTTCGGGAAACAGAGGATTGGACCAAAGACTGCTGGTTGTGGATGTACCGGGGTGCCTGGCAGGAATTTGAAGTTCATGAAATTGAGATGGCAGTTCCACTATCACCTCAAGAAGTTCAGAGAAAAAGACATGCAATCTTTCAGCACCAGTCCCAAAAAGACAGACCGGTTTTTCCTGGGGACGATGAAAGAGAGTTCTGGGTGCGAGCCGAGGAAAGGAATAAAGAGACCGCAGTTCACTACCATGAATTAGGTTTGGCAAATTATGAGGCTATGGAAGCCTTTGTAAGGTGGAAATTCTAATAAACGGGGAACTGACAGATCATGAGTTAAGAGTGCTCTATTTTCTCTATCTGAAATATTTATAAAAAGGAAATAGTTTAGTTTGGTTAAATAGTGTTAGTAGATTAGTTGAAAAGCCCCGCGTTGTTAGTGCGGGGCTTTTTATTAAATATAACTCTGTGTTGGCTTTTTTATTCAGAAGTATTTTTTTCAGAAGAATTATCGGTAAAGATATCTTCCTTACTTAAATATTTGATCTGGTTATTTTTTTCATTCAGCAGGCGTTTCGTCCTTAGGTACCTGTTATAATTATATTCATCAAAATCTGTCGCTGTAGTATCAAAATTGCTTATGTGCACTTCCCCCATGGAGTGAATGAATTTATTATTTCCTATCCACATTCCAACATGCACTACCCTTTCTGAAGTGGAATCGGTGGCTGGTCTGCCAAAAAACAGAAGATCACCCGCAACCAGATTTTCAAAATTTCTGGTTGAGTCTACCAGTTTTCCGGTATGAACCTGCTGAGATGCATCTCTTGGAAGTACCATCCCGTTAAGGAAATAAACGGTTTTAGTAAAACCGCTACAGTCTACTCCCTTTGGCGAGGTTCCTCCCCATAAATAAGGCAGCCCCATCAATTCTTTCGAGGTTTCCACAAGACTTTCCTTATCCTGCTCCAGGGAAGTAAGCCAATCCTGGTATGGTCGCGCCTCAGACATTCTTACAAAAGCTTTCTTTTGATTAGGATACCTTACCTCATAAAAACCGTTTTGTTCACTTAAGAGCTCTAGAACATCGCCAGCCACAAGATCACCAACAACTGCTGAAGATGAATTTGCCTCTTTATAGGAAGCACCGAAGGCTTTGGTAAAGATCAGTTTCTTGGCCTTCTTCCATTCAGAAAGTTGCTCATTGGTCATGTTTTCTATTCCACCATAATCAACCCAGGCCAGATAATCATCAGGGGTCTGGACATAATACCAGCCACCCTCCTTTTTATAAACTTTTAAAGGCATCCCCATGGTTGCCTGAGTTACCAGCTGGGCAGAATGCTTTGGCTCATCACGTAAATTGGCTACCGAGATCTTCACGACTCCCATGGTTTTTCCCTCCAGGCCTTTCTCATCCGGTAATATAGATATACTATCTTTATACTGAATATTTTCTGCTTTTAGCCTATTCTGAAGTTCTTCAACCGCCTTAGGTATGTTAGACTCCCCCTTCAGAATATAGCTATCTCCTTTCTTTTTTGCTTCCACATCAAAAAGAGCCACCCGGCTATCGGGAGCATATTCTTCCTGAACCTCTGCTATCACATCCCTGGCCTCGTTATTTTCCTTTTCTTCCTTTTCCTGGCAGGAAACCAGAATTAGGATAAGCATCAGTACTGCGTAATTAATTTTTTTTATCATTTCTGAATTCTATTTATTATTCATTATAAAATCAACTCTATCCCTGTTGCTGGATTATCTGCAGATATCAGCCGTATCAAAAAAATTGATTCCGAGGTCCAGGGAACGGTGAATGGCTTTTTTCGAAACCTCATCGTCCACATCTCCCCAGCCAATTGCAGTGTCTCCGACCATCTCTCCTCCACCTATTGCCCAGGCGCCAAATCCTATTTCGCTTACCTGAAGGTCCGTATTTCCCAATTTCCTATAATTCATATCAAATATATTTAACTGAATTTAAGCAATTTCGTGCCCGTCCCATTCCGATCTGGAAAATGGACCTTTTTGTCATATACTTTTACCCCATCAGCGATATCAGATTTTAAAAGCATGGCTCCATCCATATCCACATAATCCAGTAAAGGTAATAAATGTGCGATTGCTGAAATTCCGATAGTTGATTCCGTCATACACCCCACCATTGCTTTCAGGCCCAGTTCCCGGGCTTCTTTAATCATTCGTCTGGCAGGCGTAAGTCCGCCACATTTAGTGAGCTTAATGTTCACCCCATGAAAAAAGAGAGCGCATTTTTTTACATCATTTTCGGTAATACAGCTCTCGTCGGCTATAAGAGGAAGGGCAGATTCATTATATAATATTTTCATGCCCTCTTTATCATCGGGCTTCAAAGGCTGTTCCAGAAATTCGACTCCAAGATCCTTTAAAGCTTTACTGTTTTCTATCGCCTGCTCGGCAGTCCAGGCAGCATTGGCATCCAGCCTGAAAATGGAAGATGTATGCTTCCGCAATTCTTTTACGATTCTCACATCTTCATCTGTACCCAGTTTGATCTTGTAAAGCGGCCAGGGAAATTCTTTCATCTTCTTCACCATCATTTCAACAGTATCTATCCCAATGGTATAATTGGTAAGGGGTAAATTCTCAAGTTCCAGGCCCCACATTTTATATAAAGGCATTTTATTTCTTTTACCGTGCAGATCATGCATGGCAATGTCAAGGGCGCATTGGGCAAAAGGATTTTCTTTTAAATGTGAAAATGTAAGCTCCCACAATTCCTCAGGCAAAAGCTGAATATTTTCAGCCAAGATCTTTTCCACTCCTTTTATCGAAGCTTTCATTTTATCAATACTAACCCCATAATAAGAAGTTGCCGCGGCTTCTCCATAACCGGTATATTCCCCATCAGATAACTCAAGGATCAAAGTAGGCTGAAAATTGCGGGAACCATGGTTTATGGTAAAGGTATTTTTCAATTCGAGATCAAAAGGATGAAATTTAAGCTCCATAAGATTTCAATTTAAATCGAAGGTTACTAAAAACCTGTTTTTTTCTCATAAAGTAACCAAAGACCGGTAAAGGTGATTGCGGCATTCACCAGAAGAATCTCAAAACCAAACTGGTAACCATAGAACCAATCCATCGAATTCAGATCTATGATAAAAGAAAGTATGGGCGACAGTATACATATAAAGGGTACAAGACGGTCTTTTACCGGCCTGCTGTTTAAAAGCCCGAATGCAAATAATCCCAGAAGTGGTCCGTATGTAAAACCAGCCACTTTAAAAACTGCGCTAACCACACTGGAATCATTAATTGCATTAAAAACTATTATTACCAGAAACATGATAATTGTAAAGCCTATATGAACCAACATTCGGGTCTTTTTCTGATCGTGTTTTTTCTTCTCTATGTCCAAAATATCCACGCAGAAAGAAGTGGTCAATGCAGTTAATGCAGAATCGGCACTGGAAAAAGCTGCTGCTACAATTCCAAGAAGGAATACAACCCCGGCCACTGTTCCGAATTCATTCAATGCTAAAAGTGGATATACCTCATCGCTTCTTTCGGGAATAGGGATTCCCTGATCCAACGCATATTTATATAATAGTACTCCCAGGGCCAGAAACAATAGCGTTGAAAAGAAGAAAGTAATAGAAAACCAAAAAATGTTCTTTTGTGCATCTCCCTTATTTTTACAGGTAAGGTTTTTCTGCATCACATTCTGATCCAGGCCATTCATCGCAATGGTTATAAAGATCCCTGCTAAAAAAGTCTTATAAAAATTCATGTCAGACCTCCAGTTCCAGTCAAAGATCGTTGAAAGTTCACTTTTTGACACAACACCAAATACTTCTGAAACCTTCAGGTCCATATGGTTCATAATCACAAAAATGCTAATTATTACCGCCAGCAGAAGAAAGGTGGTCTGCAGAGTATCTGTCCACACAATGGTTTTGATTCCACCTCTAAAGGTATAAAGCCATATCAAAATTATGGTAGCGAGTACCGTAACATAAAACGGAATACCAAAAGCATCAAAAAATGCAATTTGCAGTACCACGGCAGCCAGAAACAATCTGAATGAAGCTCCTATGGTCTGGGAAACAATAAAGAAGGAGGCTCCTGTTAGGTAGGATTTCCGGCCGAATCTATTCTTTAAATACTCATATATTGAAACCAGTTTAAGATTATAAAAAAGAGGAATAAGCACCAGGGCAATCACCGCATAGCCTACCATATTTCCCATAACGAACTGCAGATATGTCCAGTTCGAATTTCCTACTTCTCCCGGAACCGAAATAAAGGTAACTCCGGAAAGACTGGCCCCTACCATTCCGAAAGCAACCAGAAACCAGGGAGACTGACGGTTAGCGGTAAAGAAGGTATTATTATCACTTTGCCTTGAAGTAAAATAACTTATACCTACCAGGAGTAAAAAATAACAGCTTATAACACTAAAAACTAAAATGGGACTCATAAAGGGGAGATCTCAATTCACTTTTAATGCTTTAAACTCACTCTGTTTCCCGGTTCGGTCTACAGCAGTAACTCCTATCTGTTCCATCTTCTTTTTCTTGTTTCCTACGATATACTGAAGACTATAAGATTTTGTTCCCTGATCAAGAATTTTATAATCCCAGTTTCCGCCTTCATATTTGAAATAAACCACCCATCTGAAAATATTATCATCTTCAGGATGGTTCCAGTTTATGTGAAGTCTGTCGTTGTTTACAGAAGTCTGAACCTGCGGAGTTTCAGGGGAATCCTTATCCAGCCACGGACTTGCTGGAACCAAAGTTCTTTTTTTATAAGGACCCTCTTTTAAAGCTATCGCCAGTGAATCATGCGCCACCAACGGACCAATGCTCCAGTGAACCGTGCCTTTACTTTCCGGGAGCATTCCCCGGGTAATCATAATCTGATTAATAGTTTCATCAATATTTTTATCATCACCTCCCAACCCAACATTGATACCGGGCCATAAGTGACGGTTTTCCCTATTTTCACGTTCCCACCATCCAAGAAGCTCCGGAAAACTCTGTCCTTCCTGATTGATCCTCCAGTACAACTGAGGCGTGAAATAGTCTATCCAGCCTTCATTAAGCCATAATTTGGCATCGGCATACAGCTTTTCATACTGATCATATCCTGTTACTGATTGAGGATAACCTGGTCGCCATATACCAAAGGGACTGAGCCCAAATTTAACATATGGCTTTTCAGTTTTGATCTCATCGTAAACCCTTTTAATGAACTTATTTACATGCTGACGGCGCCAGTCGCCTCTTAATAGGTCTCCACCCTGAGATTTATAGGTATTCCAACTAATATCATCGGGAAAATCCTTTCCATTATTATAGGAATCGTAAGGATAGAAATAATCATCAAAATGTACCCCGTCAATATCATATCTTTTTACAATATCCATTACAACCGCTGCGGAATGATCCTGGGTGCCCTGCTTTGACGGGTCTAACCACCACATACCGTTTTCCAGTTTCACCGCCAGATCGGGTTTTTTTTTAATAATTGAAGCATCACTAACCTCGCCCCCGGTAGTATGATGAGCTCTGTATGGATTCAACCATACATGTAATTCCAGTCCGCGATTATGTGCAGCCTCGATCCAGAATTTTAAGGGATCATAATAAGGTTCCGGAGCTTTACCTTGTTTTCCTGTCAGGAAGTAAGACCATGGTTCCAGTTGACTGTCGTAAAACGCATCAGTTTGTGGCCTTACCTGAAAGATCACTGCATTAAAATTATTTTCCTTTAGAAAATCAAGCAATTTAAGTGCTTCCCTTTGCTGTTCGCTGGTGGACAACCCAGATTTACTTGGCCAGTTAATATTCGCTACTGTGGCCACCCATGCTGCCCTGAATTCATAAATATCCAGTGGAGGCGCCATCTTAGTAACTTTAATCTCCGGCTGTTTCTCTTCTGGTTTTTGAGGTTCCTTTACTACAACCGGGGGCTTCTCCGAAAGGATAGTATCCTGTGGTGTTGTTTTTTCGGCAAGTGGAGGTTCAGGTTTGGAAACCGGATTAGTGGTCTTACAGGAAGCTAAAAAAACCGCAGTAAGATATACTAAGAATCTAACGGAATGTCTTAACATTTGATTTGGGTGTACTTGATTTAACTTATCTTAATTTTACAGAAAAGTCCTTCAAAATAGTTTTTAAAGGACTTTATGAACAGACCACTAATAGTGGTATTACTTATTATCAGAAAACGCGGCGATGGCCTTACGAACACTCCCGTATTTCTTTAAAAGCTTTTCCGCTTCCTCTTCATCTATCCCAAGCTCTTCCATGATCATTCTGGTGCCACGTCCAACCAGCTTCTTATTTGAGAGTTGCATATCTACCATCTTATTGCCCTTTACCCGGCCTAGTTTAACCATTACCGTAGTTGAGATCATATTGAGAACAAGTTTCTGCGCAGTTCCGGCTTTCATCCGGGTACTCCCGGTAACAAATTCCGGTCCAACAATTACTTCGATGGGGTACTCGGAAGCTTCGGCCAGGGGACTTTCTGAACTACAGGTTATACACCCCGTAGTTATTCCATTTTGGCGGGCGTCCTTTATTCCTCCGATAACATAGGGGGTGGTACCGGAAGCTGCGATGCCTATAAGGACATCCTGTTTTCCTATATTATATTCCTGAAGATCTTTCCAGGCCTGGTTTGTGTCGTCTTCGGCATTCTCTACTGCCTTACGAAGTGCAAAATCTCCACCGGCAATAAGCCCTATTACCATATCATCACTTACTCCATAGGTTGGCGGACATTCGGAAGCATCCAGAACCCCCAGTCTGCCACTCGTTCCGGCTCCTATATAGAAAAGTCTTCCGCCTTCTTTCATTTTTGAAACGATCACTTCAATAAGTCTTTCTATTTTTGGAAGTACTTCTTCTATTTTTTGAGGTACGGTTTTATCCTCTTTGTTGATATTCAAAAGCAATTCTGAAACACTCATCTTTTCAAGATGGTCATATTTAGATGGCTTTTCAGTATCAGGCTTCTTACTTTCCATTCTTCAAGTTTTTTATTCGGCCTCCGGCATAAATCCGGAAAAAACCCCTTCTCCCCTGTCAACATTCCATTCAATATCAGGACTCGCAAAGTAATTGATATCCAAATAATCAAGTCGGTCCCCATGATGCCCGAGTCTTTCCTTAAAGTTAGTAAAATCCTTACTTTCCTGCACTGTCCAGCCCACTTCAGAAGTAGCAATTGTGCGAGGCCATAATCGATTATCAGCTATATCATCTGAAGTGATAAGTTCGGTCCAAACCGGTGCTTCCACCCCAATTACATTAGGGTTATCAGGATTAAAATTATAGGCATCCTCAAGAGATACTCCTCTTTCCTGACACCAGTTATTGGTGTTTTCCTGGCCCGGCACATTTGCATGATCAAAATAGAAGTTAGTGCAGATAGATTCGATGATCCTGACATCCACTACATTTTCTGTCTTGCCATTCCAGCGCTGACTGATAAAATCTAGATTTACCGGGGCCTGGGTAACTTCTTCCCAGCCTATCGTGGTCTTTCCGTTCATCCGTACTATAGAATCGGCCTTTACAACAAATTCCTTATATCGATCATCTTCGATCTCATCCCCTCCAATATGGATATATTCACCGGTAGTGATTTCCGAAAGTTCAGCAATTACTTCTGATACAAAGTCATAGATCTCCGGTTTTTCCAGACAGAATTTGCTCCATCCTACTGTATATTCATGAAATAACTGAGGCGGAGTGGCCAACCTGGGTTCAAGATTAGAAAATTCCTCACAGTTTAACTCGGGATAAGCTATCAGGGCCGCGTAAATATGACCTGGCATATCGATTTCAGGAATAATCGTAATGTTTCGTGCTTTTGCGTAGGTCTGCAGTTCCTTATACTCTTCCTGAGTAAGGAATCCAGAACGGCCGTTCTTTACGGCACTCTTTCCTCCCACTTCAGTTAACTTGGGCTTACTTTTTATTTCTATTCTCCATCCCTGATCATCTGTAAGATGCAGGTGCAGTTTATTCAGTTTGTACAGCGCCATCCTGTCGATATGTTTTTTCAGGTATTCAGGCCCAAAGAAGCTGCGAGCAATATCTATCATGGATCCTCTCCATCCAAAACGTGGTTTATCTTTTATCTCAACCTGCGGAAGTCTTATGGGATCTGAAATTTTTCTTTTTTCAATTTCAGAAGGCAGCATCTGCCTGAACGTTTGTATGGCATAAAATAAACCTGAGTTGGTAGCCGCCGTGAGATATACAGTATTTTCAGTGATTTTTAATTCATATCCTTCTTCTCCCAGACTTCCATGAAGTTCGTCTTTCAATTCAATTGAAAATCCCAGACAGTCTCCCCCGGTCATCATATAACTTTCCACATAAGTATTTGAAAGTAATTTCTGAAGCCAGGCCGCAGATTGTTTTGCGCCTGAATTATAACAAATAACCGCTCGTTCAGGTAATAAGAATGAACCTTCCTCCCAACTTATCTCAGTTGGATGAGGAATAATAGCGGGTTTGGAAACATTTGTTTTTTGTGCCACCAGAATCCCGTTAAAAAGGATAAAGATGGCCAGGAGTTGTATTTTTTGAATTTTCATAAAGTATAATTTTATCTGATTTTGTAACCTTTTGCTGCAAAAAACCATATATACAGATAGCAGGGAATCACAACTATATAAGCCATTTGTGGGTTCAGGTTATCGGCAAGTAATCCATAAATAAGAGGTATCACTGCCCCTCCTGAAAGTGCCATGATCAAGAAAGAAGATCCTATTTTTGTAAACCTGCCCAGACCATCAATAGCAAGTGGCCAGATAGCCGGGAAGACCAATGCGTTGGCAAGACCCAGTAAAGAAACACATAGTACAGATACCACTCCATCGGTTATAATTGCAGCAATCCCAAGAATAATTCCTAAGATTCCCGAAATCTTTAATGCTTTTTGCTGGGAAATATATTTTGGGATAGTTACAATACCTATCAGATAACCAACGATCATGGCTCCAAGTGTAATACTGGTAAAGAATTTAGCCGTGGCAAACTCAATATCCTGTGCAGCTCCGTAACTAATAACTGTATCCCCCGCTATTACTTCTACCCCTACATACAGGAACATTGCAAAGGTTCCTAAAAGTAAATGCGGAAATTGTAAGATACTGGTTTTGTCTTTATTGGCCGCTGCTAAAGTTTCATCTTCAGAATCGGTTTCTATTTCAGGCAGGGCTGAAAAATATATAAGCACGGCAAGTCCTATAAGAACTACAGTCATAATGATATATGGTGTAATAACCCTTCCGGATAAAGCGTCCAGTTCTTCGACTTTCTGAGCCGCACTCATTGTGTCCAGCCTCTCTACCAGTTCATCTGCATTTTTCAGGGCAATGGCACCCAGAACAATCGGTGCGATCACACCGGCAACTTTATTACAGATCCCCATTATACTGATACGCTTCGCCGCGCTTTCAATAGGTCCAAGTATGGTGATATATGGATTTGCAGCTGTTTGCAGGATGGCCAGTCCTGTTCCCTGGACAAAAAGTCCCAGAAGGAATAATATATAAGTACGGCTCATCGCTGCAGGAATGAAGATGAGGGTTCCCACCGCCATAACCAGTAAACCTGCAGACATCCCGTTCTTGAATCCGGTGAGCTTTAATACCCTCGAACTTGGAATGGCCATTACCAGGTAAGAAATATAAAATGCGAAAGCAACCAGGTAAGACTCAAAATTGTTTAGTTCACAGGCTATTTTTAAATAAGGGATCAATACTGAATTCAGCCAGGTAACGAATCCGAAAATGAAAAAAAGGATCCCGATAATTACGATAGACCTGCTGGTGTTTTTTGAAGTGGCTGCCATGATAAAATTTTCGTTTTATTTTAAACCTTATGCTATTACAAAAAGACTTAAATTTAGTTTTGGTAAACTTCCAATAATTAATACTATTTACAAAAAAAAGAAACTTTTTTATAATAAGTTATCACTTAATCCACTTTTTTAAATAAATAATATAGTATATTAAAATTTTTACCAAAAGTCCCAATAAAGACAACTTGTGCAAACTTTCTTTTTTAGAGTACTAAATAAACTATATTTGTACTCTTAAACTCGCCTGAATCGAGCAGGGAAATTGATTCAAAATTTGGAGATGAAGAATATTCGAAACTTTTGCATTATAGCTCATATTGACCACGGAAAAAGTACGCTGGCAGATCGACTTTTGGATTATACCGGATCTGTTACCGAAAGAGAAAAACAGGAGCAGCTGCTTGACAGTATGGACCTGGAAAGGGAACGTGGTATTACCATAAAAAGTCACGCCATTCAAATGGATTATATCCACGAAGGCGAAGAATACATACTAAATCTTATAGACACTCCCGGCCACGTGGATTTCTCGTATGAGGTATCACGATCCATTGCGGCCTGTGAAGGCGCATTGCTGGTAGTAGATGCTGCACAGAGCATCCAGGCACAAACCATTTCAAATCTTTACCTGGCTCTTGAAAATGACCTGGAAATCATTCCGGTTTTGAATAAAGTAGACCTTCCAAGTGCCAATCCAGAAGAAGTTACCGATGATATTGTAGACCTTTTAGGCTGTGATCCTTCAGAAGTAATCCCGGCAAGTGCGAAGACAGGACTGGGGATCAAAGAAATTCTGGATGCTATTATAAACCGGATTCCGCCACCTAGTGGAAAAGTAGATGCTCCATTACGAGCGCTGATATTTGACTCTGTTTATAACCCTTTCAGAGGTGTTGAAACATTTTTCCGAGTCATCAACGGATCCATTAAGAAGGGACAGCATATCAAATTCGTGAATACCGATAAGAATTACTATGCTGATGAAGTTGGGACACTTAAATTGAAACAACTTCCGAAGAAAGAGATAAAAACAGGAGATGTGGGTTACCTCATTACGGGAATTAAGGATGCTCGAGAAGTAAAGGTGGGTGATACCATAACCGGGGCCGATAATCCTACCACAGAAGCTGTTGCAGGTTTTGAAGATGTAAAACCAATGGTTTTTGCCGGAATCTACCCTGTGGATACCGAAGATTATGAAGAACTTAGAGCATCGATGGAAAAACTTCAGCTTAATGATGCTTCGCTTGTATTTACTCCTGAAAGTTCCGCGGCCCTTGGATTTGGTTTCAGATGTGGGTTCCTGGGGATGCTTCACCTAGAGATCATTCAGGAAAGACTTGAGCGTGAATTCGATATGACTGTTATTACCACAGTTCCTAACGTGTCTTATCATGCCTATACCAATAAGAATCCTGATGAAGTGATTCTGGTGAATAATCCTTCAGATCTTCCTGAACCCTCCACATTAAACAGGGTTGAGGAGCCTTATATCAAAGCAACCATAATTACCAAAGCCGACTATGTAGGAAATGTAATGTCGTTATGTATTGAAAAAAGAGGGGAGATCACAAATCAGACTTATCTAACTACTGAAAGGGTTGAGCTTACTTTTGATATGCCGCTGGCAGAGATAGTATTCGACTTTTATGATCGACTAAAAACCGTTTCCCGGGGTTACGCTTCCTTCGATTACACTCCTATCGGAATGCGTACTTCCAAGCTTGTAAAGGTAGATGTTCTGCTTAACGCAAATAAAGTGGATGCCCTTTCCGCCCTCCTGCACGTTGATAATGCCTATGACATTGGAAAGAAAATGTGTGAGAAGCTAAAAGAGCTTATTCCAAGGCAGCAGTTCGATATTCCTATCCAGGCAGCAATTGGAGCTAAGATCATCGCAAGGGAGACCGTAAAAGCACTTAGAAAGGATGTTACCGCAAAATGTTACGGAGGGGATATCTCCCGTAAGAGAAAGCTTCTGGAAAAACAGAAAAAAGGTAAGAAGCGTATGCGTCAGGTTGGAAATGTGGAGATTCCGCAGGAAGCATTTATGGCGGTCCTTAAATTGAACGATTAAACTATAAGAGATTCAGTCTTATTTTATCAAGTTTTTAACCTCAGGGATGCAGAATTTCTGGGGTTTTCTTTTGTTCTTCAAATTCTTATTTTTGTAATTCTCACGTATAAATTCTAAAGAAATAACATGGCCGGACATAGTAAATGGGCAAATATTAAGCATAGAAAGGGAGCTCAGGATAAAAAAAGGGCAAAACAATTTACAAGGGCGATCAAGGAGATCACCGTAGCCGTTAAAGAAGGAGGAGGTCCCGATCCTGAAGCCAATCCAGCTCTTAGAAATGCCATTCAAAATGCCAAGGGTGTGAACATGCCTAAAGACACTATTGAACGTGCTGTGAAAAAGGCTAGCGGTGCCGATGCTGATAGTTATGAAACAGTAACATTTGAAGGTTACGGCCCCAACGGAATCGCAATCTTTGTTGAATGTACTACTGATAATACCAACCGGACGGTGGCTTCGGTAAGATCAATTTTTTCAAAAAATGGCGGAAACCTGGGCACAAACGGTTCTCTGGAATTCCTTTTTGATAAAAAAGGTGTTTTCGTGATTGAAAGAGAAAAAATTGAAATGGATCTTGAAGAGTTCGAACTGGAACTTATTGAAGGCGGGGCCAACAAGATTGAAAAGGATGATGAGTTCATTACTGTCTTTACTGAATTTACCGACTTTGGACTCATGTCTTCAAAGCTGGAAGAGCTTAATATAGAACCAAAGAATTCTGAAGTCCAGAGGATTCCTCTGAACACGGTGGAATTACCTGTTGACGACGCAAAGAAAATACTAGATCTGGTTGAAAAGTTCGAAGAAGACGATGATGTTCAAAACGTGTATCACAACCTTGAGATCACTGATGAACTGATCACAAGAATGGAAGCCGAATAAGATTAATCGGCTCCTATATTTTCTTCTATATTCTCTTTTTCCTCGCTATCTCCTGGTTCCATTTGTTTACCCAGATAGACCATCATATAGCCTTCCTCTATATCTACTTCGATACTATTGGAGGGGATAATACTTAATTCTCCTTCTGTGTTCTTTACAAAAAGAGGGATAATATCGGGATCGGTTTTACTTATTTCTATAAGGCCTTCATAATGCTCTTTTGAATTCAACTGAATTTCATGAATCGAAGGATATTTTCTGGCCAGGTTGGTGAGTTTGATATAATCATCTGTCTGCGAGAACAACCCTTCTTTAGGATTATTTTCAGGATCGTACATCTCGTCCGGAGAAACCACTCTGAAAGAACCATTTTCGCCAAAATGTTTACGGAATTTATCTATCGCATTGAGGTTTACCTCGGTATTCCCTGTCATAGCCATCAAATAACCTACATCACTAAGTTCTATATTATTAATAAGATCATCAGAATATACGTTCTCCTGAATAGCATCCAAGCCAAGCTCCTTGGCCTTTCTAATGTTAGCTCCGTTGCTATCTACCAGTACCACGTGCCTGTTATTCTTTTTTAGGTAAGAGGCGATTAATCGGGAAATCGTGGAGGCTCCAATGATGAGGATTCCCTGAGAATTTTTCAGGAATACGCCAACAAGCTGCGCCACATATCTTGCAGTAGTAGCATTTAGTAAAACGGTACCCAACACTATCATGAAAACGAGAGGAGTAATATATTCTGCCCCTTCCACACCCTGATTGGCCAGTTCAAGACCAAAAAGCGAGGCGATACCCGCTGCAACGATACCCCGGGGTCCAACCCAACTTATAAACAGTTTTTCATTTGTTTTGAGGGATGAGCCTATACTACTCACAAATACGCCAAGTGGACGAATAATGAACACAACCGCAGCAAATAATATGATGGCATTCACATTATAAACCAGTAAGAGATCTTCGATGTTTATATTGGCTGCCAGTAAAATAAACAGAATTGAAATCAAAAGAACGCTCAGAGATTCCTTAAAATAAAGTAGTTCTTTAAGATTTGGAAGGTTGGTATTACCCATCACCATACCCATTACCACCACAGCAAGTAATCCGCTTTCATGGGCAAATAGGTCCGAAAGAACAAATACCCCAAGCACAGTGGCCAGCGTAAGGACGTTCAGAAGATAATGCGGAATAACATTCTTTTTTATGGCAAAAGCCAGGGCATGAGCGAAAGTAAAGCCAAAAGTAAAGCCAAATAGCACGATCTTACCAAACTCTATCAATGCAGTTGAGGTAAATTCAGTTCCGGTACCTGCACTTATAAACTCGAACATCAAAACGGCTACAAGAGCTCCAATAGGATCAATAAGAATACCTTCCCATTTTAGAATGGCAGAAACATCCTTTTTTAAAGGGATATTCCGAAGTATAGGGGTAATAACGGTAGGACCGGTAACTATAACCAGTGCGGCAAAAAGAAAGGCTATCTGCCAGCTAAGATCAAAGATGAAATGAGCTGCTATCCCTGCTCCAATAAAGGTTACAATAACGGCTATAGTGATAAGTTTGACTATAACCGGACCTACATTGAGAATTTCACCCTTTCTTAAGGTGAGCCCTCCTTCAAAAAGTATTATTCCAATAGCGAGAGAAACGAAATAAAAGAGGCTGTCACCGGGAAATAGTCCGGAACTTCCATTCCATATTGGCTCAATAAGTTTCGAGCCGTCTTCGGTAAAAAGAGTGGAGATTGGGCCCACAGCCAAACCTACCAGGATCAAAGGCAGGATTGCCGGGATCTTAAATCTCCATGCCAGCCATTGCGCAAGTATCCCTAAAATTATTATTCCCGCTAATTCGATCATACACGTGTGCTTTACTTATAAAAGCTAAAAATATTAAAAATGTTTTACTCTGAAAGCTTATTATGCCAAGCCTTTCAATAAAAATATCCTGTTAAATGAATTGAAAATAATTAGAAATCGCTTTTAGATTTTCTATTTTGCAGGGGAATTTTTAAAAATTTCACCATGACACTTTATCCCGTTGAAGCCGGAAACTTCAAACTGGATGGAGGTGCAATGTTTGGCGTTGTACCTAAAAGCCTGTGGAACAGGACCAATCCGGCCGATTCTAATAATATGATCGATATTGCAGCGCGTTGTTTACTAATAGAAGAGGGCGATAAACTGATCCTGATTGACACCGGAATGGGAGATAAGCAAAGTGAAAAGTTCTTTAGCTATTACTATCCCTGGGGCGATCATAGCATCGATAAATCCCTGAAAAAATATGGATTCCATCGTGATGAGATTACCGATTTGTTCATGACCCATCTTCACTTTGACCATTGTGGTGGAAGTATTCAGTGGAATAAAGACCGAACCGGTTATGAACCTGCCTTTAAGAATGCCCGTTTCTGGAGCAATGAGGAACACTGGCTCTGGGCGACCCAGCCTAACGAACGCGAAAAAGCCTCTTTTCTAAAAGAGAACATCATTCCTATGGAGCAAAGCGGAAAGCTTCATTTCCTGGAGAGAGAGAAAGATGAAGTCTTTTCCGAAAATAAAGAGCTTGGCTTTGGCGTGCTATTTGTTGACGGACATACCGATAAACAAATGATCCCACACATAGATTACAAAGGTAAAAAGCTGGTCTTTATGGCCGATCTGCTTCCAACGGCAGGTCATATTCCTTTACCTTATGTGATGGGTTACGATACGAGGCCCCTGCTTACACTCCCGGAAAAAAAGAAATTTCTGGAAACTGCGGCTAATGATAATTATTACCTGTTTTTGGAGCACGATGCCCATAACGAGATTATAACTCTAAAACACACAGAAAAAGGAATAAGACTTGATAAAACCCATACTTTTAACGAGATATTTAATTAACAGAAATATGAAAATCCCATTTTTTAAAGCGTTTTTATCAGTATTAGCCGCGGGAATCCTTACCTCCTGCAGCAGTACTTCACCAAAAATAGTTTCAACCCCTATAGAGAATATAGATTCTATTCCGCTCAAGATTACAGATCTTTCTGAAACCGAGCTCAAAGGCTGGGGCGGAGCAGATCTTACAAAAGATACCATCCCTGGAATGAGCGTTGAAAAAGCCTATAGCGAAATCATTAAAAACAAAAAACCTTCTCCTGTGATCGTCGGGGTGATAGATAGTGGTGTGGATATCGCCCATGAAGACCTTAAAAGTGTTATCTGGACCAATGCAGATGAAATTCCTGGAAATGGAAAGGATGATGATAATAATGGGTACATAGATGATATACATGGCTGGAATTTTCTTGGTGATGCAGTTGAAGAGAACATGGAGTATACCCGTATCTACAAAAGGCTTAAACCAAAATATGAGGGCAAACCTGAAAGCAGCATCAGCACTGCAAACAGGGAAGAATATAATCTTTACCTGGCGGCAAAAGCAGAATATGAGAAGGAATATAATGAAACTGTTCAGACAAGGGATCAGTACCTACAGATTAAAGAACAGTTAACGGCTGCCCACAATGCTGTTTCAGCAGAATTGGGTACCGAAGACTATACCAAGGAACAGCTTTCAGATTTTAAACCTGAAACCCAACAGCTTCAGCAGTATAAATCCATGCTCACCCAAATTCAGTACAATGTGAATGAAAATATTCCCGAGGCGCTTGAAGAACTTGAGGAAGCCATAGAATACTATGCCGGAAGACTGGATACTCATTTCAATATGGAATTGGACGGAAGGGCTAAAACTGGTGATGATCCATATGATATCGCAGACAGAAATTATGGAAACAATGAGGTTTCGGGACCAGAGCCTGATAAAGAAAATATAAAGCATGGTACACATGTTGCGGGTATCATAGCTGCCGACCGTTCCAATAATATTGGAATAAAAGGGGTATCGAATAATGCCAGGATTATGGCAATAAGAGCTGTTCCGGATGGGGACGAGTATGATAAGGATATTGCGTTAGCCATAAGGTATGCCGTAGATAATGGTGCAAAAGTGATTAATGCCAGTTTTGGTAAGTATTTTTCAACTAATCCGGAATGGGTAATTGATGCTATAAAATATGCAGCAGAGAAGGATGTCCTTATTGTGAGAGCGGCTGGTAATGAAGGCCTCAATCTTGATGAGAAAAGAGTATATCCAAACGATCAGGATCCACAGAATACTCTGGAAGTGGCCGATAATTTTCTAAGCGTTGGAGCACTGAATTATGAGTACGGTTCCGGGCTGGTAGCAGATTTTTCAAATTATGGAAAATTAAATGTTGACGTTTTTGCTCCGGGAACCAAGATCTGGTCTACAACGCCAAATAATGAATATGACTATCTGCAGGGTACTTCTATGGCTGCTCCGGCGGTAAGTGGAATTGCAGCTATAATCAGGGGATATTATCCCACGCTTACAGCGGCTCAGGTAAAACAGATCATTATGGATAGCGGACTTACAACTAATGCATCTGTGATCGTTGGAGGTGACGGCAACGATACACAGAAATTTAAGGAATTATCAACTTCCGGAAAGATGGCAAACCTTTACAATGCATTAATTTTAGCCGACCAAATCGCAAAAAACAAATAAAATTAAAATGAAGAGAATACTTTTTAGCTTATTAATTATTTCAACCGGGCTTTTAAATGCTCAGAATAACACTTCCTACTGGCAGCAACATGTAGACTACAAAATGGATGTAGATATGAATGTTGAAAACTTCCGGTATACAGGAACTCAGGAACTCACTTATACGAACAATTCACCGGACACCCTTAATCGGGTTTTCTATCACCTGTATTTTAATGCATTCCAGCCGGAAAGTGAAATGAATGCAAGACTAACAAGCGTACCCGATCCTGATGCCAGGATGACCATGAATAAAGGTACAAAGGAAAACCCTGAGATAGTTAGTAGAATTTCGGAGCTTAGTCCGGCCCAGATTGGTTATTTAAGAGTAAATTCCTTAACACAGGATGGTAAAGAACTACAATATGAAGAGGTTGGTACCGTGCTGGAAGTGGAACTTGCGGAACCAATTCTTCCCGGTGAAAAAACTACTTTTAATATGCAATTTGAAGGTCAGGTACCTGAGCAGATAAGAAGATCCGGGAGAAACAGCACTGAAGGAATTGCCCTTTCCATGAGTCAGTGGTATCCTAAATTAGCTGAATATGATTTTGAAGGTTGGCATGCAGACCCTTATATAGCCCGTGAATTTCATGGTGTTTGGGGAGATTTTGATGTAAAGATCACGATCGATAAAGATTATATTCTTGGAAGTACGGGATATCTTCAGAACCCACAGGAGATTGGTTATGGATATGAACAAGAAGGAACCAAAGTAAAAAGAAAAGGAGATAAGTTAACCTGGCATTTCGTGGCTCCAAAGGTTCACGATTTTACCTGGGCAGCCGATCCTGAATATATACACGATAAACTGGTTGCTGAAGATGGAACTGTCCTTCATTTCCTTTATAAGAATAAAGAAGAACTTAAAGAAAACTGGAAGAAACTTCAGCCAAAAACCGCTGAATTACTTGCTTTCTTTAATGAACATATAGGGCCGTATCCATGGGATCAGTACTCAGTAGTTCAGGGTGGCGACGGCGGAATGGAATATGCCATGCTTACACTTATCACCGGTGAGCGTTCTTTTGGAAGCCTCGTTGGGGTCACCGCCCATGAGATGGCCCATGCCTGGTTCCAGCATTTGATGGCTACCAACGAAAGCAAACATGAATGGATGGATGAAGGTTTCACTTCTTATATTTCCAACGAAGCTGAAAATGTGATAATGGGCTCTTCTAGTCCAAATCCTCACACTAACTCCTATAGAGGCTATTATTACCTCGCTAGATCGGGTAGAGAACAACCCCAAACAACCCATGCCGATCGTTATGCTATGAATGGCCTGTATGGAGCCTCGGCATATTCAAAAGGAGCGGTATTTCTTGCTCAGTTGGAATATGTGATAGGAGAGGAGAACCTTGCCAAAACCCTGAATCGTTATTATGATGAATGGAAATTCAAACATCCCACTCCCAATGATTTTATCAGAATTGCCGAAAAGGTTTCAGGAGCTGAACTTGACTGGTATTTGACTGACTGGACGCAAACTACCAATACTATTGATTATGCGATTGATTCTGTTGAAGAAAAAGGAGAAACTACGACGGTAATTCTTCAGAGAAAAGGTTTAATGCCAATGCCTGTTGAAGTTGATGTTACCTATGCAAATGGATCTGAAGAAACATTTTACATTCCTTTACAAATGATGAGATGGGAAAAGCCTGCTGAAGAAGAAGTAAAATGGACAGTGAAAGACGACTGGGCATGGGGATTCCCAACCTATCAGCTTGAAATTCCGGTTGCAAAAGAGAGCATATCAAGAATAGTAATTGATAAATCTCAATTGATGGCAGATATCAACAGGGATAATAATAGCTGGGATAAGTCTGGAGAAGAGGATTCCAGCAACTAAAATCAGATTTTACACAATTTTTAAAACCCTTTCCGTAATGAAAGGGTTTTTTTATTTAACAGGATGCTTACTTTTGACTTATGGACCAAAGATTCGGAAGATCCCAAAAACTTAAGAGCAAGAAGCTGATTGAACGGCTTTTTACGGAAGGGAAAAGCATTAAATCCTTTCCTCTTAAACTTATTTATCTTCCGGTTGAAAATTCTGAAAATATAGAGCTTAAAACCGGGGTTTCCGTTCCAAAGAAACTGGTAAAAACCGCAGTCAAAAGAAACAGAATTAAGCGTATGATGCGGGAAGTTTTCAGAAAAAATAAGTACCTTGTTAACAAAGACTTATCTTCTTCACATGCATTCATGTTCATCTATATTTCCCGTGACGAAATGGACTACGAAAAACTGGAAGCGAGCATGATAAGGATTATGGAGAAATTCAGGGAAAAATACTAAGCCATGAAAAAAAGAATTAACAGAATGATCATCCTTCCGGTTATTCTAATCGGGATATTTATTGGAACTGTAAGTTTCAAATCAGATTTCTTTGAGATCGCCAAGCAGATAGAGATTTTTACTACGCTTTTCAAGGAGATCAATATGAACTATGTAGATGAGACCAATCCGGCTGCTTTAATGGATACTGCTATAAAATCCATGCTCACCGATCTGGATCCATATACCAACTACTGGAACGAGCAGGATGTGGAAGCGGCACGCATCAATTCTGCAGGAGAATATACTGGAATAGGAGCTCTTGTAAAAACAGGCCCTAAAGCAATCACCGTGGTGGAAGCCTATAAGGATTATCCTGCCGATAAAGCCGGTTTAAAGGCCGGAGATGAAATAATTAAAATTGGAAATATAAGTGTGGCCGATTTTGAAGAAGACGCAGGAGAACTGCTAAATGGAGCTCCAGACAGTAATATAAGCATCACTTATCGCCGCCAGGGCGAAATAAGAACAACTTCCTTGAAAAGAAGTTCGGTAGAGCTCAATGCAGTTCCGTATTATAAATTACTGGATGATAATTCCGGTTATATAGTACTTTCGCGGTTCAATGCCAAAGCTTCAACGGAAGTGGCCAGAGCCCTGAAAGATCTGAAGAATCAGGGTGCAAATAAGATCATTCTGGATCTTAGGGGAAATCCCGGGGGCCTGCTGAATGAAGCGATTAACGTAAGCAATATTTTCATTCCGGAGGGAGAGCTTATCGTAACTACAAAATCTTCGATAGAAAAATACAATCGTGAATATTTTACCAAAAAAGAACCTATAGACACCAAAATTCCTCTTTCGGTTCTGGTGAATGGAAGAAGTGCCTCAGCGAGTGAGATCGTGGCCGGTGCAATACAGGATCTTGACAGGGGAGTGATTGTGGGTGCTAGAAGTTTTGGTAAAGGCCTCGTTCAAAGACCAAGGGAACTAGCTTATGGAACCCAGCTTAAGATTACTATTTCCAGGTATTACACTCCCAGCGGAAGATGTATTCAGGCCCTGGATTACAGAAGAAGAGATGAAGAAGGAAAAGCCGTAAGGACCAAGGTGGAAGATTACAATGAATTCACTACCCGGAATGGCAGAAAGGTATATGACGGTGGCGGAATTCTTCCTGATGTGAAACTGGAAACTTCAGAATTCAGTGACATCACTCAGGCCTTGTTAATGCAGGATGCGATATTTAACTACGCCACTAAATATTATTATTCCCATGAACTTTCAGAGCCCGGTGATTTTAATTTCACCGATACAGATTTCAACGATTTCAAGGATTATGTTAATAAGTCAGGTTTTGAATATCAAACCGCTACTGAAAGAGAATTGAATGAAATGCTGGAAAAGGCTGAGGATGAAAAACTAAGAGCAAGAATATCTTCTGAAATAAACAATATTAAGACTGAAATAAACAATTATAAAAGGCAGGAACTGGATAGTAAAAAACCTGAGATAATGAGTTTATTAACAGATGAGATCATAAAACGCTATTTCTATAAAGAAGGATTGTATGAGTATTATACAGAGAATAATCCCGAAATTGAAAGAGCTAAATCTATTCTTAATAATCCTTCAGAATATTCTAAAATACTTAATTAGTAAAATTTTAAATGGAAGCCTTTCTTTCATTTTTTGAGCATATGGCCGCCTGGCAAAAAGTTGCATGGATTTCTTTAGTTCTTGGCGGATTCTGGATCCTTGAAGGATATTACGCTCTGGTGAAATTCAAATACAACAAATGGGTCCATGCAAGAACCAATTTTATATTCCTGGGATTTGTAATGTTGATAAACCTGTTATTTGGAATCCTTACTGCCGGTATTTTTATCTGGACAGATAATTCTCAATTCGGTATTTTACAACTTTTAGAATTACCTATTTGGGCCGAGCTTATTCTGGCAGTAATAGCACTTGATCTTACCGCTCAGTATTTTGTACACTTTTTACTGCATAAGGTAAATTGGATGTGGAGACTGCATTTGGTACATCACAGCGATACTTATGTAGATGCCACCACAGGAACCAGGCATCATCCCTTCGATTTTATTATTCGTGAAACTTTTGCTTTAATTGCAGTGATAATTATGGGAATGCCGGTCGCTTTTTATTTATTCTACCGCATTCTTAGTGTTTTTTTCACCTATTTTACTCACGCGAATATCAGACTTCCGCTGAAGATAGATAAGCTGCTTAGTTATCTGATAGTTACCCCGAATATGCATAAGTTCCATCATCATTATCAGTTACCCTGGACCGACAGTAATTATGGGAACATACTGAGTATCTGGGACCGGTTATTTGGAACTTTTGTTTATGATAAGACCGAAAATATCCGCTACGGAATTGATATAGTAGAGGATGAGACTGCAGATGATATAGGCTATCAGTTAACAATCCCATTTAAGCGATCTATAAAAACAAAGAATTAGGCCTTTATCATGGCAATATGAGGAATACCATCTTCCAGGTATCCTTCCCCGGTAGTCTTATAACCATGGGATTCATAGAATCTGATAAGATATTGCTGGGCAGAAAGTTTTATTAGGGAAGTATTATAATGATCTGAAATTGCCTTAGCTGATGCTTTCATTATTTCATGTCCATAGCCATGTTTTCTATCAGCAGCCCTTACCACGACCCGGCCAATCGCAGCCTCCTCAAAGTAGTATCCGGGTTTGAAACATCTGGTATAGGCAACTATTTCTTCATTCCTCTTTCCAATCACATGAAGGGCATCAAAATCCTTTCCGTCTATATCCTGGTAGACACAGTCCTGTTCCACCACAAAGACTTCAGATCGCAATTGTAAAACATGATAAAGTTCGGTAGGGTTCAATTCACTGAAACCTTTAACTTCGATCTTTAACTTATTCATAAGCTTATTAACAATACTTTTTTGCCGGAATCTTGTCTACTCTGCGTTGGTGACGACCTCCTTCAAATTCAGTATTAACAAATGCCTCGAGCATCTCCACAGCCAGATCTTTAGCTACAAACCTTGCCGGAATACTCAAAATATTGGCGTTATTGTGTTCCCTGGCCAGTTTGGCGATCTCCACATTCCAGCAAAGTGCAGAGCGTACACCCTGATGTTTATTTGCAGTCATATTTGCACCATTTCCGCTACCGCAGATAATAACGCCAAAATCGGCTCTACCGTTTTCAACATCTTCTGCAACAGGATGCACAAAATCCGGATAATCAACACTATCAGCAGAATTTGTACCGTGGTTTATTGTGCTATGGCCCATAGACTCCAGCTTTTTCTGAATCATTTCTTTGTATCCGGTACCCGCGTGATCGTTTCCAATTGAGATTTTCATGATTTATATTATTTGTAGCAAAGGTAAAAAAAGCGGCTATTAACCAGCTTATTTTTGATTGTTAATTACTTTATAGAATACCTTAATATTCAGACTATTAAAATTGACAGCTAATTGTGAAAAACATCTGATGATTTAATTGAAAATAAATTTTGTTTTTAAGAAATTTATAACAATACGCTCCCTGTGTTGAATAATCCAAATTATAAGTACCGATTTTTTTAGATAGTTATGAGCACTTAAAAACAGGTTATCGACAAATGTTTATTTCTAAGTTTTTAATAAAGATCATTAAAACAATATTATGAACTTTTGTTAAGTAAATCTTAAAAATCGAAGAATATCAAGTAGTTAAGAATTAACTACTCTGTTGATAAACTGTTATCAAAAACTCACAACTGAAATTCCTAATCTTCTTCAATAAAATTGTTCTACAAATTAACACCCCATCATATAACATCATTTAAATTTTTTAAAAAAGAAGAAATGATAAATATGATATATAATGTTTATAACTATACTATTCTCAAGTGGGATGATTTGTCATTAAGAGAATCAATAATTTCTTTTGCCTTTTTAAAATCTAATGGGTGTACCATAAGGCGAATTCCACCGAAGGCGAAGGATGATAAGGGAAGCAGGCCTACAAGTGTCTCGTTTTGGAAATAATGGCGTATAGCGGCCTCTTCGAACTTTAATTTAAGAACGAAATATTCATGGTGATAGGTGAAGGTGGCAAGACATTTATAATCTTTCATGACCTGGAATAAGTATCTTAAAGATAGACCTTATTCTTGAATTGTTAAAAGAATTTTTTCAGAAGACTTAAACGTTTCTATAGGAAAAATCTCAGTTTTCTTATTGAGAGTTTTATTGATATAAGCAACAAAGAAGATCACCCCGAATAGAAATATCAGGAAAAACATGACCGAGTATTTTGTGGCTTTACCAACTTTCATGATCATAGTGTAAATATAGGGGGGAAGTAGCTGGGGAATGTTACTTCTAAATTAAGAAAAAATTAAGAATTAACTATAATGTTTTCAAAAAAAGTAAAAAAAATATCTTTTGTGTTAAATTGATAGTTCATACAGAGAATCTTTCCCCTTAACAAAACTTTAAAATGAAAAAGTTCATGTCTGATTATAATGGCGTAATTTTATCGTATACTAATTGAGAATGAATAAAAAGAAAAAAACTAAGAATAAAATACAGGGTAATCTTTCCAAAAGTATAATAGATATACTTCGTAAAAATCCCGGGAAAACTTATAATTACAAACAAATAGCTTCTGTTCTTGGGGTTGATGATGCGAGCAGCAGGAATCAGATTATTAAGAAACTTGCCCAGCTGGCAGCTAAAGACCAGATAGAACAGGTAGATCGCGGGAAATTCAAGATAGAAGGAAGTAAGAATTATTATACAGGCGTACTTGATCTAACCACCAAGGGTTATGGTTACGTTATGGTTCCAGAGCTTGCCGATGATATTTTTATTGCCAATAAAGATCTTAATTCGGGTTTTGACGGGGACACCGTAGATATTTATGTTTATAACCGGAGAAGACGGAAACGTTCTGAGGGTGAGGTTACAAAGATTGTTAAGCGCAAGAGAACCGAATTTGTAGGTACACTTCAGCAGAAAAAGGATTTTGGTTTTGTGGTTATAGACGATAAATCCATGTATACCGATTTCTTTGTATCCGGGAATAAGCTAAATGGGGCTAAAGATGGGGATAAGGTAGTTGTTGAATTTGAAGAATGGCCCGAAAAGGCCGACTCACCTTTTGGCAGGATAACCAGGGTGCTTGGAACTCCTGGAGAACATCATACCGAAATACATTCTATCCTCGCACAGTATGGGTTACCTCATGATTTCCCTGAAGAGGTAGAGGAATTTGCCAATAAACTGGATACTTCTATCGATGAAAAAGAGATCAGTAAAAGAAGGGATATGAGAGATATCCTGACGTTTACGATAGATCCCAAGGATGCCAAGGATTTTGATGACGCCTTAAGTTTCCAGACTCTAAAGAATGGAAATTATGAGATAGGAATACATATAGCCGATGTCTCACACTATGTTAAGCCCGGAACCCTACTTGATAATGAGGCTTTTGAGCGTGCCACTTCCGTATATTTAGTAGACAGGGTCGTTCCTATGTTGCCTGAAATACTTTCTAACAATGCCTGTTCATTAAGACCCAATGAAGAAAAATTTACTTTTTCAGCAGTTTTTGAAATAGACGATAAAGCAAATGTCAAGAATCAATGGTTTGGACGAACGGTTACTTATTCTGATGAAAGGTTTTCTTATGAAGAGGCCCAGCATATCATAGAGACCGGGACAGGAACCATCCCTGATGATATTTCCATTAGAAAACATTCTTACACCGTAAGAGGGGCTATGGTTGAAGCTATTATAACCCTTAACCGACTTGCCAAAAAGATGCGTTCAGAACGAATGCGTGATGGTGCTATTTCTTTCGATAAAGTGGAGGTTAAGTTTAATCTGAATGAAGATAACAACCCGGTTGGAGTATTTTTTAAAACCGCGAAAGATGCAAATAAGCTTATTGAAGAATTCATGCTACTGGCAAACAGAAAAGTGGCTGAATTCATAGGCAAGCAAAAACCTAAAAAAACCTTTGTTTACAGGTGTCATGATGAACCTGATGATGAGAAACTGGCAGCATTGCAGAATATTGTTGGAAGGTTTGGACATACACTTAATTTAAAAGACCGGCAAACCACTACTTCTTCTTTAAATAAATTACTGGAAGATGTGCAGGGTAGAAAGGAGCAGAATATGGTTGATACCCTCGCTATACGTACCATGAGCAAAGCTTATTACGGGATCGAGAATATTGGCCATTATGGACTTGCTTTCGGGTATTATACACATTTCACTTCGCCTATAAGAAGATATCCGGATGTTATGGTACACAGGCTTCTTCAACACTATTTAGACAAAAATGAATCTGCCAGTGAAGAGGAATACGAAAATAAATGTCATCACAGCAGTGAAATGGAAAATCTCGCCTCAAATGCTGAAAGGGATTCTATTAAATACATGCAGGTGAAATTTATGCAGGATCATGAAGATGAAGAATTCCTTGGTGTTATTTCCGGAGTGACCGAATGGGGTATATTCGTTGAGATCGTTGAAAATAAATGCGAGGGAATGATACGCCTGAGAGATCTCAGAAATGATCATTATGAATACAATCCTGAGGAATTTGCGGTGACGGGCAGAAAAACCGGTCAGACTTACACACTCGGCGATGAAGTGTATGTAAAAGTGAAGAATGCTGATCTTATTAAAAGACATCTTGATTTTACCTTATTAGGAAGCAGGGAAGAAGTTGAAGCTAATTGATATTTCACTGAAATAAACTTTAAAAAATACCGGCCAATCACCGGCGGGGGCGCAGATCCTTGAAAAAAGATCAAAAAGTTTACATTTGCAATACAACTTAACTGTATGTTACAGGACGTTTTAGCAGGTATGCCCCTGGGTTTATTTTTGGCTTTTTTACTTGGGCCTGTTTTTTTTGTATTGCTGGAAACCGCGGCCATCAAGGGCTTTAGAGCGGCTATTTCATTTGATATGGGCGTTATCCTGGCTGATATTGTCTTTCTCCTAATAGCCTATTTCAGTACAACTAAACTCCTGGAGCGTTTAAAAGATGATCCCGCGCTTTTTATTTTCGGGGGAATGATACTTGCCACTTACGGAGTAATGAGCTTTTTGCAAACAAAAAAGGTTTTGCAGACCGAAGATGAAACTCCGGAAATAAGGAAACTTGGAAAGAGCGACTATTTCGGATTGTTTGCAAAGGGTTTCCTGCTCAATTTTATCAATATAGGTGTTCTGGGCTTCTGGCTTGGAGTTATCATCGTATTTGGCCCTAAAATGGATATGGACATGGATAGGATAAGTATCTTTTTTAGTGCTGTTCTAATAACCTACCTGATTATTGATGTTGCCAAGATCCTTCTGGCAAAGAAACTGAACCGAAAACTTACTCCAAACCGTATTTATTTTATGAAAAAAGGCATTAGCCTTTTAATGATCCTGTTTGGTTGCGTCCTGATATCACAGGGAGCCTTCCCGAGCCAGGTTAACGAAATTAAAGATCAGATAGAGGAGATAACTCCTAATGATTCTCTCATGGGTAAACTTGATAATTTTGTGAACCATAAGGAAAAGGAAACCGGAGAAAAATAAAAAAGCTTCCCGGTTCAGGAAGCTTTCTTTTTTGAGGCATCGAGCGGATTCGAACCGCTGTACAAGGTTTTGCAGACCTCTGCCTAGCCACTCGGCCACGATGCCCTTTTACAGGATGGCAAATGTAATAAAAATTTTAAGTTTCAAAACTAAAATCTATCGGGATTTGGTGCGGCTTACCGTGACCATCGCGACATTTCCACCAATAGGAGGATTGATTTTTGAAACTTCTACTTTTGCTTTCTGAACCATGATTAGTTCTTTCATGATGCGTTTCAGTATCCTTTCAGCAACATTTTCAAGTAGTTTGGAACGAATTGCCATTTCCTCCTTTACAATTTTATTTAGATGAACATAATCTATGGTATCTGCTAATTTATCAGTCTTAGCTGAATGTGAAAGATCCCCATAAACTTTAAGGTCTACGCGATACTCACTTCCAATTTTACTCTCTTCGTCAAGGCATCCGTGATAAGAAAAGACCCTTATATTTTTTAATTTAATTACTCCCACAATAATTTTTTTGCTAAAATATTCTTTAAAATTCTTTTTTTGGAGTTTCTCCTACTACAACTTTCAAACTATCAATATACTTTTCTTCGTTTCCAATTAAGAAGAAGGTATATAAATAATCCGGTTTTATGTTTAATTCCTTAGTTGAGACTTCAACCTTATCGCCTTTTAATTTCCAAACCAGGATTTGAGGCTTTGGAGAAACTGTAAAATTCTTGGTTATTCTTGGATAGGTCAAAGAAGAAAGATCAGTTGATTTTGAGTCTTTTGTTTCTGCTGTTGCATTTACCTTTTCTACTCCGGCCGCCAGATGTATCCATCTTATTTTAGCCTCATTTTTTCCACACTCAAATTCATCATTAAGGATACGCATTTGGGGTAAATTTCCATTTGGATAAATAGCTTCTTCACCTTCAACTATTTCATGGAGTTTCATTTTTGTTGTTTTTTGATTCTTTTTCTGATCTTGCTGAGGAAAACCATTCATTACCAGGGTATAAATTCCATCTGTACCAATACCTATCTTTTTCTTTAATACTAAATTTTCATTATAAATTACCTCAACCTCATAGATACCTGAGCTTATTGTTTCATATTCTGTCAGGTCTCCATAGTTCAAATTTTTGCTGAGAATAATTTTATCTTTCTTTTTGAATTTTAATTCAACTGATTCTTTTGCAAACAGGAACTGGCCAATTCTCAAATGGGATGGTTTTTGGGTGTTCGATGAACATCCAAATATGATTAAAATTATAACCGAAAGGAGAAATGATTTAATCTTCATCTTGCTTGGATTTTTCAGTTTTATTTTCTCGTTTTCTGAGTAAATAAGGCCTACCAAGTATTATAAGCATAACTATTGCTAATATTCCACCCAGGGCAATCGGTTTTGAAATAACCAATCTAAAAATTAGAGCCAGCCCTACTAAAATTCCCAGTATAAGACCCACTACTGGTATCCATTTTCTTTTATCAGATTCTCTGTAGGCTATCCAGTTTACTATACCAAATGTGAATAAAAAGGCCAGACTTGCTGCTTCAACCAGAGAACTAAGTGAACCAATAATAGCCAGTAAACCTGCCAATATTCCTATGGTTATAATAGACCTGTCTGGTACATCATTATTATTTGTGTGATTGAACCAGGAAGGAAGTTCATTTTGCGAGGCTATTCTTTTTGCCAGGTTAGCCGTTGAAAAAAGAGTTGAGTTTATTGCGGCAGCGGTAGCGAATCCTGCAGCGACGGTCATTACAATTAATCCGGTTATTCCAAAAGCTGATTCCGCTGCTATTGTTAATGCAATTTCTTTAAAACTGATCAGCGAAATGGCTCCTCCAAGCATAGTTGCACCTAGAGCTACAACAGCATATAGCAGGACAACAAAAATGACTGCACTCATCAATGTTGGCATAAAACTTTTCTCGGGATCTTTAATCTTATCGTATTCGTATGTCAATAATTGAAAACCTTCGTAAGCCATAAATATTGCTGCCCCACCAAACAGGCTTGACCACATTGGCCTTGGGCTGATACCTGCTGTAAGTTGTGAAACATCCCAGTTTACAATTCCATAAATTCCCAGTGCCAATAATACCAGTAAATTGACGGAAACTATTATCATCTCAACATTGGTAAGTTTGCCCACTCCTGCAAGGTTCAGTAAAATAAGTCCTATTACGATACCTGCGGCAAGTAAACGCATAAGGAGAGGATTACCATGAAAAGCAAAAGATAAATAATGTCCAAATGCATAGGCGTATACCGAAATGGTGAGTATGTATCCTATAATTAACAGCCAGCTAAGGTTACCAGCCATTTTTTTGTCATTCACTTTTTCCAGAAAGACAAATGCTCCACCTTCTTCATGAAATTTGTTAGTTAAAAATACATAGCTGTAAGCTGAGGGGATCGCTATTAAACCTGTTAAAATAAAGGCCAGCCATGACCATTGTGCAGATACAGCTATTACTACTCCAAGTACTGTATATATTCCGCCACCAACCATTCCTCCGGCTGCCAGGGCCCATACTGATAATGGTTTTAATTTAGAAGATTTTTCAGCCATTGAAGCTTATAGCTGTATTTAATAGAATTAATTTTTGATTCATCACAGGAAATTTACCTGAATTCAGTTCAAGTTACTAAATCGAAAATTTTTTCGGTGATTTCAGAAATAGGTTTAGGTTTATTTTAACTGGAAACCGGGGAATGTTTTTAAATAGGAAGCTTTCTGATGCATTAGTATGCGGACGACTTAAAATTTGATAAATTTGCCTCTTATTATAAAACAGTTATGGCCGAAGGAAAAAAGTCGCTCAATTTTATTGAGCAAATCATAGAGGAAGATCTGCAAAAAGATTATAAAAAGGAAGACCTTAAGTTCCGTTTTCCCCCGGAACCCAATGGCTATCTTCATATTGGTCATGCATCTTCCATCTGTCTTAATTTTGGGCTGGGAGAGAGGTATGGTGCTCCTGTGAACCTTAGATTTGATGATACCAATCCTATCAAAGAAGAACAGGAATATGTTGATGCCATTAAAAGGGATGTAGAATGGTTAGGCTTTAAGTGGGCAGAAGAGTGTTATGCTTCAGATTATTTTCAGCAGCTGTATGACTGGGCGGTTGAAATGATAAAGAATGGCGATGCTTATGTAGACAGCCAGACTTCGGAGGAAATAGCTGAACAGAAAGGAACTCCAACTAATCCGGGAACAGAAAGCCCTTATAGAAACCGATCTGTTGAAGAGAATCTGGAGCTGTTTGAGAAGATGAAGAGTGGCGATACTCCCGAAAGAGGTCACGTTTTAAGAGCAAAGATCGATATGTCGGCACCTAATATGCTGATGAGGGATCCGGTTATGTACAGATGTTTACATAAAAGTCATCACCGAACCAAAGATAACTGGAAGATCTATCCAATGTATGATTGGGCGCATGGTCAAAGTGATTTTATCGAAGGTGTGTCTCATTCATTCTGTACCCTGGAATTCCTTCCGCATAGGGAATTATATAACTGGTTTATTGAAAAAGTTAGTAAAGCTGGTGATTTTGAACCAAAGCAGAGGGAATTTGCAAGAAGGAATCTCAGCCATACCGTTGTGAGTAAAAGGAAATTACTCCAGCTGGTTGAAAAAGGTTTCGTGGATTCCTGGGATGATCCAAGAATGCCTACTATATCCGGCCTAAGAAGACGTGGATATACACCAGAATCTATTAGAAAGTTTGCCGATTCCATTGGGGTAGGTAAACGAGAAAATTTAATAGATGTTGCACATCTTGAGTTTTGTGCAAGGGAAGATCTGAATAAGGTAGCACCTCGCGTGATGGGTGTTTTGGATCCTGTAAAACTTGTGATTACCAATTATCCAGAAGGAGAAGAGGAATGGCTGGATGCCGAAAACAATCCTGAAGACGAGTCGGCAGGAAGCAGAAGAATTCCTTTTTCTCGAGAATTGTATATTGAAAGAGAGGATTTCAAAGAAAGTGCAAACAGAAAGTTTTTCAGACTAACCCTTGGAAAAGAAGTTCGTTTAAAGAATGCTTATATCATCAAAGGTGAAGATGTGATTAAGGATGATGATGGTAATATTACCGAGATACATTGTACTTACGATCCTAAAAGCAAAAGCGGCAGCGGAACAGAGGAGTCATTGAGAAAGGTAAAAGGCACTCTACACTGGGTATCTGTAAAACACGCCATAGAAGCGGAGGTAAGGCTTTATGATCGTTTATTTACTGAAGAAACACCCGATGGGGTTAAAGACAGGGATTATCTGGATTTTGTTAATCCTGAATCTTTGAAAATTGTAACAGGATTTCTTGAACCTGGTTTAAAAGATGCAAAAGAAGGAGATAAGGTACAGTTCCAGCGGATTGGATATTTTTGTGTAGACAGGGATTCAACATCGGCAAAACCTGTGTTCAATAGGACTGTAACACTTCGTGATTCCTGGGCCAAAATCAAAAATTAATGAAACTTTCTGATTGCTTTAAGAATAATTTAGCATAGGATTTTAACATATTAACCGGTTATTAACAAGCAAAGGCTTTGGCTTCCTTTATCTTTGATTGAATAATAACTTAAAATTCAAAAACTTATGGCAAATACAGGTAATACCCTTTTAGCATTAATTACAGGAGCGGCAATAGGTGCCGGAATAGGACTTTTATATGCTCCGGACAGCGGTGATAACACCAGGAAAAAGCTTAAAAAGGATGCTCAGGAAGCTCAGAATAAACTGAACAAACGTTATCATGAGACTTCATCAAATTTGAGCGAAAAGGCCAAAAAAGCAAGAGTGGATTTTGAGCAGAGACTTGAAGAGACCTTATCTTCAGCAAGTCATAAGGCAGATGATATTTTGGCAGCAATGGAAACCAAACTTGAGGATTTACGAAAACAAAATGCTAAATTGCAAAAAGATAAACCAGGCAAGTCATCTGGCAATAAACCAGATAAGGCCGTAGTATAATCTTTTTATGGCATTTGAAAAATTATCCAGAAGTATTCATGATCTAAACGATAATATTCAGGCTTACATTCACAGTAATTCCGAATATTATAAACTGAAGGCCTTTAAAAATGGAATGAAGGGAGCTACTTCCCTTGTTCGTTTCCTGGTCCTTGGATTCTTATTGAGTACAGCGGGGATTATGCTTTCTTTTGCCCTTGCGATTGTTATTAGTGAAGCTATAGGCGTTCCTAGTTCGGGATATTTCATAGTGGGTGGGTTCTACCTGCTTATCTTTGTTCTTATTTTCATATTTGGAAAAGAACCAATTGAAAAACTTGTACTAAGGAAATTCTCAAAAGCAGTGTTTAACGATAAAGAAGAGTAATGAGAATATATTCCTCCTTTGAAGAAATAGACAAGGATCTGCAGATCCTAAGGTTACAGACTGAAATAGACAAGGAAGAGATCAAGCTGAGCCTGGATCAGGCCAAGGAAGGTTTATCCCCTGTTTCTCTTATTGGGAGCACTATTGGTTCTATTCTTCAGAAGGCCCTGGTGCTAAAGGCAGTTTCAAAGATCTTTGGAGTGAAAAGGGTTGTCACGAAAACATAAATAGAGAAAGAATATCAAAAAAATAAAAAAGCCCCATCAGGGGCTTTTTTTTAGCTATCTCCGTTATTGCGTTTCTTTTTACCTTTATCAGTCTGTTTTCTGTTCTGCTCTTTCATAGCCTCTCCAATCTGGTTGGAGGCCGTGAAAGAAGCTACCATATTATTCAACATATCACTACCGGCCTGAGGTGAATTCGGTAATAGAATGAGATTTGTATTCGTTTCTTCTCCAATAGCCTGGAGGGTATCATAATGCTGGGTAACAACTATAAGGGCTGAAGCTTCCTGGGAATTGATCCCAACATTGTTAAGTACATCTACACTTTCCTCAAGTCCTCGAGCTATTTCGCGACGTTGATCGGCGATACCCTGTCCCTGAAGTCTTTTGCTTTCTGCTTCGGCGCGAGCCTTGGCCACGATCTTTATCCTGTCGGCTTCAGCATCATATTCGGCAGCTACTTTTTCTCGTTCAGCGGCATTGATACGATTCATGGCGGCTTTTACCTGAACATCAGGGTCTATATCTGTAACTAGGGTTTTAATAATGTCATAACCATAGTCTTCCATAGCTTCATTCAGTTCACGGTTCACCGCAATAGCTATGTCGTCTTTCCTTTCAAAAACATCGTCTAACTTCATTTTAGGCACTTCTGCGCGCACAACATCAAATACGTAGGCAGTAATCTGGTCATGTGGACTTTCAAGCCTATAGAAGGCATCGTAGACGTTATTTTTTATCACCTGGAACTGAACTGATATTTTCAGTTTTACAAACACATTATCCTTGGTTTTGGTTTCTACCAGCACGTCCAGTTGCTGAACCTTTAAGTTGATCCTTCCCGCAACCTGATCTATGACCGGGAATTTTAATTGGAGACCCGAACTTCTGATACTGGTGAATTTTCCAAATCTTTCGATAACGGCGGAAGTTTGTTGTTTTACGATAAAGATTCCAGAGAAAATCACGATAAGGCTTATTATCCCCAGTAGCGGCAATAAAATTAAATTGAGCATAATTGTGAATTAAATTAGGCTTCAATTTAAGAATAAAAGCCTTAAGCCTTATAAAAATAAACCCGGATAATATTTTTATTATCCGGGTTTATACTGGAAAAATATAAGCTTAATCAAGTGTACCTATAGCAGTTTCAATTCGCTTTAAGGTTTCTTCCTTACCCACGAATTCTGCAATTTTATAGAGGTCGGGTCCCTGTAAGGCACCCACCAGGGCTATCCTTAGTGGCATCATAATCTTACCGAATCCTATTTCTTTACTTTTTATCCATGTCTTAACTTCGTTTTGAAGCTTTTCAGCTTGGAAATCATCCTGGGATTTTAAAACTTCACTAAGCTCTTTCATAAGATCATTTGTACCTTCTTTCCAAGCTTTTTTGGAGTCTTTAGGATCGTATGAAGTAGGGGACATAAAAAAGAAATAGCCCTGGTTCCAGAAGTCCTCTACAAATACAACCCTTTCCTTGATAAGCTTAACAACCTCATACACATAATCGCTCTCTGCTTCAATATCCTGTTTTTTAAGGAACTTCTGAAACTCTTCCGTTAGAAACTTATTATCGGCCTGCTGAATGTAATGCTGCTGAAACCATTTTGTTTTTTCAGGATCGAATTTTGCGCCTCCTTTATGCACTCTTTCCAGCTCGAATGCCCTGGTGAGTTCTTCCAGTTCAAAGAATTCCTGCTCGGTACCTGGATTCCAGCCAAGAAAAGCCAGCATGTTTACCACCGCTTCAGGAAAATATCCTTCTTCCCTGTAACCGGCTGAAATCTCACCTGATTTAGGATCTTTCCATTCCAAAGGAAATACCGGGAATCCCATTTTTTCACCATCCCTTTTGCTAAGTTTTCCTTTTCCCTGAGGTTTAAGTATAAGTGGAAGATGTGCAAATTTAGGCACATCCCAACCAAATGCCCTGTAAAGCATATAATGTAGTGCCAATGAAGGTAACCATTCTTCACCTCGAATAACATGAGTGATTTCCATCAAATGGTCATCTACAATATTCGCCAGATGATAGGTAGGCATCCCGTCACTTTTAAAGAGGACTTTATCATCAAGGATATTAGTATCTATTTCCATTTCTCCCCGTATCACATCCTTTAAATGGAGGGTTTCATCTTTTGGAGATTTAAAACGTATTACGTAAGCTTCTTCGGTATCCAGTTTTTCCTGAACTTCTTCCTTAGAAAGGGATATGGAATTCTTAAGTTTTTCGCGATTATGCCAGTTATAGATAAAGGTCTTGCCCTTTTCTTCGTGATCTTTTCTATGTGCATCCAACTCATCAGCGGTATCAAAAGCATAATAGGCATTTCCAGATTCTACTAGCTTTTCAGCATATTCCCTGTATTTGTCCTTACGTTCACTTTGTCTGTATGGTCCATAACCTTTTTCTTTTCCCGGGCCTTCGTCAAATGGAATTCCACACCAGTTAAGGGATTCTATAATATAATCTTCGGCTCCTTCCACAAAACGATTCTGGTCTGTATCCTCAATTCTCAGTACGAAATCTCCGTTATGCTTTTTAGCAAACAGATAGTTATACAAAGCTGTTCTTACACCACCAATGTGCAACGGACCTGTGGGGCTGGGAGCAAATCTTACTCTTACTTTAGAAGACATATTTTGTTGATTTTTGATGGCAAAGATACAACCTTCTTGTAGCAATCCTAAACCTGATACATGGCATTGGGTATGAGAACGAATTTTATTGTATTTTTAAGGAAACATTGCTGTTGAAAATGGAGAATTTCGGATTGGTGCAGGAGAAACTTGAGGCTTTTATAAAAAAGTATTATCTCAATTTAATACTTAAAGGCAGCCTATTGTTTCTTGCAACCGGGCTGCTGTATTTTTTGATCGTTGTTGGCCTTGAATATTTCTTATGGTTATCTACCACAGGTAGAAGTATACTTTTCTGGCTTTTTATCGCTGTTGAATTGATCCTCCTATTTAAATTTATAGGAATCCCTTTACTGAAGCTCCTAAAATTATCGAAAGGGATTAATGAGTTTCAGGCATCGGAAATCATAGGAAGGTATTTTCCGGAAGTGAATGATAAACTCACCAACCTTCTTCAGCTTAAGCATAATGCCAGGCAATCTGAATTATTGCTGGCTAGTATAGATCAGCGGTCAAGAGAACTTACTCCGGTTCCATTTACAAATGCAATAGATCTTAAAAAGAACAAACGGTATCTTCGTTATATTGTATTTCCTGTGCTAATAATCCTGGGGCTTATAATTGCCGGAAAGGCCGATTTTATAACTCAAAGTTTCAGTCGGCTCTCAGATTATAATACCGTTTATCTGAAACCTGCCCCCTTCAGTTTTGTAGTCCGGAATAATGATTTAAAAGCCAGAGAAGGGGAGGACTTTAAACTTCAGATCAGGACCATTGGAGATTATAATCCGGAAACAGTTCAGGTTCTGTATAATGATGCTGAAAGTTTTATGAAACAAACAGCTCCGGGCGTCTTTGAATATACTTTTACGGACCTATCAGAGAATGTTGAATTTAAATTTCTATCTAACGAGGTTAGTTCCGGTGATTACCTTCTTGAAGTGATCAGGGTTCCGAAATTATTGAATTTCGAGATGGATCTAAATTATCCTGGTTATACGGGTTTGAAGGATGAGGTAATTTCAGGAACCGGAAATATTACCGTACCTGAAGGCACCGCAATTAAATGGAATTTTAGAACCCGGAATACAAAAAACATCAATTTTAAAATAGCAGATTCTGTTTACAGGGTGCAAACTGAAAATGGGGTTTCAGCGTTTGAGAAAACAGTCAATTCTAATCTGCCATATTCCGTAAGTGCCTCGAATGAGCTTGTTAAGGATTTTGAAAATCTTGAATATGCAGTGAAAGTGATCAAGGATGATTACCCTGAGATCCAGGTTATTGGTCAAAAAGACTCCTTAGATATTGATATTCAGTATTTTAAAGGGGATGTTTCAGACGATTACGGTTTAAGCCGATTACAATTGGCATATTTTCCTGAAAACGATAATGAAAAAGTAGAGACCATTGACATTCCGGTATCAAAGGAAAGTTTTGATGAATTTCATTTCAGTTTTCCCGGCACTATTCAGCTTGAAGCCGGACTCAATTATTTGTTCTACTTCAGGGTCTTTGATAACGATGCGGTTAACGGAGCAAAATCTGCGAGATCTGAAACTTTTTCATATAGGAAAAAGACCGAAGAAGAGATTGTTGAAGAGAAGCTTCAGGAACAAAATGATGCCATAGAAAATATAAGTGAACGTCTTAAGGATTATGAAAAATCTGATGAAGAACTTGAAGAGTTGTCCAGGCTGGAAAAAGAAAAAGAAGAACTGAATTATAACGAAAGAAAGAAACTTGAAGAATTTTTGATGAGACAGAAGAAGCAGAATGAGATGATGAAGAATTATTCTGAAAAGCTTGAAAAGAGCCTTCAGAAAAATGAGTCCCCAGAACCTTCTTCCATGAAAGAAGAGTTGCAAAAGAGACTCGAGAATAATGAAAAGCGACTTGAAGAAAATGAATCTTTATTGAAGGAACTGGAGAAATATTCAGAAAAAATACAAAAGGAGGATCTCGGAAAAAAACTTGAGGAACTTTCCAAACAGAATAAAAATAATCAGAGAAACCTCGAACAACTACTCGAATTGACCAAGCGATATTATGTTGAGGAAAAAAAACAAAAATTGGCCAGGGATCTTGAAAAGCTTTCTGAGGAGCAGGAGGATATTTCAAAAAATGAACAAGAGAATACAAAAGAGAACCAGGAAAAACTAAATAAGAGATTTGATAAATTCAGGGAGCAGATGGATGAGCTTGATAAGGAAAATAAAAACCTTAAAGAGCCTCAGGAACTGGGAAGGGAAGAGGTAGATGAAGAGAGTATTCAAAAAGACCAAAAAGAAGCAACTGAAAAGTTGGAGGAAAACCAAAAATCAGATGCTAAGAAAAAACAGGAAGATGCTTCTAAGAAAATGAAAGAGATGAGCGCTCAGATGCAACAAATGTCTATGCAAATGAAGGGGGAACAATTGGAAGCCGATGCTGAAACCCTAAGACAGATCCTTGATAATTTGATTGTATTCTCATTCGAGCAGGAAGATCTTTTGAATGATTTTAAACAAATACGGCAGAATAATCCAAAGTACGCTTCAAGGTTAAAAGAACAGAGTAATCTAAGGGAGAATTTTAGGCATGTTGATGATAGTCTTTATTCACTGGCTCTTCGAAATCCGATGATAAATGAGGCCATTACTCAAAAACTTACTGATATAGAATTCGATATTGAAAAGGCAATAGAAAGGCTTTCTGAAAATGAAATTCCCCAGGGAACTGCCAGTCAGCAATATGTGGTTACCGGTGCCAATGATCTTGCAAATCTGCTTGATAACATACTTTCTTCCATGCAGCAGATGATGGCAAATCCTCAATCTGGTCAGGGGAATGGAGGGGAAGAATTTCAGTTACAGGACATAATTAAGGAGCAAAAGGAAATTATGGAGCAAATGGAGAAAGGAACCGATGGTCAGCCCGGGCCGGAGTCCGATGGCCAGCCGAAGGAAGGGGAAGGAAACAATGGTGAGTTGTATGAAATCTATAAAGAGCAGCAAATGCTCAGAATGCAAATGGAGAGATTGCTTGAAAAGAATGGCCTTGAGAATGGTGATAACCCGGTGGATGAAATGAAGCAAATTGAAGAACAATTGCTGGATAAGGGTTTTGATCCGGAAACAGTGAAGAGGATGCAACAATTGCAATATGAACTCCTTGAATTCGAAAAGGCACATAAACTTCAGGGTTCAAGTGAAAAAAGGAAATCAGAAACCAATGAGCAGGACTACAAGAACACACTTCAGAATCAGATTGATAAGGCGAAAGAATATTTTAATTCCACTGAAATTTTAAACAGACAAATCTTACCTTTGCGCCAAATTTACAGAGAAAAGGTTAAGGAGTATTTTGGAAAAGGGAGAGATTAATTTCTTTAGTGAGAACGAATTTGTTCTTAAAGATGTAAATAAATATCGTGAATGGATAGAGGATGTTATCCTTTCAGAGAATAAATATATTGGCGATATTAATTATATCTTTTGTGATGACCAGTATCTGCATGAGATCAATTTAAAATACCTTTCCCATGACACCTATACCGATATTATTAGTTTTGATAATACAGTAGGAAATACATTACAAGGCGATATTTTTATCAGTACGGAGCGGGTAGCTGAAAATGCAGCTTCTTTTAATGTTGATTTTGAAGAGGAGTTAAAACGCGTAATTATCCATGGTGTTTTACATTTTTGTGGATACTCGGATAAAAATGAAAGGGATAGTGCATTGATGCGACGCAAGGAGGAAGAAAAAATTAAATTGTTCCACGTGGAACAATAGACAAAATTTAAATTGGATATGTTCGAAAAGCAGTATGATATAATTGTGGTTGGAGCAGGGCATGCCGGAAGTGAGGCTGCGGCTGCGGCTGCAAATATGGGTAGCAAGACACTTCTTATTACTATGAATCTCCAGAATATAGCTCAGATGAGTTGTAACCCGGCTATGGGGGGCATTGCGAAAGGGCAGATAGTAAGAGAGATTGATGCAATGGGAGGTTACAGTGGAATTGTTAGTGATACCAGTGCTATCCAGTTTAAAATGCTTAACAAATCAAAGGGTCCTGCCATGTGGAGTCCCCGGGTTCAGAGTGACCGGATGAGGTTCGCTGAAGACTGGAGAATGAAGCTTGAGCAGACTCCAAATCTTGATTTTTACCAGGAAATGGTTGCCGGACTCATTATTAAAAATGATAAGGTTGTTGGTGTTCGAACTTCACTGGGTTTGGAGGTTTTAGGTAAAACAGTTATCTGTACTAACGGAACCTTTTTAAATGGGCTTATCCATATTGGGGACAAACAATTTGGAGGTGGTAGAGCGGGTGAAAGAGCTGCTACGGGAATCACAAAGGATCTCATCGATGTTGGTTTTGAGGCAGGGCGTATGAAAACCGGAACTCCCCCTCGGGTTGATGGTCGGTCTTTGGACTATTCAAAAATGATCGAGCAACCTGGTGATGACATTCCTGGTAAATTTTCATTCTCTGATGAAACCCGGCCGCTTTCAAAACAAAGGTCCTGTCATATGACATATACCTCTAATGAGGTTCATGATATTTTACGGGAGGGTTTTGAAAGGTCACCGATGTTTAATGGGAGAATTAAAAGCATAGGACCGCGATATTGCCCTTCTATTGAAGATAAAATAAATCGTTTTGCAGATAAGGACAGGCATCAGCTTTTTGTTGAACCTGAAGGCTGGAATACGGTGGAAGTATATGTGAATGGATTTTCTACTTCTCTACCGGAAGATGTCCAATTTAAAGCCTTAAAATCTGTAGATGGTTTCGAAAACGTGAAATTCTTCAGACCTGGCTATGCGATCGAATATGACTATTTTCCACCAACCCAATTAAAACATACTTTGGAGACAAAGCTGGTTGAGGGTTTATATTTTGCCGGACAAATTAATGGAACTACTGGTTACGAAGAAGCGGCTTGCCAGGGATTGATGGCAGGTATAAATGCTGCCCTGAAAGTTCAGGAAAGAGATGAATTTATTCTAAAGAGAAACGAGGCTTATATAGGAGTTCTTATTGATGATCTTATAACTAAAGGAACGGAAGAACCTTACAGGATGTTTACTTCCCGTGCCGAATACAGAACTTTATTAAGGCAGGATAATGCCGATTTTAGGTTAACAGAGAGATCTTATAGTTTAGGGCTTGCTTCAGAAGAACGAATGAGAAAAATGGATCTGAAAAAAGAGAAGTCATTTAAATTTGTTCAATTTTTAAAAGATCTTAGCGTTGTTCCTGAGGAAGCGAATCCGGTATTGGAGGAAAAGAATTCTTCTCCAATGAAACAAAGCGATAAAGTTTTTAAAGTCTTTTCAAGACCTCAGATCACCATGGACGATATTAAGAATTTTTCAGGTGTTGAGGAATTTATCGCAGAGGAAGAACTTGACGAGGAAATGATCGAACAAACCGAGATCCAGGTAAAATATTCGGGATATATAGAGAAGGAGAAAAATAATGCCGATAAGCTTAATCGCCTTGAGGATATTCGTATCCCTTCTAATTTTGATTATGCAAAAATTAAATCCATGTCCTACGAGGCTCGTGAAAAATTGAAAAAAGTTCAACCCGCTACCGTATCGCAAGCTTCAAGAATTAGCGGTGTTAGTCCGAACGATATTTCTGTTTTACTAGTTTATATGGGTCGCTAAATTATATATGTTCCACGTGGAACAAATCACTTTTTATTTTTGATTACAACAACAAAAATTAATCCGGAGAAAAAAGGAAGTCAGAAAATGATTTGTAAAGATCATTTGGTTAGCGGGGAAAAATTTGAAATTTTATCTCACGAACCGGGTATTTTAAAAACTCATCCTGTTCCCGATGAACTGGAAAATTATTATGAAAGTGAGGAATATATTTCTCACCGGGATTCTTCAAAAAGTCTTTGGGATAAAATTTATCAGGGGGTGAAATCCCATATGCTTTCTCAAAAAGCTAAATGGATAAGAAGTGAAATTAAGCAGGGAAATATTTTAGATGTTGGAGCGGGAACTGGTGAATTTCTGAATAAGATGAACTCCTTTCTTTGGAAAGTAGAAGGAGTGGAACCAAATAGAATTGCAAGAGATCTGGCCATCTTAAAAGGACTCGATTTAAAGTCTGACCTTTCCTTGATCAGGGACAGTAAATATGATGTGATTAGTCTTTGGCATGTTCTGGAACATATTCCAGATTATGAAAAGAAAATAGATCAGTTTTATGATCTGCTCAGGGAAAATGGAATATTGGTTATAGCGGTCCCTAATTTCAATTCTTATGATTGTAAATATTATAATCACAATTGGGCGGCCTGGGATGTTCCCAGACACCTGTGGCATTTTTCCAGAGCCGGTATTCAACAAAAATTATCAGAAAAGGGTTTTTTATTGTTGAAGGAAATACCTCTCAAATTTGATTCCTTTTATGTAAGTCTGTTAAGTGAGAAAAATATGCCTGGAAATACAAATCTGGCAAATGCATTTTTGCGCGGTCTTATTTCTAATCTAAAAGCTGAAAAGGACGGAGAGTATTCTTCCATTGCTTATTTCTTTCAGAAAAAGCCTAAATAATCGATATAAGACAGTATACGGAGATATCCTTCCCTTTAATGAGTAATAACCCTTTGTTTATTTAAAAACGCCTTAAAACGCTTAAAATGGAATAGATTTTCAATAAATTATATTTATTTGGAATCTTTTATTGATTAGTAATACTTATATTAATCAAATTAGGGCTTTAGTGCAAAAAATAGTTTTTACATTTGCCATTCAAAATGACAAATTATGATTAAAAGATTTATTGGAATTGCCGCAGTTGCAATTATGTTGGTTTCATGTAATGAGCAAAAAACTGCTTATGTGGATACCACGGTTTTAATTCAGGAATATAAGGAGATGAAAGAGGTGGAAGCTGAATTCACTTCTAAATCAGATTCTGTTAGACAACAACTGGATTCTGTAGCCCGTGTCTTCCAGCAGGAGGTACAGGAATACCAGTCTCAAATGAACTCAATGTCTCAGTCTGCTCGCCAGGAGAAAGAAAGAGAATTGATGCAGAAACAACAAATGATTCAGCAACAACAGCAAATGCAAAGCAATCGACTAAGAGAAGAGAGCAATGTTGTGATGGATTCTCTTGTAAACAAGGTTAAGGATTATGTGAAAGCTTATGGAGAGGAGAATAATTACACTTACATTTTTGGCTCAAATGAAAGCGCCAATATTATGTATGCTGAAGAAGGTCTGGATATAACCCAGGAAATCCTAAATGAACTTAATGAAGAATACGGTGGTGGCGAAGTTGATGATGAAGTAGAGGAAGAAATTGAAGAAGAAACCGAAGAGTAAATAGAAAGTAATTCTATAAAAAAAGCTTCAGAAATTTCTGAAGCTTTTTTTGTTGGTACTGGTCTTACTTAACTTAGTATATAGACACCAAAAATACATACTATAAAATACCCGGTCAAGGTAAATGCACCGGCATAATCTTTAGCAATGCGCTGTCCAAAAAGCAACATTAATAAGGTGATGCAGGATAGTACGCAAGCATACAAAGCCCAGGCTGATGCATCATAAGCCAGTAACCAGATTATACCCAGGATAGCCAGAAATCCGGTTATGATTTCCAGTATCATTACTATCGCAACCATCAGTGGAACCGTTCCTCCTAAAAAAGTACCAGAGAAATGTTCCTTAAGCCACCCTGTATTTCCCTTCCAGTCGGCAGCTTTATCTATACCAGACTGCATAAAGGTGATCAGAATAAATAATAAGATCAGAATTTCAGTGATATTAGTCGTTAGGTTTTGCATGGTTAAGCGGCTTTTTTATGTAAAAATCGGGTTAGTTTAATTGACAGGTCGGTCAGAATTATTTTTGCATTTCCATTACGCTCTATGTGATAGATGGCATTTTCGAGTGCTTCTGTAATTTCCATGATGTTATTCCCATGAACAAAAGGAGCAAAGTTCTCAAGTTTGAAATTTTCAGCAGTTGGCTCCAAGTATACCAGGTTACTGGTTTTATAGTTCATTAAAAGTGACTGCCTGAAAAAATCTATACAGTATAAAAGAAAGCTTTTTTGAGTTTCCCGTCCAAGCGCGGCGATTTCTTCACTCCAGGAAATAAGCTCAAGCACTGTGGATTTATTGCCTTTGGCCTTAAAGGCACTTCTTACCCAACTTATGAACCACGCCTCAAATTGTTCGTCCCCCGCATTCTTCTGCAGAATATGCAGGGCTTTGGTATAACTGCCCCCGGCCTGATGAGCTATTTTTCTGGCCAGAGACGGGTCGCAACTCTCTTTTTTAGCCAGCGCTTCAGCAATATCAGCCTCGCTTAAAGGAGGGAAATGCAGGCTCTGGCATCGGGATTTTATGGTCTGAATGAGCTGCTCCTCGTTTTCTGCTATTAAGAGAAAAACAGTATTATTCGGTGGTTCTTCAATCAATTTCAGCAATTTGTTGGCAGCTTCCATATTCATCTTTTCGGCCATCCAGATGATCATTACCTTGAAGCCACCCTCATAGGCTTTAAGCGATAAAGATTTAACGATATCCTGTGCTTCGTCTACCCCGATACGACCCTGTTTATTCTCAATTCCCAAACTCTGATACCAGTCATATAAACTGCCATATGGATTTACTTTCAAAAAAGTTCTCCATTCTTCAAGAAAATGGGAAGAAACAGGGTGGCTTTTTATTTTGTCATTGGTAGCAACCGGAAAGGCAAAATGAAGATCTGGATGTGAGAAGTTTCGAAACTTCATATTACAGCTTCGAGTCTCTTCGTTATTATTTTCACCTCCTGAATTTTTACATAAAATATACCGGGCATAAGCTATCGCCATAGGCAGAGTACCACTTCCCGGATTTCCCGTAAAAAGTTGTGCATGAGGGATCCTCTTTCTGTCGGCCGTAGTCGTGAGGTGATTTTTTATATGCGGAAGGCCAATTACATCATTAAAAAGCATAGGCAAATATAAAATTATATAGGCTTTATTATCTTCGGAAAAATTTATATTTGTAAGAAAGCAAACCTATGAAAACAATAGACGATTACAATTTTAATAATAAAAGGGCATTAATAAGAGTGGATTTTAATGTTCCGCTAAATGAAGAGATGGAAGTGAGTGATGCAAACCGCATCGAAGCAGCAAAGCCAACAATTATTAAAATCCTTGAAGATGGAGGAAGTGTTGTTCTAATGTCACACCTTGGAAGACCCAAGGGAAAAGAAAGTAAATACTCTCTTCAGCATATTGTAGATAAGGTTTCCGAGGTCATTGGAGTAGAAGTGAAATTCGTTGAGGACTGTATTGGTGAAGATGTTGAAAATGCGGCAAATAATCTTCAGCCAGGTGAGATCCTATTAATAGAAAATCTTCGTTTTCATGATGAAGAAAAAGAGGGAGATGAAGATTTTGCCAAAAAACTTTCCAGACTGGGGGATATTTATGTGAATGATGCTTTTGGTACCGCTCACAGGGCACACGCTTCAACAACAGTTGTCGCCAAATTTTTTGAAGATAAATGCTTTGGTTACCTGTTAGCTAAAGAGATAAAGAGTCTGGATAAGGTTCTTCATAGTAAGGAAAAGCCTGTGACTGCTGTTCTTGGTGGGGCAAAGGTTTCTACAAAAATAACCGTTATTGACAATATTCTTGATAAGATTGACCATCTTATCATTGGTGGTGGAATGACCTATACTTTTATTAAGGCTCAGGGAGGGAAGATAGGAAATTCTCTTGTTGAAGAAGATAAACAGGAACTTGCTCTTGAAATTCTTAAAAAAGCCAAGGAAAAAGGCGTGGAGGTTCACCTTCCCGTAGATTCTGTGATTGCCGACAGCTTCTCAGAACAGGCAAGTACACAAACAGAAAGTGTAGATAATATTCCTGATGGCTGGATGGGACTTGATGTAGGCCCAGAAACCATTCAGAACTTTGCCAGAGTGATAAAGGATTCCAGAATAATTCTTTGGAATGGTCCTTTAGGAGTATTCGAAATGGATACTTTTGCAAAAGGAACTATAGAGTTAGGAGAGGCGATAGCCGAGGCTACTAAAAATGGGGCATTCTCCCTTGTAGGTGGTGGAGATTCTGTGGCAGCCGTTAAAAAATTCGGGTTTGAAGACAAGGTGAGTTATGTTTCTACCGGTGGTGGAGCTATGCTTGAAATGCTTGAAGGAAAATCTTTACCGGGTATTGAGGCAATTAACAAGTAAAAGAGGTACGAAGTTTGTTGTTTTTTCGTTCGTTATTGTAAAATGAATTTATGCTGAAACGAAAATTTTTAATGTTGGTGTTCCTTGCTGGACTGACGGGCTTCGCACAGGAGAAAGAGACAAATGAACGGGTAGAGAAAGCGAATTTCAGGGTTCAGATCTTTCAGAAAGGGGACAACACAAATATTAAACTTGCCCAGCCAGATCCTGAGTTCAGGGATAAATTGCCTATTTCTGCGGCAATAAGAGATTCTTCTAAGGTAGCTTTAAAAGATCTTCCAAAGGCCAGGACCATAGATTCCTTATGGAAACTGGAGCTGACTAATTCAGACTTGTTTGAGACCATGCAGAAAAGCATTCATGAACAGGACTATGAGGAGGTGGTATATGACGAGCTACCTACCGATACTCTTAAAGCCAGGCTGGCCAGACTGAATGCCAGAACACCCTTCAATATAGAATACAATCCCATACTGGAAAGTGTTATAAAGTCTTATCTAAAGAGGAACAAGCAGGGCATGGAACGCCTTATGGCTTTAAGTAGCTATTATTTCCCCCTGTTTGAACAGGAACTTGATAAATACGACATACCACTGGAGATCAAATATCTCTCCATAGTTGAGTCGGCGCTTAATCCAAGGGCAAAGTCCAGGGTAGGGGCTACGGGTCTATGGCAATTTATGTTTACCACCGGAAAGATGCATGGGCTGGATGTGAGCTCTTACGTAGATGAACGTATGGATCCGGCCAGATCTACTGAGGCTGCTGCTCAGTACCTTGCAAGTCTTTATAAAGTGTTTGGCGACTGGGATCTCGTTCTGGCTTCATATAATTCCGGTCCGGGCAATGTCTCCAAAGCGATAAGAAGAAGTGGCGGTGCGACCGATTACTGGCATCTACGAAGATATCTTCCACGTGAAACTGCTGGTTATGTTCCTGCCTTCCTGGCCACGCTTTATCTGTTTGAGTATGCTGACGAACACAAATTCCAGCCTAAAAGACCTGATGTTGTTTATTTTGAAACCGATACTGTTCAGGTTAAACAACTTCTTACTTTTGATCAAATTTCAAAAGTTACGGGGGTTGACGATGAAATGCTTCGGTTCCTGAACCCCAGTTATAAACTAAATATTATTCCTTTTGTAGATGATGAGAAGTACAGCCTTAGACTGCCTAAAGTTGCTGTTGGGAAGTTTGTGAATAATGAAAATGCCATTTATAATTTTGCTGAAAACGAACTAAAGGAGGAGAAGGAGAAACTGCCACGGTATGTTGAAACGGAAGATCGAATTAGGTACAGGGTAAGAAAAGGGGATTTTCTTGGAAAAATTGCAGAAAGATATGGAGTAGGCGTGAGTAGTATCAAACGATGGAATAACCTTAGAAGTAATAATATCAGGATAGGCCAGTATCTTACTATATATCCTAGAAAACCGGTAGATGTTGTATCAAACGAAAATTCTTCAAAATCAGACAAAAGCTCAAATCCTAAAGTATATACCGTGAGAAAAGGGGATTCCCTTTGGAGTATTTCGAAAAAGTTTCCAGGTGTTACGGTACAAAATTTGAGGGTCTGGAATGATATGAACACAAATAGTCTTAAACCTGGTATGAAACTCAAGGTTTCTAAGGGCTAAGATTATAATCAAAACCGAAAAAATGAAACGTAGCTTAAGCCTGCTAGCCATCCTTATTGTATTGATTTCCTGTAATAATGAAAAACGCAATCGCAATGACCGCATTCTAAGCGATTCTTCGGGAAATATTAACCAGTTAACAGTAGTAATAGAAAATGACCTTTGGGAAGGAGAAGTAGGAGAAGCTATTCGGGATAACCTGGCCGCCCCGGTAGACGGACTTCCACAGGATGAACCTTTATTTAGTTTAAGTCAGATTCCGCCGGAAACATTCACAGGATTCGTGAGAAATAGCCGCATCTTCTTAAAGATAGAAGAAGGCCAAAAAGGAATGGATCTTATTTCAGATGAATTCGCAAGACCTCAAACCGGAATTGTGTTACAGGGTAGTGGTTCAGAAGAAATTATAGATGTGATCAATAATCAATCTGATTCTATTATCAAGATCCTGAAAAAGACCGAACTAAAAGAAAAACAGCGTAGAATAAGGAAGTCTCTAAAAAAGGATGAGTCTCTTCAGGAGAAATTTGGGCTTAAACTTAATTTTCCTTCTGCCTACCGGTACGCCAAGGAAGAAGATGATTTTGTCTGGATAAGAAAAGAGATCCCAAAAGGGAATATGGAAATCCTTGTTTATGAGGTGCCAATAAGCAAGATAGAAAATGATTCCAGCGTTATTGCAAATATTACTAAAATGAGGGATTCCATAGGGAAGGTACAAATCCCGGGACCTGTTGAAGGTTCTTATATGATCACCGAAAAGGCTTATGCACCCTATCTATTCGAAACCAAAATAGATGGAAAGTTTGCTTATGAAACAAGAGGTACATGGGAAGTACAAAATGCTTTTATGGCCGGTCCTTTTGTGAATTATGCGATTAAGGACGAGGCTAATAACAGGTTTCTGATACTCGAAGGCTTTGTTTTTTCACCTTCACGAGGCAAGCGCGATAATATTTTTGAACTGGATGCGATTCTCCAGTCGGCAAAGATCAAATAACTAAAAAACCCAACTGGAAAGTTGGGTTTTATTTTTTATATAAGTTAGGAGATTATTTATTCTCTCCGGGAACTTTATTACTGTCATCGGGAGTTGCTCCTTTATCATCATCTTTGGAAGCATCTTTGAATTCTTTGATACCACTTCCAAGACCTCTCATCAATTCAGGAATTTTACGTCCCCCAAAAAGCAACAATATCACCACTACAATTAAAATAATCTGCGGCGCTCCTATAGCCAAAGGCAAAATAAATGTATTCATGTCTTTTAATTTAGTTTTACAAACTTAATAAGAATTAAGTAATATATACGTTAAGAAGGCAATAAATTGCCAACCTGAAAAGACCTGATCATTAACTTTAAACTGTTATTCTGAGGGAATTTATTTAATTTATCTTTGTAAAATCTAAGTACAGCTATGGCTACAGATAAAAAGAATAAAAAGAAGTTCGCAAAAAAACTGCTTCATAAGTATAGAATGGTGATTCTAAATGAAGATACCTTTGAAGAACGGTTTTCATTTCGTCTCACCAGGCTTAATGTCTTTGTAGCTGTAGGTCTTTCAGCCATTTTTTTGATAGCTGCCACCACGGTTCTAATAGCATTTACTCCTCTTAGGGAATACATTCCCGGTTATTCCTCGGCTGAACTGAAAGAGGAAGCCGCCAGCCTGGCTTATAAGACAGATTCCCTACAGAATGTGATACGTCTTAACGACCAGTATCTTTCTTCCATAAAGAGAGCTCTAACGGGCGAATTTGATCTTGAGCGCCTTGACCGGGATTCCATTTTAAGTCAGCCGATATCAGATCAGGAATATGAAGAGATAAACCGGATAAAAGCCGATTCCTTACTCAGGGAAGAAGTGGCTCAGGAGGATAAGTACAATATCCTGCCTACTGCAACCGATAATATCAATTTTTCACTTTTTCCACCCGTCAAGGGTTCGGTTTCTGAACCCTATAGCATAAAAGACAGGCATTATGCCGTGGATATTGTGGTTTCCCGTAATGCCCCGGTAAAATCTGTCGCCGATGGAAGGGTGATCTTTGCTGAATGGACTGCCGAAACCGGTTATGTGATGATAATTGAACATAGTTACGGACTTCTTTCAGCATATAAGCATAATGCTTCCTTAGCCAAATCCCAGGGCGATATGGTGAGGGCAGGAGAGGTGATCGCTACCGCCGGATCTACCGGAGAACTCACAACCGGTCCCCATCTGCATTTTGAACTCTGGAACGAAGGTAATCCTGTAGATCCATCTGAATATATTGATTTTAACTAGTTTATGTCTATAAAGTCTTTTGTCGCTAAAATATTTGCCATTTATATCAGGAAGAAAATTAATAAATGGGCGAATGATCCACATCGAACCCAGGAAAAGGTTTTTAAAGAACTTATTGAAACAGCAAAGCATACCAGGTTCGGAAAAGATCATGATTTTCAGAATATAACTTCACATTCAGATTTTGTAAACAAGGTTCCGGTTAGGGACTATGAAGAACTACGCAGTTATATAGATAAAATGGTTGAAGGAGAGGAGGATGTGCTATGGCCTGGAAAACCTTTGTATTATGCGAAAACTTCCGGAACAACAAGTGGCGCCAAGTACATCCCGCTTACAAAAGAATCTATGCCTACGCACATCAATGCGGCCAGAAATGCCATTTTGTGCTATATAAATGATACCGGCAACTCCAGGTTCGTTGATGGGAAAATGATATTTCTGCAAGGTAGTCCTGAACTAAGCGAGAAGAACGGTGTTAAACTAGGCAGACTTTCAGGGATCGTTGCGCACTATGTTCCGGCTTATTTACAGCGAAACAGGATGCCAAGCTGGGAAACCAATTGCATTGAAGACTGGGAAACAAAGGTAGATGCCATTGTTGATGAAACCCTAAGGGAAGATATGTCTGTGATAAGCGGAATTCCTTCCTGGGTGCAAATGTACTTTGAAAGGCTTATAGATAAGACCGGAAAAAAGGTTGGCGAGATATTCCCTAATTTCGATCTTTTCATATACGGCGGAGTGAATTATGAACCTTACCGGTCAAAATTCGAGAATCTTATAGGCCGAAAAGTGGACAGCATTGAACTTTTTCCTGCTTCTGAAGGATTTTTTGCATTTCAGGATAAACAGGGTGAAAAAGGAATGTTGCTCCAACTGGACTCGGGAATGTTCTATGAATTCATAAAAGCTGATGAGTTCTATGATGAAAATCCCGGAAGACTTTTACTCCATGAGGTGGAGCAAGGTGTTAATTATGTAATGATAGTTTCTACCTCTGCCGGCCTTTGGTCCTATAATGTGGGGGATACCATCCAGTTCACGTCGCTTAAACCTTATAGAGTTATGGTTTCAGGGCGGATAAAGCATTTTATTTCAGCTTTTGGTGAACATGTGATAGCCAAGGAAGTAGAGGAAGCAATGCAGGAAGCGGTAAGAGAAACTGGAGCGGCCATCAGCGAATTTACCGTAGCTCCACAGATTAATCCGGAGGGCGATGAGCTTCCATATCATGAATGGTTCGTGGAATTTGAGCGGGAACCGGAAGATTTGAATAAATTTGCTGATATAGTCGACACATCTCTGCAAAAGCAGAATTCCTATTATTTCGACTTAATAAAAGGTCATATTCTCCAGAGGTTAAAGATCACCAGAATGCCGAGAAATGCATTTCAGGAGTATATGAAGTCAATAGGCAAACTTGGAGGGCAAAACAAGCTTCCAAGACTGTCTAATGACCGAAAAATAGCCGATAAACTATATGAGATTATATAAAAAACTACTATGTCTATATTGAACTTACAGGGGCGAACAAGAGCACAGGAGAGTTCCGGCGCTATTGAACGCATGTATATCACCATGAGGCATCTCTTTAACCGTGGGTTCTATAAACCCATGGGCGTTTCAGGCGAAACTTTAAGGGAATCACTTTTCACCCTGAGACCTGAGATTTATGGCTCCATAGCCGATGATAAGGCCGAACTTGAAGGACTACTGTATGTAATAGATAGACTGCCAAAAGGGATTGAAGAATGCCGTTTTATAAACCTTACCAGCGATGAAGGTTATGGGAATTCCCATTTCAAGCCTATAGTCCCGCCTAAAAGAAGAAGGAACTGTTACCGCATAGACGAGGAACAGATGAATATCGAGATCACTCGCGGGAGATCTGAGATTTATGATATTCTTACCCATCTTACTTTCCTCTTTATTGAATCCCATAAGATCATGAAAAGGGTCCTCATAGATGAAGATGGGAGCGTTAACCGTGACTGGGAAAAACTTGAACTTGCAGTTAGCCAGGAACAATTAAGCCAGGCGCAGCGAGAAGTGGCTTTAACTCATACAGCGAGTATCCTGGGCCGGACCTTTCATGAGTTAAGTCTTTTTTACCCTAAATTTTCGTCCCCCAATAATCCAGACCGCTTCCTAAGGCTCATCTGGTCTTTGGGAAGGATGGCTATTGCGGAAACCGTTAATAATGAAAAGCGCATTATCACCTTTAGTCCAGTATTAAGGGAACGTTTGGGGCATCATATACATGGAGAGAAATGGGCAAATGATATAAAAATGAAGCTTATACAGAACGATCTCATGGATAGACCTCTTCATATCATCAGTGCCAATATGCACAGTGTTATGAATACGCTTTATACACCATATGCGCTGAAGAACGAACTGAAAAAGAAGAAGATTCTTAATATTTATGAAGAACTCAGCGATAGTGCTAACGGCCCGTTAAGGAATAAAATAACGAAAGCCGCGCTGGATAAAGGGATGCTGTTTATTGAAGATAATAGCGGGACCAATATCGATGTTCAGATCTTTGATACTGCGCAACTGGAAGCAGGCTTTAAGAATACTAATTTCAAGAACCTGAGTCCGAAAGAAAAGCCTGTTATTATTGTAATGGACTATGCCTTTGGTGAACAGGCCTATGAAACCATGGATGAGCTTTTAAAGCCCTTAAGGCATAAGGATATGGAGTTCAAAATGAATGTGAAGTCTATTTCCATTATGGGGAAAGCGGGAATCCTGGAAGGTGGCAAGGGAGATATTATGATTCCCGATGCACACCTTTTTGAAGGAACCGCAGATAATTACCCATTCAAAAATGAACTCAAGAAAGCAGATCTGGAGGGGCATGGAATCAATGTCGTTGACGGGGCTATGATCACCGTACTTGGAACCTCACTGCAGAACAAGGATATCCTTAAGTTCTTCCATGAATCAACCTGGAACGTTTGCGGACTGGAGATGGAAGGAGCCCATTACCAGAAGGCGATCCAGGCAGCTTCAAGGTTAAGGGGGAGTATAGATGAAAACGTAAAGGTGAGATATGCCTATTATGCTTCAGATAACCCTCTTGAAACAGGTAGCACATTGGCTTCAGGAGGTCTGGGAACTTCAGGTGTTAAACCAACCTATCTCATAACCGAAAAGATTCTGGAGCAAATTTTTAATTCTTAAAATCAAAAAATGCAGGTAGAAGAAACGCCCTTAAAAGATTGTTTTCTTATAAAACCTAAAATATTTGAGGATCATCGGGGGATTTTCCTTGAGACCTATCATCGTAAACGCCTTGCTGAACTTACCGGGATAGATGCCGAATTTGTCCAGGATAACCAGTCGGTTTCCAGTTACGGTGTCCTTCGCGGATTACATTATCAGAAAGGAGAGTTCGCACAGACAAAAATTGTAAGAGTTATATTCGGAAAAGTTCTGGACGTGGTGGTAGATCTCCGACCCGATTCTCCAACTTTCAGGAAAACCTACTCGGCTATTCTGGATGATGAAAATCTCCACCAGCTATATGTTCCAAAAGGATTTGGCCATGGGTTCCTTACTCTTTCGGAAAAATCGGTCTTTGCTTATAAATGTGACGATTATTACAGGCCGGGTTCAGAGGGTGGTATCATTTACAATGATCCCGATCTGAATATCGACTGGAATTTCCCTGAAAATGAGATGATCCTTTCAGAAAAGGACCGGAATTTACCAACCTTTAAGGAAGCATTTCAATGAAAACTATTTTAGTGACCGGAGCTAATGGCCAGTTAGGGAAGTGTTTTCAGAAGCAGGCAAAGAAATATCCGAATTATAAATTTCTATTCTGTTCTTCCAGAGAGCTGGATATAACCGATAAGGAAAGTCTCCAAAGAATTTTCAGGGAACATAAGCCGGATTATTGCATTAATACAGCGGCTTATACGAATGTTGAAAAGGCAGAAAAGGAGAAGGAAAAAGCCTTTTTGGTGAATGCCGAAGCTGCCGGAAATGTTGCTGAGATTTGTAAACAACATGACACTACACTTTTCCATTTTTCGACCGATTATGTTTTCAACGGAAAAGCCTCAACGCCCTACGGGGAAACTGATGGGGTTGAACCCATTAATGTTTATGGAGCTTCAAAACTTAAAGGAGAAGAGAATATTCAGGCGATTTTTGACAAATATTTTATTTTCAGAACCTCCTGGCTTTATTCAGAATTCGGGCATAACTTTTTCAATACCATTCTGAGGAAAGCAGATGAAAATGCGGAACTTAACATCACTACTTCTCAGCTGGGAACTCCTACAAATGCTAATGATCTGGCAGAATTCGTGTTAAAGATTATCGATTCTGATTCCCGGCAATACGGGCTCTATCATTTCAGCAATCTCGGTGAGGCCACATGGTACGATTTCGCTGAAGAGATTCTGAATTATTCCGGAAAGATAGATCAGGTGAGTCTGAATAAAACGGGCTTCTTTAAGACGCTGGCCGAAAGACCGGAATACAGTGTGCTATCAAAGGAAAGGGCTCAAAGGAATTTCGGATTCCTAATTTTGGACTGGAAGGAAAGTCTGCATAGTCTTATTGATGAAAAATGATTACTTTTTAAGCAATTAAACTCTTATGGCTAAAAGAATACTTATTACCGGAGCTGCCGGATTTCTGGGATCTCATCTTTGTGACCGATTTATTAAAGAAGGTTTTGAAGTGATTGGTATGGATAACCTTATCACCGGTGATCTTAAGAACATTGAGCATCTTATAAGTAATGAGAAATTCGAATTTTACCATCACGATGTAACCAAATTTGTTCATGTGGCTGGTAAACTGGATTATATCCTTCATTTTGCATCTCCCGCTAGCCCCATCGATTACCTGAAGATCCCGATTCAAACCTTAAAGGTCGGCTCCCTCGGGACACTTCATTGTCTTGGGCTGGCAAAAGAAAAGAAAGCCAGGATACTTATTGCTTCAACTTCTGAGGTATACGGAGATCCGCAGGTTCATCCGCAAAATGAAGAATATTTCGGCAATGTTAATGCCATTGGTCCCAGAGGGGTATATGATGAAGCCAAAAGGTTTCAGGAGTCAATAACCATGGCCTATCATCGTTTTCACGGACTGGAAACCAGGATTGCCAGGATCTTTAATACCTACGGTCCACGAATGAGACTTAATGACGGGCGCGTAATACCTGCATTTATTGGTCAGGCATTAAGGGGCGAGGATCTTACGGTTTTTGGCGATGGCTCCCAAACCAGATCTTTCTGTTATGTGGATGATCAGGTGGAAGGGATTTACAGATTGCTTTTAAGTGATTATTCAGATCCGGTGAATATTGGCAATCCGGATGAGATAAGCATCCTTGATTTTGCAAAGGAGATCATTAAACTTACCGGAACCGATCAGAAAATTGTTTTTAAGGAACTTCCGCAGGATGACCCTATGAAAAGACAGCCGGATATTTCACGGGCCAAGGAGGTACTTCACTGGCAACCTAAAGTTTCCAGGCAGGAGGGGATGAAGATCACGTATGATTATTTTAGAAGTCTTAGTGAGGGCGAGCTTGAGAAAAGAGAGCATAAAGATTTCTCGAAACACATTCGAAGATAGTATGAAAGATTACGGACTTGTTTCAGTGATAATGCCGGCTTACAATTCGGAAGCCTTTATTTCTGAAGCTATTCAGTCTGTTATTGACCAGACATATCCAAACTGGGAGCTTCTGGTTATTGATGATGCATCTTCAGATTCTACCTTAAAGATCATTCAGAAATATTCCGAAACAGATAACCGCATCCGGATTTTTAATAATTCTGTCAATAAAGGGACATGTCAAACCCGCAACAAGGGGACTGAAGGCGCTACAGGTGATTTTATTGCTTTTCTTGATGCAGATGACCAATGGAAGCCTGAAAAGCTTCAAAAACAGCTTGAAATTCTTTCTCACCAAAATATAGCTGCCTGCTTTTCCAGTTATGATCTTATTTCAGAGAATGGAGAATCTTTAAACAAACGGGTTGAGGCACTTCCGGTACTCACTTATGAAAAGCTTCTGAAAGCAAATTATGTTGGGAATCTAACGGGAGTTTATAGTGCAAAGGTTTTGGGTAAGATATATTGCCCCGAGATTCGCAAACGACAGGATTGGGCATTATGGTTAAAAGTTATTGAAGAGGGTGGGCCCATGGAAGGTATTCGCGAATCTTTGGCTAACTACCGGATACGAAAAAACTCTATTTCCAATAACAAACTGGAAATGCTGAAATATAATTTCATGATATATAATCAGGTTTTGGATTACGGGTATTTAAGAAGCATCTGGAGAATACTCATCTTTCTGAACGAGCATTTATTTATAAAATCAAAACAGATTAAAACTATTTCAGCAGGGAAGTAAATTGTTTCAGTTTACCGCTGGGGCTACGTTTCAGGATATTTTTCCTTTTAAATGTGATATTCAGGTTTTTCCCTACATAGGTTCCTATTGCTGCAAGGATCTTATTTTTTTGTTCCTCTGAAAGTTCATTTTCACTAACGTATTCAATTTTGAAACTGTCAATTTCAGTCTGGATTATAACAAATTCCTTAATGTTTCCGCTGTCTTCAATAACCGTTTTGGTAACATAATAAAATGTAAGGCCCGGAACTACTTTACCATCAGGAAGCCTGGCGATATCGTTGGTTCTGCCGATCAGTTTTTCCAGAATAGGTTTTTTTAATGTACTTTCTTTTGAAAGGCAACCAGTATCCCCGATATCATACCTTATCATGGGATGTGCTTTGTTAAAAAGAGATGTGATCACAACCCTGCCTTCCTCTCCATAGGGAAGGATATTGTCATTTTCATCCAAAATTTCAATATACAAATCTTCAGAATTCACGATCCAGTGATTGTGGGCATCTTCAAAAGCGATGAGACCAACTTCGCTTGCTCCATATTCGTTGATAACCGGCACGCCAAGGGAGTTTTCAATAAGTTCTTTGTCCTTTTCAAAAAGCCGTTCAGAAGTAACAATACAGATCTTAAGGCTGGGGCAAAGCTCCTTTAGAACGATTCCCTTATCTTTTAAGAACCTCGCAAAAAGTACAATTGCACTGGTGTAACCATTTAAATAATCGAAATTGGAACTTCTGAAGCGTTTCAAAAATGCCTCCATTTTCTTCTCGCTTAGGTCAAAAATATTGAAGCGTCGCCGCAGGCTTATCCTGTCTTTCAGTCTCTCCTGGATATTTCCGTAGAAATCCAGCGGAATACCATAAAATCTGGCCTGAAGCGATTTGTTGAGATCTATATCATACCATTTATAACGATCCTGAAAACCAGCCCAACTCAGTGCGTGGGCAAAGCGGTTTTTGGCAAAAATAAAGGGATGGCCGCTACTCCCGGAGGTTTTTCCAATATAGGCGGTTTTGGTGTTATAAGTTGAACTTAGACGCTCCCTTAAAGGATGTTGAAGATCAGCCTTCTTCATGATAGGTACATTCTTCCAGTCATCAAAACCATCCCATATAAAGAATTCGCGGTAAAAAGAATTGTGTTGAATGTGATAATCAATGATCGAATTTCTGCGTTTCCGTTGATACGCGGCATATTCCTCTTCAGGGATTGCCTGGATAATTTCCAGGGTTTTTTGAGCCCTTTTGATAGGAAATTTATTGAGCTGCAGTGAAAGTTTGAACCAATCCAAGGGCAGTAGAGCTTTTTTAACGAATTTATTGGGGCTTCAATTTACAAACAATTATTTTTGAGGCAATAATTAAAATTAGACACAGATGAATATCCTTATCCTTGGTTCCGGTGGCCGTGAACATACTTTTGCTTACAAGATCGCTCAAAGCCCGAAATGTAAGAAGCTTTATGTTGCTCCCGGAAATGCAGGAACCTCTGCAATTGCTGAAAACCTTCAGGTAAACCCTATAGATTTTGCAGCTGTGGCAAATATGGCTTTGGAAAAGGATATACATATGATCGTTGTTGGACCTGAGGATCCGCTGGTTAAAGGAATCGTTGATTATTTTAAAAAGGATGAAAGACTGCAGGATATTCAGATCATTGGTCCTTCAGGCCGTGGCGCCTTACTCGAAGGAAGCAAGGAAAGAGCTAAGGAATTTATGGCGATGTATAACATTCCAACAGCCGCCTATGAAAGTTTTAGTTTTGAGAGTCTGCAGGCAGGTAAAAAATTTCTGGAAACCCTGCAACCTCCATACGTTCTAAAAGCCGATGGGCTTGCAGCCGGAAAAGGTGTACTGATTATTGACGATCTTGAGGAAGCCAAAAAGGAGCTTGAGAACATGCTTTCGGGAAAATTCGGTGCAGCTAGCAAAAAAGTGGTTATCGAAGAATTTCTGGATGGGATAGAGCTAAGTGTATTTGTGCTTACCGATGGGAAAAACTATAAGATCCTCCCAACTGCAAAAGATTACAAGAGGATAGGAGAAGGAGATATCGGCCTGAATACGGGCGGAATGGGAGCTGTATCACCGGTTCCATTTGCTGATAAGGATTTTATGAATAAGATCGAAGAACGTATTGTAAAACCAACGGTAAACGGACTTCAAACAGAAGAAATCGATTATAAAGGATTTGTTTTTATCGGTCTTATAAAAGTAGACGGCGAACCATATGTAATTGAATACAATGTACGAATGGGGGATCCTGAGACCGAAGTGGTGTTGCCGAGGATAAAATCCGATCTTGTTGATCTGCTTGAAAAAACCTGGACAGGTGAGCTGGACCAGATAGAGCTTGAACTGGATAAAAGAGCCGCGAGCACCATAGTGCTTGTTTCAGGTGGCTATCCTGAATCCTATGAAAAAGGAAAAATAATAAAAGGCTTAAAAGAAATCGACAGTTCTATCGTTTTCCATGCAGGGACTATGAATAATGAGGAAGGTGATATTGTTACCAGCGGGGGAAGGGTAATTGCCCTGACCTCTTTTGGAAAGGACTACAAGGAGGCACTAAAAAAATCTTACCAAAGTGCAGAAAAACTGCAATTTGATAAGATGTATTTTAGAAAAGATATAGGTTTTGATTTATCCTAAGAACGAGTGAGAAGTAGATTCTCTGTTCTCTTCATTGCGGTCGTTGAATTTCTGTAATTGCTTCATCCAGTAGAAGAACGCAAGAATGCCTACGATCATGAAAATCCAGTTAAGGATATTTGCAAGAAACCAGGAATCCAGTTCAAGTTCTCTTAAAGCATCAAGAGGATAAAAAAGTATGTTTTCAAAAAGCCAGGCTATTCCCTCAAAAAAATCTTTCATTGTTTGAACTTTGTTTGTGAATACAAAAATATAAAAAACGCCAATGCTAACAAGCTTTTTTAGCAAATCCAAACCTTTAAACCTTCTGGTGATCATTTTGTTGATTTGCGCTTTCTATATTGGCGTTAATTTCACCACCTGGGAAAATGGCTTTGACTGGGGTGAATTCTTCGAAAAGCTGACTGCACTTTTTGTGCTTATTCTAAGTTTAATGGTACTCAATTTCATTGCTAAAAAGAATGAACTCACCAAGCGTAGTGCCTATAAAACATTGTTATTTGCCGTTTTTGCCATTTCTTTTTTTCATCTGCTTGAGAATGAATCGGTAATTATTGCAAACCTGTGTATCCTTTTTGCTCTAAGGAGGATAATTAGTCTGAGATCCCACAAGTTTATTCAGAAAAAGATATTTGATGCCACCTTCTGGATAAGTATTGCTACTCTTTATCATTTTTGGTCAGGTCTTTTCTTTGCTGTAGTGTTTTTTGCGATCCTGAATTTCGCATCAAACTTTAGAAACTGGCTCATTCCTATTGTGGCATTTTCGGCGGTGGCCTCTCTAACGCTTACTTTTCACCTGCTGGTTTACGATCAGTTTTATACGTTTTCTGATTGGTTCCAGGCCAGTAATTTTGATTTCTCCCGGTATGGGGAACTTAAGGTTTTGATCCCTTTGAGTATAACTCTGGGGCTTCTTATCTGGACACTTTTCCAGTATTTTGCAGCTATCCAAAAAGCCAGCATTTCAAGGCGTCCAATCTTGAGTATGATATTATTCAGTCTTGTCGTAGCAGTAGCAGTAGCCTTATTTTCACCTACTAAGAACGGCAGCGAGCTTATCTTCTTTTTTGTACCCCTAAGCATTATTGCATCGAATTATTTTGAAAATAAAAAAGACAGGATTTTGAAGGAAATCATTCTTGCCACACTTATTCTAATGCCTTTCATAGTAGCCTTCTTTGTATAAATACTCAGGTTTACCATATACTTTCAGAGATACTCTTTTTAAAAATAATATCTTTGTATTCACTATAAATCAAGGCGGAAATCCGCCGGAACGAATTATTAAAACAAAGATATAATAGCAAATGTTTTCAGATAAAGCCAATACGATTTTCAGGGAGGTTATAGAGAAATATCACGAAAAAGATAATGTGGATCAGGAGTTTGTAAATCCTTACGATGCAGATAAGAATCTTCTGGAACACCTGTTATACAGAAAGTGCTGGATAGATACTGTTCAGTGGCACTATGAGGATATTATCAGGGATCAGAATATAGATCCTGAAGCCGCTCTAAAACTTAAAAGGCAGATCGACGCTTCCAATCAGGACCGTACCGATACGGTAGAATATATAGACAGTTATTTCCTGGAGAAATATAAGGATGTAAAGCCCAAACCGGATGCTAAAATCAACTCCGAAAGTCCTGCCTGGGCTATTGACCGACTTTCAATCCTTGCACTTAAGATCTATCATATGAACCAAGAGGCTAATCGCGACGATGCTTCACAGGAACATCAGATGAAATGTAAGACAAAACTGGATGTATTAATCGAACAGCGGGTAGATCTTTCTACAGCTATAGACCAGTTGCTGGAAGATATTTCAATCGGGGAGAAGTATATGAAGGTCTATAAACAAATGAAGATGTACAACGACGAAGAACTAAATCCTGTACTTCGTGGTAATAAGTAGATAATTATGGAAGGCTCAGGAAATTCCTTAGCTCAACCAAGTACTAAGGGGGCACATATACTTGTGATCCGTCTTTCAGCCATGGGAGACGTTGCGATGATGGTTCCCGTACTTAGTGTGCTTGTCCATACCTATCCTAATATTACGGTGACGGTTTTAACCCGGGGCTTTTTCACACCGCTCTTCAGTCATTTGCCAAATGTTCGTGTCTATGAAGCAGATATTAAGGGTGTCCATAGTGGAGTAATGGGACTCGGCACGCTAGCGAAGGAACTCAGGGATGAGGAAATAGATATGGTGGCCGATCTACATGATGTTTTACGCAGCAACATTCTTAAATCGGTCTTTTATTTATATGGAATTCCCTGCAAGCAGATAGATAAGGGTAGATCTGAAAAGAAAGCACTTACTAGGGAGAACAACAAAGAATTCAAGCAACTTAAATCCACACATCAGCGTTATGCCGATGTTTTTAATGAACTGGGCTTTCCCATTAACCTTTCCAACTATATTCCGCCTCAGAAAAGGAAATTAATACCTAAGGTTTATGAAGTGATAGGGAAAGACTCCCGCAAATGGCTGGGAATAGCACCCTTTGCACAGCATGATTCCAAGTGCTATCCTGCAGACCTAATGGAAAAAGTGATTGCTGAACTTTCCGGACGAGGAAGTATAAGGGTTATCCTTTTTGGGGGTGGAGATGAAGAAAGAGAGCAGCTGGAAATATGGGAGAATAAATACGATAATTGTATTAGTGTGGTTGGCAAGTTGAGGTTTGCTGAAGAGCTAAGTCTTATTTCAAATCTTGACGCGATGCTTTCTATGGACAGTGGTAATGCACATCTGGCTGCAATTTACGGGGTTCCAGTGATTAGTCTTTGGGGAGTAACCCACCCTTATACCGGATTCAAAGCTTTTAATCAGCCAATGGGGAATTGTCTACTGCCAGATCTGGATAAATACCCCAAGATACCAACTTCGGTATACGGCAATAAGGTTCCGGAGGGCTACGAAGATGTGATGCGCAGCATTCCCCCGGAAATGGTATTATTGAAAATTAATGAAGTTCTTAATAATTGATCCCTTCAGGGAGATTAAAGATCGTCAAAATCAAGTTTTAGCGTAGGAGTGGTTGGATGTGCCTGGCAGGTAAGCACGAAGCCTTCCTCTATCTCATCTTCTGTAAGGATCTGGTTCTTGCTCATCTCAGCTTTACCTTCTGTTATCCTGGCCATACAACTGCTGCATATTCCTCCCTGGCATGAATATGGAACATCAATATCATGTTCCAGTGCTTCATCCAGAACTACACTTTTGCGGTCCATTGAAAATGAGAACTCTTCCTCATCAATCATAATAGTCACATTAGTTTGCCCATCGGTATCACCTTCAATTTCCTTCTCTTCTTCTGAATTACTAAATAGTTCAAATAAGATCTGATCGTCTTTGACGCCATTTTCCTTCAGAACTTCAGAAACGTGATTGATCATCGCCTCAGGCCCGCAGAGGTAGAATTTGTCAAAAGGATGATCCTGGAATTTATTTTTCAGCACGTAATTCACAGTGCTGGTCTCTATACGACCAAAATGTGCATTTTCTTCTTTTGTCCTGCTGTAGACAAATTCGATGAATAGCCTATGTGGAAATTCTGACTGGAGCTTCAGTAATTCTTTAAAGAATATGGTGTCGTCAACAGACTTATTCCCATAGGTCAGCACAAATTTGCTGTGAGGCTCGTCCCTTAATACGGTTTTTATGATAGATAGAATGGGAGTGATACCACTTCCAGCCGCAAATGCAGCATAATTCTTTCTTCCTTCTCCTGGTTTTAAAATAAACTTTCCTTCCGGCGGATGCACTTCAAGAATATCTCCTGCAGCCAGCTTGTTATTGGCGATCACCGAAAATCTACCTCCTTCAACTTCTTTTACGGTCACCTTGAACTCATCAGAATTAGGAGCTGAACATAGTGAATAAGCCCTTCTTAATTCTTCACCATCTGCTTCAGTTTTTATAGTGATATACTGTCCGGCCGAAAAATTGAATTCTTCTTTCAAATTTTCCGGAATTTCAAAAGATATACTTACCGCCTGGGATGTTTCGCGAATTATTTCCTTTATTTTTAGCGGATAGAATTTGTTCATTTCTTGTTATTTGTGCGCAAAAATACAAAGTATGCCGATTTTTTAATCGTAACATCCTTTTAAATTTCTATACTTATAGAATAAACCGTGGTTTTATGTTTGGGAAATTTCTCTGGTTAGAGTGGAAATCCTTTTTGAGATCGGCTAGTTTTGGAAAAAGCCTGGGCCTGAAAATTCTTATGGCCTTTCTTGCCTTTTACTTTTCGGCGATGTTTCTTTTCTTCGGGTTTTCGCTTTATCCTTTGCTAAAGGAGTTTTACCCCGCGGGAGAACCCCTACAGGTGGTTAACAGATTCGCGCTGGTTTATTTCTGTTTTGAACTTATTTTCAGATTCATGCTCCAAACCCTCCCGGTGATAGACATTAAGCCCCTTATGATCCTGCCCGTCAAAAAAAGGAAGGTTGTTAATTTTGTACTGCTAAAATCCCTGTATTCTTTTTATAATATCCTTCCATTATTTCTAATTATTCCTTTTGGAATATTCTGTATAATTAAAGGTGATTATGGAAGCCTTAATATGCTGGGCTGGATGTTGGGAGTATACTCTGTCACTCTGTGCGTTAATTATATAAATTTCATTATAAAAAAACGTTTTACTGAAAATTTAAAGGCACTTATCCCTGTGGTGATCATCGGGATTGTTCTTGCGTTGTTGGATTATCTTGAAATTTTCCAGATTAGTGTTTACTTCGGAAGGCTTCTGGAATTTCTTGTAGAGAACCCCTATCTGGCAATAATACCTATGATCGCGCTACTTCTTCTTTACAAATGGAATCAGCTTAACCTTCAGGGAAAATTTTACCTGGATGCACATTTGAAGGGAAAAAGCAGGCAGGCCAATACCCGGGAATTTGGCTGGACAAAGAGGTTTGGAAGTATTGCGCCATTTCTTCAGCAGGACCTTAAACTTATTTGGAGAAATAAAAGACCAAAAACAACTATTTATCTTTCCCTGATATTCCTTGCTTACGGACTTATTTTCTATCCCAATGACAGCTACCAGGAAATGCCGGCATTTTTTGTGTTCGTGGGAATCTTCATCACAGGAATTTTCATGATCAATTTTGGACAGTTTGTGCCTTCATGGGATGCCTCATATTACCCTATGATCATGGCCCAGAATATTTCAATGCGGCAGTATCTGGCCTCAAAAATGGGGCTAATAACTTTTAGCGTCGTTGTCCTGGCTATCTTATCCACGCCCTATGTATATTTTGGATGGAATATTTTATTACTTAATATCGCCTGTGCTTTGTATAATATGGGCGTGAATGTTCCAATCCTGCTTTATGCAGGCTCTTTCAATAAAAAGATGATAGATCTGGATAAAAGTCCGTTTATGAACTACCAGGGTACCGGGGCTTCCCAATGGCTGGTAGGGCTTCCTTTATTACTGATCCCGATATTTTTCTTCTGGATTTTTAATAAGTTCATAAATTATGAAATTGCAGTAGGCTTTCTGGCCGGCCTTGGAATAATTGGGTTGATTATGCGACCGAGTCTGTTAACTTTTCTGGCACAAAGATATCGCCGCAGAAAGTATGTGATGTTACAGGGATTCAAACAAAAAGGAGAATAAAAGATTTATATGATAACCGCCACCAATCTTTCAAAAGTATATAATGGCACCAAGGTGCTTAACATTGAACATCTGGATATCCCTTCAGGACAGAATTTCGGCCTCGTTGGGAATAATGGTGCTGGGAAGACCACTTTTTTTAGCTTGTTGCTGGATCTTATTCAGCCTACTACGGGAAATATATTTAATAAAGATATAACTGTAAGCGAAAGCGAAGAGTGGAAGCCATTTACTTCTTCCTTTATCGATGAAAGTTTTCTTATCGGATATCTTACTCCTGAAGAGTATTTTTACTTCATAGGTGAATTAAGGAATAGAAACAAAGCCGATATTGATTCATTTCTTAACCAGTTTGAAGATCTTTTCAACGGCGAAATCATAGGTAGGAAAAAATACCTTCGCGACCTTTCCAAGGGAAACCAGAAAAAGGTTGGGATCGTTGGAGCTCTTATTGGCGATCCTGAAGTTGTGATCCTGGATGAACCCTTCGCTAACCTGGACCCAACCACGCAAATAAGGTTGAAGAAATTGCTGAAGGAACTTTCAAAAACCGGAACAACAGTACTTATCTCAAGTCACGATCTTATTCATGTTACTGAGGTTTGCGACCGTATCGTTGTTCTTGATAAAGGAGATATCGTTAGGGATATTGAGACTTCAGAAGCTACCCTTAACGAACTGGAAGAATATTTTTCCCGGGAAATTGCTGAAAGCTAAGGTAGCCACTTATTGGACTTTGCAAAAAGAAGTTTACTTTTACATACTAAACCAGTGGTATCAAAGTTATTCATGATACCCATAAATGGTTCATTTTGAATAAGATTACCCGTTTTGGCCTTTTTCTGTTACTTTCTGCAGCAATCTTTAGCTGTTCCAGAAAGAAAAATTCCTTTGTTAACAGGAATTATCACGCCATTACAGCAGAATATAACACACTTTATAACGGGCAGCTGGCACTGGAACAGGGCAGGGAAGAGATAAATCAGAATTATGCCGATAATTACTGGGACATACTACCGGTGGAACGTCTGGATGTGGATGACAAGATCCTGCTACCGGACAGCGTTAGAAATCAAAATTTTGGAAGGGCCGAAGAAAAGGCCGTAAAAGCAATTCAAAAGCATTCTATGCAGATTGGGGGTAAGGAGCGTAATCCTCAAATGGATGAAGCTTATCTGCTTCTTGGTAAAGCCAGGTATTTCGACCAGCGTTTTATTCCGGCTCTGGATGCATTCAATTATATACTTTACCGGTACCCGGCAAGCGACAATATAACCCATGCCCGTATCTGGAGGGAAAAGACCAATATAAGACTGGGCAATGAAAAGCTTGCGATCAAGAACCTTAAGAAGATACTTGATTCAGACCGGCTGGAGGATCAGGATATGGCCGATGCGAGTGCCAGTCTGGCCCAGGCCTATATCAATCTCCACCAGATAGACAGTGCCGTGGCACCTTTATATAATGCTGCCGATTTTACAGATGTAAATGCTGAAAAAGGTCGGTATTTCTATATTCTTGGACAATTGCATAACCGACTTGGAGAAACGGCCACTGCAAATACGGCTTTTGACGAGGTAATCGAGCTGCACAGGAAATCTCCTCGTATCTATTATGTGAATGCTTATGTTCAAAAGGCCCGGAATTTCGATTTCAATTCAGGAAACGAAGAGTATCTCCTAGAACTGCTTACAGAGCTTGAAGAAGACAGGGAGAACCGCCCATACCTTGATAAAATATATTTTCAGTTAGGTGAATATTACACCCGGCTGGATTCTACAAATAAGGCTATCGAATATTATAATAAATCGCTTAGGTCACCATCCAGTGATATTTATTTGAAATCCATCAATTACGAAATACTCGCCAATATCAATTTTGACCGGGCCAAATATCAGGATGCCGGAAAGTACTTTGACAGTACTCTCACCTATATGTCGCCGGAATTGCTGGAGTTCAGAACTATTAAGAAAAAACGTGAGAACCTTGAAGATGTGATTAAGTATGAGAATATGGCAGAGGAAACAGATAGTATACTTTATCTGGCTTCCCTTACTGAAGATGAACAGATCGCTTATTTCACAGATTATACGGATGAACTGAAAGCTAAAGCAGTTAAGGAGATGGAGGCTGGCGAACTTCCCGTTTATACGGCGAGCATAGGCCCGGAGAATAATTTTCCTTCCGCAAATGCCCTTCCGCCAGGTGATGTTTCAGGTTCCGGAAACACCTTTTATTTTTATAATCCGTTACGTGTTTCCAGGGGTGCCCAGGATTTTTTAAGGGTCTGGGGAAGCAGGGAGCTGGCAGATAACTGGAGATGGGGTTCCAATGCTCTTAATCAGAGTTCGATCAATGCCCAGGAGAGAATAATGGACATCAACCTGGATAATAATCCGCTTTATGATCCTATGGAATACGTAAGCAGGATTCCCGGTGAAAGATCAGTTCTTGATAGCCTAGCCACTCAGCGTAATCTGGCTTATTATCAACTTGGGGTTATTTATAATGAGAATTATGGAGAGTACGATCTGGCTGCGGAAAGACTCGAATTTCTTTTAGAAAATGGACCTGAAGAACGTCTAATTCTTCCTGCTAAATACAATTTATATAAGATCTACGGGGCACAGGGAAATTTACAGAAGCAACAACAAATAAAGAATGACATACTTCAGAATCATCCTGATTCCAGATATGCGGCATTCATCATAAATCCTGAGAGTATTCAGAAAGATGAGAATAGCCCCGACCTCCTGTACAAAACTTTGTTTGAAGAGTATGAAGAACAGAATTATGAAGAGGTTATAAGCACGGCGAATGAATATATCTCGAGGTTTACCGGAGACCCCATAATTCCAAAGCTGGAACTATTAAAGGCTCAGGCTAATGCCAGGCTTTTGGGTCTTGATGCCTATGAACAGGCTCTCAATTATGTTGCAACAACATATCCACAAACTGAGGAGGGGCGTAAAGCTCAAAAACTGCTAAATACAAGTATTCCTGAACTGAAGAGCCTTGATTTTAACCGGGATAGCCTTCAGACTAATTACAAGCTTATTTATCCTTATCAGAATACGGAGAATGACCAGGGAATAAAACTTAAAGATTCCATAGAAAAAGCTATTGCTGAACTTGATTATGCAAACTTGTCGGTTTCTATGGATGTTTACAATCCTGAGCAGAATTTTGTTGTTGTTCACGGACTTCAGACTGAATCTAATGCACTGGGATTTCAGGAATTATTGCAAAAAAATAAAAATTACAAAATAGATAGGGAAGCCTTTGTTTTGTCCGCGGAAAATTATAGAATTGTACAAATTAAGAAAAATTTAAGAACTTATATGGACAATAACTAAACCCTACCTACTATGTTTTCAGACCCCAAAAAAACCAAGCCTACAACCGATCAAAACCAACAGAACCGTATTGCCGCGGGTACTTTAATTACCGGAGATATATCTGGAAAAGGATGCTTTAGGATTGAAGGAACTCTTGAAGGAAGTTTAAAAACTCCTGGAAAAGTCGTTATTAGCGAAGGCGGCCTTATTAATGGAACCCTGGAATGCGAAAATGCTGATATTGAAGGCAAATTCAAAGGCAAATTATTTGTAAAGGGAACTTTGAGTTTAAGAAGTCCGGCGAATATCGAAGGAGAGGTAGTTGCAGGAAAACTAGCTGTAGAACCCGGAGCAGTCTTCAATGCTACCTGCGAAATGAATGGCGGAATAAAGCCTCTTAAGAAGGATGATGAAAAAAGATCAGCGTAATAAGTATCTTCAGTTTGTCAATATTGCCTTTCAAATGGGAATTACAATAGCTGCCGGAGTATTTGTTGGGGTATGGCTTGATGGCAAATATCCCAACAAATATTCGGTCTATACCATATCCCTATCTCTTCTGGGGGTTTTTATAGCACTTTACCAGGTTTACAGGGGAGTAAAAAATCTGAACGAAGACGAATGATGAAAGATAAACTGATCCCTTTCCTTCGTTTTTTTATCCCTTTTTCACTGTTGCTTTTCGGTATCCAGTTTGTTCTGGTGGATTACATTTTTGAAACCGATCTGTATTATAATACGATATCTATCTATGGGTTTCATGTAATTGCGACCTTTCTTATTTATGTGTTCCTCATATATGTCCATAATACATTTCGAGATAAAACAGGTTTTGCTTTTATGGGGTGCAGTCTTTTTAAGATGCTGGCAGCCGTACTTTTTTTACTTCCAATGATGCTTAGCGATACACAAAATCCGTTTCAGGATATGATCGCGTTTTTTGTGCCTTATTTTTTATTTCTGATCTTCGAAACCATTTACGCAGTAAGACTTATCAATATTAAATAATCACCTGTATTTCAGCAAAATCGTTAAAATTGAGTAAAGACCTAAAAAATTATAAGAGGCTCTTTCAGATAAAAATTAAAAGTATACCTTTGCACGGAAATTTATAGCCCATAATTTTTAAGTAGAAAAGGTACTATGACAGCATATAAATCTTTAGTGATTAGCGTGTACTTAACATTGGCTTTTGCCATTTTTCCGTTATTTACTTTTGCTCAGGAGCATGAATCTCCTGAAGAAGCTGAAGAGGAGTTTAATGCAACCGAGATGATTATGCATCATATTGGCGATTCACACGGTTGGCATTTTTTTGGAGAAGGTGAGAATTCATGGACTCTTCCATTACCTGTGATACTTTATACTGAAAATGGCCTGGTTACATTTATGTCCAGTGAATTTCACCATGATACCGAAGGTGAGCATGTGGTGGAGAAAGATGGGATGAGATTTGTGAACCTGCATGAAGACATTTACAGGCTGGATGCCGATGCAACAGCAGTGGAGTTTGATGCAGAGCACCACCCGCTAAACGCAAGCAAGCCATGGGACCTTTCTATTACAAAAAATGTAGCTGCGATGTTCCTTACGGTCATTTTGATGATCCTTTTCTTTTCGGTAGGGCTTGCGAGACATCATAAAAAGAATACTCATGCTCCCAAAGGATTTAATAATGTTCTTGAGACCCTGGTACTTTTTGTGAGAGACGAGATTGCTATTCCTCAGCTTGGTGAGAAGAAGTACATGAAGTTCATGCCGTTTCTTTTAACGGTGTTCTTTTTTATCTGGATCACAAATTTGATGGGACTTCTACCAGGTGCGGCTAACGTAACCGGGAATATAGCAGTAACAGTTTCTCTTGGTTTGTTCACACTAGTATTGATTTTGGTGAATGGAAATAAGGACTTCTGGAAGCACACTTTCTGGATGCCAGGTATTCCTACCTGGGTGAAACCAATCCTTGCGATCGTTGAGGGAGCCGGGTTGTTTATTAAGCCAATCGCTCTTATGATTCGTCTTTTTGCGAACATTACGGCTGGACACATCATTATCCTGAGTTTGATCGGGTTGATATTTATATTAGAACATGCAGGCGTTGCAGGGATTTCGGTTCCTTTCGCCTTATTTATAACAGTATTGGAATTGCTGGTAGCATTCCTTCAAGCGTTTATTTTTACGATTCTGTCTGCCCTGTTTATCGGGATGGCAGTTGAGGAACATGAACATCATTAATTTTAATTTTTAATTTTTTCAATTATGGAATTATTGTATGTAGGTCTTGCAGCTTTAGGAGCTGGACTAGCGGTTCTTGGAGCCGGAGTAGGTGTAGGTAAAATCGGTGGTTCTGCCATGGATGCTATCGCACGTCAGCCAGAAGCTTCTGGAAAAATCCAGACAGCTATGATTATTGCTGCTGCACTTGTAGAAGGTGTTGCCCTTTTCGGGGTTGTAGCATCACTTCTAGGTGTACTAAGATAATTAATTCAAAGAGCTCCTTTCGTAACGGTTGGTTACGAAAGGACTTTTTTTAGATGATGTTTTTAACTATTATTTTTTAAAATTATGGAATTAATAACTCCCGAATTTGGCTTGTTTTTCTGGCAAACCATCGTGTTTTTGGTACTATTGTTCATCATGGCCAAATTCGCCTGGAAACCTATTCTTAATTCAGTAAGAAACAGGGAACAGTCGATTAACGACGCATTGGCTTCAGCTGAGAATGCCCGCAAGGAAATGCAAAACCTGAAGGCGGATAACGATCAGTTGTTAAAGGAAGCTCGTGCCGAGAGAGATGCGATCCTTAAAGAAGCCCGTGAGTTAAAAGAAAAGACTATTGCAGATGCATCTGAAGAAGCCAAGGCAAAAGCAGACAAGATCGTTGCCGATGCGAAAAGAAGCATTGAGCTTGAGAAACAATCTGCGATGGCTGAATTGAAGAATCAGGTAGCAGAACTTTCAGTGGAGATAGCCGAGAAAGTGTTACGCAAAGAGTTATCAGGCAAAAAGGAACAACACCAAATGATCGAGAAGATGCTTGGTGAAGCTAAGCTTAACTAGATTATGAGAGGAACCAGAGCTGCACAACGATATGCAAAGGCCATCCTTTCTTTAGCAAAGGATAAGAATTCGGCAGAAGCCGTACATGAGGATATGCACTCCATTTCTCAAACTGTCCTGAACAGTTGGGATCTTGAGAAGATGCTTACGAGTCCTGTTGTTAAGAACAGTATAAAAAAAAGTGCCTTACTTGAGATCTTCAAGGATCTTGATGCTATTACAAAGGGTGCTATAGATATCTTACTGGAAAATGGAAGGATAAACATCCTTCACCTGGTAGCCAGACAATATATCATCCAGTTTAATGAAATGAACAATGTAAGGCAGGCGGTTGTAACTACTGCTGTGCCTCTGGATAAAGATTTGGAATCGACGGTTCTTTCCAAAGTAAGGGAACTAACCGGTTCTGAAGCCACTATCAAGAATATCGTTGATGAGGATATTATTGGTGGTTTCGTGTTAAGAATTGGGGATTTGCAGTATGATGCAAGTGTGGCCCGTAACTTAACCAGACTAAAAAGAGAATTAAAAGACAACACATACGTTTCAAAAATTTAATTAAAACCGGTGCGCCAGCGGCGTACCATTTTATCTTGAATAATTATGGCAGAAGTAAATCCTGCTGAAGTATCAGCAATATTAAAACAACAATTATCAGGTTTTGAATCCAAGGCCTCTTTAGACGAAGTAGGTACCGTTCTAACCGTAGGTGACGGTATTGCTAACGTATATGGGCTTGCTAATGCTCAGTACGGGGAATTAGTTCAGTTTGAGAGTGGTCTTGAAGGAATCGTTCTTAACCTTGAAGAAGACAATGTTGGGGTAGTACTTTTAGGTCCTGCAAAGGAGATCAAAGAAGGCTCTACTGTGAAAAGAACTCAGCGTATCGCTTCTATCAAGGTTGGAGAAGGAATTGTTGGCCGTGTGGTTGATACTCTTGGAAACCCGATTGATGGTAAGGGAGCTATTGAAGGTGAAACATATGAGATGCCTCTTGAGCGTAAGGCTCCGGGTGTAATCTATCGTCAGCCTGTAAGTGAACCGCTTCAAACAGGTATCAAATCTATTGATGCAATGGTCCCTGTTGGAAGAGGACAGCGTGAGCTGGTGATTGGTGACCGTCAAACCGGTAAAACTACCGTTTGTATCGATACCATTCTTAACCAGAAAGAATTTTATGATGCCGGTGAACCGGTATACTGTATATATGTTGCTATAGGGCAGAAAGCTTCTACAGTTGCGGCGATCGCCAAAACACTTGAAGATAAGGGAGCTCTTGCTTATACAACCATTGTTGCTGCAAACGCATCAGATCCTGCGCCAATGCAGGTGTATGCTCCTTTTGCGGGTGCTGCGATAGGTGAATATTTCAGAGATACAGGGCGTCCTGCATTGATCGTTTATGATGATCTTTCAAAGCAGGCAGTTGCGTATCGTGAAGTATCGCTTCTACTTCGTCGTCCACCAGGGCGTGAAGCATATCCAGGGGACGTATTCTTCCTTCACTCAAGACTTCTTGAGCGTTCCGCAAAAGTGATAGCCGATGACAATATCGCAAAACAAATGAACGACCTTCCCGACATTCTTAAAGATAAAGTAAAAGGTGGTGGATCACTTACCGCTCTTCCTATTATCGAGACTCAGGCAGGAGACGTTTCAGCATATATACCTACGAACGTGATTTCGATCACTGACGGACAGATATTCTTAACATCAGACCTTTTCAACTCAGGGGTTCGTCCTGCGATTGATGTGGGTATCTCAGTATCTCGTGTAGGGGGAAATGCTCAGATCAAGTCTATGAAGAAAGTTGCTGGTACGTTGAAGCTAGACCAGGCTCAGTATCGTGAACTTGAAGCATTTGCCAAGTTTGGATCTGACCTTGATGCAGCTACCATGAACGTGATCTCTAAAGGAAAGCGTAACGTGGAGATCCTTAAACAGGGACAAAATGATCCTTATCCGGTGGAGAACCAGATCGCGATCATTTATGCGGGTTCTAAGAACCTTTTAAAAGATGTACCTGTAGATAAGGTTAAAGAATTTGAAGTAGATTTCCTTGAATATCTTAATGCTAAGCACAGAGATGTTCTTGATACTCTTAAAGCAGGAAAACTAACAGATGAAGTTACCGATACTTTAACTTCGGTTGCCAAAGAGCTTTCATCAAAATACAAGAACTAATTTTAAAATTCTGAATTTCAAATTCTGAATTTATAATTATAACAAATGGCAAACTTAAAAGAATTACGTAGCAGGATTACTTCGGTATCATCAACGATGCAGATCACCAGTGCCATGAAGATGGTGTCGGCTGCAAAGTTGAGCAAGGCTCAGGATGCGATCACTTCCATGAGGCCTTATGCTGAAAAGCTAACCCAGTTGCTGCAGGATTTAAGTGCTACTCTTGATGATGATTCCGGAAGCAAGTATGCCGAGGAACGTGAGGTGAAAAAAGTTCTAATTGTTGCTATTTCCTCTAACAAGGGACTGGCAGGAGCTTTTAACACCAATATCATTAAGAAGGTGAAAAGTAAGATCCAGGAGGAATATCAGGGGAAAGATGTTGAAGTTCTTACTTTGGGTAAGAAGGCCAACGATATCCTTAAGAAGTCCTATGATGTTTATAAAAACAACAACGGGATTTTTGACGAGCTTACCTTTGAAAATGTTTCTGAGATCGCTGATGATCTGATGGAGAAGTTCGTTGAGGGCAAATACGATAAAATTGATATCGTTTACAACCAGTTCAAGAATGCAGCTACCCAGATCGTGATGGATGAACAGTTCCTTCCTATCCAGAGGTTCGAGAGCGAAAGCAATAAGCAACTGGATTATATCTTTGAACCTTCAAAACTGGAGATCGTAAAGGATCTTATTCCTAAATCTCTTAAGATGCAACTGTTCAAGGCGCTTAGAGATTCTTTTGCTGCAGAGCATGGTGCCCGTATGACGGCCATGCACAAAGCCACAGATAACGCGAAAGAGCTTAGGGACGACCTTAAACTTTCTTATAACAAAGCAAGACAGGCCTCCATTACCAATGAAATCCTCGAGATCGTTGGTGGTGCAGAAGCTCTTAATGGATAATTTATAATTGTCAGGCTGAACTTGTTTCAGTTTATCCGAGTTCCTGAATCAGGTTCAGGATAAGACATTAAAAACTTAAGCCCTCATAATTGAGGGCTTTTTCTTTGGTACAGGTTTTGTTTTTATAACTTCAGAATCTAAAAAACCGAGATTATGAAAAATGCATTACGATTTATGGCCGGAATACTTATTCTGACAGTATTCGCGTCCTGCGGATCCAATAAAGACCTTCAGGAGCACATCCCCGCACAGTTCAGCGAGGTCTATTATACCTACAATTCGAATGGCATCAGACTTAATATTCCCGTTACAACTATACAGGACCAGAGGATATCCCTGGATGCCGTTTATTTTCACGGGATGAAATCAGATCTTAAGAAGAGTGAGGAAAAATCGAATCTATATGTGGCAGATTTCCGCATGGGCTCTGGAGATATGGTAATGCATAAAGACCCAAAAGAAGAATATGGGAATAAACCACCTCAACTTCCTGAAAAAAGTCCGTTTGACATAGACGATGACGAGGCTATTCTTGTTTTTACCCAGAATGATCAGGTAAAATACTATAAACTCACTGGAATTGTGGAAAAGGAATAAGGGATTACCTTTCATAATTGTGATTTATTCAGATATTTGTAATAAATCAACCCGCTCCTGTTGAGTACTTTAAAAAGATTTTTTCAAGACACTCTTATTTACGGTTTTGCGACGGTATTTCCACGCCTGATGAACTTTGTGCTGGTACCTTTACATACCAATATCCTGCCTGCAGAGGAGTATTCTGTTAATACAGTTTTTTATGTTTGGGCGGCTTTCTTTAATGTCATTCTTACTTATGGTATGGAAACTTCTTTTTTCAGGTTCTTTAGCAGGGAGAAGGAAAAAGGCCGGGTATTTTCGACTGCTTTTATCGCACTAACCGTAACTACCGTTATTTTTGCCGCAGGGGTCTTTATTTTCCAGGATTCACTTATAGCTTTAATGGATCTTGATCCGTTCTACTTCCAGCTGCTGTTTAGCGTCCTGGTACTGGATACCCTGGTGGTTGTACCCTTTGCCTATCTTCGGGCTACGGGTAGACCTGGCAAATTTGCAGGGATCAAGATCATAAATATTCTTATATACGTTATTCTAAATTTCTATTTTCTCTGGTTTGTAAGAGATTATCCTCAGTACGCTCCTCAATTTGTTTTAAATAACTACGGACCTAAGGATATTGTAGGCTATATTTTCATGGCGAATGTGGCAGCCAGCGGAGCTACCTTCCTGTTATTGCTGCCTTATTTCTTTAGGACCAGGATAAGCTTTGAATTCTCTATTTTCAGACAAATGTGGAAATATGGCTGGCCCATTATGGTGGCTGGTATTGCCTTTGTAATAAATGAAAATCTAGACAAACTTCTTATTAAGGATATGATCTCGGAAGAGGTTATGGGAGCTTATTCAGGCTGCTATAAACTGGCAGTTTTTATGACGATCTTCGTACAGGCATTTAAAATGGGGGCCGAACCATTTTTCTTTAACCATTCCCAGAAGGAAAATGCAAGAGAAATCTATGCCGAAATACTGAAATATTTTGTGATCTGCGGAAGTCTCATTTTCCTCGTTCTGGTTAGTTTTATAGATGTTTTCAAGGCACTGGTGATACGTGATTCTGAATACTGGATGGCGATAGGTATTGTACCTATAATCTTACTGGCAAACCTCTTTTTGGGTGTTTATCATAACCTTTCGGTGTGGTACAAGCTCACCGATAGGACCCGAACCGGAATGTATATTTCCATTTTTGGAGCGATCATTACCATTTTACTGAATATTTTTCTCATCCCGGTCATGGGGTTCATGGCAGCCGCCTGGGCTACACTGGTGGCATACGGCAGCATGATGCTTATTTCCTATTTTCTGGGGAAAAAGTACTATCCCGTGCCTTATAACGTTAAAAAAATAAGTTTTTATCTGTTGCTTTCTGTTGGACTTTCAATACTTTCCTTCTCATTTTTCAGAGAAAATTATATTGTAGGGATAGCTATTACAGGAGTATTCCTTCTGACTGTTTTTTCATTGGAACGCAAACAACTTTATAAAATTCTAAGTCAATGATTGTAAAGGTTATTAATAAATCGAAACACAATTTACCAAATTATGAAACCGAGGCATCTGCCGGAATGGACCTTCGGGCGAATATCGATGAACCTGTGGTTCTGAAGCCTCTCGAAAGGGCGATCATAAAAACCGGGCTTTTCATCGAACTGCCAATTGGTTATGAAGCTCAGGTTAGGCCAAGAAGTGGACTGGCTGCCAAGAAAGGTATTACGGTACTTAATTCTCCCGGTACTGTAGATGCTGATTATCGCGGGGAGATTGGTGTAATTCTTGTAAATCTTTCCAATGATGAGTTTACTGTGGAAGATGGCGAACGTGTTGCACAGCTTGTGATCGCTAAACATGAGCAGATCCGGTGGGAAGAAACAGAAATCCTTCAGGAATCTACACGTGGTGCCGGCGGATTTGGTAGTACAGGAAATAAATAATTATTAATTAAAAAATTGAAATGAAAATTATCGTACCCATGGCGGGTCGCGGGTCGCGATTACGTCCACATACTTTAACGGTTCCAAAACCCTTAATTCCTATAGCCGGAAAACCTATTGTACATAGGCTGGTAGAGGATATTGCCAAGGTTCTTGACGAAAAGATAGATGAGGTCGCCTTTGTGATAGGAGAAGATTTTGGTGAGCAGGTTGAAAAAGACCTGATGAAGATAGCCAACAGTCTGGGAGCTAAAGGAACTATCTATTATCAGGATAAACCACTGGGAACCGGTCACGCAATAATGTGTGCCAAGGAATCCTTAAGTGGGCCTGCGGTTATAGCCTATGCAGATACACTTTTTAAGGCCGATTTTAACCTCGATAAATCGGCTGATGCTGTGATGTGGGTTAAAAAAGTTGAAAATCCATCGGCCTTTGGAGTTGTAAAACTGAACCAGAATGGCGAGATCGTAGGTCTTGTTGAAAAACCGGAAGAATTTGTTTCAGATCTTGCAGTTATCGGGATATACTATTTCAAGGATGTGGAAGTGCTAAAAAATGAACTTCAGAATGTACTGGATGCAAAACTTACCCGTGGCGGTGAATATCAGATCAACGACGGGATAGAGGCCATGCGTAAGAATGGCCTGAGGTTTGTGCCTGGAAAAGTAGATGAGTGGATGGACTGTGGTAATAAGGATGTGACCGTGGAAACCAATGGAAGAATGCTTAACTTTCTTCATAAAGACGGCGAAAAACTCATCTCAGATTCTGTGAAGATCAAGGATTCTGAGATTACCGAACCCTGTTATATAGGAGAGAATGTAGAACTGATCAATGCGAAGATAGGACCGAATGTTTCTATAGGCAATGGAACCAGGGTGGAGAATTCCACTATCAAAAACAGTCTTATCCAGAGTGAAGCCGTAATAAAAAATGCGAGTCTGGATAATGCTATGATCGGGAATCATGCTAAATTTAATGGTAACTTTACCCAGATTAGCATTGGAGACTATTCTGTACTGGAATAAAATGATATGAAAAACCTGTTTATCATCCTGATAATGGCCTTTTTGGCATTTCCTGCAAGTTCACAGGAGGCGCCCCAGCCTTTTCAGGATGTTAACCAGGACGATCTGGGAAATGTTACTGATGAATTCCAGGAGTATTTCTTCGAAGCCCTGAAGCAAAAGGGAATTGAGAATTACGAAAAGGCTATCATTGCCCTTGAAAAATGTCTTAATCTGGATTCTGAAAAAGCGGTGGTCTATTTCGAACTGGGAAAGAATTACCGGGAACTTGAGCAGTTTGATAAAGCCATAGAAAATTTCACAAAGGCACATGAACTTCAGCCAAAAAAAGAAGCTATTCTGGTTTATATTTTCCAGACCTATGGAATGACCGAGAATTATGAAGGGGCTATTGCGACTGTAAAAAAGCTTATTCCTTTTAGTTCTGCTTATAAAGAAGACCTTGCCAATCTTTATCTATTGAATGAAGATTATGAGGAGGCATTGGAATTACTGGATGAGCTGGATGAAGAGCTGGGTGCGAACTCTTATCGAAATTCGTTGAGAAGGCAGATCTATGCACGCACCAATAATACCGATGCTCAAATAGACAATTTACAACAAAGCATTTCAGCCAATCCGGAAATTGAACAGAACTATCTTAACCTGATTTATATTTACAGTGAGCAGGGTGATGAAGAGGAAGCCTTCAGGGTGGCTCAGGAGCTCTTAGAGGCAAATCCGGGCTCTTCGGTGGCTCACCTGGCTCTTTATAAGTTCTATCTGAATAAAGGCGAACCAGAGGCTGCTGTGGCTTCTATGAAGATCGTATTTGAAAGTGAGGAGATAGACGCCGAATCAAAATTCAAAGTTCTCAATGATTTTTTGAATTTCGTTCAGGAGAATCCCAAATACGAAGAAGAGCTGATTGAAGTTGCCGGGAAACTAACCGAATGGGAAAATGCTCCTAAACTTTACGAACAATTAGGAGAGTATTATATGAAGAAGAACAATAGGCAAGACGCACTTACGTTCTTTGAACTGGGCCTTCAGGAAAACCCTGATAATTTTGAACTAATCAGGAGCACGCTTCTTTTACAGCTGGAATTTGAAAAATATGAAGCAGCAAGGGATTTAAGTGCCACTGCTCTGGAGAGTTTTCCATCGCAATCGGTTTTTTATCTGCTACATGGGGTGGCACTCAACAAACTTTTAGAATATGAAGCGGCTGAAGAGAGCCTTACAGAAGGGCTGGACTACCTGATAGACGATATGCGAATGGAGGTGGACTTCTATTCTCAGCTTGCGATTAGCTACAATGGTATGAATAATGTTAGTAAAGCTGAAGAGTATCGTCTTAAGGCGCAAAATTTGAAAAAAGAAATTAACTGATGTTGAAGAAAATATTTTTCCTGATCTTATTATCCGGATTTGTAATCTCCTGTGGAAGTAGCAGATCTACATCCGGAATAGTAACCAAGAACGCCGAAGCGGTTTCGGTGATTAAGAAGCATTATACCAGTGAAAGTGATTTTAAGACGGCTTCAGGGAAGTTACGTGCGGTATATCAGGATGCCGATAAAACCCAGTCTGTCAATTTGAGCTTCCGCATGAAAAAAGATGAGGCGATCTGGATGAGCGCGAGTATTCTTGGGTTTCCGGTGGCCAAAGCATATATTACACCTACCAGTGTAAGCTACTATGAGAAAGTAACCCAAACCTATTTTGAAGGAGATTTCAGCCTGGTGAGCGAATTTCTTGGGACTCCCCTGGATTTTCAGAAACTTCAGAATCTCTTGATAGGTCAGGCCATATATGATCTTAGAACTGAGGAATATGATTTTACACAGTCGGCTCGTGGCTTTCAGTTTGTGAATGATGGAGTTAATAATATGAAGAAGATGTTCCTGCTTAAACCCGGCAGTTTTAAGGCAGAGGCTCAGCAGCTGGCTCAGGAACAGGAAAACCGTAGTTTGACGGTAACATATTCAGAATATCAAACAGTCAGCGGATTGATTTTTCCGGAAAATATTAGGATCATTGCAAATGAAGGAGGCTCCAGTACTAATATAGATCTTACCTACAGATCGTTATCTTTTAATGAAGAAGTGAGTTTCCCGTTTGATATCCCATCAGGTTATGAAGAAATCAGTTTAAAATGATCGGAATAAATTATTCTAGACTCACATTTTTTTTATTGGTTCTATTTCTTTGCTTCAATTCTTCCAATGCCCAGAACGACCGTGAGGAACTTGAGAAAAGAAGAATCGAACTTCGAAATGAGATAAGCAGAATCAATGAGCTGCGTATCTCCAATCAGAAAAAACAAAGATCTGTGCTCACCCAGGTGGAAGATCTAAACCAGCAGATCAAAAGTACCGAAGACCTTATTAAACTTACCATTCAGCAGGCAAATCTGCTTACCCGTGAGATCAACACCAACACCAATAAGATTGGTCAGCTTCGGAAGGAGCTGGCGAAGCTGAAAGAGGATTATGCCAAAATGATCCGAAGATCTTATAAAAGTAAATCCCAGCAAAGCCGAATAATGTTCCTGTTATCCTCTAAAAACTTTTTACAGGCCTATAAACGCCTTCAGTATATGAAACAATATACTGAATACAGAAAACAGCAGGGAGAGGAAATAAAGGCAAATACTGAGGAATTGCAGGCCCTTAATGCACAACTGGTAAGGCAGAAGGAGGAAAAAGAGCAGCTGATAGTCGAAAACCGGAAAACAAGGGCTCAGCTGGAGGAAAACAGAAAATCCCAGCAGGACCTAATGGCCACCATTAGGAAGCGGGAAGGTCAGTTTGCAACACAAATACGTCAAAAGCAGGATGAGATAGATGAAATAGACCGTGCCATTGAAAGAATGATTCGGGAGTCGATCGCGAAGAGTAATGAAGAGAGCGGTTCATCTTCCAGGGATACATACGAGCTTACCCCGGCGGCTAAAGCTTTGGCGGCCGACTTTAATAATAACAAAGGGAAACTACCCTGGCCGGTTAGGTCTGGTGTGGTGACCATGAAATTCGGGAAACAGCCACACCCGGTTGTTAGATCTGTTATGATAAATAACAATGGGGTTCGTATAGATACCGAAGAGGGAGGAAAAGCCCGTGCTGTTTTTAGTGGAACCGTTAGTGAGGTTCAGGCGGTGAAGGGAGCCAATAAGGCAGTGATGGTACGGCATGGAGATTATATTACCATCTACAACAACCTTGAAACGGTTTATGTGAAAAGAGGGGATGTGGTAGTTACTGAACAGCAGCTTGGAGAGATTGCCACCAGCAGGACTACTGGCAAAACCACACTTCACTTTTTACTTTATAAGAATAACCAGAAAATGGATCCGGCAGACTGGATCTATAAGATGTAATATCGGTTCACGCGACCTTTTTCAGATTACCTGCATCAACTTTCAAAATCCGGACGGATAATTAATCCTTAAAAAGTGCCTTTAGTTCGGTAGCTTCTCCTGGTTTCATTTTACCTGCAAGTACTAAGCTAAGTTGCTTTCTTCTTAGGGCGGCAGCAAATCGTTCCTTTTCAAGATCAGTCTCAGGTTCTAGGGGTGGAATTTTAACCGGTGTACCCGTCTCATCTACCGCAACAAAGGTGTAAATTGCCTCATTTGCCTTGCTTCTCCTGCCACTTTCCCTGTCTTCGATCCAAACATCGATGAAGATCTCCATGGATGACTTAAAAGCCCGGGAAACGGCTGCTTCCACAGTTACAACACTTCCAAGCGGAATTGCTTTATTAAAGGCAACATGGTTTACAGAGGCCGTTACTACGATCCTGCGGCTGTGCCTTCTTGCAGCGATGCTTGCGGCACGGTCCATACGCGCTAGTAACTCCCCTCCAAAAAGGTTGTTCAGCGGATTTGTTTCACTGGGTAATACCAGGTCAGTTAATGTAGTGCGGGATTCGCTTGGTAGTTTAGCCTCCATATTTATTTTTGTGCAAAAATAAGGAGGATTTTGGAGCTAAGGCCGTTAATGAAGTATTAAAGTTCCTGAACAAGTAGCCAGGCGCCTTCATTGCTTTTCTTTACCTTGTATAGTTCATTGATCGCTTCCCTCCGTGTTTGATGGCTGGAATATACAACCTGGTGAAGCCCATATTTGTTTGCTCCTATGAGTCTTGCTTTATGGCCATCTTCACGAAGTTCCTTTACTTTTTTCTCTGCATTCTCTTCTACTCTGAAGGCCCCGGCAACGATATGGTAATTACCCGATTGCTTTTCCACTTCAAAGGTTACAGCCGGTAGCGGATTGTCAATCACAAATGTGGCCTGCTGGATCTGTTGCTGCAGTTTGCTTTCAGCTTCCTGCTGTTCAGCGATATTGTGTTTTGAAACCTGACTGCTGTAGATATTAAGACCTGCGAAACTTGAGATACCAATTGCTATAATACCAATGGCCGCATATTTAAGAATGGATGATCTTCTTTTTTCTGGTGTGAATAAAAGAGGAACTTTTTCTTCCAGTTCTTCCACCTGTTGTTTATAAACTTCTCTTTGAACCGCTGTTGTCTTAAATGAATCAAGCCCAAAAGACTGGGTTAGGAAATTGATCTGTGTGAAAGGTTCAAACTGAAGCTTATCTTCGCTGTCCAGGTAAAATTTACCAATATTTGCAAGCTCAGCTCTGGATTCATTTTGCAAGGAATTTTCCAGGTCATAAACGAACTCCTGGATCATATTATTTGCCGAATTATACTTTACGCCTTCCACCTCAGCAATGTAATTTGCCAGAAGTCCGTCATTCTTAATCAACTGCCTGTTGAAAGAGATGAGCTTTTTGGGCGGATAGAATTCGTTAGAATCATCATCAATAAAGGCTGATTGCTTTTGCGATAAAAAAGCTCCGAAACCGGGCAAAACTACGCATTCGTATCTGTAAAGTAGATCCTGGATGTGGCTGGTAATATTCATGGGCAGCAAAAATATAAGTTTTGGCAGTGGGTTAAAGTTACCCAAAGAAATTTTATTAACAAATCTTTTTTTCTGTAATTTTAGTCAAATTAGGCTAAATGAATTCTGAGGACTTACTTTATATCCTTGCGTTGCAACACATTCCAAATCTGGGAGATACGACTGCTAAAAAACTTATCAGGCATTTCGGAAATGCAAAAAATATCTTTAAGGAGAAGAAGTCTAATTTGCTTAAACTCGATGGGGTGGGTAGTGTCAGGATAAAGGAAATTAATGATTCCGGACACTTAAAAGCGGCTGAGGATGAATTAAAATTTATAGATAGCAATAATATTGAATGTCATTATTTTCAGGATATTGATTATCCTGAAAAGCTTAAACATTGTATTGACGGTCCAATCCTTTTGTTTTCCAGGGGGAATATTGATCTTAACCGGAAAAGGATCATCAGTATTGTTGGAACCCGACAAATTACCTCTTATGGTATGCAGTTCTGTGAGAAACTAATTGAAGACCTGGCGCCTTTAGATCCGGTGATAGTATCCGGGTTTGCCTACGGGGTTGATATTACAGCCCAGAAAGCAGCGGTAAAGAATGGACTTCAGACCATTGGCTGCCTGGCTCATGGTCTTAATCAGATCTATCCGAAAGTACATAAGAAGTATGTTGGTCAAGTAGAGGAAAATGGTGGATTTTTCACAGATTTCTGGAGTACCGATAAATTTGACCGCAATAATTTTCTAAAACGCAACCGTATCATTGCTGGTCTTAGCGAAGCCACAATAGTAATAGAAAGTGCCGAAAAGGGTGGCGCTTTGGTAACCGCTGATATTGCAGGTTCTTATGACAGGGAAGTATTTGCGGTTCCTGGAAGGCCTGGTGATAAATTCAGCTCGGGCTCTAATAATCTTATAAAAGCACAAAAAGCTCATGTGCTTACATCAGCAGCAGATATTGCCTATATACTTAACTGGGAAATTGAAGTAAAACAGAAGTCTGTTCAGAAACAGTTATTCGTGCAACTGGAAGATGAAGAACAGAAGCTCTATGATTTTCTTAAAAACAGGGGAAAGACAGAACTCGATCTCCTGGCTCTCAACTGTAATTTTCCAACTTTTAAAACTGCTTCCCTTTTACTCAATATGGAACTAAAAGGTGCTATAAGGCCGCTTCCGGGTAAACTTTTTGAAGCTATCTAATATCCGACTTTCTCACGGACCTTTTTCAAGACCTTATTCGCCACTAATCGCGCTTTTTCAGCTCCCTTTTCCAGAGCCTTATCCACTTCGTTCAGGTTATTCATGTAGTATTCATATTTTTCCCTGGGCTCCTGGAACTTTTCTTTTATCAGTTCAAAAAATGCCTGTTTAGCATGACCGTAACCAAAACCACCAGCTTCATATTTTTGTCTCATTTCGGCGATCTGGTCATCCTCTGCAATCAGCTTATATAAAGCAAAGACATTACATGTGTCCGGATTCTTGGGTTCTTCCAGCGGAGTGCTATCGGTCTGTATTCCCATGATCTGCTTCCTGAGCTTTTTATCAGTCTGGAAGATATTGATAGTATTGTTCTTGGATTTACTCATCTTTTCACCATCGGTGCCTGGAACATACATAGTGTTCCTCTGAACCTTAGCTTCGGGAAGCACAAATACCTCTCCCATTTTGGCGTGAAATCTGGAAGCCACATCTCTGGTCATTTCAAGATGCTGCAACTGATCTTTTCCTACCGGAACTATTTCGGCATCATAAAGAAGAATGTCGGCAGCCATCAGCATAGGATAAGAAAACAATCCGGCGTTCACATCTTCCAGCCGATCGGCTTTATCCTTAAAAGAATGAGCCAGGGTAAGTCTTTGGTATGGAAAGAAACAACTCAAATACCAGGTAAGCTCGGTTACCTGGGGAATATCACTCTGACGGTAAAAAACGCTACGCTCAATATCCAAACCACAGGCAAGCCAGGTAGCCGCTACAGAATAGGTGTTTTGCCTGAGCGTTTCTGCGTCTTTTATCTGGGTAAGTGAATGCATGTCTGCAATAAAAATAAAGGACTCATTATCTGGTTTGTTGGCCATCTTTATCGCTGGCATGATCGCTCCTAGAAGGTTACCTAAATGAGGTGTTCCCGTACTTTGTACTCCTGTAAGTATTCTGGACATTGACTTCTCGAATTTTCCTGCAAAGGTAATTTTTTTATAGAATTCGCTCGGTTCATTTTATTACTTTTGGAAACATGAGTTATTTAAAGAAGGCAGCAATACTGTTATGGCGTATCTGGTTCTATATTTTAATGGTGTTGCCAATAGTAATAATGCTTCCTTTTTTGATAATCATTACCTCTTCTGAAAAATTCTATCCTCAGTTTTTTATTTGTGCCCGTATCTGGGCTAAGATCATCATAGTGGGGATGGGTTTCAGCATAAAGGTAAAAGCTGACCAAATCCCGGAAAAACATAAAAGTTATATGCTGGTGGCCAATCACGCCTCCATGCTGGATATTATGTTAATGCTGTCTGTAATTAAACAACCATTTGTATTTATCGGAAAAAAGGAACTGAGTAGGATTCCTATTTTCGGTTTTTTTTATCGCAGAACCTGCATCCTTGTGGATCGCAATAATCAAAGAAGTAAAAAAGACGCTTTTGAGGAAGCTCAAAGAAGACTTAAACAGGAAAACAGCGTATGTATTTTTCCTGAAGGCGGTGTTCCCGAAGATCGGTCAATTATTCTTGATCAGTTTAAGGACGGAGCTTTCAGACTTGCGATAGAACATCAGACACCCATAGTACCCATTACTTTTCACGATACTAAAAAGCGATTCCCTTATAAGTTCTTTACCGGTGGCCCTGGAATATTGAGGGTGCAAATCCATAATTTTATCTGTACGGAAGGCCTGGAATTAAAAGACCGCCGACTTTTGAAAGAAAGGACAAGGGAGGTGATCCTTAATGAACTTCAGAATCCTTCAGTTTCTTAAAACCTAAGGTTAAGCCCCGAATAAATCCCAAAGTTTACCGGTTGAACATTGTCAACATTCTTGAAGGTATTCAGCTGGTATTTGAAAATAGGCTCAAGGCTGATGCTGAACTTATCATTTAGCTTATAATCCATTCCAAGGCCGATATTTGTACTAAAGCTGGTACTGTTAATATTGCTCGCCTCGCCCAGGTTTGTGGAAGTGTTGCCTGAAACAAGGTCAATACGGTTACGGTCAAGGAAAAGGCTGCTTCCGCCTCCAATGATATTCAGACCGAATTTTTTGTCAATAAGAGAATATTCTATTTCCAGGGGCACTTCAATAAATCCGAATTGCTGATTGATCTCTCCCGGTGTAAAGATGGAAGATGCCAGGGAATTCTGGGAAAAAGATTCAGAAGCCATGTTACCGTTAGGTCTGGCATTGCTTCTTATCTGGATGTTATCTTCATTAGACCTGATGTTCTCAAAACTCGCCGTAAGGGCAGTGGGCGAATATGAGATTTCCTGAATGTTGTAACTCATATTCACTTTGCTTATTCCCGTTCTTATCCTGATTTTATCAGAGAGTTCATAGGCTACTTTTATCCCGTATGAAAGAGTGACCTCAGAAGAAGATGCATTGTTGGAGAATTGAGAGGATAGTTCATTCCCGCTTCCCATGTTCTTGTAGAATAGTGGTGCTGCAAAGGTTGATAGTCTTAGCCTTTTGGCACTTGATTCGGCTATTGCCGTTTCTGTTTTGTCATTTTTCTTTTTCTCTTCCACCTGTGCCAGGGCGTTTTCTTCTTCCTTATGAAGGCTTTCCGTTTTTGTTGAATCTTTTTTGGTTTGAGCAATAATGCCGGAAGTATCCATGCTTGTCGCTTCCGGCCTCATCGCCGCTTTTTCTTCTTCATTTTTCTTTTGTGTCCTGATACTCTTTTCGGTTTCCTCTGAAACTATTGCCGGTTCCAGGCGGTTTTCTTTTTCGGAACCGGTGTTTAATGACGGGTCGTTATTTCCTTGATCCTGAGTAGTTGTTTTTGAGGTTATAGTTGAACTGTTTTCGGCGGAAGAAGATGATGCTCCTCCTGAATCTCGAAATTCCTGCGAAGCTACCTGGTTTTCTGAACCTGTGTCTTCATTTTTTGGGTCATTTTGTAGTTCTTTATCAGTTTCAGATTGCTTTGACTCTTCAGGATTTTCAAATACAACGCCTGGTTCATTCTGAATTGTAGGCTGATTTTGAGTAAAAAGCAGGCTTGCAATGATTACGGCAAGCACAGCGGCAACACCTCCTAATTTTACCCACAGGGGAATGATAAGGGGTCTTCTTTTCTCTTTTTTGTCAAGTTTTGAAGCAATATTGTCCCATATCTTTTCCCTGGGTTCCTTTTCAAAATCCTTGAACTTTTCCTGAAAAATCCGGTCTATGGTCTTCTTTTCTTTCATGATGATTGAGCCGAATTTTGAATATTCTGGTGTTTTTCAATTCTGTCTTTCAATGCCATTCTTGCCCTCGCAAGATTGGATTTTGAAGTTCCTTCCGAGATATTCAGCATATCTGCAATTTCCTTGTGTGAATAGCCATCCATGACATAGAGGTTAAATACCTGTCTGTATCGGTCAGGAAGGTTCTGTACACATTCCAGCAGAAAATGTACGGAAAGCTCTTCAGTTTCAACTTTTATCTCTTCTTCGTGCAGGTGGTCCTCATTGGTAATTCCATAGACTTTCTGCTGGCGGTGCTTCTGTAAAGCGGTGTTTATAACGATCCTTTTCATCCATCCTTCAAAAGAACCCGCATCTTTATATTGAGAGATCTTCTCAAAAATGGTTACGAATCCATCTTGCAGATTATCTTCTGCCTGCTGGTGGTTATCTGAATATTTAAGGCACAACCCGAACAGCTTTGGCGCGTATAAGCGATAAAGCTGTTCCTGTGCTTTTCTATCCTTTTTTTTGCACTTATGGATAAGGTCTTTTAACCCCACTTAAAAGATTTATAACTTTTTATCTGGTTTTTTTGAAGGTCTGTTATGATTGAGACTGAGTGACCGGGATCACCACTGTATCATAAACCGGATCACCATTAACTTCCCCAACTAGGAATTTGAAGGTGTAGTCTTCTTCCTCGTCGATGGGGATGGTAAACTTACTGGTGCCCTGATCTCCACCAACAGTATCATCACAATTGTCGTCAAGCCTTATGGCTGAAATTGCGGAAACAAAAATAGTTCTTCGCTCTTCTCCCACATTGCCTTCTCTTCGTGCATCTATTCCTGCAAAATTATGACATGCCGATGGGAGAATATAAGTTACAGTAATTTCGTAGGTTTCACCAAATTCGAATTCATCTGGAAGGTCATTTGCCACGATCTCTGCTAATTCGTATTCTATCCTTGGGCTGTCATCATCTATTGAACAGCTTGTAAACGCTATAAATGTAAATAAGATAAATACTAACTTTTTCATTTTAATAATATTGTTTTGTTAGTAGATGCTTATTTCTGTAAAAGGTTGCGTTATAATTAAAAAAATCCCCAACCGGGGATTTTTTTAATTATTCTTTAGCGATCTTGATCGCATTTTTGATCTTCTCTTCAAGCTCTTCCATTAGATCGGGATTGTCTTTAAGTAAGATCTTAACAGCATCCCGTCCCTGCCCCAGTTTGGTATCTTCATAACTGAACCAGGATCCACTCTTTTTAATGATCTCGTAATCAACGCCTATGTCGATGATCTCCCCGATTTTAGAAACTCCTTCACCATACATTATGTCAAATTCTGCAGTTTTAAATGGTGGTGCAACCTTGTTCTTCACAACCTTAACCCGGGTTTTGTTACCCGTGACATTATTGTTGCTATCCTTTATTTGGGTTGACCTCCTAATGTCCAGCCTAACCGAGGCATAAAATTTAAGAGCATTACCCCCGGTGGTGGTTTCAGGGTTACCGAACATCACACCGATCTTTTCCCTTAACTGGTTAATAAAGATCACGGTACAGTTTGTCTTACTGATTGATGAGGTAAGCTTTCTCAATGCCTGGGACATTAATCTTGCATGAAGTCCCATTTTTGAATCTCCCATCTCACCTTCGATCTCGCTTTTAGGCGTTAGTGCCGCAACCGAGTCGATCACGATAATATCTATCGCCCCTGAGCGAATCAGGTTATCGGTAATTTCAAGGGCCTGCTCCCCATTATCTGGTTGAGAAATAATAAGATTATCGATATCCACATCAAGCTTTTCAGCATAAAACCTGTCAAAGGCATGCTCAGCATCGATAAAGGCAGCAATACCGCCTTTTTTCTGGGCCTCAGCGATCGCGTGAAGTGTAAGTGTAGTTTTACCGGAAGATTCCGGACCATAGATTTCTATCACTCTTCCTCTTGGATATCCTCCAACTCCGAGAGCAAGGTCAAGGCCTAATGACCCCGTGGAGATAGCATCTACATCTACCACGACCTGGTCGCTCATCTTCATTACGGTTCCCTTGCCGTAGGTTTTATCCATTTTATCCAGGGTAAGCTTCAAAGCCTTTAACTTCGCTTCTTTCTCTTTATCGTTGCTCATGTATGAATTTTAAATTGAATAATTAAGGACTGCTAAAATAGTACAAGTTTTTCTGCAATACAATAAAACTTATGCTTCATTTATGGAAATATTCCAAAATTATGGAATAGGATTTTGTTTGTACAGGATGACAATGCTCATAAAATGATTTTTATGAAATCAGTATTTTTGCAAACCCTAAATTTTTAGTTATGACCATGTCTGGAAAAATTGAGCTAATGGCTCCGGCTGGAAACTTTGAGTCACTGCAGGCGGCCCTTGATAACGGAGCTGATTCAGTGTATTTTGGTGTAGAGCAGTTGAATATGCGTGCACGTGCCAGTATGAATTTCACTATTGATGATCTGCCTGAAATAGTTAACAGATGTAATAAAAAAGTAGTAAGGACCTATCTTACCCTTAATACCATTATTTATGATCACGACCTCTCTATTATAAGAACCCTTATAGATGCCGCAAGAAAGGCAAATGTAACTGCGATTATAGCAATGGATCAGGCGGTAATTGCCTATGCCCGACAGGTAGGGATGGAAGTTCATATTTCTACGCAGATAAATATAACCAATATTGAGACGGTTCGGTTTTATTCTATGTTTGCAGATACAATGGTAATGAGTCGGGAGCTGAGCTTACGTCAGGTGAAAAAAATTTGCGATCAGATAGAAAAAGATAAAATTAAGGGTCCATCCGGAAATTTGGTTGAAGTTGAGATCTTCGGGCATGGAGCTTTATGCATGGCTGTATCGGGGAAATGCTATTTAAGTCTCCATTCGCATAATTCTTCGGCAAACAGGGGAGCCTGTAAACAGAACTGTCGTAAGAAATACACGGTAGTGGACCAAGAGTCTGGTTTTGAAATAGAGCTTGATAACGAGTATATGATGTCTCCAAAAGACCTCTGTACCCTCGACTTTCTGGACCAGGTGATCGATACTGGGGCTAAAGTGCTTAAAATAGAAGGAAGAGGAAGGGCGCCCGAGTATGTTGCTACAGTTATTAAAACCTATAGAGAAGCAATTGATGCATACTATGATAATTCCTATTCTGCAGAAAAAGTAGAAGGCTGGATGAAAGACCTTGAAAAGGTATATAATAGGGGTTTTTGGAGCGGCTATTATCTCGGGCAAAAACTAGGAGAATGGAGCGAAGGTTCCGGATCGCATGCGACTCAGAAGAAAGTCTACGTGGGAAAAGGTGCGCATTATTTTCCAAAACCAGGAATTGGAGAATTCAAGATCGAGGCTTATGATATTAAAGTAGGAGACCGAATATTGGTTACAGGTCCCACCACCGGAGTGAAAGAATTTGATCTTGAAGAGCTTATGGTGAATGATGAAAAATCTGAAATAGCCACTAAAGGGGATTCATGCACTATTCCGCTTGATTTTAGGTTACGTCTTTCAGATAAACTCTATAAAATTGTAAAGGTCTAATGGTAGTTGTAACTTTGCAGCGTCAAAAATGCATTGGTTGTAATTATTGTGTGGAAATGGCACCGGGGCAGTTCCGGATGTCTAAAAAAGACGGAAAGGCTGTACTGCTAAATTCGAAGGAAAAAAAAGGATTTTATACGCTTAAGTCTCACGATAACAGTATCTTTGACCCCTGTTTGCAGGCACAGAAAGCCTGCCCGGTACATATAATTACCGCGAAAATTTTATAATTGAAAATACTTTAACTCTTAAAATATTGGTATAGCATGCAACTGTACAATAAATTAAGCGCTAAAGAAAGAGAAGCCCTTTTAGAAGAAGCCGGTGAAGACAGGCTTACGCTTTCTTTCTATGCTTACGCAAAGATCGGAAATCCTGAATTATTCAGAAATCATTTGTTTATTGCCTGGGACCAGATGGACGTTCTTGGAAGAATCTATGTTGCCCATGAAGGTATCAATGCGCAGCTTTCGGTTCCCGCCAAACGTTTCAATGAATTCAAGGCATTTATAGATGATATTTATTTTCTGAAAGATGTTCGGTTGAATATTGCCATAGAACACGATATCAAGTCTTTCCTCAAACTTAAGGTAAAGGTTCGTAATAAGATCGTGGCCGATGGACTGAACGATGAGACTTTCGATGTAACCAATAAAGGTGTACATGTAGATGCTGCTAAATTCAATGAACTTATCAGCGATCCAAACACGGTATTGGTAGATATGAGAAATCACTATGAAAGCGAGATCGGACATTTCCAGGGAGCAATAACCCCTGATGTGGATACTTTCCGTGATTCTTTGCCTATCATAGAAGATGATCTTAAGGAGCATAAGGAAGACAAAAACCTGGTTATGTACTGTACAGGTGGAATTCGTTGCGAAAAAGCGAGCGCCTATTACAAACATCGTGGATTCAAGAACGTCTACCAGCTGGAAGGTGGTATTATTGAATATACGCGACAGGTGCAAAACCAGAACCTTGAAAATAAATTTATCGGAAAGAACTTCGTATTCGATCATCGTAGGGCCGAAAGAATTTCAGAAGATGTGATTGCTCAATGCCACCAGTGTGGTAAACCTTGCGATACGCATGTTAACTGTGCCAATGAAGCCTGTCATTTATTGTTCATTCAGTGTGAGGAATGTGCTAAAAAAATGAATAATTGCTGTTCAGATAATTGCAAGGAAATAGCGGCATTGCCTTACGAGGAGCAGAAGAAACTGCGAAAAGGAAAAGGCGCGAGCAATAAGATTTTCAAAAAAGGCAGGTCCGAGGTTTTGCTGTTTAAGCAATAGGTTTCCTCTCTAAAATGGTGGTGCCAATTAATATTGGTATATTTACTTTTGAAAATTTTTTATGAACCTCAAGAAGGTGCTTTAAAAAAATGCGGTAGGCTGAAGTTTTCAGCCTTTGTGAAGATGAAGGAGATCCTGCAGGAAAATTGATTAAATGACAGGATGATGTTTATACGCGTTAGAGCTTACCTTCTCAATATATATAATATATGGCTTGCAGCAGTTGCTCGACCGGGAAAGACGGTCAGCCTAAAGGATGTAAGAATAATGGAACCTGCGGAACCGACGGATGTAACAAACTCACCGTTTTCGACTGGCTTTCTAATATGTCTCTTCCGGGAGGGGTGGAACCCTTCAATTTTGTCGAAGTCCGTTTTAAAAATGGACGGAAGCATTTCTATAAAAACACCGAAAATTTAAGTCTGAGCATCGGAGACGTTGTCGCTACCGAAGCCAATCCCGGCCACGATGTTGGGATGGTAAGTCTTACTGGCGAGCTGGTAAGGGTTCAGATGAAAAAGAAAAAGGAAGATCCGGAGTCTCCTGAGATCCTGAAGGTCTACCGAAAGGCTTCTCAGAAAGATATTGATGTTTGGCAGGAGGCCCGGGACAGGGAAGAAAAGATCAAACAGCGATCAAGGCAGATAGCGATCAGGCTGAACCTTAGCATGAAGATAAGTGATGTGGAATTCCAGGGAGATGCCTCTAAGGCCACTTTCTATTATACGGCAGAAGATCGTGTGGATTTCCGCCAGCTTATTAAGGAATTTGCTCGCGAATTCAATACGCGCATAGAAATGCGTCAGATAGGGCTCCGCCAGGAAGCAGCAAGGCTTGGAGGAATTGGCTCCTGTGGCCGTGAACTATGTTGTTCTACCTGGCTTACAGATTTCAGATCGGTAAGCACATCGGCCGCAAGGTATCAGCAATTATCCCTCAATCCGCAAAAACTGGCGGGACAGTGCGGAAAATTGAAGTGCTGTTTGAACTACGAACTTGATACTTATCTGGAAGCTTTAAAATCTTTTCCGAAAACCGACGTTAAACTAAAGACCAAAAAAGGAACGGCTGTTTGCCAGAAAATTGACATTTTCAAGGGCCTTTTATGGTATGCTTATGAAGGGGAATGGATGAACTGGCATAAACTCACACCCGAGCAGGCTAATACGATCATCGCCAAAAATAAAAAAGAAGAGGCGGTAGGAAGTCTGGAAGAATATGAGTTAGAGATTCAGATGGAGGAAGGAGATAATAAAGGCTTTAAGGATGCCGTAGGAGAAGATAGTCTGACCCGTTTTGATAAACCCAGGCAACAGAGAAAAAAGAGAAGTAAAAAAAGAAAAAAGCGGAAAGGAAATACTTCAAAGTCTAAAAATGCGTAGTGCAGTTTTTGTTTCTTTTTTGGTTTTAGTGATCATCATGGCCTCATCCTGTGACAGGAAAAGAGTGTATGATGAATATAAACCTGTAAGTGGGTGGCATAAAGACTCGATAGTTTCATTCGATCTTGGAAGTCTTGATTCCACTAAGGTATATGATCTGTTCATCAATATTCGAAATAATAAGGATTATCAGTACAGTAACCTGTTTTTGATCACAGAGATCAAGTTCCCTCAGGGAAAGGTCATAAGCGATACACTGGAATATGAAATGGCAAGACCAAATGGAGAATGGCTCGGCACGGGTTTTGGTGACGTAAAAGAAAACAAGCTGTGGTACAAGGAGAAGGTACAATTTAATGAACCAGGGGATTATATGGTAACCATTCAGCAGGCGATGCGGAAGAATGGGGAAGTAGAAGGGATAGAAGATCTCCAAGGTATCACCCACGTTGGATTGAGGATGGAAAAAAGTGAAAATTAATTTTTAAAAAATAAATGGCCCGCACATCTAAAAAATCGAAGAAACCTGCGCATAGCAATAGAAAATATATACTTGGCTTCTGGACTTTATTCGGAATAGGTTTATTGGTCGCAGTATTTATTTTCCTGCTTGCCGGTTGGGGAGCATTTGGTAAGATGCCCACCTTTGAAGAACTGGAAAATCCTGAAACGAACCTGGCTACGGAAATATTTTCTTCAGATGGGGAGACCCTTGGGAAATACTACAACGAGAACAGAACTCCCATTAAATATGATGATCTTCCAGAACATCTGGTGCAGGCCCTGGTAGCTACTGAAGATGAACGCTTCTACCAGCATGCCGGGATCGACGCTAAGGGAACGGTAAGAGCAGCAGTTTACCTGGGAACACGAGGCGGGGCAAGTACAATTACACAACAGCTGGCCAAACTTCTTTTTACAGAAGATGTTTCCAGTAATCCTTTTGCCCGTGTTTTACAAAAGGTCAAGGAATGGATCATTGCCACCAGGCTTGAGCGCCAGTATACCAAGGAAGAGATCATTACCATGTATTTTAATAAATATGATTTTGTATACCAGGCGGTGGGAATTCGTTCAGCGTCAAAGATTTATTTTGATAAAGAAGCCAAAGATCTGAATATTCAGGAATCTGCGGTTCTTGTCGGAATGTTGAAAAATGCATCTTTATATAATCCGGTTAGAAGACCGGAAATGGTAAAAGCGAGAAGGAATCAGGTTTTTGAGCAGATGGCTAGAAATGGCTACATATCAGAAACTGAAATGGACTCCCTCCAACAATTACCTATGAAGATCGAATTCACTCCTGAAGGTCATGATGAAGGAATGGCGACTTATTTCAGGGCGTATCTTCAGGGATTCATGAAAGAATGGATAGAGGAGAATCCTAAACCAGACGGAAGTGAATATAGTCTTTACCGGGATGGTTTGAAGATATATACCAGTATAGATTCCAAAATGCAGGAATATGCCGAAGAGGCAGTGAAAAAGCATATTTCCCATATTCAGAAGGAATTTGACCGTCAGAATGAGAGTAACCCTACGGCGCCTTTCAGGGATATTGACAATGCTGAAAAGGAGAATATCATCGAAAGTTCTATGAAAAGATCAGAGAGATGGCGCAAGATGAAAGCACAGGGAAAATCTGAAGAAGAGATCAGAAAGTCATTTACTGAAGAGGCGGAAATGCGGGTTTTTAGCTGGAATGGAACCATCGATACCGTAATGACCCCTAGAGACTCCATCCTATATTATAAATCTTTTTTACAGGCAGGAATGATGTCCATGGTTCCGCAAACGGGAGAGGTAAAGGCCTGGGTTGGAGGTGCCAATTTTAAACATTTCAAATATGATCACGTAAAACAGGGGAGAAGGCAGGTAGGTTCTACGTTCAAACCTTTTGTGTATGCTACTGCTATAGATCAGCTTAAGTTTTCACCCTGTGATACTTTACCTAAAACAAGGTTTACCATTGAAGCAGGGAAACACGGAAATCAAAACGACTGGTCTCCCAAAAATGCCGGAGATTCTGATTACGAAGGAATGGTTTCCTTAAAAAGTGCTTTGGCACAGTCAATTAATACAGTTACAGCAAGGTTGATAGATAAAACCGGACCTCAGCCTGTAATAGATCTTGTTGGTAAATTAGGGATCCAAACTGATAATATTCCAGCGGTTCCATCAATAGCGCTTGGTGTCGCCGATATTAGTCTTTTTGAAATGGTTTCTGCTTTCAGCACATTTGCTAATCAGGGAGTTTACGTAAAACCTGTAATTGTTAATAGGATCGAAGATAAGAATGGAACTGTTCTTTATCAGCATGTCCCGGAAACCCGTGATGTGCTCAGTAAGGAAGCTGCCTTTGTAACTGTTAACCTGCTTGAAGGAGTTACACAATATGGTTCTGGTGTACGACTCAGAGGAACCTGGGCGAAAGGGCGGCAGGATTATGAAAGAGCCGTAACGGGATATCCATATGATTTCAAGAATCCTATAGCCGGAAAAACAGGTACCACTCAGAATCAGAGTGACGGCTGGTTTATTGGAATGGTGCCCAATCTTGCTACCGGTGTATGGGTAGGGGCCGAAGACCGTTCGGTTCATTTCCCAACTATCACTTATGGGCAGGGAGCCACCATGGCATTACCTATTTGGGGGATGTATATGAAAGATGTTTACAGCGATGAAGATCTTAAGGTATCCAAGGAGGGATTTGAACGTCCCGAGAACCTTAGTATCGAAGTAAATTGTGAGAATTATGGAGCTTCAAAAGAAACTGATAATTCGGTCCCGGATGAACTTGATTTTTAGACTATTCTCAATAAAAGCATTTAAGATTTCTTAATTATTCAATAAGTCTCCCTTCTAACCGTTGTAGTCAGCTTTTTATTTTCGTATTTTCGGGTAAAATTCTGAAAAATGATCATAAAAACGGTTGATAATGTGCAGGAGGCTCTTAAAGGGGTAAAAGATGGAATGACGTTTATGCTCGGTGGATTCGGTCTATGCGGAATCCCTGAGAATGCGATTTCTGAACTGGTACGCCTGGATGTAAAGAATCTTACCTGTATTTCGAACAATGCCGGGGTAGATGACTTTGGCCTCGGACTTCTACTACATAAAAAGCAAATTGACAAGATGGTCTCCTCCTATGTTGGAGAGAACGAGATCTTCGAGAAGCAGATGCTTAGCGGAGAACTGGATGTTGAACTGATCCCGCAGGGAACGCTTGCGGCCAGATGCCAGGCTGCCCAGCAAGGATTCCCGGCAATATATACACCTGCAGGTTACGGTACCGAAGTAGCCCAGGGAAAGGAAACCCGTGAATTCAATGGGAAAATGTATGTTCTGGAAGAAGCTTTCAAGGCAGATTTTGCTTTTGTAAAGGCCTGGAAAGGGGATAAGGCCGGAAACCTTATTTTCAAGGGAACAGCCAGGAATTTTAATCCGGTAATGTGTGGTTCAGCAAAAATAACCGTCGCTGAGGTAGAAGAACTTGTGGAGCCTGGGAAATTAGATCCTAATCAAATTCACATTCCCGGAATCTTTGTACAAAGGATTTTCCAGGGTGAGGATTACGAGAAAAGAATTGAACAACGCACTGTAAGACAAAAAGTATAAGTATGGCACTTGATAAAAACGGAATAGCACAAAGGATAGCCAAAGAGGTAAAGGATGGTTACTATGTGAACCTTGGAATTGGAATTCCCACTCTCGTTGCCAATTTTGTTCGTGATGATATTCAGGTTGAATTTCAGAGCGAGAATGGTATTTTAGGGATGGGACCCTTTCCTTTCGAAGGAGAAGAGGATGCCGATCTTATAAATGCGGGAAAACAAACCATTACTGCCTTGCCTGGAGCCAGTTTCTTCGACTCCGCTACAAGTTTCGGGATGATAAGAGGGCAGCACGTGGATCTTACAATACTTGGAGCGATGGAAGTTGCAGAGAATGGAGATATTGCTAACTGGAAGATCCCTGGAAAAATGGTAAAAGGTATGGGTGGAGCCATGGACCTGGTGGCCTCAGCTGAGAATATCATCGTAGCCATGATGCATACCAATAAGGCCGGGAAATCAAAACTCCTTAAACGCTGTACCTTACCCTTAACCGGTGTTGGCTGTGTAACGAAGATAGTTACTAATCTGGCTGTTATGGAAGTCACAGTTGATGGCTTTAAACTGCTGGAAAGAGCCCCTGGAGTAAGTGTAGAAGATATAAAGACAGCTACCGAAGGAAGACTGGTAGTAGAAGGAGATATTCCCGAGATGAAACTCGATTAAAAAAAAGGCCGGAAACTTTCCGGCCTTTTTTTTAGGTTAATGAAGTTGAACTTTCTTCAATATCTATAAGAAAATCTATGGCTTCATCCTGAGAAATTAATCTTCCCCTTGAATTTGCCTGGGAGAAATACTCATACCATCCAACATTTTTCAGATTGCTTTCAAGGACCTCTACCTCACTGACCGAGGGCATCTTCCAAACCGTCATATAGCGATAGTCACTACGATAGGGGGTGTGTTCATCGTTTCTTGCCCAACCAAGATTTTCCACGCCACTGGCCTTCATGTTTTTAATTCGGCCTCTCATGTCCTCCATCAGCTTACGTCTCTCCTCATGACCGAGCTTCATCCATTTGGTAGTAACGTTCCACATTTCAATGTATAAATACATAATTTAAGATTTATTGGTTTAGAATAAATTAAAGTTAAACATTTAGGGATTGGAAAGCCAAGTTATAATCTTTGAATAACAGTATTTTAAGAATATTTTATACTGAAACGATCTCAGAGTCTTCCAGAAGGGGCTCCTGTCGTAACTTTAGGATCACCTGGGCTATTGCGAGCACGTCTCTTTCGCAATATTCCACAACCCTGTCCAGTTCACCCTTTTCATAATAAACCTCCCTTACCATAGAGCCATCTATATCTTCTTTTGGAGAAGGTATCCCCAGTACATGGGTAAGTAGTTTGAGCGAAGTGTAGTGTTTGAAATCACCAAATTTCCATAATTCAAGGGTGTCCAGGTGGGGCACTTCCCAGGGCTTTTTTCCGAAGAGGTCCAGCTTTGAAGGCGGGCGCATATTATGGATTAGCATTCGACGCGCGATGTATGGGAAGTCGAATTCCTTTCCATTATGAGCGCAAAGTAAGTGATAGGGCTGAAAGAAATGTTCTTCAAGTAATGCCGTGAAATCCTTTAACAGTTTTTCTTCCTCTCCTTTAAAGCTGGTAAGCCTGAAGTTCCGGCTTCCATTTCTGAAACTAAAAAAGCCAACAGAGATACAGATGATCTTTCCGAATTCACTCCATATTCCGGCTCTTTCATAGAATTCTTCGGCTGTAAAATCTTCCTTGCGCTGATATTTGGATTTTTCCTCCCAAAGCAGCTTTTTCTCTTCACTCAGGTCGGAATAATTTCGGAATTCGGGAACCGTTTCTATATCAAGAAACAGGATATTTTCCAGCTTTAATTTATGAAGCATGATCTAACATGTTATAGGCCTCATCAATATACATATAAAAATCCTTGTAATGCTTTTCCTCTTCACCCTTACGAATAAGTTTTCGTCCAAGCCTTACGATCACCAGATTGTCTTCGGGAATTATTATAACGTACTGGCCTAAAACTCCTCTCATATAGAAGATTTCTTTGCCTTTATAGTCACTTAGCCAGAAACCGAATCCATAATAAGGAGATTCTTCAAATCTAGGCTTGGAAGCCAGAGCGATAAAAGATGAATCCAGGAGTTGTTGGCCTTTCCATGCACCATAATTTTTGAACAGTTTACCAAATTTCCCAAAATTACGGGCATTGCTTGAAATACAGCAATAAGCCTTTTCCATTTCACTTTCCTCACTGTCTAACTGCCAGAGCGCATCATCATTCATACCTAAGGGCTTCCAGAAGCTTTGGCTTAAATAATTGCTGAGGCTGGTTCCGGTTGCTTTTTCAATCACCATTCCCAGTAATTCTGTATTTCCGCTCAGATATTCAAATTCCTGACCTGGTTCTTCAACCACCTCTAACGCCAGGATTTGTTCCCTGATATTTTTGCCAAAATAGGCTCGTGCCGTTGAGCCAAAAGGATTATAATAGTTCTCATCCCAGTTGAGCCCGGTAGACATGGAGGAAAGGTCTCCAACACTAAGACTTTTATCGAACTGAGGATAAAAATCTGCCACTGGCTGATTGATATTTTCGATATAGCCATCCTGAATTGCTTTGAACATTAACGCAGTAACAATACTCTTCGCCATGGAGAAAGAATTTGTTTTAGATTTCTTTCCGTAGCCATCATAATATTTTTCAAACCAGATACTGTCATTCTTAATGATAAGGAAAGCTGCTGTCTCCAGTTCCCGGTTAAGGCTATCCAGGGTTGAAGTTGCCTCAACTTCATTATACGCCCTGTGTAATGGCCATTCCTGGATGCTATCGGAATTCTTGATCACATGATTCTCAAAATAAGGATAGTCGTCTATGAATGCCGTTTTATGGCCTGTAAGATAAGTGGTGCTAACTGCCTTGAAAATATAACCATAACCAAGTACATATAGAATAAGGGAAGCGAAAAGTAAAAATCCTAGGAATATTAGCAGATAGCGAACCAGTTTCTTCATAGGATGAATTTAAGGAATTTTAGAATAGGCTTCGCTGGGCTGGAGGATTTTCCAAATCCAGAAGCCATTTTTTGCGATGCAGGCCTCCGGCGTAACCGGTAAGAGATCCGTCGCTGCCAATCACCCGATGACACGGAATAATGATCCATAAAGGATTTTTCCCATTTGCTGAAGCAACTGCTCTAATGGCTTTTTCATCCCCAAGGGCTCTGGATAACTCCAGATAGGAGGTAGTTTTTCCATAGGGGATCTGGAGTAATTTATTCCATACCATTTTTTGAAAATCGGTGCCTTTTGGATTGAGCTTTAGATCAAAATCCTTCAACTCGCCTATAAAATAAGAAGCGAGCTGATCTGCCGCAGATTTTAATTCTGAAGGTATTTCTTTAGAAACTGGTTCATCCGAATTAAGAATTTTTAAATAGGAAAGTCCGTCTGAATCGCCACCCAATTCAGCAATTCCCAGGGGAGTTTTAATTCTGGCTGTTTTCATTGGTTTCTTCTTCCTGGTCTTCGGTTTCCTGATCCTGTTTTCTCTGGATCAATCCAAGGCGTTTTGCCCTGCGTTCCCAATTCTTCCGGGCAAGCATCTGCATATCTTCCACACTGTCGCTCTCGTCCATTATTTCAAGACCCAGAAGAGTTTCGATGATATCTTCCATAGTAACGATTCCGGTCACGTTCCCATATTCATCAACTATCATGGAGATATGTGCCCTCTTTTGAACAAATATCTCAAAAAGTTCCGGGATAGGGGTGTTGTCTTTAGTGACCAGGATCTCTCTTTTGATACTGCTTAAAGGTTGCCTTCCCTTTTCATCAATCATTTGCTCCAGTACGTCATCTTTCAAGATAAATCCGGTAATATGATTGGATTTGTCCCGGTAAATGGGGATACGGGAGAATTTCAGGTTTCTATGGCTATTATGAAAATCTTCCATCGACATTCGTTCATCTTCAGTAATAGCGACCGAAAATGGCGTCATTACATCCTTGGCTTCTACTGATTTGAACACAAGTAAATTTTTGATCACAGTGGTTTCGCTTTCTTCGAAAACTCCTTCCTCTTCGGCTGCATCAGTTATTGCGGCGAATTCTTCCCTGCTCATGCTGCTAACGTGTGCCGATTTACCTATTAGTTTCGTGGTTAACATCATCAGCCAGAGAATGCCGGTATACTTTAGCGGAAAGATCATTATTGTAAGAGACCTGGCCGTGAAATTACCCAGTCTTTGCCAGTAGGTCGCGCCTATAGTCTTTGGAATGATCTCAGAAAGTACCAGGATAGCCATGGTCATTATCGCTGAAACGATTCCCACCGCATTTCCTCCATCTCCAAAGGTCTTTTCGGCCTGGACCCCCACAAGGATCGCCCCCACCGTATGAGCCACGGTGTTTATAGTGAGTATTGCAATTAATGGCTTATCGATATCCTGCTTTAGGTGAGCAAGAATCTTGGCATACTGCTTTCCTTCTTTTCTCTTTATCTTTATGTAGGATGGAGTAATGCTAAGTAAAGCCGCCTCCAGGATAGAACACATAAATGAAAAGAAGATCGAAAGTGCAGCAAAAATGAATAATAAGCCCATACGCTTAATTAACTGTTTGACTGGCTAATTTAGAGATTCTGAAAACAAATTTTTCAAAAGAAATTATAAAAGCCTAAACTAAGACAGCCTTTTCATTCGAAAAGGCTGTGATAGAAATGTCAATTTATTATCAGGAAATCAGTTTTACTGCTTCTTTGGCGAAATAACTGGCGATTATATCGGCACCGGCACGTTTTATAGCAGTGAGTTGTTCAAGCATCACGGCATCATGATCGAGCCAGCCTTTTTCTGCAGCCGCTTTTATCATGGCATATTCTCCGCTTACCTGGTAGACGGCCACCGGAACATTCACGGCATTTTTGATGTCGCGCACAATGTCAAGGTAACAAAGCCCGGGTTTTACCATCACTATATCAGCTCCTTCCTCGATATCCATTAAGGTTTCCCGGATAGCTTCCTCGCGATTGGCGGGATCCATCTGGTAGGTCTTTTTATTTTTGGGAATATTCTCTGCATCTACGGGAGCCGAATCGAGCGCGTCCCGAAAAGGTCCATAAAATGCCGAAGCATATTTTGCACTATAACTTAAGATACCTGTATCATGAAAACCTTCATCTTCCAGCAGGCTTCTTATCTCGAAAATGCGGCCGTCCATCATATCACTTGGAGCTACGAAATCGGCACCAGCTTTGGCATGTGAAAGTGCCATTTCCGAAAGAACGGCCGTGGTGTCATCGTTCAATACCTTTCCACCATCGATTATTCCGTCATGACCGTATTGAGAATAAGGATCAAGAGCCACATCGGTCATTACCAGCATCTCAGGAACAGCATTCTTTACAGTTTTGATAGCCCTCTGCATTAATCCTTCAGGATTTATGGCTTCTTTTCCTGCATTGTCTTTCAGATTTTCCGGAACTTTCACGAACAGCAATACCGACTTAAGACCTAAATTCCATAATTCCCTTACTTCCTTTTCGATAAGATCAAGGCTATATCTGTAATAACCAGGCATAGAGGCAATCTCTTCCTTTACATTCTTTCCTTCTACGATAAATAGCGGAACTATAAAATCGTTAGGAGAGATTACTGTTTCCCTGACCAGTGACCGTATAGATTCGTTGGTTCTCAGTCTTCGATTACGACGTAATGGATACATATTTTTCAATTATCAGTTATCAATTGTCAATTTAAATCCAATCTACAGGTTTTTCAAGCACTTTTAAAAGTTTTTCCTCATCGCTTCCCGGCTCGGGATGATGATCATATCTCCACTGAACATGCGGTGGCAGACTCATGAGTATGCTTTCAATCCTTCCGTTGGTCTTCAATCCGAAAAGGGTGCCTTTATCGTGAACAAGGTTGAATTCCACATACCGGCCTCTCCTTATTTCCTGCCAGTTGCGGTTCTCTTTAGTATAATCCAGATCTTTCCTTTTTTCAACTATTGGGACGTAGGCTTCAAGGAAGGAATCACCAACTTCGGTCACAAAATCAAACCAATTCTCGATTTTCATGTGGCTGTCTTCTTTCAGGTAGTCAAAGAACAAGCCTCCAATGCCCCTGGCCTCATCTCTGTGTGCATTCCAGAAATACTCATCACACTTTTTCTTGTAGTCTGAATACAATGAAAAGCCATGAGGGTCGCAGGCTTTCTTACACACTTTGTGAAAATGCCTGGTATCTTCCTCAAATAGATAGTAAGGGGTGAGATCCTGACCCCCACCAAACCACTGATCTATTACCTTACCGGTTTTATCATACATTTCAAAATATCTCCAGTTGGCATGGACTGTAGGGACCATTGGATTCCTTGGATGGATCACGAGACTCAGCCCGCAGGCGAAAAAGTCTACATCGCCCACATTGAAATATTTTTGCATTGCAGGTGCCAGCGGACCGTGAACCGCTGAGATATTTACACCGCCCTTTTCAAATACCGCCCCATCTTCGATCACCCTTGTTCGGCCGCCACCGCCTTCTTCACGTCTCCAGATGTCTTCCTGAAATTTTGCCTTTCCGTCTATTTCCTCAAGTTTCGAGGTGATTTTATCCTGAAGGCTTTCAATATATCTGTAAAATCTTTCTTTCATTGTTTCAAATTTCAGTCTTCTATATACACTAAACTATTACCGGCTTCTTTGATATCTTCAACAGAACGGGCTTTTACTGCTTTGCCCATCATATATTCCAGTTTTTCAATTATATCGAGTTCCGGCTCCTTTATAAACAAATTACGGCCAATAAAATTATTATGAAGGTCCATTATTCTGGCAATATCAGCATTCGGGGAAAGCAATTCATGCAGATTGGTTACTTTCTCGCTCCAGTTCGCTGCACTGTTCACAGATTTTAAAACTTCAAAACATTTTCTGCATAAAAGGAAATTCCAGAGCGCATGTCTGAAGGCATTGGCCCTGGTATTTTTATGATGTTCCTTTCCGAATTTTTTATTGCAAATTATTATGGTTTGCTTAGTTGCTTTATAAGTTGGAATAACCAAAAAAGGTTTTGTGATAAACACCTTTATCAGCACCCAGATTTGCCGAAAACCCATGCTTGAAAGTTTCGACCTGATAAGCATTACCTGTATTCTTTAACAGCATCTACAAATGCTCTTGCGTTATCTACAGGAATATCCGGAAGGATGCCGTGACCAAGATTTGCTATGTACCTGTCTTTTCCAAAGGCGTTGATCATATCATGCACCATATGTTTTATTTCCACAGGTTTTGAATATAATCTGGCAGGATCAAAATTACCCTGAAGCGTGATCTGCCCGCCACTTAGGTACCTTGCATTCCTGGCATCGCATGTCCAGTCTACTCCCAATGCAGATGCTCCACTCTGAGACATCTCTTTAAGGGCAAACCAGCAGCCTTTCCCATAAGCGATCACAGGAATCTCGTCTTTAAGAGCATTGATGATCTGCTGCATATATTGCCATGAGAATTCCTGGTAATCTTTTGGTTCCAGAAGTCCACCCCATGAATCGAAAAGCTGTACGGCATCAACACCTGCCTTCACCTTTTCCTTTAGATAAGCGATTGTGGTATCGGTTATTTTCTGAAGCAATCTGTGGGCTGCAATGGGCTCCATAAAACAGAACCTCTTGGCCTTATCAAAATTTTTTGAACCCTGTCCCTGTACCAGGTAGCATAGTATGGTCCATGGAGAACCTGCAAAACCAATCAGTGGAACTTCATCATTCAGCTCCTGCTTTGTAAGTTTAATAGCTTCAAAAACATAATCCAGTTCTTCCTTTACATCCGGTACTATAACGCTATCTACCTTTTCAGGAGTGTTTATCGGGTTAGGAACCCATGGTCCAACACCGGGTTTCATTTCTATTTCAACCTGCATTGCCTGTGGTACTACCAGGATATCGCTGAAAAGGATGGCAGCATCTGTACCAATCTGCCTTATGGGCATCACCGTGATCTCCGTGGCAAGTTCCGGAGTTCGGCAGCGGGTGAAGAAATCGTATTTTTCCTTCAACTTCATGAAATCTGGCAAATATCTTCCTGCCTGTCTCATCATCCATACTGGTGGACGTTCCACGCTCTCTCCTTTCAATGCTTTAAGTAACAGATCGTTTTTTATCATTTGCATATATTTTATTCAGCTGTGCTGATGATTGTATTAATTTTTGAAAAATGCCACAAGCCTGGCAATCACATTTTCGATCCCGGGATGGGAAGCTACGATAATTTTTTTGGTATGTTTTGCTGCTTCTTCAGCCGTGGTAGGCCCTATACAGAATACAGGACTTTTAATCTTATTCTTGTTTGTGAAACTCTTTACCGCACTCGGACTAAAAAACAGGATCCCGTCAAAATCAGACTCGAATTTCCTCAAATTTAAACTAGTTTTATAGACTTTTATTTCTGAAAAATCCACATTGTGTTCTTTCAATATGGTGGGTAATTCGTCCCTTCTTTTATTACCACAGAAAAAATGAAATTGCCTGGTCTGATAAAATTCAACCAGTTTCTGAGCCAGTTTCTCCGAATTTTGAGCCTTTTCAGTAATATGATATCCGTTTTTCTCTAAAAGAGCAGCAGTTTTATCTCCAACACAAAAGTTATTTTCGATTTTAAGGTCTTTTTCCAGAATAGCTTTCACTGCATTCCTGCTGGTGAATATCGCATTTTCGACCTTTTTTGAAGGTAATTCCAAATGTGTGAATTGGATCTGGATCGCATTATATTCTACCAGGCCTATCCCGGCATTGAGAAGCAGTTCCTTTTGGTTTGGAGCTAGTTTTTTTGTGGAAAGCACTGTAGGCATCGATCAATTATTTAGAACCGATTTGATCTTTTTCATCAGTTCTTTTCCGCCATTCTCGAGAATTTCAAGGGCGCACTGCCTACCCATATTTTTTGAGTTTTCTAGGGGTAAAGATTCTTCAACTTCTATCTTTTGTTGCCCATCAATGCTGAAAAGAACTCCTTTAAAATGAACATGATCCTTAATAATTCTGGCAAGAGCTCCTATTGGAGCGGTACACCCACCCTCAAGAACTTTAAGGAAATCCCTTTCTATATGAACGCAGATCTGTGATGCTTCATGGTTTAGCGCTGAAAGCGCTTTGCGGCAATAGTCATCATTTTCCATGGCTACAACAAGCATGGCTCCCTGTGCAGGGGCGGGGATCATCCAGTTAAGATCGATGAAATTTTCCGGCTTTATTTCTATTCTTTCCAGTCCGGCGGCGGCAAAGATTGCCCCATTCCAGTCGCTTTCCTTCAGTTTTTTCATGCGGGTATTTACATTTCCGCGAAGGTCAACCACCTCGTGTTCCGGATATTTATGCAGCCATTGCGCTTTTCGGCGCAGGCTTCCGGTGGCAATTGTTCCACTTTGAGAATCCAGGAAATCAACACCTTTATGAATTAGAATGTCCTTTGTGCTGGCACGTTTCATAACGGCGCCTTCCACAATCCCTTTTGGGAGTGCTGTTGGAACATCCTTCATGGAGTGAACTGCAATATCAACTTCACCTTTGATCATAGCGACATCCAGGGTTTTGGTGAAAATCCCCGTAATGCCCATTTCGTATAGCGGTTGATCAAGATTAAGATCGCCTGTAGATTTTACCGGAACTAGCTCGGTCTTATGTCCGGTAATTTCCAGTGCATGTTGAACAGTTTTGGCCTGCCAAAGAGCTAATTCGCTGTCGCGGGTGCCAATTCTGATGGTGTTGCTCATTTTCTAAGCTCTTCTAGATGAAATACCTTCTGAATAAGTTCCAGGCTCTCATCGGTAGTTTCAGAATCTTCTTTAAGATGATTTGCAAAATGTTTCATGATCTTCTGAATGATCCGGTTGCTAACGATCTCGGCCTGTTCATCATTGAAATCTGAAATTTTCTTACGCTGAAAATCCAGTTCGGCATCTTTCATCATTTTCAGCTTTTTCTTTAAGGCCTTGATGGTTGGAGCGAATTTTCTGGTCTCCAGCCACTGGTTGAAATCATTTTCAACCTCGTCGATAATAGCTTTTGCCTGTGGAATAAACTGTTTTCGTCTTTCAAGGGTCTCATCTGTCATCTGGGAAAGATGATCCAGATGTATAAGTTTTACGTTATCCAATTCCTGAACATCGTCTGAAACATTCTTTGGAATGGAAAGGTCCAGGACAAGTAGTTCTTTCTTTGGGTATATAAGTTCCTTTGAAATTGTAGGATTCTGGGCACCGGTAGCAACAATAAGAATATCACTGTTCCGGATCTCTGCCTGAAGATCTGCATAATCTTTTACTATAAGATTGAATTTTCCAGCGATCTTTTCGGCCTTATCCTTGGTGCGGTTTATCAGGGTGATGTGATTGTTTCTGGTATGTTTTACGAGATTTTCACAGGTATTACGTCCTATTTTCCCCGTTCCGAAAAGCAGAATGTTCTTTTCTGAAACATTTTCGATATTATTCAGAATGTATTGAACGGAAGCGAAGGATACCGAAGTGGCTCCGCTTGAGATCTCTGTTTCATTCTTGATTCTTTTGCTGGCTTGTATAACAGCGTTAACAAGCCTTTCGAAAAATGCATTTACAAGGCCAAGCTTTTTGGATCTGACAAAGGCTATCTTTAACTGACTGATAATCTCAAAATCTCCCAGTATCTGGCTATCCAGACCGGTTCCAACCTTAAAAATATGAGAAATTGCCTGCTTGTTCTTATAGACATAGGCCACCTTTTCGAATTCCTCAACGGTCCCATGAGTATGCTCACAAAGTAACTTTATAAGCTGAAACGGGTGTTGTGCGAATCCGTATATCTCTGTACGATTACAGGTTGATGTTACAAGAATGCCGTCGATGCCTTCATCTTTTGCCTGCTTAAGGAGTCGAAGCTTGGATTCTTCATCCAGACTAAAATGACCCCGAATTTCAGCATCGGCCTTTTTATAACTTAAACCAATCGTATAAAAATGCTTTCCTCTAGAAATATGATAATCTTCCATGTACCGATTTAGATGATACGGCAGCAAATGTAATATAACGAAAAGTTAAAAAGTAACGCTGGAAGCACTAAATATGTCGATATATGATAAATATCATGAAAAAAAGAGTAAAGATCCCAAAATACCCTATTTTTGTAGTAAATACACCATGTTTCATATTATTAGTTTAGATTCATTCTAAATAAAATCAAACCTTGTCCCATGGATGAGCACTTAAAAAATAACGCTGTAAGTATCTCTGAGGAAATAAAAATAGAGGATGGTTTTTTCATTTTGAGATTTCAGAATGACACTACAGAAACCAAGCTAATGACCAGGGAAATAGATAATAGTTTCATTCAGTTTCACTTTAATGTGAAAGGTTTTAGCAAGTTCCTTTTTAATAATGGCTCATATGAATTACCATTAGAGGAAGAGAATTCGCTGCTCCTTTATAACCCCCAACGGGACCTGCCCCTGAATGTTTCTTTGAAAGGCGAATCATGGCTTATATCGCTGGTGATATCCATTAAAAAATTTCATGCTCTTTTTTCTCAGGAGGCTGATTATATCACCTTCCTCAGTGAGGATAACAGGGATAAGAAGTATTACAAGGATGCTCCTGTCTCCCCGTCTATGGCAGTGGTAATGAACCAGATAATGAACTTCAATCTAACGCCCAGTATTAAAAATCTCTATTTTAGAGCCAAAGCCTATGAACTTTTAAGTCTTTACTTTAATAAAGCTGAAAACCCCGATCTTGAACAGTGTCCTTTTCTTAGTGATGAAGAAAATATCAAAAAGATTAGACGAGCCAAGGATATTGTGATCTCCAGAATGGCCGAACCCCCATCATTACAGGAACTTTCAGATGAAATAGGACTGAGCCTTAAAAAACTGAAGGAAGGCTTTAAGCAGATATATGGCGATTCTGTCTATAGTTTTCTATTTGATTATAAGATGGAATATGCAAGGAAATTACTGGAATCCGGGGAATACAATGTAAATGAAGTAGGCCTGAAAGTGGGTTACAGTACGGCCAGCCATTTCATTGCAGGTTTCAAGAAAAAATTTGGTACGACTCCCAAAAAATATACCCTATCAGTCAACTAATATCTATTCTATGAGATTTATTATAGCAATTGCCTTTTTAATTATAAGTAATACTATTTATGCCCAAAAAAAAGTACTTATTTTCCATGAGACCGAAGGATACAGGCATAAGTCTATTGAGACAGGAATACAGGCCATCCAGGAGCTTGGGAACGAGAACGACTTTACTACCGTGGTAAGCAGGGATAGCAGGTTCTTTACTGAAAATGACCTTAGTGATATAGACCTGGTCATTTTTTTAAACACTAGCGGGGATATTCTCAATACCGATGAAGAGGTGGCTTTTCAGAATTATATGGACAACGGGGGAAATTTCTTCGGAATACACGCTGCGGCCGATACAGAATTTGACTGGGCCTGGTATGGCAAACTTGTAGGTGCTTATTTTAAAGGACATCCAGAGATTCAGACTGCGATGGTCAATGTGATAATGCCAGATCATATAACGGTGAACCATTTACCGGAAAAATGGACCCGTACAGATGAGTGGTACAATTATTATGATATCAGGCCCGACCTTAAAGTGCTAATGACCCTTGATGAGAATACCTATGAAGGTGGTGAGAATGGAGATCATCATCCCATTGCCTGGTTTCAGAATTATACGGGAGGTGGTAAATCTATCTACACAGGTGGAGGTCATACTATTGAATCCTATTCTGATCCTGAATTTCTCGAGCATTTAAGACGCTGCATAAGATTCACCCTCTTTGATTAGACGGGATTTTATCAAACCATAGAAAACTCCGATAAGAAACTTGTGGGCAGATTTGATCAGAATATTAATTTTGGACCGAAAAAGAACAATTTATGAGTAAAGGTGTGCTGCTGGTTAATCTGGGTTCTCCAGATAGTACCGACCCCAAAGATGTAAAGAGATATCTTGGTGAATTTCTAATGGACGAACGGGTGATAGATGTTCCTTATTGGGCCCGAACACTGCTGGTGAAAGGGATCATTCTTAATACCAGGCCAAAGAAATCAGCTGAGGCTTATGAAAAGATCTGGTGGAAAGAAGGTTCGCCACTTATAGTACTTTCAGAAAGACTTCAATCCAAGATCGATGAGCATACCGCCGTGCCGATTTCCCTGGCGATGCGCTATGGTAAGCCAGGTATCCTTCAAGGTTTGCAGGAACTACATGATAAAGGAGTAGATGAGGTGTTGCTTTTTCCTCTCTATCCTCAATTTGCAATGGCCACTACCGAAACCATTCTTGTACTCGCCGAAGAACTTCGCCAAAAGCATTTCCCGGGAATGAGCTTTACAACGGTCCCAGCATTTTATAACCATCCGGATTATATAAGGACCCTTGGAAATAGCATAGCTGAAAGTCTGAAGGATGTTGACTATGAGCATCTTCTTTTTTCTTATCATGGCGTTCCTGAAAGGCATATTCGCAAAAGTGATGTGACCAATTCCCATTGTAAGATAGATGGTTCCTGTTGCCAGTCTCCTTCTACTGCACATCAGTTCTGTTACCGTCATCAGTGTTTTGAGACCACAAAATTAACCGCTGAATATCTTGGTTTGAAACCCAATACTTATAGCGTTTCATTTCAGTCCCGACTGGGTTTCGATCCATGGCTGAAACCTTATACAGACCGTACCATAGAGAGATTCGGAAATCAGGGAATGAAGAAGCTGGCTATAGTTACTCCGGCTTTTGTTTCAGACTGCCTGGAAACCCTCGAAGAGATCGCTATGGAAGGAGAGGAGATTTTTCATGAGGTGGGAGGAAAGGAATTTAAAGTTGTACCCTGTTTAAATGACCGGGACGAATGGGTTAAGGTTCTTTCCAGATGGATAGATGAATGGGCTCATCAAAAGCCTGTTGAAGCCTGATGCCCGGCCTTAGGTCTGCAGAACTGGGAGAAAAACCAATAGGGAAACTACTGGTTCAGCAAGCAGTACCGGCATCTATCGGGATACTGGTGATGTCCCTCAATGTTCTTGTAGATACGATTTTCGTCGGAAACTGGATTGGAGCTATAGCCATAGCTGCCATAAACGTGGTTTTACCTGTTTCTTTCTTTATCGCTGCCCTCGGGATGGCAATAGGAATTGGCGGATCTTCAATTATCTCTCGTGCCCTGGGAGCCGATAATACTCAAAAAGCATTAAAGACTTTCGGAAACCAGATCACTTTAACGATCCTTCTTTCCAGTGGCCTTGTAATTCCGGGGCTTATATTTGTTAACGATCTTATACCTGCCTTTGGAGGAAAGGGAGACATCTTTGATCCCGCCAAAATTTATTATATAATCGTCTTATGCGGAGTTCCCTTCCTTGCACTGGCCATGATGGGGAATAGTGTAATAAGGGCTGAAGGCAAACCTCGTTTCGCCATGATCGCCATGATCGTGCCTTCGGTTGGAAACCTTGTACTGGATTATATTCTCATAAACAGGTTGAATATGGGCATGGAAGGCGCTGCGATCGCCACTTCTACTTCCTATATCTTATGTCTGGGATATATTATCTGGTTTTTTCTTTCTAAGAATTCTGAATTGAAGATCAGTTTTTCTCATTTTCGTCTCGATATCCCTATTCTGAAGGAAATGTCAGCCCTCGGCCTGGTAACCCTGGCAAGGCAGGCCGTGGTTAGTATCACTTATCTTTTAATGAACAATATCCTGTTTGATCTGGGGGGAGAAGATTCGGTCACCGTGTATGCAATTATTGCACGGATGCTCATGTTTGCTCTATTTCCGGTACTTGGAATCACCCAGGGGTTTTTGCCGATCGCGGGATATAATTACGGAGCACAGAAATATCCACGGGTGAGAAAAAGTATCAATACCGCCATATTCTATGCCTGTTTAATGGGACTGGTGATCTTCGCCGGGATCATGTTTTTCGCGCCAACGATAGTGAAGGTTTTTACAAGTGAAGCCGGAATTATAGAAAAGACACCTTCAGCAATGAGATGGGTTTTCGCCGCGATACCCATTGTGGCAATTCAGCTTATAGGGGCGGCCTATTTCCAGGCAATAGGCAAGGCGGTGCCGGCATTTTTACTCACTTTGTCCAGACAGGGTTTCATATTTATCCCTATGATCCTTATTCTGCCGCTTTATTATGGAGAGTGGGGGGTATGGATATCATTCCCGCTGGCCGATATAATTTCCACAATTATAACGGCTTACTTCCTGAACAGGGAGATCGTTAAGACCCTGAAATAAGGTTTTCTGAAAATTGACTTAAATCCTTATCTTTAAAACCTCTCAAACAAATCACTTATAATGAATAGATATCTACTTCAATTTGCTATTTGCGTATGCATTTTAGCTTCAGGCTTATTTCACAACGAAATTCATGCCCAGGAATATGACAAAAAACTTTATGAAGCCCTTGAATACCGACTTATAGGACCTTTCCGTGGAGGAAGGAGTGCCGCTGTTACAGGTGTTCCCGGAAAACCTAATCTCTTCTATTTTGGAGCAGCGGGAGGAGGGGTATGGCAAACCAAGAATGGAGGAAGAACCTGGGAGAACATTTCAGATGGATATTTCGGAGGGTCCATAGGAGCGATAGAGGTAGCCAACAGTGATCATAATGTAATGTATGTTGGAGGTGGTGAAAAAACGGTTAGAGGGAATGTTTCTTCCGGATATGGGGTTTGGAAAACCGTAGACGCCGGTAAAACATGGCAACAGGCCGGACTTGAAAAAAGCCGGCACGTTCCCAGGCTTGTGACTCATCCCGATGATTTTAATACGGTATATGCTGCTGTACTTGGAAATATTTATAAGCCTACCGAAGAACGCGGAGTTTATAAATCAATAGACGGAGGAAAGAACTGGAAAAAAGTTTTGTTTTCCAATTCTCAGTCTGGTGCAGTAGACCTGGTTATGGATCCAAATAACCCGAGAATATTGTATGCTTCTACTTGGAATGTACAACGTACTCCATATAGTTTAAGCAGTGGAGGAGAAGGTTCGGCATTATGGAAAAGTACCGATAGCGGGGAGACCTGGAAAGAGATCTCAAAAAACAAGGGTTTTCCAACCGACACTTTGGGAATTATAGGTGTTACGGTTTCTCCGGTGAATAGTGAAAGAGTCTGGGCCATTGTTGAGAACAAGGAAAAAGGAGGTGTTTACAGAAGTGATGATGGAGGAGAAACCTGGGATTATGTAAATGATGACAGGAAGTTGCGCCAGAGAGCTTGGTACTATACAAGGATCTATGCCGATTCAAAAGATGAGGATATAGTATATGTTCTCAATGTTGATTATCATAAAAGTACCGATGGCGGAAAGACCTTTAGTGATCATAATGCACCCCACGGAGATCACCATGATCTGTGGATCGCTCCCGAGAATCCTCAGCGCATGGTTATGGGGGACGATGGTGGAGCTCAGGTTACTTATGACGGAGGCGAGACCTGGACTACATACCATAACCAGCCAACGGCGCAGTTCTACAGGGTGACTACCGATAATGATTTCCCATATAGGATCTATGCGGCACAGCAGGATAATTCAACTGTCAGAATAAAACATCGTACCGAAGGAGGTAGCATAGATGAGGGGGACTGGGAACCTACTGCAGGAGGTGAAAGTGCTCATATTGCAGTGGATCCTGAAAATCCTGATATAGTTTATGGCGGAAGTTACGATGGCTTCTTAACCAGGTACAATCATGAAACCGGTACCGTGAGAAGTGTTAGTGTATGGCCGGATAACCCGATGGGGCATGGAGCAGAAGATTTAAAATACAGGTTCCAGTGGAACTTCCCTATTTTCTTCTCACCCCATGATCCTGATAAGCTTTACACAGCTTCAAACCATTTGCATGTTACTACGAATGAAGGGGAAAGCTGGGAAGAAATAAGCCCGGATCTTACAAGAAATGATAAGTCAAAACAAAAGTCATCGGGTGGGCCGATCACCCAGGATAACACTTCCGTGGAATATTACAGCACGATTTTCGCGGCCGCTGAATCTCCTGTTACCCCTGGAGTTCTCTGGACTGGAAGTGATGATGGTCTCATCCACGTTTCCAGGAATGGAGGTGAAAGCTGGGAAAATGTAACTCCCAAGGGAATGCCTGAGTGGATGATGATCAATAGTATTGAACCTTCTGCCTTTGATGAAGCTACGGCATACGTCGTCGGTACCCGTTATAAACTGGGAGATTTTGCACCTTATTTATATAAGACCGAAGATTATGGGAAGTCATGGAAAAAGATCACCAATGGCATTCCGGAAGAACATTTTACTCGTGTGCTTAGAGAAGATCCTAAAAAGGAAGGACTTCTTTATGCTGGTACCGAGACCGGGATGTATATTTCTTTTAACGATGGTGCGAACTGGAAGCCTTTTCAATTGAACTTGCCCATAGTTCCTATTACAGATCTTGCGATCAAGGAGAACAATCTTATAGTTGCTACCCAGGGTAGAAGTCTTTGGATAATTGATGATCTTACCCTGGTACATCAGCTCTCGGAAGTAGATGATAATTCTTCAAATATCCTCTTCAGGCCAAAGGATTCTTACAGAATGGATGGGCGTTCAAGCGAATCCCTGACTGCTGGAACCAATCATCCTTCAGGAGTGATCACTTATTTTTATCTTCAGGATCCTGAAGATAAAAAGGTTAAGATCAGCTATCTGAATGCCGCCAATGATACTATTCAGAGCTTTAGTACAGAAAACGAAAAGAAGAACAAACTGGAGGTAACCAAAGGCTCCAATATGCATACCTGGAATATGCGCGGTGAAGGTGCTGAAAAACTTGACGGAATGATACTGTGGTGGGCAAGTACTGATGCTCCCCAGGCCGTTCCCGGTGAGTATAAGGTAGTGCTTGAAGTTGGTGATAAGGTGCTCACCGAAAATTTCAAAATCCTGCCGGATAAGAATGCTGAGGTCGATATTGCCGGGATGCAAAGACAGTATGAATTCATCAGCGATGTGAATGAGACGGTTGATAAGGCTCATAAGTCGATTAAAAAAATGCGTAATATCGAAGCACAGTTAAAGGATTTTCAAAAGCAGTATAAGGGCAATGAGAAAGTGGAACCACTTATCGAGAAAGCCAAAGCCTTAAGTGAGGAGCTTTCGGAGATTGAAAATGCACTTTATCAAACCAAGAACAGAAGTCGTCAGGACCCTCTTAATTTTCCGATTAAGCTTACTAACAAACTGGCACATTTGAACAGTCTTGTTGGAATGGATGATTTTCCACCTACTGAACAGGATATTCAGGTAAAGAATGAACTCACCGCAAAAATAAACACAGAACTGGATAAATTTGATCAGTTGCTTTCCGATGAGGTAAAAGAATTCAATCAACAGTTCAATGAGTTAGACCTGAACTATCTTTTCGTTGAAGCTGAAGAGGAATAATGGAATACTATAATTATATAAAAGCCCTGCACCTGATCTTCGTGATCACTTGGTTTGCAGGGCTCTTTTACATCCCTCGACTGTTTGTGTATCAGATCGAAGCTTTTCAAAAGAAGGAGCCTGAAAAGACCATTATCGGGGATCAGTTAAAGCTGATGACCAAACGCCTTTGGTTCATCATCACCTGGCCCTCGGCCATACTGGCAAGCATTTTTGCCTTCATCCTCTTATTCATGATCCCGGAATGGCTTAAGCAGCCATGGATGCATGTAAAACTGGCTTTTGTAGTGCTTTTGTATGCTTATCATACCAAATGTCATTTTATTTTCAAGGAATTACAGAAAGATGTCGTGAAATGGACCTCCAATCAGATGAGGATATGGAACGAAGGTTCCACTCTTATCCTTTTTGCGGTGATCTTCCTGGTAGTGGTAAGGGATGCGATCAACTGGATATATGGAGTGATCGGGATATTTTTGCTGTCTGCAATTCTAATGTTGGGGATAAGACTTTATAAAAGAATCAGAGCAAAGAACCCCAGGGCCTGAAGTGGTGCGATAATTGTAACAATTGGGGCAAGTAAGCTTATATGAAACTGCTTAAATTATCTTTAAGAACCCGTATTTTTATCTCCATGATATTATTGGTGCTAGGGGCATCGATACTCATATTTGGAGTGACGGTCTATCAATATAAGCTGGAAGCTGAAAATTATCATAAAGAGAGGCTTGAGAGGAAGCAAAAGGCCATTCTTGAAAATATAAAATACGTTCTTACCCAGACCACCTATGTGGTGGAAACCGAAAACCTTGAACCGATCTTTAGCGGCCGTAATAAGATCAATGAAATGGCTGAGGTTCATGAAATGCAGATCCATATCTATGATCTTGAAGGAAACCTTATCATAAAATCTGATGAATCTTTCTTTCGCGATACCACGAAAACAAAACTGGATAAAGGGATATTAAAAAAACTTGATGCATCAAGAGACAAGAGGTATCTGAAGAAGACCGAGGTCAATGGCCAGAAGTACCAGTCGGCGTATACCTATATCACCGATAATAAGTTCAAACCCCTGGCAATTTTATATTTGCCCTACCTTCAGGATGACAGTCTGCTTAACAGGGATCTGAATAACTTCCTGATGCGAATGGCTGAGGTTTACCTTTTCATGCTGGTCATAGCCATTATACTTTCTTTCTTCCTTTCAAAATACATTACCAAGTCACTCAAGATCATTTCAGAAAAGATCAATCAGACCCGGCTTGATAAGAGGAACAAAAAGATCGAACTTTCAAACGCGACCGAGGAGATTTATGCACTGGTTTCGGCATATAACAGCATGATTGATGAGCTGGAAGAAAGCGCTGTGAAACTGGCAACAGGTGAGAGGGAGCAGGCCTGGCGGGAAATGGCCAAACAGGTAGCGCATGAGATCAAAAATCCATTGACGCCTATGCGGCTGAGCGTACAGAGCTTTCAGAGAAATTTCGATAAAAACGATCCTGAGATAGAGCAAAAGGTAAATGAATACAGTAATACCCTGATCAACCAAATAGACACGATGAGCTCCATCGCTTCAGCATTTTCCAATTTTGCAAAAATGCCAGCCCAGCAGAATGAAACGCTCAACGTGCCTAAGATTGTAAAACTGGCTCTGGATATCTTCAACGAGAAATACATAGAATTCAAATGTGAGAAAGAAGAGATCCTGGCAAAATTTGACAGGACACAGTTGATTAGGGTAGTGACAAACCTGGTAAAAAATGCGATCCAGGCCCTTAAAGGTGTGGAGAACCCTCATATTCTTGTGATGGTTGAGGAAGAAGAAAATACTGTTTGCGTCTCTGTTTCCGATAATGGTTCCGGTATTTCAGATGAGAATAAAGACAAGGTCTTTGAACCTAAATTCACCACCAAATCCAGCGGAATGGGATTAGGGCTGGCCATGGTTAAAAATATAGTAGAGACCTACGATGGTAGCATCAGTTTTGTTTCAAAACAAAATAAAGGCACTATCTTTAATGTTAGATTTCCAAAATAAACTGTATGAGTTATAAGAATATTCTAGAAGAGATTGAAGATAATATTTTAACGATCACGATAGACAGGCCTAAGAAGCTGAATGCGCTTAACAGGGAGACCATTCAGGAACTGCACAATGCATTTAAGGAGGCCCGATCTAATGAGGAGATAAAAGTGATCATCCTTACCGGAAGTGGGGAAAAAGCTTTTGTGGCTGGAGCCGATATTAGTGAATTTGCCGATTTTTCTCCAAAGGAAGGTAAACGACTGGCCGCCGACGGACAGGAAAAATTGTTTAATTATGTAGCGAACTTCCCTAAACCAGTAATTGCTGCAGTAAATGGTTTTGCACTTGGTGGCGGACTTGAGCTTGCTATGGCGGCTCACTTCAGAATAGCAAGTGATAACGCGAAAATGGGCCTTCCCGAAGTTTCCCTGGGTGTGATCCCGGGATATGGTGGGACTCAAAGATTACCACAACTTGTAGGTAAAGGTAGGGCTATGGAAATGATCATGACTGCGGGGATGATAGACGCGAACCAGGCCCTGCAATATAATTTGGTGAATCATGTAACCGAACAGGAAGAGTTACTGGAATTTGCAGAAGAACTGGCGAATAAGATCATGAAGAACTCCATGGTGGCTATAAGTGCTGCTATTAAATCTATCAATGCTAATTTTGAAGCGGGAGTGAATGGCTTTGAAACCGAAATTCAGGAATTTGGTCGTTCTTTTGGTACTGAAGATTTTAAGGAAGGAACTTCAGCATTTCTAAATAAGAGAAAAGCTGATTTTCCAGGTAAATAATTTAAAGAAGGCTGGCTAAAAAATAAATAGGGTTACACTTTAAATTTTTTTTAGCCATCTTTTTTATAATACTACTAGGAAAAAATCCTTTAAATAGGAAAAAATCCATATTTTTACTTCATGTTTTCTGAAGAATATATTAAAGGTCGTGGAGCTCAGTTGAATGTACCAAACAGGTTCGATCAGCACAGTCATGAAATGAGGGATGATTTTCTCAACTATTGCGCGGTGGAAGGAGATGAAGCCACCGAGTCACGGACCACCATAATAGATACTTTTCCCAAAACCATCGTGAATAAAGTGACGAGTCCCGATGTTGGACTTGAGTATTCCCTTAATCCATACCAGGGTTGTGAACATGGCTGTATCTACTGTTATGCGAGAAATTCGCATGAATACTGGGGTTATAGTGCCGGTCTTGATTTTGAACAGAAGATACTTGTGAAAAGGAATGCAGTGGAGTTACTGGAGGAAAAACTTAAAAGCAAAAGCTGGAAAGCAACTCCCATAGTGCTTTCAGGTAATACCGATTGTTACCAGCCGATAGAGAAAAAATTTCAGATAACCAGAAAACTACTTCAAACATTTCTGAAATACAGGCACCCTGTTGGGATGATCACCAAGAACGCACTGGTACAAAGAGATATTGATGTTCTCAGGGAACTGGCAGCTGAAAATCTGGTGCATGTGAATATTTCAGTTACCTCACTTCAGGAAGAAACCAGAAGGATACTGGAACCCAGAACAGCAAGTATCAAAAGGCGTTTGGAGACCATTGAAAAACTTTCTTCAGTCAGTATTCCAGTAAGTGTAATGATGGCCCCTATAATTCCTTCAATAAATTCTCATGAAATTATGCCTTTGGTTAAGGAGATTTCGGAAAGAGGGGCATTAGGAGTAGGTTATACCATTGTTCGATTAAATGGTGCAATAGGTCAGATATTCTCAGACTGGATAAGAAAAGCAATGCCAGACAGGGCAGATAAGGTTCTTCATCAGATAAAAAACCTTCATGGAGGCAGTTTAAACGATAGTCGTTTTGGCACCAGGATGAAAGGTGAGGGAGAATTCGCTTCGCAGGTGGCCCAGCAGTTCAAAATAGCCCGCAATTTATATCTTAAAGACAGGGAAAGGCCTAAGCTTAATTGTAAATTGCACGAAGAATATAAGGATGGCCAGATGAAGCTTTTTTAGGCTTCCCCATTCCATTCGGCGTAAAACTGATTTAGGTATTCTACCATAAAGGCATGGCGGTCTGCTGCGATCCTTCTTCCTGTTTCGGTATTCATCCTGTCTTTTAATAATAGTAACTTCTCATAGAAGTGATTGATTGTAGGGGCGTTTGAAGCCTTATATTCCTCTTTAGTCATGTTCAGTTTAGGTTCAATTTCCGGATCGTAAAGGGCTCTGCCTTTATAACCTCCATAATTAAAGGTACGGGCTATGCCAATAGCTCCAATAGCATCCAGCCTGTCGGCATCCTGAACTATATCCAGTTCTATAGAAGAGAATTTTTGGTCTGTATTACCTCCTTTAAAAGAAATATTCCTGATTATTTGGATAACATGATCTATAACCTCTTGAGATACTTCCTGAGATTTCAGGAATCTTTCAGCTCTTTCAGGACCTACGCTTTCATCTCCATTGTGAAATTTAGAGTCTGCGATATCATGAAGCAGTACACCGAGTTCAACTACCAACATATCGCAGGTTTCGCCCCTGGCGATTAGTCTGGAATTGTTCAATACTCTTTGAATATGGAACCAGTCATGACCTCCTTCGGCATTTTTCAGGCTGTCTTTTACGAATTGAATGGTGTTTTCTATCACAGAGGTTTTTGACATAAAAATTATTTAGCGTATATCAGCCGTAATGGTTCTCTCAACTTCCGCAGCAAGACTTGCAGGATCATTTGAATTTACCGGGATTGGCTTATGGGTTTTAAGGTGCACGTGTACGCCAAGGTCTATGGGGAAATTACCATGTTTAAAAAGCTTCCACGAGTTGTTAATAGTTATGGGAACCACAACTGCTTCAGGAACTTTTTTAAAGAGCATCATCATTCCGTTGGTCCTGAAGACTTTTGGTTTACCAGTGCGACTTCTCGTCCCTTCCGGAAATATAACTGCCGATCGGTTGGTACTGGCAAGATAATCTCCAAATTGACTCATTTTAAGAAGTGATTCCCTGCGGTTATTCCGGTCTATAAGTACAGAGCCCCCGTGCCTTAAATTAAAAGAGATGCTTGGAATTCCTTTTCCCAATTCTTTCTTACTCACAAATTTGGGATGGTTCTTTCTGAAATACCAGACAATAGGGGGGATGTCATACATTCCCTGATGATTGGCCACGAAGATGCAGGTCTTATCTTCCGGCAGATCGTATTCGTTCTCTACCGTAAATGTCGTACCCAGAATATTCAAACACCTTAAAAGGAAAAAATTAAAAATATCCACGCTTTTTTTATGGGCATCATAGCCACCAAGCTTAAGGCTTAGCCACTGAATTGGATGAAAGATCAGGAGAGTAAGGAAAAAGAAAATATAAAAAACGACCGATAAGGGGTAGGATAAAAATCTCTTCATTTTGGCTTTTAAAACTACAAATTTAGCTATTTCAAATTTTAGGCATAAAAAAACCACGCTGCCAGCGTGGTTTTTCTTTAGCTATCTAAATTGAGATTAGCAAAATTCATTATAGGCTCCTATAAGGTTTTCAGCGATCATGTCTGCCGGACGTCCTTCAATGTGATGACGCTCAAGCATATGAACAAGTTCTCCGTCTTTGAATAAGGCCATAGAAGGAGAAGATGGAGGGAAAGGTACCATATAACCCCTTGCTTTATCTGTAGCCTCTTTATCTACTCCTGCAAATACGGTGAATAAATTATCAGGTTTTTTACTGTTCTGTAGAGATAGTCTGGCTCCCGGACGCGCATTCGCCGCCGCACAACCACAAACTGAATTCACCACTACAAGGGTAGTTCCCTTAGCCGCCATTGCCTTTTCTACATCTTCTACAGTATGTAATTCTTCAAAACCAATGTTCGTAAGGTCTTCTCTCATTGGTTTTACCAATTCTGCTGGATACATATATCTTTGTTTTTGGTATTAAACGTTTATGAACGACAAAGATACCAAATTATGTTTAGGTGGGCATATATCAAATTTCTAATTACTATGTGTAAATAGGTTTGATTTATCGCTTTAAAAAAAGGGATATGAGCGGGCAGATTGCCATTTAAATATTGAAAATGTTATCTTAGCGGCTAAAGAAAATTGCCGATGATTAAATGGCTGGCCGCAATTCTGGGATATATCTACTTCCGGTTTCCCGGAGCTATTCTTGGATTTATTATAGGATCTTTACTGGATAACTATATACGTTCTTCAGGAGGGATGTTCAATTCACTTTTTGGTGAGCAGAAACAAAAGAAGGTCTCTCCGGGAGATTTTGAGCTTAATCTGCTTTCGCTTTGTTCTATTGTGATCAAGGCAGATGGAAATGTTTCTCAGACTGAACTGGATTATGTACGCTCTTATTTTGTACAGGCCTATGGTAAGGAAAGGGCAAATGCGACTTTTAGAACTTTTAATGAGGTGGTGAAGGACCGTCAGGTCTCGGCCTCCAATATAGCACGTTACCTTGCTGCCCGGACAAGATATGCCACCAGGCTTCAAATCATACATTTTTTATTCGGAATTGCCCAGGCCGATGGCAGGGTAAGCGATGCGGAAGCTGAAGTAATAAAAGATATTGCCGGCTATCTGCAAATAGGCCATCGCGATTTCGAAAGTATTAAGGCGATGTTCTTTAAAAAGACCGATTCGGCCTATACCATTCTCGAGATAGACAAAAGTGTCAGCGATGATGAGGTAAAAAAAGCCTTCAGAAAGATGGCCAAGAAATACCATCCCGATAAACTGGGTCATATGGATGAGGCCTATAGAAAGGGAGCCGAAGAGAAATTCAGAAAAGTGCAGGAAGCCTACGACCAGATCAAAAAGGAAAGAGGTATTTAAAAAAGCCTCCCGTTTTCACAGGAGGCCTTTCCAACTAAAACTAGTTATTTAAAAAGCTGTAAATCAAGTGATCAAACTGTATTAACTAGCCTTTAATCAATTCCTTCATTCTTTCTGAAGTCATATACTCAAAACTTCTTTTGCGAATCCTGAAATTTCTGTCCAGCACTAGCAGGGTTGGAAATGAGACCTTCTTATCTTCCCGGCTTGCAAGGATCAGTGGAATTTGATGTACTCCATTCCTTTTTGTCTTCGCCTGTTCATTGATGAAGGTCTGACCCTCAAACTCTATGGAATCCATACTTTCTGCATTCATTTTTACCGCATAATACTTCTCGTTGATGCTTGAGATTATATCCGGATTCTTAAAGGCGTTTCTGTCCATTTTCTTGCAGTAGACGCACCAGTCGGTATAAAAATATACCAGCACGGGTTTGTTTTCGATTTGAAGAGAATCGTCCAGTTGCTCGAAACCTATCCATTCGATCTCAGATTTTTGAGCTACCGATGTATGTAGGCAAAAGAGTAGTGATATGAAAATTATGCGTTTCATAGCCAGGCTTTAATCATGAAGGTTTCCGAATTTGATACCAAAGAAAAAAGTACGGGGCCTGGATGGTCCATAGATGTAATCTGAATCCCGTGTAGGGCCGGAATCAAAATCATCCTGATATGAATTGAACGCATTCTGGACACCCGTACTAAGGTTTATATGAAAGTTTTCTGTAATATCTATGTGCTGGGTCAGTTTTAAATTCACGTCTACAAATGAGGGGGACCTTCTCAATTCCAGAAATCCATTAGCATTCACCACTTTTGGAATGGTCATTTCCCCTGTATAAGTTCCTGTAAGGTCTGCTGAAAATCCCTCGAACGGAGAGGTATTGAAATTAAAATAACCGTAAAAATCAGGATTCCTTACAAATTCAGAGACTATCACATCTTCCTCTGAATCATTCGAAGCGACGGCTTCATATAGAACCTGATCTTCCTTGTATATGGATTTTTGATAAGTCCCTCCTAACTGAAAGGTCAGGTCTGAAGAAGGAGAAATTCCAATTTCAAAATTTGTACCGGTCACATAGGCACCACTACCGTTTCTAACTTCTTTGAGAATAGAACCATTTGGCAGGCTTGCTCCGGTGCTCACCGTTGTAAATGGGTTTTCCAACTCTGTATAGAAACCTTCTAGTAAAAAGTCGGTTTGGAGTTTATTGATACTTTTTGAATAATTGAAGGAGGCTGTATAGGCATTGGAAAATTCGGTTTCCAGGTCGTCAGAAAGTATCACGAATTGGGGTTCACCTCCAACCGAAGAAATATGAAGGTCTTCGTTAAAGGCCTGTGGAGCTCTGAAACCTCGCGCATATCCTCCCCGGAATTGTAATTCTTCAGTGATGTCATATAGCAGGGTTAACCTGGGGCTTAGCACTGTTTGATCTATTTCCGAGTTTCTTTCTATAGTTTCAACACGGTAATCGCCAAGAACATTCACATGGTCCAGTCTGGTCCCCAGCAATGCTGTAAAACTTTCCAGAGGCTTCCATTCGTATTGTGCAAATGCCGAGTAGGAGTTCACTTCCTGGTCTATAAACCTTTTATAACCCGCAATATCATCCCGGGTATTGCTGAGATTATACTCCAGCCCTGTGGTAAGCACATCATTGTTCTCAAAATTCCTGGTGTACTGGAAACCGGAAAGGAATGAGACATCTTTAGTATTTCCATATGCATTGGAAGCCGTGATGCTGTCCTGGGCTGTTCTTCCGCCACCAAGTCCCCCATAATAACTCTTCCTGTCGGTATGCTGTCCCGAGACATAGAAAGAAAAATTATTGGTCATCTCCCGGTTGGAAAGATCATAAGTAAGTCCTCCAATAATAGTATTATGATCGAGTTCTTCGGTAATATCTGTGAGATGAGGGGCTAGCTCCAGCCTGTCACCTCCTCTTCTGTATTCCTTAAGTGCTGTAAGGTCTAGCGTAAGCTTACTGGTCTCATTGGGTTTCATAAATGCCTTCGCACCCAGAGTGTTATTTGTGAGTTCTGTAATCTCGGTAAAGCCGTCTCCATTGGCATCATAAGCTGCACGGTCACGATTCATTCCATAGATGGTAACCCCGCTGTTAAGATCTTCTGTGACTACTGATCCCGTCACGTTAAGAGTTCTATCAGGGATTTTCCCGTCTATAAGGGACATATTTCCGGAAACATTCCATGTGTTAAGGACAGGTTCCTTTGTGATGATATTTACAGTTCCGGCTATGGCATTCGAACCAAAAAGTGCCGAACCCCCGCTCCTAACAACTTCTACACGGTCCAGGATAGAGGTAGGAATCTGCTCGAGTCCGTAAACACTGTTCAAAGCACTAAATACTGCGCGGCTGTTAATAAGTACCTGGGTGTAGCTTCCATCCAGCCCGTTTAATCGAACCTGGGTAAATCCGCAGTTCTGGCAGTTGGTTTCTACTCTTACGCCGGGTTGGAAGTTTAGGGTTTCAGCTACAGAAACAGATTGCGTGGCATTAAACAATTTGGAGTTGAGTACATTGACAATTACCGGGGCCTCCTTCAGGTTGATGCGGTTCCTGGTTGCGCTCACCACTACCTGGTCAAGTCCTAAGGCATCTTCCGTCAGATGTATATTTAACTTTTTCTCAATGTAGTCCTGAGGATCGATACTGATTTTTTTCGTTTTGAATCCTATGGCCTGGATAGTAAGCTCAACTTTTTCTGGCTTCAGGGAAATGGAAAAATTACCTTTTATATCAGCGCTGGTCCCGGTGGAAGTTCCCGAAATGAATATGTTTGCGAATGGTATTGGTCGTTCATCTTCAGTTACCAGGCCTGAAACCTCTATATTTTGTGCTCCCGCTGCCGAAACTACAAGGCTTAAAATAATCTTAATCAAACTCTTCATCAATCAAATTTTTGACAAAGGTATAAAATAATTTAGGTGAATCTAAAAAATTGATTAATCAAATTAAAAAATGTATTTTTGCCAAAAATAAAATTTATTTGATGTTTAGCTTATCTGAAGAAAATTACCTTAAGGCCATATTTCATCTTGAAACTTCATACAAAAGTGGGGTAAGCACTAATGCTTTGGCAGAAGAGATGCAGACGAAGGCCTCATCGGTCACCGATATGATCAAAAGACTTTCGGATAAGGATCTGGTCAACTATAAAAAATATCAGGGTGTTAAACTTAGTGAAGCCGGAAAGAAGGCTGCCATAGAAGTGATACGTAAACATAGGCTCTGGGAGGTTTTTCTGGTAGAAAAACTCGGGTTTAACTGGGATGAGGTTCATGAGGTGGCCGAGCAGCTTGAACATATAAAATCGGAAAAGCTTACTAACGAGCTGGACAAATTTCTGGAATATCCCAAGAAAGATCCACATGGAGATCCAATTCCAGATGCTAATGGTAAGTTTACTGTTGGAGACAGAATACTACTTTCTGCTCTTAGAAAGGGAGAATCGGGAATTTGTGTTGGGGTAAAGGATTCATCAGTAGAGTTCCTGCAATACCTGGATAAGAATGGAATATCCCTGGGTAAGGAAATCAGGGTTTTGGAAAAAGAAGATTTTGATCAGTCTATGCTTATCAAAATGGAAAAGAATGAAATAAGGATATCTCACCAGATATCAACAAATCTATTTATTAAAACATTATAGAATGGACAAGGTATTAGAGTATTTTCAATCGATAGATCCCGTGTTTGCAGCTTTTTTAGCCACCTTATTTACATGGGGGCTTACGGCTCTTGGAGCTTCCCTGGTTTTTATTTTTAGGGGAATGAATCGAGCTTTTTTCGACGGAATGCTGGGGTTTACCGGAGGAGTAATGGTGGCCGCCAGTTTCTGGAGTTTGCTAGCTCCTGGAATTGAAATGAGTCCGGGTGAAGGCTTTGAAAAAGTGGTGCCGGCCGTTGTAGGTTTTGCGATGGGAGCCTTTTTTATTTTTGGACTGGATAAGGTATTGCCCCACCTGCACGTAAATTTTAAAATGAGTGAATCTGAAGGAATAAAAACACCATGGCATAAATCAGTGTTGTTGACTCTGGCTATCACCTTGCATAATATTCCTGAAGGACTTGCAGTGGGGGTCTTATTTGGAGGAGTCGCGGCTGGTTTTGAAGGGGCTAGTATCGGAGGGGCTGTAGCCCTTGCCCTGGGGATCGGGTTACAGAATTTCCCAGAAGGTTTTGCTGTTGCGATGCCGTTGAGAAGACAGGGCCTAAGCCGCTGGAAAAGTTTTAACTACGGACAGCTTTCGGCTATAGTCGAACCGGTTGCTGCCGTACTGGGTGCCTGGGCGGTGTTGACCTTTCAGCCTATCCTGCCATATGCCTTATGTTTTGCAGCAGGGGCAATGATCTTTGTTGTGGTAGAAGAGGTAGTGCCTGAAGCCCAGCAGGGTAATTTCACTGATATCTCTACTATGGGATTCATTGGAGGATTTATGGTCATGATGACACTGGATGTGGGTCTTGGTTAGAATTTCCTGCAACTTTATCAAAAGGCTGTCGTCTTTATAATAAAGACTCTTATGAGAATCACTTTATTTATCCTTATACTATTCCATTCAGTTTTAATGGTAGGCCAGGATAATGTTACGCAAGAATACAATATTAAGGATGCCATACTCTATATGGGGGACTCAATGGCCATGGGTGACAAGTCCATTAAAGTCAAAAAGATTATTTCAGATTCCAGATGCCCAAAAGGGGTAAACTGTATATGGGAGGGTGACGTTAAAGTACTGGTGGAATTCTATGAAGATGGGAAATTCAAAGGGAATAAGGTCGTATCCGGATCTAGTTTCCCGGTAGGTGAATATAAGATCGTTCCCGGATTTAATATTTCAATTTCAGAATTTTTTGATGTCGAGGAACTTAATATTCAGAAGTTAGTCGTGACTCCTTATCCTGAAGCCGGTTATAAGATAAGCCCGGAAGAATATAGTGTGGAACTAACAGTTTCTGAACCTGCAGAAAAATAATCAGTCTCCGCAACCGCAATCTGAAACTCCGCAGGATCCGGTCTTTTTCTTACCACCTAAGAAAGAAGGTTTCCAGATAAATTTGGTAACCAGGTATCCTGAAGCTATTAGAAACGTTATAAAAACCAGTATTTCCTGTAATATTTCCATGTTTTTTAAGTCGTTTTAAAACAGATTCCTTACTATTTAAGCAGTTGAAATGCTATAAGGGCGACCACATATGCAAAGCTACTCATTACAACTAATTGAAGCAAAGGCCATTTCCAGGTATTTGTTTCCCTTTTTACGATAGCCAGGGTACTCATACATTGCATAGCAAATGCATAGAATAACAACAGGCTTACTCCGCTGGCGAATGTAAATAAGGGCCCGCCCAGAACGGGATTGGTCTCTGCGGCCATTCTGTTTTTTATGGTTTCCTCTTCATCGCTCCCCACACTATAAATGGTAGCCAATGTACCCACGAAGACCTCTCTTGCCGCGAAGGAACTTATAATGGCAATTCCTATTTTCCAGTCATATCCTAGGGGAGCAACAGCTGGTTCTATACCCCTTCCCATGATACCTATATAGGAATTCTTCAGCTTATAGGATGCGATCTCTTCTTCTATTTCATCCTGGGAGATGGTACTTTCAGAGTTGTATTTTGAAGAAACTATTTCCTCAGCATTTTCAAAATTTTCTCCAGGACCGTAACTGGCCAGTACCCATAATATCACTGAAATGGCAAGGATAATCTTCCCGGCACCTACAACGAAAGATTTTGTCTTTTCCACTACATTGATAGCTACATTTTTGACCATAGGTACCTTATAGTTAGGCATTTCGATCACAAAATAACTTTTGATCTTGGTCTTCATGATCTTATTAAGCGCCCATGCCGAAAAGATCGCCATGGCAAATCCAAGTAGATAGAGGATCATTAGTGTTAGACCCTGTAAGTTGAAGCCCATAAAGGCTTTGTCTGGAATTACCAGGGCTATAATTATAAGATAAACCGGCAGTCTTGCCGAACATGTGGTGAAAGGAACTACCAGAATGGTGATAAGCCTTTCCTTCCAGTGTTCAATATTTCTTGTGGCCATTACCGCCGGAATGGCACATGCCGTACCCGATACGAGGGGGACCACACTTTTCCCGCTCAGGCCAAAGCGTCTCATGATCCGGTCCATGAGGAATACAACCCGACTCATATATCCCGATTCCTCTAGGATCGAAATAAAAAGGAAGAGGAAAGCAATTTGAGGAATAAAGATCACAATTCCTCCCAGGCCGGGGATGATTCCTTCAGAAATCAAATTGGTGAAGACGCCGTCAGGGAGTGTGTTTTTTGTCCATTCACTGAGGGAGGCGAAAGTGGCATCTATCATATCCATTGGGTAGCTGGACCAGCTGTATATTGCCTGGAAAATAAGTAATAGAATTCCAAAAAAGATAACATATCCCCATACTTTGTGAGTAAGAATGCGGTCCAGTCTGGACCTTAGGTCTGTGGCGGCATTCTTGTCCACTGTCATGGTTTCCTTGAGTACCCCATTGATGAACTGATACCTTAGGATGGTTTCTTTTTGCTGAAGTCTTTTAAGGTCGCTTTTCGATTTGGTATAAAAATCTGAACTGCTGTTTATCTCGCTCCTGTTGATATTTCCGAAGTTCACATCCTGAGTGATGACCAGCCATAATTTGTACAACGACTGGTTTGGGAAAGCCTTGCGAAGATTGTCAAAATAATCCGGATCTATGATTGAAGCATTCACACATGGCTCAACAGGGATGTGCTTGTAATTTATGATGAGCTCCTTTAAATATTCGATTCCCATTCTTTTCCTGGCACTTACCAGAGCAACCTTTGTTTTTAGGCGTTCTTCCAGCAACTCAACATCAAGGGTGATTCCTTTTCGTTCCATCCTGTCGGCCATATTGACTACAAGGATTGTGGGAATACCAAGATCTTTTATCTGGGTAAAAAGTAGAAGGTTTCGTTTTAAATTTTCAACATCGCTAACCACAACGGCTACATCAGGGAAATCTTTATCGTTCTTATTGAGCAGTAGTTCTATTACCACATTTTCGTCAAAAGAAGAGGCATTCAGGCTATAGGTTCCCGGAAGGTCTAGTATATGTGCCTTTAATCCCCGTGGCAGTTTACAGATCCCTTCTTTTTTCTCTACGGTGATCCCGGGGTAATTTCCAACCTTTTGGTTAAGGCCGGTCAATTGATTAAATACTGAGGTCTTGCCGGTGTTGGGATTTCCAATTAAAGCAACATTAATTTGCTTAGCCATATTAGCCTATTAATTCAATTTCTATTAGTAGAGCTGTTTCCTTTCTAATTGCCAGGTGGCTGCCGTTAATGTTTAAATACATAGGGTCTTTGAAGGGTGCGGTTTGTACAAGCTCTACCTCGTTCCCTGGAAGGCAACCCATTTCGAGAAGCTTTAACGGGACCATATCTGCCGAGAACTCCTTGATAATTCCACGCTGGCCCCTTCTAAGATTAGCAACTGTCACCTTCACTTTTATTTAGATTGATTTTAAACAAGGCAAAAGTAATGGAATTTAACCCAATACAAAAGTTAAAGAGAGAAAAAGTAATGTTTAACGGTATTGGTCTTTCAACACCTTTAGATCATGCATTAGGTCTTCAATCGCCTGGGGATCGGTGCCGTCATAAAAACCACGAATCTGTCTGTCCTTATCCACCAGTACAAAGTTTTCGGTATGTATCATATCATACGGTCCGCCATCGCCAGTAGATTTGGTCGCCAGGTAGGATTTTCTTGCCAGGTCGTATATCTCCTTTTTGTCGCCGGTAACCAGATTCCATTTTTCATCGATTACGCCTTTTTCCAGGGCATATTCCTTAAGCACGGGAACGCTATCTGCTACAGGGAAAACGGTATGCGAAAGTAAAAGCACCTCCTTATCATCTTTGATCTCTTCCTGGATTTTGATCATATGATCTGTCATAACAGGGCAGATGGTTAAACAGGTGGTAAAGAAGAAGTCGGCTATATAGATCTTATCCTTATAATATTCCTGTGTAATGGTATCGCCATTCTGATTAATTAGACTGAAATCGGCAATTTTATGATATTTCCTTACATATTGTACGGTAGAATCCACCAGTTCGGCATTTACCATATCGGGCTGGTAAACGGGAAGTCTTTCTTCGGGAACCTTCAGGGTGTAAATTATATAAACTATAATTACTGAAAGGATAAAGAAAACTATGGCAAAGGTTTTATATCGTGCAAAAAACTTGAGCATAGTATTGAAATTTCTGCAAAGTTATGGTCTGATGTTCAAATAGTCGAATTCTCTATTGAAAAATTTCAGCGGTAGGAATTTGGAAAGAATATAAACTTTTATAGGAGTTTATAAAAACTTACTTTTGTGCGATTTTAAATTTGAAGTTAACTGATGGATCCATTTTTAGTAAAAGCCATACAATTAATATTAAGCCTGTCTTTTTTGATCGTTCTTCATGAATTGGGTCATTTTGTTCCGGCGAAACTCTTTAAGACAAGGGTAGAGAAGTTCTTCCTTTTCTTTGATGTGAAGTTCGCCCTTTTCAAAAAGAAGATAGGAGATACGGTGTATGGAATTGGCTGGCTGCCTCTTGGTGGTTATGTGAAGATTTCGGGGATGATAGATGAAAGCATGGACAAGGAGCAGATGGCTCAGCCTCCGAAAGAATGGGAATTCAGAAGTAAGCCAGCCTGGCAGCGACTTATTATAATGCTTGGTGGGGTTACAGTAAATCTTATTCTCGGTTTCCTGATCTATATGATGATCATGTTCGTTTGGGGTAAAGCTTATGTAGGACCCGATGAGATGCCGGAAGGTTTTGCCGTCGTGGATTCTTTTAAGGAATATGGCTTTCAGGATGGTGACAAGATTCTTCAGGTTAATGGAAAGGAATTCGAAAACAGCCTTGATATAAACAAGCATCTCTTTATGAGGGATGTAAGGACCATCACTGTAATTCATGAAAACGGCACGGAGGAAACCATCTCTATTCCTGAGGAGATAGGGGTGAGAATGTTTGAACAGGGAGTGATGCAGCCTTTTGTTCCTATTAACTACCCGGTTCTAGATACGGTAGCGGAAAATATGGCCGCTGCAAAAGCCGGACTTAAGAAAGGAGATAGTATTATTTCTTTGAATAATATCGAAATTGGATACTGGCATGAGATCGCGCCTATTTCTACTGAGAACAAGCAGAAGGAAATCGAAGTTGTCTATAAAAGGGACGGCGAGATATTAAGTACTTCGGTTCAACCAGATGAAGACGGAAAACTGGGAATTGCCCCGGTAACCGGGATCGAGATAAAGAGAAAGAATTTTGGCTTTGCAGAAAGTATTAGCAAAGGCTTTGATTATGGGTACTGGACGCTAAGAGATTATGTGTACCAATTCAAGTATGTGTTCAGCAAAAAAGGAGCTTCACAGCTAGGAGGTTTTGGAGCAATTGGCGGATTGTTCCCTGATACCTGGAATTGGGCCGGATTCTGGCATACCACAGCCTTGCTTTCCATCATTCTTGCATTCATGAATATTCTGCCTATTCCTGCACTGGATGGTGGTCACGTAATGTTCCTGTTGTATGAAATGGTAACGGGAAGAAAACCTAACGACAAGTTCATGGAGATTGCCCAGATGGTAGGCTTCTTTATTCTTATCGCACTGGTATTATTCGCCAACGGAAATGACATATATCGCTGGCTATTTGAATAGTAGAATTTCAAATAAAAATTAGATCAAAAAAATTAAAAAAATCTTTTGACAGCATTTAAAATTTGATTTATATTTGCAACCGCTTTTAAAGCAAAACCTTCCTCAGTAGCTCAGTTGGTTAGAGCATCTGACTGTTAATCAGAGGGTCGTTGGTTCGAGCCCAACCTGAGGAGCCTTTTGAAAACCCACCTCAAAAAAGGTGGGTTTTTTTATTTTTAAATCTTAAGGGAAAAGAAGTCTATCCTTAGCTTTAACCGATGAGGCATACGTTTGGAAAAGGAAATCTGTCTAAATCTTGGGCTTTTTAATTTTATACATAAGGAATAGGAATGAAGTCAATTCCTTACTGAATGGTTCCATTTTTTTAATCAGTGATACACCAGGTATAATTGTTTCTAAGTATCATTAGAAAGTCTATAGGAAATAATTAAAATGGATGCCTTTACAAAAGTCCATTTCATTCTGCCATTTATTTTTGTTTAATCTATTATTCCGGATTAGTCACAAATTGCAGCTCTTCCCCATATGACGTTCCCGCACCATTTTGACCAAAAAACCTAACATAATATTGAGTATTTGGCTCCAGATTTTCTATGGTAAAATCCTTTTTTTCACCATCTCCGGTAATCTTTGAATCATCTATGGTAACATTTGGGTTTTTACTCCAGCATACCCCGGTAATCAAGACAGAGGAGCCTCCATTAGATATTACCGTACCCATAACCCATGCTGAATTAGAAGTAACATCTCGAACTTCCACAGTAGCAACTTCCGGAAGTTTGAGCGATTCAAACTCAATTTCATTGGTGTAGAAAACACCGGATTCATTAAAAGCGTATCCCCTGGCGTAGTAAATTTTACCTGGCTCAAGATCTGGTAGATAGGTGGTGAAATGGCTTTCATTACTTCCAGGATCTGGAATTCGGGTTGCATTGCTATTTTCAAGTGTAAGACCCGGAGATAGGCTGTATAGCAATCCTCTCTCCTGTATGGCCAAGCCTCCATCTTCTTTAATGTTTACATACAGATGAATTTCAGGATCTGAATATGTAGAGTCGTACATTAGTTCACTAAACTTTATAATACCATCCAAGGTCTTGAATATAAGCTCAGATGAATCTTCACCTACATTATTCTTTAAAGTTAACCTAACAAAATAATTTTGATCCATTTCCAAGCCATTAATCTTCTTTAGAAACCCAATGTCTTGGGCTGATGGGCCTAATAAAGTATCCAAATACTTTACTGAATTATCGAACGTATTCGAAGTGCTATATTCCAAAATAAGCTGGGTGGACAAAGTATTTTCACCAATTTCAATATACGTCTCAACACTTTTTGCTTTAGGCTGGCCACCAGCAATATCGAATATTAAAATATTTGGTGCACTTCCCAGGGTATAGATGTCCATTGGATCCCCATAAGTTACTCCAATCTCGTTTTCCAATTTTAATCTTACCCAATAACGAGTACCTGGTTTAAGATCTTCAATCAATGCGGTAATATTTCCGTCCGAATAAGGACTTATAGGACTTTGGTCAACCTTTACAGAGTCTGCTTGTTCAAAATTCTGCTGGTATTCTATAAATTGGATGTGAACTTCGGTTTCCAAATAGTTGGGATTTACCGCTCCCTGAACTTCAATTTTGTGGGTTCCTGCAACTAGAGTTAAGTTGCCTATTTCTTCAGGCAAACCACCTAAGGTGGTAAAACTGTCTACAGGTGAACTAACATTGCCGAATTCGTTGCTTGCCGACACCTGATAGTGGTAAGTTGTGGCGGGCTTCAACCCCGATATATCTAAGCTTAATGATGTGACATTACTACCATTTATTGGGCTCTCGCTAAAAACAACCTTTTCATTCAAACTCTCAGTTACCCCATATTCAAAAATCACCTCGGTTTCGGAGTTGTTGGCCATAACCCTGCTAATTATTGCAATACTATCTGCTGTAATTACGTTAACCTCTACATTCGTTATTTCTGGATTTGTTGCTGTGAAATTTAAATAGCCTTCAACATATTGCTCAAACACGGGAATTGTTACTTCAATCCCTAATGATTCATAACGCTCTACGAGATTATTACGTATTTGGCTGGGATCAAGGTTTAGGGCAGATTGACGCAATTGCTCCAGAATACTGGTATCATCCAAAACCCCATCTTCTGCAATATCTGAAGAAATGCTGGCCAGGAGCTCAGTTAACTCACCAACACTTCTATTGCCCTGAAGGATGGAGGAAATAGTAAGAAGGATGGCATCTTTGGAAATATCAAGTAACTCTGAAGGGGCGAGATCGTCTTCGTGAATATTGAATATTGCCAGTATCTCTTTTTGAGCCATTTTTTTGGCCTCCTCAAAGGAGTGGCCTTCCTCAATAAGATGTTCAACTCTTTGCTTTTCCAAGTGGGTTAGAAGGTTAACATTTACGTCTGAAACAGATTGAACATTTGATAATGCATAAAGATTAAGTTGGGAAGAAGATATTTCACCTTTTACCTCGTCGAAATAGAATCCGTTAGCTGATAATTCAACGTACTCAGAGCTAAGATTAATATCACTAATCTCAAATTTACCGTCATTACTATTAATCTGAGTTGTGAAGCTTTTCCCGGTTTGGGTCATAGTATCATCCAGTTCGTGCATTACTATTCCCGTGCCGTTGACGTAGGGGCCTTTCTGAATATAGCCTGAAATCTTACTTATTTCAATTGATTTGGGATTTTCATTGGTTGGTTTCATAGTCTCATTTTCAGAACTTTTGCTGCAACTTTGAAGCAAGCCAAGACAGAATAGAATAACTATTAATTTTTTCATTATAAGCTAATTTTTGTGGAAGTGATAATTCTAGGAAGGAAGAAGATTCGATTTCATTTTTTAATTCGAAACATCTATAGTTACAATCCAGTATTTCTCTGGGGGAAGTAGTAAAAGATCTCGTTGACCGATTAACTGATATTTTTTGGGACCAATTCTAATCCATTTTTGTTCTCCCTGATATTGGTTGAAAAATATATTATCTGGTATGTAAGGTGTTTCTATGGTTATATCCAACTCTGATTCAGAATCATTTAGTATGAAACTATATCCATCACCATTTCTACATTTTGTTCCATTTTCAAAATCATAGTTTTTATCATGGATCATGATTGAACCAGTCATTGGGTAAGGAATTATCATATACTCCTTCTTTATAGATGGTTCTCTACTACAGGAAATTAAAAAAGGAACGAAAATGAATATTATTTTTAAATAATATTTAAGAGCTTTCATGTTTTGGTTAGTTAAGAAATTGGGTGCAATATTTAATTTGGAGAAATTTGTATTGGTAAAAAAGGCTTTAAGTTGTAACTGTTTGGTGTAAAAATAAATAATAATTAAATATTATATCTATATTATTCAAAAACATTAATTAATTATGAATAATTGGTAGTTTATTTAATGTATTTTAATTAGGTATATTCTCTGTGTTCTAAATTAGGTGACTATTAATGGAGTTAAACTGAGGTGCAAAAAGCAATAAACCAGTCTTGAAAAAGGCTGGTTTTTTTGTTTAATTATTTCAGGTGTAGTCCTGATGATCGGGATATCCTGAGCTTAGTCGAAGGAAGCCCAACCTGAGCAGCCTATTGAAAACCCACAACAGCCAGACACCTTTCCGTAATTTTTCTAAAGGCCATACAATCTAATTAAGCCCCATCCGTTATCTTAAAACCGGTGAAAATTACCCGGTTTTTAAATTAATCTAAACTACTAATTATGAAAGCAAATAGAATTCTTGCGGCAGTTGTTTTTTTCGCACTGCTGCTTCAGTCATGCTCCGATAATGATGACGATAATTCGGCTGGGCCAGATCTTAATGCTGTAGCTTTTTCAGCTGATGCACATGTACAAACTTCAACATTGCCTCAAAATATTCTGGATTATATAACTGAAAATTATCCCGATCTAAGAATAGTTGAGGCAGAAATTGAGGATAATCAGAATTATGAGATCGAGCTTAGCGATGGTACTGAATTGATATTTAATTCTGAAGGTGATTTTCTGGGTATTGATGATGAGGAAAATGAATTTGATGATGAAGAGATAGATCCATCTGATTTACCCCAAGTTATTCTCGATTTTATAAGTAATAACTATCCTGGTGTAAATATAGAAGAAGCTGAGCTGGAGAATAATGGGAATTATGAAGTAGAATTGGAGAATGATGTGGAACTTATTTTTGATGCCAATGGGAATTTTCTGGGTCAGGCACAGGATGAAAACGGTGACGACCAGGGAGAGGATGAAGAAGATATTGATCCAAGTGATTTACCTCAGATAATACTGGATTATATAGCTGAAAATTATCCTGATAATACAATAATTGAGGCCGAAAGTGAAGAAGAAGGATATGAGGTAACCCTTAATAATGGAATAGAACTGGAATTTGACCAGAACGGTAATTTACTTAGTGAAGAAGATGGAAATGGGGATGATGAAGAGGACGAAGAAGATGATAATGATTAATTAAAGCATTCTTTTAGGAACCTAGTAATAGTACTGAAATATATTAAGATATTCCTTATTGGTTCGAGCTCTGCCTGAGGAGCAAAACTAAGTTAAACCAGCCTTGAAAAAGGCTGGTTTTTTTTAGAACTGTGTATGGATAGTAAGATGCTGTTCAGAAGTAAAGGAAGAGGAATAAAAGACTCCAATTTTTGGTTTTTTAGGCCAAACAGCCAGGCCAGGTTTAATATTGATATATCAATTCCTGGCTTTAGTTATGCTATTTCGTTCTTCAATATTTCACCTTTTTCAAAATCCCGGATATTTTCTAAGGTGGTATGGGTTATTTCTTCCATAGCTTCTTTTGTGAAATAGGCCTGATGGGAAGTGATTAAGACATTTGGAAAGCTGATTAATCTTAAGATCATATCATCTTCAATGATACTTTCGGATAAGTCTTTAAAGAATAGATTTTCTTCCTGTTCGTAAACATCAATCCCTAAATATCCAATTTTCTTGTTAGCCAGGCCCTTTATAATATCTGCTGTGTCTATTAATGCTCCCCTGCTGGTGTTAATGATCATAATTCCGTTTTTCATCATAGATAAGGACTGCTCGTTTATCATATGCTTGGTTTCCGGATTAAGTGGGCAGTGCAGGGAAATTATGTCCGACTCTTTAAAAACATCAACCAAGGATTTATATTCTCCACCCAGGTTGATCACTTCATCAGATTCGTATTTATCGAAGGCAATAATCTTACAACCAAAGCCCCTGCTGATCTTACAAAAAGCTGTCCCGATTTTTCCTGTTCCTATAACCCCAACGGTTTTTCCATGAAGATTAAAACCTATAAGCTTATTTAAAGAAAAGTTGCTCTCCCGGATTCTATTATAAGCTTTATGTGTTTTCCTGTTCAATGTTAAAATCAGAGCTATTGCATGTTCTGCAACCGCTTCTGGTGAATAGGCAGGAACCCTTACCACCTTTATTCCGTATTCCTTTGCAGCTTCCATATCAACATTGTTGTATCCGGCGCAACGCAACGCGATTAACCTGACTCCATTTTTAAATAATATCCTTATCGCGTTACTATCAACCTTGTCATTCACAAAAATACACACTGCCTGATATCCTGAAGTAAGATTTGCTGTATGATGATTCAGAGGTGTTTCAAAATAAGTGAATGCAAAATTGGACTTCTCATTGTAACGTTCAAAGTATTCCTGATCGTAAGGTTTTGTACTAAATACTGCTATTTTCATATCATTTTTGGAGTAGATTGTCTGAGGAGCATAAAAACCGCTCATTTTTATTAAGGGCCCTTTCTTTTTTAACAGACTATTCTTGAAAAGGTTTATTATTCTCTAATTTATCATATTTTTGGCCTGAAATTAAAGATTGCTTAAAAAGTTTAGTTCTTTATATTTAGTAAAGAGCATATTGGGACACAATTTAGATTACGATTAATAACTATCTCCCTTAAAATAAAAAGGAATGGAAAATATTTACCTGTTAATGCTAGTGGCTTTGGTAGTGCTTGCTATTGCCGATCTCGTGGTTGGAGTTAGCAACGATGCCGTAAACTTTTTAAATTCGGCTATTGGGTCGAAGGCAATTTCATTTAAAACGATTATGATTGTTGCCAGCCTTGGAATATTTATCGGGGCGGTTTTTTCAAGTGGAATGATGGAGGTTGCCAGGAAAGGGATATTTGTTCCCGGGGAGTTTTATTTCAATGAGATCATGATAATTTTCATGGCCGTCATGATCACCGATATTTTACTCCTGGATTTCTTTAATACGCTGGGGATGCCTACATCAACCACAGTATCCATTGTTTTTGAATTACTGGGTGCGGCCGTGGTAATGGCTCTTATAAAGGTAAGTGCTGATGATGCCGGTACTTTTTCAGATGTATTAAATTATATAAATACAGAAAAAGCCACACAAATCATATCCGGGATTTTTCTTTCTGTAATAATTGCCTTTACTGTTGGTGCTATTATTCAAGCCTTGTCCAGGCTAATTTTTACTTTTGAGTATGAGAAGAAAATCAAGAATTTTGGGGCATTCTTTGGCGGTTTTTGTTTAACAGCGATCGGGTATTTTATCTTCTTTAAAGGCCTTAAAGGAACTCCTTATTATGCTGATTTTAAGGACGTGCTTGAGAGTCAGGCATTAATGATTATCATCGTCAGCTATATTTTCTGGACTATATTTTCTTTTGCCTACACAAAAATATTTAAGAAAAGCATCTTACCTATAGTCATTGCTATAGGAACCTTTGGGTTGGCACTGGCATTCTCAGGTAACGACCTGGTAAACTTCATCGGGGTGCCAATGGCAGCTTATCACTCTTTCCTGGCCTGGTCAGCTTCCGGTGAAGCTGCTACAACATTTTCTATGGAAGTGCTTCAGAATAAAGTGCCTGCACAACCATATTTACTCTTTATTGCAGGGGGAATAATGGTGTTAACCTTGTGGCTCTCTAAAAAAGCCAGAAGCGTAGCCGAAACTGAAATAGGACTTTCCAGACAGGGTTATGGCTCTGAAAAATTCGACCCTAACCTTTTGTCAAGAAGTGTAGTTAAAGGAAGCACAGCGCTTTTTGAAGGAATTAAATCCATTATTCCGATAGGGGCTAAAAGAAAAATGAGGGCGAGTTTTTCTAAACCTGACAAAGACGATTCCTATATAAATTATGAAGACAGACCGGCTTTCGATATGATCAGGGCCTCTATTAACCTAACGGTTGCCGGAGTATTAATTTCTATTGCAACTTCCTATAAACTTCCGCTTTCCACGACCTATGTTACCTTTATGGTGGCTATGGGGACCTCTCTGGCTGATAGAGCCTGGGGACGCGAGAGTGCGGTGTATCGTGTTGCCGGAGTGCTGAATGTAATTGGAGGATGGTTCTTCACAGCTTTTAGTGCATTTGCAGCGGCAGGGATCCTTACCTATATCATTTTCCTTGGAAGGGGGCCGGCAATAGCTATTTTATTACTGGTCGCTATAGGACTTCTGGTAAGAAATTATCTTTCTCATAAAAAGAAACAGGTTGCCAAGTCTGATAAATCCGGATTGCAGAAGTCTGAAAGTAAGACTGTACAGGGGATTATTGGTGAAAGTGCCAATAATGTTGCCAACGTGATCACCAGAACAAATAAGATATATACTGATGTTCTTGAAGGACTGGCATTACAGGATAAGAAAAAGCTTAAAAAGAGTAAAAAAGGAGTGGATAAGCTGGATGCTGAAATTGAGGAATTGAGGGATCATATCTTCTTTTTTATTAAAAGACTTGATGAAAAGAGTGTACGCGGAAGTAGTTTCTATATAACCATACTCGGATACCTTACAGATATTGCCCAGTCTCTGGAATTCATTTCCAAAAAGAGCTATAAGCATGTGAACAATAATCATAAGCCTCTCCGGTACAATCAGATCAATGATTTAAAAGAGATTGACGATAACCTGGAAAAATTGCTTAAGGAAATAGAGGAAGTGTTCAACGCTCATAAGTTTGATAAGATTAAAACTATTATGGCGCATAAGGAGCAAACGCTGTCTTTGCTTTCTGATAAGATCGAGAAGCAGGTTTCAAGAACACGTAATGAAGAATCCAGCCCCAAGAACACAACACTCTATTTTAGTGTGCTGATGGAGACAAAAGATCTGGTAAACAGCATTATGAAATTGATGGAAGAGTATAACGCCAGTTATAAGAAAGGTTAATTCTATCTATCTAAAAATTAAAAAGGCCGCTAATCCAGCGGTCTTTTCTATTATATAAATTCAATTTCAAAACTTAAGTTTCTGGGGTAGAAACACTGCCGGGTATTACAGGCCTGGTATAGAACTTCTCCTCTTAATTTTTTTGTCCGGTTCAGGGCCTTGTCCTTAAGTTTTAAAAAAACAACTATCTCAAATCTACCGCTTAAAACATTATGTGCAGTAGTGTCTAAATATATGGTTTGTTCTCCTTCAGAAGAAAAGGCATGATGGGTTATTTGGTAGAAATCATTTTCCTTAAAGCTTACCTGTGTGGAGATGATATTTTCAGGCACATCGGTTTCTGCCTGAATATAATACCCATCTATAATCTTAAACGGAAGACTGATCCTATATTCCTCCTGGGATTTTTTCACCTCTGTTTCCTCTGCCTGGAATATTACAAATTCGTCCTGTAATGGTGTAAAGGAAAATATTATGGCAAAAAATAAAAGATTAAAGTATTTCATCGAGGCGCTTTTTGAGTTCAACCAGTTCGGCATCAAAGTTTTTGGAGTCTAGAAGCGACATAAACTGGATCTTGCCTTCTCTATCTATAATGAGATTTGAAGCCAGCATCACCTCGTCGCGTGAAAGATCGGGTAACACATCTTGAGGAGCAAAGCTTGCCGCAACTTCACCTTCCGGGTCCAGTAAAATGGGAAAACTAAGGTTATGTTTTTCTTTCAGTTGATTTTTAACCAGTTCTTTAGGTTCCTTTACATCAATTATCAGGACCTCCACGTTCCTGCCTTTATAATCCTGATATAGCTGTTCCAGGTGAGGAGCCTCGGCATTGCAGAAGGGACACCAGGTGGTAGCGATATGGAGCACCAGTATTTTACCTTCATAATCCTTAAGGCTGATTGTTTTCCCATCAAGACTTTCCAGGGAAAATTCAGGTGCCTTTTTATTGTGTATGTTATCAGAGGTGTTCCCGGGATTATCATTCTCCTGTCCAAAAACGGGGTGGTCGAAAGCCGGAATGATCAGCAGGCATAGAAGAAGCATCAAATTCAGCCTCCATAGTTTTTTATTCATCTTCATAACTTCAGTATTTAAAGATTAATCCAGTACTGCATTCATCTGGATGGAGGCAACATCCTGGAAAACAGATTAATATAAAAATAATATTAAAATAGCTAATAAGAAAGCCTTCCTTTTAAAAAGGGTTTTTTACCTGCTTTTGGTAAAATTTGGTTATATTTTAAGTAATCTAAATTTTAATCATTAGGTTATGAAAACCGTAATTCAGAATATAGGGATAGAGGTGGAAAAAGGAGATATCTCGAGGCAGCCGGAACTGGACGCCGTTGTGAATGCGGCTAATGCTGAACTTGCACCCGGCGGTGGGGTAGCTGGAGCAATTCACGGTACCGCAGGTCCCCAACTTTATGAGGAATGCAAGCCCCTGGCACCCATCGCCCCTGGAGAAGCAGTGATCACTAAAGCTTATGGGTTGCCAAATAAACATGTGATTCACTGTCTGGGCCCGGTATATGGCCGTGATAAACCTGAAGATCAGTTACTGGCTTCCTGTTACCGCAATAGTCTGAAACTGGCTGAAGAAAATAAACTGGAGTCAATTGGATTTCCCGGGATTTCAACAGGGATTTTTGGATATCCCAAGGAGCAGGCAGTGGAAGTCGTTTTTAATACACTTTTACCGGAACTACCAAAAATCCGCCATTTAAAAAAGATTAAATTTGTGATGTTCGGTGATCAGGATCTTCAGCTGTATGAATCAAAGCTGAAGGAAATTGCTGTAGGCTAACCAATCTTTCACTTAATGGAAAAATTCTCTGCTATCTATACAGATCTGTACCAGCTTTCGATGGCACAGGTATACTTTGAAAAAGGCCATCAGGATCATGATGCTGTCTTTGATTATTTCTTTAGAAAACTACCTTTTGAAGGGGGTTATGCGGTTTTCGCCGGAATGGAAGATCTGCTCGGGATCATCTCTAATCTGCGGTTTAGTGAAGAAGATCTTGAATATCTGAAAGAACAGGGTTTTAAAGAAGCCTTTCTTGAATACCTGAAGAACTTTAAGTTCAATGGCACTATTTATTCTAGCCGGGAAGGGGATGTTGTTTTTCCAACGCGCCCTGTACTTCAAGTTGAGGCCAACATCATCGAAGCCCAGATCATAGAAACAATTTTATTGAACCTACTCAATTTCCAAACGCTGATAGCTACGAAAGCCAGTCGTATCAGGCTGGTGGCCGGAGACGCGAAACTCCTGGATTTCGGGTTAAGACGGGCACAGGCTACAGGAGGTTATTATGCGAGCCGTGCTGCCATGGTTGGAGGTTTTAACGGGACCAGTAATGTGATCGCCGGGAAGGAATTTGGGATTCCTGTTTCAGGTACTATGGCCCACTCTTTTATTCAGAGTTATGATGATGAGCTGGAAGCTTTCAGGGATTTTGCGGAAGGCAGGCCCAAGAACTGTGTGTTGTTAGTGGATACTTATGACACCCTTAAAAGTGGTGTCCCTAATGCCATTAAAGTGGCCAAAGAGATGGAAGCCCGTGGCGATAAATTGCTTGCCATAAGGCTGGATAGTGGTGACCTGTCTTATTTTGCTAAAAATAGCCGGAAGATGCTGGATGATGCCGGGTTGGAGTATGTTAAAATAGCTGCCTCCAATCAGCTTGATGAAAATGTGATCAAAAGTTTGCTGGAACAGCAGGCTCCCATTGATGTTTTTGGAGTTGGGACCAACCTGGTGACAGGCGATCCCGACGGTGCCTTGGATGGAGTTTATAAACTTTCCTGGTCCAACGGAAAGCCCAGAATTAAAATTTCGGAAAGTATAGTTAAGGTAACGCTTCCGCATAAAAAGCAGGTGTTCAGAATTAAGGATAAAAATAATAGGTGTATTGGAGCGGATGCTGTGGGGCTTCGGGATCAAAATCATATAGGGGAGATGTTCCATCCATTCGAACCTTATAAATCGATGAAAATTGATGATTATGAGCAGGAACCACTGTTAAAGAAAGTGATGGAAAACGGGAAGGTTTTAATTGAAAAAAGATCTCTGGCCGAGATCTCGGAATATAGCCTTAGCCGACTTTCTGAACTGCCTATAGAATACAAGCGCTTTAATAATCCTCATATTTATAAGATAGGGATCAGCACACAGTTGAGAGAAGAAAGGGAAAAACTGATCCAATCACATAAAAATTCTTTAAAATGAGAACCTTGTTAATTATAGATGCACAGAATGATTTTATGCCTGGGGGTGCTTTGGCGGTGCCAGAAGGAGATGAAATACTTCCTTTGGTCAATGAACTGCAACCTAAATTTGAGCTGGTAATAGCGACTCAGGACTGGCATCCGGCAGGACATGCAAGTTTTGCTTCCAGCCATGAGAATGGAAAGGAGTTTGAGGTGATAAAATTAGATGGTCTTGATCAGGTTCTATGGCCAGAACATTGTGTGCAGAATACCAGAGGTGCCGATTTTCATCCAAAGCTGGAAACCTCAGGGATAGAGGCTATCTTTAGAAAAGGTACAAATCCCAAAATTGATAGTTATAGTGGGTTTTATGATAATGCCCATTTGAAATCTACGGGTCTTACGGGTTATTTAAAGGAAAAGGGAGCAACAGAACTTTATTTTGTGGGCCTTGCTGCTGATTATTGTGTTTACTTTTCAATTAAAGATGCTTTAGATGAGGGTTTTGACTGTACGCTTATCGAAGACGGTACAAGAGCTTTAAAGGCTGAAGATTATGAAAAAGCGAAGATCGATATTTTAAGAAAAGGAGGGAAAGTGATAAGATCTACCAATCTGAAGTTTTAGAAATTGAGGTAATAAACATAGCCTACAGTTATCCACAGCACAAAATCATTGAATTTGTTTTGCGCACCCTGCACCTCAAGGCCGTCAAGGCGATCGGTATCGTAATAATGTGCCCGGGCTTCCACCATCAGATCATTATATCTTCCAAGCCGGTATCTAATCCCCCCGCTGCCTACGATGGCAAAGGTGTGGCCTCCTTCCAGAAATAATCCGTCTTCAAAAGTTCGGAATAAAACCTTTGGGCTATCTAAAGGTCCAAGATCTGAATAAGCATGCGGATCATAATATACGTAATGCGCACCCAGGCTGATATAGGGGGCGAACAGAACGGCAAAATCCCGTGCTTCCTTTATCCCGAAAAGGTGATATTCCAGAGCCAGTCCACCCTGGAAAAGCTGGGTGCGTCCATGCATGGCCCTCAGTTGTTTGCCGCTTTCATCATTTCCCGAAGCAACCGGACCGTAATGGTCCAGCTTTGATCGCATATAATCTATTTCGCTTCTTATTCTGAAATGCTTGGTAAAGAATAATTTAGTAGGTCGGCAACTGCATTCAGGTTTGAATGCGAAGTTCATATAATGTACCAGGCCAATTCCAAAACCTTCATTTTCTAGGTTGTTACGAATATTCCAGCGTTCACCATAATCTGTGAAGAATCCCGCCGGTCCGGTAATTACCCCAATTTCATGTGAAACTCTAAGCTGTGCAAAAGCCTTCCCCGACCAAAGCGTGAGAACCAAAAGAATTACTAAGATTGCTCTGGTGTTAATCATGAGAACAGGCTTGGAGTGAAAGCAAATATAACAAAATACCTTAACGAAAAATTAAATGATCCTAGTATAACCGTACCCTCTAAATATAAAAGTTAATTTTATATCAAATAGAAAAATGAAACCACTAATCATTAAAGAATATTTATATTTGCTACATAAAATGGACGTGATTTTTATAATTTAATAACAGCGCCAGTCATTATGGAAAAAAACATCAAAGAATTTCTGGATAAAGTATCAGCCAGAAACCAAAACGAACCCGAATTTATGCAAGCGGTTCATGAAGTTGCCGAAACAGTAATCCCTTTTATAGAAGAAAATAAAAAATACCAGAACAAAATGCTTCTGGAGCGAATGGTAGAGCCAGAGAGAGTTATGATGTTTAGAGTGCCATGGCTGGATGATAAAGGAAATGTGCAGGTTAACCGTGGCTTTAGAATTCAGATGAACTCGGCTATCGGACCTTATAAAGGCGGATTGCGTTTTCACCCTTCCGTAAACCTGAGTATCCTTAAATTCCTGGCTTTCGAACAGGTTTTTAAAAACAGTCTTACTACCCTCCCAATGGGTGGTGGTAAAGGAGGTTCAGATTTTGATCCGAAAGGAAAGTCTGATAACGAAGTGATGAAGTTCTGTCAGAGCTTTATGACCGAGCTAAACCGTCATATAGGTGCAGATTGTGATGTTCCTGCCGGGGATATTGGAGTTGGTAGTCGCGAGATAGGTTATTTATTTGGTCAGTATAAGAGGATTCAAAATGAATTTACCGGCATTTTAACCGGAAAGGGGCTTTCTTATGGTGGATCCTTGATCAGGCCTGAGGCTACGGGTTATGGGAATGTTTATTTCACCCAGAATATGCTTAAGAGAAGAGGCGAAAATATAGAAGGCAAGACCATTTTAATTTCGGGAGCCGGAAACGTTGCTCAGTATGCTGCGGAAAAAGCTATCCAGCTGGGTGCCAGAGTCGTTACCATGTCAGATTCCGGAGGATTCATCTTTGATGAAGATGGAATTGATAATGAGAAACTCCAGTTCATTATGGATCTGAAGAATGTAAGGAGAGGAAGGATTAGCGAATATGTTGAAAAGTATCCTTCAGCTAAATATCATGAAGGTGAGACCCCATGGGGAATTAAATGTGATATCGCTCTGCCATGTGCAACACAGAATGAATTGCATGAAGATGATGCAAAAACCCTTGTCAAAAATGGATGTATATGTGTTGGTGAAGGAGCGAACATGCCATGTACACCAGAAGCCATCGAGGTGTTCCATAAGGAAAAAATACTTTTCTCTCCCGGAAAAGCTTCAAATGCCGGTGGGGTAGCAACTTCGGGACTTGAGATGTCACAAAACTCCATGAGATATAGCTGGACTGCAGAGGATGTGGATAAAAAACTTCATGAGATTATGAATGATATTCATGAAAAGTGTGTTGAATACGGAACCAGAGAAGATGGTTATGTAGATTATGTTAAGGGAGCAAATATTGCCGGTTTCGTGAAAGTGGCCGATGCAATGCTTGCCCAGGGGGTGGTATAAGCCAGTTTCTTAAAAATAAATGAAGCCGCCGTAAAACGCGGCTTTTTTTATAAATTCACTCCAAATTTTCCCGAATGCTCGTTCGTACCAATGCTATTGTGATAAGTGCGCTAAAATATGGGGAGGCCGATCTTATAGTGAAAGCTTATACCCTTAGTGACGGCCTTAAGACCTATATGCTCAAAGGAGTACTTAAATCCAAAAAGGGAAAATTCAAAGCGTCAATGTTCCAAAGTCTTACCAGACTGGAGATCATAGCCAATCACCGAGGAGGGGGCAGGATGGAATATCTTAAAGAGGCCAAGGTGGCCAACAGCTACCAAAGTATCTATACTCATCCCATTAAAATGACGATGGCCATATTCCTGGCAGAAATGCTTAAGAATACTATCAAAGAAGAGGAAGGCAATCCATCCCTTTTCAATTACCTCGAATATAGTTTTGAATTTCTGGATGCTACCGATAAAATTGCAAATTTTCATTTGCTTTTTTTACTAAACCTAACCCGGTACCTGGGATTTCAGCCTGAAATAGAAAAGAATGATCTTCCGGTATTTAACCTTCTGGATGGGGTATTTCAGGACATACCCACCAACGATTACTGTGTAGAAGGAAGGAATGTAGATTTGCTCAAAAACCTCTTAGGCATTGATTTTGATGCCATGCAGCACATAAAAATGAATCAGACCTCTAGAAATGAGTTTCTCAATATGCTGTTATTATATTATGAATTGCATATTGAAGGTTTTCATAAACCCAGGTCCTTAAGTGTACTAAACGAAATTTTTAGTTAAATGCAATTTAAATTACTCGCTCTCTTTTTATTGATTTTCTCGATAAGCAATGCACAGGAAATTACGGTTGTTGACAATACCACTGGAGAACCGTTAACGAATGTTGCGATCTATAATAAAGACAAATCAAAATCTGCCATTACCAATATTAATGGAAAAGCCGATATTTCAGAATTCACTGATACAGAAGTGATCATATTTAAGTCTGTGTTTTATGTAGAGACTTATAGAAGAAAGAGGGAGATTCTTAATAATGACAATACTGTCTTTCTGGAACCGACCGAAAATCAGCTGGAACAGGTCACCATTTCGGTGGTGAGGTTCAAACTTAATAAAGATGAGATCCCACAGAAGATCGTTAGCATTTCGCCTGCTGAAGTGCAGTTGGCCAGTCCGCAAACCTCGGCCGATCTGCTGGAAAGTACCGGACAGGTCTATGTGCAGAAGAGTCAGCTGGGAGGCGGGAGTCCTATGATCCGTGGTTTTGCGACTAACCGCTTGCTGCTTACCGTAGATGGGGTTAGAATGAATTCTGCCATTTTCCGTAGCGGAAACCTTCAGAATATAATTTCCATAGATCCGATGATGGTAGAAAGTACTGAGGTAATCCTTGGGCCGGGCTCGGTTGTCTATGGGAGTGATGCCATTGGGGGAGTAATGAATTTCTTTACCCTCAAGCCGAAATTCAGCTTCGATGAAGCAACCTCTTTTTCTGGAAACATCTATACGAGGTTTGCCACGGCCAATAATGAAAATACGGTTCATGCCGATCTTAATGTAGGCCGGGAAAACTGGGCTTTCAGGACCGGGGTTACCTATTCTGACTTTGGAGATCTTAAAATGGGTGAACATGGCCCCGATGACTATCTCCGTCCGGATTATGCAGTTAGGGGTGAAGGGGAAGATATCATGGTAGAAAATGAGGATCCTCTGGTTCAGAAACCGACGGGCTATGAACAGATCAACCTTTTACAGAAAGTTAAATACATGCCGTCCAAAGACTGGGATCTCAATCTTGGCCTGGTCTATTCGAATACTTCTAATTTTCCAAGATATGACAGGCTGTATAGAAAAAGGGACGGAGTGTTGCGTTCTGCTGAATGGTATTATGGTCCTCAAACCTGGTTTTTGGGAAGCCTGAACATAAACCATAGAAGCAATTCTGAGTTCTATGATAAAGTTCAGTTTACAGGGGCATATCAGTTTTTTGCAGAAAGCAGGAACGACAGAAATTTTGGTGACCCCATACTTTTTACTACCAAAGAAAACGTGGATGCTTACTCGATAAATCTGGACTTCGAAAAAGACTTTTTAAAAAGCAGGTTTTTTTATGGTTTTGAGTATGTGCTCAACAATATAGATTCGAATGGAAGTTTCAGGAATATTGAAACTGCCGAGGCACGAGAGACGGCCAGCAGATATCCTGATGGTTCAAAATGGCAGTCCATGGCGGTATATTCCAGCTATCAGTGGAAGCTCAGTGAGGATTTGTCGCTCCAGTCGGGGGTGAGGTATAATCACATTCTTGTAGATGCTACTTTTGACGATCGTTTTTACGCTTTCCCGTTTGATAAAGCTGATATAAGCACCGGGGCTTTAACAGGAAGTCTTGGGTTCAACTGGAGACAAAATGATTTTGTAGGATGGAGGCTGGGACTTTCCACCGCCTTCCGTGCTCCGAATATAGATGATATTGGAAAGATTTTTGATTCTGAACCCGGTTCTGTGGTGGTTCCTAATCCAGGGTTGAAACCTGAATATGCTTATAATGCGGAGATTGGTGCTGATCTTAATATCTCTGATAATATTAGGCTGGACCTTACCGGATACTATACGTATCTGGATGATGCCATGGTGCGTCGTGATTTTAATCTGAACGGGGTTACCGAGATAGATTATCAGGGAGAGCCCAGCCGTGTACAGGCCATTCAGAATGCAGCCAATGCCTATGTGTATGGAGTTGAAGCAGGACTGGAAGTAGACTTTTCGGTTGCTTTGAGGTTAAAATCCCAGTTCAGCTATACCGAAGGAAAAGAAAATGAAGGTGGAGATTATGTGCCGTTACGGCATGCTGCTCCAATGTTCGGGAACACACATCTTATATGGAATAAAAGAAGGCTGAAGCTGGATCTTTTTACCGAATATAATGGTCAGTTCGATTTTGAGGATCTTGCTCCGGGCGAACAGGATAAACCTTATCTCTACGCCCTTGATGAAAATGGCAATCCTTATTCTCCTTCATGGTATACCGTGAATTTGACCGGGCAGTATGAAGTTAGTTCCAACTGGCTCGCAACGGTATCAGTAGAGAATATTACCGACCAGCGCTACCGGACCTATTCATCTGGGATAGCGGCTGCTGGCAGGAATCTGATCATCGCTTTATCATATACTTTTTAAGTTTATTTTAATAAAATAGCTAAGTTTCAGTATTTTATACGGAGGCTTAAGAATTAATCCTATATGTATTTTACTCTGGAATGAAGGTTTCTTTTCTTAAAAATGATTATTTTCGCAAATCATTTGAAAAATGGAGAAAATGAGTAGAAAATTCCCTGAATATAAAGGTCTTGACCTGCCCAAGCTGGCAGAGGAAATCCTAAACTATTGGGAAGAGAATGATGTTTTTGAAAAAAGTGTAACCACGCGTGAGGGAAAGGAGCCTTTTGTATTCTTTGAAGGCCCGCCTTCAGCAAATGGTCTGCCAGGGATTCATCACGTAATGGCCCGTGCCATTAAGGATATTTTTTGTCGCTATAAGACACAGAAAGGTTTCCAGGTAAAGCGTAAGGCAGGATGGGATACTCACGGCCTTCCCGTGGAATTGGGTGTAGAGAAGGAACTTGGGATCACTAAAGAAGATATCGGGAAGAAGATAAGTATTGAAAAATATAACGAAGCCTGTAAGAATGCGGTGATGCGTTATACCGATGTATGGAATGAGCTTACCCAGAAGATGGGTTACTGGGTGGATATGGATGACCCATATATCACTTACAAGTCTAAATATATGGAGACTGTATGGTGGCTGCTTTCTGAGATCTATAAAAAAGATCTTATTTATAAGGGTTACACTATTCAGCCATACTCTCCAAAAGCCGGAACGGGATTGAGTTCTCATGAGCTTAATCAGCCGGGAACCTATCAGGATGTAACAGATACTACTGTTACCGCAATGTTTAAGGTTAAAAAGGAATCTCTTCCTGAATTTTTGAAGGAATTCGAAGAGAACCTGTTCTTTATCGCATGGACCACAACACCATGGACTCTTCCTTCAAACACTGCTTTAACAGTAGGCCCTAAGATCGATTATGTTACGATTAAAACATATAACCAGTATACTTTTGAGCCCATAACAATAATTGTTGCCAAAGAGCTGGCTGAAAAACAGTTCGATAAAAAATTCAGAAAAGCAGAATCTGAAGAAGACCTGAATTCATATTCCAAAGAGGATAAGAAGATCCCTTATTTGATAGGCAAAAGTTTTAAAGGTTCAGACCTTGTCGGGATGAAATATGAGCAATTATTGCCATATGCCCAGCCAAATGATAATCCAGAGAATGCCTTCAGAATCATTTCTGGAGATTTCGTTACCACTGAAGACGGTACCGGGATAGTGCATACCGCGCCGACCTTTGGTGCAGATGATGCCCTTGTCGCGAAGCAGGCGACACCAGAAGTTCCACCAATGCTGGTGAAAGACGAGAATGGAAATCTTGTTCCTCTTGTTGATCTTCAGGGAAGGTTCAGACCGGAGATGGGTGAGCATGCCGGCAAGTATGTTAAGAATGAATATTATGAAGATGGTGAGGGCCCGGAAAAATCGGTAGATGTTGAGCTTGCCATTAAGCTGAAAGAAGATAACAGGGCCTTCAAAGTAGAAAAATATGTTCACAGCTATCCAAATTGCTGGCGGACTGATAAACCTATATTATACTATCCCCTTGATTCCTGGTTCATTAAAGTGACCGAGTTCAAGGACAGGATGTATGAGCTCAATAATGGGATCAACTGGAAACCAAAATCCACCGGTGAAGGGCGTTTTGGCAACTGGCTAGCCAGCGCGAATGACTGGAACCTAAGCCGAAGCCGTTACTGGGGAATTCCGTTACCTATCTGGAGAACAGAAGATGGAACAGAAGTTAAGGTGATGGGCTCCGTAGCCGAGCTAAAAGCGGAAATGAAAAAGGCCGTTGAAGCCGGATTTATGGATAAAGATATCTTTGAAGGTTTTGACCCTGGAGATATGAGTGAGGAGAACTATGATAAAGTAGACCTCCACAAGAATGTGGTAGATAGTATCACTCTGGTTTCAGATTCTGGAAAACCTATGAAACGGGAGGCAGATCTTATCGATGTCTGGTTCGATTCGGGATCCATGCCTTATGCGCAGTGGCACTATCCATTTGAGAACAAGGAAAAAGTAGAGAATAAATGGCGTAAGGCCGATTTCATTGCAGAAGGAGTGGATCAGACGCGTGGATGGTTCTATACCTTACATGCAATTGCTACCATGATCTTTGATGATGTTGCATATAAAAATGTGGTGTCTAACGGACTCGTATTGGACAAGAATGGTCAAAAGATGTCCAAACGTTTGGGTAACGCGGTAGATCCATTTGAAACACTCGCGGTTTATGGCCCGGATGCTACACGCTGGTATATGATCTCCAATGCGAATCCATGGGATAACCTGAAGTTCGATATAGAAGGTATTGGGGAGGTACAGAGAAAATTCTTTGGAACGCTCTACAACACCTATTCTTTCTTTACGCTCTATGCTAATATCGATGAATTTACCTATTCCGAAGAAGATGTGGCACTTGAAGAAAGACCGGAAATAGACAGATGGATACTTTCAGAATTGCATACACTTATTGAGAAAGTGGATAAGTTCTATGCAGATTATGAACCTACAAAAGCTACCAGGGCGATCTCAGAATTTGTTCAGGAGAACCTGAGTAACTGGTTCGTGAGATTAAGCAGAAGACGCTTCTGGAAAGGCGATTATGAGCAGGATAAGATATCTGCTTATCAAACCTTATATACATGCCTGGAAACGGTCGCTAAACTTAGCGCACCAGTTGCACCGTTCTATATGGACAGATTGTTCAGAGACCTTAATGCCGCTACCGGTAAGGACAAATCAGAATCGGTACATACCGCTGATTTCCCTGTTTATAAACCGGAATTTGTTGATAAATCTTTGGAACGAAAGATGGAAAAGGCTCAAACCATCTCATCATTGGTGCTTTCTCTCAGAAAGAAAGAGATGATAAAGGTCCGACAGCCGTTGCAAAGGGTAATGATTCCGGTGCTTGACGAGGCTCAAAAGAAAGAGATTCAGGCAGTTGAGGATCTGATCAAATCTGAAGTAAATGTTAAAGAAATTGAACTGATCGATGACGCTTCTGGCTTGTTAAAGAAACAAATAAAACCAAATTTCAGGGTTCTTGGTCCAAGATTTGGAAAGGATATAAAGCTGATTGTCAGTAAAATAAATGAATTCGGGCCGGAAGAAATTTCAAAAATCGAAAGGGATGGCGCGATTAAAGTGGAAATTAACAAAAATTTAGTTAATTTGTCACGAGATGAGGTTGAGATAAGCTCACAGGATATCGAAGGTTGGCTGGTTGCCAGTAGTGGTAATCTTACTGTAGCTCTGGATGTTAGCATTAGTCCTGAGTTGAAGAAGGAAGGCGTTGCCAGGGAGCTTGTGAACAGAATCCAGAACCTCCGAAAGGATTCGGGCTACGAAGTGACCGATACAATAGATGTGACCCTACAAAAGGATGGTATTGTCGAGGATGCCGTCCACGATAATATAACCTATATTAAGAACGAAACATTAACTGCAAAACTCGAATTTGCAGAAGTGGTAGATGAAGGTGCCGAGGTAGAATTCGATGATATCGCCACTAAATTGTTTATTAAAAAACATTAAGCTATGTCTACAGAAGTAAAAGAACGTTACAGTGATGCCGATTTGGCAGAATTTAAGGCTTTGATCAAAAAGAAAATAGAGAAAGCCCAGGAACAACTGGAGATCTATAAGAATGCCTATAAGAATGATGGTAACAATGGTACCGATGATACATCGCCAACATTCAAGGCATTTGAAGAAGGAAGCGAAACCATGAGTAAGGAGGCTAACTCCCAGTTGGCAATTCGCCAGGAGAAATTCATCAGAGATCTTAAAAATGCCCTCATGCGTATCGAGAACAAGACATATGGCGTTTGTAGGGTGACCGGAAAACTTATAGCTAAAGAAAGACTTCTTTTGGTACCACATGCTACACTTAGCATCGAAGCTAAGAATATGCAACGATAAGATTACATAATTTCAATATATTAAACGTCCGACCATCACCTGGTACAGGACGTTTTTTGTTTAGGGCGGTATGTTTTGAAAAGTAGTTGGATTATTTTGGTAATGATGTTGGTTTCGTGCCTGGCACTGGCTCAAAGGGATACGGAAGAAAAGATAGATGCCGGGAATATCAAAACTATCCGTATTGATGCTGATGAGGTTTACAGGATACGCCTTACTACTACAGAGGTTTCTACCATAACGCTCCGTACACATTCTGAAGGAGAATATTATGACGATATAATTCTCGACACTTCCCTGAAAGGAGATGAGTTCAGGCTTAGTAGCCGTTACCCGGAAATCCTAAGTGGGGGCTATGATAAACTGAGTGCTCATAAAGTGTTTTCTCTTGAAATCGAACTGGAAGTCCCTAAAGGGATGGAAGTCATTATTAAATCTAACCTGGCCTCTGTGATTGTTAAAGGCGATTATGAATCTGTCTACGCCGACCTTAAGCAGGGATATTGCCATTTATTATCATACTCAGGATCTGCCGTGATCAATACCTATAGCGGGGATATCTACGTAGAAACAACTTCGGGATTAATAGAGGCTAGGAGCAGAAATGGAGAGGTGAACATCCCTGAATTTCTACCAGGCCGGAAGCCTTTGAGACTTACAAGCATAGATGGTGATATTCGGGTGCTTAAAAACTAAATAATATTAGTATTTTTGACCCGTTTTCAACAAATTATTTTTCATGTCCCTTAAAAAAGCCGGAATCATTATTATTCTGATCCTACTTATCGATCAGATTTCAAAGATCTATATAAAAACCAATTTTGCCTTAGGAGATGAAGTAAGGGTCTTAGAATGGTTCAGGATACTTTTCGTGGAAAATGAAGGCATGGCCTGGGGTACTAAAATACCCGGGGAATATGGAAAACTGGCGCTTACACTTTTCCGTCTCGGGGCTATCGTTGGAATTGGATACTGGCTTTGGGATTCCGTACGAAAGGGCGGTTCAAAGATCCTGATAGTTTCAGTAGCGATGATCTTTGCCGGAGCCTTCGGAAATATTATCGACTCTGTGTTCTACGGAATCATCTTTAACGATAGTTACGGGCAGATAGCGAGCTTTTTACCGGCAGAAGGAGGATACAGTTCATTATTTCATGGAAAGGTGGTAGACATGCTCTATTTCCCTCTGTGGAAAGGTTATTTACCTGAGTGGATCCCGTTTTGGGGCGGGAAGTATTTTACTTTCTTCGAACCGGTATTCAATATAGCCGATTCTGCAATAAGTGTTGGGGTGGCAATCTTACTTCTTTTCAATAAGAGGGCTTTTCCTAAGGAGAAGGAAGAGGGAACAAGTAATTAAGCAGCCGTCTTTTCGAATATCTTTTCGAATTTCTTCAGTTCAATGGGCTTGATAAGATAATCTGTCACCAGATTGAAAGACCTGGCTCTTTCAAGGTCACGTGGGTCTATGGAAGAGCTCACCACGTATAAGGTGATCTTTTTGTTGAGCTTGTTCTTGATCTTGATGAATTCGTTCAGGAATTCCCAACCGTCCATAACCGGCATGTTGAGATCGAGAAAAATAATGTCAGGGAGCTTGTTTTCATCGGTAGCGTTCTCCATGATCTCCTTAAAATAATCGAGTGCTTCCTTACCGTTCTTGTAGATAAGTAAATTTTCGGAAAGCTTTTTAATTTCGATGATTTTCTTTACTAAGTTCACGTATATCTTATCATCATCAATGATACACGCTAGCTCTACTTTTTGCCCCATATTAAATAGATCTAGAATTGTATTTTAAAAGTAGTCCCAATATTAACAGTACTACTCACAGATATGGTCCCGCCAAGGGCTTCAACCTGGTTCTTTGTTATGAATAAACCAATTCCTTTTGCTTCCGGATTGTTTTGATGGAAAGATTTGTACATGCCAAACATCTTGTCACCATATTCCTCCAGATCGATCCCCATTCCATTGTCGCTAATTTCAAGATACTCCTTGTCATTTTCAACATAGGTCTGAATAAAAATAACTGGTTTACGTCCCGGTTGTCTGTACCGGATTGCATTCGTGATTAAATTTAATAAAATACTTTCAAGATATTCAGGGATATAGCGAATTTCTTTTAGATCTTGAAATTCAGCGACGATTTTTGCATTTTCCCGATTAATGAGTGAGGAGATGGATGCTAAAACCACTTCCATGGCCTCTTCAAATTTAATGCGTACCCGTTCTTTCTTAAGCGAGGTTTGAATGCTAACAATATCGTTGAGTCTGGAAATGGCGTTGTCCAGATTGCCGGCGACATCTTCCACATTTGCTAAAAGATCGAGTTTATCCCTATCTGTTTTTGACTCTCGCAGCAATTCTACAATCAGGCTTAAATTACTGCTGTGAGATCTAAGATGATGGGAAACGATATGGGCAAAATTGAAAAGTCTTGAATTCTGTGTTGCAATAATGTCCAGTGAATTCTGAAGATTCAGTTCGTTGTTCTTGTTGTCGTCAATATTCTGAAGTACTCCGCGAATGCCAATTACCTCCTGTTCCTCATTGTAAACCGGCTTACCTGTTAACCTTACCCAGAATTCACGATTTTGAAAAGACACCATCTTGATTTCCAGCTTAAACGGAATCCCATAATTCTCGCATTTATCAAAGGCATTTTTCATGCGGTTATGATGTTCTTTTGCGTAGAAATTCATTCGGTCTTCATAGGCAGGCTGAAAATCTTTGGGACAGTCTACGATCTTTCTTGACACATCGTCCCAGTAAATGTTCTTGTGAACGGTGTCTATATACCAGCCGCCGGTAGATGTCATTTCGGCCGTTTCGCGGTAGTAGAAGAAATTCTCCTCGATCGTGTACTGGTCCCGTTTGCTCTGATGGATATTTACAAATAGCAGGACGGCCGTTTCGCGTAAACTACTATGTCCTTTATTTTTCAGGTTTTTACATTCAAACCAGCGATATTTTCCGTTTTCCAGTTTTAACTTTATTTCAAAACTAAAGGCCTCATTTTCTTTAATGAGTTGTTCAAAATGGATACGGAAATCGTAACGATAGTCGGGATGAAGTATATGATTTATGAAAAACTCGAAGCGGTCTTCATGAATCTCAGGATTTCCAACTAGCAAGTTGAAATGCTCAGACCAGGTTATCTCCTTTGAAAACAGGTTTATTTTCCAGTAGGCGATATCAAAATCTTCCAGTATGCTATTTAACTGTAGGTCGCTGAGCATCAAAGTGATTTGTCAGGTTAAAAATAACGTAATAGTATCATCATTACAAATATTATTTAATGACGAAATTCATAAATCTTTTCAGGTGTGACACAGTAATTTAAAGGTACGTCACTGCTTAAAATCTCTTTTATCTCTTCAACAGGCTCAAAAAATGAAAGGCCTATTTTAACCAGGTCAGGCCTGCAGCCTGCCAGAAACCGGTCGTAAAATCCCTTTCCATATCCCACTCTATGCCCCTTTTTATCGAATGCAAGCAGAGGAATGAAAACAACTTCAAGTTTCTCTGTCGAAATCTCTATCCCTTCCAGAGGCTCGGGGATATTCCACCGGCTTTTCTTAATTACGGTTTGATCAGTAAGTAAGTAGTTTACGAGATTTCCTGTTTTATTATCGGCTCTCGGAATCACCACTTCCTTATCCTTTCCCTGAAGAATGTGAAGTAGATATTCCGTATCCACTTCCTTTTGTTCGGCGATACTTAGGAAGATATGATAAAACCGATAATCCCATACAGGCAGTTCCAGGGATTTGTTGGCGATCTCAAGGCTCATTCTTTCGATATCTTCCTCGCTCAATTCAGTTCTTAGCCGCTTATATTTTTTTCTTATCTCACTCTTCTGCATGATCTTCTGTTTTTGGCTGCATGGAAATATGGAAAATGGCGTCTCCCTGATAAACTATAGGCGATTCATTAACATTGATCACATATCCTTCACTGCCAGACTTTATCTTATGCCTGAATTTTCCATAAGGATCGGTAATGGTCGCGATATACTCTCCTTTTTCCACATGTTTTCCGCAGGGAATTTTTATGTGCAGGAGTCCGCTGTATTTTGCCCTAAGCCATGAACTGTTTCCGATGAGTACGGTATCTTTTTTTACATCGGGGTATTCAAACCTGCTATTGAGCATCTCAAGATGGCTAAGAATTCTCATAACCCCTTCCACTCCGTATTTGGCAATATCCTTATTACTGTCCAGTGATTTTCCGCCTTCAAAAAGGAGAACGGGAATTCCAAGTTTTGAACAGGTTTCGCGGTAAGATTTGGTAATGGTTTTGGAATGTATGGTAAAAGGAGCATTGAAAATACGTGCATATTTTATGCTTTGTTCATCTCCTTTTTTAACTCTTATTTGTGGTGCATTAAAGCGGGCCGCTCCTCCTGTATGGAAATCAAGACAAAAATCGGCTATGGGCAATATTTTCTTTACGAACTGATAGGCAAAACGACTGGCCAAAGATCCGTGTTTTGTTCCTGGAAAAACCCGGTTCAGGTCTCTTCCGTCAGGAAATTCCCGTGCCATATTCAAAAATCCGAATATGTTGACTATAGGAATACAGATGATGGTTCCTATTTGCGGTTTATTGATTCCTTTGGAAATGATCTGTCTGACAATCTCTACCCCGTTGATCTCATCTCCGTGTATTCCTGCGGTAAGAAGTACCACTGGCCCCGGTTTTTTGGAGCGTTCTATGATCACGGGAACTTCAACTGAAGTAGTTGTGTAAAGCTTGGCCATATTGAAATTAATGGTAGCTCCCTTTCCCGGAAGTACTTTTTCTCCTAAAATCTCAAGAACATTGTTCTTGTCTATACGAGGCATATATTACACGTTTCTTTCTATATATCGGATTATTGTCTTGGCGATGTCCTTTCCCGTAGCCTCCTCAATTCCTTCAAGCCCCGGTGAGCTGTTCACCTCAAGAATAAGTGGTCCCCGGCTACTTTGAAGCATATCCACTCCGGCAACTCCCAGCGCCATCGCTTTCGCTGCCTTGATGGCAGCGTTTTCTTCATCATCGGTAAGCTGGATCACAGACGCCGATCCGCCGCGATGCAGATTGGATCTGAATTCTCCTTCTTTTCCCTGTCTTTTCATGGCTCCAACAACCTGGCCATCCACTACAAATGCACGAATATCGGCACCACCGGCCTCCTTAATGAATTCCTGTACGATCACCCTCGCCTGTAGACCGTTAAATGCTTCAATAACCGACTCGGCAGCATTCTGAGTTTCGGCAAGTACAACCCCTAGTCCCTGGGTTCCTTCCAGTAATTTAATGATTACGGGAGCGCCCCCCACATGTTCAATTATTTCTTTTACGTCTTTGGAATAGTTAGTAAAAACGGTCTTTGGAAGCCCTAGCCTGGCCCGGGACAGGATCTGGAGGCTTCTTAGTTTATCACGGCTTCGCACCAGTGCCTGTGACTCGGTTGTGGTGAAGGTACCCATCATTTCGAACTGTCTCACTACCGCTGTACCGTAAAAGGTGATGGAAGCACCAATTCTAGGGATAACCGCATCGGTATCTTCCAGAAAGTGGCCTCTATAATAAATGCAGGGATTTTTTTTCTCAATAATAAGATCACACTTTATTGGATCTATCACTTCAACTTCATGATTTCTTTTCTTTGCAGCCTCCACAAGTCTCTTGGTAGAGTAGAGCCTGCTATTTCTTGATAGAATTCTTATCTTCATTTATCTTTTGATTATAGGATACATCGATCAATTCAGTATCCACAATGAACTTTTTGGTTAAAAATTTTCTACCTATCAGCACCGGGTATCTCATTTCCTGCCGGTCTGATAGCGAAAGGGATATTTTAAATGTTTTTCCGAATAAGCGGATGTTCGACTGAACCTGATACCTTTTCTGGATGATGCCATTACTGCTTCTTACGAATACAATATCGTAGTCTTCAAATATGAATTTCTGGCCATCGTACAGAGGATGTTCCTCATCCAGAAACCTGCAGTGGATCTCATTATCCTTCTCAATTATATTTTCACAATGAATAGAGGAAGTATAGGCGCCGGTATCGATCTTTACGGCAATATCGTTAAGGTTTAAGGCAGGAAAATCTGCTTTGTCGAACCTTCCAATCACGATTTTCTCCATAATGCAATATAATAAAAAGCCATCAAAAGTTAAGCTAGCACAAAGTAAAGCAAAGATTATGCATATAATCAAAAGCTTTTTTTAATATCGATAAATTTTTAATCCTGCTTTAAAAATTTATCAGGCTATTAATTATGTTTTAAATTTGAGTAATGGAAAAACCTGCTCTGGAAGTTCAGTTAAAAACTCTGCCCAACAATCCCGGGGTTTATCAGTATTTTGATAAGAATGGGAAGATACTATACGTTGGAAAAGCAAAAAATCTAAAGAAAAGAGTTACTTCTTACTTTAATAAAAAGCATGACAGCCATCGCATAGGGGTGATGGTTAGGAAAATCCATGAGATAAGGCATATAGTGGTTGCTTCTGAAACCGATGCGCTCTTACTGGAAAACAATCTCATAAAAAAACATCAGCCTCGCTTTAATGTGATGTTGAAAGATGATAAAACCTATCCCTGGATCTGCATAAAGAACGAAAGATTTCCCCGTGTCTTCCCTACAAGAAAACTGGTAAAGGACGGAAGCGAGTATTATGGCCCGTTCACGAGTTTTAAAACCGTGAATACCCTGCTGGAGCTCATAAAAGGACTCTATAAATTAAGGACTTGTAATTATGATCTCGCTGAAGATAAGATAAGAGATGGGAAATATAAAGTATGTCTCGAATATCATCTTGGAAATTGCGAAGGGCCCTGTGAAGCTTTGCAGGCAGAAGAAGATTACAACAAGAATATAGAAGCGATCAGGCAGATCGTAAAAGGAAATTTTAAAGATTCGCTTCAGCGTTTCAGGAACCAAATGAAAGAGCATGCTGAAAAGATGGAGTTTGAGGATGCCCAGCGAATTAAGAATAAGATAGATGTACTGGAAAACTATCAGTCTAAATCCACTGTTGTAAACCCGAAGATCAATAATGTGGATGTCTTCTCCATAGTCACCGATGAGGGCTATGGTTATGTAAACTTCCTTCAGTTGTCCCATGGGGCGATTATTAGATCGCATACCATTGAAATGAAAAAGAAACTGGACGAGAGCGACAGGGAATTGCTAGAGCTTGCCATCATTGAGATCAGGCAGCGATTTAACTCGAATTCCAGGGAGATCTATGTTCCGTTTAAGGTGGATGCCGGGGAAGATCTAAAGGTGACCATTCCGAAACTTGGTGATAAAAAGAAAATTGTGGAGCTTTCACAAAGAAATGCGAAGTACTACAGGCAGGAACGCTTCAAACAGATGAAGATCGTGGACCCGGACAGACATGTGAACCGGGTAATGGCGCAAATGAAAGAAGATCTCAGGCTTAGTGAGGAGCCAAGACATATCGAATGTTTTGATAATTCCAATATACAGGGTAGCAATCCTGTGGCGGCCTGTGTTGTTTTTAAGAATGGGAAACCAAGTAAAAAAGATTATCGTAAATTTAATATCAAGACCGTTGAGGGGCCTAACGATTTTGCTTCTATGGAAGAGGTGGTTTTCAGAAGATACCGCAGGTTGCTGAATGAAGGAGAAGAACTGCCCCAGCTTATTATAGTTGATGGGGGTAAGGGTCAGCTTTCTAGCGGGGTGAAGGCTCTCGAAACACTTGGTTTAAGAGGAAAGATTGCGATCATCGGGATAGCGAAGAGATTAGAAGAAATATTCTATCCGGAAGATCCAATACCTTTATATCTGGATAAGAAATCAGAGACTTTAAAGATAATTCAACAGCTCAGGAATGAGGCGCACAGATTCGGGATTACATTTCACCGCAATAAAAGAAGTAAAACAGCGCTTAATACAGAACTGGAAGCTATTGCCGGAATAGGAGAAAAGACCGTGGTGGAATTGCTGACGCATTTCCGGTCTTTAAAAAGGGTAAAGGAGGCTTCCCAGAAAGAACTGGCCGAAGTAATAGGGTCTTCTAAAGCAGGAATTATTTATAATCATTATCACACAGGCTAAATGAGAAGATTTCTTCCTTTGCTATTCTTTATTTTCACATTTTTTGGATATGCTCAGAAAAATGAGGATCCAAAAATAGGCCTTGTGCTGAGTGGAGGGGGCGCAAAGGGACTTGCTCATATAGGGGCGTTAAAAGTGCTTGAAGAAGCCGGGGTACGTGTAGATTACATTGGAGGTACTAGTATGGGGGCTATCATTGGTGGTTTATATGCTGCCGGCTACTCTGCTACCGAGCTGGATTCGATCTTTCATGCTACTAATTTTAATATCCTTATCCAGGATGATATTCCCAGAAGCGCCAAAACCTTTTATGAAAAGGAAGATACCGAGAAATATGCTCTCACCCTTCCTTTTGACGATTTTCAGATAAGCTTTCCTTCAGGTTTATCCAAAGGTCAGAATATTTACAATCTCATGGCCCGGCTTACAATGCATGTAAGTGAGATAGAAGATTTCAGCGATCTTCCAATCCCATTCTTCTGTATCGCTGCCGATATTGAAACTGGGGAGGAGGTGATCCTGGATGAAGGTTCACTTGCTAAAGCTATTTCAGCAAGCGGAGCGATCCCTTCTTTGTTCAGTCCGGTTAAGATCAATGAAAGATTACTTACAGATGGTGGTGTGGCTAATAATTATCCGGTTGAAGAACTTCGGAAAAGAGGCGCGGAGATAATAATTGGCGTGGACGTACAGGATAGTCTTATCGCCCGCGAAGAACTGAGAAGTGTTTTTGATATTCTCACCCAGATAAACAATTTTAGAACTATTGCCGATATGAAGGTGAAGAAACCTTTAACCGATATTTACATCAAACCTGATATTTCTGCTTTTTCAATTTTGTCTTTTGATGAAGGTGCGGCAATAATCGATTCGGGCAGGGTTGCAACCCTGGAAAAGATGGATAAATTAAAGGAACTTGCCGAAGATCAGTCCCCACGGGAAAAGTTTGTGGTTCCAAAGCTCGAAAAATTCAATATCAGTGGCCTCGTGCTGGAAGGCAACAGTAATTATCCGCGGTCTTATATTCTTGGAAAACTGAAACTGGATTATGATGAACCCTACGATCTGGATGATCTGGGAATAGGGATAAACAACCTTTCGGCTACCGGTAATTTCAACAGGATAAATTATCAGCTTATTCCAAATGAGGAACCGAGAGATTATACCCTGGCCATGCAAATTGAGGAGAGTGAGAATAAAACATTTCTCAGGCTGGGGCTGCATTATGATGAGCTCTATCAAAGTGCAGCGCTGGTGAACCTTACGAAAAAAAGTTTAATGTTCACAAACGATGTGGTCTCCCTGGACATGATCGTTGGAGATAAGTTCAGGTATAACTTTGATTATTATATTGATAAGGGTTATTACTGGAGTATCGGACTTAAATCCAGGTATAATAATTTTGATAAGGATGTGAGCTTCGACCTGGCCCGTGAAAATGCTGGTCTTGATGAACTTGGAGGGGTGCGCGAGATAGTAGTGGATTACAAGGATTTTACCAATCAGTTCTACGTTCAAACCCTGTTCAAACAAGTGTTTCTTTTCGGAATGGGAGCCGAGCACAAATACCTGAACATAGCGTCTTCAACTATTAACAATCCGCAGCCTCAAAACAGAAATAATGTTTTTGAGGACACCCATTATTTTAGCACTTTCGGGTATCTTACTTATGATAGTTATGACAACAAATATTTTCCCAGGAAAGGATTGTATTTCAATGGTGATTTCCATGTCTATCTGCTGGCTTCGAATGATGATCCGGATTTCGCCGAATTTTCCATCGCTAAGGGGGAGATAGGTTATGCCACGCCTTTATCGAGCAAATTCGTGATGCGTTTTTCTACCGATACCGGTTTCAAAATAGGTAATGATAACATTAATGTATTCGATTTTTTCCTCGGAGGCTATGGGAACAACCTTATCAATAATTTTATTCCCTTTTATGGCTATGATTTTATTAGTCTTTCTGGAGACAGTTATATAAGAGGCTTGCTAGAGCTCGATTATGAGGCGTTTTCAAATAACCACATCATTGCCAGCGCCAATTTTGCCAATGTAGAAAACCGGTTATATACTACAGGAAGATGGTTTAGCTGGCCGGATTATTCAGGCTATGCGCTGGGTTATGGTCTGGATACTTTTTTAGGTCCTATGGAAGTGAAATATACGTATTCTCCTGAAGTGGAAGAAAGTTACTGGTTCTTCAGCCTTGGCTTCTGGTTTTAGCTGTAAAAATACCTGGAGATCCGGGAGTAAGTTGTTTTCACGTTTCAGTTCCGGTTTTTAGACTTCATTTAAGAATATTTCGCTAAAATTTCATGATATTTGTATAAATCGAAAAATAAAGTAGAAATAATCGGAATCCTTCAAAAATTATAGCTTTTTGATCGATTTTAAAACTGTAAATTATGCCTTTTTATCATAAACTTGGTAAAATCCCACATAAGCGCCATACGGTATTTAGAAAACCTGATGGGGGTCTTTATTATGAACAGCTCTTTGGAACTATAGGATTTGATGGGATGTCATCAAACCTATATCATGAGCACCGTCCCACGCAGGTTAAGGAGATTAAGGGGAGTTATGATGTAAGACCAAAGCTTGCTGTAGAGAATAATCTGAAATCTTACCGTTTTAAGGGATTTCAGATAACTCCGCATCCCGATTACCTGGAAAGTAGAAAGCCTGTTCTAACAAATTCAGATTGTGATATCATTCTGGCTTCTCCGCAACAATCAACTGAAGATTATTTCTATAAGAATGCAGATTCTGATGAACTGATCTTTATACATAAAGGAACGGGGAAACTAAGAACGCATCTTGGTAATCTTGACTTCAAGTATGGTGATTACCTTCTTATTCCGAGAGGAACCATATACAAGATGGATTTTGATGAAGAAGACAACAGGTTGTTCATTGTAGAGTCAAGAAGACCTATTTACACTCCTAAAAGATACAGGAACTGGTTTGGGCAGTTGCTGGAACATTCGCCATTCTGTGAGCGAGATCTAAGGCAGCCATATGAACTGGAGACCAATGACGAGCGTGGAGATTTTCTAATAAAGATCAAAAAACAGGGGAAGATATTTGATATGGTGTATGCTACCCATCCTTTTGATGTGGTGGGTTATGATGGTTATAACTATCCGTATGCTTTCTCTATCCACGATTTTGAACCGATAACCGGTAGAATTCACCAGCCACCACCGGTGCATCAGACCTTTGAGACCGATGCCTTTGTGGTTTGCAGTTTCTGCCCACGTAAGTACGACTATCATCCGGATGCCATTCCCGCTCCATATAGCCATAGCAATATAGATAGTGATGAGGTGTTGTATTATGTAGACGGTGATTTTATGAGTCGAAATGATATTGAAGCAGGCCATATTTCCCTTCATCCTGCCGGAATACCTCATGGGCCTCATCCGGGAGCTGTGGAAAGAAGTATTGGTCAGGTAGAGACCGAAGAACTTGCCGTAATGGTAGATACTTTCAAACCTCTTATGCTTACCGAGGATGCGATGGAAATTGCCGATGAAAGCTATCATAAATCATGGCTGGAAGAAGAGGATAAGGAATAAATATGAAAGAAGATCTTTTAGCTCAGGACAGGGCTATGTGGTAAAGCTTTAAAATTTCCCTAAAAAAATTTATCATTTAGCACATTCAAAATTAAAAATATTATGTCAACAGATAACACATCATTAAAATTGAAAAAAGTAGTACCAGATGCTGAAGATTTCCTTCCTATCCTGGGTACAGATTTTGTTGAACTCTATGTAGGAAATGCCAAGCAGGCGGCCTACTATTATCAGCATGCGTGGGGTTTTCAGCCCGTGGCCTATGCGGGGCTTGAAACCGGAAAAAAAGATACCGTTTCTTATGTACTGCAACAGGGAAAAATAAGACTGGTTTTGACCTCTCCTCTTGTTAGAGATGGAGATATCAATGAGCATATCAACAAGCACGGTGACGGTGTAAAATTCGTAGCTCTTTGGGTAGATGATGCTCGCAAAAGTTACGAGGAGACTACCAAAAGGGGAGCCCAATCCTATGTTGAGCCTTATGAATTGGAGGATGATAACGGTAAAGCCGTGATCTCAGGTATTCACACCTATGGAGAGACAGTGCATTTGTTCGTTGAAAGGAATGAATATGAAGGTCCTTTTCTTCCCGGTTATAGAGCCTGGAACACCAAAGCTGAAACTAAGGATACCGGCCTGAAATTCATAGACCATATGGTAGGAAACGTGGGTTGGAATGAAATGAATAAATGGGTGGAATTTTATGCAAAAGTTATGGGGTTCGCCCAGTTGGTATCATTTGACGATAAAGATATTTCTACTGACTATACTGCTCTTATGAGTAAGGTGATGAGTAACGGAAATGGGCGAATTAAATTCCCCATAAACGAACCCGCTGAAGGAAAGAAAAAATCCCAGATCGAGGAATATATAGATTTTTACAATGGTGCCGGGGTTCAGCATATTGCGCTGGCCACAGATAATATTATAGAAACCGTAACTGCATTACGGGATCGTGGTGTGGAATTCCTGTACGTGCCTGAAACCTATTATGACGATCTTCTGGATAGAGTTGGAGAGATCGATGAAGATCTCGAGCCATTAAAAGAGCTTGGAGTTTTAGTAGACCGGGACGATGAAGGTTATCTATTACAGATCTTTACCAAACCTGTTCTGGACAGGCCAACTATGTTTTTCGAGATCATCCAGCGTAAGGGTGCTCAGTCTTTCGGAAAAGGAAACTTTAAAGCCTTATTTGAGGCAATAGAAAGGGAGCAGGATTTACGAGGTACGTTGAATTAGAATTAAAAAACTACTAAAATTTAAACTGGAAAAATAAAATTCTGATAATCACATAAATTTTTAGTTAAAGTTAATTTAAGTGTTGCGGACAAGGTAGAAATATCAGACTTTTGCATCCGCATTTTTGGAGTGGTTACCAGGAATGATTTAATTTTTTTCATAATTTAAGTTTTAGTTGGTTAATAGAACAAAATTCCCCGTCATTAATTTGATGGGGTTTTTTGTTTTAATACTTTTGGAATAGTAATTGTAAATAGCGTATCAAGCCCCATAAATTACAGTAACTTAGGAAATTTAATGTGATGAAAAGACTTTTTGCAATTACCTTTATATTTGTCTTAATATCTACCACTAAGCTGTTCTCCCAGCAGGCATTTGAAGCAGGAGAATGGTTTAAATTCCGTATTCATTACGGTTTTTTTAATGCAAGTTATGCGACTCTGGAAGTAGATGAGACCTGGCTTAATGATAAATCCGTTTATCATGTTAAGGGCCGGGGTAAATCTACCGGTTTGCTGAGCCTTTTTTTCAAAGTAGATGACGATTACCAAACCTATATAGATCGCAGGACGGGAAAACCCTATAAATTTATCAGGAAAATTTACGAGGGGGGATATACCAAGGATCTGGAAATAGACTTTGATCATCAGTCCAATAAAGCCCACGTACTAAATAAGGAAACCGATATAAGACAGAGCTATTGGGTTCCCAATAATGTACATGATATGTTGTCTGCATTTTATTATATTCGCAACCAGATTAATGGCCAGGATCTGAAACCAGGGGATGAGATGACATTGAAGATGTTCATCGATGATGAAAATACTGATTTTAAGCTTGTTTTCCTTGGACGGGAAGTGATCAAAACCAAATTTGGAAAGGTAGCTACTTTAAAATTCAGGCCTTATGTTTTGGCGGGTCGGGTATTTAAAGAAAAGGAGAGCCTTACATTTTGGGTGAGCGACGATAAGAATAAGATTCCTATCAAGATAGAGGCTGATCTGGCCGTGGGTTCTTTAGATGCTGATCTGGAGGCGTATAAAGGACTTAAACATCAGTTTAGTATTATAATGAATTAAATATGGAAATAAAACCCGAAATCGCCGAACGAATTAATAAGCTTGAAGAAAAATTCAGGAATTCGGGGCAGGATATGGGTTCCTATCTGGACGGTCTGTTATATGACCGTTACCTTTCTTACTGGGACTATATAAGTGTGGATACGCTTCTTAGTCTTCAAAAAACAAACACTCATTTTCCTGATGAAACTATCTTCATCACCTACCACCAGATAACGGAGCTTTATTTTAAGCTCATTATTCATGAGCAGAAGCAGATCATAGAAAGCCCGACACTTACTACCTCTTTTTTCATTGAAAAACTGAAAAGGATTAACCGTTATTTCCGAATCCTGATAGATTCATTTGATGTGATGATCAAGGGAATGGAAAGAGAGCAGTTTCTGAAATTCAGAATGGCACTTTTGCCCGCAAGTGGTTTTCAGTCTGCGCAGTTCAGGATGATAGAGTTATATTCAACTCCTTTGGAGCATTTGGTCTCCACAGAAATTCGTGAGAATTTTTCAGAAGAAGATAGTCTGGAAGAACTTTACGAGAATATATACTGGAAAAAGGGAGGTATCGATCTTAAAACGGGTGAAAAAACGCTTACGTTAAGACAATTTGAAAAACGTTATACCCCCCGGTTTTTACGAATCGCAAATCAGGTGAAAGGCAATACCATTTACCATCGCTATTTGAATATGCATGAAGAAGACAGGAACAATAAAGATCTTATTCAGGCGTTGCGAAACCTGGACGTAAATGTGAATATCAACTGGTTGCTTATGCATATGGGTGCAGCCTATCGTTATCTTAGTAAAGAGAATTCTACTATCAAAGCTACGGGCGGAACTAACTGGAAACAGTTTTTACCTCCTGGCTTTCAGAAAATATCTTTCTTCCCTAATTTATGGAGTAAGGAAGAACAGGATGATTGGGGCAGACAATGGGTTAATCACACTTTTAATACAGAAAAATAAAAAACAAAAAATTGAAGAAACTAGGTTTATTGTTAATGATGATGCTGGCATTTGTTGCCTGCAATGATGATGAAAAAGACCAGGCTGTAAAAGAGGTTAAAGAAAAAAAACTGCCGCCGGTTGAGAAAGAATATGGTTTTGTGCTTAACAATTATGAAGTAGTAAAGGATACTATAAAGTCGGGAGATTTTTTTGGTGCTATAATGGATAAAAGCGGGGTTGATCCTGGAAAAGTTTATGAGATCACGCAGAAAGTAACCGATACTTTTAATCCGGCGCGAATTGTGGCCGGTAAAAAATACATGATCCTAAAGGCCAAAGATTCAGCCAAAACACCGGAGTTTTTCATATACGAGAATGATAAGATCAATTATACGGTGGTGGCCCTGGGAGACAGTATTTATGCAGCACGGCGAAAGCGCCCTGTAACCATAAAGAAAAGAGAGGTTTCCGGAGTTATCACTTCGTCTCTTTCTGAAGCCATGCAGGCACAGGGTCTTAGTAACCTTCTGGTTTATGAACTTTCTAATATTTATCAGTGGAGTATAGATTTCTTTAAACTTCAAAAGGGAGACCAGTTTAAGATGGTCTATCATGAAAAATATATTGAGGACACTATTTTTGCGGGAATCGAAAAAGTGGATGCCGCTGTTTTCAAACATTCAGAAAAACCTTTTTATGCTTTCAGATATCTTACGGATAGCATTTCGGGAAAACCAAGCTTCTATGATTCTGAAGCTAAAGCATTGCAGAGCTTTTTTCTAAAAGCTCCCCTTAATTATTCCCGAATATCTTCAAGATATACCAAAAGACGTTTTCATCCTGTTCAGAAAAGATGGAAAGCTCATTTGGGAACCGATTATGCGGCTCCTTACGGGACACCTATCGTAAGTACTGCGAATGGAAGGGTAATAGCTTCCAGTTATACCTCAGGAAATGGTAATTATGTGAAAGTACAACATAACAGTAAATATACTACCCAGTACCTTCATATGACCAAGCGAGCGGTTAGAACCGGCCAGACTGTAAAACAGGGAGATGTGATAGGTTATGTTGGAAGTACAGGACTGGCAACGGGACCTCATGTGTGCTACAGATTCTGGGTGAATGGAAGACAGGTGGATCCCTACCGTCAAAATCTGCCTTCAGCCAAACATATTGAAGAAGAACTGAAGGATGAGTATTTTGCATATATCGAGCCTTTAAAAGAAGAATTAGATCAAATTCCTTACAAAAATATATAGATGAAAAATATAAATCCAACCACAACCGAAGCCTGGAAGGAGTTAGAAAGTCATTTTAGCGAAATTGAAAGTGAACATATGAGAGATATGTTCAAAAAAGATAAAAATCGTGCTGAAAAGTTCAGTATTCGGTGGGAAGATTTCTATATAGACTATAGCAAGAACAGGATCACGGAAGACACCCGAAACCTTCTGCTGAAACTGGCAGAAGAATGCCGGCTTGAAGAAGCTATCAACAGTTACTTTTCCGGAGAGGCTATTAATCAAACCGAAAACAGACCTGTACTACATACAGCATTGCGGGCCGATAAGAATGCGGAAATAAAAGTGAGGGGAGAAAATGTTCTTCCGGAAGTTGAGGAAGTAAAAGCAAAAATTCGTGATTTCAGCTTTGAAGTAATCAGTGGAGCAAGAAAGGGTTATACCGGTAAAGCCTTTACCGATGTTGTAAATATTGGGATTGGTGGTTCGGATCTTGGACCTAATATGGTAACTGAAAGTCTGAAATTCTATAAGAACCATCTTAATCTTCATTTTATTTCGAATGTGGATGGAGATCATGTTCATGAGACCATAAAGGACCTGAATCCTGAAACCACGCTGTTCCTCATAGTTTCCAAGACCTTTACTACAATGGAAACCCTTAGCAACGCTACTACCGTTCGCGAATGGTTCCTGAAATCGGTACCTGAAGAAGAGGTTTCTAAACATTTCGTGGCGGTTTCTACTAATCTTGAAAAGGTAGCCTCTTTTGGGATAGACCGGAACAATATTTTCCCGATGTGGGACTGGGTAGGTGGTCGTTTCTCGTTATGGAGTGCGGTAGGCCTGTCCATAAGTCTGGCTATTGGCTTTGATAATTTTTCAGCCCTTCTTGATGGAGCCCGTAAAATGGATGAACATTTCAAGAATACTTCATTTGATAAGAATTTACCGGTTCAACTGGCTCTTCTAAGTATCTGGTATAATAACTTTTTTAAAGCCGAGAGCGAAGCGGTGATCCCTTATTCTCAATACCTGGATAAATTTCCTTCTTACCTTCAGCAGGCGATCATGGAGAGTAATGGTAAGAGCGTAGATCGTAATGGGAAGTGGGTTGATTATCAAACGGGAACCATCATTTGGGGGGAACCAGGTACCAATTCTCAACATGCTTTCTTCCAGTTGATCCATCAGGGTACAAAACTGATTCCTGCAGATTTCATCGGATTTAAAAGATCCCTGTTTCAGGATAAGTCACATCATGATAAACTGATGGCTAATTATTTCGCTCAGACTGAAGCCTTGATGAACGGAAAAAATGAGGAAGAAGTTGAAGAAGAGTTAAAATTCAAGAATTTCAGGCAGGAAGAGATAGACAGGATAAAGCCATTCAAGGTCTTTGAAGGGAATAATCCTACTAATACCATCTTAATAGATAAATTGAATCCTGAGAGTATGGGGAAACTCATTGCCCTATACGAACATAAGATCTTTGTTCAGGGAGTTATCTGGAATATTTTCAGCTATGATCAGTGGGGTGTGGAATTAGGTAAACAACTGGCGAGTAAAATTCTGGCTGAGTTTGAAACCCATGATGTGGACAACCACGATTCTTCTACCAGCAATTTATTGAAATATTATATGGAATAAGAATAAATATAATAAAGGCAGATTTATGGGAAGCTCCGGAGAAAATCCGGAGCTTTTTTATGGAATATGCTCAAATTATATTGACATGAAATTAATTATGCGTGCATAGATATTAACAAATTGGTATCTGGTTAAACAAGACGGTAATCTAAGCTATAGCAGTAATTCACAGAGAAAAAATTTTAGGGAGATTTCTGAGGAAGTGGATAAAAAGTTAAAATTCTTAACTTTTGGGTAATGGTAGTTTTGTAGGAAAGTGTTTTTTTTGCAGCGAATTTTAATCAAACACAAACTATTAAACAAATGAGGAAATTATTACTGTTAGCGATGTTTTTAACATCCGCTACCATTTTTGCTCAAGGGATTATTACCGGTACGGTAATAGATTCTGAAATGGATGGACCTCTGCCTGGCGCGAACGTTATGGTGGTAGGAACCCAACAAGGTACAATGACGGACTTTGATGGAAACTTTAGCATTGATGTTGAAGATGCATCTGGAAGGATTCGTATCAGTTTTGTAGGCTACGAAACAAAAACGGTATCTTTCAACGTAACTAACGGGGAGACTCAGGATCTTGGACAGATCGTATTGAGTGCTGATGCGAATGCATTATCTGAAGTAGTGATTACCGGGGTGGTTGACTTAGCTAAAGATCGACAGACTCCAGTTGCTGTTTCAACTATTCGTTCTCAGGAAATCGAGGAAAAACTGGGGAACCAGGAATTTCCGGAAATCCTGAGTACTACTCCTTCTATCTATGCTACCAAGCAAGGAGGTGGATTTGGAGATTCACGTATCACTATTCGTGGTTTTGATACTCAAAACTCTGCGGTGATGATTAACGGTATTCCTGTAAATGATATGGAGAACGGTCAGGTTTATTGGAGTAACTGGGCTGGACTAAGTGATGTGGCTTCTGCTATTCAGGTACAGCGAGGACTTGGTTCTTCTAAACTTGCCGTATCTTCTGTAGGTGGTACTATAAATGTTGTAACAAGATCTGCCGAAAGAAAAGAAGGTGGTTTTGTAAAGGCTAGTGTAGGTAATGATAGCTATCTTAAGACGATCGCTTCTTATAATACCGGTCTTAATGATAATGGCTGGTCTGGTTCTTTTCTTTTAAGCAGAACTTCCGGAGACGGTTATGTGAATGGGACGGAGTTTGAAGGTTATAATTATTTTATTGGTGCAGGTTACAGACTTAATGATGACCATGACTTCAATTTTATTTTAACCGGTGCACCACAACAACATAACCAAAGAAGTTTTTTCACAAGTTTAGGTAGTTATTTGGAATACGGTGAAAATGGTGAGCCGAATGAAAAGTATAATCCGGAATTCGGATATAGAAATGGAAAGGAATTTACATTTGCAGGTAACTTCTATCATAAACCAGTGGCTTCCCTAAGTTGGGATTGGGATATAAATACAGACTCCAAACTTACTACAAGTGCTTACGCATCTTTTGGGCGTGGGGGTTCCATAGGTCCTATAGGAAGAATTAATGGGGATAGGTATTATTCCCTTCCAAAGACAGATGATGGATTATTAAGAATTGATGACATTTTTGCCTATAACTCAGGTCAGAATGTTCCGGATTTTGGTGGTTCAAGAGAAGGATATACCGGTGGAGGTAATGCCTACCAAGGTGCTTTTGTAAACGGAAACGAAACTCCATCTGATTTTGTAAATGATGCAGGCCATATATATGGACCTGAAAATGGTATCACCAGAAGGTCTTCAATTAATTCCCATAACTGGTTTGGACTGATTTCTAATTATCAAAAGGAAATAAATGATCAGCTTACTCTTGATTTTGGAGTTGACTTAAGATCTTATACAGGTTTCCATTATAGAAGAATGGTTGATTTAATGGGGGGTGATATTTATGTAGATAATAACGATAAGACAAACCCTTACAGATTCCTTTCTGAAACTTACGAGCCTACCATTGATAATACTTTGAATGTTTTTAAGAGTATCGATGATGAGGAAAAGATAGATTATTACAGTGAAGGTTATGTAAACTGGCAAGGTGCATTCGCTCAGTTAGAATATGTGGGTGATCAAATTTCCGCTTTTGTTCAGGGAGCGATTTCTAATCAAGGATTTAAGAGAAAAGATTATTTCTTATACGATGAGAATAACGAGGAAACAGATTGGGAAAATATATTAGGTGGAAATATAAAAGGTGGGTTAAATTTTAACATTAACGAACAGCATAATGTTTTTGGTAATATTGGTTATTATTCTAAACAACCACTTTTTGACGCTGTTTACCTAAATGATACAAATGAGAAGAATCCAAATTTAACAAACGAACAAGTATTTGGAATAGAATTGGGCTATGGCTTCCGATCTCAATTTTTCAATGCTAACGTGAATCTTTATAGGACTTCCTGGGCCGATAGATTTGAAACTACCTCGGCTACTTTCTTCGAAGATACTGATGATGAAATCAGAGGTGTGGCTAATATTTTAGGTGTTACACAGGTACATACAGGTATTGAATTTGATTTATATGGTAGAGTAGGAAATAAATTTAGGTGGAATGGAATGCTTTCTATTGGTAACTGGGAATATAAAGATGATGTAAATGTTTCATATCTTGATGAAAACCAAAACCCAATTCCAGGTGCAGAGGATGCCGTTCTAAATCTGGATGGAGTAAAAGTTGGAAATGCCGCCCAGTTTACTGCTAGTTTAGGTGCAGACTACCAGATTATAGATAATCTTAGCGTAGATGCCACTTACCGTTATGCTGATAATTTATATGCTTCTTATGATGCTACTGATGCAGAAGACGCTGATTTTGAGGTGTTTGAATTGCCATCGTATGGCCTTCTGGATCTCGGAGCATCTTATGGTCTTGATCTTGGAGAAAACAGACTCACCTTTAGAGTGAACGTTAATAATGTTACGGATAATATCTACATTTCTGAGTCGCTAACTAACAGGTTAGCAGGTCCTGGCGCTGAAACATGGAATGGTGTGAACACCAGAAATAATGTTTTCTTCGGGTGGGGAAGAACCTGGAACGCAAGTGTAGCTTTTAGATTCTAATTCAATAGGAATAGATGTCATTTTAAAAACGTCCCATAAAAATGGGACGTTTTTTTGTGTTTAATTATATTTAACAAAATTTAAAATATCATGTACGAAACCATTCAGTTTATTCATTCATATTGGGCATATCTGGTGCTTTTTATGTTACTTATTGCAAGTTTTAACGGAATCATTGGCTTTGCCGCGAATAAGGAGTATTCCGCTACCAATTTCAGGATCGCCCTGTTTACCCTTATTGTTTCTCATATTCAGTTACTGATAGGTCTTATCCTGTACTTTACCACACCTTATTTTAAGATGTGGGCCGAAGAAGGAATGGGGGGAGTAATGGCAGATTCTACGCTTAGACTTTATAATGTAGAGCATCCGTTGATGATGATCATTGCGATAGTCCTGGTTACCATAGGGTACTCTCAACATAAAAAGAAACTTACATCAGGACCTAAGTTTAAGAAACTTGCAATATTTTATGGTCTTGCATTTGTAGTAATGCTTTCCCGGATTCCCTGGGCTACATGGTTTTAGATAGTTGAAGAAACTATTTCCACATTGAGCCTGTCGAAATGTGACTATAACAAATCTAAAAAGCTTTGGATTTTCCGAAGCTTTTTTGTTTTTCTGTATTCTTACACCGATAGAAATTCTTTAATTTGAATTTATCTGTCTTATCAAATAAATATAAACCGGGAAATGATCGCTATACCCGCCTTCATAACCCGAGTATCCATAGGTCCTGAAAGGATAGTCTTTAAATTGACCATTTTGAGTGATCAGATAAGGCTTGTTGAAAATTCCAGCCTTGTAAAATTCAAACCCCTGACTTTTCTTATTCAGGAGATTTGAGGTCATAAAGATCTGGTCAAAAAGATTCCATGAGTCGCGATAAGCCAGGCTTCCCTTGCCTTCTTTCAGCATATTTTCCATTGGATTATACAGAGAATTTTCTGAAAGCCTGTTCCTGCCAGCCTCGGTTTTCAAGATCTTTTTAAAACTCTTATTAGTGGGATCATCATTAAAATCTCCCATGCTAATTATTCTGGCATCAGGATTTATCTTCACCAGTGAGTCTATTATCCTTTTATTTAAGGATGCCGCTTTTTCTCTTTTATAGGCACTTCTTTTCTCTCCACCGCCACGGGAAGGCCAGTGATTTACTATAAAATTTACCTCTTCCTTATTCAAAAGTCCGCTCACCACCAGTTGATCCCGGGTATAATCCCTTTTAGTGGGGTTGTCAGCCTCATAGATGACCAGTCTCCGGGTTTTAGAGTCCAGAGGTGTAAAGTGTTGTTTTCTGTACAAAAGAGCTACATCAACGCCTCTTTCGTCCTGTGAATCAAAATGAATTATTCCGTAATTATATTTACGCAAATTAGGATGGATGATAAGGTCTTCCAGTACCTTTCTGTTTTCTATTTCACACACCCCAAGGATCGCTGGAGGTTCTGGATTTACATCGGTACCAATTTCGGAAAGGACCCGACTTATATTTTCAATTTTCTTTTGATATTTCTCTTCTGTCCAGGCATCTTTTCCCGATGCTGTTCGGTCATCATCAAAAGTTTCGGGATTGTCTTCAGTGTCAAAGAGGTTTTCTACATTATAAAATGCAATGGTACTTATTAGGTAATCTTTTTTTTCCTGAGCGGAAAGACTAAAAAAGGTCAGATGAATACTCAGAATAATAAGATTTCTGAATAGACAGATCAGGTATTTCTTCAAATTTTTAAAAATTTATTAGTTTTTTAAAGTACTGAAAATAAGTTTATTATATATTTACTCGCTTAAATTTTATCAAAATTATTTTGGGGCGATTAAATGAACATAAAGGTTATTCCGGCAGTTATGGCCATGCTCATTTGCATGAACATGAATGCCCAGCAAATTACCATCTCAGGTAGATTTGCAGATGCCTTTACCGAAGTGCCCTTACCACAGGTAAAAGTTTCTATCGAAAGTTATTTTACGAATGTATTTTCTGATTCCGATGGTGAATTCCAGCTGGACCTAAGCGGTATTGTGCCTGGTGAATATATTTTGAGAATAGACAAATTGGGATATCTGCTCAAGCGTATTCCGGTAGATATCCAATCTTCTGGAAAGGAACTCGGTACCATCCTGCTCCAGCCAGATCCTGCTTTTGAGCAGAATCAGCAGGCGACCATTAGCCTAACAGAGGCCGAATTGCTTTCGGATGAAAGTGAGTTTGATAATATCTCGGGCATACTGCAATCCAGCCGGGATGTTTTTCTGAATGCGGCCGCCTTCGATTTTAGCCAGACCTTTTTCCGACCTCGCGGTTTGGGTTCCGAATATGGCAGGATTCTTATCAACGGATTAGAAATGAACAAATTCTATGATGGGAGGCCCCAGTGGAGCAATTGGGGCGGACTCAATGACATGCAGCGGAACCAGGTTTTTACAAACGGGATTTCAGCTAATGATTACCAGTTCGGAGGGCTAGGAGGTACCACGAATATTATCATGAGAGCTTCAAAATATCAAAAGGGAGGCCGGCTTTCCTTTGCAGGTTCTAATAGAAGTTACACCGGAAGGTTCATGGCTACCTATGCCTCAGGAGAAGAGAAGAATGGCTGGTATTATGCTATTTCTCTTGGTCGTAGGTTTGCAAAAGATGGCTACATGGACGGAACGGTCTATGATGCAAATTCCTTTTTCATTTCTGCAGAAAAGAAACTGAATGAAGATCATTCTCTTAATTTTAGTGGGATCTATACTCCTAATATCAGGGGACGTTCAGCGGCAATTACTAAAGAGGTTTTTGAACTTAAGGGTAGAACTTATAATCCCTACTGGGGATATCAGAATGGAGAAATAAGGAATTCCCGGATTCGGGAAACCAAAGAACCTATCCTGATGCTTAATCATTTCTGGAAAATGTCAGATAAAGCGTCTATTAACACTAATATTTCCTACCAATTTGGAGAGACAGCGAATTCCAGGATAGATTTCGGTGGGACCACCCTGAATACTACGAATGATCAAACATCTTTTTATGGGGGAGGGGCAAATCCCGATCCTGTCTATTATCAGAAATTGCCTTCTTACTTTTTAAGATTTGAGGACAACCAGAATTTTGAAGCAGCCTATCGCGCACAAAATGAAATAAAAGGCAATGGACAACTGGACTGGACTTCTTTGTATTCAGCCAATCTAACTGCTGTTGAAAATGGGCGTAATACTGTCTATGCACTCTCGGAAGACGTGAATCAGGATTCACGGTTTTCTGCTAATTCTATCCTGGGCATTCAGCTTAACAATAACCTCAAGTTGAACGCTTCAATTAGATATGGTCGTTTAGAAAGTCACAATTATGCACGAATCAAAGACCTTTTAGGTGGGAATCGATTTCTGGATATAGACATTTTTGTGCAGGATGAAATTGGGGAGATATCCGGCCTGGCTGCTCAAAGTGATCTTCAGCATCTCAACCGAATCGTTGCTGAAAACGAACATTATAAATACGACTATGATGTCTCAGCTGAGGAAGCAGAATTATTCAGCCAAATACAATGGACCTGTCGTAAATGGGAAACTTACCTGGCCGGAGATTTTGGATCTGTTAGCTATCAGAGAAATGGGAACTATCAGAATGGTATTTTTCCAGGCAATTCTCTGGATAAAAGTGAAGTTGCCGAATTTTTCAATTTTGGAGTTAAATCAGGAGCGGTTTATAAAATTTCCGGAAGACAGAATATTGAATTAAATACCGGGTATTTTAACAAGGCTCCCGGTTACAGAAATGCTTTTGTCAATCCAAGACAGAACAATCTATTAGTCCCAGGTCTTGAGGAAGAGAAAATTAAAACAGGGGATATTTCATATCGTTATCGTTCTTCGTTTCTCAATTTCAGATTCACCGGCTATTTTACTGAAATATCAGGTGTCACCGAAGTTTCCTATTACTATGCCGATGGGCTCTCTGGACTGGAGCGAGAGAATACAACTGCTTTTGTTCAGGAGGTATTGAGCGGCATGAACAAACATTATTATGGGATAGAAGTTGGTGCCGAATCCCAACTTACTTCCACTATCAAAGTAAAATCTGCTCTGGCTTTAGGCGAATATATTTATACTAATAACCCAAATCTGTCCTTAAGCTCTGCAAGTTTCGATGCTACACTTGATTATGGTAAAGCATATTTGAGGAATTATCACTTGCCAGGCGGACCACAGACCGCGGCACAATTAGGTTTTGAGTATCGCGATCCTGATTTCTGGTGGTTCGGGACCACATTCAATTATTTTTCGAATGCATTTATCGATATAAATCCGTTAACCCGAACCACTAATTTTCAAAAGGATTATGATGGTTTGCCTTTGATTGAATATGATGCGGAGACCGCTTCCAAACTCCTCAAACAGGAAAAATTTAACGATTACTTTCTTTTGAATGCGGTAGGAGGAAAGTCCTGGCGCCTGAAGGATAAATATCTCGGCACTTTTATAAGTCTCAATAATATTTTCAACGTGGTATATAAAAGTGGGGGGTATGAACAGGGGAGAAATGCAAATTACCGGAGTTTAAAAGAAGATATGTATAGAGAAATGCCACTTTTCGCCCCAAAATACTGGTATGGGCAGGGGACAACCTTTTTTGCAAATGTTTATTTAAGATTTTAAGCCGTATGAATATGAAGATTTTAAAAACAGGAATCTTATTGATTTTATTAACGGGCAATAGCTGTGTAACGACCGATGATTTTGAACTCCCTCCGATGGATGCTACTGAAGTGGAAATTGAAGGGAACCTCACTACTAGTATAGAGGCTGTAAAGGGTAATTATAACTTTACCACGGGACAGATATATACTTTTCAGGAAACGAATACGTGGTTAATGGGCTATGTGATCTCTGATGATGCTGGTGGGAATTTCTATAAAGAATTGATCATTCAGGACAAACCTTCGAATCCTACTTCCGGAATTCATCTTCTGCTTGATCATAATTCACTCTTTGAAACCTTCAATTTTGGGAGAAAGATCTATGTAAAACTAGACGGCCTCAGTCTGTGGTATAACAACGGGGTTTTGCAATTAGGAATTCAGAACAGGGGAGATGTGGTCCCAATTCCGAATTCCATGATCGATGACCATGTGATAAGAACGGGGCAAACAGCAGAAGTTATTCCTATGAGTATTAAAATTTCTGATTTTTCTGCTGAAATGAAGAACCTGTATGTAAGGCTTGAAAATGTTCAGTTTGACAGGAATCTGGTAAAGGAAGACCATATTTATTCATTTGCATCAAACCCGGCCGATCAATATGATGGGGAACGTCAGTTGGAAAGTTGCGAGACTGGCGAAACTGTTCTGCTTAGCACCAGTACTTTTTCAAATTTTAAATCGCTTTTGATTCCGGAAGGATCCGGTAGTGTGGAAGGAATTTTAACCAGGGATTTTTATGATGAGCATTATGTAATCGTGGTCAATTCTCCAGATAAATTGAATATGAACGATTCCCGATGTGATCCAGCCTATCTGGAGTGTGGAGAAAATATAAATGAAGGTTCAAAGATATTATTTGAAGAGAATTTTGAAGGAGTGACTTCCAGTACGATACTTACTTCCAGGCGCTGGACCAATTTAAATGTAAGTGGAGGAGAAGTGAAATTCAAACCAACGCTTTCAAGTGGCAACAGGCTTTTGAGAATATCGGCCTACAATACCTTGGAAAGTCCTTTGGAAGCCTGGCTGGTGACCCCAGTGATAAACCTGGATAATTCCATAAATGAAGTCCTGAGCTTTGATATTCTATCCTCTTTTGATAAAGGCCTTATAATGGAGGTTTTCATAAGCGATGATTTCACCGGAGATCCGCGAACAACTGAATGGACATCGTTAGATGCCCATATACCTCTTGGACCCTCCGGCAGTAATTCCAGGATTTTCACAAAATCTAAAATCGATATTTCCTGTCTCGATGGGAAAGTCTGGATTGGGTTCAGATACCTGGGATCGGCACCAGATAAAACCACGACTTACGATCTGGATAATGTTAGGGTAATTGGAGATTAATTTATTCAAAAAGCTCCTTCCCTAAATTTTAGGGAAGGTGTCAGATGTAATCTGACGGAAGGTCCGGGAATTAATTTTGAATTTAGAAGTTTGTTTTTAACTAACTGGTTCTTCCTTCTTTTCCCTGAAATCCAGCGGCTTTAATACCTTTAAGGCTTTTTCTACTGAAGTCACCTTTTCGAAAGTTAGAAGTAAGCGCAAACCGTTTCTGGTTTCCTTCTCTTTCATTTTACAGGTTTGAGGGTGACTTTGAACATACTGAAGGATCTTCGTAAAGTTGTTTGTCTGGTAGAATCTTGATTTTTGATCGGAAATAAAATAACCTACGAATTTACCTTTTTTCATTATGATCTTTTCGAGCCCCATATGTGAAGCAATCCACTTTATCCGTACACTATTCAGAAGGTCTACCGCCTGTACCGGTAATTCGCCAAACCTGTCTATAAGTTCTTCTTCAAATTTCTGAAGTTCTTCTTCGTTCTTAAGCTCGTTCAGCTTGGTGTAAAGATTCAGTCTTTCAGTAATATTATTGATATAATCATCGGGGAATAACAATTCGAAATCAGTATCGATCTGGGTGTCTTTAACAAAATCCTTATGTTCTATATCTTCGGTTTCGGCATACAGATCCCGGAACTCGTTCTCTTTTAATTCTTCTATCGCCTCATTCAGGATCTTCTGATAAGTATCAAAACCGATCTCATTGATGAATCCACTTTGTTCGCCTCCTAAAAGATCTCCTGCTCCCCTAATTTCAAGGTCCTTCATTGCAATATTGAATCCGCTGCCTAACTCTGTAAACTGTTCGAGTGCGGTAATACGCTTTCTGGCATCTTCGGTCATTGCAGAATAAGGCGGAGTGATAAAATAACAGAATGCTTTCTTATTACTTCTTCCTACACGGCCACGCATCTGGTGAAGGTCTGACAGGCCAAAGTTATTGGCGTTGTTGATGAAAATGGTATTGGCATCTGAAACATCCAGGCCGCTTTCCACAATGGTTGTGGAAACCAGTACATCAAACTCGCCATTAATAAAGCTTAGCATTAATTTTTCCAGTTTCTTTCCTTCCATCTGCCCGTGGCCCACGCCTATCTTTGCATCGGGTACTAACCGCTGGATCATCCCGGCAACTTCCTTGATATTCTCTACCCGGTTATGAATGAAGAAGACCTGCCCGCCTCGTTGTATTTCATAAGAGATCGCGTCTCTGATGATCTCTTCTGAAAATCTGATCACATGTGATTCTATAGGATAACGGTTGGGAGGCGGAGTGGTGATGGTTGAAAGGTCTCGGGCCGCCATTAAACTAAACTGTAAAGTCCTTGGAATTGGTGTTGCAGTAAGTGTAAGTGTATCAACATTCTCTTTTATCGTTTTCAACTTATCCTTTACTGCCACTCCAAATTTCTGCTCTTCATCTACTATTAGTAAGCCAAGATCTTTGAATTTTACGGCTTTGTTAACCAGTTGATGTGTCCCTATGATTATATCTACCTTACCACTTTCCAGGTCTTGCAGGGTTTCCCTGCGCTCCCTGGCTGTTCTGAAACGATTCAGGTAATCTATCCGAACCGGGAAATCCTTCAGCCTTTCAGTAAAGGTCTGGTGATGCTGGAAGGCGAGAATAGTGGTTGGCACCAGAACGGCAACCTGTTTGTTATTGTCCACAGCTTTAAATGCCGCGCGAATGGCAACTTCGGTTTTTCCGAAACCTACATCCCCGCAAACCAGGCGATCCATGGGCTTCTCATTTTCCATATCTTTTTTCACCGCTTCGGTTGCCGAACTTTGATCGGGAGTATCTTCATACATGAACGACGCTTCCAGTTCATGCTGCAAGTAGGAATCCGGGTCATATTTGAAACCTTTTTCGAGTCGGCGTTTGGCGTAAAGTTTTATAAGGTCATAAGCGATATGCTTGACCCGTGCCTTGGTCTTCTTCTTAAGATTTTTCCAGGCATTACTTCCCAGTTTATAGATCTTCGGGGGCTTGCCGTCCTTCCCGTTGAACTTGGAGATTTTATGGAGGGAATGTATGCTCAGGTAAAGAATATCCCTTTCTCCGTAGATAAGTTTGATAGCTTCCTGTTTCTTTCCTTCAACATCTATCTTTTGAAGCCCGCCAAATTTTCCAATTCCGTGGTCAATATGAGTCACATAATCGCCGACCTCAAGATTGGTTAATTCCTTTAGAGTTATCGCCTGTTTTTTAGCGTAACCATTCTTCAGATGGAATTTATGATAACGTTCAAAGATCTGATGATCTGTATAACAAACCGTTTTGGAATCTTCATCGATAAAACCCTGGAACATTGAGAAAACAGGTGTCTGATATTTAACCTCCTTCTCCTGATCATCGAAAATATCGTGAAATCGCTTAGCCTGCTGCTCACTAACGCAACAAATGAAATTTGAGTAACCGGCTTCCTGGTTTTCAATAAGATCATCAATTAGTAGATCGAATTGCTTGTTAAATGAAGGCTGAGGTTTGGTATTGAACTTTATTTGTTTCTCCGGATTCAGAAAAGCCTGGTTGCTGAGTTCCACAATGGAGTAATCAAGGAATTGTTTTTTAAGCAATTCAGCATTGCAGAACAATTCTTTGGGTTCACTGTGTTTTACATCTTCTGAAAGTTCTTTGAAGGCTTCTTCGGCTTTTTGGAAGAGTTTATCAGCCTGGGCAGAAAGCAGATCCAGGTTTTTTATGAAAACTACCGTTTTTGCTGAAATATATTTAAGGAAACTTTCCCTTACCTCGTCCAGATGTTTGTTTTCAACATTCGGCATTACTGAAATCTTCTTCTTTTTGTCGGTAGATAGCTGGGTTTCAACATCAAAGGTCCTTATGCTGTCAACTTCATCTCCAAAAAATTCGATCCGGTAAGGCTCATCATGGCTGAAGGAAAAAACATCAATTATCCCCCCGCGAACGGAAAATTCACCCGGCTCGGTTACAAAATCCACCCTTTTGAACTGATATTCAAAAAGAACTTCGTTTACAAAGTCTATGGAAAGTTCATCGCCAATCGTGATCTTCAGAGTGCTTCTGTCCAGTTCCTTCCTGGTCACTACCTTTTCAAAAAGCGCATCCGGATAGGTGACAATTATGGCCGGTTTCTTTCGGGAGTTAATGCGGTTAAGTACTTCTGCCCTTAAAAGCACGTTAGCGTTGTCGGTTTCCTCAATTTGATAAGGTCTTCGATAGCTACCCGGATAAAAAAGTACGTTCTTTTCGCCAACGAGCTGTTCTAGGTCATTAAGGTAATAGGCCGCTTCTTCCTTATCGTTGAAAATGAGCAGGAAAGGTCGGTCTGACTCTTTAAAGGCATTTGAAATCACAAAAGACAAAGCCGATCCTACAAGGCCTTTTAAATGTGATTTTTCAGTTAGATTTTCAGAATTGGAAATAGCGTTCTGCAATTCCTGCTGTAGCGGGGATTGTGCAAAACTTTTGGCGATAAGATTTATACTCATTGCCACAAAGATAATTTCATACTCAAAGCCTTACAACCAAAAATTTCATTTTTAACGATTATATAGCATTTGTGAATTTTACCATTTCTCTAACGCAGAATCTGTTAAAGGATAATTACATTCATTCAAAACGGATTAATATGGGGATTGAAGAATTTGACGTTTTTGTGATAGGTACGGGAACCGCCGGAAAAAGTGTAGCCAGGGAATGTGCGGCAGAAGGCTTGAAAGTGGCCATTGCCGATAACCGGGAATTTGGAGGAACCTGCCCTAATCGTGGCTGTGACCCTAAAAAAGTTCTACTAGGACTAACAGAAATCATCGACAGGGCTGAAAAAATTAAAGGAAAGGGTATTACAAAAATGCCCGAATTCAGCTGGAGAGATCTTATGAATTTCAAAAAGACTTTTACCGATGCTGTTCCGGCAGCGACAGAAAAGAATCTTGAATCCCTTGGTATCAAAATGTATCATCAGTCTCCTAAATTCCTTGATGAAAACAGCCTTTCGGTAGAAGGGAAAACTGTGAATGCAAAAAAGATCGTTATTGCTACGGGAAACAAACCTCTGGAATTGCCTGTGCCGGGCGGACATCTTCCGATTATAAGCGATGATTTTCTTGAGCTGGAAGAACTACCGGAAAGTATCATTTTTATAGGAGCAGGATATGTAGGAATGGAATTCGCGCATATGGCTGCCCGGTGTGGCGTGGATGTTACAGTAATGGATGCTGAATCCAGATCACTTAATAACTTTGATGAGGATATGGTGAAATACCTTCAGCAGGCCTCAGAAGACATTGGTATCAAATTTATCTTCAACGCAAAGGTGGAGGAAATTGAAAAGCTTCAAACCAACTTCCGGGTTACTGCAGATCAGAACGGGAATGAAATTTCTGTTAAAGCCAAAATGGTGGTTAATGCTGCCGGTCGGGTTCCATCAATAGATGAACTGGATCTCGAAAAAGGGAATGTTGAATATTCAAAAAAAGGAATCACGGTAAATGAACATCTTCAGAACACAAGCAATAAAAGTGTATATGCCTGTGGTGACGTTTCAGCCAGCGAAGGTCTGCCTTTAACACCATTATCATCCCAGGAGGCCAGGATAGTCGCAGCTAATATCCTGAATAAGGACAGGGCAAAAACCGTTGATTTTCCCCCGCAGCCTTCGGTGGTATTTACCATTCCTAACCTGGCTTCAGTAGGATTGAATGAAAAGCAGGCCAGGGAAGAAGGATATGATTTTCATGTGGAGCAGAAGAATGTCCCGGATTGGTTCAATTCTAAAAGGATTAATGATAATTATTATGCTTTTAAAACCCTGGTTGATAAAAAAACAGGTCTGATCCTGGGGGCACACCTTGTAAGTGCGGAGGCCAGTGAAATGATAAATATGTTCGTCATGGCCATGTGTGGAAAACTGGATTGCGATACCTTAAAGAGGATGATATTTACTTATCCAACATGGGCCGGGGATATAAAGTCTATGGTTTAAATCTTATCACCATGCAGTAATCGATAGACCGGATTGGTTTTACGATTGATAAAGGCGTGGTATGTGATATTGAGTAATAACAGTATGGCGCCGCCCAGCGCGGTTTTTGCTATTAATTCTTCAGCCCCCTGATGCCGCACATAAATTGCAATTAAAGCCCAGATACCTACAGCAGCAAATTCACGCATATTTCTAAGATGTATCATAAGCAGGTTAATTATGGTTGCCACACCTATCATGATAACGGTCCACTCTACTTCAGAAAAAATAGCGCCATCCCAGCCAGTTTTTGAAAGATAGGAAGCCATATTTGCAATTACTGCCACACTTATCCAGCCTGAAAAAAGGCAGATAGGCCACCAGTAAAATGCAATAGTCTGGATAGGGGCATCCCATTTCTCCATATTATTATTAAGGATGATTTTCAATAGTTTCATCAGTATAAGGAACATAAAGATCACCGAAAGCCCAATGTATTCGTAAAGCCATGCAATTATCCAGCAGCTCATTGCTATGTTGGCAACTATAAACCAGCCCGATGTGTTCTTTATAAAACCGGTATATTTTCCATTGGAAAAAGCCTGGTAAACCATAAAACCTGAAAAAGCCAGTAAGCCTATAAATATTGGGCCCCAGATGACGAAAGCATAATCAGCTGGTGTGAAAAGGTTAGGGTATTTATCACTTATTTCGCCAATGGTCTTTCCATTGATCTGTCCGGTTTGTGCCAGGAAATTTATCCCAAGTGCAAGTACCACAGACAGAAAATTGAAAATGGCCAGTTTCTTTAACATGATCAGCGAAATTTAGGTTACTAAAATTACTTCTTTTCCGGTGATGGCAAAAACCCGGTCTTCCTCTTCCGGTTCCATAAAATAATTGCCTGTAAAATCTCCGAATGCGGGCAATATTAACTGGTTAGGTCCCTGGAAGAAACATGAAAGTTTCAATACTTGTTTGCCATCACCTCTCATTTTATAACCCGGATGAATATGACCACAAAGATTGAACAGATCATTTGTTTTTTGGGGATGGTGACTTAAAAGAAACCCATCTGCCTCAATTTCAGGAAAAAGTTTTATACCCAGTTTTTCATATTTAAGAGGCGAGATAATATCATGATTTCCAGCAATGAGATGTACCTGGTTGTCGAGTGTTGAATGCCATTCCTCAAACATATTCCACTCCATATTTAGGGAGCTATGGAAGAGATCTCCCAAAAAAACTATGTGTTCGGGATCAAACTCTTTGATAAGCTGATCCATTTTTCTAAAATTACCGGCTATGGCATTTGCGGGTACAGCACTCCCGTGTTTTCTGAAATGCGAAATTTTCCCCAGGTGTACATCGGCGATTAGTAATATTTCCTGTTCCGGCCAGTAAACAGCTCCGGAAGGATGTAATACAAAATCACGGTTTCTTATCCGTATGTTCAGGTTCATATTATAGTTTACACAATATTTCTGCGGCCCGTTCCAGGGTTTCATCAGTTTTGGCAAAACAGAATCGGAGTTGTTTATGGTCTTTCTGATCTATATTGAAGACTGAAACCGGAATTGCGGCCAGACCGTTTTCTTTAACCAGTTTTTCAGCAAAGGTCACATCATTTTCCTGGGTGATTTCAGAATAATTTAAAAGCTGAAAATAGGTGCCGGAAGATGGGGTATAGCTAAACCGGGATTGCTCTATTAAGTTCAGAAAGAGATCCCGTTTTTTCTGATAAAATGGAGAAAGTTCCAGGTAATGTTCCGGCTTCTTAATATATTCAGCGTAGGCCCTTTGCATCGGATGGTTCACCGAAAAAACCGTTACCTCATGTACCTTCCATATTTCTTTCATTAAATATTCGGGCGCAACACAGTAACCTGTTTTCCAGCCGGTATTATGAAAGGTTTTTCCGAAGGATGCACAAACGACGGCTCTTTCTGAAAGGCCTGGAAACTTTGAGGCACTTTGATGTTCCTTTCCATCAAAGATCAGATGCTCATAAACTTCATCGCTTAAAAGGATGATATCGGTTCCGTCTAAGATTTGTTCCAGATTTTTCATATCCTCCTCTGAAAGAATGGTTCCTGTTGGATTATGTGGGGTATTTATAACGATCATCCTCGTCCTTGGAGTAATAGCTTTATTAACTTCGTTCCAATCAACCTTATAATCTTCACCCTTTAGCTGAATAAGAACCGGTTTACCGCCGTTTATCCTGATGGTAGGCTCATAACTGTCATAAGCAGGTTTAAGAACAATAACTTCATCTCCAGGATGAATAAAGGCCGTAATTGCGCAGTACAAAGCCTGGGTTGCCCCGGCAGTAAGGGTTATTTCAGTTTCCGGATCGTATTCCTTATCGTAGAGATTGGCAATTTTGTTTATGATCTCTTCTCTTAGTTCTTCTACTCCATGTGATGGTGGATATTGATTGTAACCATTATTCATTGCCTTTGTCACCAGATCTTTCAACTTTTTGTCGGTTTCAAAATTCGGAAAACCCTGTGAAAGGTTAATGGCATTATATTCATTGGCCATCCCGCTCATCAGAGAAAAAATGCTCGGAGTGGTATCCGGTAATTTGGAGGAAATATTCCTAAGAACTGGCATCATAGAATTTTTAATCAAAATGCATAAAAAATCCCGGACTGCAAAGTCCGGGATCATCTATATCTAATTAAACGATTGTTAATTATTTTACACTGGCTTTCAGATACTCTCTGTTCATTCTTGCAATGTTTTCCAAAGAGATTCCTTTAGGACATTCAATTTCACAAGCTCCTGTATTGGTACAGTTACCAAAACCTTCCTTGTCCATTTGCTCGACCATCTGAAGTACCCGGCGATCTGCTTCAACCTCACCCTGTGGAAGCAATGAGAACTGACTTACCTTGGCAGCGGTGAATAACATAGCGCTTGCATTCTTGCATGCCGCAACACAGGCACCACAACCAATGCAGGTAGCTGCATAGAAAGACATATCTGCATGGTCCTTTTCAATTGGAATAGAGTTGGCATCCTGAGTGTTTCCAGAGGTGTTCACCGAAATATATCCACCGGCCTGCTGAATACGGTCAAAAGCACTGCGGTCTACCACAAGATCCTTTATAACAGGAAATGCCTTGGCGCGAAAAGGTTCAATAACGATGGTATCTCCATCTTTGAATTTTCTCATGTGCAGCTGGCAGGTAGTTACGCCACGGTCCGGGCCATGAGGCTCACCGTTGATCTGCAGGTTACAGGATCCGCAAATCCCTTCACGACAGTCGTGATCAAAAGCTACAGGTTCATCCCCCTTTTCGATAAGCTGCTCATTAAGAACGTCCATCATTTCAAGAAAAGACATATCAGGAGAGATGTCTGCAACTTGATAGGTTACTGCTTTTCCTTTAGTGTCGGCGTTCTTCTGACGCCATATTTTTAATGTAAGGTTCATATTCTACAGTATTGAGTGTTGAGAATTGAGTATTGAGCATCTAACCTCTCAACACTAAGATCTCAAATCTATTTATAGCTCCTTGTTTTTACTTCGATATCCTCGTATTCCAGTTCTTCTTTGTGAAGTATGGCTTCTCCGGGCTTACCTGTGTATTCCCAGGCCGCTACATACATAAAGTTTTCGTCATCACGAAGGGCTTCTCCTTCTTCGGTCTGGTATTCTTCTCTAAAGTGACCTCCACAGGATTCATTTCTGTGAAGTGCATCTTTCGCAAATAATTCTCCAAGTTCAAGAAAATCGGCCACCCTACCTGCTTTTTCGAGCTCGGCGTTCATTTCATTAGCACTCCCGGGAACTTTTACATCTTTCCAGAATTCCTCCCGAAGCTGGCTGATCTCTTGAATTGCCTCTTTGAGACCTTCAGCATTCCTGGCCATTCCAACCTTATTCCACATGATCTTACCTAAAAGTTTATGGAAGTGGTCTACAGATTTGGTTCCCTTATTATTGATGAATTTTTCTATCCTTTCACGAGCTTCAGCTTCAGCTGCTTCAAATTCCGGAGAATCAGTTGGTATTGCACCGGTCCTGATGTCGTTAGAAAGATAATTACCAATGGTATAAGGCAACACGAAATATCCGTCAGCAAGACCCTGCATCAGGGCAGAAGCTCCAAGCCTGTTGGCGCCGTGATCTGAGAAGTTGGCTTCCCCGATGGCGTAGCAACCCGGAATGGTAGTTTGTAAATCATAATCTACCCAAACACCTCCCATAGTGTAGTGGACTGCAGGATAGATCATCATTGGAGTTTCGTATGGATTCTCATCAACGATCTTTTCATACATCTGGAAGAGGTTACCATATTTGGCTTCTACAACCTCTTTTCCTAACTGTTTTATTTTTTCGTCTGAAGGATTGTCTATTTTCTGAGTGGTTGCAGCTTCCTTACCATAACGCATGATAGCTGAACTGAAATCAAGATAAACGGCCTCTCCGGTCTTATTCACTCCAAAACCTGCATCACAACGCTCTTTTGCTGCCCTGGAGGCAACATCACGTGGCACAAGGTTTCCAAATGCCGGATACCTTCTCTCTAAGTAATAATCTCTTTCTTCTTCTGAAAGCTCGGTCGGCTTTTTCTTGCCGTTCCTAATGGCTTCAGCATCTTCTTTTTTCTTCGGAACCCAGATTCTACCATCATTACGAAGGGATTCGGACATCAGCGTAAGTTTAGACTGATGATCTCCTGATACCGGAATACAGGTAGGGTGTATCTGGGTGAAACAAGGATTGGCAAAGTAAGCCCCCTTTTTATGTATTTTCCAGCTGGCCGTTACGTTACTTCCCATTGCATTAGTTGAAAGGAAGAAAACATTTCCGTAACCTCCTGAAGCGATAACCACGGCATGAGCTGAATGTCTTTCAAGTTCTCCTGTTACAAGGTCTCTGGCGATAATTCCACGAGCCTTACCATCAACCTTTACGATCTCAAGCATCTCATGCCTGTTAAACGACTGGATCTTTCCGCGATTGATTTGACGGTTCATAGCAGAATAAGCTCCAAGCAATAACTGCTGACCTGTCTGTCCTTTAGCGTAGAATGTTCTTGATACGAGAACTCCTCCAAAAGAACGGTTATCCAGAAGGCCACCATATTCACGGGCAAAAGGAACTCCCTGTGCCACGCACTGGTCTATGATGTTTCCTGAAACTTCCGCAAGTCTATATACGTTGGATTCTCTTGAGCGGTAGTCACCACCTTTGATAGTATCGTAGAAGAGACGGTAAATAGAATCACCATCTCCCTGGTAGTTCTTGGCTGCATTGATACCTCCCTGGGCCGCAATTGAGTGAGCCCTTCGTGGAGAATCCTGGTAGCAAAATGTCTTTACATTATAACCCAGCTCGGCCAGAGTTGCAGCAGCACTTCCGCCAGCAAGACCGGTACCAACGACGATAATATCAATATTACGTTTGTTGGCCGGGTTAACAAGATTTATATCATTTTTGTGATTGGTCCACTTATCTGCCAATGGGCCTTTAGGTGTTTTAGATTCAAATATTCCCATAGCTTAAATTTTTTCTAATACAAAGTGAATATAAAAAGGGATCACGGCGAATGCCAGCGGAATAAGAATGGCGAAGGCCAAACCGAACTTCCTTATAAACCCATTGTATTTTGGATGGTTAATACCAAGTGACTGAAAACCGCTTGAAAAACCATGAGAAAGGTGAAAAGCGATAGCGATCATTGCCACAGCATAAGCAATAGCCCAAAGCAATCCATACTGGGCATCCTGAAAAGTCTTGATGGTTAAAGTGTACAGATCTTCTACTTGCTCGCCATTTGCTGTGGTGTAAATTGTATCATCTAGTCCGCCAAATTTCATTTGTCCCCAGAACATGGCCATATGAACAATAATAAATGCAAGAATAACCGTGCCAAGAATCCCCATATTTCTGGAGGACCACATACTGTTGGTTGAAGGTTTAAAACTTACATAGCCCTGAGGCCTGGCCTTTCGGTTGTTAATGGTAAGCAAGATTCCGTCGATAGCATGAAAGATGATACTTAAATAAGTGAGATAAGATAATACCTTAACTGCCGGGTTGGTCGTCATGAACAGTGCATATTCATTGAACTGGTCCCGGGCGCCTTCACCCACGGGGATAAGTAATTGTAGATTTCCGAAAAGATGTCCTACTAAAAACAGGCACAGAAAAAGGCCGGTGAAAGCCATCCAGTATTTTTTCGCAAGAGATGACTTTAAAAGCGCAGATTTCGCCATAAATGTTTTGAATTATTTGATAGAGTGAAGCAAAAATACGCTTCATATTGATTTTTAACAAACTTTGGCAATCTTTTTAAGGTCTATTTAGAACTAGTTTAAAGTACTTTATGATTTGTTAATTCTTTTGAATTTAAAAGGGCTGAGAGGTTTGGGGTATAAAATTTCTAAAATGGCCTAGTAGCCTTGTAATAAACGGTTTTTGGCAAAAGCTTAACGGCCCTTAAAGGTCAATTTTCGTAATTTTCATATTCATCCGCTACCAAATGAAGAATAGAATAAATGAACTTGTAAGATCCATGTCGGAAATATTCGAGGGAGAAGCGTGGTACGGACATTCGGTTATGAGGAAGCTGGAGAACGTACCTTATAAAATTGGATATAAGACCTGTGTTCCGGAATCTCATAGTTGTGCAGAAATCGTGGCACATCTCATCGCATGGAAAACTTTTGCGATCGAAAAACTAAAATCGAACGATGAGTATGCCATAGAACCGGATTCTGAAGATGACTGGCCTGAAATCGAAATAACTTCTGCTCAGGAATGGGAGGTCTTAAAGCGAAAACTGGTAGCAGCTCAAAGCGAAATATATAGGCTTTTGGAGGAAATGAAAGACGATTCATTTCTGGACGAAAAAGTAAAAGGCGAGGATTATGATTTTGAATATCTGCTTCGTGGTATAATCCAGCATGATATTTACCATCTCGGCCAAATTGGGCTAATAGAAAGTCAGTTTAAGAAAAAGGAACAGGACTCAGGTGTCTTTAAAGCTTAAGCTCTAAATGGAATTTATAGACTACTACAAACTTTTAGAACTGGATAAATCGGCTTCACAGGCTGATATCAAGAAGGCGTATCGCAAGCTAGCCCGAAAATATCATCCAGACCTTAATCCTAATGACAAAGATGCACAACTTCGTTTTCAGCAGATCAATGAGGCTAATGAAGTTCTGAGTGATCCCGAGAAAAGGAAAAAATATGACGAATATGGCAAAGACTGGAAGCATGCAGACCAGTTCGAAGAGGCCAGAAGGCAACAGGCTGCTAGCGGTGGCGGATTTGGAGGCGGATTTGGTGGAGGAGGGCAGTCCTATACATATTCAGGAAGTTTTGATGATGACACCTTTTCAGATTTCTTTGAACAGATGTTTGGAGGCCGTGCCCGGGCCAGGGGCTCACATCGCGGAGGCCATTTTAAGGGCCAGGACTATAATGCCGAACTTCAACTAAAGTTAAGCGAGGTTTATAAAAGTAAGAAGCACACACTTACCGTAAACGGAAAGAACATCCGCCTTACTATTCCGGCCGGGGTGGAAAACGGCCAGACCATTAAGATAAGAGGTCACGGTGGGCCTGGCGTCCAGGGTGGACCTAAGGGTGATCTTTACATCACTTTCAATATACTTAACGATACCGGTTTCCGCAGAGAAAGGGAAAACCTTTATTCTACTGAAGAGATAGATCTTACCACCGCTGTTCTTGGGGGAGAGATTCATGTAAGGACCTTTGATGGTAAAGTGAAACTGAAGGTGAAACCCGGAACTCAGAATGGAACTAAAGTGAAACTAAAAGGCAAAGGTTTTCCAAAATATAAGAAAGAAGGCCAATTTGGTGATCTTTTCATAACTTATAAGGTGAAATTGCCAAAGCATCTAAATAATGACCAAGAACGGTTATTCAGGGAACTTCAAAAAACAGGATTATGAAGAAAGATAATTTAATTCCTGCGGAAGAGATTTGTATACGTTATAAAGTGGAGCGAAAGTTTGTGAGTTACCTTTTTGAAAGCGGTATTATAGAGATCGTGAAAATAGAAGAAACTGAATATATTCCTGATGAACATCTTAGTGAATTTGAAAGAATGATTCGCCTTTCACGGGACCTGGAGATCAATCTGGAAGGGCTGGAAGCAATTCATCATCTGTTACAGCAAATAGATAAACTTCAGCAAGATAACCGAAGGTTAAGGAACCGCCTTGGCCTTTATGAATAAAAAACCTGCCACATCGCATGCCCTGCGAGAATAATTATTAGCCCGGTTATTCCCTGAATCAGGGTGGCCAGGGTATGAGTTTTGTAAGCCTGCTTCACAGGTAATTCCCCCATCTGACTAACGATCCAGAAATAAGAATCATTGGCATGTGAGACGGTCACAGCTCCAGCACCAACGGCAAGAATAACCCATACTTTGCCCATTTCGCTATCCAAACCTAATACTCCAAGCAAAGGAAACATGAGGGAAGAAACGGTAATTATAGCCACGGTTGAAGATCCCTGTGCTGATTTTAACAAGGCCGATAAGAGGAAGGGCAATGCCAGTCCCCAGCTGTTTTGGAACATGTCCAGGCCAAGATTATCTGTTAGGGAGGCATAGCCTATAATTTTTCCCAGGGCGCCACCCATGGCGGTGATAAGTAAAATAGGAGCGGCCTGTAAAATCCCTTTTTCAATGATCTTATAAAGGTTGGTGCCATGTTTGAAGCACATCCAGAATCCGGCTACTGCTCCCAGAAGTAATGCTATAGTTGGAGAGCCCAGAAAACTGATGATCTGTAAAAAGATATTTTTCTCATCAATCATTAAAGGAACTATCGATTGAAGTGCCATTAAAAAGATTGGGATTAAGAGGGGCAAAATTGCCATTCTGAAAGAAGGCAGGCTGGGTGTGGATTCATATTCTGGTGATGGAACAGGATCTTCTGCCTGTAATTCTTCCTCATTTTTACCAGACATAAAATAAGCAAAGGTAGCTCCGCTAAGCATAAGCAGAAAAGCGAGTAAACCACCAAACAATAGTAGTAATGAAATGTTTTTTAACTGGAGATTAGCTGCTGCGGCAAGCGGACCAGGAGTAGGAGGTACCAAAACGTGAGATGAAAATAGTCCGGTGGAAAGGGCAACTACCAGAGCATTTTTATACTTTTTGCTTCCCCTGCTTAATTTTTTGGCAATAGGGGCCAGGATCACAAAGGCAGCATCACAGAAAACCGGAATCGAAACCAGATATCCTAGAAACCCCAGTACGTATTGCATTGGAAGTCGGGACAAAGCTTTAAGAATTCCTCTTGCAATGGCAGTAGTACCATTCGTTGCTTCAAGAGAAACTCCAATCCAGGAACCAAACAGGATCAATAAGCCAATAGCGGCGAACATATTTCCGAATCCCTCGCTGATGACCCCGGGAACTTCGGTCGCCGGAATTCCCAATAGAAAAGCGAGGCCTATAGCCGCGAGGAGTAATACTATAAATGGGTGCCACTTAAGGTAACTGGTCCCTATTATAATCCAGATAATAATACCGGCAATTGCTATAAGTTCAGGTCCCATTTAGGTTTGGTTTTCTTTAAAGAGGAGAGCAGTCTTCTCTTTAAGCAGTTCGAATGCTCTGGCTTTAGCTTCCTCCAGAGGCATGTTTTCGGTTTTTATAGCGGCTATTTTAGTAAAGCCAACAGCATGAAGTTCTTCTTTTTTTGCAGTAATACTTCCGGCAAGAAGCCATACCGGTTTATTGTGTTTTTTCGCAAGCTCGGCAATCTTAAACGGAAGTTTACCATGTTTGCTCTGGGCATCGGTTTTTCCTTCCCCGGTAATGATGAGATCTGCTTTTTTGATCTTTTCTTCCAGAGAGGCCAGATCACTTAAAATTTCAAATCCCGGTTTAAGCTTTGCTGCGGCAATGGCTTTCATTCCTGCCGAAACACCTCCCGCCGCACCTCCGCCTTGAATTTCTTTAATCTCGCAATGAAATTCTTTTTCCAGAAGATCGGCAAATTTCCTGGTGGCTTTTTCCAGTTTTTCAATGGTTTTCAAATCGGCTCCTTTTTGAGCGGCATAGGTACGTGCGGCACCATTTTCTCCCAGCAGCGAATTGGTTACATCGCATGCAACCGTTATTTCGCATTCTTTTAAAGCCAGAAGTAGATCATCTGTCTCAATAGAAGCGCATTTGATAAGTGCTTCCCCCGATGCTGAAAGTTCCTTACCATTTTTATCCAGTAACTTGCCACCCAAAGCAGAAAATATTCCTGAGGCAATATCATGCGTTGCGCTTCCGCCAATACCGAGAAAGATTTGACGAACACCATTTTCTATAGCATGTTTCAATTGAAGTCCGGTGCCGTAAGTGGAAGTTTTTAAAGGATTTTGTTCCTTTTCTTGCAGAAGCATCAGTCCGGAAGCCTGTGAAAGTTCAATCCAGGCTTTTTTTCCATCCTCAAATAAAAAGTACGGGGCTTTCAGTTTTCTTCCTAAAGGATCCTGGCAATCAACATTTAGAGTTTTGCCCAGATCAAGAGCTTCTAATAGATCAAAAGCTCCTTCGCCACCATCTGAAAATGGCACCTGTTCTATTTCCAGTTCGTCCCGAACCGAAAGAAAGCCTTCCGCAATCGCTTTCGCTACTTTTTTGGCGGAAAGGCTTTCTTTAAACGAATCGGGAACGATGAGGATTTTCAAAATATTTTAATTTTTAATCGAATTCCATATCAGGTTCTCCTTTGGCTTCAGGAACCGGATTCTCTCGATTTGGATTGCCGGTGACTTCAAATTTGGTCTCAGCGCTTTTACCTCCAATTTCCAACTTGATGCTATATTTTCCCCTGGGGATATAAAACTTCTCGTTGGCCGCCTTTTTCATATTTAGTTTTTCATCCTCCTTCTCCAGTTTTTTTGAAGCATCCTCGGTAATTGTAAGGTCATATTTGGTGGTGTTAAAGCCTTTATCAGCATCCACCTGGAATTGTTGTAGCTGCAACCCAGATTCAGATTGTATTGTAACAGTTGCTTTTCCTTCTTTAGCAGAATAGAAAGTAATTGGTAATTCAGGTACAAACGGATCTATCCACTTGCTATAAGAATTTCCCCATCTGGAAGAAAAGCGGATTGATTCGGCTGAAGAAACCGTCAGTGCATCTTTCAATTCTTCGGTCTTTAAAGCAGATACCGCAGCGATATCTACAATATATATAGACCGGCCATGAGTTCCTACCACAAGATCCATCTCTTTAGGATGAACTCTTAGATCGTGTACAGCAACATGAGGGAAATTAGTGCTGAACGGCTGCCAGCTTTCGCCCCGGTCTAGTGATACAAATACCCCATTATCGGTTCCCAGGTAAAGTACATTTTCGTTATCTGGATCTTCCCTTATAACATTTACAGGAGATAATGGCAGGTTTGAACTAATGTCCGTCCATGATTCTCCATAATTGTCTGAAACATAAACATAAGGTTTGAAATCGTCCCATCTATAGCCATTTAGCGTTGCATAAACTCTTTCTTTAGAATGCTCTGAAGCGATCACTCTTGAAATCCATAGATCTTCGGGAAGATCTTCTCCAATACTGGTCCAGCTAGCACCTCCATTTTTTGTGATATGAATAAAACCGTCATCGCTTCCGGTATAGATCAATCCGAACTGAAATGGAGATTCGCTAACGGTGGCCAGGGTCCCATAGGGTACATCTCCTTTTTTGCCGCCTCCCGTAAGATCTTCAGAGATAGCGGTCCAGTTCTCCCCCTGATCCATACTTCGCATTAGTTTATTTCCACCCATATAGAGAATATCCTGGTTATGTGGAGAAAGCAGGACTGGAGTTTGCCAGTTATAGCGATACGGGCTTTCACCTAATTCATGTTTAGGATGAATATATAATCTCTCACCGGTCTTGCGGTTTATTCTGAAATAATTTCCAAACTGGAATCCGGTGTATACAATATCAGAGTTGCGGCTGTCTATCTCTACCTGCATTCCATCCCCGCCAAGAAGTCGGTCATAATCATAATCACCGGAAGCTGCCCAGCCCACGCTTTCTTCATTGTTATGTGGGCCAACCCACACCCCGTTGTCCTGTAAACCTCCATATACGTGATATGGGCTCTGATTGTCAATATTGATTGCATAAAACTGTCCAACTGAAGGGGAGTTGTTCTTGATCCAGTTTTCACCATCATCGTAGGAAATATTGATCCCGCCGTCATTTCCATCGATAAGATGGCCGCTTCGATTTGGGTTTATCCAAAGGGCGTGATGATCGGCATGAACATTTTCGGCATCTATAGATTTGAAGGTTTTTCCACCATCCTTAGATTTCAGAATTGGTACACCGTAAATATAAATGGCGTCCTTATTTTGAGGATCAACATGTATCATCCCGAAATAATATCCATAACTGTAGTAGACATCGTCCAGGTAATCGTCATGGGTTATATTCCAGGTCTTGCCGCCATCAGTACTTTTATAGACCTGTGCCCCGATCACCGGAGTATCAAACAGAAGGGAGTTGGCGTCTTCCAGGTAAAGAGAAAGGTCTTCAGGTTTTGCCTTGTCTTCTCTGATCATATTTTTTACAGAGCTGGCTGTATATTTTTTCTGAAAATCATTGTCTCTTAGAAAAGCTTCAAGTTCTTCATCATCTAGTTTTAGGAACTCAGATTTTTTCATGTTTTTGAAATCATCTTTCTGAAGATCTTCCTCTTCTTTTTCATCTTCGGTTTTTTCTCTTCTGTCCTGGTTGTCTAAAATAGCATAAACGGTATTTGCATCATAAACGGCCAGACCTATTCGCCCTACTCCGTCGCCGGTTGGAAAACCAGAGTTTTTGGTAGAGATTTTGGTCCACGTATTACCTGCATCGGTACTTTTGTAGATACCGCTGTTCTCGCCGCTTTCCCTGAAATTCCAGGCTTTGCGATCCTTGTCCCAGGCTGCAGCATACATTTCGTTGAAATTATCCGGATTTACGGCAACATCTATAATTCCGGTCTCTTCAATTATAAATAGTTTATTGCCCCAGGTTTTTCCGCCGTCAGTGGTTTTGTAGATCCCTCTTTCCTTGTTTGGAGAATATAAATGGCCGGTTACGCCCACCACGATCTCTTCAGGATCATCGGGATTGATAAGAATTCTGCTGATATGATGGGAATCTGGCAGACCCATAAATTGCCAGGTCTGGCCTTTGTCTTCAGATTTCAGTATACCTATTCCTGCATAAGAAGATCTGGACGCATTCACTTCTCCGGTTCCAACCCAGATAGTACCATTTTTCCAGTCCACGGCAATATCTCCAATGTTCTGCGTAGGAGAGTTATCCATTACGGGAGTAAAAGTGGTCCCGTTATTATTCGTGTACCAGAGTCCGCCGGAAGCGTAGGCTGCATAGAATTCTGTTGGGTCATCCGGATTTACTGCGAAATCGGTTATCCGGCCACTCATGACGGTGGGGCCAATATTCTTTAGGGGAATGTTCCTAACAATTGAACTTTGGGTAAGTTCTTCTTTTTTCTCAATAGCAGCCTTCAGGGCAGAGCCGGAAGTCGCAGATTGTTGTGAAAGAACAGTTGAAAAAGAAAGAAGAATTAAACTGAGAAATGTGTAGTTGTATTTCATGATTTTATAAAGTGAGAGCCTAAAAATAGCAAAACCTTGTATTATTAGAAATTTTAAATCGCTTTTATAGCAATTGCATTTAATTCCTTTAATTTTGAAAAAAACGAAAAGATTTATTTATGAAATACGATAGAATCGACTCAAACCTCTTTATAAAGAACCGTGAAAACTTCATGCGGCAGATGAAGTCCAAGAGCCTTGCGGTTTTTAATTCTAACGATATTTTTCCCATAGGAGCTGATAGTACGATGCCTTTTCAGCAAAATAGGGATATTTTCTATTTAAGCGGTGTAGATCAGGAGGAAAGTATATTGGTGTTGTTCCCGGATGCGCCAGAGGAAAAACACCGTGAGATTCTCTTTCTGACTGAAACCAATGAGCATATTGCTGTTTGGGAGGGTGCGAAATTAACCAAAGAGGATGCCTTAGAAGTTAGCGGGATAAAGACCGTATACTGGATGAAGGATTTCGAAAAAATCTTCTTTGAGGTAATGACCCAATGCGAAACCGTTTATTTTAATACAAATGAGCATTATCGTGCGGCCCATAAAACTGAAACCAGGGATGACCGTTTCATAAAATGGTGTAAGGAGAAATATCCTGCGCACCAGGTGGCCAAAGCCAATCCTATTCTTCAACGATTGAGATCTGTAAAGGATCCTATAGAGCTTGAACTGATGCAGAAGGCCTGTGATATTACCGAAAAGGCCTTCAGGCGAACACTAAATTTCGTGAAGCCCGGGGTCTGGGAATATGAAATCGAGGCAGAATATTACCATGAAATGATAAGGAACCGTTCCAGAGGCTTTGCGTATACACCAATTATCGCCAGCGGGAAGAACGCTTGTGTACTTCACTATATCGAGAATAATCAGCAGTGTAAGGATGGAGAGCTCATTTTGCTAGATACCGGAGCTGAATATGCCAATTACTCCAGTGATCTTAGTAGAACCATCCCGGTTTCAGGAAGATTTACTGAGAGGCAGAAGCAGGTGTATAACGCGGTAAATAAAGTGAAAAAAGAAGCTACAAAATTGTTAGTTCCTGGAGCTATGTGGAAGGAATATCATGTTGAGGTTGGTAAAATGATGACTTCAGAATTGCTGGATCTTGGACTACTGGATAAGGCAGATGTGAAGAATGAAGATCCGGAATGGCCTGCCTATAAGAAATACTTCATGCATGGAACATCCCATCATATAGGTCTGGATACTCATGATTATGGGATCCTGACTGAACCAATGAAGGCAAACCAGGTGTTTACCGTGGAGCCGGGAATCTATATTCCTGACGAAGGTTTTGGGATAAGACTTGAGGACGATGTGGTAATTCAGGAAAAAGGAGAGCCTTTTAATTTAATGAGAAATATACCCATAGAGGTAGAGGAGATTGAGGAGATCATGAATTCCTGATCTGGAATAATCCCTAAAATTAATACTGGCCGTGAATTTCTGGATTACCTTCTGGATTCGCGGTCTTTTTTTATATGCTATGAGCAGTATAATATATAATGGTGCTAAAATCCACTTTGAAAAACACGGGGTGGGGAAAAAAGTACCACTCGTTTTACTCCACGGATTTCTGGAGGATTCAGATATCTGGGAATCAATTGTTAAGGATTTGCAAAAAGAACGGCAAATTATTTGCATAGATCTACCCGGTCACGGAAAGTCTGAAGGAATTGCAGAAATCCATTCCATGCAACTGATGGCAGATGTGGTCAAAGACGTGTTGTTATCACTTCAACTGTCTGAGATTAGTATTGCTGGCCATAGCATGGGGGGGTATGTAAGTTTGGAATTTCTAAAAAATTTTCCTATGATAGTAAAGAGCGTGATGTTGATAAATTCAACACCGGTTGAAGATTCTGTTGAGAAGCGGAAAATTCGTGAAAGATCTGTTAAACTGGTCGGAGAAAATAAGAAGGCTTATGTGAGAATGGCTATCTCAAATCTTTATTCGGAAAATAGTAAGAGGGAATTTGCTACAGAAATAGAAGATTTGAAATGCCGGGCTGTTAAAATGAAGGGAAAAAATATACAAGCTGCTTTAGTAGGTATGAAAATTCGTACAAATTATCTTGAAGTGCTTAAAAGCTTTGACGGCCAGAAGATCATAGTAGCTTCCGAAGAGGATCCAATACTGGAAATCAATGATATAGAAAGGATTTCAAGAGAGACCGAGTGTGCGTTTTACAGGATGAGAAATGGTCATAATTCGTATATGGAAGACTCATCAAATTTAGTACAAACGATGCATTTTATCGATTAATTAACGCTTTTTGTCTGACTATTAACTTTTTTTTATAATTTAGAAACCTAGAAACCAGAAATTTAACCTACCATGAAAAAAGTAAACCCTAAAATATTTTCATTTGCGAAGGTTCATTGTAGTATTTTCGGTCATAAATTAAGAGTGTCAAAAAACATTACCAATCACGTACATGAATATAAATGTAAAACGTGCGGGATGGAGATGACAGATACTGCGGATGGTCTTCTGGCAAGGCTAACCCCTAAATTTAAGGAGACCAATGCTTATCTTGCCAAGATCCATAAGAAACGTAAGCGTTTATTCCTGGCAAAAGCTTCTTAATCTTCCTTGTTGCCCATAGAATTCCAGCCCCTTGCAATTAGCGGAAGTTTTTGAGCGGCCCGTGTGATAAGGTGCATACCTTCCTTTTCCTCGGTCATATGGCCAATAACTGTTAAATGCGGATTCCCTTTTATCTTATCGTAATCATTTTGTGAGATTGTGAACAATAATTCATAGTCCTCACCACCACTTAACGCAATAGTTGTGCTGTCCAATTGAAATTCTTCGCAAACAGAGATCACGGCAGGGTCTAGCGGAATCTTTTCTTCAAACAGGTTTGCTCCAACCTTAGAACTTTTGCATAAGTGGATTATTTCAGAAGAGAGTCCATCACTTATATCGATCATGGAAGTTGGTTTTACTTCAAGTTTTTTCAGCAATGGCGGGATGTCTTTCCTTGCCTCGGGTTTAAGCTGTCTTTCAATTAAGTAAGTGTACTGGTCAAGGTCGGGCTGTGCATTTGGATTGGCTTTAAAAACTTCCTTTTCGCGTTCCAGTACCTGTAATCCCATATAGGCAGCTCCAAGATCCCCGGTTAGGACCAGCAGATCATTTGGATTTGCTCCTTCGCGGTATACCACTTCATCTTTTTCTGCGACTCCAAGTGCAGTAACACTAATAAATAAGCCTGAAGTGGAAGAGGTGGTGTCGCCACCAACCACATCTACGTTATATATTTTTGAGGCAAGGTGTATCCCCGAATATAATTCTTCAAGAGCTTCTACTGGAAAACGGTTGGAAACAGCAATCGAAACAGTTATTTGTGTTGCTGTTCCATTCATTGCATAGATGTCAGAAAGATTTACCATCACAGCTTTATAACCTAGATGCTTTAGAGGCGTATATGAAAGATCAAAATGAACCCCTTCTACTAGAAGATCAGTGCTTATAAGGGTTTGCTCATTTTCAAAATCCAATACGGCTGCATCATCGCCAATAGCCTTTATTGTGGACTTTAGCCTGGGGCTAAAGTTCTTGGTAAGATGATCAATAAGTCCAAATTCTCCTAATTCTGAAAGGTTTGTTCTGCTTTCCTGACTATTCTCAAACATGTTCCTGCATTTAAAATGCAAAAGTAAGCATATAAATTTCAAAGAAGAATAAACATGACAAAGCTTTTAAGGAACAGTAATTGATCAGTATTTTATTGGTAAAAAACAGAATTTTTTGATTGGCGGACTCTATAATTCAATTCTTAAAACATATGCTTAGTCTATGGTAAAACACATGCTTTGTAGTATATTTGTCCCCAATTTAGAATTAATCTTTATAACTTATGATTAAAGTTAGCGAAGAGGCTAAAAAGAAAATTTCAGCTTTGATGAGTGAAGAGGGCTTCAGTGTTGAGGCAGACTACGTTCGCGTGGGTGTGAAGAGCGGGGGTTGCTCTGGCTTGTCATACGAATTGAAGTTCGATAAGGCCCAAAGCGAAGGAGATAAGCTTTTTGAAGATAACAATGTGAAGATCGTTGTTGATAAGCGCAGTGTGCTCTATCTGGCCGGTACCATCCTTGAATATTCGGGAGGTTTAAACGGTAAGGGGTTTGTGTTCAATAATCCGAATGCACAGAGAACCTGCGGATGTGGAGAGAGTTTTTCGTTGTAAGTCCAACGAGGAAAGTGAAAAAGTTCATGGCAAAATTTAATTCTTTTGAAGAAACTATTTGTAGGCTAACAAGAAGGGAATTAAATTCTGAAATATACAATTTAACAATTAACGGCCAATTCAAAAGTGATTTTGAATAAAGAGGCCAAATGAGAGGTCCAGTATTTCGATTTCTTCAAATATCGCAGGAGTTTTCGAAAGAGGGACAATAAAAGAGTTTATACGTTTTTTATGAATGGTAAAGACATTAGCTGGAGAATTGAGGTATCAACTTATCAGGTTTTGGATTAAGCTACATATAAAACGATGAATTTGAAAGGTTGAATTTAATAGCGAATGAAATTTCTAAACTCCTTAGCGGGTTGATCAAAAACCTTCATTCAACTTTATAACATTTAACCTTCCAACTTTAAAAACAAATTATGGCATATACTGAAGACGATTTAAAGAAAGAGCTCGAGACCAAAGAGTATGAGTATGGATTTTATACCGATATAGAATCTGATACCTTTCCTGTTGGTTTAAATGAAGATATCGTTCGGGCAATTTCAAAAAAGAAAAATGAACCGGAATGGATGACTGAATGGAGACTGGAGGCATATCGTGCCTGGGAAGAAATGACCGAGCCGGAATGGGCGAACGTTAATTATCCGAAGCCGGACTTTCAGAATATTTCATATTATTCGGCACCAAATAAAAAACCGAAATATGATAGTTTGGATGAGGTGGATCCTGAATTACTGGATACTTTTAAAAAACTCGGTATTTCTCTGGATGAACAGAAGAAACTGGCCGGAGTAGCGGTAGATGTTGTAATGGACTCAGTTTCTGTTACTACTACCTTTAAAAAGACCCTGGCTGAAAAGGGAATTATATTCTGTTCGATATCTGAAGCTATTCAGGAACATCCTGAACTGGTAAAGAAATATCTTGGTACGGTAGTTCCTAAAAAGGACAATTTTTATGCAGCGCTGAATTCTGCAGTATTTAGTGACGGATCTTTCTGTTATATTCCTAAGGGTGTAAGATGCCCAATGGAACTATCAACTTATTTTAGAATCAATCAGGCGGGTACAGGACAGTTCGAAAGAACACTTGTGATTGCTGAGCCAGGAAGTTACGTGAGTTATCTGGAAGGTTGTACGGCTCCAACCCGTGATGAAAACCAGCTTCACGCGGCTGTTGTAGAGTTAATTGCTCTTGATGATGCCGAAATTAAATACAGTACCGTTCAAAACTGGTACCCCGGGAATAAAGAAGGTAAGGGTGGAGTTTTCAACTTTGTGACAAAAAGAGGACTTTGCGAGAAGAATGCCAAGATATCCTGGACACAGGTGGAAACGGGTTCTGCAGTTACATGGAAATACCCAAGTTGTATTTTGAAAGGTGATAATTCTGTGGGAGAATTCTACTCCATTGCAGTAACGAATAACTTTCAGCAGGCTGATACAGGAACAAAAATGATTCATCTTGGAAAAAATACCAGGAGTACCATTATTTCAAAAGGTATATCTGCCGGAAATTCTCAGAATTCATATCGCGGTTTGGTACAAATAAATCCACGTGCAGAAAATGCAAGGAATTTTTCACAATGTGATTCCCTGCTTATGGGCAATAAATGTGGGGCTCATACTTTCCCGTACATCGAGGTTAAAAATAAATCTGCACAGGTAGAGCACGAGGCTACTACCAGTAAGATAGGGGAAGATCAGATTTTTTACTGTAACCAGAGAGGGATAGATACCGAAAAGGCGATCGCCCTTATCGTAAATGGTTTCAGTAAAGAAGTTCTTAATAAACTCCCTATGGAATTTGCAGTAGAAGCACAGAAATTACTTGAAATTTCACTCGAAGGTTCGGTAGGATAATTAAGTTGTCGGTGAAATTGATATGAAGAGATTATTTGGAGTATTATTAATAACACTGGTTTTTTTCTCCTGTCAGAATGAAGAAAGAAAGGAACTGATGGAGCAACCTGAGGTCGAAAAAGTACCGGATAGTATACAGGTGTTAACAGGAGAGATCGTTTACGGAACTGATGCAGCGGTAATAAGGGGTGATAATTTTGTCTATGGGGTGACTATGGATTCCCTCTCGAAAATACTGGCCAGTAAAGTGGCTCCGTTAAAATCAGATGATTTTGATATGATACCGGTAACAGTAAAAGCTAAGATACTCCCAAACCCTGAACGAGAGGGATGGGAAGAAGTTATTGAGATCAGGGAAATTATAGAAATTCCCAGTGCAGAAACTGTTTCAGACACTATAAAAGAATAATAAAAGAAAATTTTAACTTCTGCCATTGGCAGATTCAGAATCGATAGAAATGCTTAAAATAAAGAATTTACACGCCAGCATAGAAGATAAGGAAATACTTAAAGGAATAGACCTTGAGATCAAACCGGGAGAGGTTCATGCGATCATGGGGCCCAACGGTTCAGGGAAAAGTACTTTGTCTTCTGTGATTGCCGGCAGGGAAGAATACGAAATGACTGATGGAGAAATGTTTTTTGAAGGTGAAGATCTTACCGAGCTTGATCCGGAAGAAAGAGCTCATAGAGGTATTTTCCTTTCTTTTCAATATCCGGTGGAAATTCCGGGAGTATCGGTGACAAATTTCATCAAAACGGCAATCAATGCACAGCGCAAGGCACATGGCAAAGAAGATATGCCTGCAAATGAAATGTTGAAAGCAATAAGGGAAAAATCAGAGATGCTGGCGATAGACCGAAAGTTTCTTTCACGTTCACTGAATGAAGGTTTTTCAGGAGGAGAAAAGAAACGTAATGAGATCTTTCAAATGGCAATGCTGGACCCTAAGTTATCTATTCTGGATGAAACAGATTCCGGTTTGGATATCGATGCACTTAGAGTGGTTGCAGATGGAGTGAATAAACTTCGCAGGGAAGACAATGCAGTATTGCTTATTACTCACTACCAGAGATTGCTTAATTATATAGTTCCGGATGTGGTGCATGTGATGGTGGATGGTAAAATTGTAAAATCTGGAGGGAAAGAACTCGCCTACGAACTGGAAGAAAGAGGTTACGACTGGGTGAAGAAAGAAAAAACAGTTTAATCAATTTGAGAATTTGAAGATTCGTCAATTTGATATTTGAATAAGTTTAAGGAGAGTTTGTTATAAACCTTGAATTTGAAATTGAACAAAATGGAATTAAAAGATAAACTTATCTCATCGTTTTTCGCTTTTGAAGAAAGTTTGGATACAGAGAATGGTATCGATGATATCAGGAACCAGGCTATTAAAGATTTTGAAAGCCTTGGTTTTCCAAACCGAAAAGATGAGAATTGGAAATATACTTCGCTTAACTCTGTCTTAAAGCATGATTACAGCATTTTTCCTAAAAAAGAAGATGCGATAGAATATCGTGATATCAAGAAGTATTTTATTCATGATATAGACACGTACGATTTGGTTTTTATAGATGGGATCTTTTCTTCTCATCTGTCACAAACCACTCATGATAAGATTGACGTATGCCTTATGTCATCTGCGCTTAGCAATGAGAAATACCGGCCTGTAATTGAGAATTACTTCAACCGCGTGGCACCAAAATCAGGATTGAATTCTCTTAATACTGCTTTTGCCAGAGAAGGAGCGTTTATTCATATTCATAAGAATAAACTGGCAGATAAGCCAATTCAGATCATCAATTTTGCTACCGGAAATGAATCGGCCCTGCTTCTGCAGCCACGAAATCTTGTTGTAGTGGATGAGAATTCTCATGTTCAGATCATCGAGAGACATCAGAGCCTTACAGATCATCCTGTTCTCACTAACTCATTAACTGAGATCTATGCAGACAGGAGAGCAATAGTGGACTATTATAAGATTCAGAACGACAAAGACTCAGCTTCACTTATTGACAATACTTTTATAGAACAAAAGGATGAAAGCGCAGTTTCGGTTCATACATTTTCTTTTGGTGGAAAACTAACCCGGAACAATCTGAATTTCTATCAGAAGGGAGAGCGTATAGATTCAACCATGAAAGGCGTGACTATTATTGAAGATAAGCAGCACGTAGATCATAATACCCTTGTTCATCATATTGAACCGAACTGTGAAAGCCATCAGGATTATAAAGGAATCTATGGAGACAGGTCTACCGGTGTTTTTAACGGAAAGGTAGTGGTTGAAAAGGAAGCACAAAAGACAAATGCCTATCAGTCTAACAATAATATTCTTGCAGATGATAAGGCTACCATTAATTCTAAGCCTCAGCTGGAGATTTTTGCAGATGATGTGAGATGTAGTCATGGCTGTACCATTGGTCAGCTGGATGAAGAAGCTTTGTTCTATCTTCAGTCAAGAGGGATTCCGCGTAAGGAAGCTCGTGGTCTTTTAATGTACGCTTTTGCCAACAATGTGCTGGAAAGCGTTAAGATCCCGGAAGTTAAGAAAAGGATCAACAAACTTATCGCTTCAAAACTTGAAGTTGATCTTGGATTTAATCTATAACTTTAATATCTAAAACCATTTAGGATGCGTCATCAAACTCAGGCAAAGACTTTTGAGGTTGAAAAAATCCGCAAGGATTTTCCAATTCTTAACCGCAAGGTTAATGGCTATCCTTTAGTTTATTTTGATAATGCCGCAACCTCTCAGACCCCACAGCAGGTTATAGACGTTATAGTGGATTATTATTCCAATTATAATGCGAACATACATCGCGGGGTTCATTCGCTTTCTCAAGAAGCTACAGATAAGTATGAGCAGGCCAGGATAAAGCTTCAGAAGCATTTCAATGCTGAAAAACCTTATGAGATTATCTTTACTTCTGGAACCACCCACGGAATTAACCTTGTGGCCAGTGGTTTTTCGGAATTTTTGAAAGAGGGTGATGAGATCCTTGTTTCAGCGATGGAGCATCATTCTAATATAGTGCCGTGGCAGATGTTATGTGAACGCACCGGAGCCATTCTTAAGGTAATCCCTATCAATCTTAAAGGTGAGCTTATCTATTCGGAATATGAAAAGCTTATTAATGAAAATACGAAGCTGGTATTCGTGAATCATGTATCCAATGCGCTTGGAAGTGTGAATCCGATAAAAGAGATTATTGAAAAAGCCCATGCGAATAACGCAGCCGTGCTGATAGATGGAGCTCAGGCTGCTCCGCATATAAAAGCTGATGTTCAGGCACTGGATGTAGACTTTTATGTGGCTTCGGCGCATAAAATGTGCGGCCCAACCGGAGTTGGGATCTTATATGGAAAAGAAGCCTGGCTTGAGAAACTGCCGCCCTATCAGGGAGGAGGTGAGATGATCGCTACGGTATCTTTTGAGAAAACTACTTATGCTGGTTTACCTCATAAATTTGAGGCCGGCACTCCTAATATATGTGGAGGTATAGCCTTTGGCGCCGCAATAGATTATATGAACCAGATAGGTTTTGATGAGATCGCTGCTTATGAACATGAGCTCCTAGAGTATGCCACCGGTAAACTCAAAGAGATTGAGGGAATGAAGATTTACGGTGAAGCGGAAGAAAAAACTGCTGTTATCTCTTTCAATATTGAAGGTCTTCACCCTTATGATATAGGAACTTTGCTGGATAAGATGGGAATAGCTGTTCGTACCGGTCATCATTGTGCCCAGCCTGTCATGGATTTCTTCAAAATTCCGGGGACCGTAAGAGCATCTTTCTCCTTTTATAATAGCCATGATGAGATAGATAGCTTTATTGAAGCTGTGAAGAAGGCAAAGATGATGCTTCAATAGAACAGAGTTAATCACTCTCAGGCTTTTAATCGATAGCCGTTATCTTAGGATTTATAGAAAATGTTGAATAGCAGTAGTGGTTATTGTACTTTTGCTTAAAATTGATATATGACGATACAGGAGAAACAAAAGGAGGTTATAGAAGAGTTTTCCATGTTTGATGACTGGATGCAGCGGTATGAGTATATGATAGAACTGGGAAAGTCGTTGCCTCTGATAGATGAGAAATATAAAATTGACGAAAACCTTATTAAAGGTTGTCAAAGCAAGGTTTGGGTTCATGCTGAACTGGAGGGGGATAAACTGGTATTTACGGCAGATAGCGACGCTATTATCACGAAAGGGATAGTAGCTATCTTAATTCGGGTATTCTCGAATCAGCACCCTTCCGAGATCATTGAGGCAGATACTGCCTTTATCGATGAAATCGGGCTGAAGGAACACTTATCTCCAACCAGGGCCAACGGACTTGTAAGCATGATAAAACAACTTAAAATGTATGCTGTGGCATACCAAACTCAATTGAATTAAAATGGAACAGGAAATAAATACACAGGAACTGGGAGAAAAGATCGTTACCGTTCTTAAAACGATCTATGACCCGGAGATTCCGGTAGACATCTATGAATTAGGGCTTATCTATGATGTAATGGTAAGTACAGATTATGATGTGAAAATTCTAATGACCCTTACCACTCCTAATTGCCCTGTTGCAGAATCTCTTCCTATGGAAGTTGAAGAGAAAGTGAAATCCCTGGATATGGTGAAGGATTGTGAGGTTGAAATAACCTTTGATCCACCCTGGAGTCAGGATTTGATGAGTGAAGGAGCAAAACTGGAACTTGGACTTTTATAATTTTAGAAAATGTCTGAAGGAATAATCAATCGGGTAGCAGAAAGTAAGCTGGTAACCTTTAACCTGGAAGACTATTATCCTAAAGGTGAACGGATAGTCTTTGACCTGAGTGAGTGGTTATATGAAGGTTTCGTACTGCGTGAAAAGGATTTCAGGGAGCATGCAAAAGAACATGACTGGTCCGGGTATAAAGATCATTATGTGGCCTTGACCTGTTCTACAGATGCGATAGTTCCTGCATGGGCATATATGCTGGTTACAACTTATCTTCATCCTTATGCCAAAAAAGTAGTAATCGGGGATCTTGAGAATCTTGAAAGTCACTTGTATCAGGAGGTAATTGATAAACTTGATGTTTCAGACTTAAAGGACAAACCGGTTATTGTTAAAGGTTGCTCAAATAAACCAGTGCCTAAGAATGCCTATTTATTCATCATAAAAAAACTTCAACCCGTAGTAAAAAGTCTTATGTATGGAGAAGCCTGTTCATCAGTTCCTTTATACAAACAACCAAAAAAACAACCATGAAGAAATTTCTACTCGTTGCTTTCTTCCTCTTATCTGTAGGAATTGTGAAGGCCCAGGATGAAAAAGAAAATGATTCTATACCTCCAAACGGATGGAATACTGAAGGAAATATCCAGCTTCTTTTCAATCAATCTGCGTTTAATAAAGAGTGGACCGGTGGGGGAACTTCCAGCATTGCCGGGAATCTCAATTTTAATTATAAATTCAATTTGCGTAAGGATGATTTTACCTGGGATAATACAATCCTTGGTAATTATGGTCTTACCAAAGTAAAGGGCGATGATTTTGCCAGAAAGACCAGCGACAGGATTGAGCTTAATTCCATTGCCGGAAAACAGATTAAAGAAACCAACTTCTATTATTCCTGGTTTCTGAATTTCAGGACACAGTTCGATAAAGGTTATGAGTTCAGTGAAGATCCCGATACAGGGGGAACAATCCGTACTGAAACCACTCATTTTCTTTCTCCTGCCTATCTGCAAACAGGACCGGGCATTATGTGGAAGAAGAGTGATGATTTCATGATAAATCTCGCTCCGGCTACGGCAAGACTCATAATCGTTGATGATAAATTCACCACTGGTGCAGGTTATGTAGATGGTGATTATTTTGGAGTGGACGCAGGGGAAACCACCAGATTTGAATTTGGAGCTTCTTTAAGTGCGCTGGCAAATTTTGAGTTACTTGAAAATGTGAATATGCAGAATTCTCTGAGCCTTTATTCGAATTATCTTGAAGAACCAGGCAATGTGGATATAGATTATTTGATGAATCTTGAAATGGGGATCAATGATTACCTGTCTGCAAATTTACTGTTCCAGGCTATTTATGATGATAACGCCGTAGGCGCTTTTCAAATAAGAGAAGTTTTCGGGCTTGGAATTAATTACGGATTCTAGAAATACACATATTTAAAATTTCATATGATGCCTGCAAACTTATAAATTTTGCAGGCTTTTGCTTTTCAGTTAAATTTTTGTTGAAGTAGGGAAGGCTGGAGTGCAATAGCTATCTATTGATTACCTTTGTATTTATGATCGAAAAAACCGACTTATCCTTTGAAAGAGCCGTTCTTATAGGTATTGTGACCAGGGAACAGGATGAAGATAAACTTGATGAATATCTGGATGAACTTGAGTTTTTAACCTATACTGCCGGTGGTGAGGTTATCAAACGTTTTACCCAGAAAATGGACGTTCCTAACCCGAAGACCTTCATAGGATCGGGTAAGATGGAAGACGTGCACCAGTTTGTGAAAGAGGAGGAAATAGGTGCAGTGATCTTCGATGATGAACTTTCTCCTGCCCAGCAAAAGAACATAGAAAAGATCCTGAAATGTAAGATCCTGGACAGGACCGGTCTTATCCTTGATATTTTTGCGCAGAGAGCCAAGACCAGTTATGCCAGAACACAGGTAGAGCTGGCTCAGTATGAATATCTTCTCCCAAGACTTGCCGGAATGTGGACCCACCTCGAAAGACAGCGTGGTGGTATTGGAATGCGTGGTCCCGGTGAGACCGAGATCGAGACCGACCGTAGGATAGTTCGTGATAAGATTAGTTTGCTGAAAAAGAAACTGGCTACCATAGATAAGCAAATGGAAGTTCAAAGGGGGAACCGCGGTCAGTTGGTAAGGGTTGCCCTTGTAGGATATACCAATGTGGGTAAATCCACATTAATGAACGTAATAAGTAAAAGCGATGTCTTTGCGGAGAATAAACTTTTTGCAACACTCGATACCACGGTTAGAAAGGTCGTAATACGTAATTTACCGTTCCTGCTAAGTGATACGGTTGGATTTATCAGAAAGCTGCCCACACAGCTTGTAGAATCCTTTAAATCTACCCTTGATGAGGTAAGGGAAGCCGATTTGCTATTGCATGTGGTAGATATTTCCCACCCGAATTTTGAGGAACATATAGATTCTGTGAATCAGATTCTCACTGAAATTGAGGCTATTGGAAAACCTACTTTGATGGTCTTCAATAAAATAGATGCCTATAAACCAGAGAAGCTGGATGAAGATGATTTGATCACTGAAAAAACTTCAGCTCATTATTCCTTAAAAGAATGGAAAAAGACCTGGATGAACAGGCTTGGCGACAATGTGCTTTTCATTTCAGCTTTAAATAAGGAAAATCTCGAGGATTTCCGAAGAAAAGTATACGAAGCCGTAAGGGAGATACACATCACCCGTTTCCCATACAATAACTTCCTGTATCCTGAATACGATAAATACGGAGAGAAAAAGTAGCTTAATAAAGCTTTAACGATATTTGAAGCTATTCTTTTTAAATTTATAAGAATCAAATACTTATAAATCATGAAAAGAATAATCCTATTATTAGTTTTCCTATTTAGTACCGTGATCTATGCCCAGTCACTGGAAGGTTCCTGGAAGCTTATTGAGAAAAATGGAAAAAAGATAGCCGATAAGGAAGTTGTAAGAATCTATCAGGATGGATATTTTGCTGAGGGAGCCAAGAAATTGGGCTCTAATGAATTCTTATGGGCGCTGGGAGGCGAATATGAGATGGGGGATTATACTGAAACTCTGGATTTTGATACCAAGAACCCTGAGACGATTGGAGAAACTCTGGATCCCAAGCTCACTTTTATGGAGGGAAATAATAAGATCGAGATCAATGATGTTACCCAGGATGAAATATGGGAGCGAATTTCAGATAATGAAACTGACCTGAGCGGTAACTGGGTAATCACGGGAAGAAAAAGAGATGGAGAACTGAACCGTATGACGCCCGGGGATAGAAGGACCATCAAGATCCTTGGAGGAGACCGTTTCCAGTGGGTTGCCTTTAATTCAGAGACACGTGAATTCTTTGGTACTGGTGGAGGAACTTATATGGCTAAGGATGGTAAGTATACCGAAAATATTGAATTCTTTTCCAGAGACAATAGCAGGGTAGGAGCCAGTCTTGGTTTTGATTATGAAGTTAAAGACGGAGAGTGGCATCATTCAGGAAAAAGCTCAAAGGGAGACCCCATGTACGAGATCTGGTCACCCTATGATGAAGCTTATAATCCATAAATAAGTAAGAAAAATTTGAACTCTTTAAGGATCAGCTTCACTTGGGGCTGATTTTTTTAGGATTTTATCGAAAAAACTTATAAAACATTGAAAATCAACATGTAAAGTTTTATCTTAATATTCTTAAGACCCTGCAGTTTGTTCAATCTAAACTCTAGGGTTATGTATTTTTATTACAGATTATCTGTCTTTTTTCTTCTTCTTCTTATGGTTTTGTCATGCCAGTCTGAAGATATATCTTCTGAATTAGAAACAGGATCGGAAGTTATAGAAACACCGGTTAATAATACTGAAGAAAATTCTAACCAGACTGATCCTAACACTAAGCCTGCGACAGGCTTTGAAGAATATTTCTATTCAGTGGTTGGTGGAGTACAGTTTAATGCTTATAACCCCGAATTTATTGAAGCATATATAAAGGTCAATCCTAAAAGTGGAGTTACTTCACTTTTTTTCTTCGCTTATCCTGAAAAGGATTCAGATCAGGTGTTTGGTTTTCAACTCTGTTTCTATAATGGAACGGGTGAATATTATACTGGAGATGGCTTGACTAACAGCTGGTGCTATTACTGGGATGATGTAACCGCGTGGTATTCAGATATTAAAATGGATGGAGATCCCGCAATGGGGACTTATACGATTACAAATGTTTCAGATGAGATTATTGAAGGAGAATTTGTGCTTACGGCCTATAATCTAGATGATCACAATTCATTGATTGAAATTTCCGGAAAATTCGGGGCATTTCTTGAAGACCCAATTGAAAATTAAACTTATCAAATTGGAGTGGTAAATTTATAATCCAGTTCATTTATGAGTTTTTCTGAACTTATCTTTTTTCCTATTGATGTTTTGGAATGGTCGAATTCCGGTTTTGGCAATCCTTTTTCTAAGGCGATATTCGAATAATATTCTTCTTTTGATGGATGTTCCGGATAAACCACGTTCCAGACCGAATTGTCCTCTTGTTTTTCCATCAATTTCAGAATAGCCGAAATACAGTCTTCCTGATGAACCAGGTTTATTGGGGAATCCGGATTTTTGATTTTCTTCCTACCCGAAAGATGTTTTATCGGATGTCTTTTATTCCCAATTAAGCCACCAAACCTTAGAATGGAGGCGTCAAAGTTTTCGTTGTTCAAAAAAAGCAGCTCGGTGTTTCGAAGTTGTATGGCAGTATTGTTCGAATTATCGGTTTTATCTTCTTCAGTATACACGGGAAAGTCTTCGGTATCCTCATAGACCGATGTAGAACTTGTAAAAATCACTTTTTGCACATTTGACTTTTCAATATAGGGAATAAGATTCCTGATCTTCTTTACAAAATCGATCTCAGGGTTTTTCCGAAGCCCGGGGGGGATATCCACTATAAGAATACTAACTCCTGAAAGAAAAGAACGAATATCTCCCTGCACGCCCTTTTCGTAAAGTTTTATTGAGTAAGGTATGAGTCCGGCAGTTCTTAATTCTCCCATTCTCTCCATTCTTGTCACCGAACCTTTTACTTGGTGGTTCTTTTCTCTCAATCTTTTTCCCAGCTCCAGTCCAAGCCATCCACATCCCAGTATTGCAATTTTCATCCTAATTTTTTAAGCTTATTATTTTCTTTAAAATTGTGGCATCGTTCAGAACAAATGGCTTTGGGATCATATCTTCCGGCCGCTCCGAAACCTTTAATTCTTTATTTGCTATGAGATCGTATGCCGATTCGTAAAGTACAAATTCTGGTTTGTCTTCTTTACCTATAGTGAATTCAATTCTCAGGGTATCCTGGTTAGCGGCATAATAGGTGAGTAATCTTTCCTTCCAACGTCTTTTGAATATATGAAATGCATTCTCCCCAAGATAAATTTCCCCGGCTTCAAGTTGGTTGACCCGGAAATCCTTAAAATCTACATCCTTTATTTCATATAAATCTATTCGGTTAATGGGTCTATTTGGTGCTATCTTCAGCGAGTATTTTTGATTTTGAAGACTGTCTTTACCTTGCTTTTCAAGAATTATTCCGGGTTCGGGAATGGGGATTAGAGGTGCCTCATTCCTGAATTTGAAGCCACTTCGATATTTACTACTAAAATTCGGCTCAGTAGAAGATTTCACAACAGGATCCTCACCAAAAAAGTCTGCGGTCCATTCATCTATAAGCTGATCGTAAGAATACCATGTAGCAGCGTTTTTATCGAGGTCTTTCAAATAAACCAGACTGTTCGGCTTAGGACGTTCTGTATTGAAATCTGAATAGAAATGGGCAGTAAAAACGAGAATATTAAAAATCAGAAAGCAAAGCACAGCAAAAGGCCTGAGTTTCCTAAAATAGGTGAAGACAGGGATAAACAAAGAGAATAATAAACAAACCAGGATAGCGGTTACAAAAAGCATTTTCAATCCTAATGCCACCGGCAGGCTCCAGATAAAGGGCAGGAGTAAAAATATGGCCGGAGCCGATAATAATGCCATTAGGAGACGGTTCGGCTTCTTCTGCCTTATCATTACAAACAACTGTAGCAATCCGAAGTAAACCGGGATAATGAAATAGGAAGCTCCCTTCAAATATACGGCGATAAGCGCGCAAAGGAACAGCCAGAGGAATAGGGGAGCTATAAAAACAGAGGCTCCTTTTACTTTTTTTCTAAAAACATGATAAAGTAAAAAGCTTATTGAAAGCGCCAGAAAAATGGAAACCCCAATGTACCAGTACCCGTTATAGGTAAAGCCCTGTTCCATTTCGGAATATTCAGGATAAATATACAGGCAGAATTGCCAGAAGGCCCACATTAACAAACCTGAAATCGCAAGGTTCAGGATTAGTGGAAGGAAGCCAAGCAAAATTGCTTTCAGTTTAAGTCTTTCTCTTTTGAAACCATAGACGATAAGTCCCAGGAAAATGATAATTGCCAGGACCACCATTGGCATGATCCAGTCAAATGGATACGTAAAAAACTCTCCGAATGGCAGACTCAAATAAATGAGGTCTCTGTCGCTCGAGAGATTGTTAAGATCATGATTGCTAAAGTAACTAAGAAGAGGCATCAAATAACTCCCCTGATGAGCCAGGGTTTCCATATCCAGGTTTTCGGGAATATCGTTAGCTGTATGATAATCATAATGATCGTCTATAAAAGCAAAATTATAGCCATTGATATCGGCTTTTTCACTCAATACGGTAAGGTCTGTATCGTTTGGAAGCATTTTATAGATACTATAGGCAAGGGAATTAGTGACTGGATAATCAGGGTCTGCTTCTTTAAAAGCCTCGATCAGCCTGGCATTCTTTCCATTGGTTTCCAATAGCATAAATGGGTTGCCTCCGCTCCCGCGGGCTTCAAAGTTCAGTGCCAGTTTTGCATCTTTGGCCCAGGGATGATCCTCGATAAACAAAGCAGCTCCATTGAGACCTAATTCTTCAGCATCGGTAAAAAGCAGGATAATATCATTCCTGTGTGTGGAATTTTTTGCCATGAAAGCCCTTATTCCCTCCAGAATGGTAGCAACCCCGCTACCTGCATCACTGGCGCCAAACGAAGAGTGAGTAGCACTGTCGTAATGGCTCATTAGCACCAGGGCATCTCCTTCTCCTGTACCTTCCATTCGTGCAAGGATATTTTGAGGTTTTGCCAGTACACCTGTCGCGTTAAGGTTATACCCCTCCTGCGTTTGAACTTCAAGACCCATTTTCTGTAGTTGCTCTACGATATAATTTCTAACCTTGCTATGGGCAGGACTGCCAAGGTAATGCGGTTCTTCAGCAATAGCCTTTACATGTTCAAAGGCGCGGGAAGTGGAAAAATGGGTTTGAGAAATATTTTTATCGGGTTCAAAGTCTGGCTGATCGAAATTGAAATTTAACCAAACCAGAATAATGATAAGTAGGAAGGCGAATAAGCCGGTAAACTTGTTATTCATGCAATTAGATTCAGAGTCTTAAAGTTAACCAAGTTTTTTGATTATTCCGGTTATCAAAATTAGCAGACTAAGCATAAACTAAAAATTAGTATATTTAAGTAATTAAGAATAAAAAGCTTGAAAAAATGGGAATAAAGAGTTTCACAGGAAAAAGGGCAGAGCCGGAGAAGCCTGCTGAAGTGCCAATTTCAGTAAAGGATTATATGACTTCAGACCTGGTTACCTTCAGGGAAAATGAGAATATTATGGATGTTATGGAAAAGCTTATCAAACATGGTATTTCCGGAGGCTGCGTGGTGAATGAAAGGCATGAATTGCTTGGAATAATCTCTGAAGGAGACTGCATGAAACAGATCTCAGACAGTCGCTATTATAATATGCCTATGACTGATCTTACCGCAGGAAAACGAATGAATTGTAAGGTGGAGACTATCGATGGTAATATGAACGTTCTTGATGCCGCTAAAAAATTCATCGAATTGAAGTTCCGTCGATTCCCAATTGTGGAAAATGGAAAGCTTATAGGGCAGATAAGTCAGAGAGATGTTCTGAAGGCCGCATTGCTGCTCAAGGGTCAGAACTGGCATTAATTTATTTTTTACCAATATATGCCCAGGCAATAATTCCTGATTGCAGTTTGAGCTTTTCACGGAAATAAGAGTTCCCTTCATAGCTGTCTGCCATGGATAACTCTTCTTCCTTTAGCCGTAATACCATACCCTTTACTGTACTTTTCTCTTTTTTGGAGGGTCTTATTGCGGGGTAGAAATTGCCCGAGGAATTGTCCGGTATTCTGATGCTGTATTTTTCATAGCCGGCTAACAGGTCTTCCCGGCCTTTTATTCGTCTCCCAAAAATGTTTTGCCGAATCTTCTCATCCCGAAGAGTTCCATAAACAAAAAGGTTTTCCATGGTTCTGTGGTTAATTTCTTTTCACCAGCGCATAAAAATCATGGTCAAGCTTAAGATATCCCTGATCATATACAAAGTAATACTGGTTACCAGTTTTGGTGGTGTAGATACTGGTAAAATGTTCAAAATCGAAACCTTTTGAAAGCAGCTTGCTTTTAGGCACTGAGGTTTTACCTGTTGGATTTAGTTCTTCCAGGATACGGTGATTACGACGAAGTAGATTATTGATATTCCTAACCAGATTGGAGGTTTCCTTGTTAGCTTTATTGTGGTGGGAATTGCGGCAGTAGTCGCTACAGAATTTTTTATCGGTTCTGCCTCTTATTTTTTCACCGCATTCCAGACAGGTTTTTTCCATTTCTAAATATAAATAAAAAATGGAATTATGCCGCTGAAAACCAGTATGGAGGAGTTATTCGGTTACCTGTATGTTGATGGTAATCAATTCTGTAGTAGAAGATCTAAAATTAAATTCGTAGACTCCTGTAGATTCTGGGGTGAATTCATAGGTTTTAGTATCTTCTATTATTGCCTGACCGCAGGTACAGCCAAAGTAATCAACCAGTACTTCAATGATCTTTCCTTCTTCGGTTGAACTTTCCTTAAATTTCGCAAAGCTGCCACAGGTGTTTTTCATAGAGAATGTGACATCTATAGATACTACCTCGCCAACTTTTGCCGTTTCGGGAGCCTCCACTTCATTGATAACGGCTACCTCGCCGGTAATACAATCTACTTCTACATCATCGTCATTACAGGAAGCATTTAGCAGTGTAAATAGAATGGCAAATAATAAGTTTATGTAGGCTCTCATTTTTATTTTCATTTTAACCGGGTTTACAATCTTTTTCCTCTGCCTGTTACTAAGATGGCTTAAATGGTTAATGGTTGCGTGCAGATTCCTAATTGGTATAGGCATAATCTCTTTCTACCTTTGCGATTCTTATCTTATAAGCTCTGTACCAATGCTTTCTCCCAGTTTCCTGAGCTATGAGATGTTCAGAATTTTCTTTCCAGTTTTTGATGCTTTCCAGGTCTTTCCAGTAAGAAATGCTGATGCCCAGTTCTTCCCTGGCTGATTCGAATCCTAAATAACCCGGTTGCTCTTTAGCCAGTTCTTCCATTTTCATTGCCATTTCTTCATAGCCCGAATCATTTTCTTTTTTTACTGAAGTGAAGATCACTACATAATAAGGAGGTCTGGGGGTTTTTGCGATCATTTTTTATAGAATAAGAAGCTTATTAATCTTGGTGTTTCCTGCTGGTCTTTATCAAACCATTCGTTGAGTTGCTGAAGCTTAAAGCCAGCCCTGATTGCTGCCGTTGTGAATTCAGAAATGTGGTGGGTATAGGTTTGCAGTTCTATCTTTTTATCCTGATTTTCAAACCTGGCTTTGGTTCCTTTATATTGCTTAAAAGGATGTAATTCTGAGACAAAGAAGTATCCACCAGGTTCCAAGCTTGAGAAAGCCCGCTGAAAGATGAAATCCAGGTTTTCTATATGTTCCAGGATTAGGTTACAGGTAACGAGATCATATTTTTCCGAGGTCCATACCCAGCTTTTTGTTATATCAGCCCTTTGAAACCTTACATCAGGACTGCTGAACTTTTCTCTGGCGATTTTAAGCATTTTCTCAGAAAAATCTACGGCAAGGATCTTCTCTGCCCGATGTAGAAGCCATTCGGTATTCTTTCCCGTGCCACAGCCCAGTTCAAGCACCTTATTGAAAGGTATATCCCTAAGGACATTTTGTGTTGCAAGTTTGTCCAGGTCTCTTGTCCGGTTCTTATTCGTATCATACTGGGCAGACCATTCATCATATGCTTTTTCAATGCTCATATCCTGAAAATATTCAGGAATGAATTTAAGGAATATGTAGGAATTAATTCTTTGGCCTGCCCAATTTTAGGCACATTAATCGTTTACAAACGCTTACAAACGCAAGTAAACGTAAACAAATACTTTTTATACGAATACGGCCGGAGCTCTGTATCACATTTGTCCTGTTGAAATGAACGAATGATTTTCAACTGCAATAAATTCTATAGTTATGAGCACTTTAAGAAACACAGTACAATTGATCGGACACGTAGGTAATGAGCCTGAGATCGTAAACCTTGAATCTGGAAAGAAACTGGCAAAATTTTCAATCGCCACCAATGAGAGCTATAAAAACTCCAAAGGAGAGAAGATCACAGATACACAATGGCACAATATCGTGGCCTGGGGTAAGACCGCTGAACTTGTTGAGAATTATGTTCCAAAAGGAAAGGAAGTCGGGATCGAAGGAAAACTAACCAGCAGGAGTTATGAGGATAAGGACGGGAATAAAAGATATATTACCGAGGTCGTTTGTAATGAGCTGCTACTATTGGGTAAGTAATGGATGTTGTGGTTGGAAAAGAACACTCTGGTATGGCCGGAGTGTTCTTTTTATTTTTAACAACCATTAATGATTAGAAGCTTTGCCGACTCCTGACGGGATCCGGATATCTTCCACAATATTTTGGACTTCTTCTGGAGGAGGTGAAGTAAGTCTTGAAACAACAACCGCGATGATGATATTTAAACTCATGGCAATGACACCGAATCCTTCGGGAGAAGTTCCAAACCACCATTCGGATTCAGGACGTGGATCTATTCCGTAAAATCCGGTTTTAAATCTAATCATATAGAAGAGCATCAAGCTAATTCCAACGACCATTCCACTAATAGCTCCCTCTTTGTTCATTCTCTTGTCGAATATTCCCAGAACAATGGCAGGAAAAAATGAAGCCGCAGCAAGTCCGAATGCCAAGGCTACTACTGCCGCCACAAAACCTGGAGGATAGATGCCAAATAAGCCTGCTACTAATACTGCTAGAAGTATACTGATACGTGCTGCCAGGAGCTCCTGATTGTCTGTGATATTAGGTTTTAATTGCTTTTTTAATAGATCATGAGAAATAGAGGTGGAAATAACCAGGAGTAAACCTGCTGCCGTAGATAAAGCAGCTGCAAGTCCACCTGCCGCTACAAGGGCAATTACCCAGTTAGGTAAATTGGCAATTTCTGGATTAGCTAGCACCATGATATCCCGGTCAACATATAATTCGTTTTTAGCTGATGAGGGATTAGAGATCACTCTTTCTCCATATGCGCCCCTGGCTTCTGTAAATTCGGGTGTACCATCCACTGCTTCAGAATTCGCATACTGAATTTTTCCGTCATTATTTTTATCGGTCCAGGAAATAAGACCGGTGTTTTCCCAGTTCTTGAACCAGGGCGGAAGGCTTGTATACGCTTTGTTTTGTACTGTTTCGATTAAATTGGTTCTTGCAAATACCGAAACGGCAGGGGCGGTAGTATATAAAACAGCTATCAGCAAAAGGGCATACCCGGCAGATTTACGTGCATCCCTGACTTTTGGAACTGTGAAAAACCTTACTATCACATGAGGTAAGCCTGAGGTTCCGGCCATAAGTGCCAGGGTAATTGCAAAAACATCCCAGGTAGATTTAGATCCATCGGTATATTCTTTAAAACCTAATTGAGTATGAAGGTTATCCAGTTTATCCAGTAAAAAAGTTCCATCCGGTAATTTTTCACCCATTCCAATTTGCGGGATGGGATTTCCTGTCATCTGAATGGAAATAAAAATGGCGGGCACCATAAAGGCAAAAATCAGAACGCAGTATTGTGCGACCTGTGTATAGGTAATCCCCTTCATTCCGCCTAATAAGGCAAAAACCAGAACTACCACCATACCTATTATAACCCCATAGGTGATCTCTACCTGAAGGAACTGAGAGAAAACAATTCCTACTCCTCGCATCTGTCCGGCCACATAAGTAAAAGAAACTATGAGGGCACAGATGATGGCCACTGTTCTTGCGGCATTAGAATAATAGCGATCTCCAATGAAATCGGGAACCGTAAATTTTCCAAATTTCCTAAGATAAGGAGCCAGGAGAAGGGCCAGTAAGACATACCCCCCGGTCCAGCCCATGAGATATACCGATCCGTCGTAGCCAATAAAGGAAATAATCCCGGCCATGGAAATAAAAGAGGCAGCACTCATCCAGTCGGCTGCGGTGGCCATACCATTGGCAATGGGGGAAACCCCGCTTCCTGCTACATAAAAATCTTTTGTTGAAGAGGCTCTTGCCCAGATGGCTATTCCAAAATAAAGCGCAAAGCTTAATCCAACCAGGATCCAGGTCCATATTTGTACATCCATAAAATGGGGCTTAACAGGTAAATTATTTATTCACTATATCCATGCTTTTTATCCAGTTTGTTCATAAGGCGGATATATATAAAAATCAAACTCACAAAAACATAGATAGAACCCTGCTGTGCAAACCAGAAGCCGAGTTTAAACCCGCCAAGGCGAAATTGGTTTAGAAAATCCTTGAACAGGATACCTGCTCCAAAAGAAACAGCAAACCAGACAGAAAGAAGAATCAGGAGATATTTGAGATTTGCTCTCCAATAGGCCCTGGCATTTGATCTGGATTTCATCCGTAAAAAATAAATGTAGTTTTTACGAATATAATAGTAATATTATTAAAAAATTAAAATTATATATAATTCAATCTAAAAATAGTGAAAAATCCTAGAAATAGATATCCTGGGCAAGTCGGTAAGTATTTGCATGAGCTTCAATAATAAGTCGGATATCTTTGGAATATCCGCCCCCCATGCTACATTCAACTGGAATACCAAGTTCATGACAGGTTTGAAGTACGAATTTATCGCGTTCCTTACACCCGGAAATTGTACATGAAAGCCTTCCAAGTTTATCGGTCTCCAGAATATCTACCCCGCACAGGTAGAAAATAAAATCGGGCTGAACCTCCTCTATCAGGTTTGGGAGTACGGACTTTAGTTTATTCAGGTAAGCATCGTCACTGGTCCCGTCTTCAAGCTCTATATCCAGATCAGAACTTTCCTTTTTGAATGGGTAATTTCCTTTCCCGTGCATCGAAAATGTGAATACGGAAGGATCATTCTGAAATATCTCTGCCGTTCCATTTCCCTGATGAACGTCCAGGTCTACAATAAGGATTTGTTTTGCCAGTTTTTGATTTTGAAGATATCTGGCTCCTATGGCCTGGTCATTCAAAAGGCAGAAAGCCTCGGCACTGTTGGTATAGGCATGATGCGTTCCACCGGCAATATTCATAGCTATTCCATATTCAAGAGCATAATGACAGGATTTGATGGTTCCGTCTGCGATTATTAGTTCGCGTTCTACTAACTCCTGGGACAGCGGGAAGCCGGATTTACGGATCTCTTTTCTATCCAGTTTTAAAGCTTTCAGCCTTTCAAAATAGTCTTTTTCGTGAGCAAAGAGTATATAATCCTCTTCAGGGAAGCCGGGTTCAAAGAAATTGTTTTTATCACAGGTTCCCTCATGCAATAGCTGTTTTGGTAATAGCTCATATTTTTCCATCGGGAACCGATGCCCCTCCGGGAGGGGATGTTTATAAATAGGATGATAGGCGATCTTTAGCATGAAGCCTGAAACCTCACAGGTTTAAAAACCCGTGAGGCTTACTCTTAATTTATAGTAGTACCATTATTCACATTCGCTTCGTCGGGATTCACAAATACCAGTTTTCCCTCTGCATTTTCCGTCATCAGGATCATACCTTCACTTTCCACTCCGCGTAGTTTCCTTGGAGCAAGGTTAACCAGAACGGTAACTTTTTTGCCAATAATATCTTCAGCTTTAAAATGCTCTGCAATTCCTGAAACAATCGTTCTTTGATCCAGCCCTGTGTCTACCTTAAGAACCATTAATTTCTTGGTTTTGGGCATTTTTTTGGCTTCGATTATCGTCCCGACGCGCATGTCCATTTTAGTGAAATCTTCAAAACTTGCGGTCTCTTTCTGAGGTTCGGCCTTTTGGTTTTCCATTTCGTTTGCGGTTTTCGTCGCCTTCAGTTTTTCGAGTTGATGTTCTATTTGTTGATCATCTATTTTGCTGAAAAGTAATTCGCCTTTTCCAATCTGATGACCCGCTTCTATCAGAGCCTCTTTTGTTCCAATAATATCCCATTCCGGAGTAGCTCCTGAAGCTTCTTCCGTTTGGTTGAGCATTCTCTTTAGCTTTTCCGAAGTGAACGGAAGGAAGGGTTCGCTTATGATTGAAAGTGCTGAAGCTATCTGAAGCGCCACATACATAATGGTTTTAACTCTTTCTTGATCGGTCTTGATCAGTTTCCAGGGTTCCTCATCGGCCAGGTATTTATTCCCTAATCGGGCAAGATTCATTAATTCTCCCTGGGCTTCTCTAAAACGATATTTTTCTATAGAGCTGGCAATCACTGATGGATACGCCTTCAGCTCTTCGATGGTTTTTCTATCTACTTCTGAATATTCTCCCGGCTGGGGAACTATTCCATTGTAATACTTGTTAGTAAGTACAACTACCCGGTTAATGAAATTGCCAAAAATGGCAACCAGTTCATTATTGTTTCTCGCCTGGAAATCCTTCCAGGTGAAATCGTTGTCCTTGGTTTCAGGAGCATTAGCAGTTAGAACATATCTCAAAACGTCCTGCTGTTCAGGGAAGTCCTCAAGATATTCATGTAGCCATACTGCCCAGTTCTTTGAAGTGGAAAGCTTTTTGCCTTCCAGGTTCAAAAATTCATTGGCGGGGACGTTTTCAGGTAGGATATAATCTCCATGAGCTTTGAGCATCACCGGGAAAATGATACAGTGAAATACGATATTGTCTTTCCCTATAAAATGTATAAGCTTGGTGTTCTCATCTTTCCAGTAAGGCTCCCAGTCTTTACCTTCTCTGGCCGCCCATTCTTTGGTTGATGAAATGTAACCTATAGGAGCATCAAACCATACATAAAGAACTTTTCCTTCGCCTCCTTCAACAGGAACAGGAATACCCCAATCCAGGTCTCTGGTAACAGCTCTTGGTCTGAGTCCGTCATCTATCCAGCTTTTCACCTGGCCATAAACATTACTTTTCCAGTCGGCTTTATGCCCTTTAAGTATCCACTCTTTAAGCCAGTCTTCATACTGATCTAAAGGAAGAAACCAGTGTCTGGTCTCTTTCAAAGTTGGAACAGCTCCGGTTAATGTTGATTTCGGATTTATCAGGTCGGTGGCATTAAGAGAAGTTCCGCAGCTTTCACACTGGTCTCCATATGCTTCTTCATTTCCACATTTCGGGCATGTCCCGGTCACGAAACGATCTGCCAGGAACTGACCAGCCTCTGCGTCATATAACTGTTTGGTAGTTTCTTCAATAAATTTACCATCTTCAAACATCTTTTTGAAGAAAGCAGAAGCGGTTTCATGGTGAGTTTTTCCTGAAGTACGTGAGTAATTGTCAAAACTAACCCCAAATTCCTCAAAAGATTTCTTGATGATCGCATCGTATTTATCAACTACATCCTGAGGGCTCACCCCTTCCTTTTTAGCTTTGATGGTAATTGGTACTCCGTGCTCATCACTCCCACAAACAAAAGCCACATCATGCCCCTGCATTCGCAGAAAACGGGAATAGATGTCTGCCGGTACATATACACCGGCCAAATGTCCAATATGTATAGGCCCGTTGGTGTAAGGTAAGGCCGCCGTGATCGTAAATCTCTGAGGATTTTTGTTCATTATTCTGTCTACTTTTTAAGAGCCGTAAAGTTAAGCAAAGGTGTGCTAATACGCGTTAAATTCTTGCAAAAGGCAAAAGCTATGAACAATAACTTTCTACTTTTACCTAAAACCTAATCGAGATGCGTAAGATTCTTATCATATCTGCAATAATTTTACTGGCAGGGTGTAATAGTGCAAAAAAAGGAACTTCCGGGAGTACTGCCAAGTATACTATAGAAAATCTTAGGAAAATGGATGCCCAGGATATTGAAAGGAATTATCCTGATGCAAATATTAAGGAGGGAACCGACCTTTTTGAAGAAGGAACAGATGAAAGGCCTTATACTATTCTCTATCCGGGTACTCCCGATGAATTGCATATCACCTGGCAGGATGAGGCGCGAAGCAGGATCCATGATCTTCGTTATGCCAGCAATGGAAAATGGAAATCTGAAACTGGTGTGAAAATTGGTACCAGCTATGACGAACTTACCAGACTTAATGCTAAGCCTGTTTCCTTCTACGGATTCGGTTGGGATTACAGCGGGGCTGTTGTGTGGAACGACGGGAAACTGGAAAATAGCGGCCTGCGGGTTTTCCTTGCTCCGCAGAATGAGCACGAAAATAAATTCTACGGGGATCATATTATTGAAGCTACCCCTGAAGAGATAGAAGCGCTGGACCTGGAAGTGACTTCTATTATGATTAATTACGCTATTTAAACAAAAAGATCGAGATCTATGGCAGAGCATAATAAACTTGGAAAGAAAGGCGAGAACCTTGCTGCCGAATATCTTATGCTAAAAGAATATGAGATCCTGGAGCGAAATTACCGTTATCAGAAAGCTGAAATAGATATTATTGCGAAAAGAGGTAACCTTCTCATAGCGGCTGAGGTCAAAACCAGAAGCACACCCGAATTTGGCAATCCCCAGGATTTTGTAAAACCTAAACAGATCAAACAGCTGGTGAAGGCGATGAATCATTTTGTGGAAGAAAAGGAACTGGATGTAGATGTACGTTTTGATATTATTGGGATCGTAAAGAACAAGGCAGGAACAAGGATTGAACACATTCAGGATGCTTTTTTATATTTTTAGAGGAGGATAGGAATAGTCTGTACTGAGCGTAGTCTAGGAGTTGGGGATGACAAATATTAGAAATTAAAGGTGTGTCAGGTCGAGGGAAGGATAGACTCAATAAAGAATAAAAAAGACCGGCTATTAATAACCGGCCTTTTTTTTTAAATATCAATTTTATTCTTCTTTACCAGATCCTTACTCTTTCTTCAGGCTTTACATACATTGGATCTCCTTCTTCGATAAGAAAGGCATCATACCAGGCATCGATATTTTGAAGAGGCACATAGGCTCTGTACATTCCAGGAGAATGAGGATCGGTCTTGATCCTATTCTTAAGTGCTTCATCCCTCATTTTAGTTCTCCATACGGTAGCCCATGAAAGGAAGAATCTTTGCTCCGGTGTGAATCCGTCAATTTTTCCAGGGTTTCCGTGTTCTGCAAGGTGTATCTGTAGTCCGTCATAAGCAGCATTCACTCCGCCAAGATCACCTATGTTCTCCCCAAGGGTGAACTTTCCGTTGATATAGATGCTATCAAGTACTTCTATATTGCTGTACATTTCGGCAAGATCTCCTCCAAGATCTTCAAACTGCTCAAGATCTTCGTCTGTCCACCAGTTGTTGAGGTTCCCTTCGGCATCGAAACGAGCCCCGCTATCATCAAACCCGTGCGAGATCTCATGACCAATAACAGCTCCGATTCCACCATAATTTACGGCAGCATCGGCCTTGTAGTCATAGAACGGAGGCTGCAGGATAGCTGCCGGAAATACGATCTCATTAAAGCTTGGGTTATAGTATGCATTCACCGTTTGCGGTGGCATATACCATTCGGTTTTGTCAACCGGTTGTCCAAGGTCGGCAAGATTTTCAGATACTCTCCATTTTTGAGCATTCAGCATATTCTGAAAATATGAACCTCCCTCTTCAGGTGCTTTCACTTCAAGATCACTGTAATCTTTCCATTTATCAGGATATCCCACTTTAACTGTAAAGGTGCTTAATTTTTCCTGGGCTTTTTTCTTTGTGTCCTCGCTCATCCAGCTAAGATCATTTATCCTTTTTTCGTAGGCCTTTACAATATTAGCGATCATTTCTCGGGCTTTTTGCTTGGCCTCTGCCGGAAAATGTTCTTCTACATAAAGTTTTCCAAGAGCTTCACCTATGGTGTGATTTACTGTAGCTAAAGCTCTTTCCTTTCTTGGACGTTGTTCCTGTGCTCCCTGAAGGGTTTTGTCATAGAACTCCCAGTTCTTGTATTCAAGCTCGGTGGTTAGAGCCGGAGCCGCATCATTAAAAAGGTTCCATTTAAGATATGATTTCCAGTCCTCTACCGAATTTTCAGCGATAATATCCTGAAGAGCCTTCATGTATTCTGGCTGGGAAACAATTATCGTATCCAGATCTTTGGCACCTATTCCTTCAAAATATTCGTTCCATTGCATCGATGGAACGGTGTTTTGCAGTTCTGCCACCGTCATTGGGTTATAGGTTTTTCTCGCATCCCTTCTGTCTACCTTGTCAAGCTGAGGTTCTGCAAGGCTGGTCTCAAAATCAAGGATGGTTTCAGCTTCCTTTTCGGCTTCTTCTTCAGAATAGTCAAGATACTGAAGCATCTCAGCGATATATGTCTTATACTTCTCTCTTTTTTCCTTTGAATCTGAATCATCAGCTACATAATAATCCCTGTCTGGTAAACCTAACCCGGAGGGATATAGATATGCGGCGTTCATATTACTGTTTTTTCTGTCTGCACGAACACCAAATCCAAAGAAGCCGGCGCTTCCATATTCGTTCATTTCAACGAGGAAGTTCTGGAGGTCTTCTTTGGTCTCGATAGCATCGATTTTTTTCAGGTAAGGTTTTACCGGCTCAATTCCCTGCTGGTTACGTGTCACTGTATCCATGATGCTTTTATAAAGGAATACTGCTTTTGCCTGATCACTTGAGGCATTAAGACTATCGCTTTTTGAAGCACCTTCAAGAAGAGCCAAAGCATCTTCATCGGTTCTCTGCCTTAACTCCTGAAAACTTCCCCAGGTTGTTCTGTCACTGGGGATTTCAGTAGAATCTAACCAAGTACCGTTAACATATCTGAAAAAGTCTTCCTGAGGACTTGTAGTTGTGTCCATATAGGCCAGATTGATGCCATGCACCTCTTCTTTTTCAATTTTCTTATCATCATCGCCACAGGCAGATAAAAGCCCCAATCCGACAAGGGATAAGATCACTAAACTATTTATTTTCTTCATTTTTTTAATTATATAAGTTTAAAAACTCGCTTGCTAATTTATTAAAAGAACTCAAATGAAAAACAAATTATTCATCTTCCAGATCATACTGCAGATCCTTTCCTTTCATTACTGCCGGTACGCCCTGAGTCATCCAAACTGGTGCGGGTTCGTCCTTTAAATAATGGTCGAAGAACTGCATCATTCTTATTGAAAGATCCTGGCGATTCTTCATCTTTCGAAGGTTATGGGCCTCGTTATTGTATACCAGAAGCCAGGCTGGTTTGTTCAGCCTTCTCATTCCCATGAACATTTCAATGCCCTGGTAATATGGAACGGCGCCATCTTCATCGTTATGCATCATCAAGAGCGGGGTCTCAATTTCGGGAATTCCAAATAGCGGTGAATTCTCCAGGTAAAGGTCAAGGCCTTCCCATAGATTCTTTCCTATACGACTCTGGGTCTTCTCGTACTGGAAGGCACGACTGAGCCCGCTTCCCCATCTTATTCCTCCATAGGCCGAGGTCATGTTACTAACCGGCGCACCAGCCATAGCCGCTGCGAATTTATCGGTTTTGGTCACCAGGTAAGCGACCTGGTAACCTCCCCAGCTCTGGCCTTGTATAGCCATATTCTCTGGATCTATATACCCAAGTTCTTCAACCGCTTCAACACCCGAAACTATACAGTTATACGCACTTTCACCAGGTTTTCCCTCAGTATAGATAATATCGGGCACAAATACCACATAATCGTTGCTCACGAGGTAAGACATGTTTACTATAGAGGCGCTGGGTTGAGGTGAATAGTAATTGTTCAGATTGTCACTTCTTTTTTCATAGAAATACGTGATCAATGGGTATTGTTTATCCGGGTCAAAATTATCGGGTTTATAGATAATTCCTTCCAGCTCTGTCCCATCGTAAGCTTTCCAGCTGAATGCTTCTGAAGTTCCCCATTTAAAATCTTTTTGCTGCGGGTTCGCATTGGTAAGCTTGATAGAATTTCCTGTTCTCCCTTCATAAAGATAAAGATCCGGATAGGTTGTAAAGTTCTCCTTTCTGTAAAGGAGGCTGTTAGCATCTTCGGCAAGAAGATAGCCGTACAGGATCATTCCTTCGGGATCTAAAATGGCCTCTTTTTTACCATTTTTCGGATTCAATAAGAAAAGACTTTCGGTTTTGTCTTTCTTATCAAAGGCATTTATTAGCAGTCGGTTCTTAAAATAAGAAGCTTCATCCCTGTTTTCCGGGTTAAGACGCAGGCTTCTGTATACAATTTTATTCTCTCTTCCATTCTCTGTGATGTTTTCAGGCTGTGAGCTTTTATCAAGATCTGCCATCCAGATATCATACTGGTCGAAAAGAAGTGCTTTTCCATCCTCAGTAAAACCTCCATTACCGTATGCCCAGGGCGCTGCAGGAACATCATTTTCCACATCGTAGAAAGGAACTTCAAGGCCAGCTGTAAGATTTCTCTTTTCGTTTTTTTCCAGATTAAGTACCCACCAGTCCTGACTTTCGGTGTCGAAGTAAATGGCATATTTTCCATCAGGAGAGAGTTCGGGCCTGGCTGCAGTTTCCTTTAAGGCCAGTCTTTTTTCTCCTGTTTCCGTGTCAACTATATAAAAATCCCTGAGCCACGGGTATCGCCAGGAACGGGATACGTCATAAGGAGAAGTTGTATAACCCAGAACATATCTTTGTTCAGCATCTTTGTCAAGATCTATATATTCAAGTTTATCATCGTGAAGGGGAACCACCTTTTTGGTTTCGGTATTTAAATAGGAAAGATATGCTTTGTTCTCCAGTTCTTTCAGATTTACCTTCTGTTCCGGTTGTATTAGTTTGTCTTTGTAGGTCCACACGTCTACATCAGGAATTTCTTCTTCCAGTAAAGTAGTGTCTATATCGAAGTTTCTTGATGGCCTGGAATAATAATAAAGCCTTTTTCCATTTTCTGAAAAGAATGGCGCCTGGGCGGCACTCAATTCCCAGTTTTTTCGAAGATTTTTTCCAAGCGTATCAGTAACCTGGCTGAGTTTCCCTTCCTGGAGATGAAAAAGTTCAAACTTAAGGCTGTCGGTTTCAATGGAATCTCTGGCCGAAACATATGCCATTTGATCTCCATGTTTGCTCACAGATAGTTTCTCATAGGCAAATCTGCCGGTATCGATTACTTGCTGCGAATGGTTTCTCAGGTCGAATTCAAAGACTCCGATATCTCCTTTTTTCTCACCTTTTGTTTTAGAGAAGTAGAGAGCTGGCTCATTTTCAGCAATTTTGAATTCCTTGATCTGGAAAATAGTGTCTGAATTTCCTGACTTCAGGTCGTAAACCAGCGCATAGTCTGCTTCCAGGGCAAGATTTTTATCTGCTTTCAGAGAATCTTTTGACTTCTCCTCAAGTTTTGCAGAGTCTTTTTCTTTTTCGGGTTTTAAGTCCTTTAATTTTTCGATCAATACCCACCCGGAATATTCTTCAGGTGCCTTAAAACTTTTTACCCTGGCTATACTGTCAGTTAATACGTGGGCTTTTATATCAAAAATGAAAAAATCATCTTTAGACTGTTTCTCCTTTTTTACATCTTCCTTTTTCTCCTGGCGGGTAACTTCATAATCAGGTTTTCGCAGGAAGAATACATGCTCCTCATTGGCAGAGATGTTGGCCCGGTACCCATTATGGAACTGGGCGCTTTTCCCAGTCTTTTTATTGAAAATCTTCAGGTAGCCATCCCCACGACCTGTGGTAGTGGTCACTTCGGTTACTATCAGATCTCCTGAACCGGATATTTGAGGATTCTGGATCATTTTCCATAAGTCATAATCTTCGTGAGTAAGAACTTTTTTTTCCTGTGATAATCCTGAGATAGAAATTATTAAAAACAGTAGTAGGGCAATACGTGTATGCATATTGTTCAGTTTGGTTTATAAGTTTGATAAGAAAACAGGGAAAAGGTTTAATTGTCGCGAAGCCTGGAGATAAGTTCTTCCTCAAATTCCTTTTTCAGAAGGGTTATTTCGTCCACATTTTCGTTGGGAATGGTGATTGAAAGTACATAATGCTGAACTTTCCATTTTCCGTTTTCCTTGACCATTACCCCGGAACCACGACAAATCCCCATATGGGTATCAAGTAGTTCATCGAACCAGGCGAATCTTCGGTTCTCTATATGATACACATTCCGTTCTATAGCCTTAAAACTCCAGGCTTTGCCTGAATCAAAGTATGGGCGGGAGAATTCTTTGAACTCCTGCAGATTCCAGTTTTCGGTAGGATCTGTTCCAATGAAAACTGCATCATCGGTCATAAGATTAAAATAATCTTTAAAATTCGCTTTGGCAGCAGCTTTATGCCAGGCATCAAGATTTTTGATGATGTTCCGTTTGGTGGAAAGTATATTTTGCTCGGTATTTTTAACCTGTGCATTCATAGCTGGAAACAGAAACAATCCAGTTAAGAAAAGACTTATTAGAGCTATTTTCTTCATTGATTGGAAATTTGCATTAAGTTACAATTTTTAAAGCTTGGTTAAAAGTCGTTAGATGTAGAGTCCTGCTCTTTTTCCTGTTGTTCAAATTCATCCAGTTCCTTTTCAAAATCCTCCAGGCTTTTCAGGAAAATTTCATTCATCTGTAACTTAAGATTATTAAATTCCTGATGTAATTCTTTTGTTGTTTTTGTGATCACTTCCGCATCGGGTTCCTGTTTGCCTGCATATTGTTTTAATAGCTGGGCTTTTGTACTCACTACATTTAGTCTGGCCTCTACAGGAACCGATCTTAAACTGTCTGGTGCCGAATTCTTTAATGATTCCATGATCTGGGCAATGGCCCCGGCATTATTCATCACCTCATTTACGGTAGAATTGTTGAGGTTCTCTATTTCATTCTGGGCAGTGATAAATTCTACCCATCCCAGTGCATAATCCCTGGCTTCGGGTCTCAGGCTAAGGTCGCGATCATCGATCGTTATTTTTGCCTGGAATGCCGTGGTGTCTACAGCTTCCTCGGCCGAATTTTCCGCATCCTGTTCTGTTTTACAACAAACAAATGCAAGAATAGATATGAAAAGGATGAATTTCTTCATAATTTGAATCGCTATCTTACAAAGTTATTGATATTTTACCGTAATTCCGGGAGAAAAATGCATTGAAGAATCCTTAAAAAGTAATGCTATTAAAATACTTATATTACGATTTCCTCTATATAATTAAATATATTTGCAAAAAATATAATCTATGGTCGGAAGGATTTTGATCATTGGTGCCTGTGGACAGATAGGTACCGAGCTTACTTTGAAGTTGAGGGAGATTCACGGGAACGATGAGGTTGTTGCCAGTGATATACGCGAAGGTGCCAAAGAATTAATGCAATCGGGGCCTTTTGAAATATTGAATGCTACCGATGAATCTCGAATTAAGGAGGTTATTGAAAAACACGAAATAAAAGAGGTTTACCTTATGGCGGCCATGCTTAGCGCAACGGCTGAAAAGGCTCCTATGAAGGCCTGGGACCTTAATATGGACTCTCTATTTCATATTCTTAATCTTGGGAAGGAAGGAAAAATAGAGAAGATTTTCTGGCCTTCCAGCATAGCAGTTTTTGGGCCTACAACGCCAAAAGACAATACCCCGCAAACCACTATCATGGAACCTACCACGGTTTATGGAATAAGTAAACAAACCGGGGAAAGATGGTGCGAGTATTTTCACAGGAAATTCGGAGTAGACGTGCGCAGTATAAGGTATCCCGGAATAATCAGTTATAAAACCCTGCCGGGAGGCGGAACCACAGATTATGCCATCGAGATATTTCACGAGGCTTTAAAGAATTCAGAATATACCAGTTTCCTTGCCAGTGATGCAGCCCTTCCCATGATGTACATGGATGATGCAATAAAGGCTACTATAGATATCATGGAAGCACCGGCTGAAAATATAAAAATAAGATCTTCTTATAATCTAGGAGCGATAAGTTTTACTCCTGAAATCCTGGCCCGGGAGATAGGCAAACATATTGATAATTTTAAGATCTCCTATAAACCCGATTTCAGACAAAGCATTGCCGAATCATGGCCTTCCAGTATAGACGACTCTGCGGCCAGAGAAGACTGGGGTTGGAAGTATGAGTTCGATCTGGAGAAGATGACAAAGACTATGCTTAAGGGCGTAGAAGATACACTGAAAGAAAATGCCAATAAATAAGAAAAGCCGCTTTTTAGCGGCTTTTTTACTTCGTACTCAGAAAAAATATGTTATTCGATCACGCGTACTTCAGTAGCGTTCACTCCTTTTCTTCCTTCTGTTTCTTCGTATTCAACTCTGTCACCTTCCTGGATTGTTTCACCATTCAGGCCGGTTACGTGTACAAAGATGTCTCTTTTGGTTTCGTCGTTGGTAATGAATCCATAACCTTTAGATTCATTGAAAAATTTAACTGTGCCTTGCATAAAAAATAATAATTAATAAAGAACAAACATAATAGATAAAAATTTAGAATTGGTTGAAAATCAGAATTTTTTGTGATTTTTTTATGTTAAGATTTCTAATCGATCCCGCGATCCCGCATCTTTTTCATGTTCTCTTCAGATAGTGTATAGTCTTTTAGTCTTTTGCCTTTCCATCGCACATAAAGGAAGACTGGCATTAGAATAAAGGCACTTACAAGTACAGAAATTCCTATGATCCTGTCGCCGGTTAACACCTCACCAGTGAGTCGAAAATAAAAACCAACAGCGATGGCTATAAGGATGAGAATTCCTAATATTTTCATAAATAAATTCATAGCTATACGGTAACTTCTATTAATTTTTGTCGGTAGGCAGTTAAGAGTTTGGACTTTGAAATGAATCCGATGTACTTGCCTTCTTTAACCACCGGCAGGTTCCATGCCTCGCTATCCTGGAATTTTTTCATGATCTCCTTCATTCGATCATTCTCAATATCAATAATTTCAGGGGCCTGCTGCATTATATCCTGCACCTTTACTTCATTATATAATTTTTCATCGAACATTATCGGCCTGATATCATCCAGTAAAATGATTCCCATGAAGTTACGATTTTCATCTATCACAGGAAAAATATTACGTGATGATTTCACCACTCCCTGATGAATCACATCGCCCAGATTCATGTCTATTTCAATAGGTATGAAATTCTTTTCGATCACCCGGGTTATATTCATGAGGGTAAGAACTGTATGATCTTTGTCATGTGTAAGTAGGTCCCCGCGCTGTGCAAGTTCCATAGTATATACCGAATGCGGTTGAAATTTGGAAGTGATCATAAATGAAATTGCAGAAGTAATCATCAGTGGAATAAAGAGTTCATAACCATGAGTAAGCTCGGCGATAAGGAAAATTGCCGTTAGGGGTGCATGCAGTACTCCGGCCATTAATCCTGCCATACCCACTAAAGTGAAATTACTAACTGAAATGGTATTTTTAAAGAGCCCCAGGTTATTAAGAATCAGGGCAAAACAATGTCCCATTGCGCTACCCATAAACATAACGGGAGCGAAGATTCCTCCAACTCCTCCAGCACTAAATGTGAGGGAAGAAGCAATGATCTTAAAGACTACAAGTCCTGCCAGTAAAAGGATAACCACCCATATGTTATCCAGATAAGCATTAAACAGGTTGTTGCCCAAAGCCTGTAAATAATTTTCATGTAGCAGGTTGTTCACTACATTATAACCCTCCCCATAGAGTGGGGGAATAAAATAGATCAAAACTCCCAGTGCAAGTCCGGCGATAATCAACCTGGCAAATGGTGATGTTATCTTAGCCAGGATACGCGTGAAATTAAAATAGATCTTTGAAAAATAAAGGGAACAGGCAGAGGCTAAAATTCCGAGTAATATGTAATAGGGGACCTCAGAAATATTAAAAGCATCTTTTAGTTCAAATGGTAAAATTATTTCACTACCAAAAAAGAAGTAGGAGGTAAGTATTGCTGAAACCGAAGCGATAAGTAAAGGTAGAAGCGAAGCTATGGTCAGGTCCAGGCTAAAGACTTCAATTGCAAAAATAATCGCGGCAATTGGTGCTTTAAAAATGGAAGACATGGCTCCTGCCGCCGCACAACCTATAAGGAGAGTCCTTGAGGTCTGGTTCATCATGAATATCCGGGAAATATTAGATCCAAGAGAAGCACCGGTTGCTACGGTGGGTCCCTCCAGTCCTACCGATCCTCCAAAACCTACCGTAATGGGAGCAGTTATAACAGAGGCATACATCTGGAAACGTTTCATTATCCCCTTCTGCCTTGAGATTGCATAAAGTGTGGTAGGGATACCGTGGCCTACTTTTCTTTTAAAAACAAATTTTATGATGAAGTAGACTATTAAAAGGCCTATTACCGGAAATATAAAATAAAAGGCGTCGTGGTAGTTCGCAATAAACTTGCCCTCCAGCAATGATTGGATTAGATGGGTGAGGTTTTTTATAATTACCGCGAATATGCCCGATACAAAACCTATTACCGCACTGAGCATCATCAAAAACTGGCGATGGGAAAGGTTTCTGGACTTCCAGTTCAAAAACCTGTGCAAGAAGGAATTCCTGAATTTCGCCACCGTCCCGAGATATTATTCTGTGAAGATATAAAATCCCGCATTATGCGGGATTTTACAGTTTTATAATTTCAATCTAAGATGTAATTCATCAAGTTGTTCTTCATCCAGCTTTGCCGGAGCATCTATCATCACATCCCTGCCTGCATTATTTTTAGGGAAGGCAATGAAATCCCTGATACTTTCCTGGCCTCCAAGAATAGCTACAAGCCGGTCAAATCCAAAAGCGATCCCTCCATGTGGGGGGGCACCATACTGGAATGCGTCCATCAAAAAGCCGAATTGTTCTTTAGCCTCTTCCGGGGTGAAACCAAGATATTTGAACATTTGGGATTGTGTCTCTTTATCATGAATTCTTATTGATCCTCCACCAATCTCATTTCCATTCAGTACAAGGTCATAAGCATTGGCCCTGACTTTACCCGGTTCTGTTTCAAGAAGGGCAAAGTCTTCTTTTTTTGGAGAGGTGAATGGATGGTGCATCGCGTGGAATCTTTCTGTCTCTTCATCCCATTCCAGAAGCGGGAAATCCACTACCCATAAAGGCGCGAACTCATCAGCCTTCCTCAATCCAAGCTCATTGCCAAGATGCATTCGTAGAGCGCTAAGCTGAGTTCTGGTTTTATCGGCATTGCCAGCCATTACAAGTATAAGGTCTCCGGGCTTTGCTCCCGTTTTATCTGCCCAGGCTTTAAGGTCATCCTGAGAATAGAATTTATCTACAGAGGATTTTAAGCTTCCGTCTTCGTTATATTTTGCCCAAACAAGCCCGTTGGCTCCAACCTGAGGTCTTTTAACCCAGGAGATCAAATTATCAATTTCCTTTCTGGTAAAACTGGCGGCATTTGGAACCGCGATACCAACTACCAGTTCCTGTTGATCAAAAACATTAAAGCCTTTATCCTTTGCAAGTTCATTGAGTTCGGCGAATTCCATTCCAAAGCGAATATCAGGCTTGTCATTCCCATACTTCCGCATAGCTTCATCAAAGGTCATCCTTGGGAATTTATCTACTTCAACAGCCTTGATCTCTTTAAGAAGATGGCGGGTTAGACCTTCGAAGATATTCAGAATATCTTCCTGGTCCACAAAAGCCATCTCGCAGTCTACCTGAGTAAATTCGGGCTGTCTGTCAGCTCTGAGATCTTCATCCCTGAAACATTTTACAATCTGAAAGTACTTATCCATTCCTCCAACCATCAATAGCTGCTTAAAGGTCTGTGGAGACTGGGGCAAGGCATAGAACTGGCCTTCGTTCATTCTGCTTGGCACCACAAAGTCACGGGCACCTTCAGGAGTTGATTTGATAAGATAAGGGGTTTCAACCTCGATAAAACCTTCCTGCGAAAGATAGTTTCTAACCTGCATAGCCACTTTATGGCGAAAGATCAGTTTATTCTTTACCGGATTTCGACGAATATCAAGGTATCGGTATTTCATTCTAAGGTCTTCACCGCCGTCAGTTTCATCTTCAATAGTGAAGGGGGGAGTTACAGAAGAATTAAGGATCTTGAAATCCTCTACGAGAACTTCAATTTCCCCGGTAGGGAGATTAGGATTTTTGGATTCCCTTTCTATCACACTACCTTCTACCTGGATCACGAATTCACGTGCCAGATTCTCAGCTTTTTCCATTAAATCTTTTGAAGATCTTTCCTCGTCAAAGATCAGCTGGGTAAGGCCGTAGCGATCGCGAAGATCTACCCAGATCATGAATCCTTTATTCCTTACTTTTTGAACCCAGCCGGAAAGGCTTACTTTTTCACCTATATGTTTAGCGTTTAGTTCACCACAGGTATGACTTCTGTACATTTTATCCTTCAGTTTAGAATGGGCACAAAAGTAAGAAGTTCTTATGTTTTCTATAAGTAATATGAATTAAAATTAATACATAATCTACCTAATGCATTGACAAAGCAAAGGGGTGAATAGCAACCCGTAATAGCTTTCAATGTTAACTTAAGGTTACCTTAATATTGATTTAATGTAAACTTTGGTTATTTTTGTTATGTTAGACATTACTAGAAAAGCGCTATGAAAATGGTGAAAAATATAGCATTAGTGACATTATTTCTTGCAGGAAGTGTTGCTATTGCCCAGGATAAAGACCCTGAACCTGAGTTTAAAAAACAGGGAGAATTAATTAAAGGAACTTTTTATTATGAAGATGGAAGTATTAGACAGGAAGGTACGTACAAGGACGGAAAGCTCCACGGGCAATGGGTTTCTTACGACCAAAACGGTGAAAAGACAACCATCGCATATTACAACAAGGGAGAAAAAGAAGGGAAATGGTTTTTTTGGAATGGTGATCAACTTACTGAAGTAGATTATGAAAACAACCGGATCGCTTCCGTAAGGAATTGGGAAACTAAAAACTCAATTCAAAAATGAATAGAAACTAATTTATATTAAAAAATAACCCCCCGAAGTAATACGGGGGGTTATTTTTTAGGCATTTACAAGTTCTTTCTCTTTCTTCTCTTTTCTTTCAATTCTTTTGTCCTTGAGCCTCACCTTTGCCCGGTTAACCAGGTAGAACATCACTGGTACAACTACCAGGGTCAGGAAAGTGGCGAATACCAGTCCGAAGATCACGGTCCAGGCAAGAGGTCCCCAGAAAATCACGTTGTCTCCCCCTATATAGATTCCCGGGTCATAATCCGTTATCAGGCCAAAGAAGTCTATGTTCAGCCCAACAGCTAATGGGATTAGCCCTAATACGGTGGTGATCGCTGTTAACAGTACAGGTCTTAACCTTGATTTTCCTCCGGCAACTATCATATCAAAATATTGTTTTCGGGTAAGGAGATCTTCCTTTTCAATACCCAACTCGATTTTCTTTCTGTCTATAAGGATTTGGGTATAATCTATCAATACGATAGCATTGTTCACTACAATTCCCGCAAGGGAAATAATACCCATCATGGTCATTATGATGATAAAGTCCATCTGGAATGTAATCAGCCCTAAGAAAACTCCAATCATACTCAGAACAACCGCCATAAGAATAATAAAAGGTTTGGTGATCGAGTTGAACTGGGCAACCAGAATAAGGAGTATCCCTCCAATTGCAATCAGGAGTGCCTTGAGAAGGAAGTTCATATTCTTTTGCTGTTCTTCCTGCTCCCCGGTAAATGCCAGGGTCATACTTTCAGGGAGTTCATAATTCTTCAAGGCATTTTGCAGTTGCTCAACAATCTGGTTCCCGTTATAATCCTGAAGCACATTTGAATAAATAGTGATCACTTTCTTAAGGTCCCTTCTTTTGATCGAACTAAATGAAGAGGCAACCTCAGTCTCTATCATCGATGAAATGGGTACCTGCCTTAATTCTCCTGAGTTCTGGTCTCTGAAGGTAATAGGCTGATTAAAAAGTGCATTTTCATTATACCTGTATTCATCGTTGAACCTAACATTCACTTCATAGTCTTCTTCGCCATCTTTATAGGTGGAAACCTCTTCACCATAGATGGCACGTCTTAGGGTCTGGCCGATCTGTGAAGTGGAGATTCCCAGCTGTCCTGCTTTACGGCGGTCTACCGTCACGTCAAGTTCCGGTTTAGATTTATTCACATCTATTTTAAGCTCTTCGATCCCTGGAAGGTTAAGCTCGTTGATATAGGACCGGATATTTTCCGCTTCGGCCAGCATCTCCTCATAATCTTCACCTTTGAGCTCTATATTTATGGGATATCCTGAAGGTGGGCCTGCCGCATCCTTTTCAACGATAATGGAGGCACCGGGGAATTGGTTTACAGCTTCCCGCACTTCACTAAGTACCTGTGCGCTTTCAACACCCCGCCTTTCCTTGAACTCACGCATTACTATGGTTACTTTGCCCTTGTGAGGCATGGCATTCTGCTGGCCGCCATCGGTTTGGGGGTTTCCGGCACCTTCGCCAACCTGTGAAATAACCGACTCAACCATAAAATTATAGCCATCTTCATCTTCATATTTTTCGATAACCTCAAAGATCTGCTGCTCTACTTTTTTCGTGAGCTCATTGGTTTTCTTGATATCAGTTCCTTCCGGATATTCGATATAAGTAATTACCTGTTTAGGCTGGTTTTCCGGAAAGAATAACACGTTTGGCTGAACCACTGCCATCAGAATAAAAGAAAATATCAGCAATCCGATAGTCCCAAAAAAGAATACATAAGATTTTCTGCCTCTAAGGGCGAATTTCAGAAAACGCTCGTAATTGGATTCCAGTTTCTTTAGAGCCTTGAACTGGAAGTAGTCTACAGCCTGTGAGAGTACATATTTATAGAACCACAGGAGGAGTACGGCAAGTAGAAACAGGTTGCCCAATGCTCTTAGCACTCCTAAAGGCAGCACATAGCCTGCAGTAAGCAGGATAAAACCAATCCCGCTCATTATAATGCTTACTCGTATCAATCTTTTCTTTGATATTTTACCTTCTTCAGTCTTCATGAACTCTGAGGTAAGCATGGAGTTGATTATCAGGGCCACAAATAGTGAAGACCCTAATACTATTGAAAGAGTAATGGGGAAGATCACCATGAATTTTCCAATAGTTCCCGGCCAAAGCCCCAACGGGAAAAATGCCATAAGCGTGGTTGCAGTGGAAGCGATGATAGGCCAGGCGATCTCGCCAAGCCCCTGTTTGGCTGCTTTAATCCGTGGCATGCCTTCGTCCATAAGACTGTACACATTTTCCACTACTACAATCCCGTTATCTACCAGCATCCCCAGCCCCATAACCAGTGCAAAGAGCACCATGGTATTAAGGGTGTAGCCCAGACTGGATAAAATGACATACGACAGGAACATTGATAATGGAATTGCAAGACCCACAAATAATGAGTTACGGAATCCCAGGAAAAACATAAGTACCAGGACTACCAGGATCACCCCGAAAATGATATTGTTTACCAGATCGTTCACCTGGTTTCTGGTATCAGTGGAAAGGTCATTGGTAAGGCTTATATGCAAAGATCCGGGCAGGTATTCTTCCTGTTCTTTTGCAATAATTTCCTTAATCTGATCTACCGCCTCGATCATATTTTTTCCACTACGCTTTTTAACATCCAGCATCACCACGGGTTCCCCATATTCCCTTGCATAAGTTGTAGGGTCTTTCTCTTTGAACCTTACCTCTGCAATATCTTTCAAAAAGATATTACCACCTTCCTGTTTTACCACTACATTTTCCAGTTCTTCAGGATCTTCAATCTCACCAATGATCCTGATATTCTTCTGGGTGCCACTGGTAATAATGTTTCCCCCTGAAATAGTACGGTTCTCCGAGCTAACCGCACTTATAATATCATTGAAACTAACCTTGGAAGCCGTCATTTTATAGACATCTACGGCTATCTCCACCTCCATATCTTCAGCTCCGCGAATACTTGCCTCCTTGATCTGGGGCAATAATTCTATTTTTTCCTGAAGATGTTCAGCATAATCCTTAAGTTGCTGTACGGTATAATCACCGGTAAGATTTATGTTCAGTATTGGCTGTTCTTCTGAGATGTTAAGATCGAACACGTTGGGTTCTACTTTCGCCCCGTTATCCAGAGTGGGCCAGGTGGTTTCAGCCTTTACAAGATCCACCTTGTCTTTGATCTTTTGCTTGGCCACATCAACATTTACTTCTTCTTCAAATTCAACGATTACAAGGGAATAATCCTGAAGGGTAGTGGAGGAGATCTCCGTTACTCCCCCAACATCGTTGAATTCTTCCTCCAGTGGTTCGGTGATGAATTTTTCGACATCCTCTGCCGAGTTCCCGGGATTAATGGAGCTAATGTAGATCTTTGTCTCAATGACTTCCGGGAATGATTCCCGCGGCATACTATAGTAGGAAAGCAATCCCCCGACCAGTAATATGGCAACGATGACGTAGACCGTCATCTTATTGTCAATGGCCCAGGATGAAAGTTTAAATTCTCTGTCTATCTTATTCATTATCCTCAGCTCTTTTGGTTCTTACTTCCTGACCATCTCTCAGATTCTTTGCTCCTTCTGTGATGAGAATATCCCCGGTATTAATGCCATTCTTCACCTCAATGCTATCATTATAGGTGTAGCCAACTTCAACGACGGCTTTCTCTGCTGTACCAATGCCGGAATTTCCATTAGGTTTATAAAGGTATACCAGGCTTTCACCCATTGCATTTTTCTGAATACTGCTTTCAGGGATAACAATGGCCGTATCTGAGGTGTAATCGTTCAGTTTTATGGTGGCAATCTGGTTTGGTTTGATCATGCCTTTTTCGTTAGGTACCGAAACCTCAATGCGAAAAGTCCGGTTGTTGGGATTAATATTATTGCCTACCTGGCTAACCTGTCCTTCAAATTCCTTTCCAACCGAAGAGATCTGAACCTTTACATCAGTCCCTTTCTGAATTTTACTCAGATAATTTTCAGGAACCTCTGCTTCAACATACATCTTGTCCAGGCTTATCAGTCTGAACAGCTGATTTTGCCCCGGATTCACCACCTCGCCCTGCTCGCTTATCACATCGTCTATCACTCCACTGAATGGGGCTCTTACCACCGTTTTGGCAAGCTGGGATTTAAGCTGGTTAACGGAACTCTCAAGAGCTTCGTAATTGGTTTTGGCTTCCAGGTACTGGATCTCAGATCCAATATTCTGCTCCCATAATCTTTGCTGGCGCTCATAGGTGGTCTTCGCGAGCCTGGCCTGCGCTTCCATCTGAGCTAACTGGTTCTTCAAACCGCCGTCATCAATCACTGCCAGTATCTGGCCTCTGGAAACTCTTTCTCCTTCATTTACCTTCACACTGGTAAGAATACCTGAATATTCGGGATAAATTATGATGTTCTCATCGGTAGCGACATTGCCCTGAACTTCGGCATAATGCTTGAATTTTTGCTGGTTCAGGGTGTCGATGCTTACAAGTGCAAAATTTCGATTTTTATCAAGTTTCTTAATGGCCTCGTCCAGCTGATCGATCTCTTTGGAGAGCTCGCTCTGCAGGTTGCTCAACTCGGCCTTTTTGGCTCTTATTTCGCTAAGGTCTTGTGTGGATATCACATCTTCTATCGATCTTTCTTCATTGTTCCCACAAGCAACAAAAAGGCCTATGATTCCTGTTAGCAGAATAAATTTTTTCATTGTATGAATTGTATGAAAGGAGTGTTTAGTTTTCATCGTTATAGGTTCTGGTATCAAGTAGATTTTCAAGTTCAACTTTGGCGGTGATCACATCCAGCATGGATTGCAGATAATTTTGCTGCGCAGAATACAGCTGCCGCTGTGCTTCGCTTAGCTCAAAACTGCTGGCGATTCCTTCAAAGAATTTCACCTGATTCTTGGTTTCGATCCTTTCAGCCAGATCGAGATTTCTTATTGCATTCTGGTAATTCTCCAGACTGAACTCGTATTCGCTTTTTGCCATATTTATCTGGCGTTTCACCTCATTTTCTGTCTCTTCCAGTTCCAGGAGAGCCTGTTCGTATTCTATTTCTCTTTGTTTGGTCCTTGAGCTTCTCATCCCGCTGCTGAAAATCGGGATATTCAGACTTACGCCCAGGATGGACTGGCCAAAATATTCCTGCTCGCTGTTAAGGAAGGTGAACTTATCACTGTAACCCTGATAACCATAATTCACAAATCCCGTAAGTGTGGGAAGGGCTTTTGCCTTTTGAAGCTTTACCTGGATCTGAGCAGATTCGGCCGAATTCTTTGCAATGCGATAATCTATGTTCTCTTCTATTGGGATTTCGTCCTGTAACAGGGAAATATCGTAATATTTCATTGCCAGCTCATCAAGATCGTTAGTGAGGGTGACCTTGTTTTCAACCGGAATTCCCAGACTGAGGTTCAGCATTTCATAAGCGATATTGCGCATTCTCTTGCTTCGGCTCATGTCATTTTTAAGGCCCAGCAGTGTGATTTCCAGCTGTTCAACATCCTCCTGTTCCGTAAGTCCGTTCTCATAGATCTTTTTGGTATCCTCATAATTCTTCTGGAGGGATGCAACGTTCTTTTCCAGGATCTCCACGCTCTCTTCTGCAAGGAGCACATTTCCGTAGGCGTTGATGACTGCTTCCTTGATCTGGAGATCTGTCTTTGTTTTGGCATTTTTTGAGATCTGAAGCAGGGTCTTGACAGATTGAATGCCCACTATATAAGAGCCGTCAAAAATAAGCTGGTTCCAGGTTGCCGTGGCATTCATGCTTTGTTTGGTGCCGAAGCGAACCGGGATAAAACCCTCGGGGGCATCTACCGGTACATTATTTCGCTGTACATTTTGAAAATAATCCTGAACAATGTCTATGGTGCTCTGTGTATTGTCAAAGGCAGCCGCAGGTAAAAGTGTCACAGGTTGTTTCAGGTAGTTCTGGTAATCAAGACTTCCATTGATCTGAGGTAGCCCTTGAGCTATGATCTCCCATTTTTGCTGCAGGGCAACATCCACATCCTTCTGGGCAATCTGCGACCTGTAATTATTTTCGATTCCAAATTCTATGGCTTCCTGCAGCGAGAAGGAATATGTTTTAATACTATCATTTTCCTGGGCGAATCCGGTGAAACAGCCAAGTAAAAAGATAAGAAAGGCTTTCTTTAATTTATCCATGATTAATTAATAGTTCTTCCAGTTTTTGAATTCCTTTTTCAGTACAAATAGCTCTCAGATGATACTCCATAAGCTGCTCCATAAGATAAATTTTTGAATATTCTTCAGGAGAGAACAGGTCGGGGTCCTTTATGTTCTGCATTGCTTTAAAGTAGATCTTACTGATAAAGTCTACCGGGATATCTTTGCGATAGCAACCGTTTTTTATCCCTCGTTCCAGATTCGCCTTAACACAGGATTCCATAAGATGGAACTGCTTTGAGGTAAGATCGTTATATATCTTTGGGTAATATTTTTGAAGCTGATATTGTGGTGAGGATTTCTCATCCTTAAGCCGGTGCATTACAAATCTCTTGATCTCAAAGTTTTCTTCAAGGGGATCCTTCTCTGTCGCAATGATCTCATTTATTCCACTTTGAATGGTGTGAAAAATATGAGTTGCCGCATCATGAACCAGTTTGGTTTTGGTGGGGTAATGGTTGTAAATGGTTTTTTTAGACATACCCAGCCTATCGGCAATATCGTCCATGGTCACACTTTTAAAACCATAATCAAGGAACATTTCCGCCGCCGTTATTAAAATCTTGTTTTCCAATTCTCCTAAATTTTGCAGCAAAATTATATCACGGAAACTTTAAAAACAAAAAAAGTTTCCAAAGTTTAAATTTATTTAACGATTGCTTAAAATTTGAATTAGTCTCAATTATGGTATTTTAGCGGAAAAATTTTGACCTCATGCTATCGATTTCCCAGTATAGAGAAGCCATAATAGATTATCTGCACGAAAAGATCAGGGTAAAGGAACCAGCCAATTTATATGAACCGATGGTTTATATCCTTGAACAGGGAGGAAAGCGCTTAAGACCCGTACTCGTACTAATGGCGACCGAAATATTTGACTGCAATTACAGGAAGGCACTCGATGCGGCTCTGGCTATAGAGATGTTCCATAATTTTTCACTCGTACATGACGATATTATGGATGATGCACCCTTAAGAAGAGGTGAGCAGACCGTTCATGAAAAATGGGATATCAATACCGGGATTCTTTCGGGCGATGCCATGCTCATTAATGCCTATCAGCTTTTTGAAAGTTATGAGGGAGATATCTTTAAAGAACTTTCCACGCTTTTCACTAAAACGGCGATACAGGTATGCGAAGGTCAGCAATACGATATCGATTTTGAGACGAGGGATAATGTGAGTATTGATGATTATCTTTTAATGATCGAGTATAAGACGGCTGTGCTTGTTGGGGCTTCACTGCAAATGGGAGCTATCGTTGCCGGGACTTCAAAGGAGTGCAAGGAAGCTATTTATCAGTATGGCAGATTGCTCGGGATCGCCTTTCAGCTTCAGGACGACTACCTGGATGCTTTTGGGGATCCCGAGACATTTGGTAAGCAGGCCGGAGGAGATATCATAGAGAACAAGAAAACCTTTTTATACCTGAAGACTCTGGAACTGGCTGGCAGGAGCGAGTCATTGCAACTGGAACATTTGTATTCCATTAGTCCGGCCGAAAATTCCGGAAAGATAGAGGCGGTAAAAGCCCTTTTTGAAAGCAGTGGTGCTGCAGAACTCACCCGAAAGGAAATAGAGAACTATACCGATAAGGCTTTCAGGATACTGGATAAAATAGAATTGCCTGAAGCTAAAAAGGAGCCGCTACGCAAGTTCGGGCATATGCTTATGGAGCGTCAGGTTTAATATTATTCAGGTATTACACTCATTTTATAGGAAATAGGCATTTTAATCATCATTTTTTTGTCAGTGTTAAAATTCCTATAATCCAATAGATAATTATCATAAAGCCTGCAAGCTGTTTTTTTTAAAAATTGTATTTTTGCTATGTTTTTAAAACAAAAGAAACATTTGTTTCAATTTTATGGATAGATTTTCATTTCTAAATGCTGCTCATACTGCTTATTTCGCAGAACTTTACGATCAATATTTAAAAAACCCTGACAGTATAGAGCCCAGTTGGAGGGCTTTTTTTCAAGGATTTGATTTCGGGATGCAACAAAACGGGGTTTCCGATGAAGTATTGGAGGAAGCGCCTGTTGAATTTACTGAAGGAGAGATACCAGCACATGTTATTAAGGAGTTTCAGGTAATCCGGCTGATAGATGGCTACCGTACCCGGGGGCATTTGTTTACCAAAACCAACCCGGTTAGGGAACGAAGAAAATACTCACCCACGTTAGATATTTCCAATTTCGGTCTGGAAGAAAGTGATCTCAGCACCACCTTTAATGCAGGTGATATACTAGGAATAGGACCTGCCAGCCTAAAGGAGATCATCAGGCATCTGGAACAGGTTTACTGTGATTCGATTGGTATTGAATACATGTATATCCGGAAGCCGGAAGAGATCCAGTGGATTCAGGATAAATTAAATGTAAACGAGAATCATCCCGATTATGATGAGGATCGCAAAAAACAGATCCTTAAGAAACTTAACGAAGCTGTTTCTTTTGAATCGTTTCTTCATACAAAATATGTAGGCCAGAAGAGGTTTTCACTGGAAGGAGGGGAAAGTCTTATCCCGGCTCTTGATGCTTTGATAGAAAAAGCAGCAGAGCTTGGTGTTAAAGATTTCGTGATGGGAATGGCCCATCGTGGAAGATTGAACACACTTACTAATATCTTCGGAAAAAGTGCCAAGGATATTTTCAGCGAATTTGACGGAAAGGATTACGAGCAGGATATTTTTGACGGAGACGTAAAATATCATCTTGGCTGGACCTCCTGCCGTACAACCGATACGGGGAAAGAAATAAATATCAATATCGCACCTAACCCGTCACACCTGGAGACCGTGGGGTCTGTAGTAGAAGGTATCACGCGAGCCAAACAGGATCGCCGGTACAATGGAGATAACTCAAAGGTGCTTCCAATCCTGGTGCACGGGGATGCGGCAATTGCCGGACAGGGTGTGGTTTATGAAATTATACAAATGGCGCAGCTGGAAGGTTACCAAACCGGCGGTACCATTCATATAGTGGTGAACAACCAGATAGGCTTTACCACCAATTATCTTGACGCAAGAAGTTCAACTTACTGTACCGATGTAGGAAAGGTTACGCTTTCTCCCGTACTTCATGTAAATGCCGATGATGCTGAAGCAGTGGTACATGCCATACTGTTCGCACTGGATTTCAGGATGAAATTCAAAAGGGATGTATTCATTGATCTTCTAGGATACAGAAAGTATGGTCATAATGAAGGAGATGAACCTAGGTTTACCCAGCCTAAACTTTATAAAGCGATCGCGAAGCATGAGAATGCGCGTGATATATACTTCGAGAAGCTTAAAAAGGAAGGTGTTGTAGATGATGAATATCTGAAGAAACTGGAAGAGACCTATAAAGCGGCCCTGGAAGAGAAGCTTGAAGATTCCCGAAAAGAAGAGACCACCAGGATAACTCCTTTCATGCAGGATGAATGGGAAGGTTTCGATAATGTCCAGGAAGATAGAATGATGGAAGAAGTGGATACCACTTTCCCTCTTGAAAAGCTGGACAAAGTGGCTGAAGCTGTTTCCAAACTTCCGGAAGACAAGAAGTTTATGAGAAAGATCCAGAAACTCATAGACGCAAGACGTAAGATGTACTTTGAAGATAATAAGCTGGACTGGGCGATGGCCGAGCATCTTGCTTATGGGTCGTTGATGACCGAAGGTTATAATATCCGGATCAGCGGGCAGGATAGTGAAAGAGGTACTTTTTCTCACCGTCATGGCATTGTTAAAGTAGAAGACAGCGAAGAAGAGATCATTCTTCATAATAATATCGAGAACAGGGACGGTGATTTTTTCATTTATAATTCACCGCTTTCTGAATACGGGGTGGTTGGTTTTGACTATGGTTATGCCATGGCAAGTCCTACCACACTGGCAATCTGGGAAGCCCAGTTCGGGGATTTCGTGAATGGGGCCCAGATCATGATAGATCAGTACATCTCTGCAGCTGAAGATAAATGGAAGCTGCAAAACGGACTGGTAATGTTACTTCCTCATGGTTATGAAGGCCAGGGAGCTGAACACTCCTCAGGTAGGATGGAACGGTTTCTTCAGCTTTGTGCAAAGGACAATATGTATGTAGCCGATATTTCAACACCGGCCAACATGTTCCATCTTCTAAGAAGACAGATGAAGATTAAGTTCAGAAAACCGCTTATCATTTTCACTCCTAAGAGTTTGCTTCGTCATCCTAGAGTGATCTCTACCAAAGAAGAGTTTGCTAATGGAAGTTTTCAGCCTGTTATAGACGATTCGGAAGCAAGTGCAGATAAGGTGAAAAGCCTAGTATTCTGTACGGGTAAATTTTACTATGATCTGCTGAAACATAAGGAAGAGAATAATAGAGAAGATGTGGCGCTTGTGAGGGTAGAGCAACTATTCCCGCTGCCAACATCTACGATGAAGGAAATGATGGATAAATATACCAATGCAGACGATATAGTATGGGCTCAGGAGGAGCCCCGAAATATGGGTGCATATAGTCATCTTTTGCTGCATTTTGAAGAAGCGCGAAAATTCAGGGTATGCAGCCGTAAATTTTACGGATCTCCTGCTGCTGGTAGTGCCGTTCGATTTAAAAAACGACATGAGCGTGTGATCAATAGCGTTTTCGATAAAGATCTAAACGAAGAAGAAAATAATTAAGAATCAACGATTTCCTGAAGTTCAGGAACCAAAATAAAACAAGAATAATCATGGCCTTAGAAATGAAAGTTCCTTCTCCCGGGGAGTCCATCACTGAAGTTGAAATAGCTCAGTGGCTGGTAGAAGACGGGGATTATGTTGAAAAAGATCAGGCAATTGCCGAGGTAGACAGCGATAAAGCCACACTTGAACTTCCCGCTGAAGCCAGTGGTATAATCACCCTGAAAGCTGAAGAAGGGGATGTGGTAGATGTTGGAGAAGTGGTATGCCTAATCGATACCGATGCTGAAAAACCCGGGGATAAAGATGAGGAGAAGCCTGCCGAGAAGGAAGAAGAGGAGCGCCAGGAAAAAAAGGAAAACAAGGCAGATAGTGATAAAGCTGAGCCAAAGACCGAAGCACCTTCAAAAAGCAGTACTCCGTCTCAGAAGAAGGATACTTATGCAACCGGAAGTCCTTCACCTGCGGCGAAAAAGATACTTGATGAAAAAGGAATAGAGCCAAAAGAAGTGAAAGGTTCGGGTAAAGACGGGCGTATTACTAAAGAAGACGCTGTTGAAGCCAAAGCTTCTATGGGAACTCCCGGAACCGGAAAACGCGGTGAATCCCGTAAAAAAATGTCGATGTTCCGCCGTAAACTTTCTGAAAGGCTGGTGAGTGCCAAGAACGATACGGCCATGCTTACTACCTTCAACGAGGTAGATATGTCGCCGATATTCGCACTGCGTAAAAAATATAAGGAAGAGTTTAAGGACAAGCATGGTGTTAGCCTTGGGTTCATGTCATTCTTTACCATGGCTGTTGTTCGTGCACTAAGCGAATTCCCTGCAGTAAACTCCATGATTGATGGAAAAGAGGTGGTAAGCTTCGACTATAAAGATATTAGTATTGCGGTTTCGGGACCTAAAGGTCTTACCGTACCTGTGATAAGAAATGCAGAAAATCTAAGTTTCCGCGGAGTGGAGGCAGAAGTTAAACGTCTTGCCATTAAAGCGCGTGACGGAAAGATAACCGTGGATGAAATGACAGGAGGTACCTTCACCATTACGAATGGGGGAGTATTCGGATCCATGCTTTCAACGCCAATTATCAACCCGCCTCAGAGCGCTATTCTTGGGATGCACAATATCGTTGAGAGACCGGTAGCAATTGATGGTCATGTAGAGATAAGACCGGTGATGTATGTTGCACTGTCTTACGATCACAGGATCATTGATGGAAGAGAGTCGGTAGGATTCCTGGTCGCAGTTAAAGAAGCCCTGGAGAATCCTGAGGAACTGTTGATGGAAAATGATGTGAAAAGGGCTCTTGAGTTATAGGGAGTTCAGAAAAATAAATGAATAAAAAAGGTCCGCAGCGCGGACCTTTTTTATTTCTAACAAAATTAAAACAAAACTAACAAACGAACAACGTTTAAAATGAGAGCTCCTATCACCAGGATGGCTAGGATAACAAAGAAGATTTGGGATAGAAGCTTACTTTTGATGATGTATAAATTATTGTAACCATCCAAATCTATTGATAAAAGAGAAGCAGGTCAAAGGGGAATTTTCCCCTTATTTCAGGTAAAGAGCTTTGTTCTTATAATCTATGACCGCTTTTCCCTTTTTAAGCAGGTCTGCACCAATAATTCCATGCACCCTGTCGGCTTTATGGTTAATAAGGGCTTCATTAACATGTTTCAGGTCAAATAATACAAGGTCTACTTTCTTCTTTTTCCAGCCTTTTATTTCAATGCGGTTCTTCTGTGAGATCTGAGTAAGCATATTGGTCGCTCCTGCCCCGGCAGCTTTAATATCGCTATCTTCAGATAAGAGCTCAAAATGCTCCACCGCGTCCAGACCCACACAAGTGCTTGATGCCCCGGTGTCCAGGATAAAATTCCCTTCTATATTGTTGATCTTCGCTACCAGTTCCAGATGATTGGTTTTGGTATGTTTTAGTTTAATACTGTGGTAACCTTTTTCTTTAAGGAGCTTTTTCAAAGACATTTCTTTTTTTTTGTAAATATAAGGAATTCGCCCGGCTGGCATTGAGACTCTGAATATGATCATGCCAGTCAAAATTTTATGTTTCATTCTTTTAATGAATATAGATTTATTTTAAATTCGAAAGATTCAAAAACTTGAATTTAAAATTAAATAAAGACAGATAATGCAGAATAAAGTTCCTGCGCGATTACAAATATATTCCCTGGACCAGAAGAATTTGATAGGCATGTCTGTGTTATTTCTTCTGGCAGCATATTTTACCCTGAATTATATTTCCCATACTTTTTACAGTGGAGAATTGCTAGACAAAAGCAGTCCGGGTAATTGGTTATACTGGCTTAATTCCGTTCTTATGGCCGCAGTTGTATATTTCAATAAAAGGATCTTCAACTGGTCGTGGAGTGATCTGGGACTGGCCAAACCTGCTAACTGGTGGCAGCCGGTTCTGGTGGCGTTGGGATGTTTCGCATCTGTTCTTCTTTACTCTGCCATTATAGCTCCCTGGGTGAAAGAAACCTGGGGTGATCTAAACATTTCTCATTTATACGTATTAAAACAGAATTTACCTGAATTAATATCCGCGCTCGTTTCGGTGTGGATCACTGCCGCATTCCTGGAGGAACTTGTATTTAGAGCCTTCTTTATAAATTCTCTGGAAATTCTTTTCGGACCGGGAAAATGGTCTGCATTTATAGCAGTAGCAATAAGTGCTTTAATTTTTGGGGGTATTCATGCCTACCAGGGGATAAGTGGAATAATTACCACCACAATTATCGGGATAATATTTGGTATCGCATATATAATTAACGGGCACCGTATCTGGCCACTAGTTCTTGTGCATGGTCTTGTTGATACAATTTCACTTATTAGTATTTATAATATGTCTGTGTAACTATATTTAATTCGGCTAATAATTTTAAAATAGCTTTGTCTCGCAATAGGGAATCACTTAAACCAAATTTTTTCGTATCTTTTATATAACTAACTAAAACCAAAAAGATATGAAAGGCTCATCGGGAAAACGCAGGCTGGTAAAGAAATACGTGTCTGATTTCATCTTTTCTGAACGAACTCGTTTTGTACTTGATGGAACCAACTACAATCTTTCCGGCGATGATCAGGGAAGTAAATTCATCAAATTTCGCTTTGAGAAAAAATCCTTTAAACCAAAAAGGAAGTTTGTTTTCAAGTGTATTTACAAGATGATGAAGAACTTTCAACTGTCACTTAACTAGGCTGTTTAAGAATTCAGTAGAAAAAAACCCTTTCCTGTCAGGAAAGGGTTTTTTAGTTAAAATCATTTTTTTATTTATTCGTCATTTTCAGTGGAAGTTGTATCGCTGTGCTTCTCGGTTATGTTCATAAACCGCACCTTCCAGTCATTATCAGCCCGTTCCCATATTACCGTATAGGTTCCTTCATGAGGGGTGTTGAGACTGTCTTCTTTCACCATATGGCGGTAGGTTCCAACTTCATAAGCAATACTGTCACTTGAGTATTTAAGCTCCGGAGAGGTATTAAGATCTCTCATCATAGGAGCGCTGTTCTGGTACCAGGCACTTATACTATCTGACTCGAATGCCTCTCCATCCATATAAAGCACGGCATTACTGGCTGTAAGGCTCTGGAGCTTATCCGGATCATTAGCGTTCCAGGCGTCCATCCATTCCTTATTAGTTTCGGAAGGATCACGGACCTCCATTTCTTCCATATCGTCTGCTTCTTTTTTAGAATCATCACATCCTATAAAGCATAGAAGCGCGAATAAGGGGATTAACTTTAAAAATTTCATAGGTTGATTATTTTAAATTTACACTCTAAATTACTGATAAATAGTTAAATGAGTGAAAAATTATGATGATTTTAAATTATATGTTGAGAATCTGTTAATGATTTAAATCGGAAATCAGGATGGGCGTATACGGTGGGAGTTCTGAAAAAGGGAAGGGCAATAATTAATTTCAGACCGAAAAATACAATTCCTCCTGTAGTGGCCCTGCTTTAATAAGCTTATATAAAAATAATAGCCCTTACTATGTAAGGGCTATAACGATGTTTCTTCAGGATTTTTGCTCATTTATCCACCGGTCTATCTTATCTTCCAGTAACTTTAACGGAACACATCCTGTTTCCAGTACCTGTTTGTGGTATTCCCTGATATCAAAGTTTTCCCCCAGTTCTGATTTTGCTTTTTCCCGTAATTCCTGAATTTTCAGCTGACCGATTTTATAAGAGAGGGCCTGACCGGGATTAGCCATATATCTTTCAATCTCAGAGATCACACTGGCCTTAGGTTCGGCTTCGTTGTCCAGTGAATACTGGATCGCTTCTTCGCGGGTCCACCCCTTACTATGTAAACCGGTGTCAACCACCAGCCTTATAGCCCGGTGCATTTCGGCTCCAAGCATCCCGAAATACTGATATGGATCTTCAAAAAGGCCCAGTTCCTCTCCAAGGGATTCCGAATATAAAGCCCAGCCTTCACCATACCCGCTATACCAAAGGGTTTTTCTGAAATCTGGCAAATCTTCATTTTCCTGTGTAAGGGAGATCTGGTAGTGGTGCCCTGGTATGGCCTCATGCAGGAACAGGGATTCGTCACTGTAAATATTGTAGGCAGAAGCATCGGGAATAGGAACATAGAAGATCCCCGGTCTTGTACCGTCCAGGGAACCGGGATTGTATTCGGCGCTGGAAGACTCTTCCCGGAACTCTTCAGTTCTTCTAACTTCAAAAGGAGTTTTTGGCGTTACCTTGAATAATTTATCAATATTAGGCTTCATACGCTCATGAATTTCATTGAAATGAGCAATTACCTCCTCCGGACTGTCATATGGCATCAGTTCTTTGTTCTCTCTAACATAATTGAAGAAAGATTTAAGATCACCTTCATAGCCTACTTCTTCCTTTACTTTTTCCATTTCCCTTGAAATCCTCTCCACTTCGTCAAGACCTAACTGATGAATCTCTTCTGCTGTCATATTGGTAGTGGTATACAATTTTATCTGATGCCTGTAATATTCTTCCCCGCCGGGGATACCGGTAATTCCACTGGTCTCACGTCCTTTAGGAAGATATTCATCTTTCATAAAGGCATGCATTCTTTTATAGGCAGGGATCACTTTTTCAGTGATCATTTTTTCATATTCCGTGGTGATCCTTTCTTTTTCTTCTTCTGAAAAATCTTGGGGAAGCTTATCCAGGGGGCCATAGAAAAGGTGACTTTTCACATCTTCATTTGTCATAGCCTCCATTTGGGGAATCACTTTTCTAATAAGAGAAGCGGGAAGTACATAACCCTGCTCCATTCCTTCTCTCATGTTCTTTTCAGCAGATTCCATCCAGGTTAGAAAACCATCCACTCTTTTCAGCCAGTTTTCATAGTCCTCCATTGTTTTAAAAGGTTGCGCACTGGCTCCGCTGGCAAGTTGTCCCATAAACAGGTTTACCGACCACATCTGGTCTATCGGCATATATTTTTCCTTATTGAATTCCAGGGTTTCCAGATTCATCTCGCATTCCCATAAAAGGATCTCCTTGCTCATCCTTTCGCTTTCACTTAGATCTTCATCATTAATTTCTGAGACCTGATCTCGATAGGAGGTATAATAATTTCTCAGGCTGTCTTCATATTCTTCGGAAAGGAAATCAGGGAATTGATCGTTATATCGCATGTCCCCTGAGGTAGTGGCGCTTATCGGATTAAGCCGAAGCCCATCTTCATAATAGTTCTCAAGTATACTGTCAAACCTGGCACTTATGGCTGCCTTCTCATCGGTTTCCGCTGAACCTGACTTTTCATTTTTACATGCAGTTAAAGCTGAAACAAGAACGAATAGGAATAGAAATCTTTTTAACATGGCTGAAGCTTTTAAGGAATTCCTAAGATAAGGAAAACTTTATTCAGTTAAATCAATAAAAAAAGCCCCCGCAACAGTGGGAGCTTATTAATATCTCAAATCTAATTACCTTAATCTTTATTAGTATCTGTAATATTCGGGTTTGAAAGGTCCTTTTACTTCCACTCCTATATATTCAGCCTGATCCTGTTTCAGTTCGGTAAGCTCCACACCAATTCTTTCCAGGTGAAGTTTCGCAACCTTCTCATCAAGATGTTTTGGAAGCATATAAACCTTGTTTTCGTATTGATCGGTATTCTTCCAAAGTTCTATCTGAGCCAGCGTCTGGTTGGTGAAGGAGTTACTCATCACGAAGCTGGGATGACCTGTGGCACATCCAAGGTTTACCAGACGGCCTTCAGCAAGTAAGATGATGTCGTTTCCATTTACGGTATACTTGTCAACCTGTGGCTTGATCTCCACTTTGGTATTTCCATGATTCTCCTTTAACCAGGCGACATCAATCTCATTGTCAAAATGACCTATATTACAAACGATCGTCTTGTCTTTCATCGCCTCAAAATGCTTTCCGGTAACTATATCCTTATTACCTGTCGCAGTAATTACGATATCGGCCTTTGGAAGCACGGTTTCCAGTTTCTTAACTTCATAACCATCCATAGCTGCCTGAAGCGCACAAATAGGATCGATTTCAGTAACGGTAACTATAGAACCGGCACCTCTAAAAGAAGCAGCAGTTCCCTTACCAACATCTCCATATCCGCAAACCACTACACGTTTTCCGGCCAGCATTACATCGGTGGCACGGCGAATAGCATCTACCGAGCTTTCACGGCATCCGTATTTATTGTCAAATTTCGATTTGGTAACGGAATCGTTAACGTTGATGGCAGGCATAGGAAGGGTTCCATTTCTCATACGCTCATAAAGTCTGTGAACCCCGGTGGTAGTCTCTTCAGAAAGACCTTTGATGCCTTTCCCTAATTCAGGATATTCATCCAGTACCATATTGGTAAGATCTCCTCCGTCATCAAGGATCATATTCAATGGCTTACGTTCTTCCCCGAAGAAAAGAGTTTGCTCTATACACCAGTTGAATTCCTCTTCGGTCATTCCTTTCCAGGCATAAACAGAAATACCTGCAGCAGCGATAGCGGCGGCGGCATGATCCTGGGTAGAGAAAATATTACATGAACTCCAGGTGACTTCTGCACCAAGCTCTACAAGGGTTTCAATAAGAACCGCCGTTTGAATGGTCATATGTAAACATCCGGCAATTCTGGTTCCTTTTAAAGGCTTGGATTCTCCATATTCTTCACGAAGTGCCATAAGTCCCGGCATTTCGGCTTCTGCGAGTTCTATCTCTCTTCGTCCCCATTCAGCCAGGGAAATATCTTTTACTTTATACTTAGTATAAGGCACTGTTTTAGTCGACATATTATTATATTTGAATATTAGCGTTTAATCAGCTGCAAAAATACGGAAACTCTTAGAAAATTTATGCCTCTTTACAAAACAATAACAGTAAACAAGCATACTAAAGCCTTCATTTGGAAGGTGGAAGAACCTTACGAATGGCTCGCAGATGGAATCAGACTTACCCCGCACTGCCAGAGGCGGGTAGATGGAATGAAATCTGAGATCCACCGCCGCGGATTTATGAGTATCAGGCATCTAATGGCAGAAGCCGGATATGTAGATGAGGATCTTTATTATGATGATCTGGGCAAACCGCATCTTGTAGATAATAGATATATTTCTATCACCCATTCTTTCAATTTTACGGCGATCATTGTTAGTGATGATCATGTTGGGATAGATATTGAAAAGCAACGGGAGAAGATACTCAAGATAGCCAATAAGTTCACCCCGCTTGACGAATACCATACCCTGGCCAATGAAGATGCCCTTATAAGAAAACTTACCATTGTCTGGGGGGCGAAAGAATCGGTTTATAAACTTCTGGCCCAACCCGGGATCGGCTTTCTTCAACATATAAATGTGACCGATTTCGACTTTGACGATTCCAAAACCACCACCCATGTTAGATATAATGGAATTGATAGCTGGTTTGATATAGAATTCCTGGAATTCGAAAATTTCACCTGTGTATATGCCCTTCCTTCCGGCAATAACGGCGATTCATGATAACTGATGCTAACCTATGTTTGGCCGGGATCATAAGCGAGGTCAATATGAAACAGAAACTTTTGGCGGTGCTGATAGACCCCGACAAATTCGATGAAAATAATGCAAGTGGTTTTCTAAGCAATTTACCGGAAGTCACTACCCATATTTTTGTTGGCGGAAGTGTTGTTGCCGAAGGCCGGACCTGTGAAGTCGTAAAAATACTGAAGGACATAACGGAACTTCCTGTGATCCTGTTTCCTGGAGATCACAGCCAGATTTCGGGCCATGCTGATGCACTTCTTTTTTTAAGTCTTATTTCAGGAAGAAATCCGGAATATTTGATAGAGCAGCAAGTGAAATCTGTCAAAAAAATTAAAAATACCCAGCTGGAGATCATACCCACAGGGTATATACTTATCGATGGCGGAAAGAAATGTTCGGTCCATAAAGTGAGCAATACCATTCCTTTATCTCAGGATGATATCGAGAATATTGTGAATACCGCACTGGCAGGACAGTATTCAGGAAAAAAACTCATCTATCTCGAAGCAGGCAGCGGAGCTGAAACACACGTGTCTGAAGAGATTATCCGGTCGGTTAAGTCGGCGCTTGAGATCCCGTTGATCGTGGGAGGGGGTATTCGCAGCACTACGCAACTTCAGAATGCCTATAATGCAGGAGCCGATCTGGTTGTGATTGGAACTGCTTTTGAAAATGGTAGTTTCCGGGAATAGGTTCCTACTCTGCCCGGTCTGAAATATTTAATTCAAATTTCTTATTATTGGTTACCTCGCTTTTTAAGCACTTTGACATTCTCAATACCACAGTTGTCAACCTGAACTGTTTTCGGGGTCTACATAATAAGATACCCAATCATTTTCCGAGGTAATTATTTCAGTCATCAAACACAATGAGAGATCTCTACAACTTTATTTGCAGGTTTTTATTACTTTTTTGAGTTATGACACTTATAAGTGTTTGAAATTCAGTAAAGAGTATTAAATTTAAGGCTCTAACTTTGAATCAATTAATTATGAAAACTGAAAATCCCGTTGTTTGGTTCGAGATTTATGTGAATGATATGGACCGGGCGAAATCCTTTTATGAAAAGGTATTTCAGGTAGAGCTCTCACAGTTGTCCGATCCAACTGAAGAGGCCTTAAAAATGTGGGCCTTTCCAGGTGATATGGAATCTAAAGGAAAAACTTCAGGAGCTTTGGTACAGGCTCAGGGAGTGGAAGCCGGAGGGAATAGTACGATTGTATACTTTGCCAGTGAAGATTGTAGTATCGAAGAAGCCAGGGTGGAGGATGCCGGCGGCAAAGTGGAAAGATCTAAAATGTCTATAGGTGAATACGGTTTTATCAGCCTGGCGAAAGATACTGAAGGTAATATGATAGGAATACATTCAATGAAATAGCGATGGCTAATCTGTAAGGGTTTAATAACTTCAATTTTAAGGCTCAGTACAGGTTATGCTGAACTGGTTTCAGGGCCTTTTTACTTTCAACCTGCTTTATTAGTTCTTTCGAAATCATTGAGAAATCCAGGCTGGGACTTTTTTCAATCAGATTTCCCTGGCGAGGCCCTCCGTCGAAATGATCCGGTGCTTAAAACCTTTTTTCAGGTATGCATTTTCAATTCAGTTTTGGCTAACTTTGGACGGCAAAACAGAATTCCATGAACATTTCAGTAGAGCTCACCCTTAGTCCGCTTCAGGATGATTTTGAACCGGCGGTGACCAATTTCATAAAAAAAATGCGTGAATCGGGGCTTAAAGTAAAGGAAAACCCCCTAAGTACCCAGGTCTATGGCGATTATGATGAGGTAATGGGTTTGCTGAACAAAGAAATTAAAAATACGTTTGAGGTTATTGACCGGGGACTCATACATGTCAAAATCGTAAAATCTGATCTGAGCGACTATGCAGCCGATTTTTGATTTTTTCTTTGATCAGTATTCCGGGTATCCAACTTTTTTCATCGTTCTTGAGATCATCGCCGTGATCTTCGGATTTTTATCAGTCTGGTATTCCAAACAGAATAACATTCTGGTCTATCCAACCGGGATAGTGAGTACGCTAATCTTCGTTTATCTTCTCTGGCAGTGGGAACTTCTGGGAGATATGATGATCAACGCCTATTATTTTTCCATGAGTATATATGGCTGGTATATATGGACAAGGAAAGTGGATCCCACCCATTACACACCAATTACTTCTACCACGCACAGGGAGAAATATCAGTCGGTTTTCATATTTATCGCCACTTTGATCTTTGTATTTGGCGTATATGAATATTTCGATAAATGGAATAACTGGACGGCTTATGTAGATACGCTTACCACTGCTATTTTCTTTGTTGGAATGTGGCTTATGGCCAAAAGGAAACTGGAGAACTGGATCTACTGGATCATAGGTGATCTAATCTCGGTTCCTTTATATTTCTATAAAGGCCTTACCTTTACCAGCCTGCAATACCTGGTATTTACCATTATTGCCATTTACGGTTACAAAGCATGGAAAAGGAACTTGCGCAACGACCTGCGCCCTGCATAAAGATCGTCCTTTTTGGACCTGAATCTACCGGAAAGACCACTTTGTCTGAAGATCTTTCCGCATATTTCGGAGTGCCTCTTGTAAAAGAATACATGCGGAAATATCTTCAGGAGAAGTGGAATGCGGAAAAAGGATTGTGTGAGTCCAAAGACATTCTTCCCATTGCAAGAGGGCAGATGGAAACTGAAAACCGGCTTTCCGGCGAAGCCGAAGAACTTCTTATCTGTGATACCGATCTCCTTGAATTAAAAGTGTATTCCGAAGCCTATTATGATGGATGGAGCGACCCCCATCTTCTTAAACATGCGTTAAACAACCACTACGATTTATACTTTTTAACGTATATTGATGTTCCCTGGACTCCTGATGATCTAAGGGATAAGCCTCACGATCGTGAAGGTATGTTTCAGAGATTTAAAAATGCACTGGATCAGCATCAAAGACCTTATTTTATACTGAAGGGTAACAGGGAAGAGCGCCTGAATAGCGCCGTTAAAAAGATTAACCAACTATTAAAAGAAAATAACCGTGAATTTTAGTGAGAAGGATATACTGCAAATAGATGAAAAAGGACTTTCTACCAGGGAAGTAGAAGAACAGATAGAGATTTTTAAAAGAGGTAATATAAAAGTGAATATTACCGAGGCTGCAACCATAGGAAAGGGAATAAGCCAGATTGATGAGAATGAAAAGAAAGAGCTGATAAGTTTTTACGATTCTGAAAAGGATGATCATAGCATTCTGAAATTTGTTCCTGCCTCAGGAGCAGCTACACGAATGTTCAAGGCCCTCCATAACTTTGCAGATGAGTTTCAACCCGAAAAACAGGGGCTGAGAGCCTATCTTGATGAGAAGGGAGATAATGATCTTCAAAGATTTTTTAATCATATGGAGAAACTTCCTTTTTATGACCATGCACTGGAAAGAACTAAAAAGAACCATCCGGATTATGATTCCCTGTCTCATGACGAACAACATAAAATATTGGTTAAGACCATTCTCGAATCTGACGGACTTTACCTGAGCAATCTTCCCAAGGGGCTGGTGCCTTTTCATAAATATGATTCACATATTGCCACGGCTTTTGAAGAACATCTAATCGAAGCGGCAAAATATATAAGTGTGAAAGGTGTGGCCAAATTGCATTTTACGGTTTCCAAAGGAGATAAGGAGAAATTTCAGGGCGAATGGAAGGAGATCAGGGAGAGAGTGGAGGAGAAGACCGGGATTAAATTTGAAATAGAATATTCCTATCAGGACCCTAAAACCGATACCATAGCGGTTGATAATGATTTCAGACCTTTTAGAACTGAAGAAGAGGATCTTTTCTTCAGGCCGGGAGGTCATGGTGCCCTGATCGAGAACCTGAATCAGCTTGAGGAAGATATCGTTTTTGTTAAGAATATTGACAATGTAGTGACTGAAGATCAAATCCAGCTTGTGGTTGACTTTAAGAAAATGCTTGGGGGCAAGCTTTTCAGAGTTCAGAAAAAGATTTTCGAATATCTTGAAGTCCTTGACTCAGGCCACGTTACGGAAGATAAGCTTCAGGAGATACAGAGTTTTCTAAACAAAGAACTCTTTGTTAAGGAGACTTCCGGAGACAATGCTTCTGAAGATTATCTCAGAGAAAAACTTCACAGGCCGTTACGCGTTTGTGGAATGGTAAAAAATGAAGGAGAACCTGGAGGAGGACCGTTCCTCGTTAAGGATAAGAAGGGCACGATCTCACTTCAGATTATTGAAGGCGCACAGATAGATAATGAAAATCCGGAGCAGGCCAAAACAGCTAAGGAAGCAACGCATTTCAACCCGGTAGATATCGTGTGTAGCCTGAGAGACCATAATGGTAAAAGCTATGATCTTCACAGATATGTAGACCAGGAAATGAGTTTTATAGCTGATAAGACCAAAGACGGCAAGCCTTTAAAGGCACTTGAGCGACCGGGTCTCTGGAATGGAGGCATGGCAAAATGGAATACTATTTTTGTTGAGGTGCCGGTGGAAACCTTTAACCCCGTGAAGACGGTCTCCGACCTGTTGAAGGAATCTCACCAGCCTGGCTAGTATGGATCAGGACCTCATCCTCAGAGAGCTTGAGTATAAGGCAGTTCGCAGTTCCGGCCCTGGTGGCCAGCATGCAAACAAGACCGCAACCAAGGTGGAACTGGGCTTTGATGTTTTAAATTCAGAAGGTCTTTCAGAAGAAGAAAGGAACCTGTTGCAAAGGAAACTTTCCGGAAGGATAAATAAGGATGGGATTCTGAAGATGAGCAGCGAGGATTCCAGGAGTCAGTCTGCAAATAAAGAGACTGTAACCCATACCTTTTTTAACGAAGTGAAAGAGGCGCTTAAAAAACCTAAGAAAAGAAAGAGGACCAAACCTACTAAAGCTTCAAAAATCAAACGCCTGAAAGAAAAAAGAAAAAAGTCGGAGCTCAAGGCAAACCGGAAAGATCCGCTGAAATAGAAAACCGGGGATAATTTCCCCACTTTTTATGGGGAGTCTACAATTTTTCCGGCAAAATTCCACACCTCTAAAAATCTTATAATTTAGTTAACTATCTATTAGTCAGAGAACAATAGGTTTTGAATGTGCTTTTTTCTTACTGGTACGGTTTTTACAATGATTAAGATAGGTTAGTATTGGGAATGGAATGAATTGCTGACTGGCAAATTTATTCTGTTTTATAATTTAGATTTTCGGATTGAAAAGGCTCCAAACGGAGCCTTTTCTATTTATATACTTCAATTAAGGTTATAAGATCACTTAGTGCCTGCTAAAGATGAGGATGAATTTCCACAGATTCTGATGAAAATCTTTCAAACTTCTACATAAAATTTTGTGAAAAGATCAGATGGATATGTGTTAAGGTGTTGATTATTAAGCATTTTGTGATAATTGAATCAAAACGGCATAATTATTCCTCTATTACTAGTAATAAACAATATCACTAAAACTTAAATTATTATGAAAAAGTTTGCACTAAGTATCATGGCCCTTGGAGCTATGTTCTTCGCAACCCAGAACTTACAGGCTCAGGAAGAAGAAGAGATTGAAGAGATTGAAACCGAAGTTGAGGTGGAAGTGGAACAGGAGGAATTTGCTTCTGTAGATGTGACAGCTTTGCCACAGGCCGTAAAGGATGCTCTAATGACAGATTATAATGGTGCTGTAGCAACTGAGGCATGGGTAAAGACTAAAGACGATAAGAAAGTTTATAAGTTAAAGATTGATGTGAATGGAGAAATCGAAAAGGTCTATATAGATCAGGACGGTAAGTGGCTGGAAAAAGATGATAAGACAGACAGCGACAAGTAAATGCCCGGCAACGGAGAAACCAACTCCAGGGCAGCAGATCAATGAAAAATTTTGAAGGTATATCTATATCTACCCCGGTAAACTTGCAAAAAAGTGGCACATTTCAGGATGCATCCTGATTACTAACGACCAAAAACTAACACTAAAAACGCCGCTTTTTTGCTCGTTTATTTCAATAAGGAATTTCGGAAATCTGCAAAATGGAATCTAATTACAGACAATTTTTTATAAATTTAAATTTGTCAGGAAGAGAGGTTATTTTTAACCTCTCTTTTTTTATGTTTTCTTTTAAAAGTTAATGATTTAAAGATTATTACCTTTGTTTAGCTTTATTAAAATTGATGTATGTCTAAAGTTCTGGTAGTTGAAGATGATGTGGCATTTGGGACCATGTTAAAAACTTTTCTTGAGAAAAGGGATTATAAGGTAAAACTGGTCTATAATGCTTCCGAAGCCTTCAAGAAAATAGCCTCAGATAAATTCGATCTGGTCCTTACCGATGTTCGTTTACCTGATAATGATGGGCTTGATGTTCTGAAGAATGTCAAATCTGAAAATCCGGCTACCCAGGTAATAGTAATGACAAGTTATGCGGAGATAAGTATGGCTGTTGAGGCAATGAAGGAAGGAGCTTTTGATTATGTATCCAAACCTTTCAGGCCGGAATCCATTTTACAGACTATAGAAAATGCCCTGGAAACCAATGAAGTTGCTCCGGTGAAACCTAAAAAGGCCAAACCGGCGAAGAAAGAGAAAGGTGTCCTGAATGAAAATGAAGATCTTGTAAAAGGAGTAAGTGAACCATCCAGAAGACTGAACGATTATGTAGAACTGGTAGCCCCAACCAATATGTCGGTCTTAATTACAGGGGAGAGCGGGACGGGAAAGGAGCAGATAGCCAAGAGCATTCATTTGCAAAGCAAGCGGCATAACGCACCTTTTATTGCGGTAGATTGCGGGGCAATCCCCAAGGAAATAGCATCAAGCGAGTTTTTTGGACATATTAAGGGTTCCTTTACCGGAGCTATCAATGATAAAACAGGTCATTTTGAAGCTGCCAATGGAGGTACCTTGTTTCTGGATGAAATAGGGAATCTTACGTATGAACTTCAGGTACAGTTGTTAAGAGCGCTTCAGGAACGCAGGATTAAACCGGTGGGTAGCAATACCGAGGTTGATGTGGATATAAGGGTGGTTACTGCCACAAATGAGGACCTTGCAAAAGCTGTAAAGGAAGGAGAATTCAGGGAAGATCTCTATCACAGGCTAAATGAATTCTCTATCAAGGTGCCTGCGCTTAGAGAAAGAAAAGAAGATCTTATGCTGTTCGCAAACCAGTTTCTTAATGAGGCTAATGCCGATCTGGAAAAGAATGTGCTGGGCTTTACAGATGAAGCAATTCACGCCTTTCGTAATTACAATTGGCCTGGTAACTTAAGGGAACTGAAAAACATGGTAAAACGTGCCGTTCTTCTTACTAAGGATGAGCTTATTCCTCTTAAGGTATTACCTCATGAGATAGCTACTGCTACCCGTAATAATAATAATGAGAATGATTACGGATTATTCAAAAATAAGAATGAAGAACAGCTTATTCTGGATGCACTTGAAAAGACCGGGGGAAATAAAAGTAAGGCTGCACGTATGCTTTCCATAGACAGGAAAACGCTTTATAATAAACTGAAGCAGTACGGGATTAAGCTGTAGTGCCGGCCTCCAGGCTTGCCATTAACTCTCTGATATTCTTCCGGAACTTTTCGAATTCGGTTGAACTTACCGGTTCGTGATCTTCCATTTTTATTAGGACAGAGACCACTTCATTTGCCTTCATCTGTCGCAGCATAGGCAGCATCCGGTGGGCGAGTTTACCCATCTTATCTGTATCCTTTTCTCGGTAGGCGGTTTCCAGTTCGTTCAGACTGCTGCCGGCTCCTTCAAGAAATGCCTGTATGATGGTGTGCATTGCTTCTTCATCGCGTCCTGAAAATTCATAAATATCACGCAGATCATAATTTTCAGATCTAAGTTTTCCATTTTTTAAACTGTCGTCTTCCGCCTCAGATTTGTACTTTATGTGGAGATATTCCGCAATGTTTTTCTTTAATTCTGCTGGCTTATAGGGTTTTAAAAGATTGTTGTTAAAGCCGGCTTTGTTATAGGTCTCGCCCTTAACATCGGTACGTCCGGATAGCGCAATAACCGGGAGTTTTTCGAACTCCTTATTTTTCCGGATTTTTCTTATGAGCTCAAAACCATCCATAACAGGCATTTGTATATCGGTTAGAACAATATCGTAATCATCTGTTTGGAGTTTTTCCAGGGCAATCTTTCCATTAACAGCAGTACTGGTCTCCAATCCTATAGATTTTGCCAATTCTACCGTGAGGGATAATTGTCCCGGTTCATCATCTACTATCAGGGCTTTCATCCCAGCGTTTTCAATCTTCTCAGGCATGATGATTTCTTCTTCAGTGTTCTCTTCTTTTTCAAGATCCTCTCTTGCTTCAGAGAGCTTTTTCACCGGAATGGAAATGAGGAATTCACTTCCTTCTCCCGGTTCGCTTTCCACTTTTATTTCACCTTTTAAAAGTTCCGTTAGTCTCTTAGTTATAGCAAGACCCAGACCAGAACCACCAAATCGTTTTTCTATGCTGCTGTTTTCCTGAGAGAATTCTTCAAAAATATTGTCCTGCATTTCCTTTGAAATACCAATCCCGGAATCTTTTACGCTTATTTCCAGAATATGTTCATCGGTATGTAGCTCCCTGAGTTTTGCACTGATAATGATACTTCCCTCTTCTGTGAATTTCCAGGCATTGGAAATTAAATTAGCCAGTATCTGCTTGATCCTAAAGGGATCACTTTGTATCTGTGCATTGGTTTCCGGCGAAGTATTTATTTTAATGTTCACCTCTTTATTCTTCACAGCCGGGATGATATTGTTGACAGTATCTTCGATAAGTTTTCTTGGATTGAAAGAAATTTTTTCAACCAGCATTTTTCCGGCTTCCAGTTTGGATAGATCTAAAAGGTCGTTCACCAGCCTTAAGATAAATTCTGAAGATTTTCTGATCTGGTTAAGATAATGCTTCTGCTTTTCGTTAAGATCTGTTTTTCTGATGAGATCGGTATAACCCATCACCGTAGTAAGAGGACTTCGCAGGTCATGGGTTATCGCTGCCATGAACTGTTCACGCCGGGCCAGAAGTGATTCGGCAAACTCCTTGGCATCTTCCAGCTGAATCCTGTAACGCTGGCTTCGGGTAACATCACCAAGAATGTTAATAATGAAGAAAATGATGATAACCCCAATGATCAATCCTCCGATGATTACAATATTCGAGGTTTTATCCAGCATGCTCTGAAAGAGCTCTGCCCGCTCTACCGAATCTTCCCGTTCTTTCTTTTCCAGGCTGGAAAGTACATTACGCAGCTGCTGATTCAGGACCATATCATTGTTCAGCAGTTCATTTTCTTTCTGGATCACTTCATTTTGAAACTGCCGGTTGGCGAATTCCAGGTCGGTTAGGACTCTTTTAACCGATTTCACCAGGGAATCAAGACGTTCGGTGGTAATGCGTTCAGCATTGTCTTCTCTGGAATATTCCAGCCATTTTACCAGTACATCCTTCTGGTAGGGTTTAAGGTTCCTGAACCGGTTTTCGTAGTTATAATCTTTGAACGAAGCGTCAATATTTCTAAGCTCGGCAAGCGCCTTGGCATAATAGTTCGTATTCCTGTCGCTATCCCTTAAAGCAACCAGCTCCTTAAGGTTTTCTGTCTTTTGATCCAGCAGTTTGGAAATACTGTCCGCTTCATATTCCAGATCTATATTCTCATAACTGGCTTCCAGTTTTTCCAGTTTTGATTTTATAGAGTCTATCTGGGCGTTGTATAGCTCCAGTTCCTCCTCATCACCTGTCTGGATCAATCTCCGGCTGGTATTCTCAGATTCATTGAGGTCTGTGGTAACCTCACTAACCAGAATAAGCTGCTGGTTATTTTCTGTGTTGGATTGCGCAATTTCAGAATATGCTATTACCTGGTTGTGAATATACCAGACAGCAATTCCTGCCAAAATGGCTACGATTACATATCCGGCAACTACTTTAACGGTAATGGAGCGTCTGGAATTAAGCATTGTTTAAATTTATCTAAAATTAAGCCAATTCTTTCAAATCTCTTCAAATGTATTGGTTTTCTAAAAAAGCATCTTACATTTGCATCACAATCTCAAAAAGGGGTGCCGGGCTTAGGCGTGGCTGAGATCATACCCAATGAACCTGGGCAGGTAATGCTGCCAAGGGAATTGCGCTAAAGCGCAATGTAGGTACTCCTGATTATTGCCATAAAGGCATGTCAGGATTTTTTTATTTATAAACTTAAACCAGGAATAATCGCCCCTTTTTATTCGTAAAATTCATTACGGATGAAAAATGTATTATTTTTTTTGGGCCTTCTAGTACTTTCCATACAGGCCTATTCACAGGAATTCAAACTATCAGGAAAAGTTTCCGAAAACGGAGAGCCTATTGAAGAGGCTTCAGTCTATGTAAAGAGCACGGGTGCCGGAACACTTACCGATTCAAATGGAAATTATAGCCTGAGTCTTGAAGAAGGAACCTATACCATTGTATTTTCCTTTGGGAATCGGTTGACTAAAAAAGTGGTTTTAAATTCTAACAAAATAGTTGATATTGACCTTGCAGATGCACAGGAAAGCCTTGATGAGGTTTTTCTTTCTTCGGTTCGTGTCAATGCACAGTCGCCTATAACTTACAGTAATCTTACCAATGAAGAGATTGAGGATCGCAATCTGGGCCAGGATATCCCTGTGCTCATGAGCTATATGCCCAATGTGGTGACTACCTCAGATGCGGGAGCAGGAGTAGGTTACACCGGGATAAGAGTTAGGGGGAGTGACGCGACCCGGGTGAATGTTACTATTAATGGTGTTCCTTATAACGATGCGGAAAGTCAGGGGACTTTCTGGGTAGACCTTCCCGATTTCGCTTCTTCGGTAGAGAACCTTCAGCTGCAAAGAGGGGTTGGTACTTCTACCAATGGAGCGGGAGCCTTTGGTGCCAGTCTTAATATTCTCACAGATTCGTATAAGAAAGAGGCACAGGCAGAGATAGCGAATAGTGTGGGGTCTTATAATACGTTCAAGCATACAGTTAAATTCAGCACCGGTCTTATTAATGATCACTGGGAGATGGCGGGAAGAGCGTCTAAAATTCGCAGTGACGGGTATATAGACCGTGCAAGCAGTGATCTGAAATCCTATTTCCTTCAGGGAACTTATGTAGATGAGAATACTCTGGTTAAGGCCCTTGGTTTTGGAGGAAAAGAAAAAACTTACCAGGCATGGTATGGAATAGATGCGGAAACCCTTGAAAATAATCGCACTTTCAATCCTGCAGGGATCTATTTTGATGAAAACGGCACTATGAAATTCTACGATAACCAGACTGATAATTACACTCAGGACAATTACCAGTTATTGTGGAATCAGGATTACGGAACTAACTGGTCTTCGAATATTGCCGTTCATTATACCTATGGAAGGGGTTATTATGAGGAATTCAACGAAGATGCCGGCTTAACTAATTTTGGTCTTCAGTCTTTTGAGGCAAATGGGGAAGAGATAGCCTCTTCTGATCTTGTAAGCCGGAAATGGCTGGATAATGATTTCTACGGATCGGTTTTTAGTCTGAATTACCAGAACAGTAACTGGGATGTGACCCTTGGGGGTGGCTGGAATAAATATGAAGGCGATCATTTTGGAGAAGTGATATATACCAGGTTTGCCAGGAACAACGATCCTTATGAGCCGTATTATTTTGGGACTTCAGATAAGACAGATTTCAATATCTATGGAAAGGCCAATTTTGCAATAACCGAAAAGCTGGCGGGTTATGCCGATCTTCAGCTTAGAACGGTGCATTATGAGACAGATGGGATACTGGATGATGGAAGCCAGTTCCTGAATGACGATAATTTTAGCTTTTTCAATCCGAAGGCCGGACTCACCTATGAATTCAATCCGGCTAACCAGCTTTACTTTTCCTATGCAAGAGCGAACCGTGAACCGAGTCGTGCCGATTACAAGAACGGCGATCCCGAACCGGAAGAACTGAATGATTTTGAGCTTGGCTGGAGATTCAACAAGCCTTCGGTTCAGATCAATTCTAACCTTTATTTTATGGATTACCGTAATCAGTTAGTGTTAACAGGCGGAATTGATGATGTTGGGGCTTTTATACGGGAAAACAGTGGTAACAGTTACCGGTTAGGTCTGGAAGTGGATGCAACCGTCAGACTTTCAGATAAAATCACGTTAAGACCCAATATAGCCATTAGCCGGAATAAGAATGTTGATTTCGTTTCAACCTTTAATGGAGAACTGGTTGAGTATGGTGATACCGACATTTCTTATTCTCCGGGAATAGTTGCCGGTAACATTTTTAGCTATATGCCGACAGATGGTTTGGAACTGAATTTCTTCTCGAAGTATGTGGGAGAGCAATACATGAGTAATATAGAGACCGAAAACTCTAAGCTGGATGACTATTTCGTGAATGATCTTAATATTCAGTACAGCTGGGAGGGAGCCTGGTTGTTTCGAGAAGTTGTTTTAACCGCATTGGTGAATAACATTTTTGGGGAAGAATATGTCTCTAACGGATATTATTATACTTTTGACATTCCCAATGAAGATTTGCCTTCAGGAGTTCAAACCCTTGATGGAGCGGGTTATTATCCGCAGGCAACCACTAATTTTCTGCTCGGGCTTACTTTGAAGTTGTAAGTGACTTTGAAGCCTGTGAGCAGTAGCCTCCTTTTCATAAAGTAGGGTTTGAAAAGGGGGCTTTTTTAATTCCAGACCTCTATAGTATTACCAGACCTCTGGATGCGATAGGGCTTCATGGTGTATTGACCTTCTCCTTCGGTAAGTTCACCAGTGATTACATTATATTTATTATTATCACAACCACAGCTGGCTATCACGCCGTTCACAGTCATTCCCGAACATTCATTTGGCGGGTGGTTGGGATCGCTAAGTTCAAAAGCTGCATACTGCGAATTATTGATATTGTAGATAACTATCCCTTTAACCCCGTAATTATAGGTAGCATACGAGTTGCCGGCAAACTGCAGATCGTTGTATTCAGGAAAGTTCAGGTTTAACTGAAACCTGAAATTGAGATCTGGCAGGTTGGGGTTATTCCTGTAATTATCATCAGAGCTGGAACAGGCTGTCACCAGTATAAAGACGAATAAAAAACTTAAAAAATTTTTCATAAAAAGTTGAGTTGCAACGAAAATAATATAATTGTACCTAACGATTAAATTTCTTACATTTGTTTAAAGAAATCCCGCTATAAATGGGATTTTTTCAGTTAATGATGCAATAGTTTAATCCCGGAGGGCTAAACCTTTATATCCGGGCAATCCTGTATCCAGGGATTTTATTTATTACTAAATCATTATAAGGTATTTATTCAGGTACAGGGAATTTTTCCTCCTTGAAGCCCTGAATTATTAAAACGAGAAAGTTATGAGTAAAGTATCTTATTATACCCCAGAAGGGTTGAAAAGGCTTAGAGATGAACTCAATCATCTTAAAGATGTGGAAAGGCCTAAGGCTTCTCAGGCGATAGCGGAAGCAAGAGATAAAGGAGATTTAAGTGAGAATGCAGAATATGATGCAGCAAAGGAAGCTCAGGGTCTGTTGGAAATGAAGATCTCCAAACTTGAAGAAGTTGTGGCGAATGCAAGAGTTATAGACGAGTCTCAGTTAGATACGTCTAAAGTCTTGGTGCATTCTCATGTTAAAATAAAGAATCAAACGAACGGGGCCGAAATGGAATATAAACTGGTGGCCCAGAGCGAAGCCGATCTAAAATCCGGGAAAATTTCAGTAGATTCTCCTATTGGTAAAGGTCTTTTAGGAAAGAAGGTTGGGGATACGGCCGAGATAGAAGTTCCTAATGGCACAGTAAAATTTGAAGTGATAGAGATCTGGAGGGAATAAGCTTTCGTTTAAGTCAAAATTTAATCCTTTTCTTTCATCTGTATTTTCGGATTTGAGAAAAGGATTCTTTAATTTTATTAAAAACCAACCAGATTATGTCAACATTATTTACAAAAATCGTAAAAAAAGAGATACCGGCCTATAAAGTTGCTGAAAACAGTCAGTTTTTAGCATTTCTGGATATAAATCCCAATACAAAGGGCCATGTTCTGTGTATTCCTAAAAAGGAAATTGATAAGATCTGGGACCTGGAGTCAGATATGTATCATGAACTGATGCTTTTTACAAGGTGTGTTGCTCTTGCACTTGAAAAAACGGTGCCTTGTAAAAGAGTAGGGATGGCTGTTGTAGGCCTGGAAGTCCCGCATGCGCACGTTCATCTTATTCCGCTGAATAAGATGGGAGATATGGATTTTTCGAATAAAGTTGAGATGAGCGATGAGGAATTTAAGGAACTTGCAGCCAGTATTAGTTCAAAAGTTGAACTGTGACCGATTTATCCGATTTTAAATTAAGCCTGGAGATTCGAATCGATTGGAGTGATCTAGATATGTATGAGCATGTGAACAATGTTTCTTACATGCGTTACCTTCAAAGCGGACGGGTGAACTTCTGGGAAGCTTCCGGTATTCATGACTTCTATAGAGGTTCCAATCAGGGGACCATGCTGGTTTCCACCAAATGTGATTTCAGAAGACCGCTTTTTTATCCTGGTAAGGCAGTGATCAAAACCAAACTGGATTTTATCGGGAATTCGAGCTTTGGTTTAAAACATATTATTCTTAATGAAAAGGATGAAATATGCGCTGAAGGCCAGGATGTGGTGGTTTGTTTTGACTTTGATCAAAATAAAACCTTTCCTGTCCCTGAATGGCTCCGGGAAAAAATTTCAGAATTCTAAACTTTTTTGAGGCTTATCTGGAAAGTTGAGCCTTTATGGATCTCACTTCGGGCAACTTTTATCTTCCCGCGGTGGTATTCTTCTATGATCCTTTTCGCTAGAGACAGACCTAGTCCCCAACCTCTTTTTTTGGTGGTCTGGCCAGGTTCAAAGATTACCCGGAATTTGTTTTTGTCGATTCCTTTACCTGTATCGGTAATATAAATGTGGGCCTGTCTTATATCCTGTTTGATCTCAACACTCAGAGATCCCTTGCCTCGCATGGCATCTATCGCATTTTTCACGAGGTTTTCAATGGTCCAGCTGTATAGTTGCTCGTTGAGCATCACATAAATAGGCTGTCGTGGGGCTCTGATGCTGAACTCTATAAGGTTGGAACTTCTGGATTTCAGATATTCGAAGCTTTCTCTGGTAGCTCTTACAATATCGGTCTTCTGTAAATTTGGTAAAGACCCGATCTTTGAGAATCTCTCGGTAATGGTCTTAAGCCTTTCTATATCCTTTTCCATCTCTTCAACATAGGAAGGGTCGATATTTTCTGTTTTCAGGATCTCTGTCCAGCCTATCAGAGAACTCAGCGGGGTGCCAATCTGGTGCGCCGTTTCCTTGGCCATTCCAGCCCATAATTTGTTCTGCTCACTGCTTTTCGTTGTGGTATAAAAGAAGTAGACAACGCCGATGAATAGAAAACCAATTAGAGTGAGACCAATTGGATAGTATTTCAACTTATTGAGAGCAGGTGAATTTCCGTAATACAGATACTGGATTTGTCCGTCACCAAGATCAACAGCGATGGGCTCATTCTCATCTTTAAGGTCTTCGAGATATTCCTGAGTTCGCTCGGAATCTTCTAGGATGGTAGGGTCTATGTTTGTGGTATAGGCGACCTCCCCATGTTCATCGGTATGGATTATAGGAATGCTGGTATTGTTGTTCAGGATCTCAAGAACAAGGTCAAGATCGGCATCTTCTGGAGCATTTGCCAGTTCTTCCTGCGCCCTTGCCCAGATATTCATCTTGGCCCTTTCATCTTCCTTCAGCCGCTGAAAAAATATACTTGTGTTCCAGAGCACCAGTATGATGACCACAAGACAGGAAATAATGATAAACCAGCGGTTAAAGCTGCGCTCGTCGGGTAAATGCATGAATTTTTCCGGCTTTTAATCGGAATTAAATATAAGCGTTTTAAATCTATTTTTATTGTGAGGCATTGCTTTTCATTCCTTCCTCGTTTCTTTATCTTTGACAAAAATTAACCTATGTTGAGTATAGAACCTAAGGATGTTAGCGTTGGGAAACTGCATCAGTATCTGCTCGGAGCGATCGGCCCAAGGCCCATAGCTTTTGCCAGTACTCTTGATGAAAATGGCAGACCCAATCTTTCACCTTTTAGTTTCTTTAATGTTTTTGGTTCCAATCCGCCGGTGCTTATCTTTTCTCCGGCCAGAAGGGGAAGAGATAACTCTACCAAGCATACTTTTGAGAATGCCAGGAAAACCGATGAGGTGGTGATCAATATTGTCAATTTTGATATGGTTCAGCAAATGTCACTTTCCAGTACTGAATATGCTGAAGGAGTGAATGAGTTTGAAAAGGCCGGACTAAGCATGCTGAAATCTGACCTGGTAAAGCCTTTCAGGGTAGCTGAATCACCCGTGCAGTTTGAATGTAAGATCAAAGAGGTTGTAGAGACAGGTTCTGAAGGAGGAGCAGGAAATTTGGTGATTTGTCATGTTGTAAAAATGCATATCAAGGAAGATGTCCTGGATGAGAATGGTTTTATAGATCAGTATAAGATAGACCAGGTAGCCCGGATGGGTGGTAACTGGTATACCAGGGCGCGACTTGGAATGTTTGAGGTGCCAAAGCCTCTTTCCACACTTGGGATAGGAGTGGATTCCATTCCACAGGAGATAAGAAACAGTAAGGTACTAACCGGGAATGATCTTGGAAAACTTGGGAATGTTGAGACATTTCCGGAAAATGGTGAAATAGAGGAGTTTTTGAAGAATAATCCAGAAGACGCACAACTGATCAAAAATTGTGATCAGGAGGAAATTCATAAAAAGGCACAGGCTTATTTAGAAAAACATCAGCCTGAAAATGCCTGGAAAATATTATTAGCAAAATAAACGAAATGGAAGTACAAGGAAAAATTAAGCTTATTGGAGAAACTAAGACCTTTGGAAACAATGGTTTTCAGAAGAGGGAACTGGTAATAACTACAGAAGAGCAGTATCCACAGACCTTAATGATAGAATTCGTTCAGGATAAGACCGGTTTACTGGACAGCTTTCAGGTAGGGCAACCTGTTAAGATCGGGATTAACCTTAGAGGCCGTGAATGGGTAAGCCCGCAGGGTGAAACCAAATATTTCAACTCTATCCAGGGCTGGAGAATTGAAAATCTTGCAGCACAGCAGCCTGGTGATCAAAATGTGCCGCCACCAGATCAGTTTGAGCCGGCGAACGATCTTAATGAAGAAGATTATGATGATCTCCCTTTCTAGTTAAAAAAGGATAAATTTTTATAAAGTCCGGTGCTTATGTATCCGGACTTTTTTATTTTAAGATATTAAATTTCATCCATTGTATTTTATAGGTCCATTAGAACAGTTTCCACCAGTAATTTTAGCCGACGAGGACGGGCTTCTTGCCGTTGGAAGGGATATTAGTCCTGAAAGGCTCAGGGAAGCTTATTACAAGGGAATTTTTCCATGGTACAATGAAGATCAGCCGGTTCTCTGGTGGTCACCCGATCCCAGAATGGTCCTTTTTCCGGAAAAGCTCAAAATCGCAAAAAGTATGCGGCCATTGCTGAATAAGAATAAATTCAGGGTAACTTTTAACCAGGAGTTTGAGAAGGTGATGGATACTTGCGGGCAGATTGACAGAAAAGGACAGGACGGCACATGGATCACAGAAGAAATAAAGAAAAATTACCTTCATCTTCATAACGAAGGGCTTGCTTTTTCAACCGAGGTGTGGGATAGGGATGAATTGGTGGGCGGACTTTACGGAATATATCTCAGGGATAAACAAATGTTCTGTGGAGAAAGCATGTTCACGAAGGTTAGCAACGCCTCTAAATTTGGCTTTATCAAGCTGGTGGAAAAACTTAAAAAGGAGGGAATAAAGCTAATAGACTGCCAGGTATATACCAGGCACCTTGAAAGCCTGGGTGCCGAAGAGATTCCTCGCAGCCAGTTCCTTGATTACCTTAAATAGAAACTTTCTTTCCCAGTTCCTTTACCTCCTTATGCCTGAAGCAATCTATTTGATGATCGTTCACCATTCCGGTAGCCTGCATATGGGCATATACCACGGTTGATCCTACGAACTTAAAGCCTCTTTTTTTAAGGTCTTTGCTTAGCTTATCACTGATCTCGGTTGTTGCCGGTGCTTCATTATAATTTTTGATCTTATTCTGAATGGGTTCTCCATCCACAAAATTCCAGATATACTGGCAAAAACTGCCAAATTCATCCTGAATCTTCATGAATTCCCTGGCGTTGGTCACAGCTGCCCTAATCTTCATCTGGTTTCTGATGATTCCGGAATTCTGCATCAGTTCAGTGATCTTGGCATCCTTATATTGCGCGATCTTCTGGTAATCGAAATTATCAAATGCCTGCCTGAAATTATTCCGTTTTCTTAATACTGTGATCCAGCTTAGTCCTGCCTGAAAAGTTTCCAGAGTAAGGAATTCGAATAATTTTTCATCATCCAGCACGGGTACGCCCCATTCGAGATCATGATAAGCCTCGTATAAAGGGTCGCCAACACACCAGCCACAACGTTTAACTTCTTCCATAGTTTAAGATCTAAAATAATAGGTAATGGTTCCGGGTTGTGAATCCCTGCCAGCAAGTTTGCTAAATCTGGCTCCTGCAGAATATTCCAGCGCCCTGTCGGTAAGACATTCATTGTTAGTTGTTGAACTGCCACGGTTTATAGAGGTGTCGATCACATATCCATTCGCATCCACGGTGATATTCACTACAACTTTCCCTGCCTTATCACAGGTATATACTGGATTGGGAATCCTTACGGCACGTCTTCCCTTTAATGAAAAAGAAATCGAACTATAATCGTAAGCTGCGGATTTTTGAGAAGTCTCTTCTGAAGAATCATCTCCATCAGACCGTTGTTTTTTTTCCTCTGAATTTTTTCTGTTTAGCGCATAATTGCCTTCCGAAGATTCATTATCTTCATTTTCAGTCTCTTCCTGTTCAGCACTGTTCTTTTCAAAGATCTCGTTAAGTTTATTCTTGAAATCGGCTTCCCGGGTTTCTTTATCCTGGTTGTAAGCCTGGTGAGTCTGAACATTTCTGCGATTGGGTTGCTGCTGTTCCTTAGGCTCTTCGGGCTCCTTTTCCTCCTGCTGTTCTAATTTAATCTGATCCAGCTGCACAAGCATCTCGCTTACCTCGTCGTTATTAGAGGATAGCTTGAAATTATACAGCCCCAGCATCAGTATCGAAAATAAGAGCGAAGTGATGATCAGGGCTTTATGCCTGTCGAAAAAATCCATACTTTATTAACAGTCAATAAACTTAATTATTCTCTCGTGAAGGTAGCAAATTTTCGAAATACTCGATATCCATTGCATCATCTACAGAATACTCCCCAATCCCGGTGCGTCTTAATTCTGAAAGATGTGCGCCGCTGTTCAAAGCCTGACCGAATTCATGAGCAAGACTTCTTATATAGGTTCCCTTGCTGCAAACTACTCTGAAGTGGATCTTTGGAAAATTTTCTGTATCTATCTCGAATTCCGAAATTTCCACCTTCCTGGATTTTACTTCAATTTCCTTGCCTTCCCGGGCATATTCATAAAGTCTTTTTCCTTCTTTCTTCAAGGCTGAGAAAACCGGCGGAGTTTGTTCGATCTCGCCAATGAATTTTTTCCTTGTTTCCTCAAGGAGCTCCTCCGAAATATGTTCTGTGGGGAAATTCTGGTCAATTTCGGTCTCCAGGTCGTAAGAAGGAGTGGTGGATCCCAAAGTTATGGTGCCTGTATATTCCTTGATCTGTCCCTGAAGCTCGGGAATACGTTTTGTGAATTTTCCGGTACAGATGATCAGCAAACCTGTAGCTAGTGGATCCAGAGTTCCGGCATGCCCCACTTTGATCTTTTTAATATGGCATCTTTTCCTGATGAGCCATCTTACCTTATTGACCACCTGGAAAGAAGTCCAGTTCAGCGGTTTATCAAAAAGAAGTATTTCTCCGGTTTTGAATTCTTCGAGGGTAAATTCCTTATTGCGCATATGCAAAAATAATAGCAGCCAGTCCCACTACAAAACAATAGATCGCAAACCATGAAAGTTTACTTTGTCTTACCAGGGATATCATCCAGGTGCAGGCTACCAGGCCAGCGATGAATGCCGTTACGAACCCAATAGCTAAAACAGAAAATTCAGTGGAACTCTGTGCCAGGTCTCCGCTAAGAATATCCTTTGCGATCTTTCCGAATATAAGGGGCACCACCATTAAAAATGAAAATCGAGCAGCTTTTGTCTTGTCATTTCCTAACAGCACAGATGTTGAAATCGTTGCCCCGCTCCGGGAAATTCCCGGTAACATGGCAATCGCCTGAGAGACTCCAATCACAAAGGAGTTCATGTAGCTTACTTTTTTTCCAGTATCCCTGGCTTTATCTGCAAGCCAGAGTAATAATGCTGTGATAAGAAGCATGAATCCAACGAAGATGATATTACCACTGAACAAAGCTTCCAGCTCATCTTCAAAAAGCACACCTATGATCACAGCCGGCAACATGGAGATTATGATCTTTAAAGAGAATTTTGTCTCCTCATTCCATTTGAACTGAATGAGTCCTCCAATCATCTCAAAAATATCCTTTCGAAAGACAACTATTGTGCTAAGAGCGGTGGCAAAATGAAGAACTACTGTAAAAAGAAGAGATTCTTCCGGTACGCTGGTATCTCCAAGTATAGCTTTTCCAAGTTCCAAATGACCGCTGGAAGAAACAGGTAAAAATTCAGTGAGTCCCTGGATCACCCCAAGGATGGCAGCATCAAATGCGTTCAAGATTCTTATTTTTTACTGGGATTCAACAAAATGGCGTATACCTCGATCGCAAAACCAATGAGTACCAGTGCCGGTGCCAGCCTTATTCTTTGAAAATTATAAATAGCATCGTTGAATTCGTTTGGATCCTCACTTCCGCCACCAGACATAAGTATGAAGCCCAGGGCTATCACTGCAAGGCCTATGAACATAAAGGTATAGTTCTTTTTGCCAAAAACGAATCCTGTATTAAAACTGCCTTTTTGATTGTTTTCTTCTTTCATTTTTAAAAGTTTAAGCTGTAAGCTTATCGCTTTAGGCTTTTAGCTATCAATAATAAAGCTCATCGGTTTTCAGGTTAAGAAAACGAGAGGTCGCAAAATACGTACTTATCCATGTAATCACAATTCCCATAAGGAAGATTCCGATGAATAAAGTGGCCAGCATTTTTACATCACCTAAAAGATCAAGTTCTCTGAAACTGTTGTTCAGATAATAGAGAACTCCTGCCATCCCGATAAGAGCTACAACGGCCCCGATAATTCCAAGTTTAACACTCTGCCATATGAAGGGTCTTCTTATAAAGCCCTTGGTCGCACCAACCATTTGCATGGTTTTGATTATAAACCTTTTGGAGTATACTGCCAGTCTTATGCTACTATTGATAAGGAGAACGGCAATAAATGTAAATACCGAACTTGCGATCAACACCCAGAGGCTTATTTTTTTTACATTATCGTTGAGCAGGGCTATAAGGGGTTTGTCATAGACCACTTCATCTACAAAACTTTTTTCGGTAAGGTCTGCAGCGATCTTATCTACCTGTTCCGAGGAAACAAAATCTGCATTCATATAAACGTCTATAGAGTTCTGTAAAGGATTATATCCCAGAAACTCCATAAAATTTTCACCTATCTCTTCACTGTGCGCCTCGGCTGCTTCTTCTTTGGATACGTAATTGGTCGATTTTGTATAATCGGCCATGGCCAGGCTTTTCTTCAATTGCTCGATCTCAACCTCCTTCGCATTATCTTTCAGATATACGGTAAGGGCGATCTGTTCCTTGAAATGATCGGCCACCTTTTTGGTGTTCAAAACCAAAAGTCCCAGCATTCCTAAAAGGAACAATACCAAAGATATACTTATAACTACTGAAAAATATGAGGATATGAGTCGGCGTTTCTGATACCTTTCAAAAGATGTGGTCATAGAGTGACTTCAGATTTTTTGTAAAAATAAGAAAGTTCGGCTTTCTCGTTATTTAAAACGCTTAAAGTTTATAAAATATTGGGAATCTCCTAATCTTATTCAATTTGTCATGCTGAGCACGGGAGAAGCTAATTTTCGAAGAGTTGCACTTCAACAAGCTCAGTGCAACACTGGTTTCTTGGTCTGAACATGTTTCAGTATCTCCATATATACTGAAATAAGTCCAGGAAGATTTTTTCGATTGAAACCTTAAAGTCAATTCGAGCAAAGCGAGAAATCTATTGAAATTAAAATGAATTCTCAGTCGATATACTCCTTCGAAATGACTCATCCTGAATATTCCATAATGCTGAACGGAGTCGAAGCATGATTTACAGAATGTTAAATGTCACATTTCGACTGCTCTCAATGTGCCACCTGATCTGATAATTAAAACAAAGTCATTCCGAGCGTAATAAATGAATCTCTATATAGTTTCCTAAATTTGAAAAAATTCGATTCATGGAAATACTGGTATATGGAATTGGCGGAGTAGGGGGATATTTTGGCGGAAAGCTTGCCGAGGCAGGTCTAGAGGTTAGCATGATCGCGCGAGGCGAACATTTAAAAGCAATCCGGAAACATGGGCTTGAAGTGGAAAGTATCAATGGGGATTTCAAAGTAAGGCCAAAACTCGCAACCGATGATGTTAGTGAAGTTCCCGAACCCGATCTGGTGATTCTGGGTGTGAAATCCTGGCAGGTACCTGCGGTTGCGAAAGAGTTAATGTCTGTGATTGGAGAAAACACCCTGGTGCTACCTCTTCAGAATGGTGCCAATAATATGGAAAAATTGCTTGAAGTTTTGCCGGAAAAAAATGTGCTTGCCGGTCTGTGTTTTGTAGTTAGTTTCCTTGAAAAGCCTGGTAAGATCAAACATATTGCTTTTGACCCCAAAATCACTTTCGGAGAGATAGATAATTCAAGATCCACCAGAATAGCTAAAATCAAAGGTATCTTTGACCAGGCCGGTATAACCAATACTATCCCGGAAAATATTCAGCTTGAGATCTGGAAAAAATTCCTGTTTATCTGCACCGTGAGCGGTATTGGTGGCTTGACCAGGGTATCTATCGATAAGATAAGGGAAAGTGAATTCCTCTATGATTTAATGAGGAAAACTGCGAAGGAGATGAAAGAAGTGGCAAATGCCAAGGGGATTCCTTTGACCGATAAGCATATCGATATGGTGTTTGAGATCATCAACTCCCAGCCTAAGGGCAATACAGCTTCCACACAACGTGATATTATGCAGGGAAAACCTTCGGAACTTGAGAATTTGAATGGCTATATAGTGAAGGAAGGTGAGAAATATGGTATTGAAACTCCTATAAACCGATATATCTATGAATGTCTGAAACCCATGGAGGCTGAAGCCAGAAAAAGCCTTGAATAGACACCTGAATCATTCCTTATAAGTCCTTTAAAATTGTATTTTTGCAGGCAATTAGTGATTAAAGTCACAGCGAGTGAAGAGACGCAGTCTCATTTAGATTGCTTCCTCATTTCATTCCTCGCAATGACTCCTATGATAACAGGATAATAGTAAGAAAGAACATGAGTTACCACTTTAATAAGATCGAAGAGAAATGGCAGAAATACTGGGCAGAGAACCAGACTTTTAAAGCCTCAAACGATTCTGATAAACCGAAGTATTATGTGCTGGACATGTTCCCCTATCCTTCGGGGGCTGGCCTTCATGTTGGGCATCCGCTGGGATATATTGCCAGCGATATTTATGCTCGTTTTAAACGTCATAAGGGTTTTAATGTGTTGCATCCGCAGGGCTATGATAGTTTCGGGTTGCCAGCAGAGCAGTATGCCATTCAAACCGGTCAGCATCCGGCGGTAACTACCGGAAATAATATTAATCGCTATAGAGAGCAACTTGATAAGATCGGGTTTTCTTTTGATTGGAGCCGCGAAGTTAGAACCAGTGACCCCGATTATTATAAGTGGACTCAGTGGATCTTTATCCAGCTTTTTGAAAGCTGGTATGATCAGGAGGCTGAAAAGTCAAGACCCATTACCGAACTGGAAGAAATTTTTGCTTCTGAAGGGAATACCAGGGTGAACGCAGCCTGTGATGATGACACCGAAAGTTTTTCTGCAGATGAGTGGAATAAATTTTCGACAGATGAAAAGGAAGGGATTTTATTGAAATACCGTCTTACCTATCTGGCTGAAGCCGAAGTGAACTGGTGTCCCCAACTGGGAACCGTTTTGGCGAACGATGAGATCGTGAACGGAGTTTCTGAACGTGGAGGTTATCCAGTGGTAAGAAAGAAAATGACGCAGTGGAGCATGAGGATCTCTGCTTTTGCAGAAAGATTGCTTCAGGATCTTAATGAAATAGACTGGACCGAAAGTCTTAAAGAGAGCCAGCGTAACTGGATCGGGAAATCGGTAGGAGCTCATGTAGATTTTAAAATCAAGGATACAGATCATACAGTGGGGGTTTTCACAACCAGACCTGATACGATCTTTGGCGTGACCTTTATGACGCTTGCCCCCGAACTTGAACTGGTAAAGGAGATAACAACGTCCGAGCATCGCGAAGAAGTTGAAGCCTATATAGAAGCGAGCGCAAAGAGAAGTGAACGTGAACGTATGGCCGATGTGAAAAGCATTACCGGTGTATTTACCGGTGCTTATGCTGAACATCCTTTTACAAAGGAATCAATCCCGATCTGGATTGGGGATTATGTGCTTGCGGGTTATGGAACCGGTGCTGTAATGGCGGTGCCATGCGGGGACCAGCGTGATCATGATTTTGCCAGGCATTTTGATCTGCCAATCAAAAATATCTTTGATAATGTGGATGTTTCTCAGGAAGCTTATGCGGGTAAGGAAGGTACGGTGATCGCTAATTCAGATTTTCTTAGCGGACTTGAATATAAAGAAGCACTGAATAAAGTGATCCTTGAACTGGAAAAGACAGGTCAGGGTTATGGTAAGACAAATTACCGCCTTAGAGATGCTGTTTTTAGCAGACAGAGGTACTGGGGAGAGCCATTCCCGGTATATTATGTGAATGGATTGCCTAAAATGATAGACACGCAGCACCTGCCGCTAAGGTTGCCAGAAGTTGAAAAATATCTTCCCACCGAGACAGGGGAGCCTCCATTAGGCAATGCGACTGACTGGGCATGGGATATAAAAAAGAATGAAGTAGTCTCCAATGATAAGATCGACGACGAGACTATATTTCCTTTAGAGCTGAATACCATGCCGGGATGGGCGGGTAGTAGCTGGTATCTTTTCAGATATATGGATGCCGGGAATGCTGATCGTTTCGTTTCAGAAGAAGCTCAGAAATACTGGGAGAATGTTGATCTGTATATAGGGGGAAGCGAGCATGCCACAGGTCACCTTCTGTATTCGCGTTTCTGGACCAAATTCCTTCATGACCGTGGATGGTTAACAGTGGAGGAGCCATTCAAAAAACTGATCAACCAGGGAATGATCCTTGGAACAAGTGCTTTTGTTTATAGACTTGAAGGTGAGAACGTATTTGTTTCGAAGAATCAAATTAATGGAAATGATGTTCAGCCTATTCATGCAGATGTTTCTTTAGTAAACGCTTCTGATGAGCTTGATATTGAAGGTTTCAAGAAATGGCGTCCGGAATTCGCAGAAGCTAAATTCCTTACTGAAGACGGGAGATACATTGTTGGACGGGAAGTAGAAAAAATGTCCAAATCCAAATATAATGTGGTGAATCCCGATGAAATATGTGCAAATTATGGAGCAGATACCCTAAGGATGTACGAAATGTTCCTTGGGCCACTGGACCAGGCGAAGCCATGGAATACAGCCGGGATCACAGGGGTTCATAGTTTCCTTAAAAAGCTGTGGAAGTTGTACCACAATGGAGAGGAATTTTTAGTTTCAGATCAAAAAGCTTCAGCTGACTCTTTAAAGACACTTCATAAAACCATTAAAAAGGTAACAGAAGATATTGAAGAGTTCAGTTTTAATACTTCGGTTTCAACCTTTATGATCTGCGTTAATGAGCTTACAGCTCAAAAATGCAACAGCAGGGAAGTGCTTGAGCCTCTGGCTGTTCTTATCGCACCTTACGCACCGCATATTGCTGAAGAGCTATGGGAGCGCCTTGGAAACTCAGAATCGGTTTCCACTGCGAAATATCCGGAGTATGAAGAAAAATATCTTGTAGAGAGCACCAAGAATTATCCTGTTTCCTTTAACGGGAAAATGCGATTTACGATGGAATTGCCTTTGGATTTAGCCAAGGATGAAATTGAGAAAACAGTGCTTGAAGATGATCGAACAAAAAATCAATTATCAGGATCAACCCCCAAAAAAGTGATAGTGGTGCCTGGTAAAATTGTGAATATTGTAATTTAACCCCCTAAAAAATATCATGATAGGGGTCAAAATGTTATTTTTTACATTTTGACCCCTATTTTTATTTTCTTTGATTATTTTTCGGAATCTAAAAACTTCAACTATGAAAATCGGGATTCCCAAAGAGATCAAAAACAATGAAAACCGGGTAGGGATGACACCTGCAGGTGTCCTGGAACTTTCCAAGCTTGGGCACGAAATTTTTGTTCAGTCTAGCGCTGGAGAAAGCAGTGGCTTTGACGATGAAGACTACTATGTTGCAGGTGCGAAGATCCTGCCCACCATAGACAGGGTCTATGATCAAAGCGATATGATCATTAAGGTTAAAGAACCTATTCAGCAGGAGTATGAACTTATAAAAGAAGATCAGGTTATATTTACCTATTTTCATTTTGCTTCCAATCAGCAGCTTACCGAAGCGATGATGGAGCGAAAGGCGGTTTGTGTCGCATATGAGACCGTAGAGGAATCTGATGGCACTCTTCCTCTCCTAACACCAATGTCTGAAGTAGCAGGTAGAATGGCCATTCAGCAGGGGGCAAAATATCTTGAAAAACCCGTGAAGGGAAAAGGTTTATTGCTTGGCGGGGTTCCGGGCGTTCCTCCGGGGAAGGTGCTGGTGCTTGGTGCGGGGACTGTAGGAGTGCAGGCTGCAAAAATGGCTGCCGGACTTGGAGCCCAGGTTACAGTGCTGGATGTTAACATGAACAAGCTGCGCTATATAAATGATATAATGCCGAGCCATGTGGTCACAGAGTTTTCAAATGAATATAACATTCGTAAACATATAAGAACCAGTGACCTTATTGTTGGGGGAGTCCTTATCGCAGGAGCCAAATCTCCCAAACTTATCACCAGAGATATGCTTAAGCAAATGCAGCGCGGGGCGGTTATAGTGGATGTCGCTGTGGATCAGGGGGGATGTGCTGAAACTACCAGGCCAACTACTCATGAAGACCCTGCTTATATTATAGACGATGTAGTACATTATTGTGTGACCAATATGCCGGGAGCTGTGCCGCATACATCAACGATCGCTCTTACAAACGTTACTCTTCCTTATGTGCTGAAACTTGCTGAAAATGGTTGGGAAAAGGCATGTGAAGACGATATGGCGCTGGCCAAAGGACTCAATATAGTAAATGGTAAAATCGTTTGTAAGCCTATACTTGAGGCTTTTGACTGGAATAATGCTTTTGTTTAGTGGGGATACTTTAGACTAACCTAGATATAGATCGATAAGGCCTTCCGGGGTAGTAACCTGGATGGTCTTATTTTTTTTATCCACTTTTTGGATGAACTCATCATTCATGGGAATAAGGATCTGCTTTCCGTCTTTTTCGATCTCAAAAAGTGCCTGGGCAGTAGAATCGTTCACAGATACTATTTTGCCAATATTGCCATGTTCCGCATCCTTGACATCAAAGCCAATGATCTCGTGGAAGTAGAATTTATCTTCAGGGAGGTTGGGTAATAAGGTAAGTGGAAGATATAGCCGGGCACCTACCAGGTCTTCGGCATCATCTTCGGTGTCTATATCTTCAAATTTCACCCGAAGTAAGGTGCTCTTCTGTAGTGAGGAGCGCTCTATAAAAAATGGAACCAGATTTTCATTGTATTCAATGAAAACTGATTCCATTTCAGTGTAAGTTTCAGGTTCATCGGTATCCAGTTTTACCAGTACCTCCCCTTTAAAGCTAAATTTGCCAACGATATTTCCCAGGTAGAAGCATTCTTCCTTAGTCATCGCCGGTAGCTGTTTAAGCGTCTTTTTTGTCTTCAGTTTTAGCTTCTTCTGCAGTTGCAGCTCCCGCTTCTTCTTCAGCACTTTCTACAGTAGCTTCGTCTGTTGCCTCTGCAGCTTCAGCAGCGGCAGCAGCCTCTGCTTCTTCAGCTTCCTTGGCTTCAGCTTCACGCTTAGCGTTCGCTTCTCTTTCAGCCTCAAGAGCTTTAGCTTTTTCTTCTTCTTTTGCTTTGTCTAAAGATTCTTTCTTAGCACCTATCTTTCCTTCTTTTTCTTCTAACCAGGCTTTGAATTTCTCTTCAGCCTGCTCTTCAGTCAAAGCACCTTTTTGCACACCTACTGCTAGGTGTTTCTTAAGAAGTGCTCCTTTATAAGAAAGAATAGCACGAGCGGTATCTGTTGGCTGGGCACCATTTTGCAACCATGTAACAGCTCCGTCTACATCAAGTTCGATAGTAGCTGGATTGGTGTTAGGGTTATAGATTCCCAATTTATCCAAAAATTTACCGTCTCTTTTTGCGCGTGAATCCGCAGCAACGATCCAGAAAAAAGGTTTTCCTTTTTTACCGTGTCTTTGTAATCTTATTTTTACTGGCATAAAAATTAAATTTTGGGGTTCTCGACCCCGGTTATTAATAAGTGCGCAAAGATACTACATTTTTCTAATTTTCAAGTATTTCTGCTTCTATTTTACTTCTGGGATAATAATAGTGGGTCTGCACCGGTAATTTGTAATATTAGGAAGAAATTTCGTTAAAATTGGAGTCTCTTGTTAAAAGTGGTTAATTAGTGCTAAACCCTGTTAAATAGATTGTTAGGAAGGGAGTCGGAGTTTATATTTACGCAAAGGAAAAATAAAAAAAGCTATGAGTTATTCTGAGGAAATTTCCAGTATGCTTAATGAATTGCTAGAGAAAAATTATGATGCTGAGAAAGGATATAAACTTGCGGCCGACAAAGTAAAAGATAAGAATCTTCAGAATTTTTTCGCGGCACGGGCGCAGGAAAGATATGATTTTGGACACGAATTAAAGTCTGAGATCCGGAATTTTGGGGAAGCTCCCAGCGATGGATCAAGTCTGGCCGGAGATACCCACAGATCGTGGATGAATCTTAAAGCGAGTCTTTCTAACGATACGGATGAAGCTGTGCTCGAAGAAGCCATACGCGGTGAAAAGGCTGCGGTTGAAGAATATGAAAAGGTGCTTAAGAAGTCGGAAATTCCGGCATCGACAGGAAATATACTGATGAAACAGAAAAATGCGATTGTAGCTGCATTGAACGAAGTCAAAACGCTTGAGAAACAAGCTTAATTGTGCTACTATGGAACGTCTTTCGGGAAATCACCCCAATGACATTATACTGAAGGAATGTAAACACACAGATGCGAGCAATGTTTGATTGAAGTAGTAGTAGTTTTTAGTGTTCGTATCACAGGCCTCACAGGATATCTGAAATTTCAGGTTGCTGTGAGGCTTTTTCATGTAAAATTTTCAAAAATAAATCCAGGTTGTTGCGCCTCTTATTTGGGAGAGGGCGGAACTGGTTTTCTCAGTTCCGGGGAGGTGAAATAAAAATTTGGTTTTTTGGAGTTAGGAATAAAATTATTAAAAGAGTCAGCCATAGAATCGAGTCAATACAGTCCATTACCCAAATTTCTTTATTGGTTGATAAATCCTGAAAACTAAGTTTTAATTCAGCGATAAAGTTCCTTATTTTAGCCGGGATGCTTTAAGTTTGCAGACCATTTATTATTCTTCATAAAGGCTTAAAAAACAAAGGAATGTACCTTATTTTTGATACTGAAACCACCGGTCTTCCCAAGCGCTGGGATGCTCCCTTAACCGATTCTGACAACTGGCCGCGTTGTATACAGATCGCCTGGCAGTTGCACGATGAGATGGGGAATTTAATTGAAAGTCAGGATTACCTGGTGCAACCCGATGGTTTTGATATTCCTTATGACTCAGAGCGAATCCACGGCATTTCAACAGATCTAGCCAGGGAGGAAGGTGTTTCTCTTGACGAGGTCCTGGAAAAATTCAATGAAGCCCTTAAGAAATCTAAATTCGTAGTGGGCCAGAATGTTGGTTTTGACATCAATATAATGGGTGCCGAATTCATAAGAAGGGATTTTGAGAATTCCCTTCAGGAAATGCCTGTTCTGGATACCTGTACCGAAACTACTGCAGAGCTCTGTAAGATTCCCGGGGGACGTGGTGGTAAATTCAAATTACCTACACTTACTGAACTACACGAATTCCTATTTGACGAAGCCTTTAATGAAGCGCATAACGCTACAGCTGATGTTGAAGCTACTACACGTTGTTTCCTTGAATTGATCCGACAGAGAATATACACTGTTGAGGAACTTGATGTTCCTTCAGGTTATTTTGAAGAATTTTCGGAAGCTAATCCGCAGCGCATCGGTCTGGTTGGTCTGAAACATATCAACCTTAAAAAGGCTTCAGACCAGATTAGGAAAAGACTGGAAAAGCAACAGCCTTCAGATGATATTTCCCATGAGGAAATCCAGGAGAACCTGGAAAAGCTGGATGAGGTCCCCTTTGCTCATTTACATAACCATTCTCAATTCTCGGTATTACAATCAACGATTAGTATTCCTGATCTTATAGCGGCGGCGGCAGAAGAAAATATGAATGCCGTGGCCCTGACCGATCATGCAAATATGATGGGGGCCTTCCATTTTGTTAAGGAGGTAGGTATATATAATGGAAAGCTCAAAGCGCATAATGCCGAAGCCGAAGAAAACGGGGAGCCATTAAAGCAGCCCATGAAAGCTATCGTTGGTTGCGAGTTCTTCGTTTGTGAGAACCACGCCGATAAAAGCCGCAAAGATAATGGCTACCAGATTGTGATGCTGGCCAAAAATAAGAATGGTTATCATAACCTGGCCAAGATGTCTTCCAAGGCTTATACAGATGGATTTTATTATGTCCCGCGTATAGACCGGGAGATCATCAAACAATATAAGGAGGATGTAATAGTTCTCACCGGGAACCTGTATGGAGAAGTTCCAAGCAAGATCCTTAATGTTGGAGAAAAACAGGCTGAAGAGGCTTTGTTATGGTGGAAGGAAGAATTTGGCGAAGACCTGTATTTAGAGATCATGCGTCATGATCAGGAAGATGAGAACAGAGTAAATCCAGTCCTGGTTGAATTTTCAAAAAAACATGATATAAAACTGGTAGCGACCAATAATACGTACTACTGGAAGCAGGAAGATGCCAATGCCCATGATATTTTACTGTGTGTAAAAGACGGGGAGAAGCAGGCGACCCCAATTGGTCGGGGCAGGGGGTACAGGTACGGTCTTCCAAATCAGGAATATTACTTTAAGAGCGGTGATGAAATGAAGAGTCTTTTTAAGGACCTTCCGGAAGCCATTAGCAACATCCAGGAAATAGTTGAAAAGGTTGAACCCTTCGAACTGGCCCGGGACGTTCTGCTTCCTAAATTCACCATTCCGGAGCAATTCCAGAGTGAAGAGGACCTTGTTGACGGGGGAAAAAGAGGTGAAAACGCTTATTTAAAACATATCACCTACGAGGGCGCAAAGGTTCGCTATGGCGACATAACCGAAAGTATAAAGGAGCGACTGGACTTTGAATTATCGGTAATTGAAAATACCGGGTATCCTGGTTACTTTCTTATTGTGGAAGACTTCATAAGGGCCGCCAGGGAAATGGGAGTGTCGGTTGGTCCCGGACGTGGATCGGCTGCCGGATCTGCAGTGGCCTACTGCCTTGGAATTACCAACATCGACCCTATCAAGTATGATCTGCTTTTCGAGCGTTTCCTGAATCCCGATCGTGTGAGTATGCCTGATATTGATATCGACTTTGATGATGAAGGCCGAAGCCGCGTTATGGATTATGTGATCAAGAAATACGGGGCTAACCAGGTGGCTCAGATCATTACCTATGGAACCATGGCTGCGAAGTCGTCTATTCGGGATACTGCAAGGGTGCTGGATCTTCCTTTAATGGAGGCCGATAGAATTGCTAAACTAATCCCGAATACTAAACTTGGGAAGCTTTTCGCGATGGACGAAAAGACGATCAAGTCAAAATTCCGCGGGGATGAAATTGAAAAAATAAACGAGCTTTTAAATTTAGCTGAAGGCGATGATCTGGAAGCCGAAACGGTGAACCAGGCCCGTATTCTGGAAGGTTCAGTTCGAAACACCGGTATTCATGCCTGCGGGGTGATCATTACACCCGGCGATATTACCAATTATGTGCCTGTTTCGGTTGCTAAGGATTCCGACCTGTATGTGACTCAGTTCGACAACTCGGTAGTGGAAAGTGCCGGTCTGCTGAAGATGGACTTTCTGGGTCTGAAGACCCTTACCTTAATAAAGGATACGGTAAAAATTGTAAAAGGCCGTCACGGAATCGATCTCGATCCGGATAATTTTCCGCTGGACGATGAAGAGACCTATAAGCTTTTCCAGAGAGGAGAAACCATTGGGATATTCCAGTACGAATCTCCCGGGATGCAGAAGCATATGCAGTCCTTAAAGCCTACGGTTTTTGATGACCTTATCGCTATGAATGCGTTATATCGTCCCGGGCCTATGGAATATATCCCCAGTTTCATTGCCCGTAAGCATGGAGAAGAAGAGATCTCTTATGATCTTCCGGAAATGGAGGAATACCTTGAAGAGACCTACGGAATTACCGTTTACCAGGAGCAGGTGATGCTTTTATCGCAGAAACTGGCGGGGTTTAGTAAAGGTGAAGCAGATATGCTTCGAAAAGCGATGGGTAAAAAGATCGCTGCCCTTTTGGCACAATTGAAGCCAAAGTTCATAGATGGAGGTAAAGAAAAAGGCCATCCTGAAGAGGTGCTTGAAAAGATATGGAAAGACTGGGAGGCTTTTGCTTCCTATGCTTTCAACAAGTCGCATTCCACCTGTTATGCCTGGATCGCTTACCAGACAGCCTATCTGAAAGCGCATTATCCTGCAGAATATATGGCAGCTGTACTTTCCAATAATATGAACGATATCAAGCAGGTCACCTTCTTTATGGAAGAATGTAAGCGTATGAAGCTTAATGTTCTTGGGCCTGATGTGAACGAGTCCTATTATAAATTCTCTGTAAATAAAGATAACGCGGTTCGCTTTGGAATGGGGGCGATAAAAGGAGTTGGAGCTGGAGCTGTGGCTACTATCGTTGAAAACCGAAAAACGAAAGAAGGTCCATATAGATCCATTTTCGATATGGCAAAAAGAATAGACCTGAGAGCTGCCAATAAAAAGGCTTTTGAGAACCTTGCTTTGGCCGGTGGATTTGACGGTTTTGGAGGGACACATCGTGCGCAGTATTTCCATGATGATGGCAGCGGAATGAGCTTCCTGGAAAAAGTGGTAAAATATGCGCAAAAATTTCAGGAGAATCAGAATTCCTCACAGGTTAGCCTTTTTGGCGAAGCCAGTGAAGTTCAAATCCCCGAGCCTGAAGTGCCGCCATGTGAGGAGTGGGGCACCATGGAAAAACTTCGTCGTGAGAAAGAAGTTGTTGGGATCTATATATCGGGGCATCCGCTGGATGACTTTAGGATTGAGATGAATTATTTCTGTAATGGTAAAATATCCGATTTCAGGGACCTGGAGTCCATAGTGAACAGGGATCTTACGATTGGAGGTGTTGTCGTAGATGTGCAGCACCGCGTTTCCAAGAATGGTAAAGGCTGGGCAATCTTTACTGTGGAGGATTATGATGAGTCTTATGAGTTTAAGATCTTTGGGGAGGAATATCTAAGAATGAAGCACTTTTTTGTTTCTAATAATTTTATACATATGAAGGTCTTCGTAAAAGAAGGCTGGACCAATAAAGATACAGGGAAGAAAGGAGACCCAAGAATACAGTTCAGGGAGATGAATTTATTGCATGATATCATGGATAAATATGCGAAGAAACTTACAATTCAGCTGAACATCGATGATCTACATAGTGAAAAGATCGAATGGCTGAAGGATACTTTTATGTCTCATAAGGGGGAAAGCCATCTGAATTTTGTGGTCTATGAAATGAAGGAGCAGGTAAAATTGCATATGCCCAGCAGGAAACACAAGATCAGGATATCCCAGGAACTTATTGAAATACTCGAAAAGGAACAGTTTATGTATAAATTGAATTAATACCCCAAAATAAAAGCAACCAATATGCTTATAGTCAAATATAATATTGGTGATGTAAGGAATAATTATTTTATTGACTACTTTTACGAATCAAATTAAGAATTTAGAAAAATAACATATTATGGCTATTGAAATAACTGACGCGAACTTTGAAGAACAGGTACTTAAAAGTGATAAGCCTGTAATGGTAGATTTTTGGGCTGCATGGTGCGGACCATGTAGAATGGTTGGACCAATCATCGATGAAATCAGTACGGAATATGACGGGAAAGCCGTTGTAGGAAAACTGGACGTTGATGCTAACCAGGAATTTGCCGCTAAGTATGGTGTTAGAAATATACCTACCGTACTGGTTTTCCAAAACGGTGAGGTTGTAGGTCGCCAGGTTGGAGTAGCTCCAAAGCAGACTTACGCTGACGCTATCGATCAATTGTTGCAATAAAATTTAGAAAAAAATAATTATTCAAGCCACGCATTAGCGTGGCTTTTTTAATTCATAAAGTATAGGTAATTTAATACCTGCTATGAATATTGAAAAAGAACTTCATGAAACCGGCGGATTTTTAAATCTTGACCTCCTCGCAAAACAGGTGGTGGAAGGTTATATCTCCGGGATGCATAAGAGTCCGTTTCACGGGTTTTCTGCCGAATTCGCCGAGCATAAGATCTATAATAGCGGGGAGAGTACCCGGCATATAGACTGGAAGCTGTTTGCGAAGACCGATAAGCTTTATACAAGAAGATATGAGGAGGAAACCAATCTGAGGTGTCATCTGATTATTGATAATTCGGCTTCCATGCATTATCCGAAGATGAAGGGTCAGAGTCTGGACTCTCTTAATAAGATAGGATTCTCGGTTCTGGCCTCGGCCTGTTTGATGCATATTTTAAAACGGCAGCGCGATGCCGTGGGAATAAGTATCTATAGTGATGAATTTGAGTTCTATGCTCCCGAGAAATCCAGTGAGCGGCATCATCATATGCTTTTGGATAAACTGAACAGTATACTGAAAAATCCTGCGAAACGGAAAAATACCGATACCTATACGTACCTGCATCAGATCGCTGAAAAATTAAAGAGGCGATCCCTGATCTTTCTGTTTACAGACATGTTTCAGGCCGACACCGATGAGGAGAGACTTTTTGAGGCTTTAAGGCATCTGAAATATAACCGGCATGAGGTGATCCTTTTTCATGTGATCGATGAAAAAAGGGAACTTGATTTCAATTTTGAAAACACCCCTCGCCGCTTTACCGACGTGGAAACAGGGATGGAGGTTGACCTGTATTCAGATAACATCAGGGAGAATTATAAAAAGGCCGTAGAGGAGTACCTCGATAACTTAAAAATGCAATGTGCCAAATACCGTATAAAGTATGTGGAAGCCGATATCAATAAAAATTTTGACAATATTATGACCGCATATTTACTTGAGAAACAAAAGTTTGGATAGGGGGCTTATTTTTCGTGCTAAAAATATTTAAAAAAGGTTTGGTGAAATTAAAAAGGGTAGTATATTTGCCCTCGCAATAAAGCAACGGTCTGGTAGTTCAGTTGGTTAGAATACCTGCCTGTCACGCAGGGGGTCGCGAGTTCGAGTCTCGTCCAGACCGCAAAATTGCAAAAAAGCTCCTACGAAAAATGGGGGCTTTTTTTGGCACTAATGATTAGTTGTGTTGTTTGTCCCGACTTGTCGGGATGTGTAGTTAGCACTGAGAGGTGCTAGCCAATGAGAAGCTTTTTTCCGTTGATTCGGGAAGAGGCTTTTTTGTTTTTGGAGTTTTTCGTTCCATCTGATTTCACTTTTGGTAATTCAAAGAAATTGATGGCAATTGTTGACAAAAGGCCTTTTAGCCATACCTGAGAAATTCTTTCCTGAAAAATTAAGCCCGGATATTTCAATACACTCGTTCCCACTTTCATCGAAAAGAGCACTGATGCGATCATACTCTTTTTCTGTAAGCTGGCTGTAATTAACTTCACAATTGGGCTCTTCATTTACCAGGCATTCACATGTTGAAGCTACTTTTATATAAGAATAGAACTCACAATCCAACTGTTCATCAATCCAATCCTTTGAACAACCTGATGAAAGAAAGATCAGGTAAACGAGTAAAGCACCAGCTGAACAATAGTTTATTAAGTTTTTCATGATGCTTAATTTTTAAAATTGACTCTTTAAAAATATAGCCTTCAATTAGAACGAATGTCCAGTATCATGTTTCCTACAGGTTTTCGGACAAATTTTTTGATGGCATTTATTGTGAAATAAACTTGAGGGAAGTTAAGAGATGTTTATGGCTGATTTATAATCTAAGTGTCGCAAGTATTTTGGCTAGCCAATGAGAAGCTTTTTTCCGTTGATTCGAGAAGAGGCTTTTTTGTATTTTAGGATTCTTATTTCATATCCTTTAATGACGTTACTTAATAATCTATTCTAGTTCTTTCATTATGAAAAAAATACCTTCAAAAAGGTATTTTAAAAGATTTTAATGAATGATATATTTGTAGATATTGATGTGTCAATGAAAGAATTAGTCGAAAAAGATCAGGATTTTAAAAAAGAATACTTAGCTGCTAAAGAAAGCATTTTAATTATAAGTATGTCCATCATAGCCATTTCTTCAGTCTTAATAACATTACTTATCATGTTATTATAGTTCCACCTTTTCTCCCCTTTTATACTACCAAAAATAAGATGTGTGAGGAGCTGATTAAACAATCAGAGGCTTTTTTTCTTGTATTATGGAAAGAGATTTTTTGTTTTTAGATTTTAATTGTAAATAAAACTGTGCCGAAAGGATATCAGGCATTAGATGATTGGGTATAAAACTGAATCATCAAACTCTTTTACGAATTCTTTAGATTTCATCTATAGCCCAAAAACCCTGGACTTTTTCATAATTACCTTTAAAACTGGCCCCCCAAGCCCAGCAAATGGTAAGTACTCCTAAATCTTCGGGTTTTTCAGGCTTAATAGATAATTTTTTATTAGAGATGCTTAACCGGATCTTTCTAAAAGAGAGACCGGCTTATATTAATACTTTCAGCCTTTTTCAACTATTCTAATTAGGATTGATGAATGACCTAACTATATTTAAAATTACAATGATGATGGATAGAGCTTGTTGATAAACTGTTGTGATGACTGTAAAGATTCTATCCTTGATAATTCAAATAAATTAAGGAGGATTATTATTGTCTAGTTAAAAAAGGCTGGTAGTATTGTTTTCATAAGATGATTTTTGATTAAATGATTTTCTTTAATAAGTCTAAATAACTAATAATCAGTGGTTAAAATAAACGATGTGGGACGAAAGCATCGATATGTTGTCCGGGTAAGAAGATTTACTGAGCAAGGCGATCAAATGGTTTGTAGTCGCTTGAGCAATTCCTTTTTTAAAGGTTTACTAATGGGAATAGCTTTCCTGCCAATGACGATATGGGTGGTGGCTATCTCTGTGATTTGAGAAATATTAATGATATAAGACCTGTGGACCCTTAAAAAGGGTTTGGACGGTAACTTCTTATCCATCTCTTTCAGCGTCATGACAAGGAGATATTCCTTGTTGCTGGTGAAGATGCGGCAATAATTCCGTTCGGCTTCAATGTAAAGTATGTCTTTAATATTTACTTTTACCATTGAATTTAGATGCCGCACAAAAATACAGTCATTTAAGATGAAGGCTTCATCTTCTTTAGTTTTGGAATTAGAATTGTTTTCATTTTTAAAGCCTACTTGGGAAACAGTCAATTCGATTGCCCGTTGCAGATCTAATTTTTTGAAAGGTTTGGCTACAAAAGCGTAAGGATGTGTTTCCTTTGCCCGGTTGAAATGTGCTTCGTCTGCATTTGCGGTTAGATAGATCACAGGGATATCGTGAGTTTTTTGCATTTCCAGGGCGGTCTCTATTCCATCTAAAGATCCTTTGAGGTTGATGTCGAGCAGTAATATATCCGGAGTTTCTGATTTTATATGCATTAAAGCTTCTTCTCCTCTGGGAACAATACCGGTAACCTCATATCCTAGTTCATTTAACTGTAATGAGATATTAGCCGCGATGATCATTTCATCTTCCACAATAAGTATTTTTATTTTTTCACTCATTATGCGCTTTTGCTGATTAAAAAGTCAAATTCAATATGAGTTCCTTTATCATTACGTTCTGTCATTGTTCCATTGAGTTGTCGGGTTAGTAATTTCACCAGTTGTGAGCCAAATCCTGTACCTTTTGGCGCAAGACCATTTGTTTTCCCAACCCCGTTATCTATAACCTTTAATCTCAAATTTTGTTCAGAATCTTTCTGCAGGCTGATATTAATAACGCCTTGTTGTTCTTGCGGGAAAGCATATTTAAGCGCATTGGTAAG
>NZ_JAJSON010000015.1 GCF_022410465.1 Christiangramia crocea | reverse complement strand
TATTGGTGACCTTTATTCCGGCCATCAGCCTTTGGTTACCAAATCTATTTGAATAAAAATAACAATAATGAACATGAAAAATTTATTCTTTTTAATTCTTACCATTGGATTTGTGGTCTCCTGCAAAAATGAAAACGATTCTAAAAAGTCCACCAAACTTCCTACTGAACCATTCAAAGACACTATCAGTAATTCACAGACCTATGCAGAAATTTCAGTAAGAAAAGGTGGTTCATGGAAAGAAAATAATTATATCGGAGGAAAATATGAAAATGTTAAAGAGCTTGAAGTTCCAAAGAACCACACTGATCATTCTGGCTTTATAAAATATGAAGGCCCGGGTTGGGAGAACCAGAATGTTGCCTATAGGTTATATCTGGACTGGCGCAATGCCATCGATATATTTGGAAAAAGAGTTGATACGCTGGTTTTACCTTTTGTAGGACAAGATGATTTTGGTTCCTACCATGAAGATGCTGAGTGGGGATTAGATATACTTAAAGCCGGTAAATCTTTGGGAATTGGAGGGTTTGGACGTTTTATGAATGACACCGTAGCCCATTTCAGAAATGTGGAAAATACTACGGCAACTATCAATAATTTAGAGAGCAGTTCTTCGGTAGATATTTTTTATGAAGCCTGGACTACCGGTAATGAAACCATTGATCTGGAGGCGAAACTGAGTATTTTTCCTGAAGGACTTTATACCAAAGTAGAGCTTTTTCCTTCCAAAGAAATTGAAGGACTTGCCACCGGAATAGTAAAACATGTACCGGAATTAATCAAGAAACAAAGCGATAATAGCAAATGGGCATACATAGCTACTTTTGGCGCACAAACTCTGGTTAATGACACAGATAAATTAGGTATGGCTGTTTTTTATAATACTGAACAACTGGATAAAATTGTAAATGGTGAAAATGATCACTTGGTAATTTTTAAACCAACTACCGAAAAAATAACCTACTACTTTCTTGGAGCCTGGGAGCAGCAAAAAAATGGTATTGCGACAAAAAAAGAGTTTAATAAATATTTGATTAAAACTCTGAAATACCTAGAATCAAATAACATTGAGAATAATTAATGCAGTTATAAATATGAAAAGAATAGCCATCTTTACTATCGTCTTTTTTTATGTCACCTCCTATGCTCAAAATTATAGCAAGGAGGTTGTTAACCTCTGGGATCAAAAAAAACCACCTTTTAATAAAGAAAACATAGAATTTAAGGAGACAGTAGATTCTACAGGAAGACGCTTTAGTAAAATTTCCGATCCCGTATTATATATCTACAGAAAAGATAGCCAAGAATCCAAGGGTCCGACAATTTTATATTATCCAGGTGGAGGCTATGCCATTGTTAGTATAAAAGATGAAGGAGAGAGTCGGGCTAAACGGTTCTTAGAAATGGGATTCAATATTGTAGCTATACTTAAATATAGGCTTCCTGATTCCTGTATTGTTTATGAACAAGAGAAAGTGCCATTAGCTGATGCTCAAAAAGCTCTTTCATTATTACATCAAAATGCAGAAAAATGGGGGATTGATGAAAACAAAATTGCGGTAATGGGTGGATCTGCTGGGGGCCATTTGGCCTCCTCTTTAGCTAACTTGAAAGATAGTATAGTTGCACCTGGAGTAAAACCTGAAAATTTGTCTCATGCAGTATCAATACTGATGTACCCGGTAATTTCGTTTAACTTACCTTATAGACACAAAGGCTCCTATAAAAGATTACTAGGTCAAAAATCAGAAAATCAATCTTTCCTAGATTATTATTCCATGGAAAATCAAGTATCTGAAAACACTCCTCCTACTTTTCTGGTACATGCTAGAGATGATAGTTCTGTCTCATATCAAAACAGTATAATCTACAGAGATAGCCTAAAAAAATACAATGTTCCATTTAAATATATTGAATTAGAAAAGGGAGGTCATGGATTCGGGTTTAATTTTGAAAAAACTGGCGGGGTGGATTGGACTATAGAGTTAGAAGACTGGTTGTATAAAAATACAAGCCTATTTGAAAATGCACATTCCACCAAAGAGAACAGAAAATTTGAATAGGTATTCGATCAGAAAGAACTACCGTGGTTGAGAACGCAAGTCTCACCACATAAAATCACATATCACATAAAAAACCCTGATAATAAAAATATTAACAAGGTTTCATTATAGGCTATAACCTTTCCAGTAGCCTCACCAGGTACGCAACCCTTTGAATTTTTGAAGCTCGCTAAAGCCCCTATTTTAGCTTGAAAGTATCATAAAACCTCACTATTCGCCTCAGGTTCAAAAGTTTCATGGAGTACACTCAAGTTTAATGAAATACAAATAAATTCAAAAAATGTCGGCACCCCGTCGGCACCCATTTTATTTTTTTAATACCTTTAAGTGGTTTCAAATGAGTTTACTATGGCTACCGTTAAATTCTTCATTAAGGGTAAATCAAATCCGGCTACGATATACCTCAGATTTGTCGCTGGCCGTAAAATCGACCTTAAACATACCACCTTTAAACCTATTGATCCGACTCACTGGAACCGAAAATCCGGAACCATTAAAAGAAATGCAGTATTTGAAGACCGATTAAAACTTGAAAATAATCTTACGGATCTCAAAGGCGAAATACTTAAATGCTATCGTATGGACTTTGAGCAAGGGATCTTAATAGATGCCGACTGGCTGAAAACTGTCATCATCCGCTTTTATAAACAGGATCAAAACTTAAAAACTGAATTCTTAATTGATTTTGCCACTTACCACCTGGGCAATTTACCTAATAAGATCCAGAAAGATGGAACTACTGGAGTAAGTAAAGCTACTATCCAGAAATACGCAACCAACCTTAAAAAATTAAAAGCCTTTGAAAAGTATAAAGGCAAACGATATTTAATCTCTCAGGTAAACATGGAATTTCACAGGGAGTTTATAGCTTATTTAAAAGAAAAACATCACCTCAACTACAACAGTATTGGGAAATACCTCACTATCATTAAAACAATATGCCTAGATGCCTATAGAACACATGGATTAAAAATAAATGATGCCATTTTAAACGGGAATTTCAGAGCCACTAAAGAAAAGACAAACTTTATAACCTTGAATGAGGCCGAAATAGAAAGGATATTTGAAAAGGATTTGAGTTCTACTCCATACCTAGAAAATGCTAAGGACTGGCTAATTATTGGAGTTTGGATAGGCGCCAGGGTAAGCGACCTATTAAGGCTTACAAAAGATAATATTAAAGGAGAATACATAGAATACACCGCCAAAAAAACCGGACAAAAAATCGTAATGCCTTTGCACTGGCAAGTTTCCGCCATTCTGGATAAAAGAAATGGAAATTTCCCTCATGCTATTAGCTCTCAAAAATTCAATGATTATATAAAAAAGGTTTGCAGTGAATCTGGAATCAATGATATCGTTCCGGGCACCAAAAGAGAAATAATCGGAAAAACTAAGGACGATAAAAAAATCTGGAGAAAGAAGGCCGGGGAATATAAAAAGAGTGATTTAGTAAGCACCCATATTTGCCGAAGATCCTTTGCAACTAACCATTATGGTAAACTACCTACTCCGGTAATAATGAGCGCAACAGGGCATAAAACTGAAAAAATGCTTTTGAATTATATAGGTAAAGCACCTAAAGATAATGCAGATATTTTAGCCGAATATTGGAAAAAAGCCAAACAAAACGGGGAAACCAAAATGGAAGTAATTAAAACAGCCCAATAAAATGGATATAAACCAACTTACCAAGCTATATTCAATAATTCTCACCTTTATTATAAAGAAGAAAGGAAGTTATAAGAACAGCTTAAAAAGAGAATTTCTAGTAAAGCTCTCTTAAAGGCTTATTATTTCAAAATTGTACAAATGAGTAATGATATAGAATTACAAAGAGACCAGGCCAAATTAAGGAAACGGAATCGAGAATATTTGGAAAAATTTGTATCTGAATATTTTGAATCTGCCTATTCAAAAATTTCTAGCAAATATGAAACCTTATTGCTTTCAGAATTATTTGATCCTGAAGATTTACAAGAAAAAAGAAAATTTTTAAAAGATCATTTTGCCAGAATTAAAAAAGAGCGACCGCTATTCTACGATTCACCTTATCATTTTTTCTCCAGTATCAAGGTCGAAAATGGAGTTTTCAAATATTGCATTGATGAAATACTTAGAAATACGAATGATTTAGTTAATGAAATATACCCTACATTGGATATTAAAACGGGCCAATCTGCATCTTTCCAATTTTTTACAGGAAGTCTTAGAACCTCAGCGGAAAAAGTTTATCTAAAAAATTTATTAGAGGTGAATTCTATTACTTTTAATCCTGCTGTTTTTAACTGTATTAAAGTTCAAGAATTTTTTGAATTGTCACTATACAAAAATTGGCTTTCGAGAATTGAAGATTGTAAACCTCAATTAAGCTACATTTATAAAAGACTTAAAGGCAGTGGAAGTTACATCGAAACAAATGATCCAGGCTCCATTATTTGTACTAGTAAAGTATTTATGAATTATTGGAATTCATTAAACCACCCCTTTAAAATAGAGGAGCGAAAAAATTCTAACATTTCACTCCATAATGAGCCGGGGTTTTCTCATAAGTCTAATTTTGACGCTTTTCTTCAAGATTTTTTGACTAGGAATGCATAAATAAATCTATCCTCTTTTATCCTTTATAAATCCTCTAATTTTCCTCTAATCTTAATGGAATAGGACTAAATACTTTTACAGTGTTTAACTTAAAATACTGTTTAAGAAATGGGAAATATCACACAACTTCACGAAACCACTCCAGAAGAATTAACCGATATTATTCTTAAAGGAGTAGATGCACGAATAGATGAACTCAAAAAGAATTTTCAGCCAAAAGAACCTGAAGAATTTTTAACCAGGCAAGAGGTTTGTAAATTGCTGAGCATCTCTTTTGGCACTCTGCACCAATGGGTAAAAAAGGGAATACTCGAACCACTTACTAAAGGCGGTCGGGTGTATTATAGCCGGAAGAAAATTATAGAAGATTTATATAATTCTAATCCCAAAAAATAATGGAAAAGGATAAAATGGATTTTACTGGTATATGGGTACCAGTGGAAGTTTTAGAATTGAAATGTGTTTCAGGAAATGAGCTTTTGTTACTATCCTATATAATTGGATTAAGCAATAATAATAGAGGATGTTACGCTACTAATAAACATTTGGCTGAAAGATTGGGTTTAAGTAGAGGTCGTATTTCAGAAATGATAAGCTCCCTTTTCAATAAAGGTTTAATAACATATAAGATATATAAAAGTGAGGGCAATAAGAGATCTATATTTCCTAACCTTGAGACCCTTTCTGAAAAATCCGTAAACCCAATAAAAATTAATGGCTACACCTATATGGGGAAAAATGTAAACCCTCTAACCGAAAAGGCAAAACATAATAATAAAGTATATAATAAAGAAGAAATTAAAGAAGAGAGAGGAATTTCTCACATTGAGTATTTAAACACTTATTGTTCAAAAGATATTCAAAATTGGAAGAAAGAAAACGAACATAAGTTATTCAATAAATTGGAGTTTTACGAGGCATTTAATAATGATATGATCCTTGAGAGCACAAAGATGAATGAAAAATTATTTTTTAGGTTTAAGAAATATGCTCGAAACTGGATAATTAGACAAAAACCTAGTGATAGACCGGAACCTAGACCACCTTGGTTGAGGAAATTTGAATAGGGGCATAGGGGTAAAAACATCTAGAAATTTCATTAAAGTACATCGCCACTCAATCTAAATTTTACTAGGAGCCATTTTTTAAGGGGGGGGTATGAAAAATAAATAGTCAAAAAACAGTATTCACTACTGGGGGCTTTATATATAAAAAGATTTTTATCTTATTACTGATCTTGCAAAAAGCTTAAAACTGTCTTTATACAATTCATTTTCTGGTAAAAGAATATATTTGATTTGATATTACGAGTTGGCAAAAATTATAAACACATTTGAGTACTAATAATTCCTTATCCCTCAAAAACTTTTATCCAACAGATTTATTCTACAAATGGAAAAAATTGATTGGAAAAGCTGATAAAAGCGTACAGATATTTACGCCATATTTAGATTCTACTGTAAATAAATTACTAAAATCTGCATCGAACGAGGTAGAAATCGATATTATTACATCTTTAGAAGGTCATAACCTATTTCAAAAAGATTATCAAATCAATGCCTTAATAGAGGCAATAAACAATGGAGTAGCAATTCATAATTTAGAGGGATTACATGCTAAAATCCTAATGGTTGATCATAAGTACATTTCCTTAGGCTCGCAAAATTTCACGAACAGAGGACGTAAAAATAAAGAGGCTGGATTTATAAGCAATGTAACATTCGAAGGGACTAATTTCTTAAATGTTTTAGAAGAATGGTTTTATGAATCCAAGGATGTAAGCATAGAATTATTAGAGAGTTTAAAAGAACATGTAGATGAAAATGAAGATGAAATTTCGGCCCTTAAAAATAAATTCGAAAATGGAATAGATGAAATTCTAACTAATTACTATCAAAAAATAGAGAAAAACAACTCAGTTTATTCAAATCATTATGACCCTATTTTACGGTTCGCTCAAGGTTCCGTCATTGTGAACAAGACTCTACCACCACCAGATTATAACTACTATTCATTTTTCGCAGGTGAAAATAATAATCTCTGTGAATGGATTAAAACCAATGAAAAAGGAATTGAAGAAAAAATATCTTTAGAGGAATATTACTATTATCCAGGATTAAATTATTCCACTATGCAAATGGCATTTATCAGGATGCACACTAGTAGAATAACTTTCATAAGAACTAATTTCAATTTTTTTGAATGGCGTGAAATAGAAATTGGAGGAGAAGAGTTTGAAATAGAATTTAACTTTCTACGGTCAAAAACGAAAAAGTCAAACATCAAGTTCTCTTTAAGAAATGATAATAAAGGTAAAGGAGATTTCTATTATTTGTTTAATGGTAAAGAATTTAAATTAGTAAAATATAAAAATGAAAAATTTAAAAGCTTTATAGAGGATGGTCTTATTTCCAACGAATTTCTGACTTTTTTAATTAAACCAGAAAAATTCAAAACTCCATGGGGCCACCCAGCGGAAATTGAAAAGCTTTTACCTAAAGATCAATATGAAGTGAAAATTATAGAGCATGTAGATTGTCCTGTACTTATCTTCAATGATAGATTATAACTTTTGCCAACATCGGTTAAGCGCAAATAGCGGGCTTAGTCGAAAAAGTGTATTTTAGATACCTAGTAAATAACAACAAAGCCGACAAGAACGTGTCCCTACTCCACGCTACTTGCCTCAACCAAGACCGTTGTAGCGCATTTTTCAAACTATGATAGAATTCCAAGTAAATGATCCGACCTTAGAATCTCAATGGAGAGCTCTAATATTATTCGGTAAAAATTCTGCCACTTATAAATTTGCTTTTGCAAAAAGTTTATTGGAAATCGCTGATAAAGAAACTACAACAGTATCATTGATTGATTTAGCAGAACCATTTTCAAGGCACATTACAGAACACTTAAAGATTAATGATAAACAAGGTAGTTCAAACTCTAGCAATTTTTTAAATGCATGTAGAAGTTTTAATGATGGTAAACTTAAGAAGGATGCCTTAATTACTATTACAGAAAAATTAGGCTTCGTAAATGTAGTTGACGCCTTTCAAAATATAAACGGAGGAAAAATCCCTAATTTATTTTACGAGAAAGATTTCAAAAACGGGAATAAAAATATTGTAGTAAGAGATGAACTTTTGAAATTGAAAGAAAGTTACCATTTTCAAAACTTCGATTCCGAAGTTGAAGCAAGATGGAAACTTGTTGAGACTGCCTGGAATTTGGAAATTAATCCAAACATATTAGAAGTACAATACGATGACGATTTAGATTTTCTTTTCCTTGAAAATAACATAATGAGAAGAAAATCTATTACTTCTGCAAGAAATGCTTTAAACGGATATCAAAAAGGAAAGTGCTTCTATAGCAATAACAACATTTCATTACAATCTGGAAACATTGATCTCTGTCATGTTGATCATTTTTTACCACATGTAAATAAACTCCAACACATCAAACATTCAGCAAATATTAATGGAGTATGGAATTTGGTTTTGGCTCATCCAACAATAAATTCTATTGGAGAAAAAGGAACAAAAATACCTACAGTGGAATATCTTCAAAAACTTTATAAAAGAAACGAATACTATATTGATAGTAAACATCCTTTAGGAGAAACTATTGTAAATCAAACTGGAAAAACAAAAGAATCCAGAAGAAGATTTTTACAAAAACAGTATGATGTAGCATTAGAGAATTCTATTTTAACTTGGTCTCCAAAAGATAAACTTGACAATAGCATTTAATGAGTGTGTTTGAAAAAATCCCAGAAGAAAATAAGTTATATAAAGGAAATAACTTTTTCCTTATTTATGATCGCTATCCTGTATCACCGGGCCATATTCTAATTATTTCTAACAAAAAGAAAAGTGATTATTTCTCTTTATCAGATGAAGAGAAATTAGAATTGCCAGATTTAATTGATAAAGCAAAAGAATTAATTCAACAAGAAAACTTTCCTGATGGATTCAATATTGGTATGAACTGCGGAGAAGTTGCAGGACAAACTGTAATGCATTTTCATTGTCACGTTATTCCTAGATATAAGAACGATATGGAGGATCCAAGAGGTGGAATAAGACATTGCGTAAAAGGAAAAGGTTATTACTAGAAAAACGCACAACAACAATGGTTAATCGCCAATAGCCGGCACGGTTATAAAGAAAATAATTAACTTGACTAAGAAACCAACACTAAGCCGACAAATCCGCGTCCCCAACTCCGCCAACTGGCGATAACCGAGACCGTTGTGCACAATATATTATATAGTGAAAGAATATATTAACCTATTAGAAACTGGAGAATGGAAAAGGAAACGTCTTGAAATCCTAAATCGAGACAATTTTACATGCCAAAGGTGCGGATTTAATAAATCTAATTTTAAGGATTCAATTGTTTCTTTCATAACTGGAGAATATGAAATAAAAGTTATAAAAGAAGCTTTAATTAATCATTTAGAATTAACCATCCACCAAAATCAAGGAATTAAAATAATTGCCAAATCGAATAAATTAATCCCAGATAAATCGGCATTTATTTTAGTATTAAATTTTATTGATAAACGCTTTAAAAATAAGGAATTTAAGGGGAGTTTAATTGAAGATAAATATTATGGGATAGATGATTATTCCCCAAAAATAAATGTTGAAAATCTTTTAGATAAGGACATAGATAAATACACAATCGATCTTAATGGTGTTTGGATAATAAATCCTCGCAATGATACTCAAGGAGTAATAAAGGAAAAGGAATACTTAGAAATTCACCACAAATGTTATAGAACAAATAAAGAGATTTGGGATCAAGATGACAATGAATATATTACCGTTTGTAATGTTTGTCATAAAATAGCTCACGAAAATTACAAGATCCCATATTACGATGAAAATAATAACATTTTAAACAATTTGATTCCATGCAATAGATGTTATGGAAAAGGATCTTTTCCTGAGTTTAGTCATGTGAATGGTGGCACTTGTTTTCGTTGTTATGGGTCTGGCCATGAAATAATTCAACAGTAATATACTGTGCACAACAGCGGTTCATCTCAAATTCCGGGAAGTTTAGAGAAAATTGTAATTTTAGAAATCAAGAATCTACCCGGTAAACCGACAAGTCCGTATCCCTACTCCCGCAACTTGCAGTAACCGTTGTGTGCAATTTTTTATAGTAATTCAAAAAATATAAACCTTAAGAATTGAAAAAATGTTTATGGTGTAAAAAAAATGAAACAATAGTTTCATTTGAAAAAAAAGCACATACTATTCCTAAATCCCTTGGCGGACAATCCTATAACAATAATGTCTGTGACAGTTGTAATGAATATTTTGGTAATCGAAATAATCATAATGGTCAATATTCAATAGAAGAAGCTTTAAAAGAAGCATTTAATATATCTAGAAAAAGATTTTTAAAAGAAAACCCAAAAAGAAAAGTTGGTAGATTCAAATCAAAGTTCTTTGAGGTTAAGTCAAAAAATGGAAAATATAGTTTAACAATAAAACCATCCTTTAGGTTTTCTGCACAATTCCAAAAAGAACTATGTAGAGCTTTCAAAAGAGGCTTATACAAAATGTTCTTAGAAGAACTTAACAGACAAAAGGATATAGGTTATGAGAAAAAGTTTGATTTTATAAGAGAGTTTGCAAGATATAATTTAGATGATTTACCAATAATTTACTTCAGAAGATCATTTGGTGCATTCCTTATGTTTGATAGAGAAGCAGAAACTCCAGTTTTATATTTTGATAGAATGAAATATTTATGTTCTGATGATAAATTCATAGAAATTGAATTTCTAGGACACGTATTTGGTTTTCCGATTTCATACGTTGATGAAAAAGAATTTGAAGAATATTTGAAGAAGTCTGTAAAAGCAAAAGAAGGTTTTTTTCATGACTTTGTTATGCTTACAAAATTAACAGATATAGATTTGGCTCTTAGCGTTCTTAATGATTAAAACTGAAGATTATATGAACACAAATTTTGATGAAATTGAATTGGAAAAAAATAGATTAAAAAACTTGAAAAACGAATTGATAATTCATTATCATCAAGATGCAACTTTTTATGAACGACGAACGTATATAGCATTTTTCTTGATTTCTGGAGTAGGCTTATATGCCTGTTCCGACCTTTATAATAAAATTGAAAGTATTGATTTATTAAATTCACTTTCAATACTTGCAGGATTTTTTATTGTACCTATTTTATTATCAGTTATATCAAATGAATTTGCCAGAAAGAAAAGTATGGAAAAAGCAGAGTGGTATCAGAAAGGGAATGAAATCTATAGAAAAGGCGCTAGAAAGTATACAAAATTAGAAAATGGTTTTAAGATTGCAATTGGATCTCTTTATCTACTTGGATCAATAGGAGTCGGAATATTATATTATTTAAGTTTCTAATAACTTCACACAACAGTGGTTTACCTCAAATAACGAGTTTAGCTGAAAAAGTGTAATTTTAGAAATCAACAAAGAAAATGGTTCATCAGGCAAATCCGCATCCCTACTCCTGCAATTTGTGATGACTGAGACCGATAACTGCAAGGCTTGAACAAAAGTTATAGAAATTAATGGAAATTTATTTAAAGAATTGGTATGATAAATTTATTCAGGAACTACCAAAAACAAAAAATCTAAGAATTATATCTCCCTTCGTAGGTGAACAAATACTAAGGAAAATAGAGAAGAACTTTAATTTTCAAAATTTTGAATTAATAACGCGATATAATCTACAAGATTTCGCATTGAAAGTTTCAAGTTTAGATGGAATTAAATTTTCTGTTAATAATGGAGCCCATATTTACGGAATAAAAGGATTACATAGTAAAGTATACTTACTAGATAAGAGAGCTGCAATTATTACATCTGCAAACCTTACTAATGGAGGATTGAGAAATAATATGGAATGTGGAATCTACTTAACAGATAAAAAAGTAATAGCGGATCTTCATAACCATTTCAAAGATTTGAAAAATATTGCCGGAAAGAAATTGGAAATAAATGAATGCCTTAAATGGGAAAGTAAACTATCTAATGTTAACACAAGCAAAGGTAAAGCAGCAACCTTACCAGATTATGGTTCAACCAAATCTAATTTTAATAGCTCTATAAATTATTTTATCAAATTTTTTGGAAAAGCGGATAATCGAGTAGAATTAGATTTTCCAGTTAAGGAAGAAATAGATCGTGCCTTATGCCATTATGCTTGCGGTTTTCCAATAAATAAAAAGCCTAGACAGGTTAAAGATGGAGATATTATATATATGGCAAGAATGACTGAGAATCCAAATGATTATGCAATTTTTGGAAAAGCGACGGCTCTAAAGTTTAAAGAAGGGAGAGATATTGCCTCAGATATAGAGAAGCACGAACGTGAATGGAAAAAGAAATGGCCAGTTTACTTAAGAGTTGAAAATCCAATATTTCTTAATGGAACTATGAGCGATGGAATACTACTTTCAGATTTAATGGAAAAGTTTGAATATGATAGTTTCCCTTCAACAAGAAAAAGGTATGATAATGGAGAAAGAGATATAGAAGTAAAAAGATCTTTGATGAGAAAAGCATATACTAGAATTACACATAATTCTGCCAATTGGCTAGATCAACAATTCGAAGATGCTCTTCAAATCACTGGAAAAGTTCCAGGTAGTTTTTTAAAAAAATTACCACAAACGACTACTAACTTAAATGATTGGTAGCTACTATAATTTGACAATAACGGTTCATTGGCAAATAGGCGGCACCGTTAGAAATAAAATAATTAACTTGATCAATAGCCAACACCTCCGCATCCCTTCTCCACCTACTTGCGATAATCGAAACCGTTATATGCAATTATTTATAAACAAAAATTATTATGCAAAAATTTAAAAAGATTAAACTAATAGAATTTGAAGAAATAGAAGATTTAAATGATTTCAGTCCATTAGTACCTAAAAATATAAATTTATTATCATTCAATGAACGAGGAAAAGAAATACAAAATGATAGCTTGAATAAAGATGGTTCAGTTGCCTATTCATGGTTTACAATCTATGATGAAAATGGACTTCAATTAGAAAGGTACAACAACAGTCATTCTCGATATCAACTGAATTATGATGAAAATAATAATTTAATTTCTGAAATATTTCTATCAGATGGTTCAGAACAATTTCGGAAAGAATTTAATTATGATATTGAAAATAGATTGCTTTCCGAATATTATAAAAATGGAAGTGCATTTACAAAAACGCTCTATGAATACGATAGCCAAGGAAATTTAAGGCAAAAACTATTAAAACCGTATAATGGAATCTGTACAACTGAAAGTCACTTTAAAAATGGTCTTTTAACTAGGATTAATCATTATGACCAAGATTATGGAAAATCAACAGGATCCACAAGTTATGAATATGATGATTTTGGTAATACAATAGAAATAAGGAAATTTTTTAGTCCATCAGAAATGACCCATATTGAAATATATGAATATAAATATGATCATAACAATAACTGGACACAGCGAATTCATATTAAGAATAGTGGTTGGAAAATTGTTACTAAACGAGAAATTGAATATTTCCAATAAATTACCGCATACCACAACGGCTCATCGCAAATAGGCGACACCGTTAGAAAGAAAATTACTAACTTCATAAACGAAGTCGAAATCGACAACATCTCGTTCCCTACTACAATGTCTTTCGATAATATAGGCATTTGGGTAAATGCCATTCGTCAGTTAACTATATTTTCTTAAAAACAATTTTTTCTCCAATTTAAAATGAAATACAGGAACAACCAGATTATTTATAGTCCATCCGATTTATCTTCTCATAGCAGTTGTAAACATCTCACTCAACTTAACAAACAACATGCAAGAGGTGAAATTGCAGATCCTGATTCTTACACCAATCGGGTATTGCAAATGCTCAAAGAGAAGGGGAGTGAGTTTGAAGAAGGTCACTTACATGAGATCAAGAGCCAGGGAAAAACTGTAGCAGAGATTTGTACTGATGATCCTCATGCTGAGAAGCATACAATAGATGCTATGAAAGCTGGTATTGATGTTATTTACCAGGCGAGGTTGAAAGAAAATAGTAAATGGAGCGGATGGGCTGATTTTTTAAAGAAGGTTAATGCACCAAGTGAATTAGGAGATTGGTCATACGAGGTATGGGACACCAAGCTGGCGAATGAAACGAAGGCTGGTACAATTCTCCAAATTGGTCTTTATTCAGAGCGTGTTGCTCAAATCCAAGGAATTTCTCCAGAATACATGGGTGTTATAAAGCCTGAAGGCAAAGAACGCTATCGTTATGATGAACATGCTGCATATATTCGGCTCGTCAAACGGAATCTGGAAGAAGCAATTTCCAATGATAAAGAGACCTACCCTGAGCCCGTCGCCCACTGCGATATCTGCAGGTGGTGGAAGAACTGTAATGCTATTAGAAGAAAAGATGATCACCTAACCTTCGTGGCTGGAATGGGTAAATCCCAGATGAAGGAACTCAATCTGCATGATGTTCACACCCTAGAAAAACTAGCCTGTCTTAATTTACCTGTACCTTTCGATCCTTCTAAAGGTGTTAAAGAGACATATAATAAACTTCGAGAACAGGCTCGTGTACAATATACGAGCAGACAAAAAGGGTTTGAGCCGATCTACAAAACCTTAGACATAGAAGATGATAAAGGGCTGAACAAACTACCAGAACCTTCTTTAAATGATATCTACTTGGATTTTGAAGGAGATAGGATGGTTGAACCAGATGGCCTTGAGTACATCATTGGCTATGTACACAATGGAAAATACCACGCTTTATGGGCTAAAAATGAAACGAAAGAGAAAGAGATTTTTGAACAATTCATTGACTTTGCCTTTAAACTAAAACAAGAAGATCCCTCACTTCATATATATCATTATGCGCCTTATGAAGTAACTGCCTTAAAACGATTGATGGGAAAATATGCATCTCGAGAAAATGAGATTGACACGTTTTTAAGGTCAAATACATTTGTAGACCTCTATAACATTGTTAAACAGTCTGTAATAGCTAGTGTGGAAAGGTACTCGATCAAAGATTTGGAAGTGTTTTTTGGTTACGAGCGCCAGATGGATTTGAGAGAGCTCTCAAGTCATAAATCACAATTGGAGTTACTTCTACAAACTGGAAATATTGATAAATTAACAAAGGAAAACAAAGACGCAGTCCAACTTTACAATCAAGATGACTGCGAATCATTGGTTCGCCTTCAAGCATGGCTAGAAAATATTCGTGCAGGGCTAATCAGCGATGGCGAAAATATTACGAGACCTGTAGATGGCGATGGTGAAGCCAGTGATAAAATCAGTACCCATCAAGAACGTATTAAGCCAATTTTGGATGCTTTACTTGATGACGTGCCTCAAATAAATTCAGACCGAAATGAAGTTGAACAGGCTCAATATATTCTTGCCCATATGCTTGATTGGTACCGTAGAGAGAATAAGTCTTACTGGTGGGAGTTTTTCCGATTAAAAGAACTTCCAGAAGATGAGCTCTTGGAAGAACGAAAGGCAATTCCTTTTCTAGAATACACAGGTAATCGAGAACCTGAAAAAAGAAGTGTAATTGACACCTATAAATTTCCTACTCAAGAATGTGATTTGCGCCCAGGTCAGAAAGTAATGGACCAGTTAAATAACAGACTAGGTACCATTCATGAAATAGACCTTGACGCAAATATAATCCGAATCAAAAAAGGACCAACTGCAATCGATATACCCCACCCGATTTCGATTATGAGTTTAGAATCAATTATTTCTACTTCCAAGGAAGAAGCTATTATCAGGTTAGTAGAATGGGTGGTAGATAAAGGCATGGATAGCGCCGATGAAATGTACCGAGCTGCAAGACAACTTCTCATAAATTCTATCCCGAGTTTAACGGAAGAACCAGTTGAATTTGATGATATTGTTGAGAGAACATTTGATTTTGCATCGAAACTTGATCACAGCTATCTTCCGGTTCAAGGTCCTCCAGGTGCTGGAAAAAGTTTCACGGCAAGCCATATTATTGTTCGTTTGGTAAAACAAGGAAAGAAAATTGGGATTACTGCCCTTAGCCATAAGGTGATCACAAATTTACTTACGAAAGTTTGGGAGGTAGCTGAAAAAGAAGGGCTCAATATTGAAATGATTCAGAAAACCGAACCAGATCCAGATCATCCTTCTCCATGGACAGTTAGTAAAGATGAAAAAACTATCCAAGCATCCATTGGCAGTATGAATGTTATCGCAGGGACTTCATTTATGTGGAGTAAGCCACCTTATGAAAACACCGTGGATTATCTCTTTGTGGATGAAGCCGGTCAATTATCATTGATTGATACTCTTGCAGTTTCCCACTGCTGTTCTAACATCGTACTTTTGGGTGATCCACAACAATTAAAACAACCCCAACAAGGCGTACATCCCGACGGAACTGAAGTATCGGCTCTAGAACATGTATTACAGAACCAGAAAACTATATCTGATGAGCAAGGTGTATTCTTGCCTGAAACCTGGCGGATGCATTCGTCTATAAATAATTTCGTGTCTGAACTTTTTTATGAGAACAGATTGCAATCAAAAGAACATCTTGATCAACAGCAGATAATAGGCTCAAAATATGGAGGAGCGGGATTATACCTGGAAGAGATAGAACATACAGGAAACATCAATTCATCCAATGAAGAAGTTGAGAAAGTGGTGGAAATTATTAATCATCTTACTTGTGGTGAGGTGAAATTTATCAATGAAAATGGTGAAGAAGCCGCTTTGACCCTCAATGAAATAAAAGTAATTACTCCTTACAATGCACAAGTACAAGCAATCAAACAACGTATGCCAAATTTGGAGGTAGGTACAGTTGACAAGTTCCAAGGTCAAGAAGCTCCCATCATTATTTATTCTGTAGCCACTTCAAGTTTGGAAGATGCACCTCGAGGAATGGATTTTATATTTAGCCCTAATCGATTTAATGTTGCCGTTTCCAGAGCCCGAACCCGATTTATAATGGTGGCAAACCCTGCAATTTTCGAGGTGGAATGCAAAAGCCCACACCAAATAAAGTTGGTGAATGCATTTTGCAGGTTTAAGGAACTTTCAATTTAAATAAGAGACCTACTATACTAGCTTGAGATGATCAAAAACCTAAGACATAACGGAGAAATGAAACACTACCAAGAAACTATTGATAAAATTTTTGGAAAGAACTTTAAACATAGAACTTTAAGGACATTGTTTGATTGTAATTCCGAGGAATGGAATGAAACTACCATATCTGAAAAATTAAAAATTTTAAGAACTATTAAAAAAAGTAAAGAATTTTCTTTAGAAGAACTTATTTTAGAATACAAAATTTATTATTCCGTCGAGTTAAAGAATAAAGATCATGTTCTTAATTCATTGGAAAAATCCCTTGAAATACTTTTAGAGAATGCAATCTGAGAAAATCAACACGATTTACAATACCAATGTAAAAGTGATTAATTTAGAAGAATATAAATATCAAAAAAATTTAACCTTAAAGCTTGATAATATAAATGACAACTTTGATCAAAATACTATTAATGAAATAGTCTTATGGAAAGTAAATCGTTATGCTGAGTTAAACAAAAAAACTTTAAGTCTATTAAACAAAATAAGAAAAAAAGATAGGTGTCTAGATAAATCACTTACAGAGCAAATCCTACTACACTTATTAGGTAAGAATCAGCAAGGAATCCAGCTCGCTATGGCATCAACAATTCTAAGGTTTAAAAACCCAAATATTTATCAAATTCTGGATCAACGAGTTTATCGATATATTTTTGGAGAAAAGCTTAATTATTCATTAAGCAATATTCATGAGCAGATCGAACTATATTTTAAATATTTAGAAAAATTACACCTAATATGTGAGGAGTATAATATTCATTTTTCCACAGCCGATAGATTGCTTTACCTTTTAGATAAAAAGTATAACGGCAAATTAAATTTAAAGGGTTATTGAAAGATGAATGTCCCACTCACTCATATTCGGTTGGGCAATGGATTTAATTAAACGTTTAGAATCACCAAATAAAAAAAGCCAGGGATTTATGTATCTTCTTTGGAGCAAAATTCTATAATCGAAACTTTGAGTTAAATAAAAAGAGATATGACAGAATTACAAGAAATGACTAAAGCATTAATCAGCTTTCGTGACGAAAGGGATTGGAAGCAATTTCATAACTCTAAAGATCTTGCCATTGCAATTAATAGTGAGGCCTCAGAATTATTGGACTTATTTCTATGGAAAGAAAAAGAAGATTTTGATCTTGATAAACTGAAGGAAGAGTTGGCTGACATTTTTGCCTTCTGTCTCTTGCTTGCAGAAAAACATAATTTGAATGTAAGAGATATTGTACTGGATAAGATCAAATTAAACGGAGAGAAATATCCAGTGGACAAGTCAAAAGGGACCGCCAAGAAATATACTGATCTGTAATATGTTGATTTACCAGGATACTACCTGCCAATTCGTTCAGGATGTTCGAGAGAACCGACTTAGTGATATAATGCTGCAATCATTTATCCTACGCTTTAATAAGGAACCCCATCCAAGTGAAATTACATCATGGCAAAACTCTCTTCCAAGAGTAAGGGACTTAATTGAACTGGCAGATTTGAAAGATAACATTATTGCTATCGAATACGAAGTGCCTTATAACCAGAGTCGAGTCGATGTTCTTCTATTTGGAAAGGATAAGGATAATAATGATAATGTTGTCCTAATTGAATTAAAACAATGGTCTTCAGTCACCGCACTCGTTGACGAAGGTAATTTTGTAGAAACTTACACGGGCGGTGGGGATCGAATTGTCCCCCATCCTTCCCAACAAGCTAAAGGCTACCATAATTACCTTAAGGGCTTTATACAGGAATTCGAAACATTGCCCGAAATGCAGCTATTTAGCTGTGCATACTGCCATAACTATTCACGCACTGATGATGAAGGGCTTTTCGATCCCATCTACAAGAAAATCCTTGATAATTACCCATTGTATACTAAAGATGATGTGCGTGCCATTGCGGATAAAATTGGGATACTGCTATCCGCAGGTAAAGGATCAGAAGTTTTTAATCGTTTTATGCAAAGTCCAATAAGACCGAGCAAAAAACTTTTAGAAAATGTGTCTAATGTCATCAAAAATGAAGAAGTATTTTCATTATTAAATGAACAATTAGTCGCTAAAAATCTGATTTGGTCAAAAGTCAGAAAAGCAAAAAAACAGAAAAAATCAGAAGTTATTATCGTTCATGGAGGACCCGGCACTGGTAAATCATTAATAGCATTGAATATCTTGGCCGAAGCAGCTAAACGCAATATGAACGTATTTTATGGATGCAAATCGAAACCTTTCACCGCGGGTATTCAAAAATTAGTGGGCCCCAATGGACGTATCCTAATCTCAAACCTTTACCGTTTTACTCCATCTCGGGTAAATGAGCAAGAACTAGACTTACTACTTGTGGATGAAGCTCACCGGATAGAAAAAACAAGCAACTTTCAATATACCCGACCAGAGCACAGAACCGATATGCCCCAGGTAGAACAACTAGTACGTTGCGCCAAAGTATCTGTCTTTTTTATTGATGATTGGCAAAATGTCCGATCTCAGGAAATTGGTCATTCAGACATGATAAGAAGTGCTGCTGCAAAATACAATCGCAATATATCAGAGGTAACTTTAGAAACCCAGTTCCGATGCATGGGGTCCAACGATTATTTACTGTGGCTTGAATCAGTTCTTGGTTATACCGATGAAAAAAAAGTTCTTAAACAGGATGAAAAGTTTGACTTTCAAATTTTCGATTCTCCGCGGGAACTTTATAGCACAATTGCTTCAAAGGAGAAAGAGAAACCTAATTCTGCAAGATTGGTAGCTGGATTTTGCTGGCCATGGAGTAAAAAACTTGATGCGAATGGTGAATTAGTAAATGATGTTCAAATTGGTTCATTTGCGATGCCTTGGGAAACTCACAGTAAAATTCGTCCTCCAAAAGGATATGTACAGTGGTTTGAATGGGCATACCGTCCTGAAGGTATAAAACAGATTGGTTGCATCTATACTGCCCAAGGTTTTGAATTTGACTACATCGGCGTTATTATAGGCGACGATCTTGTTTATGATCCAGAGTCCGACTCACTTAAAGCTGATATTACTGCAACGGAAGACCCTACTTTAAAGAGAGGGAAAGAAAATTTTGAAAATCATGTTAAGAACATTTATCGCACATTGATGACTAGAGGAATGTTGGGATGCTATGTATATTTCACTAATAAAGAAACTGAGAAATATTTTAAACGTAGAATAGAGGAAAAAACGCAGGCTAAATCAATAATTAGTCGCTAGCAAGCCAAACCGTCAGTAATGAAATTTAATCCTTATTATCCAGACATTCACATTACTGATTTATGGCTTAAAATTATTTAAAGTATAATAAAAGCAAATTAATGGATTTTTACCAAAAGGAATTTCTGACCACCAAACCTAAAAAAGAATATAGTGACTTCTATAATGAAGATATTTATGTTATTCCCTGCCGGATACTAGAAATTGGTGAAGAAGCAAACCATAATAGTATTTGGTTAACAATTGAACATCTTGATTTTAAAAATGCAGAACCCGTAAAAACGAAAGCAATTTGTTATAAAAAATCGCTTCGCTATATTTCTGAAGAAACTCTCCCATTTTATAATGAATGTTCATTAATAAAAACAGGTGATAGAATAAGGTTTTTAGTATACGGAAGATTTGATCCTTTTCTTGATATGACCCATAAATTTTTAGGAACATACGATGGAATGTCTCAAGATGAATTGAAGGTTGTTTTTCAAGAGAATTATAAAGAATTAAATGCCTGGTTAAAAGAACCTACAAAACATTACTAAAGATATTTTTTAGAGGTTGCGATAATTCTATTTTTAATTTGATTTCTAAAACTCTCAGGCTCTAACACCTCTATCTTTTCTCCAAATTGGAGAACTATACTCTCAAGCTCAAAATTTGGAACAACCTCAATAGATATAATTGTAAAATCTTTCCCTTTTTCTTTAGTTTTCTGAGATCCATGTAATGGCTTGGTTTGAATGTAGGGCCACAAACTTTGGTCAACCCTTAAACCTATTTTAATTGGTTTTTGGTCAGGAAAAATTGATACGCCAATCACATCTTCAAAATATTCTTCAAAATTCACATTCGCAAATTCATAAGGTCCTTTTAACTCCTTAATTTCTTCTATCCGATCAAGGGCCAAATTGATTAGACCATCAAAGTCATTATTCTTGCCATATACAAACCACCTATTATTATATTCCTTAAGATGATATGGAGAGAAAATTATTTCTACTGGTTCCGGATTTTTGAATGACTTATAATTGATTTCTAGAAGCTTTTTATAGAGGATGGCATTAAATAAAGGCCCTATAAACTCTATACCTTTCAAATATTCATTATTATCAAAACTAATGATCCCTTCAGAATCATTAGATATATTGAAGGCCTGATCAAGTTTAGGCAACAACTGATTGATCCACTTAAATTGAGGCAGACCTTTGAACCGATCCAAAATTGAGATTGCCGATTTTAGCTGTTCTGCTTCAAGCTCGTTCAACGGTTGGTTATTGATAGAAAAGTTCTGATCCTCATATCTGAAGTACGTCCGACGGCTATCCCTGACCCTCTCAATGGGCGCACTCCAACCTTCGGGGGAGGTCATAAAGGTGATATCATCATATAGTTGCCGCTTCCTAATTCCATTAGAGTCAGGATTTAATTCCCATAAAGCTTTATTACATTCTTCAAGCAAGTCCTCAATATAATAACGTTTACCTGGGTTTCGAAAACAACGATCAAGACATTGATATCTTATAAGAGCATTTTTCGTAATTGGCATGGCCTTTTTTTAAAGTTATCTAAAAACTTCAATTTTAAATTATTCTCTTTTTATCAGCATATCTATGATATCAAAAAAATCCTTATTTCACAGATATGTTAAAAACTATATAAATTAAAATTTTATATTTGAGATGATACAATCTGCCCCATCCCTACTAATTCTGGATTGTAATAAAGCAAAGATTAAAATTAAAATTATTTGTGCAGTTAGACTGCACAGATGATGCATTTATTTGCATTGTTCTTTGAAATACCTGCCCACAGAGATATTGAATTTGGGTGCTGGTCCTGAAATTATCAGGACAATGATCGGCATCTTTACCCGACTTTTAGTCGGCCAAAGGTTAGTGAGGAATTGAATCCTAAATTTCAAAACCTCCACTTATTATTTTTTTATGATTTATTATTATAAACTATTTCAAGACAAATGAATTAGTTCTGATTATTGAAATTGCTTTATAATATATACTTAAAGAGTATCCGGGCAGGTATTAGAAGAATTAATGCAAAAGTTATTATGAAAGCAAGCCCTGACCAACAAACCTACATTCGCAAAAAATTCGCTTTACTCGAATCTAAAGAGGATCTTCTAGTTCTTTTGAATGAAGCAAAACGAATGATGTATGGAGACGAGTGTAAAGTTTTTCGTCTCAAAGCTCTTAACTATTATGCCAATCCCGACTTCTGCAAAAAAAGGTACACCTCCTTTGATATTCCCAAAAAGAATGGTGCTAAGAGAATAATCAATGCTCCAGTTAAAGGTCTACGATCTATTTTGAGAGTACTTAATTTTATACTTCAGGCCGTATATGAAGCCCATCCCGCTGCAACAGGGTTTGTACAGGAAAAATCTATAGTCGATAATGCTCAGCCTCATGTCGATAAACATTATGTATACAATCTGGACTTACAGGATTTTTTCCACTCCTTTGACCGTAACAGGGTTAAACTAGGCTTCATGAAAAAGCCATTCAATTTAAGAAAAGATAGGAACAAAGAGCAACTAGCCTTTTTTCTATCTTGTTTATGTACACATCCCTTTAAAATAGATGGTAATATCAAAACGGTTCTTCCCCAAGGTAGTCCTACCTCCCCGACCATCTCAAACATTCTTTGCAGGGATCTAGATAGGCGCCTGAAAGGTCTAGCGAAAAGATTCAACCTGAATTTTACACGGTACGCAGATGACATCACTTTTTCTTCTTCCCATAACGTATATAATAAAAATGAGTTCCAATCGGAACTGACCCGTATCATAGAAGAAGATCAGCTCCTAAAGATCAATCCGTCCAAAACCAGACTTCAAAAAACAGGGTTTCGTCAGGAAGCCACGGGACTTGTGGTCAATGAAAAAATAAATGTTCCTAAAAACTACACGAAGCAATTAAGGATGTGGCTATACTATTGGGAAAAATATGGGACAAAAAAGGCCGAACAAATTTTTACCCAGGATTACTTAAAAGATAAAGGACATGTAAAGCCTGATCATCCTGAAATGGAAAATGTTTTAGCCGGCAAACTGGAGTTCCTGAAAATGGTAAAAGGTACAGATGATCCTACTTATAAAAAACTACAGGGAAGGTTCTTAAAATTGAGTATGGGGTCTCCACTTGTAGATAGGGTCCTCAAAGTTTGGGATGAGGAAGGCCTTAATAAGGCTATGGAGTTATATTACGAAAAAAAAGAAAGTTCTGAGGCACTAACCACTACCATACTTACATTATGAAAAAAGCGGAAACCTTGTTTATAACTAACCTTCTATCTAACCCTAAACTCACATCCGAGCAGAAAAGCAAAGTTTTTGAGCTTGCCATGAGGGATATTGGCAAGAATGGATCAGACAAACTCATATTACAAGAGCTTCAGCTGATAAAGAAAAAGATGGGAATCGGAACGTCAAAGACTTATGTAGAAAATGACTCCAAGAATTTCGAAGGAACAAATCCTAGTGGCTTTACCGGCCTTCCAGAATTTGATGAGAACACTGTGAAAATTATTACTAAGTCAAATGGCAATGAAGAACAGGAAAATAATTCTATCAAGTCATCAGAAAGTCAAATGCGCAATTCAACAGAAGAAAAAATTATAAGTGATGAAAGGGTGAAGGAGATATTGGAAAAAATGAAAAACAGAAAGAATGAGTCAAAGAAAAATAGTCTTTCATATTATTCTCCTGTTAGTCTTTATAAATATTTATACGATTATAACCAGGATCCTATTCTTCGATCAACTTGTCACGAAATTGATAGTAATGAATTAGTAACAATAAATGATTATTGCGGTACAGAAACCTATCAATTTCCGAAACACCTGGAAGCAATATTAAAAGCATTTGAAAGGCATGAGAAAAATCATTTTGCACCTTCAAGGGTTAAAGCTCTTATCCGTGGATATTTAACCGGAAAAGATTATTATAAGGTTGATTTAGGAGACGGTTGGTCTGGCGACAACATTAAATTTAGCTGGTCAAGTAAAGAATTAAAAAAATGGTGTAAAATGAATGAAAATTTTCCTCCATGCCCTGACCCAGGTTTAATTGAAAGTCATGAAATAATTGGTTTTGAATTTTCCGAAGCAATCAAATCTAAAAACTTCAATAAGTACTTAAAAACATTTAATGATCTGGTAATTCATTTCAAACATCTTTTCCACATTAGGCAAGACAACTCCCTAAAACAAATTTTACTCCTTCAAAACAAGATTAAAAACTGGAATGAGAAGATTGATTTTGAGATTGAAAACCAGGAATTTCCCACAAATATTGAATTGTTTACTGATGTTGATAAGCTAATTCAAGCTTACAACATTATCATAGATTTAATTTTGAAGAGGCAAATAGAGGAAATGCCTCGGGTAAAGCTGTCATTTTATCAAACATCCGGAGGTGTTGAACTTTCAATTCATCACTTAAACACAAGTTACCACAAAAGCTTAATTGACACAATTGAAAGACCTCTGGGTAAAACATATAAAGCATTGATAGACAATCAATTAAATGGAATGTGCAATTTTTATGTACGTGCAGATTTTGATCAAAAACAATTTGCCAAGGTTAATATTTGGAATGGTAAACCACGAACTGCTGAACCACTAGATTTCTTTGAAGGAGTAGAACATATATTTGAATTTAGAAAAAAATAATAATGATATATCTCATAGATGACAAGAAGCTCCGACAGGAAAATGATTATGGTTGGAATCTCCAAAAATTAAAAAAATATGAACACATTATTCAACCAATTTACGATCTAAAGGAGTTATCGAAGAGGAGGAAAGAAATCTTCCGAGATAATAATATCATTCTTTACCATGAATCTTTTCTGGACCACACTAATTTAAAACTTGAAGCTTCAGTAAAACGAAGTGATCTTGATGAGTTCTCAAGTAAGCAAAAAAATTGGCTGGCCTTTTTTAGTGGTAGTAAAAATTCCCGAAACATTGAGAACAACGTTGCTCATCTCCCTGTTTCAACCCTATATCAAAACCTGGAAACTTTTATTCAAAAGTACCTGCAAGGTGATCTTCAACTTAACTATCTTCTTTTTGGGGAGAATCCTGATGTTGAACAGGAATTGGTAGGCAAGTTGGAATCTAGTTTACATTTAACGGAAGAAGAGCCCAGTGCAAAAATAGTCTCTTCTAAAATCCTATTTTTTCGACCAGCAAAATTGAATATTTCCAATCCTATAGAAAATGCTAAAGAAACAGTTTTGTTTAATGACGTTTCTGACGAAAAATTGTCTCAGAAAATTGTAAAAGAACTAACAGAAGAAAAATATGATATAATTTTTCTTCCATTATGTTTTGGTCCAACTCTCTCAGACTATAATGGATTAAGATTGGCTACTCACATTCGTTGTACTAATACTCCAAATAAAGTTTCATCAATATTTATTTACAGCCCAATAAACATAGAAGAGTTAATTAAAAACCAATACTTTGATATACTCAAAACAAAAAATGTCGAAATAGTCGATTTTAAAAAGAAAGCTTTTGAAATAGCTGCAAATAAAAAAAGACCCGCAATTACAAATGGGGAGTTACCTAATGAACTAAAGAAGATTAAACTCGAGCCTCCAAAAAATTATGAAGACAACCACAGTATAGCTAATGAATGGGCCATATATAGATGGAGTTCTGCATTAAAAGCTAATGATGATGATATTGAGATTATCACAGATAAAGTTCAGCATCACTTATATTTTAAGTTTTTAAAAACTATTTATCCTGTAAAGGATTTATTTACTATTCCTGAAGCAAACTTAAAGATCAAACCTTCCTTAAGCCCAAAAATACTTTACATAGACGATGAAGCAAACAAAGGCTGGTACGAAATCTTTTGTAAAATTTTCTATGATGAAAATCGCCTTGAGTTTCATTATTTAGATGATGAATTAAACTTTCTAACCAGAGAGGAAATAATTGAAAAATCACTTGCAACTATTGGAGATAAAAATATTGATATAGTTCTGCTAGATTTCCGCCTTCATCCGGATGATTTCCGCGCTAAAAGTATAGAGGAAGTAACAGGCTTAAAATTACTAAAGGCAATAAAGGCATCAAATCCAGGGATTCAGGTAATTATTTTCTCTGCAACCAACAAAATTTGGAATCTACAAGCTCTAGAGAAAGCCGGATCAGATGGTTTTCTTATAAAGGAATCTCCAGAAAATAGCATAGATCCAGAATTTACTTCGGGCGCTATAAATGGAATGATTGAAATTTTGACCAAAAGAGCAGAACTCATTTTTCTAAAACAGTTTTATGAAAACTATAGAATACTTGAGAAGGAATTATTGCCGAGAAAAGAATACAAAAAAGTTCCAAATCCTTTACCAAAGGAATTTGTCGACGAAGTTTTGAAATGGTTCAAACTTAGCATAGATATATTGAAAAATGGTAATACAAATGATTCTAAAAAAACATCTTCATTTCTTTTTATGTTTTCAGTGCTTGAAAATTTGGCAAATCGTGTTATAAACGTTGATAACCCTATTAAAACGGAAAATGGAAAAAAAGGAAGAAAGGTTTACAAGTTTGAATACAGAGGAACAGATAAAAGCCTAAAATTTTTTACTGAAGATAAAAACCGTCCTGGGTATTATAGGAAAACAAATTCAATTTTGAAATGTGGTAGAAATATTCCATGGCATTTAAAAATTTTAAATACCATTGATCATATAACTAATGAAACTCTTACTGAAGAAGAGTTAAGTAATATTGTCAAGAAAAGAAATGACTTTATTCATTCAAACACAACTACAGGAGAAAAATTTATAATTGTAAATGATGATCTCATATGGCTGCATCAAGTAATCTACAACGGACTAAAAAATGTTATTTAATGCACTTCTTCTGCACAAGTTAAAATCACCTTTGTAAAAAGAAACAAGATAATGAGCATTTTTAACCACTTCTCGAATCTCTCTTTAAATCGTGATCAGCAAGAAGCGATCAGTAAGTTAGGAGATTTTCTAACTGGTGATCAGGAAATTTTCATACTCCAGGGTTATGCGGGTAGTGGTAAAACCACTTTGCTAAAAGGGATTACTGATTATCTACTAGAACAGAAAACAAATCACTTGTTAATGGCTCCTACTGGAAGAGCTGCAAAGATATTACGAGAAAAAGTGGGCGAAGCCTGTACAATCCATAAAACTATATATAACCTTTCTGCAATTGAACCCAAAATTGATGAAGAAGATGCTGGTAAGAGCATTAAATTTAAATTCCCTTTAGATGAAAGCCCGGTAAAGTCGGTGCTTATTATTGATGAAGCTTCCATGATCTCCTCAAAAGAATCTCACCACGAAATCTTTACTTTCGGAACTGGCGTACTACTTAATGATTTACTAACCTTTTCTAAACTACCCGAATCAGATAACAAGATCATTTTTGTTGGAGATCCGGCTCAGTTACCGCCAGTAGGTGATCCTGATTCTCTTGCGCTAGATCGTAGCTATTTTATTAAAAAGGGCTTTAAAGTAGAATTGGCTATTCTACGAAAGGTTAGGAGGCAAGAAGAGAATTCAATTTTATCTAATGCTACAGCCATAAGAGATGTGCTAAAGCAAGAAGTTAGAAATCGTTTAGAATTGATCTATGATAATAGTTCCTTTATTAAGATCAGCAACACAGAAATTGCAAACATATATGTAGATGAAAATCCCATCCCCAAAATAGGCGGGGGGATAATTATCTGCTTCAGTAATTCACAAGCTCTGTCATATAATAGAGCCATTAAGGAAAAACTTAATCCCGGGCGAAAGGATATTTTACCAGGCGATCTTTTGATCATCGCCAACAACAATTACCATTCATACTCTACTGAACTTATGAATGGAGATATGGCTAAAGTTATGGAAGTTAATAGAGAGATTATCTCTCGAAGAAATATTCCTGTCTATGATACTGTGAACGGAAAAAGAATCAAAAAATATATAGATCTAAATTTCCGTAAGATCGTTATTAGAATTGAAAATTTTCCCACTGAAATACCTTGTTACATAATTGATTCTTTGCTTAATTCCCCTCACAGGGATCTCAGTATCCTTGAAATGAAAGCACTTTACATAGATTTTGTAATGAGATTTAATTCAGAACAAGAAAGAAAAAAAGAGTTAGGACAAGTTTCTTATAAGGAAGGATCAGAAGAGTTTAAACAAACATTAAAAACCGATCCCTTTTACAATGCATTAAGAGTAAAATATGCCTACGCTATTACCTGTCATAAGGCTCAGGGTGGCGAGTGGGATACTGTCTTTGTGGATTACTTCGGAAGAAACAGTCTTAAAGATGATCCTTTAAAATGGTCATATACTGCTACTACAAGAGCAATAAGAAAATGTTATGCTGCCAATGCTCCCCACCTGAGTGAATTTTCTAATTTCAAAATTTCTTCTATTGGAGACTTAACCAAAATTCCTGAGGATTATTTCGATCTATCCCAAATTCCGGTTTCACCATTTCATGGAAGTGAAGATCATTTGGGAAAGAGCATGAAATACTGGGAGATTACAGATAAACTTAAAGAATCAGAATTTCAAATTACAGGTATCACAACCAGAGATTATCTTGAGCGTTATCAGATCCGTTTCGAGGACAAGAAAATTATAGTTGACGGGATACATAATGGTGCAGGTATTTTCCATGATTTTACCTTACAAAGTCCGACTAATGATGAATTTGCAAGTGAACTTCTAAAAATATTGAATGCTCCTTATCAGCAGGTTTTTAATATTAATTATCAACCCGATTCTCTTTTCTTAGAAAAGCTCTATTCCTTAATTCAAATAGCTTGTGATGAATCTGGAGTGGCAATAACCAATGTAAAAGAAAAAAAAGCGAACTATTTGGTTAATTATTATTTAAAAACTGATGCTAAAGCTGCTTTGATACAATTCTACTTTAATAAGAATGATCAGATTACTCGGGCAATGCCAAAATCAACAGAAGGTATTAATGACATTAAGTTAAATAATCTGATTTCCAAACTTGCTACCCTTAAATCTCAACCAATTGAAGTAAAAAATTAAACCATGAATTTATTTGATTTCAGCCAACAAATAAGTCAACTGAAAAAAGAGGGAAAATATCAGGATGCATTATCTTATTTTAAGGATAATAAAGGCAACTTTCGCAAGGAACAGATCTCAGGAAATGAATACATCATTGCCGATATGCTAACCTGTTTAAGAAAATCCTCATTTCTTGATGCTGGCCTTAAATTTCTTAATCATTATGGTATCGAAATTAAAGGTGACACAAAAGAAAGGGTCCTTAACGCTTATGGGTGGTTGCTATGGTCCAAATACAAAGCTGAAAATCAGATGCAGCATTCTCCTGAAGAAGATTACCAATTTGAAGATGATGAGGAAGAGACTGAAGTACAAGATTTTCATTATTCCAAGACAGAATTACTTCAAAAAATAGAGGAGGCTATTTTATATCTAATTGCTAATAAAAATGACTTTAACCAGACACTGATATCCAATTTATTTTCGGTAGTTCTAAAGAGTGAAAAGAAAAAAGCAGCTCCCAACTGGAAACTTATAAATGATTTCTGTGACCAATTCAACCCGGGTGAATTATCGAAAAAATGTGATTCTATTGAGATCGAAAAAAGGGGGAAAAAGATAGATATGGAACTGGCATCAGATTTTGAAAACTGGTATGCATACAAAACTAAGGCGTTAATGAAGCTGGGGCAATGGCAGGATTGTTTCGATAAATCCAAAGAGGCTTTAGAAAAAATTGAAAAATTCCATTACTCTAACGAAATCTGGTTTTCGCGAAGAATTGCTTTATCCAAGAAAAACTTAGGCAATACAGACGAAACCATTCAAGAGCTTGAATCGATCCTTAAAAAAAAGAAAGAATGGTTTATTCAGAAAGAATTAGCGGAGCTTTATTACGAACAGGAAGAAATTGACAAGGCATTCCGAATGAGCATAGAAGCCATAAATAATTTTGGTCCTCTTGAATTTAAAGTTGACTTGCTATTCTTAATGGGTAAAATCCATCAAAAGAAAAATGAACCGGAATTAGCTTTTAAACATTTTTCATTAGCAAAATTAATCAGGACAGAAGAGCAATGGAAAATTCCACAAAAGCTCCGGGATGCCCTTTCCAGTTTTTCTTTTGAAACTATATCTCCATCTGATATCAAGGGGCTTAAAAGAGAACTCTCCCGTTATTGGAGCAGTTTTGCAAAGAATAAAGAAATTACCAAAAAAACTACTGGTTCAAGAGGAAAGGTAATTAAAATACTGAATGATAATGAAAGAGGGAAAGATGGTTTTCTTGATGATGATGGCACGGAGTTATATTTCTCAATTTCATCGAATTTCTATCTTACCCCTAAAATTACGGTTGGCAGCACTTTGCTATATACCATCACCCCTAACCCTAAAGGGAAAGGAGAAAGGGTTCGAATTTTAAAACTTATTAGTTGAGAATGCATTTAGAAATAAATACACAAAAATTAACAAACTAGACCGTTGTGAAGCATCTCCTTATATTGCCTGATCTTAAGATGAAAAAGCAAATTTAGAATAAACCTCCAATTTAGCCTCGGGAAAGGAGTTTAAACATACCTATTCGGGTAATCGCCAATGCCATATAAATGAATATTGCTACCGTACATCCCCACCGTAATCTATACCTCAAGGAAATAGAAGAAGCTTTTGAGGTTCTAGAAGGTTTAAAGAAAAAAGGCTTCTACGATGTTCCAAAAATCACTTGGTGGATCCTGAAGTATGAGGAACTATACCACTACAGTTACAACCAACGACATGTCAATTCATGTTATGAAGGAATGGGATGCTGCTGTACTAACAAAAGTCCGGAGATGAGATTCAGTTCACTTTATACATCCCTGGAGAAAATCGTCGATTTATATTCCCATGAAAGATATTTTGAAGGAGAGATTAAGGCTTTTGAGCAGTTAAACGATAACCACCAGTCATTAATGCGGTGGTTGAAAAAGAATGAATATTTAGGTAGCGAAGAATTTCTATTATTCTGGTTGGAATGGCTGGATGAGAAAAAGGAAGTAGTTAATCCATATATCATGAACTGGCAGGATGAATTTATCTTTAAAGCTGAAGATTGGAAAAATACAATAAGTTTTTGTAAAGCCTTTAATAGTATCTACTGGACATCTGATATTTGCGCATGAATTCAAAAATCAACAGGTAGGTTTTAACGTAACTAACAGTTTTCATTAGGTAAAATTGATTATTTTCATTAAATATGTAATCTTCTTCGATGTTCCCTACTCCTCGAGGTTTTTTATTGGATGAATAGAATGGGGAGGCTGCCCATCAAATTATTCAAAAGAACTTTTAATTATAACCATGAAAAATCAGCAGTTAAATATCCTGCTTGCAAGGGCAACAAAATATATTCTTAAATTATCCTCTAAGCACAGGGAAAAGTTTATATCAACTTTAATTGAGGTACAAAAAATACAGAAATCCAACTTTACTGCTCAGGAAAAATCAAGACGAATTAAGATTGTTTTATGGAATAATCAAAGCCCTAGGATGAAGCTAGTCATTGGAGGCTTCCTAGGTACAATCGCCGGTTTGATTACTTTGGGAACTGGAGGAATAGGTATTGCAGCGGCGGGTGGAGCAATTGGGATTTGGGGTTTTTTAGCAGGGACCGCCGGTGGAGTTTTTATTTCTGCTATTGTACAGATTTTTGAAAAAGATGTAAAAAAATTAAAAGGATAGATTATTAGCCATAAAGTTCTCTTTTGCAACCCTGAATTTTATAAAATGTTCTGGTTGGTCTATTATATCTCATGATTTCTTTCTTACCATCTAGAAGTTAGTTATGAAGAATAGTCAAAAAAAAGCGACCCGTTAAGGCCGCTTTGAATGTTTTCACAACGGAATAATCCTTATTGTGAATTGCTTCAAAATTGTAAAACGAATATAGCAAAATATTTTAAATGAAAAGGATTCTAGGATTGGACTTGGGAACCACTTCCATAGGTTGGGCCGTGGTCGATGAGGCTGAAAATAATAAAGAGAAATCAGCTATTATTAAAACAGGCGTTCGGGTCGTCCCTCTTTCTACTGATGAACAACAGAGCTTCGAAAAAGGACAGAGCATTACAATTAATGCAGATCGTACATTAAAACGTGGAATGCGCAGAAAACTTCATCGTTATAAAATGCGCCGATCCTCCGTTATCGAAATTTTAAAAAGTATCGGATTCATTACCAATCAAACACCACTTACCGAGACAGAAAATAATTCAACTTTTTCTACCTATCAAGCCCGGGCGAAAGCTCCTAAGGAAAGAATTTCTAAGGAAGACTTTGCCAGAGTTCTACTAATGATCAATAAAAAAAGAGGGTATAAAAGCAGCAGAAAAGCAAATAAGGAAGAAGAGGGCCAGTTAATTGATGGAATGACCGTTGCTAAAACGCTTTATCATAAAAACTTAACTCCCGGACAATATTCTTATGAACTTTTAAAAGAAGGCAAGAAGATTTTACCTGATTACTATCGCTCTGACCTTCAGGATGAGTTTGACAAAATCTGGAAATTTCAACAACAGTATTATCCTGAAATTTTAACAGAAGAACATAAGGAGAGTTTAAAAGGAAAAAATAAAAGTGCTACTTCAAATTATTTTGAAAAAAAATTAGGCATTTCTCGGGCAGAAAATAAGGGAACTGATAAAAAACTTCAGCACTATGAGTGGCGAGATAGGGCCGTTATAGAACAAATCGAAATTACAGAGATAGCTTATATTCTCACCGAGATCAATAACCAAATCAATCAATCCAGTGGTTATCTAGGCGCGATAAGTGACCGGAGTAAAGAACTTTTTTTTAATGATCTTACCGTTGGCCAATATTTATATAATCAACTTAAAGAAAACCCACAAACACCATTAAAGAATCAAGTATTTTACCGTCAGGACTATATGGATGAATTTAATGTCATCTGGAAAGAACAGGCCAAACATTATCCCGAATTGACGGAAAAAATACGTCAAGAGTTGCGGGAAACTACCATTTTTTATCAACGCAGATTAAAATCTCAAAAGGGACTTATTAATATTTGTGAATTTGAAGGCGTGGAAAGAGAGGTCGAAATTGATGGTGAATTGAAGAAAAAGCTAGTTGGACCACGTGTGGCGCCGAAATCCTCTCCTGTATTCCAGGAATTTAAAATCTGGCAAAACATCAATGCCATTCGTGTAACAAGAAAGAATAATGACTTTGAAGTTTATGAACTGGATGAAGATACCAGGCTTTTACTTTTTGAAGAATTGAACTGGGTCGATAAAATGACCGATAAGCAATTTTTAAAATGGCTATTTAAGGGTTCTGAAAACAACCTAAAAGACTGGAAAATCAACTTTAAACATCTAGAAGGGAATCGAACCAATGCCGCCCTTATGGAAGTTTATAAAAAGATCTTAAAAATTGAAGGTTATGAACTTGACTTTAAAAAGCATTATTCAGAAATTCTCGAAAACATAAGAGCTTGTTTTAAAACTATCGGCATCAATGAAAACCTTCTGGATTTTAACAGTGCAATACCCGGAAGTGATTTTGTCAAACAAGCATCTTATGAACTTTGGCATTTGCTATATTCTTACGAAGAAGACAAATCCACAACTGGTACAGAAGCCCTGCTAAGAAAACTTCAAGAGAAATTTGGTTTTCAGGAATCCCACGCTCGTTTATTGGCTGGAGTAACTTTTCAAAAAGATTATGGAAGTCTTAGTGTAAGGGCGATAAGAAAAATACTTCCTTATTTACAGGACGGATCTCTATATGACGAAGCCTGTTCAAAAGCCGGATATAATCATTCAAATTCCATTACGAAAGCTGAAAATGTAGAGCGAGAATTATTACCGGAGTTAGAAATACTTAAAAAGAACAGCTTACGAAATCCGGTGGTCGAAAAGATCTTAAACCAGATGATCAATATCGTTAACAAAATTTTAAAAGACGAAAATCTTGGACGACCAGACGAAATTCGTATCGAATTGGCTCGAGAGTTAAAAAAAACAGCACAGCAACGCAGCGAAATGACTAAGCAAATAAGTAAAGTCACAAAAGAATATGATGCTATCCGAGCTTTGCTTAAAAAAGAATTCGGTCTTCCCTATGTAAGCCGAAAGGACTTGATTAAATACAGGTTATATAAAGAATTAAAAGCTACCGGTTATAAAACCCTGTACTCAGGCACTTATATAAGACCGGAAGAACTTTTTACGAATAAATTTGATGTAGAACATATTATTCCACAAGCATTATTATTTGATGATTCCTTTTCCAACAAAACATTGGAATTACGTGATGTAAATCTGGATAAAGGGAATGAGACCGCCTATGATTATTGTGAACGTAAAGGCTGGCTGGAAGGTTTTAAACAACGAGTAGAAGAAGTTTATGCTGCTGGTGATATTAAATATATGAACCGTAAAAAGCTTCTAATGACCAAGAAAGAAATTCCTGAGGGATTTCTAAATCGGGACCTGGGAAATTCGGCTTATATAGCTCGAAAAGCTGCAAAAATCCTGTTGAATGTCACCCGAAATGTCACTCTTACTTCGGGAACAATTACCTCAAAACTTCGGGAAGACTGGGAATTGATTGATGTCCTAAAAGAACTGAACTTTGAAAAATATAAAGAATTAGGACTTACTTATACCATAGAAAATCGTAACGGTAAAGAATTGAAACGTATCGCTGAATGGACAAAGAGGAATGACCATCGCCATCACGCTATGGATGCTATTACTATAGCGTTTACCCGCCCGGCTTTTATTCAGTATTTAAATAGTATGAATTCGGAAAGTATAAAAAACGGTTCCTTTTATGGCATTAAAGAAAAATACACTTATCGGTCTAAAGAAGGTGGAAGACAATTTGTAAAACCTTTTAAAAATATTCGAGAAGAGACAAAGAGAAATTTAGGATCTATCCTGGTTTCACATAAGGCAAAAAATAAAGTCGTTACTAAAAATAAAAATAAGATAAAGGTTAAAGGAAAAGGAAATTTTAAGACCAAAACAGAGCTTACACCAAGGGGACAACTACATAAAGAAACTATTCACGGTAGCTCTAAAAAATATGAAACGAAATTTGAAAAAATAGGAGGAAGCTTTGATCAGGATAAAATTTCTACTGTAGCTAAAAAGAAATATCGGGAAGCATTACAGAAACGGTTGGCAGAATTTGAGAATGATCCTAAGAAAGCCTTTACAGGAAAAAATAGTTTAGGGAAAAATCCTATAAGACTTAATAATAATGGAGCAGTGTTACCTGATAAAGTCAAGATGGTTCAGCTGGAAAATCAATATACCGTTCGAAAAGAGATCACTCCAGATATAAAAATTGATAAGGTCATTGATGTAGGGGTTCAAAAAATTCTTAGCAAACGGCTAGATGATTTTAAAGGAAAAGCCAAAGAAGCTTTTTCAAACCTCGATGAAAATCCCATTTGGCTGAATGAAGAAAAGAAAATCCCTATCAAGCGAGTTACTATTTCGGGAATAAACAACGCAGAAGCATTACATAATGCTAAGGACCATCTAGGGAATGAAATTGCAGATGATAAAGGAAATACAATTCCTGTTGATTATGTAAGTACTGGAAATAATCATCACGTAGCCATTTATCAGGATGAAAAGGGAAATCTGCAAGAAGAAGTTGTGTCATTCTATGAAGCGGTAATTCGAAAAAACCAGGGCCTTCCTATTATCCAAAAGGAACATCCAAAAGGATGGAAATTTTTGTTTACAATGAAACAAAATGAAATGTTTGTTTTTCCTTCTGAAGACTTCAATCCTGAAGAAATTGATCTCTTGGATCCAGATAATAAAACTGAAATAAGCAGGCATTTATTCAGAGTTCAAAAATTTGGGGCGCTTTCTAAATCTGGGTTTTGGTTTCGTCATCATTTAGAAACTACTTTAAATAATAACACCGATTTAAAAAACATAACATTCATTGATATATATTCAACAAAATCCATTGAGAATATAATTAAAGTTCGTTTAAATAACTTAGGAGATATAATACAGGTAGGGGAATATTAAAAATATAAATAATGATCAAACGCACCCTGTTTTTGGGTAACCCGGCCTACCTCAGAACTAAAAATGAGATCTCTTGAGTTTCCTTCTTTTTTTTAATCCTACCAATCCCCTTAAAAAATAGGATAACAGATCGTTACGGTGTATTTACTGTGAATCTTGAAAAAAATACAATTCTGAAAGCAATTCACAACTACACTAAAAACAGCATTATGAGATTTCAACCTGTGAATCCTGATTAAAAATACAATTCTGAAAGCAATTCACAACAACACCAAGTAAGATGAAAAGTATAGATAACCTATAAATTCTGATTAAAAATACAATTCTGAAAGCAATTCACAACTACAAGGGTGTTATAAAAGATAACAGTATGACCTGTGAATCATAGTGCAAAGTACAATTCTTAAAGCAATTCCCAAATATGATAAGGATAATTGATAATAATCTAGCTTTGTCAAATTTATAAAGCCTATATAATCGCTGATTTATTAACCGACACTCCCTTAAGTCCAATGAAGTTCATTGAGTTACGTTTAGATATAATTTTAAAAAACAATTAAAAAAGTCGGCACCCCGTCGGCACAAAATGAAGAATGCCCTCTCATATATCCTATAAAGAGGGCATTTCTTGAATTATGTTGTAGCCTCACCAGGAATCGAACCTGGATCTAAAGTTTAGGAAACTTCTATTCTATCCATTGAACTATGAGGCCAATTAGGCTCACAAAAGTAATAGGTTTCTTTAAGAAATTAAAAGCCCAAAGTATAAATCTTAAATTTTTACTTCAGGACTGTAAAGCTTACCTTGGTGCAATAGTTAAAATAGTTGTTATGAAGTTATTTTCAAAAATCGCAATTGGTATAATCATTTTATTCAGCAGCTGTGGAACCGGAAATACGGACAAGGGTCAGCAATATTCAGGAATCATTGAGCCTACCGGAATAACCAGCTATCAGTATGGTACACATACACTGGATACAGGAGATGAATTTTATGCTCTTAAAAGTGAAGTTATTGACCTTAGCCAGTATGAAGGTAAAAAAGTCACCATAACTGCGACAGAAATTGAAGGCTATCCTGTGGATGGAGGTCCGGTTTATCTGAATGTTACAAAAGTTAAAAATCAATAGTATCTTTTTTGAAACTTGTGCCTGAGTTTGGGTGGAATTATATTTGCCAAAAAAAATCAGGTTTTGAAAAAGCTATTTACACTTCTATTTTCGTTATTTATTTGTTTTAATTCCCAGGCTCAGGTTGATGAAGACCAGTTAGGTGGATGGTATATGTATTTTTGGAATACCGATTTTGGAGAATCAAAATTCGGACTTCAGGGTGATGTACAATATCGTAACTGGGACGTCATGGGAGATCTGGAACAACTTCTCCTTAGGGCAGGAGTAACCTACAGCCCAAATTCCAATCTTAAGCTTACCCTGGGTTATGGAAATATAACCTCCGGTACATTCGGGGACTCTAACGACACCTCATCTGAGAGCCGAATTTATCAGGAAGCCTTGCTCCCTCATAAAATTTCAGACAGAATTTATTTAAAACACAGATTCAGGTATGAGCAGCGATGGGTAGAAGATCAGGATTTCAGAACGAGATATCGGTATAATCTATTTCTAAATATTCCACTAAATCAGCCCAATCTGGATAAAAACTCCATATACCTGGCATTTTACAACGAAGTGTTCATCAATGGCCAAAAAGATATAGGCGATGGAAGACGTGTAGAGATTTTTGATCGCAACCGTCTATATGGCGCCCTGGGATACTCAATTAAAGACAATCTAAAAGTCCAGGCTGGATTTATGGAACAAACTTTAAATAATATCAGCAAAGGTCAAATTCAGCTGAGTCTTCATCACAGCTTCTAGGCTTTTAGTACCTTTAGGCAAATCTGAAAAAACTATGAAAAAGCTTTCCTTTCTCTTTTGCCTGTTATTTACTTTTGGCTTAAGTGCTCAAAATATTAAGGGTATATCTAAAGATGCCTTTGCACATACTTATTCTATAGTTGCACGGGATACGGTCACTGGGGAAATGGCGGTCGGTGTTCAGAGTCACTGGTTTTCAGTGGGCCCTTTAGTGGCCTGGGGAAAAGCCGGTGTTGGGGTGGTCGCGACCCAGTCCTTTGTTAATCCGGCCTACGGTCCAAAAGGACTTGAACTAATGGCGAAGGGAACCTCTGCCGAGCAGGCCCTTACCCAACTGGTTGAACAGGATAATGGCCGTGAATACAGGCAGGTCGCTTTTCTGGATGCTCATGGCAGCGTTTCCGCATTTACGGGAGAAAATTGTGTGGAAGCAGCGGAAGACCTTACCGGAAAGAACTTCTCTGTCCAGGCTAATATGATGCTGAACGACAAAGTGGTACCTGCTATGGCTGAAGCATTCATGAGATATTCGGATTATCCTCTTGCAGAAAGAGTGGTTGAAGTCCTGAAGGTGGCCCAGCAGACCGGCGGTGATATTCGTGGGAAACAATCAGCTGCACTTATTGTGGTGGGACCTGAAAAGACTGATAAAAGCTGGGAAGATAAAAAGATCGACCTGCGGGTAGATGACCATAAGCAACCGGTTCAGGAACTGGAAAGACTGCTAAAAGTTGCCAGGGCCTATGACCATATGAATAAGGGAGATCTTGCCGTAGAGGCTGGAAATATGGAAAAAGCGCTAAAAGAATACGGAACTGCAGAAAAGATGTTCCCCGATAATCTTGAGATGAAATTCTGGAAAGCAGTGGCGCTGGCCAACAGTGGCAGGATCGAAGAGGCCCGGCCTATCTTTGACCAGGTGTTCGAAGAAGACGCTAACTGGAAGGAAATGTTAACCCGACTGCCGAAATCGGGGATACTTACAATTTCGGATGAAGAACTTCAGAAAATACTCGAATAATTTAAATATCTTTATATCAGTAAATTACTTGTTATGAAAACTTTCAAAAAACTATCAATTACTGCCCTTGCCATACTTTCTGTATTTATATACTCATGTAAGGATGAGGAAAAAAAATCGGCAGATGCTGAAGAAACCACTACCACTGCGTCTGCAGAGGAGATGAAGAAGGAAATGTCAAAAAGTACCGACCTTAAATATAATCCTGCACATGGAGAAGATGGTCACCGCTGTGATCTTCCGGTTGGAGCTCCCCTGGATCAGGCCAGCGCTTCTACCACCCAGGATATGAGCAGTTCTCCGGTAAGATTAAAAAGCGCAACACCAAAGGTGAATCCTCCACATGGAGAACCGGGGCATGACTGTTCCATACCTGTGGGTGCTGCACTGTAAAGTGTTAGGGTTTTAAAATAGAATCTCCAGAATTCAATCGAAATGTTCACTGCTAGCCTTCGACCAATTATGTATGCCATCTAAAAACTCTGATTTTTATTCCAATTTAAAGATTCATAAATTATCTGTTAGTAAACTGGTAGCTGAAAAAAAATTGTTTACTGAGGTGCCTGAAAACTGGCATATTTTGGTTTCAGATATCAGGGATTCCAGCGGTGCAATCAAAAATGGAAAGCAGAATGAAGTGAATCTTACTGCTACCGGAAGTGTGATCGCTATTCTTAATCTTGCCTTCAAATCAGGGATTCGTGTGCCATTTTTCTTTGGAGGAGATGGTGCTGTTCTCCTTATTCCTGAAGAACTGCTGGATGAATCTCTCGCGGTTCTCTATAAACATAAAGTAAATACTTCCAATAATTTTGGACTTCATCTTAGGATTGGTCATGTTCCCGTTCGGGAAATTTATGATCAGGGCCTCGATTTGAAAATTGCCAGAGGCCAGGTCACCGGACTTTTGAGTATACCCCTGGCCCTGGGGAAAGGATTGCAATATGCTGAACAGAAGATCAAGGAAGCTGAAGAAAGCGAAAAGGTGGACTTGAATAACGTGGAACTGGATCTTACAGGAATGGAATGTAAATGGGAAAAGGTGGAGCCTCCCCGCATTGATCATGAAGTGATGAGCCTCATCATTGACGGCTGCCAAAATGAGGATCCAAGTCAGATCTACTCTGAAATTCTGGAAAAAATAGATGCTATTTATGGTCCCCATACCGATAGAACACCAATTACAGTTAATAAGTTAAAACCTATAACCGGATTAAGGCAGATCCGGAACGAAATGAAATTAAAACAGGAAAAATCAACCCTTATCCAGATTTTTAAGCACTGGCTAATAGCCATGTTTGGAGAGATATATCTGAAAAATACAGCAACGGGAAGAAATTATATGCGCAAGCTTGTGGAACTAACCGATAATCTCACAATCGATGGACGTATTAATACGGTTATTACAGGCACCTTCCGGCAGCGTAAATCCTTGCTGGAATATCTGGACAGACTGGAAAATGAAAAGAAGATCAAATATGGCTATCATGTGAGCCGACAAAGTATTATGTCCTGTTATGTTCGAGACATCCATACCGATGATCATATACATTTTGTAGATGGAGCAGACGGTGGATATACAAAAGCGGCAAATAATCTTAAAGCAAAGCTCTCCTAAGCCTTATTCCTCTTTCAGCATTCCCCTTCTAGTATTCCCCTCCTTTCAGGATCCCCTATGTCAGGCTTGCTTTAATATTTTTTAAGTCAATAAGGAGGTAAGGATAGAAATTTATTCCAAATTACAGGAATAGCCATCCCTAAGGATGGCTATGGACATTAAAAATCAAATTTTCTAAGAGCCTCCGGCCCAGAAAAGATCAGTAAGCATAACCCGGTACTGTTTCTTAACTGGATCATAAGTTATTTCATAAGAATTGGCATAATAGCCCGGCTCTTCATAAGCCCCTAATGGTATAATCTGGTATGAATCCTCAAAATTTTTGGCCTTCAGATATTCCATAGTAATCATAGGTTCATAGAAAGTAAATTTCGAATCATAGGATCCATAAATAAATGTCTGATCAAAATCTGAAGAAAATGATGATTCATGCAGCCAGTGCCTGCCCATTTGGGGAACGGTCACAGCATCGGGACCATAACCTTCCGGCCAGATACCGGCATCCGGAAGATCGTCCATGCCTGCGGAAAAAGGGATACTTAATTTTTCATCTACCGAAATCCAGTAAAAATGCATGTCAAAATGTTCCACCGAGAATCCAGGCCCCGCATGGCCATGAGGATTGAATCCAAAATCAATATGATTCACTATTAGTCCTTCTGCCTTATTATGAAGTTCCAGGGTGAGACTGAGATCTTCATCGGGAAGGTTCGCAAGGGCCTTTTCAGAGAAAATGACTCCCACGGCAACGGGATCACCATTATGGTCAATAGAAACCACACTACGAACAACTCCATTTCCCATAGGCTGGGTTGGGCCGTAAAAATCATTGATCTTTTCAGATGGATCGCTTTGATTTACCTTGAGATCAGATTGAATAATTTCTTCTCCTGAATTAAGGTTGTTTTCAGGTTCACATGAATTAAATGCGATAAGAAATAGAGAGCTAAGAATGATTTGGAGCGACAATTGAAAATTGAAATTTCTCATAATGACGCTAGTTTTAAAATAAGCCTAAAAATACAAATTAAACTCTTACGTTCTGATTTTCAGGTATTAATAATTTAAACTGTATTTATTTTAAATGAAATACGGGAATTCAAAATTTAATTACCTTGTTCCATACCCGATAAAAACTGATATTTAACCTGAATATCTCAAATTTTTACATCCTGATGAAAATTAAACTTTCCTTATGCTTATCCCTCTTTGCAAGCATATTTTATTTTAACATACATGCACAAACCTCAGAACTAAGCGTTGAAAAAATAATGCAGGATCCGGAATGGATGGGCAACTTTCCTTCTTCAGTGTACTGGGGAATACATAGCAAGAATATATACTTCGATTATAATCCCGAGAATAACCCGGCCGATTCACTATACAGGATCAATATCAATGAACCTGGAAAAATAATTAAGGTGACTGCTCCTCAGGAACATGTACTTGTTCCGCGCAGCGGAGATTTCAACGATGACAGATCCAAAAAGGTGTTTTCACAGGATGGTGATCTATTTATTTATGAAATGCGTTCCAAAACAAAACGTGAACTACTGGACCTGCCTTTTTCTATCGAAGATCCGGTATTTCTTAAGAACGAAGATCAGATAGCTTTTGAAGCCGAAGACAATGTTTTTTTTTATAACCTGAAGAAAGGTAGCTTAAAACAGATTACCCATATAAAATCTGGAACGGCATCTAATAAAAAAGACAAGAACCTTTCTGATAAAGAAGAATGGATCCGGCAGGAAAACATGGAATTATTAGAGGTTGTCAACCAAAGAAAAAAAAGCAAAGAAAGTTCCAGGAATTATCGGGAATCTGTCAGCGAAGATGAAGAATTCACTTTTTATCTCGAGAAGCGGCAACTGGCTAACCTTCAGGTATCCCCTGATGCTAAATATGCCGGCTTCAGCCTTATTTCACGTGAACGTGGCAAAAGTACAGATGTACCAAATTATGTAGATGAAAGTGGTTATACCGTAAACCTTCCAGCAAGGAGCAAGGTAGGAGATATGGATTATAAGGCAGAACTTGCCCTATACAATTTTGAGAAAGATACCGTTTTTATAATCGACCTCTCAGAACTTCCTGGTATTACCGACCTGCCGGACTATACTAAAGATTATCCCGATAAAAACTGGAATACTGAAGCCCGTGAAGTGATTCCTTCAAAAATTCATTTTTCTGATAATGCTAAAAAGGCTGTGGTCAATTTACGTTCCACCGATAATAAGGATCGCTGGATCGCACTTATAGATCTTGATAAAGGAAGTCTTAAGTCCATAGAACGCCAGCGTGACGAAGCCTGGCTGGCAGGACCGGGAATTGGTTATACTTATTACGGGTATGAAACTCTGGGATGGTTGCCCGATAACAAACATATCTACTTCCAGAGCGAAGAATCGGGGTATTCCCATCTTTACATTTTGAACGTGGAAACCGGTGAGAAAAAGGATCTTACTCCCGGTGAATATGAGGTTTTTGATCCCTTCATCTCAAAAGATAAAAAGCACTGGTATTTTACCTCCTCAAAGGTCCACCCTGGAGAAAGACATTTCTACAAAATGCCTTTAATGGGTGGTACAATGGAACAGCTTACCAGTATGGAAGGAAATAATGAAGTGAAGCTTTCACCTGACGAAAAGTATATGGCTATTTTGTATTCCTATATGAACAAACCGGAAGAGCTATACCTTAAAAAGACCAAAGCGAATGCTGAAGCTCAGCAGCTTACAAAGGGACAATCCGAAGTCTTCGCTTCCTATAACTGGCGTGAACCGGAACTTATAAAATTCAAAGCCCGTGATGGTTCCATCGTACCTGCGAGATTATATCTTCCGGATGAAACCCGGAAGAATGATGCGGCTGTTGTTTTTGTTCACGGTGCCGGATATCTTCAAAATGCCCATAAATGGTGGTCAAATTATTTCAGGGAATATATGTTCCATAATCTGCTTACAGACCTTGGATATACAGTGATAGATATAGATTACCGCGGAAGCGCGGGCTACGGTAGGGACTGGAGAACCGGTATCTACAGGCATATGGGCGGGAAAGACCTTACCGACCAGGTAGACGGGGTAGATTATCTTATAGAGAATCACGATATAAACCCGGAAAAAGTAGGAATCTATGGTGGAAGTTACGGAGGCTTTATCACCCTTATGGCGATGTTCACCGAAGCGGAGACCTTTAAAGCAGGAGCCGCTTTAAGATCGGTGACAGACTGGGCTCACTACAATCATGGCTATACCTCGAACATTCTGAATGAACCTTCAAAAGATCCCATATCCTACCGAAGATCCTCTCCTATCTATTTTGCCGAAGGCCTGGAAGGAGACCTGTTGATCGCCCACGGGATGGTAGATACCAATGTGCATTTTCAGGATGTGGTGAGACTGGCACAGCGACTTATAGAACTCGGTAAGGAAGACTGGGAAATGGCGGTGTACCCGGTAGAAGACCATAGTTTTGTAGAACCTAGCAGCTGGACCGACGAATACCGAAGGATCCTTGAATTATTTAATGAAAGTTTATTGGGGCAATAATGGATATAGAATTTGTAAGAGATCAGTTTCCGGCGCTTAAAAGGAACTTCATCTTCATGGACAATGCAGGTGGATCGCAGGTATTAGGCAAAGTAATAGAAAGAATAAGTGGTTACCTCGTTCATCATAATGTACAACTGGGTGCTTCCTATAAGGTTTCCAGAGAAGCCGGAGAAAAACTTAAATATGCCACTTCAAGAATTGCAAGACTTATAAATGCAAATAAAACCGAAGAGGTGGTAGTTGGCTCATCCACTACCATGCTATTAAGGATCCTGAGTCTCACTATCAGCACACAATGGGCAGAAGGGGATGAAGTTATAGTCACAGATACCGATCATGAAGCTAATGTTTCTCCCTGGACTGACCTGAAGGAAAAAGGTATCAATATAAAAGTATGGAAGGTCAACCCCCAAACTCTGGAACTGGAGGTCAATGAGCTTAAGAAACTAATAAACAATCGCACAAAACTGGTAGCAGTTACTCATGCTTCCAATGTTCTGGGTACTATCAACCCAATAAAAAAGATAGCAAAGGAAGTGCATAAGGCAGGCGCATTGATCTGTGTGGATGGTGTGGCATATGCTCCCCACCGCCAGGTGGATGTACAGGAATTGGATGCAGACTTTTATACCTTCAGCTGGTATAAAACATACGGGCCTCACCTGGCTGTGATGTATGGAAAATATGATGAGCTACTCAGGCTGAATCGTCTTAATCATTATTTCATCGGGAAAAATGAAGTTCCCTATAAGTTACAACCAGGGAATTTCAATTTTGAACTCACCTATAGTACCCTTGGCATCACTGAATACTATCAGGAATTTTACAGGCATCATTTTAGACCGGAGAAGGATGAGAATTATCAGACAAGACTTACAAAGACATTTGATCTTATTGCCTCCCATGAAGAAAAACTGGCTTCTATTCTTTTAGATTATCTGAATGAGGTTCCTGAGATAAAGATAATAGGAATACCTAAAGCCGAAGCAGCCCGGCGAGTACCCACAATTTCATTTGTGCATTCAAAACTGAAGAGCGATGAAATCGTTGAAAAAGTAGATGGTCACAGAATAGGTATCCGTTTTGGTGATTTTTATGCAAAGAAACTTATCAAAGCCCTAAACATGGAAGAAAAGAATGGCGTTGTAAGGGTAAGTCTGGTACATTATAACACTCCCAGAGAAGTGAGAAAACTGATAGATGTCTTTAAGGGAATATTTTAGAACTTTATTCTAACGGTAACCTCCAAAAACACGGTTTACCGGAACCTTCATACTAAAAAAAATGGCATTTCTGCGAACATGGTCCATAACAACCTCCATGGCTTCCACATGTAATCCTAATTCCAAAGTCACCTGATTTCTAATTCTGTAGGAAGCAGATAATTTTATTGGAACTGTGATTACCCTGATGTCTTCTTCCTTTACTGCTGATCCATATTCCGGTGCTTCCTGAATGAAGGAAATTCCAATGCCGGCACCAAAATACAGGTTTCTAATATGCCGGAAAGGATCATAATTCACATATGGCAAAAAGGTGAGGGAGTTATAATGATTATCGTCCTCCAATTCAGAGGAGGATGTCCGGTCATAAAAAAGCTCTGCTCCAATTCCTATTTTGGGTTTCAAATAATAGATACCATAGATCCCCAGGGCATAGTTAGGTTCAAAACCAGAATTGGAGAAGCCTTCATTAGCACTTTCGTCAAAAAGATCATTTGCAACATACAGGGATGTATGCTGATAATTAAACATGGGCCCAATTTCAAATTCCCTGATTTCCCTCCATTTCTGGCTATAACTACTAACTGAGAATAAGAAGAAAAGGCAGTAAACTAGTTTCTTTAACATCTGCCAAAATTAAGTTTGGAAATTATAATTTTGATCGTCCTTTAAGACTTCCAAAACAAGTTTTTGTCACCTTGCGTGCACTCGAAAGGTAAAACATAAATGCCTCGACTCCGCTCGATGTAGCAATTTTAGATGAATTTTTCCCGATTCCAATTTAAAGAATAAGCCCGAACCTGTCAAGATAATTAATCTTAACAGGTCAGGATTTTATATTTATTACAGTTTTTTCAGGCTTTTTGCCTCGCTCCTATCGGCTTCCATAATGCTTATCGCATATCCACCCCCTGAAGCAGATTTTTGTGAAAGCTTGGACTTACTGTTCACCCTGTATTTTTTAATCTCATAGGCCTGCGGGTTGTTCTTGTAATGAGCATCGGAAGCATCAGAATAAATTGTGGCAATATAAGTTTTCTCTTTATCGAGAAAATCGAATTTAATGTTTGAAGTTCTAACTTCATTTCCATTTACATTTCCAACGAACCAGTCATTACCATTCTTTTCCTTTCTGGCCACGGTGATATAATCTCCGGGTTCGGCTTCCAGATAGATACTTTCATCCCAGTCTATCGCAACATCCTTAATGAACTGAAAGGCATCAGGAAATTTCATGTAATTTTCAGGAAGATCTGCAGCCATTTGCAGCGGACTGTACATAGTAACATACAGGGCCAGCTGATTGGCCAGGGTACTGTTCAGATGTGAATTATTATTTGGATTCAGCTTACTGATATCCATTTCGAAGATCCCGGGAGTGTAATCCATTGGCCCGCCTATGAGCCTGGTAAATGGAAGTACGGTGACGTGGTTGGGTTTAGAACCTCCAAACGCCTGATATTCGGTACCACGAGCAGATTCATTAGCGATAAGGTTTGGCCAGGTCCTGGCTACTCCGGTAGGGCGAACAGCTTCATGAGCATTTACCATGATCTTATAATCGGCCGCTTTTTTAATGGCATAGAGGTAATGATCTACCATCCACTGATTATAATGATTTTCACCTCGCGGAAGTATATCGCCCACATAACCACTCTTTACGGCATCATATCCATATTTTTTCATGAACTGGTAAGCAGTATCAAGATGGCGTTCATAATTTCTAACCGAAGAAGAGGTCTCATGGTGCATGATCATCTCCACTCCTTTACTTTCGGCATAATCCTGAATTTCCTTAACGTCAAAATCAGGATATGGGGTCACAAAGTCAAAAACATAATCCTTGGAATGACCAAACCAGTCTTCCCAGCCAACATTCCAGCCTTCCACAAGCACACCGTCAAAACCATGTTCAGCAGCAAAATCTATATATTCTTTAACGTGTTTAGTATTAGCAGCATGAGTATCATTTGCTTCGGCAGCTTCAAAATCTGTCTCACCTAATTTCACCGCTTTAAATTCATCGGTATAATGCCATGAACTTTTTCCGGTGATCATTTCCCACCAAACACCGACGTACTTCATTGGTTCTATCCAGGAAGTATCATCTATTTTGGAAGGCTCATTCAGATTATAGGTCATTTTTGAGGCCAGGATATCACGTGCATCATCACTTACCATAATCGTTCTCCAGGGGGTTTGGGCCGGCGTAATCATAAAGGCTTTATCTCCATTAGCATCCGGAGTAAGCCAGGAAGTAAAAACCATATTCTCATCATCAAGATCTAGATGCATAGTAGAGTAATCTATCAATGCTGCCTCGTGAAGATTAATATACAGGCCATCATCGGTCTTCATCATCAACGAAGTTTGCACTCCTGTTGGAGAAAATGAAGTCTGGGATACATTAGCTGTAATTGATTTTTCCATTTGGCTTCTTATATCTGAAAGCCTGGACTCTACATAGTCATATTCCTGGGTATCATAATCTCCAGGGATCCAGAAAGCCGTATGATTCCCGGTCATGGCAAACTCACTTCTTTCATCTTTAACAACAAAATGTCCAAGATTTTCCTGTGAAGGGAATTCATATCTAAAGCCTAAACCATCATTGAAAAGTCGAAAACGAAGGATCAATATCCTTTCAGTTCCTTCCTGAACCAGCTCTACTTCAAGTTCATTATAATGGTTTCTTATTTCATTCACCTCACCCCAAACCGGTTCCCAGGTTTCATCAAAGGTGGATTCTTCGGTATTAGCAATGGAAAAATGCTTAAGCAGGTCTTCCTCCTCCTTTAGATCCAGACCAAGCTTACTAGGTTCAATAACCTTTTTATCCTTATAGTTAAGACTGTAAACCGGTGTTCCATCTGCCTGCAGTGAAAATTCCATTTCCAGATTTTCATCAGGAGATAACAGCTTTTGAGCAATAGAAATATTGATCACTGCTATCCAGATAAGGGAAAACAATATAAATTTCTTCATAGTATATTTTTTAAATTAAAAGCCTCGTTAGAAATCCGGGCTCCAAATTACTGAAAATCCATAATAGCTTAGCCGATAGCATGTTTCAAATCGGCAAGCAGATCTTCTTCATCTTCCACTCCAACACTGAGTCTAATCAAAGAATCTGTAACACCTGTCTTTGCCCTTTCTTCCGCAGGGATAGAAGCATGGGTCATAGTGGCAGGATGACCGGCAAGAGACTCCACTCCTCCAAGAGATTCAGCCAACGTAAAGACCTTAAGTTTTTCCACTATCTGGGTAGCGCTTTTAAGGGTGTTTTCCTTGGTGGTGAAAGAGATCATTCCACCAAAACCTTTCATCTGTTTTTTCGCGATATCATGATTTGGATGATCCTCAAATCCAGGCCAGTAGACCTTATCAACCTTTGGATGTGACCTAAGGAATTTTGCAACCGCCTCTCCATTCTCACAATGGCGCTGCATTCTTAAATGAAGGGTCTTGATACCACGAAGTACCAGAAAACTGTCCTGTGGGCCACAAACAGCTCCACTGGCATTCTGAATGAAATACAGTTTTTCAGCCAGTTTTTCATCTTTCACAACCAGTCCGCCCATCACCACATCGCTGTGGCCGCCCAGGTATTTGGTCGCGCTGTGCATCACAATATCGGCTCCAAGATCAAGTGGTAGCTGAAGATATGGAGTTGCAAATGTATTATCTACGGCCAGCAAAAGATCATTCTTCTTTGCAATAGCCGAAACCGCTTCAATATCAATAATATTCATCATGGGATTGGTTGGAGTTTCCACCCAGATGAGTTTCGTATTTGGATTGATATAGTCCTCAATTTTAGCCGCGTCCTGCATTCCAATGAAATGGAATTTGATACCTAGACCTTCAAAAATACTGGTGAATAATCGATAAGATCCTCCGTATAGATCGTTAGTAGAAATGATCTCATCCCCAGGTTTAAAAAGTTTCATTACAGCATCTATAGCCGCAAGTCCTGATCCGAAAGCAAGTCCGTAATTTCCGTTCTCGATACTGGCAAGCGATTTTTCTAGGCTTGCCCTGGTTGGATTTCCACTACGGGAGTATTCAAAGCCCTTATGACCACCCGGAGTACTTTGCGAATAGGTGCTAGTTTGATAGATTGGTGGCATCACCGATCCGTAGGCAGGGTCTACGTTATCCTGACCTCCATGTATAGTTTTCGTGTTAAATTTCATATGATAATATAATTAAAACCACTATTACGCCTTTTTACTGACTAACAATATAATGGTTCTTTAGTAAGCGTCCATAAAGGACTTCCATCTTTGCTAAAATTTGAAAAACAAATGTAGTGAGCCTATTGGGCAATCACAAAATTGCCTTTACCTTTAGCATGTTATTTAACAAGTATTCCCGTGAAAAGAATCCTTATCGCTTTTAGCATCATTTCGCTGCTCGCTTCCTGCGCAGATGAACCCAAAGAAAACAACAAAGAAACTGATGAAAGCCTTTCATTTTCTTCCAGGACCATAGAAAAGAGCCTGGATAACTGCACACCCGAAGAAGGTGAATGTACATTTATCAGTCTTACTTTTCCGGTTGCAGAAAAAGGCGAAGGTAAGGTTGAAAAAATCAATAAGGCCATTCAGGATTTTTTGCGCAACACTATAGATTACCAGGAAGAAGGAGGCAAGGAGAGTCCGGAAGAACTGGTGGAGAATTTTATAGCCAATTACAAGGAAACGGCAATGGAATTTCCCGAATATAATCTCCCCTGGGAAGCCACCATTAATGGTAAAATAATCTACCGGGATCAGAATGTGATTTGCCTTCAGTTCAATACCGATATGTTCACGGGGGGAGCCCACGGATACAGAAGCATAGATTATCTAAACTTCGATCCTGACAGTGGAAAAAACCTGAATTCGGGAGATATTTTTACCGAAAAATTCGAAGCATTTGTAGAAAAGGATTTTAGAAAAAAACAGGATATCCCTGAAAACAGCAATATCAACAGTACCGGAATGCTCTTTGAAAATGACCAGTTCCACCTTCCAAAGAACATAGGCATTACAGAGGATAAGGTAATACTTCATTACAATGCATACGAGATCGCTCCCTATGCTTCCGGAAATTTCATTCTTACTTATCCCAGGGCTGAAATAGAAGAATTTATTAAAATTTCAGGCAGCAAAACCCAGGTTTAAAATGTGAAGCTTTTTTTAAAAAGAAAGCCCGGTTTACTGAAAAATCCGTTCTTTGTATGCAAAGTTTTCTGTCATGAAAAAAATATATCATCTTTCCACCTGCGATACCTGTAAAAGAATTTTAAAAGAACTTGACCCGCCTTCTTCGTTTATTATACAGGATATAAAGGAAGAAAAAATCACAGAGGAGCAACTGGATGAGATGGAAGAACTTGCAGGAAGTTACGAGGCACTCTTCAGCCGGCGCGCCAGGCTTTATAAGGAACGCGATCTCAAAAACGAGGATCTTGATGAAGGCAGGTATAAAAATCTAATTCTGGAACACTATACCTTTCTCAAGCGACCAGTGATTATCAATAATGATAAAATATTCATCGGAAATTCAAAAAAGACCGTAGCGGCCGCCAAAGAATCCATTCATGAACAATAAAAGGGCGCTTGCCATACTTGCAGCATTTACTGCAAGTGCCATTTATGGTATAAATCATACCCTGGCCAAGGGAGTTATGCCCACTTATATTGAACCCTTCGGATTTATTTTACTGAGAGTGACCGGAGCTGCTATTCTGTTCTGGATCATAAGTCTGTTTACCCCCACAGAGAAGATCGCAACTTCCGACTGGCCCCGTATCCTGGGTTGTGCCATGTTTGGAATGGTGATCAATATGCTCTTCTTTTTTAAGGGACTGAGTCTGTCTACGCCCATCAACAGTTCCGTGATCATCACCCTGTCTCCGGTTATGGTCTTAATACTCGCTTCTATCCTGATAAAAGAAAGAATAACACTCTTGAAGACCCTTGGGATAATGATAGGAATGGCCGGTGCTCTGGTGCTGGTATTATTCAGCAATGAAGAAAGCGTCAATGCTCCTGATGTCCCAATGGGCAATATACTATTCATCGTCAATGCATTTTCATATGGGCTGTATCTTATCCTGGTAAAACCCCTTACCACAAAATACAGTTCCATTACCCTGATGAAATGGCTCTTCTTTATCGCAATTTTTATCAACCTTCCGGTAACAATTGGTGAGTTTACCAATGTGGAGTGGACCGAACTCCCGTTTGATGCCATCTGGAAAATGGCCTATGTAGTGGTAGGCACCACCTTTCTGACTTACCTTTTGAATATTTACGCTTTAAAACAACTGTCGGCAGCGACCATCAGCGCCTTTATATATTTGCAGCCATTAATCGCCATTATATTTGCCATTGCGGTTGGAGCAGACAGCCTTACCATAGTAAAAGTTATAGCTGCAATGCTGGTGTTTACAGGGGTTTACATGGTTAGTGTTAAAAAAAATAAAGCGAAGGCTTGAGTATTTTAAATTTTCGCCTGATAACAGGCTGGAACCCGGAATAGCTTACAGATCTTATTTCAGTTCCATTATAATTTCCGGCAATTCTTTTTCTATGCCGCAATCTTTTATTCCTTTTTTACTTCTGAAATAACTCTCCAAATCATCATCACTAATCTGATAGATTTCTTTTAAACCACGGATTATTGTAGAAAGGTATTCTCTATTTGGCTGATTTATTTCGGCTTTCAGAAATTTTTCACTGGTGAAGGTCACAATTGGTTTACCTTCCATTTCCCCAAGATATAATAGCAGTCCATAACGACCATCGCTCATGCAATTGTAATACCCGTCTTTGATCAACCTTTCAAAATTGATAAGGATCTCTCCCTCAAACTTAAGTTCCTGTCTCACCAGGTCCCTAAACTGTCCGGAACTAATAAGGTAACTGCGGCCCAGGGTTTCAAAGTTCTCATCCTTTTCCGGCCTTAAAAAACAAATTCCACCACCATTCCAGGTAACAGATTCTTTGGCGAAGTACATCTCCCTGTTGATAATAATTTTCCTGCTCTGCCTGGGCCTGGTCTTATCGGCACAGCCCTCAAAATTCCTGACCGCACCCGGAGGAGTTCCACCCTTTATATAACACATGAAACGTTCCTCCCTGATATTCGAGCCATAACACGCATACCAGATGTCATTTATATTGTTTGAAAGCATATGTTTATAAACTTTCCAGTTCCTCTTTGCTAAGATTTTGTGGCCTCTTTCCGTATTTACGCGTATCCTCTTTCGTCAATACCCTGAAGTTCCCCGACTTAGGGGTTCCATTCAGTTTTTTGAATAATTCTTCAGGTAGGGAGATTAGCTTTCTTTGTTCCAGATCGATCCAGGAACCCATCATCTCACAGCTCGCACAATTCTTTCCGTTATGATCGTATATGTTATGAATAAATTCAAAATACATTCCATCTTCCGAAAGTCCATTCAATTCTAAAGTCACCGTCACCGGCTCTCCTGCAAAAATTTCCTTGAAATAATAGATATGCTCGTAAAAGACTATTGGGCCAAGATTATAATGGGAGAGCTGTTTATGCCCAAAACCATTCTCCATCAGAAAACCCATTCTTGTATGACTCATAAAATTTATAAATGCCGAATTTGCCAAATGCCTGTTGGCATCAAGGTCGCTCCATCTTATTTCGAACTTTTTTGTGTACATATTCTTCATTTTATTCAAAGCTAGGAATTAATATTATGCACGCATAAGTTATTTTGCCTAAGTTTATCCTAAAATTGAAAAAGAAATGCCGGTAATTACAGGAAACTATATTCCGCCAGGGATCTTTAAAAACGCTGATGTCTCCACGATCTATTCGGCAACGCTCAGGAAAGTGGAGTTTCCGCTCTATGAACGGGAACGTATTGAACTGAGCGATGGAGATTTTATGGACCTGGACTGGAGTTTTTCGAAACAAAAGGATACCGATAAACTGGTAATCCTTCTTCACGGCCTGGCGGGGAACGCTAGCAGACCTTATATGAAAGGTATGGCCCGTGCCTTTAATCATAGAAACTGGAACGCTGTAGCAATGAACTTTCGCGGATGCAGCGAAGAACTGAACAGATATTTTCGCAGTTACCATGCCGGGGCCAGCGACGATCTCGCTGAAGTAGTCACCCACGTACTGTCTTTAAAAAAATATTCAAGAATTGCCCTTGTAGGCTTTAGCCTTGGTGGAAATATGATGCTTAAATATCTTGGGGAAAACAGAAGTATTCCTGAAGAAATTGTAGGAGCTACGGGAGTCTCTGTTCCCTGTGACCTGGAAGGTTCTTTAGGAGCGATAAACCGAATGAGAAACTTTGTCTATTCCAAGCGATTTGAGTTGAATTTGAAACAACATCTATATGCCAGGGCCCGGAAATTTCCGGATTATATCAGCAAAAAAAAGGTGGCGGCCTGTAGTTCCTTAAGGGACATAGACGACCTGTACACCTCCAAAGCACATGGCTATAAAAATGCTTCCGATTATTACAAAAAAGCAAGTGCCATTGGCTTTCTTGCCGGCATAAATACTCCCACTTTGCTAATAAATGCCAAAAATGACAGTTTCCTCTCCCCAAATTGTTATCCCTACAAATTTGCAGAGGAATCTGAGTTTTTATACCTGGAAGTTCCACCTTATGGCGGACATGTTGGCTTTGTGACCAGTACTTCGATTTATTATCACGAAAAAAGAGCTGTAGATTTTATGGAATCCCGAATATAGAATATTCAAAGTATCGTTCCTCCTGCTTATAAATTGGAGATGCTAGAGAATTGATTATCTTTGCGCAAGCTTTTAAAATTCAGGCATGATTCAATCTATGACAGGCTTTGGGAAAAGCATCACACAAATTCCCAGCAAAAAGATTACCGTAGAGCTAAAGTCTCTAAACAGCAAGAATTTTGACCTGAATGCACGCATTCCTTCCCAGTACCGGGAAAAGGAACTGGACCTTCGGAATCTTATCTCCAATTCTTTGGGCCGGGGTAAAGTAGATCTTTCCATATATGTTGAGTATACGGGAGAGCAAACCTCTACCAATGTAAATACCGGAGCGGTAAAAAACTATATGGACCAGTTAAGGGATATCGTGAACGCCTCTGAGATAGAACTTCTGAAAATGGCAGTAAAAATGCCCGATGCCCTGAAAACTGAAAGAGATGAAATCGACGAAAAGGAATTCAATGCCATTGAGAAAGCCGTAAAAGAAGCTTTAAAAGAGATCAACAATTTTAGGACCGATGAAGGGGAAGCCCTGGAAAAAGATCTGAAACTAAGGATTACCAATATCCAGGATCTTTTAGAAAAGGTAATAAAAATGGATCCTGACAGAGTGGACGCGGTTCGGGAAAGACTGAGAAAAGGAATCGATGAAATCAAAGAACAGGTGGATGAGAACCGGTTTGAACAGGAACTGGTCTATTACATTGAGAAATTTGACATTACCGAAGAAAAAGTAAGACTGGACAATCACCTGGATTATTTTCAGAAGACCCTGAATACTAAGGATTCTAACGGGAGAAAGCTTGCCTTCATCTCCCAGGAAATAGGTCGTGAAATAAACACCATAGGCAGCAAGTCTAATTATGCACCTATGCAGCAACTGGTAGTCCAGATGAAGGACGAACTGGAAAAAATAAAGGAACAACTTCTAAATGTACTCTAAATGAGCGAAGGGAAACTTATCGTTTTTTCTGCGCCGTCAGGATCGGGGAAGACAACGATAGTACGTCACTTATTAAAGCACCCTGAATTAAAACTGGATTTTTCCATTTCGGCTACTTCCCGTGCACCAAGAGAAAATGAGGTAGATGGCAGGGATTATTATTTTCTTTCTCTAAAAGATTTCAAGCAGAAGATCAAAAATGATGAATTTCTGGAGTGGGAAGAGGTATACCGCGATAATTTTTATGGAACACTGAAGAGTGAGGTAGAACGCATCTGGAAAGAAGGCAAACACGTGATCTTTGATATAGACGTAGTTGGCGGATTAGATATCAAGAACATTTATCCGGACAGAACCCTGGCTGTTTTTGTAAAACCTCCAAGTATAGAAGAGCTGAAAATACGTTTGAAAAAGAGAAAGACAGAAAGCGAGGATAAGATAAATATGAGAGTGGCAAAGGCCTCTATAGAGCTGGCAACCGCACCTCAGTTCGATTTCATCATAGAAAACAACAAGCTTAAGGTTGCGCTGGAAGAGGCTTATGAGCTGGTTTCTAATTATGTTGATGCTGAAAAACCTGCAAAATGAATAGAAAAGTAGGACTTTTCTTTGGGACTTTTAATCCTATACATACCGGGCATCTGATCATCGCCAATCATATGGCGGAATACTCGGACCTTGAAGAAGTATGGCTCGTGGTGACCCCTCACAATCCGCATAAAAAGAAAAACAGTTTACTGGAAAATCATCATCGGCTGGAAATGGTTTACAGAGCCTGTGAGACTTACGAAAAACTCAAACCCAGTAACATAGAATTTGGTCTTCCGCAACCTAATTATACGGTCAACACGCTGGTACATCTTCAGGAAAAATTTCCAACAAATCAGTTCTGTCTTATTATGGGAGAAGACAACCTGAAAAACTTCCATAAATGGAAGAATTATGAGGTAATACTGGAAAATCATGAGATCTATGTTTACCCAAGAATAGCTTCGGGCTCCATGGCTCCTGAGTTCAGGGATAATCCAAAAATAAAGAAGATCGATGCTCCGGTAATAGAGATCTCTGCTACCTTCATAAGGAAATCGATCAAAGCTTCCAAAAATGTAAGACCATTACTGGATACTAAAGTGTGGGAATATATAGATGAAATGAATTTTTATAAATAGGTAAAAGACTGTTTAAAAACCTGTTTTGAATATTCATTTCAGCTGATTGATCCTACTTTTTTCATGGTGGAACTACAAGCTATAGAACGTCGACTGCTCTCAGTTTAACATTCTCAAAATTCTTAAACAGTCTTTTTTATCTTTTAGGGTCCAGTGGCGGTATTCTTAATACCTGTCCCGGGTATATTTTATCCGGATCCTGTAACATTGGTTTATTCGCTTCAAAAATCAACGGATACTGATTTGGATCGCCATAATGTTCTTTTGAGATTTTACTTAAGGTATCACCCCTTTCAACCGTATGAAAAACTGCTTCCGGCTCTGCATTCTCTACATCCAACCTGTCATCTACCTGGGCAATCCCTTCTGAATTTCCAACTACCAGAATTATCTTTTCCCGGGTTGACTGGTCCAGGGCTTTTCCTGAGACCACTGCCATATCATCCTCAATACTAATTTTTAGATCTTCCACTTTTAGATTCAGATCAAAAATTGTCTGCTCCAGCTTTCGGGCAGCTTTTTCATTTTCCTTTCTTTCTTCCTTTTCAAGTTTATCAGTCTTCCCGGCACCCTGGGTTCTGGCCTTGTCCAGCCCAAAGATCCTTTTTCCTGCATCTTTAATAAAAGAAAATATTCCCATCTCAATTCTTTAGTGTTAGTACTTAAATGTACAAAAGCGTTCCTAGTTATTGGTAAGCACCACTGCTAAAGTTTTCAAAAAAGCCTCTGAAATTAAAAAAACCGCCTCTCACGAAACGGTTTTTTCAACTAAATAACCAACCAAAAAAACTAAGAAAATGTTCTTCATGAAAAGATGAACAGGAAGAACAATTAGATAACGAAATTAGATCTGTTAGATTGCATGTTTAAGAAGCTTATACTGTTAAAGTTTTAAGTGGCTTTTATTGAAGAATTCCCAATAAATTCCACGAAAAAAAACGAAAAACTTTAAATACCTGTAAATTTGACTATTTTTGAAACACAGAATGAAATCATATGGATAGAACCCCAAGTTTTGGTGTGATTGGTGGTGGTAGCTGGGCCACAGCCATAGTAAAAATGTTGTGTGAAAACCTGGAAAAGGTGAACTGGTATATGCGCAGCGTGTACGCCATTGAACATATTAAAAAGCAGGACCACAACCCTAATTATCTTAGTTCTGTAGAGTTTGATGTAGACCAGCTCAACCTCAGTAACGACATCAATGAAGTAGTTGAAGCTTCTGAATATATTATTTTCGCCATTCCCTCTGCATTCCTAAAGCGTGAACTAGATAAACTTCATATGCCATTAAAGGATAAGGTTGTATTTTCGGCCATCAAAGGTATTGTTCCCGAAACCAGTCTCATCGTAGGCGAACATTTCAACCAGTATTTTGATGTGCCCATGGAAAATATTGGGGTACTCACAGGGCCATGTCATGCAGAAGAAGTCGCTCTGGAAAGACTTTCCTATCTTACCGTTGCCTGCCTGGATGAAAAAAAGGCTGAAATAGTGGCGGGTTATCTGGGAAGTGACTATATCACCTGTAAAATAAGCGACGATGTTATAGGCACCGAATACGCTGCCGTGTTAAAGAATATATATGCCATTGCTGCCGGGATAGCGCATGGCCTGGGATATGGAGACAACTTTCAGAGTGTTTTGATGAGCAATGCAATTAGGGAAATGAAGAAGTTCATCAAGAAAGTCCATAAAATGAAAAGGAATATCAATGATTCGGCGTATCTGGGAGATCTTCTGGTTACTGGTTATTCTATTTTTAGCCGAAACCGAATGTTTGGCAACATGATAGGGAAAGGATATACGGTAAAAAGTGCTCAAATGGAAATGAGTATGGTAGCAGAAGGATATTATGCTACCGAAAGTGCCTATAAAATAAATAAAGAAAAAAAAGCCAAAACTCCTATCATCAATGCCGTCTATGCTATACTCTACGAAGGCAAGAATCCTAAGAAGGTTTTTAACAAATTGGTAGATAAATTAGATTAATATTGTAGTTTTTTTCTTACGTTTAACACTATAAGTTTCTGGTTTATATACATTTTGACGTTCTTTTTTGCAAGATATGTTAATTTATGTATTACTTTTACACTACCAAATCTATAATTAACCAAAGTAATCATGAACAAAAAACTATTAGTTTTATGCCTGTCTTTAGTCATGGCCTTAACTGGCTGTCAAACAGACAGTGTTTCTGAAGAGATCCAGGTCGAAGAACTTTCAATTTCTAAAGAGAAAACCAAGACCGATGAGGTAACTTCTAAGATCCATAATCCAGACTGGATGATCGCTATCCACAATCCGGACTGGATGATCGCCATTCATAATCCAGACTGGATGATTGAAGGTCACGAAATTTGCGCAGACCTAGATGAATATACTGGCTCAAAGAATCTTGTGGTACCGCATTCATCTGACCCTCAAGAATATGGCGGCCTTGTTGAACTTAACAAGCTGAACGTTGGAGGTATACTTTCAATCTGTGGTGAACTTAACGTTGAAAAATCAGTTAACATCCGTCATTCCGGAGAATTAAACCTAACCGGATTTATGATGGTTGGTACATACGAAGAGCCACAGGACCTCACAATCAATTACGGCGGTCATTTAAACCTGAACGGGACTTTGATAGTTACGGGTGATCTAATTTTAAATAACGGATTCACTATGGAATTCAATAATGATCTTGAACACAATAATCTTGTTGTGGAAGGAGAAATCATTATAGAGAATCCGGAACAGGAGATAACCGGCCAGTACACTGATCACTCTGATCACGAACACGAGCACTAAAAGTTATATTTAGTTTAATAAAAAAGGCCCTGCATTCACTGCAGGGCCTTTTTTATAGCTCATTTATATCCTTTACCCGGCCAGGATACCCGGCCTGGGAATTAATGGGATTTCGCCAAGCGCCCTCTCTTTAATACTGTCCTTCTTAAAAGTGAACTTTTTATCGAACATTTTTGAATCAGAAAAATAACTTATTCTGAATTCATTGTTCAGAGCCAGGACCTCATCCTGGATGAATTCTACTTTTGCGAAGTTTTTTGAAGGCAGCTTTTCAATCTTATGTCTCATGACTGAAGTCTCCCTTTTTTTATCATAACCTCTGGAAACGATAAGTACCATCTCAAGTTCTATTTCCGAATTATTGATCAGGTATACATTCCACTCATCTGACTGGAACTCTTCATTGAATTCCTTTACAGCAGCTACATAAACCTCTTTTACCTGGGGGATTTCAATATCCTTTTTCAAAATCTATCTTCCGTTTTCCTTTTGATCTTAATCCAGATTAACCATACCAGTAGTATTGTTATAGCTATTAAGATGAGACCAAGAGTAATTTTGATAAGTGCAATTACAAAAGTAGCATAGAGGATTGCCGCTATGACCATTATTGCAAGTATTATGATCCCATTTTTCTTCACTACAAAGCCGATTTGAACTGTTCCAGGAAACGCAGATCGTTCTCATAGAACATTCTTATATCTTCTATCTGATACAACAGCATAGCGATCCTTTCTATACCCATTCCAAATGCGAAACCGGAATATTCCTTCGGATCTATATTACAGTTCCTTAATACGTTGGGATCTACCATCCCACAGCCCATAATCTCCAGCCAGCCGGTACCTTTGGTGATCCTGTAATCGGTTTCTGTCTCCAGGCCCCAGTACACATCCACTTCGGCACTTGGCTCGGTAAAAGGAAAATATGAGGGTCTCAGGCGAATTTTTGATTTTCCGAAGAGCTGCTTAGTAAAATATAGGATAGTTTGCTTAAGATCTGCAAAAGAAACATCCTTATCTATATAAAGGCCTTCCACCTGATGGAAAATACAATGAGATCTGGCCGAGATGGCTTCATTTCTGAACACCCTGCCTGGAGAGATTGTCCTGATTGGTGGCTTATTCTCTTCCATATATCTTACCTGCACCGATGAAGTATGCGTTCTTAACAGAATATCGGGATCGGTTTGAATAAAGAAAGTATCCTGCATATCCCTTGCCGGATGGTATTCCGGAAGGTTCAGGGCCGTAAAGTTATGCCAGTCATCTTCCATTTCGGGACCTTCAGATACGTTGAAGCCAATATTAGAAAAGATCTCGGTAATCTGGTTCCTAACTATAGATATTGGATGACGTGAACCTATTTCTACCGGTTCTGCCGGCCTGGAAAGATCTCCATACACACCTTTTTCTTCCTGAGTCTTTTCCAGTTCTTCTTTGAGAAAGTTTACCTTTTCCTGGGCAACTGTTTTAAGTTCGTTCACGACCTGACCAAATTCCTTTTTCTGCTCATTAGGAACGTTTTTGAACTCTGCGAAGAACTCATTCAAAATGCCTTTTTTTCCAAGATATTGGATTCGAAAAGCTTCGATTTCGTCTTTCGTATTAGCATTAAATCTTTCAACCTCAGCAATATGCCCTTTAATTTTATCGATCATAGGTGATTTCTTTTCGGAAGCGCAAATTTAATAAAATTTAATCCTAAACCGGCCCATAATAAAGGCTTATTCGGTTTTCACTGGTTTGCCACTATTTTCAGAAGGCAATTTATCGTGGTATATATAGTTAATAAGGAAGAAAACCGATAAGGCACCAAAGCAATGCCACAACCAGTGTGTCCCCATCGGCATAAGATAAATAAACCTGTCCAGGATCCTGAAACCTAAGGCAAAGCCAAAACTCAAAAAGGCCAGAAGTATATAACCCCAATGATAGAGTTTGGTAGTATAGAAATAGGTTAGAATAGGCAGTAACAGCCCAAGTGCAGTTCCCAGGTAACCAATTGAAGTCTTAAGACTTTGTGCCCATGGGATCAGCCTTATTCCGAAAACCAAAAACAGGATAATCATTATGAGAAGCAACCTGTTTTTCCAGGTAACTTTTAGTTTAATAGTATAGTAGACTGACACAGCCAGGCTTAGAACAACAATCGGAAGCCAGTCCATATACATCCATACATCATGGCTGCGCGTTGCATGATAGACTGTCCCCCCTATAAATCCCAGAAAAAGAATGGGGAGACTCCAGGCGAGGAATCGGTGATTCTTGTAGTCACTATAAACCCTTACGGAAAAATAAATGATAATAATAAGAAAGAACAGATTACTGTAGGTATTGAAAGGTTCTACAGGCAGTCTTCCGGGTATAGTCTCCTGATAGATAGGCCCGCTATCTCCGGGAAAGGAAAGAAAATACAAAAGTGGCACCATCTACTAAATATATTCTTTTTCAAGAAAATAATGCACTATAGCTTCTTTCATGAGAACCGTCTGCTCCCCGGCTTTAAGTACCGGTAACTCTTCCTTGACCTTGAAATGTGGCCAGCCTTCGTCATCATAAAAATCGAATTCATAATAACCATATGGCTCCAGCAATGTACAAATAGCTACATGCATAAGATCTATCTTATGGTCCTTTTTATATCGTCGGTGAGGCTGCCCTAATTCCTGTACTCCAATAAGATAAATTATAGCATCCAGCTCCATTAATTCTCCATCAGCAAACTGGGTAGAAAGTTTTTTTTGGACCTTCTCCCACCTCTCTTTTAATTGTTCATCTCTTGCCATGCTGCAAAGATACCATCTAGATTTAATAATTGTTATATTTGATATATGAATACCGTGGATATTATCTTAAGCCTTGTGCTTCTGTACGGACTGGTACGGGGCTTCTTCAGGGGACTGCTGGCCGAACTGGCTTCGCTGGTAGGGATTGTGGCCGGAATATACGGCGCCGTACACTTCTCCCATTTTCTTGGAGACTTTCTCTCCAACCAGGTAGAATGGAAACCACAGTATATAAACCTTATCAGTTTTGCTGTTACTTTTATCCTTATTGTCTTCCTGGTCTCCCTTGCCGGTAGGATGTTAACCAAAGTTGCGGCTTTTGCCGCTTTAGGAGTGGTGAACAAACTGCTCGGCGGTGTTTTTGGAATACTGAAATCAGCCTTTGTGGCCAGTGTGATCATTATGTTCTTTAAGGCTACGAATGAAAGGATAGAGATCGTGGAAGACAGAACCATAGAAGAATCGGTACTTTATGAACCCGTAGAAGGCATTGCCCCGATAATACTGCCTTCAATCATAAAACAGGTAAAGGAAAGGGATCTTTTAAATGATGATGAAGAGGAAGATTTTATATAAAAAATCCGGCTGGATTAACAGCCGGATCTAATAAACTCTTTCATTTTTCTATTAGCATACTACAGCTAAAGATCTATCCGAGAATTATAAAAGTGCCACTTTACCGTTAGAGATGGAATAAACCCCGCCTACTATTTTTATTTCTCCTTTGTCTTCCATTTCCTTGAGGATTGGACTCTTTTCCCTGATTCTTTGCATCGTTAATTTTACATTATTCTCTACCACATCGGCAACAAAAGAATCATTTTTCGAACTTCTTTCCCCATCTGTTTCCGTAGCGTCAACCGCAGGTTCGATATTCTTAAGCAAGTGGGTTATATTTCCAAGCTCCACATGGTCACAGGCTGCCTTTACGGCTCCGCATGCTTCATGTCCAAGAACAAATACAAGTTTGCTCCCGGCCACCTTACAGGAATACTCCATACTCCCAAGTATGTCCATATTCTCAAAATTTCCGGCCACACGAGCAACGAATATATCTCCAACGCCCTGGTCAAAGACTGTTTCAACGGGAACCCTTGAGTCTATACAGCTCAATACAACCGCCTGGGGCCATTGCCCTCCACTGGTCTTTTGGATCTGGCTGGAATAATCTCTTTCATTCATTTTGTTTTCTGTGAATCTCTGGTTTCCAGCCATAAGATCCTTTAAAACATCATCCGGGCTAAGTTTTGATTGCTTTTCTTTATCTATAATGTCTTTAATCATAATTTTATTTTTTAGGTTTTAAACTTCATTTAATTTCCAAGGTATCCAGATACCTTTTAGATTTTACTTTTAAGCTGGTTTTGGTTTCTGGAAAAACTCGTAATAACTTTTCGGATTTTCTATAATCCCTCTTTCAGAGATTATCTTAATATCGATATTTCTCTCTTCTGCCTTGACTTTAAAATCATCCAGAATTTCAACTATATCATTATCCAGATACCTCGTTTTACTAACATCCATCACAAGATAAGAATTCTCTTCAAGCTTATTCAATTCCTTCATAATAGCTCCCTTATTAATAAAAGTAACCTCTTCAGCCAGGGTCATTTTCACAGTCTTACCTCCATCTTCAACATTTTCAATATGAAGGAAATGAGAATTCTGGTAACTTTTTATAAGGATCACGACAATTCCTACTAACAAACCTAAACTGATTCCTATCAGCAAATCTCCAAAAACTATTCCTATGACCGTAACAATAAAAGGAACAGACTGCTTCCAACCCTTCAGATACATTTCTTTGAAAAGTGCCGGTTTTGCAAGCTTGTATCCAACCAGGAATAAAATCGCTGCCAAAACCGAAAGTGGAATGTAATTCAGAATATTTGGAATGATTAAAATTGAGATCAACAAAAGAAATCCATGTAAAATAGCAGATAGTTTTGTTTGACCTCCAGATTGGATATTCGCAGAACTCCTTACAATAACCTGAGTAATTGGTAAACCTCCTATTAAACCAGACAATACGTTACCGGTTCCCTGTGCAAACAATTCACGATTTGTAGGGGTAGTTCTTCTATGAGGATCCAGCTTATCTGTCGCTTCAACACAAAGAAGGGTTTCCAGACTGGCAACCAGGGCTATCGTGAAACCAACGACCCATATCTCCATGGTGCCTATCATTTCAAAGGAAGGCAGAGTGAACTGGCCAACAAATGAGTCAAAACTATCCGGTACAGGCACATTCACAAGATGATCTGCTGAGATCGCGAAAGTTTCTGAATCTTTGGTTACAAGATAATATACGATACCAGCTACAACGGCAACTAAAGGCCCCTGTACCAATTTGAAAAATTTGCCTTTTTTAGAAAGTACTGCTTCCCATAACACAAGAATTGTCATCCCTATAATTGCGATAATGGTTGCCCCCGGGCTCACATTATTCAGCATATTAAATATTTCTGAAAAGGTATTTTCCCCATCTACCTGGAAAAAAGCCCAGTCACCTTGTGGAGCGTTATCATATCCGAAGAAGTGAGGAATTTGTTTTAGGATAATGATGATCCCAATACCTGTTAGCATTCCTTTGATCACAGAGTTTGGAAAATAATAACCAATAATTCCAGCTTTAAGAAGACCGAATATTATCTGGAGAATTCCCCCGATAACCACTGCTAATAAAAGGTTTTCATAGCCAATATTCGAAATGGCTGCAAGTACAATCGCGGCTAGTCCGGCAGCAGGACCACTAACACCTACACTAGAGCCACTAATTGCGCCTACAACGATACCTCCAATAATTCCGGCGATTAATCCGGAAAAAAGCGGTGCTCCACTGGCTAAGGCAATCCCTAAACATAACGGAATGGCCACAAAAAACACGACAATACTTGCCGGGAAATCTTTATTAAGTTGTTTGAACATAATACAGTATTGATTTCACAGGTATTATCTTTATTACCTGCGATTAGATTTTTTAAAAAATAATGAATAGCCAATCCATTGAATAACAGATGGCCAGGCGATTACATCGTAATCAAAAACTAGGCGTATTATGCGTGTTTAGGAGGTGGAGAAGAAATGGACAAAAAAACCTTATAACCATTCTCTTTGTAGTAATGACCATCAGTTTTCCTGGTTTGAAGAAAATGGATGCTTTTATAGTTGGAATCCATTTCTTCAATATTATATTCAAAAGTGATCTGGTTCTTTGAAGAACTCTCTTCCTCATTCACATTATAAGCAATAGAGATATCCACATTCCTGTCGATCAAAGACACCACAGTTGGCGTAAACAGGAAAATGATAAATATAAAAGCTAATATGTATGAGAATAACTTCACGGCGGCAAAAATAGAGGAATTTTTAAAGAATCAGCAATAGAAAACCATACTAAATTGTTAAAACCATATCAATTTTTCCTATAGCTTTCGAAGATCATTGGTTTTTATCCATCCCTGTGCACCATTTGCAAGTTCAATACGGGACCATTCCTGGTAGTCTTCAAGTACCCGAGCCTTAGTCCCCTCATGTAATTCAAAACTGCTTTCTCCCCGAAGGTTCGGCTCATCCCTTACTTCAGCTTCTTCACTGAAAATTATAGCATATTGATTATTTTCAATATAGGACCGCTGCTGGAAGGAAAAAATCACAGATAGGATACATAAAATAATACTGGCCATTGAGGCGCCAAAATGAATTCGCTTATAAAGTGGCCGGTGAGAAAAATAATAAAGCAGGAACAGGATAACAAACAATACCGAAAAGGAAATTCCCAGGATCGCCCAGGTAGAAAAACCAAAAATAGAAATAAGACCATTTATCCAGTGGCTTATTCCCGTTTGCTCCACTTCTTCAATATCATCTATGGTCATATTCCGGGCAAACTCGATATTATTCTGAATATCCTCATCGGCGGGTTTCAGCTGTAGTGCTTTTTCATAATAAAATATACTCTGGGCAACCTTGTTAAGCTTGTAATATGCATTGCCAAGGTTATAATATACCTCTGCCGAGGTTTGCCCGTTATCAAGGATCTCCTCATATTTTGAAACAGCCTCCTCATAATCCCCTTGTTGATAGGCTGAATTTGCCTCTTCGAAAAGGCCTTCCGTCTGCGAAATCCCTGCGACACTTAATAGTAAAAAACTTAATAAGATCAACTTTTTCATCACTATAATTGTTTATCCAGAGTTGAAATTACATTTACTGCCTTTTCGTAATCATGCTGCATAGCGTCTGAAGAAGCCGGTGTATATCTGGCAAACTCACAGCTTTCCAGCAAAGAGATAAAATCGGCGGTGGTCTGCTGGTCTACCGATCTTTCGATAAGCAAGGCTTCTATCCTTTCCTTACTCATCTCACTTGTCTGAATTCGCAGTTTCGCCTTCAGGTAATTATGCATGGATCGCTCAAGGGCCAGATAAAATTCCTTTTGGTCACCAAGATTTCTTTTGGCTTCCGAAAGATATTTTCTGGCTAGTTTATCGGCTTTTCTAATTCTGTTTCCTTTTACATCTCTTGCTCTTTCTTCTCGTTTCTTTCCGAAAAGGATGAATAAAGGTATAGCGGCCAGTGGCAGGATAAGCGCGCTCCAGAAACCCGCAGACCCCAGAAAGCTATCACTATTTATAGGTCTGAGATTCGTATCCAGTTTTATGAAACGGAACTGATCGCCAGATAGAGCAAGCTTTTGTTTATTAACTCCGGAAATTCCCGAGGGTTCATTTCCAGCAAGCGGCCCTCTATCTACGTTGACAAGTATCTCTTCAGAACTGGTCGTTTTATAGGTCTCTGTTGAAGGGTCAAAGTAGGAAAACGAAAGTGCCGGAATCGGATATTTCCCCTTACGGGTGGGTACTATGGTATAGGTTTCAGAAATACTACCCTGCATCCCGTTCAGGTTGGTATTCACATTCTCCCTTCTTTCAGGATCGTACATTTCCAGAGAGGAAGGAGCCGAAAGAGCTGGAAGGTCGAATAATTTTAGGTTTCCGTTACCACGAACCTCCACTTTTGCCTGCAGACTTTCCCCGGCATTCAGTTCATTCTTGCTGGCAGTGACATTGAAATCGAATTTCCCTACCGCCCCGGTAAAGTTCGCAGGTTTACCATCGGGCAAAGATTTTACATTAATTTTTTTATTATCGGCTGCGACAGTCTTATTAACGGTTTTGTATATACGACTACCAAAAATATCCCTTCTTTCACTAGGCACATCTACAGCGATTGAAAGAGTTAAAGGTTCGATATTCAGTTCTCCGGTTTTCTGAGGATAGAGAATCGTCTTTCTTAAAATAACATAGCGGTATGGTTCCCCTTGGTATTCCCCGTTCTCAACTCTTAGCTGCTGAATATCTATACTCTGACTCCAGAAATCATTGTACTTTGGGCTATCCAGCTCTCTCCAGTTGCTTACACTCACCCGCGGACTCACATACAGTTTGTATACAATGGTTATTGCTTCGTTTAAATAAGGATTATTCTTGGAAACTTCTGCCACCAGATGCAGATTATCTTCGGCAATAAGTTCGGTATTGTCGCCATCGGTGGGTTTATCTACAGCTGCCGTGATCTCTACCGTCAGAGGCGAGGTCTTATAGGTCTTGTCATCTATCACGATCTCGGCCTGACCTATGGTAAGATTCCCTCTTGATTTAGGCTGAAGATAAAAACTATAAGTTTTGGAATATTCCATCTTCCCGTTAAGGATACTGGTGCTAATTTTCTGGTTAGGCCCACCCACAACGGTAAATCCGTCGAAAGATGGCGGTTTAAAGTTATCACCGTCCTCATTCATTTCGAAATCAACCCTAAGCCGTTCATTAATTCCCAGCTTTTCCCTGCTCACTTTGGCCTCAAACCTAACCTGGGCCTGTACAAGGCCGGCTGTGAACAATAAAAAACCTAAAATCAAATACTTCAATTTCATCTTTTTCCTCCTATACAGTCAATCTTTTTTGTCGAACAATAGACCGGAATGTTACCAGTCCTTTTCAGATTTTACTTTTACACCCTTGGCTTTTTCCGCATTTATTTTGTCCTGAACCTTTTTCTCCTCGTTATTCATAGCTTCTAACAGACTTTTTATCTGCTGCGGTGAAAGCTGTCCCTGAGCAGGTCTTTGTTGTTGCTGCTTTTCTTTATCGCCTTCTCCCTGATCCTTTTGCTGCTCGTCTCCTTTATCTTTTTGTTTGTCTTCGTTTTCATCGCCTTCTTTCTTATCCTTCTCATTCTCGCCTTCATCATTAGGCTTTTGATCCTGATTCTGGTCATCTCCTCCTTCACCATCCTTATTCTGATCTTTTTGCTGCTGATCCTGATTCTGATCTTCGTTCTGATCGTCCTTGCTATTCTCGTCCTGGTTCTCATCCTGACCCTGTCCTTCTTTTTCCAGTTTTTTCTTAGCTAAGGCAAGATTATACCTAGTCTCCTCATCAGTAGGATCATTGCGCAGCGCATCTTTATAGGCATCTACAGCCTCCTGATATTTCTCCTGCTGCATATAAGAATTTCCCAAGTTATGATATATACGATGTTTTTCTTCCTTGGTTGCAGCAATTTCAGCAGCTTCTTTTAATCTGTGTTCGGCATTTACAGATTTCTCCTTTCCGTAGTACAAATTTCCCATATTGTACTTTGCATTGATATTGGAAGGGTCTTTTGAAATTGCTTTTCTATAGGAAGCCTCGGCACTGGCAAAATTATTTTCTGATAAGGCATCCTGGGCTTCCGCAATAAATTCGTTAGACTCCCGTTGCTGTTTTTTTAGATTTTCCTGGGCATTCATGGATAGCCCAAACAGGATGAAAAATCCCGTTAATATTAAATATTTAGTCTTACTCTGCATCATCTTTTTCGCCTTTCTTCCTGCGTTCATTAAAGAGATTAAGCCTTCTTAACCAGGCCGTACTGCGTTCAAGTACAAAAATATCAAGAAATAATAATGCCAAAGCCACTCCAAGGAACCATTGAAAATGAGATTTGAAGTCGGCAAACTGTTTTGCTTCAAATTCAGTCTTTTCGATATTCTGCAATTCTTCTGTCACCCTGTCAGTCACCTCACTGGTCACATTCCCTTCAATATAACTTCCATCAGCCGAATTTGCAATTTCCTGAAGGGTACCAGGATTCAGCTTGGTTATTACGGTTTCACCCTGATTGTCTTTTTTATAGTTCTGGATAACTCCATTTCTCTTGATTGGAATAGGACCACCTTTTTCGGTACCAACACCTATAGTATATATCCTAATTCCCATTTCTGCAGCCTGCATTGAGATTTCTTCCACATTTCCCTCATGATCTTCCCCGTCACTAATGATAAACAATACACGATTGGTCTGCTGCTCGTCATCATAATAGGTAGTAGCCAGTTCTATAGCATCACTAATAGCGGTACCCTGAGAAGAGATCATATCGGTATTCAGGGCCTGAAGGAACATTCTGGCGGCTGAATAATCTGTGGTAATGGGCAACTGAGGAAATGCACCACCCGCATAAGCTATGATTCCCACGCGGTCGCTTCCCAAAGTATTCAGGATCTGGCTTACCAGCTGTTTGGACTTTTCCAGTCTGCTGGGAGCAATGTCTTCCGCATCCATACTTTTAGACACATCTATCGCGAAAACAATATCCACGCCCTCCCTTTTAACCGTCTCCAGCTTGGTGCCCATCTTAGGGTTTACCAGAGCGATCACAAGACTGCTTATACCAAGGAGAATTAAAATAAGTTTTATGATCGGTTTGGAGCGGGAACGGTTAGGAGCGAGAAATTTCAGTAACGAAGAATCCGCGAATTTTTTTCTGGTCCTGCTCTGCCAGAAGATCAGAAACAGAAAAAACAGAATGATCACCGGGATTGCCAGCAATAACCAAAACCATATTTTTTCTTCCAGTACAAACATTTATATAAAACTTCTGAATAAAGTGAGCCTTAACAAGACTTCCAGTAAAAGTAACCCTCCGGCTAAAAGCACTAAAGGTCGGTATTTCTCATCGTAATTATAATAACGGAATTCCTCTATTTCCGTTTTTTCAAGGGAGTCTATCTCAGCATATATCTCCTGCAATTTTTCATTATCGGTTGCCCTGAAATATTTCCCTCCTGTGGATGAGGCTATCTCCTTCAACAGATCTTCATCGATCTCTACCTGCACATTTCCAAACTGAAACCTACCGTTAGGCAGAATAGCAACTGGAGAAAGGGCAGTACCGTTACTTCCAACCCCTATCGTATAAACCTTGATCCCAAATTCTACCGCAAGTTCACTGGCTGTGTTAGGATCAATGAACCCGGAATTATTCACCCCATCGGTTAACAGGATGATCACCTTACTTTCAGCTTCACTATCCTTTAGCCGGTTAACTGCTGTAGCCAGCCCGGACCCAATGGCCGTACCGTTTTCCAGTACATCATTATACTCTATATCTTCCAGAGCATCCAAAACGATAGATTTATCACTCGTAATTGGGGTTTTGGTAAAGCTTTCACCGGCGTAAACAACAAGGCCTATCCTGTCTCCCGGCCTGTCTCTGACAAATTCCTCGGCTACAGCTTTTAAGGCATCTAGGCGGTTTGGCTGAAGGTCCCGGGCAAGCATGCTCGCTGAAACGTCAATGGCCATGACAATATCTATTCCCTGAGTACTGCTGGTCTGGGTTGATACATCAACGGTCCTTGGCCTGGCCATTGCCATAATGATGAGCGCAAGTACGAGCAACCTTAGAACGAAAAGAACCGGCCTCAATTTCGATAGAAGTCCCGATTTCACCTTGAAACCTTTAGTACTGGATATCTTAAGTTCAGCCGTTTGCTTATTTCGCTTCCATATATACCAGGCTGCCGCCAGGGGAAGGAGTAAGAACAACCAGAAGAACTCCGGGTTTTCAAATGTGAAATTAGCAAACATTATTCGTTCAAATTAGTTATTTCCACTGAGTTTATGATGCGTTCAGAGATCTCTTTCGCATACTGATCATTTTCATTAAAAATGACCATGACCTGTTCAAAACCTCCGCTTTCAGCAAAATTCAGTATCACATATTCATTAGGGATGGATTCGCCATTTACAGGATTTTCCACTTGTAGAGTTCCAAAGACCTTTAAGCCTTTCGCTCCACTCAACGTAGTAAATTCTTCCTGCTTCATTATTATATTTCGTGCTCCCTGATTCTCCAGATTCGTATAAATTCCATCAACGGCCTTCTCGAGATCAAAATTCACCTCACCCTTGAATTTAATGGTGCTTAAGGTAGTATAGAAATTACTTAGCAGACTGCCATAAATGAATGTTTCCGATCCCACCATCATTTCCCGGACATCCTGCGGCATTTCAATCTCACCACGAACCAGCACCTGGGGAGTGGTAACCGATACCGGCGGATATCCATACTCACTTCTTATCCATTCACCTTCCAGCAATTCCTTGGTTGGATGCCCCAGGTAAGTATCCTTCACATAGGTATATCCTTTGGTAGCGATCAGCGCAGAAACGCCAATTATAATAATAGCAACCCCAATAAGCACTCCCAGGACAATACGGCGTTTCTTTCTCTTTCTTGCCTGTTCTTTTAAAAATGCCTCATCATGAAGTAGTTCTTCTTCTGATGGTTCGGGAACAGAGGCTCTTAGATCATCTATTATATGCTGGGTTTTTGAACGATCTTCTTTTGCGGTGATCACATCTGGCTTTGATCTTGCAAACTTTGCAAGGTCGGCACGCTCTAAAATACGTTTAAAGTCCATAATGGTCTCCTCGTTCAATTGAAGTTTTCCCTGCTGCTTTTGTTCCTTCAGATAAAGAATAAGCTCGTTGGTCGTCATTTCCAGACCATGATCGTAGATCTTCCTGTCCAGGTATTTACGCGCTGCAAAGCTCAGTTGAGAATAATATTCTTTGATCTCCCTTTTTTCAAGCAGCTGTGATTTATCGAGTTTTTCCAACTCGGCCATGGCTTCTTCATAAGGCGGAAGTTCAGGCTCTGCATCAGCTTTTCTCTTTTTCCTAATAATTAGATAGGCAACAAGTCCGGCTACTATAAAAATTGCCAGCAGCCACCAGATCCAGTCTGGAATATTAAATCCTGGTGGCACTTCTACCGATGGTTTTATAGGATAGAGCTTCTGTTTGGTGGTATCTACCACAACATCATTTACCTCTATCGCTATGGAATCGGTAAAGAAAGAATTGCTTTCGATCAATACTTCCTGCCCGGGAATCACGTACCGACCGGAATCGAACTGGGTAAGAAAATATTCTTTTAAAAGTCGGTAGCCACCATTTTCGCGAACGGTATCAATTTCCAGAGATTCCACAAGTTCCAAAGGAGAAAAGGTCTCCCCTTCAGGAAATACAACCAGATCTTCGGGGGCGGTCTCCACCTCAATGCTATATTTTATCTGTTCCCCTATTTTGATGGTCGTGGAATCTACCGAGGCTGAAACCTGTGACTGAGCCTCAACATTTGTTGACGCCAGGAATAAGCCTATAAAAAACAGAAATCCCAGGCAACCTGAGATATGAAAATTGAAATATGTATTCTTAAACTTTCCTTGCATTTTGATTTAAGCCCTTCTTTTAAAATAGCCCAGTAATTTTTTCACATAACTTTCATCGGTACGGTTATTAATTATTCCGGCACCGCTCAGGGAAAAGCTTTGATGGAAGTAATCAAGCCGCTCCTGATAATATTTTGAATATGCACGACGAACCGATTTTGAGCCAGTATTCACATTCACATATTCGCCTGTTTCCTCGTCCAACATTTGTACCAGACCCAGATTGGGAATTCTCTCTTCCATCCTATCAAAGACCCTAATACCCGTAACATCATGTTTCCCAGCAACTATTTTAAGTGTATGCTGATAATCATCAGCCATAAAATCTGAAAGCAGAAAGACAATAGCTTTCTTTTTCATCACATTGGATAGATATTTCAGGGCACCGGCAATATCAGTATTTTTGCCTTCAGGTTTGAATTCCAGGAGCTCCCGAATGATTCGAAGGACATGAAACCTACCCTTTTTTGGCGGAATATAAAGTTCGATTCGATCTGTAAATAACAGCAGGCCTATTTTATCATTATTATTAGTAGCTGAAAAAGCCAGCGTAGCGGCTATCTCTGTAATCACATCCTTTTTGAACTGCTGCTGTGTACCAAACATTTCAGAACCTGAAATATCCACCACGAGCATCATGGTAAGCTCCCTTTCTTCCTCAAAAACCTTTACAAAAGGTTCATTATAACGTGCCGTGACATTCCAGTCAATACTTCTTACATCATCTCCAAACTGATATGCCCTAACCTCACTAAAGGTCATCCCTCTTCCCTTAAAAGTAGAATGATACTCCCCGCCAAAGACGTGATCGCTCAGTCTGCGGGTCTTGATTTCGATTTTTCGTACTTTTTTAAGGAGTTCCTTTGTATCCATAATTTCAGTGCGCAGTTTTCAGTAGCAGTTTATAGTTTTTTTATGCACTGCGACTGTCTACCGCTAACTTTTTCTAGGGTACTTCAATCTCGTTCACGATCTTATTTACAAGATCTTCAGAAGTGATGTTTTCAGCTTCGGCTTCATAAGTGATCCCTATCCTGTGACGAAGAACATCGTGTACCACGGCGCGTACGTCTTCCGGCACCACATAACCGCGACGTTTGATAAAGGCATAACATTTTGATGCTATTGCCAGGTTAATACTACCCCTTGGAGAAGCTCCAAAACTTATCAAAGGCTTGATATCTTCAAGATTATATTTTTCCGGAGTACGTGTAGCGAATACAATATCAAGGATATATTTTTCAATTTTCTCGTCCATATATACCTCTCTAACTGCACCCTGCGCCCTAAGTATCTGTTCGAGATCTACCACCGGGTTTACTTTTTCAAAACCGTCTTTCAGATTCGCCCTTATAATGAGCTGCTCTTCGGCCATCTGAGGATATTTTATTACTGTTTTGAGCATAAAACGGTCCACCTGAGCTTCAGGTAGAGGATAGGTTCCTTCCTGTTCTACCGGGTTCTGGGTTGCCATCACTAAAAATGGTTTATCCAGCTTGAATGTCTCATCCCCAATGGTCACCTGCTTTTCTTGCATAGCTTCCAGCAGGGCTGATTGTACTTTTGCCGGGGCACGGTTGATCTCATCGGCGAGTACGAAATTGGCGAAGATGGGTCCTTTTTTGATACTGAAATCACTCACCTTCATATTATAGATAAGGGTACCTATAACATCTGCAGGTAAAAGGTCGGGTGTGAACTGTATCCTGCTAAAACTTCCATGAACTGCCTGCGCAAGTGTATTGATCGCAAGGGTCTTGGCCAGACCGGGCACCCCTTCAAGCAGGATGTGGCCCTGGCCCAAAAGACCTATTAGTAAACGTTCTACCATGTGCTTTTGACCAACGATCACCTTGTTCATTTCACGGGTGAGCAGGTCTACAAAAGCACTTTCTTTCTCAATTTTCTCGTTAATACTGGCAATATCAACAGATGAATCGTTTTCCATCATGATTTTCAGATTTTGATGTCGTGAATATACGCACTTGAAGTAAGCGCCGCAAATTGAAAATTTATTGGATTTTGAGTTGTTAAAATAAAGTTAAAAATAAAAAAAGGCAGTACCAATGTACTGCCTTCTCAAGAATATTTTTTTAGAAGATCTATTACAATTCGATCTCTCCCAAATCTGTAGTTTCATTTGGTCTAACTTCAACCTCAGTATTTGTATGGACATCTAAATCAACATCGCTCTGTGGAGTTATAGTAAGAGTATATGTTCCGGCCGGTACACCTTTCAGAGCAAATTCCCCTTCATCATTAGTATAAGCTGACACGGTAATACTTCCATTAGTAAGTACGGCCAAACTCTGAACATCGATTTCTATAGTTTCAGGAATTATAACTTTACCAACTACCATTCCTGCATCTGCCTCAGCACTAACTCTAATTACAGGTTTTAGGTTATAACTTCCATTACCTGTAGTTACCACAGATTTGTCAACATCAAAATCAAGCAGGAAGGCGTAGTTCTCGCCTGCTATAAACTCCTGATTTATCTGCAGTTTTAATCCGGATTGCTGTGCACTTGGAGTGTTAAGAGGTTTGCTCTCCCCATCTATCACCACACTGTTTTCAGATCCAAGAACCAGTCTCATCTGACTAACAAAACCTGCCGGCACCTCAGTGTCTGCAAGCAACTGGGAAACTCCTCCAGTAAGTTCGAGAAGGTCATATACACCGGTTTCCACGTCACCAACGCTAATCCAGCCATCACCATCTTCATCACCTTCAAGTTCTCCCTCAGCTTCAGTTTCAACATGTATCTCAACATCCTGAACATCCACAAGAACTGCATCGTAATCACCTGGAGCGTCGGTCATTCTAACAGTCAGGTTTGCTGTTCCTTCCCCATTGTTTGTACTGGAATCATCTTCGCTACAACTAATTAATCCAAAGGATACCAGGGTAGCGATCATTAAGCTTTTTAAAGTAAGACTTTTCAAATATTTCATAAGTAGACATTATTGGTTTTGGCAGGATAACGGCAAGCTTTGTGCTAGATTTTGTTTGGCTTACCTTATTTAACGAAATTTAACGGAGCTTAACCATGCTTTAATAAAAAGTGGAAGCATGCTAAGCAATACTTTATTACCTTAGAAATAAAAATTAGAAACATGAAAACTGCCCTGATAACCGGTGCTACCAGTGGGATTGGTAGATCTACAGCAAAAAGATTCGCCAGCGAAGGAATTAAACTTATTCTTTGCGGACGTAGAAAAGAGCGTCTTGAAAAACTAAAAAAAGAATTAAGTATGAAAACTGAGGTGCAAATCCTCAGTTTTGATGTGAGGAAAAAGGAGGATGTTTTCCACAATATTGAATCATTACCTGAGGAATTCAGAAACATCGATATCCTGGTAAACAATGCTGGCAATGCACATGGCCTGGACCCTATTCAATCAGGAAGCATCGAAGACTGGGAAGCCATGCTGGATATCAACGTAAAAGGTTTGTTATATGTTAGCAAGGCCATAATTCCGGGGATGATGGAAAGACAATCCGGCCATATTATCAATATTGGTTCTACTGCCGGAAAAGAGGTCTATCCTAATGGGAATGTGTATTGCGCCAGCAAACATGCGGTAGATGCAATAAACCAGGGGATGCGAATAGATCTTAATGGGAATGGAATACGGGTAGGCGCTATTAACCCTGGCCTGGTACAAACCGAATTCAGCGATGTTAGATTTAAAGGCGATTCTGAAAAGGCTGAAAAAGTATACCAGGGATTCAAAGCGCTGCAGCCTGAGGATATTGCCGATATCATTCATTTTGTGGTTACCAGACCTTATCATGTGAATATTGCAGATCTTACAGTAATGCCTACCGCGCAGGCCACAAGTACTATTGTAGATAAAAAAGCTTAAAGCTCTGAGCTTAATACATATTCAGCAATGATCAACAAACGCCTTCTTATTAAGAATTTGCTAGCACATAATGATGAGAACAGCTTTTATGACAAAAAGCGGCAGCTCAATATTGGCGAAAAAGAAGGCAAGGCTAAATTTCTTAAACATATATGCGCCCTTTCCAATTCAAATCCTGAGAATAACTCCTACATAGTGATAGGCGTTGAAGATGAGGATAGCAAAATTGTAGGTATCGATTTTTTTGATGATAGTAAGATCCAGAACCTGGTGAATGCCTATCTAACAAATCCTCCTATTATCTCCTATGAGAACATTCCTTTCCCCCATCTCCCGGACAATCTCGTGGTAGGTTTGGTCACCATCAGGCCTAACCATGGAAAAATATGTTCTTTCAGAAAGAATATCTGGAAGTATTACGGCGGCTCTGTGTTTCTTAGAGACGGAAGCATCAGCATGCCTAAGGTCTTTGACATCGAAATAAAAGACGTGAACTCCTCGCAGGTGGCTTCCATAGAGAACCACTCTCATAATAATATTGAATATACACTGGATGGTGTCTTCGATTTTATGAAAAAAAGAAGGGATTACAATCCCACCTATAAGGTTTTTAAAGAATATTTCGTGGTATGCTGGGCCGGAAAGGAGAAAAAAATGAAGAATGAAAGTTATTTTTCCCGTGTTGATATCGAACTTATCAATGAGCAGGTAAAATTGTTCTATTCAGATCTTGATGAAGTAAGTATTAGCCTGGACAAAGATTTTTTCAGGATCATAGAGTATGTCCACCTGGGATTACATGATCAGTTCAAATACTATCCACTTGAAGAAGTGATGATAAGATTCAGGGATAATGGGAGTTATGATATAGACAGTAAATTGTTGTTTGAGCCTCCCAGGTTCGATAAAAGAACCCTTTATCATATCTATAACACCAACAAGACTCTTATTCAGAAATTGGAAAAAGGCTATGAGTTAACTCCCGGTCAGAAAAAAGACCTGAAAAACCTTCCGTCTACTTATTTATTATGTTATTTGAATAATTTTAAAGAAGCTTTAACCAAACTCGAGGAAGCCAAACCTTATCTTAAGGCTTATAATCAGGAAATTTACCAGTCCTATAAAGAAAGTATGCGAATTTTAAGAAAGGTGAAATATAATTAATATGCCCAGAAAACTAGTAATTGGCGATTTGCACGGTGGGCTTAAGGCATTGATCCAGTTGTTGGAACGCATAGACCTTACTCCAGATGACAAACTGATCTTCCTTGGAGATTATGTGGATGGGTGGAGTGATTCGGCCAATACCGTTACCTATCTTATAAGCCTGGCGAGACAGAATTCCTGTATTTTTATTAGGGGGAATCACGATGATCTGGCACATAAATGGCTGGAAAACGGGGAAATGAACCAGAAATGGCTGGAACATGGCGGGCAGTCCAGCATTGACGCTTACCGTAATTTTACAAAAGAAGAAAAGGAAGAACATGTCCGGTTTTTTAGAGATATGTTCAATTTCTATAAGGATGATAAGGAAAGATTGTTTGTCCATGCTGGTTTTACCAATCTTCACGGACCCGACTATGAATATTATGAAACAGGCTTCTATTGGGACAGAACGCTTTGGGAAATGGTCCTGTCTATGGATGAAGGGCTTGAACCGGAAGATTCATATTACCCAAGACGACTGAAACATTTTTCGGAGATATATATAGGCCACACGCCTGTAACCCGAATAGGAAAAACAAGGCCATACAATAAGGCCAATATCTGGAATGTGGATACCGGAGCTGCTTTTAAAGGTCCTATTTCGGCAATTGATGTGGAGACCAAAGAGGTTTATCAAAGTGATCCCGTGCATACTTTTTATCCCGATGAACAGGGTAGAAATTAGGCTTTTTTTATTATTTGCTCTAAAATCATATTCATATATTTGAAGTTCAATCTATTCCGGTTTTAAAATCACCAGATGGTTTGGAATTATAAAAAACCGCGTGTTTATTGCGGTATAGAATAAGTAAAGCTATTGAAATAGCTTAATAAAAATTAAAGAATGGCATTAGACAATATACGTTTAGAGGTGATGCAAACAGTTGAAAAATCTGTTCAGGGGTTTATAGATGAATATCTTATTCCTGTTGAAGAGATTTGGCAACCTACAGATCTTTTGCCCAATTTACAGGGTGAAGAAGGTTTTGAACAGGTGCACCAAATTAGGGAAGAGGCTAAGGAGCTTGGCTATGATTTCTGGGTGGTACTTGTGGCAGATATGGTAACCGAAGAAGCACTGCCTACTTACGAATCCTGGCTTATGGACATGGAAGGAGTGGAGCAGCACGGCAAATCCAAAGGAAATCATAATGCATGGGCGAAATGGGTGCGTCACTGGACCGGGGAAGAGAACCGTCACGGTGATACACTGAATAAGTACCTCTACCTTTCGGGCAGAGTGAACATGAAAGAAATTGAAAAGACCACTCAGTATTTGATCAATGATGGTTTTGATATCGGAACAGGAAGAGATCCTTACCGAAACTTTGTTTACACAAGTTTCCAGGAACTGGCAACCAATATTTCCCATAAAAGGGTGGGACAGCTGGCCAAGAAAAAAGGAAATAAGATGCTCGGGAAGATGTGTAATATTATTGCCGGCGACGAGATGAGACATTACATGGCCTACAGGGAATTTGTAAAGACCATCTTTGAACATGATCCTAGTGAGATGATGCTGGCCTTTCAGGATATGATGAAGAAAAAGATCGTAATGCCGGCCCAGTTCATCAGGGAATCAGGGCAGGGAATCGCAGAAGCTTTTGAAAACTTCTCAAATGCCGCACAAAGACTGGGAGTCTATACCACCTATGATTATATAGATATCCTGAAAAAGCTTAATGCCTACTGGGAAATAGATAAAATGAGATCGCTTACTGACGAAGCCGAAAAAGCCAGGGATTATTTAATGGCTCTTCCTGATAGAATGTCAAGAATCGCAGAAAGAATTGCCATTCCTCAGGACCCTCATAAATTCAAATGGGTTGAGGCCAACGGCATGATCTAGTGATCTAGTGACCATAAATAAAAAAACCGCTTCCAATGAAGCGGTTTTTTTATCCTATATTTTAGCTTTTCAGGAAGAAACCGGAGTTCTTTTTCCTTTCCAGACTTTGTAGGCAGCAAGGTCCTTTTCCATGAGATTCAAACAAAACGCAATTACCGCGGCATCATCTAAATAACCTATTACCGGAATAAAATCCGGAATAAGATCAATGGGTGACAAAACATACAATAAGGCAGCTCCAGCTGCCGCTATAATATTAAACGGGATTTCACGATAGACTCCACTTGCATAATCTTTTATAAGCGAAAAAAGAATCATCGCATCATCCAGATACCTTTTCAATTTTCCCTTATTTTCAAATTTATCAAGGATCTCTTGCTCCTCTTCGATCACTTTCCCAATATCCTCTTTCTCAAATGCCTCCGCTCTTCTTGAATGAGCTTCTTTCACTTCTTCCTTAGAAAATTTACTCATAAAACCTTTAAATTAATGAAGTCCCAAAGTACAGAATATCGTAATCTGAGACAAAAAACACCTGTGGTTTATAAGTAATTTAACTATGAAGGACCGATTGTTTCACTCAAAATTTCTGCCATTTTATTAGCCTTATAAGGCATGAACATATTTAACATCGTTGCCGGAAATCCTTTCGATAAAGTAAATAGAAGAATACAAAAAACCCGCTTTAGAGATAAAGCGGGTTTATATTAAACTTATAATTAATTAAACTACAGATCGAACTTGATTCCCTGCGCAAGAGGCAGCTCAGTTGTATAGTTTATAGTATTGGTTTGTCTTCTCATATAGATTTTCCAGGCATCAGATCCTGATTCCCTTCCTCCACCGGTTTCTTTCTCACCACCAAATGCACCACCAATTTCAGCGCCGGAAGTACCAATATTCACATTGGCGATCCCGCAATCTGAACCTTCCGCAGAAAGGAACCTTTCAGCCTCCCTCAAATTATTTGTCATGATCGCCGAAGAAAGACCCTGTTTAACTCCATTCTGAAGCTTAAGAGCATTACTCACATCTCCCGAATATTTCATGATATAAAGTACGGGTGCGAATGTCTCATGCTGCACGATCTCAAAGTGATTCTCTGCCTCAGCTATGGCCGGTTTAACATAGCATCCGCTTTCGTAACCTTCACCCTCAAGTACGCCACCTTCAACAAGTATTTTTCCGCCTTCTTCCACCACTTTATCCAGGGCAGCCTGATAATTCTTCACAGCGTCCTTATCGATTAGTGGACCAACATGGTTATTTTCGTCCAACGGATTGCCTATTCTAATCTGTTTATATGCGTTTACAATAGCGTCTTTAACCTTATCATATATATCTTCGTGAACGATAAGTCTTCTGGTGGAAGTACAACGCTGTCCACATGTTCCTACCGCACCGAACACAGCTCCTATCACTGTATTCTTGATATTGGCATCCGGTGTGACAATGATGGCATTGTTACCTCCTAATTCAAGAAGGGATTTTCCAAGACGTGCAGCAACAGCCTGCGCTACTATTTTACCCATTCTTATAGATCCCGTTGCGGAAATAAGAGGTACACGATCGTCTGTAGTCATCATTTCACCCACCCTGTAATCTCCGGTGATCAAAGAAGATATTCCTGCAGGAACATTGTTTTCGGCAAATACTCTTGCCGCGATGTTCTGGCACGCTACTGAAGTAAGAGGTGTTTTTTCTGAACCTTTCCAGATACAGGCATCTCCACAAACCCAGGCTAAAGCTGTATTCCACGACCATACCGCCACAGGAAAATTGAAGGCTGAAATAATTCCCACAACTCCAAGAGGATGGTACTGTTCATACATTCTATGTCCGGGACGTTCACTATGCATGGTGAGTCCATGCAGCTGTCTTGATAGACCTACTGCAAAATCACAGATATCTATCATTTCCTGAACCTCACCAAGACCTTCCTGATAAGATTTACCCATTTCATAAGAAACCAGTTTTCCTAAAGGTTTCTTTAGCCTGCGTAGCTCATCATTAAACTGACGAACCACTTCACCTCTTTGCGGGGCAGGCCAGGTTCTCCACTCTTTAAAACCCTTCTCGGCTGTAGTGATCACCTTTTCATAATCTTCCTTTGTCGTGGCCTTTACTTTTCCAATCAATGCACCATCAACTGGCGAATAGGACTCTATAATGTCACCATCACCAAACCAGTCTTCTCCGGTTGAGGTACCATTATTAATATCACTTAAACCTAAATCTTTCAGGGCTTGTTTAATCCCGAATTCTTCAGCTATTTTGCTCATTAAATTGCATTTTTATCGATTAATTTGTGTAGTTGTTGCGAAAATAGTAAAAATAAATCGCTATTCCTCGACTGCTGTGAACCGCTCATCAACAGCCATCACCTCACCACATTTATTACAGGTTCTCAGGTCCTTGTTACTGTAGAAATCCCTGAAATGTTTTAAAAAATCTGTTTCTATATCATGCAGGGGAAAATATACTTCATGAAGCTTATTATTGCAATTATCACAATACCAGATCAATCCGTCTTTTCCTTCTTCATTAAGTCTTTTCCTCTCGACTACCAGACCGATAGATCCATCGTGTCTAACCGGTGAGTGAGGGATCTTGGCCGGATGCAGATACATGTCCCCGGGCCCAAGTTTCATGGTTTTCTTTTTTCCGTCTTCCTGGATATGAACCTCGATATTTCCTTCAAGCTGGTAAAATAATTCTTCGGTTTCATTATAATGATAATCCTTCCGGGCATTCGGACCGGCTACGATCATCACTATATAATCACCAGATTCCCTATAAAGGTTTCGGTTTCCTACCGGTGGCTTTAAGCTTTCCCGGTTCTGTTCTATCCATTTGTGTAAATTGAAAGGTCCTTCGACTGCCATAATCAGTATTTTACTTAAAATTACTCAATATGCTTTACACAGACTTATAATCGCACAATAATTTTAAGCCTCTTATTTATTCGCTTAATAACTTTCTAGCTAATTTGATTAACTTTCGGCTCAAATCAATTCTTTATGAAAAAAATACTCCTGCTTTTTAGCCTGATATTATTTATCTCATGTAATGAGAATACTTCAAAAACTTCGGTAGATGTTGATCCCAAATCTGAAGAAACCACTGAAAATGATAGCCTTCCAAATTTCGGAATAGTGATCCATGGAGGCGCAGGAACCATTCTGAAAGAGAATATGAGCGATTCCCTGGAGCAGGCATATAAGGCCAAACTGGAAGAAGCCATTAGAACAGGACATGAAATCCTTGCAAATGGCGGTACTGCCCTTGAGGCGGTCCAGAGAACTATCAACGTGATGGAGGACAGTCCCCTTTTCAACTCAGCCAAAGGGGCGGTTTTCACCAATGAAGGGAAGAACGAGCTGGATGCATCCATAATGGATGGTGCCACCCTTAATGCCGGAGCTGTTGCAGGTGTTACCAATGTTAAGAACCCTATAAACCTGGCGTATGAGGTAATGGTAAATTCAGACCACGTACTGCTTTCCGGAAAAGGCGCAGAACAATTCGCAAAAGAACAGGGGCTTGAAATAGTTGATCCGGAATATTTCTATACGGAAAGACGGTTTAAGGCCATGGAACGCGCACGGGATCGAGAAAAGACGGGAAATAAGACTGCCTTCTACGATCCTTTGATAAAAGACGAAAAATTTGGAACTGTAGGCTGTGCTGCCTTAGACAAAAACGGAAATCTTGCTGCCGGAACGTCTACAGGAGGAATGTCAAATAAAAAGTATAACAGGATAGGAGACTCGCCAATTATCGGCGCGGGAACTTATGCCAACAACAAGACCTGCGCAGTTTCAAGCACAGGCTGGGGAGAATATTTTATTCGCGGGGTTGTTGCTTATGATATTTCAGCAATCATGGAATATAAAGGCTTAAGCCTTCAGGATGCCACTCATGAAGTGATCCAGAAAAAATTACCTGAACTTGGAGGGGATGGTGGTATTATCGCCATTGACCATGAAGGAAACGTTTCTATGGAATTCAATACTGCCGGAATGTACCGGGCAACGATGAATAAAAATGGAGAGTTGAAAATTGGTATTTATGGCGAATAAATTTTGATGAAAATCCCAGAGGCGGGCTCCAGGGATCTTCCTTTTTTAAAATCTTTCCGGTTTTTTAGTTCGGTGAATACTGAACTTCAGCTGATAGAAAAGCCTACCTCCTATAACCAAAAGCATAATCCCGAAAATATCAGAAAAAATAAGGAGTTTACTAATTAAAGACTATCCGGAGACACAGAAACAAAATTTAAAATCTGCCATTGCGAAAATACCTGGCATTTAAATATTTCGTCCAAGAAAATGAAAATTTTAAGATTCATATTATTTAGCGTCTCGGCAAGTATAATTCTGGCCTGCAACGGAAATGACAAATCAGGCGATCAGGAAGCCAAGGGAGCGGTACCTTCCTATCCGGTTTTAAAAGTTCCCAGAAAAACCATCACCACTTATAATTCTTATCCTGCCTTTATTGAAGGCACCGTAAATAGCGGCGTGAGAGCAAAAGTTTCAGGTTATATTACCGATGTGCTCGTAGAAGAAGGTGCAGAAGTAAAAAAGGGACAAACCCTCTTTAAACTGGAAACTGAATCCCTTAATCAGGACGCAAGGGCTGCCAAAGCCAATGTAAATGCAGCACAGGTAGAAGTAAATAAACTCGAGCCTCTCGTAGAAAAGAACATAATAAGTGAGGTCCAGCTTGAAACTGCCAGGGCCAGATTAGAACAGGCCAAAAGCAACTACAATAGTATCTCAGCAAATATAGGATACGCCAATATTAAAAGTCCGGTTGATGGAGTGGTGGGCAAGATTAACTTTCGAAAAGGTGCTCTTGTAAGCCCACAGGATCAAATGCCGCTTACAAAGGTTTCCTCCATAGAAGAGGTATTCGCGAATTTTTCTATGAATGAAAAAGACTTTCTTGATTTCATGCAAACTACCAAAGGAGGAAGCATGAAGAAAAAGATCTCAAATTTACCAAAGGTGAAACTTATCCTGGCCAATTCTAAAGAATACTCAGAAGAAGGAGTCATAGAAAGCATATCAGGTAATATAGATGAGCAGACGGGAACAGTTAATTTCCGTGCGAAATTTAAAAATACCGGACTTCTGCGAAACGGTAGCAGCGGCACCATAAAAGTGCCCAAGACCTATAAGAATGCTCTTGTTGTTCCCAGTCTGTCTACCTATGAAAGACAGGGCCAAACCTTTGTTTTTAAGGTTGTGGCAGATACGCTTGTTTCCAGGGCTCTGGAAATTATGGGTGAAACTCAGAATATTTATGTGGTTCACGAAGATGATGGAGTTGAGGAAGGGGAATTCATTCTGGCCAAAGGCACTGACAAAGTAAGTCCAGGAATGAAAATTGAACCTCAGCAGGTAAGCCTGGACAGCATTGTTGATTCATTTGATACCGTTTTAAAATAACAAGGTATGCTAAAGACATTCATAGAACGACCTGTACTTTCCACTGTAATTTCCATAATAATTATGATACTCGGCATACTGGGACTTAGCCAGCTGCCTGTTACCCAGTATCCCGATATTGCTCCTCCAACAGTTCAGGTAAATGCTACTTACCCCGGTGCCAATGCCGAAACCATAGTGGAAAGTGTAATAGTCCCAATAGAAGAAGAGATCAACGGCGTGGAAGGCATGAAATATATAACTTCCAGTGCCAGCAACAATGGTAGCGCAAGTATTCAGGTATTTTTTGAACAGGGTTATGATCCAGATATTGCCGCAGTAAACGTTCAGAACCGGGTTGCGAGAGCAAATGCGGTATTGCCTGCAGAAGTTATCAGATCGGGTGTTACAACCACCAAACAACAGAGTTCGGCCCTGCTTTATGCTGCGCTTTACTCCACCAATCCCGATTACGATGATACATTTATCCAGAACTATCTAAACATCAATGTAAAGCCTGAGCTACAGCGTATTAATGGTGTAGGTAATGTAAATGTTTTTGGGGGGAAAGATTACGCGATGAGAGTCTGGCTGGACCCTGCGAAAATGGCAAATTACGGACTTATTCCCCGGGATGTGATTGATGCCATTGGTGAGCAAAGCCTTGAAGCTGCGGCCGGGTCTCTGGGGCAAAATGCAGGAGAATCCTTCGAATATGTATTAAAATATCAAGGGCGGTATAAAACTTCAGAGCAGTATGAAAATATTATAATCAAGGCCAGAGATAATGGGGAGTTCTTAAGGGTAAAGGATGTAGGAGATGTGGAACTTGGCGCACAATCCTATTCTTCTCTTTCGAGGTCCAAAGGTTATCCTGCTCTCAACTTTGGAGTTTTTCAAACTCCCGGCTCTAATGCGCAGGAAGTAATTCAGGAGATCTATGAAAAAATGGACGATCTTGAAAAAGATTTTCCGAAAGGAATAGAATATATCGTGAATTATGACACGAATAAATTCCTTACCGCATCCATAAATAAGGTTAAAACCACTCTTATCGAGGCCTTTATTCTCGTATTCCTTGTGGTATTTATCTTTTTGCAGGATATAAAATCCACACTAATCCCAGCGATCGCTGTACCGGTTTCAATTATCGGCACCTTTTTCTTTCTAAATATTCTGGGATATTCTGTTAATCTCCTTACTCTTTTTGCTCTTGTACTTGCAATTGGTATAGTGGTAGATGATGCCATTGTAGTGGTTGAAGCCGTTCATACCAAGCTGGAAGAAGGAGCACAAAATGCGAAGAAAGCGTCCATATCTGCAATGGACGAGATCGCCGGCGCTATAGTATCTATTACACTCGTAATGGCGGCGGTTTTCATTCCCATTACTTTTATCCAGGGACCCTCAGGTGTTTTTTACGAACAATTTGGGGTAACTCTAATTATCGCTATCCTGATATCGGCTGTAAACGCACTTACTTTGAGTCCCGCACTCTGCGCAGTTTTTCTAAAACCAAAAAAAGAAACCGATAAAAATAAAAATTTCTTTCAGAGGTTTCATACAGCCTTTGAAGCCGGTTTTGCTGCCACCAGAAGAAAATATACTCATTCCCTGAGCTTTTTTACAAAACACAAATGGACAAGCCTGTTGATATTGGTAATTGCAGGCCTGGCTATTTTCTGGACCAACAGATCTGTTCCCACTGGCTTTGTACCAACCGAAGATCGTGGAGTTATATTTGTAAATGCCGAATTACCTCCCGGCTCTTCTTTAGACAGATCTTTTGAGGTTACACAAGAGCTTTACGAACAAATGCAGAATGTGGAAGGGGTGCGTACAGCCTCCGTCATTGCAGGAAGAAACTTTTTCTCAGGGGCAGGAAGCTCCAATTCAATGGGCTTTATTATTTTGGAGGACTGGCAAGAACGGGATACCGACGCAACTTCCATAGATAGTATAATTGCGAAACTTAATGAGAAATCGGCCTCCATCAGCGATGCAAAAATAATCTACTTTACTCCACCCAGCGTACCAGGTTTTGGTAGTGCAGATGGTTTTGAAATGCAGTTACTGGACCGGGGAGCCAATGGACTTGAAGCGCTGGATGAAACTTCCAACAATTTCGTCAATAAACTTATATCGGAACCTGAAGTGGGCTACGCTTCAAATCCTTTCAGCACCAATTATCCACAGCTGCGTATAGATATCGATGTTCCTAAAGCGAAGGAGGCCGGTGTTTCCGTGAATGACGTTCTTTCGGTACTACAGGGATATATTGGCGGTTTCTATACTGCGAACTTCAGTCGGTTTGGAAAACAATACCGTGTATTCGTTCAGGCCCTTCCGGAAAACCGTGTTGATAAAGAAAGTCTTAATAGTATGTACGTGAGAACGACGGATGGCCAGATGACACCGGTTTCTCAGTTTGTGAGTCTTAACCGGATTTACGGGCCACAGACTATTAACAGGTTCAACCTTTTCAATGCCGTAACGATTAATGGGACTGCGGCTTCTGGTTACAGTTCGGGAGGAACTATCGATGCCATAAGGAGGGTGTCAGAAAAGGAACTGCCAAGTGGCTTTGATGTTGCTTTTTCAGGTCTTACACGAGAAGAGATCGCAACCGCGGGACAGGCCGGTCTTATTTTTATACTCAGCATTGTATTTGTTTATTTTCTTCTGGCCGCTCAGTATGAGAGTTATCTGTTACCGTTTTCGGTAATATTCTCTTTACCCATAGGGGTATCCGGCGCCTATCTGAGTACCTGGATGGCTGGTCTTCAGAACAATATTTATTTCCAGATTGCACTTATAATGCTTATTGGGCTTCTGGCGAAAAATGCTATCCTTATTGTGGAATTTGCCCGACAAAGAAGACGGGAGGGTATGCCTATTACCAAAGCTGCGATTGAAGGAGCCAGTGTGAGGTTAAGACCAATACTTATGACCTCTTTTGCCTTTATATTCGGACTAATGCCTCTGGTGCTGGCTAATGGAGTAGGAGCCGAAGGTAACCGTTCTATAGGCACAGGAGCGGCTGGGGGGCTGCTAATAGGTACCCTATTGGGAATATTTGTGATACCTGTACTGTTTATAGTGTTCCAGTGGCTTCAGGAGAAAATTAGTGGAAAAATAAATAGTGAAAAATGAAATGAGATCAGCACTAAGATATAAGATCATTTTCGCAATCACAGGTCTTTTAAGCCTCCAATCATGCTTTGTTGCCAAAGATTATGAACGGCCAGAAGTAGTGAGAGAAGAGTTTTATCGTACAGACTCCATTAAACAGGATAGTCTGAACATGGCACTTATTTCCTGGAGTGAAATGTTCACAGATCCTCTTTTACAGGATTATATTGAACAGGGGCTTGAAAATAATATAGATATAAGAGTTGCCCTTCAGCAAGTCCTGACTGCCGAAGCATATGCAAAACAGGGTAAAGCAGGCTATTTACCGACACTTAACGGGAATGGACGTTTTACCCACCAGGAACTATCACCCAACAGCCAGTTTGGAAGTTTCTTTAGTTCCATAAACCAATACGAAGTAAACACATCCCTGTCCTGGGAAGCCGATATTTGGGGAAAGATCACCAGCCAGAAACGTGCCTTTGAAGCTGGTTATCTTCAAAGTGTCGCTGCACATAAAGCAGTGAAGACAAGGCTGATCGCTGAAATTGCTTCCAGCTACTACCAGTTATTATCCCTTGATGAACAGAAAAGGATTACCGAAGAAACGATAGAAACCAGAGAAAAAAGTCTTGAAACCACCAAAGCCCTTAAAGAAGCAGGACTTCTTACAGAAGTGGGAGTTAAACAAACAGAGGCCCAGTTATATACCGCCCAGGCTATTCTGGTAGATCTAAATGAACAGGAACGCCTTATCGAGAACAGACTTTCCATCTTACTGGGGGAATCTCCCATGCAGATAGAAAGAAGCACACTTGGGGGTCAGGAAATCACTACCGGTCTTTCTATTGGTGTACCGGCTCAACTTCTTAGAAATCGACCTGATGTGATTGCCGCAGAATTCGATCTCATAAACTCTTTTCAGTTAACCAATGTGGCCAGAAGTAATTTCTATCCATCCATCACTCTAACCGCAACAGGAGGATTTCAGTCTCTTGACGCTTCAAAACTTTTTGATGCAAATTCACTATTTGCTAGTATAATAGGAGGAATTACGCAGCCTCTGCTGAACGGACGACAAATCAGAACTCAATATGAAGTGTCTCAGGCAGAGCAGGAACAGTCACGACTTAATTTCAGAAGGGCAATCTTAGAAGCTTCCAAAGAGGTTTCTGATGCATTGTATTCTTACCAGGCTGCCTCGAAAAAAATTGAAATAAAACAAAAGGAATATGAGGCTTATGAGATGGCCACAGAATATTCTGAAGAACTTTTAAATAATGGTCTTGCCAACTACCTCGAGGTTCTTACGGCAAGGCAGAACAGCCTGAATTCAAGACTTGACCTTACAAATGCACGCTTTAATCAATTAAAATCTATTGTGGATATTTATAGAGCTCTTGGAGGAGGATGGCAGTAAGATTTTTTATAATACCAGTCGTGGTAATAAATAGACAGAATATTTATTCTGAGCTATTTCTTAATTTTAACTTCACATGAGGCCAATTGATTATGTTGTAAAGCTAATAATTATAACCGTTTTCATCTCGGGTCCAATTATTAAAGCCCAGGAGAAAAACAAGGATTCATTGACAACTACCTGGGAACTTTTAAAGTATGACGGGGTAAGTGCCTTTGGAGGGCTTAAAAAAACCTACTCCCAACCCATTAGATGGCAAAAGGATGATTTCCTGACGGCTGGCGCAATAGTAACAGGAACAGCCGTATTGTACATTTTTGATGACGAGGCAAACGAATGGTTTAGAAATCAGGAAGATGATGTTCCAATGTTCATTCAGGATTTCGGCTGGTACTATGGCAGCCCTCAGAATAATTATGCAGTAAACGGGGCGGTTTATCTCTACGGATTGTTCACCAGGAATGAAAAGGTAAGAAGAACAGGTGTTCTTATGATTTCAGCTGCAACCACTGCCGGAATTATTCAGTCTATATTAAAAACAGCTGTAGGCCGTGCAAGACCAAAAGAAGGAGCGGGAAAAGGAGATTTTAAACCCTTTAGTAGTGAGCCAAATTACCATTCATTCCCTTCGGGCCATACCATTCTTTCTTTTACAACCGCATACGCTCTTTCAAAGCAATTTGAAAATCCTTTCGTTAAAGCAGGAATTCTGGGGGTGGGGCTTATCCCTCCGGCCTCAAGATTATGGGAAGGTGCACACTGGTTTACGGACGTAGGACTCAGCCTGGCGCTAAGTGTACTAGTAGTAGATTCAATAGACAATTATCTTAAAAGGGAGCGGGATTATGGTAAGAATGAAATTGAAGGCATTAGCTGGAATTTCCAGGTGGGGCTTGGAAGAATAGGTATCACCGGCAGATTTTAACTTTCCTATATAAGTTTGGTATTAGCTAAATGGATAAATTTAAGAACCTAAAAAAATCTTATGAAAAGTAGCTTTAATGATATCATAAATAGCGACACCCCGGTTCTGGTCGATTTTCACGCGGACTGGTGCGGACCCTGTAAAATGTTAGCTCCAATTCTTAAGGAGGTTAAAGCAGAACTTGGGGATAAGGTAAAGATTGTTAAGATAGATGTGGATAAGAACCAGCCTCTAGCAGCCAGATATCAGGTACGTGGAGTACCCACAATTATGCTTTTTAGGAACGGTGAGCAATTATGGAGACAATCGGGAGTTTTGCCGAAGGAAGAGATAAAGAATAAAATACTCTCTTTTAATTAAAGCTCTTCTAATGGTGGAACTTTAAATTCTTCAACGTTCCATCCTGCGCGGTTCGCACCAGCCTGATATGCCGATTCCAAAAACTCCAACAAAACTTTTCTTGGATTTTCTTTCTCCCTAAGGTCAGAATATGTAAGTATGGCCATCGGGCTTCCGTTGTTCATGATCCAGTTAGCATTTGATGGCTCCAGTTCTTCCATGTCTATATCCTCAGGAGAGGGATAGGTATATGAATAGAAAGCCGGTTCCTGTATATTTTCGTCTCCTGCCCAAAAACCAAAGCTTATACACTCATGGCTGTATGCTTCCTTATCCGGAATCCTCGCTTCTTTCGGCATAGCCGGGGCTCTTGTCCCGGAGAAACGTGTTACTGCAAGATCCATCGAATGCCAGTACAAATGAACCGGGCATGTCTTTCCGTAGAACCGTCCGCTGAATTCCTTAAAAACCGAATCTATCCAAAGAAAAGTATGCCAGTAGGTAGTAGCAAATAAAGCATCATAGTGCCGAATATCTGAGATTTCTGAAAAATCCATATCAATATCCAATTCATAGGGCCTGGAGTTAATACTTACCTCAATATCCAGTTCTTTTAAAAATTCCACTACCCGCTCATAGAATTGCGCCACACTAAGATCATGTTCCAGTTCAAAGGAACGGGATTCTCCGTTGCTCTTAAAAACAATGAATTCATGATCAAGAATGTCCAGGGACATGGAAAAGGAGGCGAATCCATTTTGAATGGGAATTGAGCCAGTGGTAAAACCTTTTTCATTTACATACAATGTGATATACCACCAGTGATTCTTTCTTGGGGTTAAGGCCATTCTTATTTTTCCCATGATCTGGAAAAAGAGATGCAGGGTAAGCTTTTTATTTTCATTACCCACATACTTTAATTCCGGTAACCTGTTCCCTAGTATCATTTCTTAATTCAATTTACCTCCTTTAGCCACCCACCATGGATGAACTTCTACTTCCAGTCTTCCTGCCTTTACCATTGGATCAAGTCTGGCCAGACTATCGGCTTCCTTTTGGGTGGCAGTATTAAAAACAACTATTCCCCTAATCTCGCCATCATCTCCCGTTGGGCCCGTCAAACTTGTATAACCTTCCTCATAAAGTCTGGATAAATGAGCCATATGCTTTTTCTGAAGATCTGCCGCCTCTGTAGAATCCTGGCTGCGATTTGGACCTGATTTCAAAAATACCAAATAATACTGCTGCATTAAATAGGTGGTATCCCCTTCTTTGTATCTAAAAGTTTGGTAACCCTCTTCCTTAAGTTTGGCTTCTATTTTAGAAATATCAGTGCTGGCAAAAGAATCTTTCCTTTTCTCAGTTTTCTCATTTTCGGTGGCGTTAGGTTGAGGGGCTTCCATGCAACCCGCCAAAAGACCACAAAGTAAGACGGGAATAATTACTTTCATCAGTTCCAGTTTTTATAGGGGTTTTCTATCAATTTCGAATTGTAATAATCAAGATTGCCGGTAACCTCCTCTCCAAGCCACTCAGGTTTTTCAAATTGCTCATCTTCCTTTTCAAGTTCTATCTCGGCCAGGACCAGACCTTCATTTTCTTCCAGGAACTCATCAATTTCATAGGTGTGTTCTCCTATATCCACGTGATATCTGTATTTTTCTATTTTACCAGGTTCGCATATCTGCAACAGTTTCCTGGCTTCTTTAACCGGGATCTCTTTTTCCCATTCAAATCGTGACAATCCATCTTCAGAAGATTTTCCTTTAATAGTGATAAATGCTTCATCATCATTAATTCTTATCCTGATAGTCCGCTCCGGATGAGTATTCAGATAGGCCTGTATTATCAATTTCTTTTTATCGGCCTGTTGCTTGAATTCATCTGACTTTACAAGGAATTTTCGCTCTATTTCGGTCATATTTATTCTTTATATCTATTTGCTATTCTCTTGATCTCGTCAGACTCAATCCTTCCACTTTTATACTGGCTATTTGCCAGGTATATCATTGCGTTTGCAATAGTTTCCGGATGTATGCTACGGTATTTTTTAAGTTTACCAACAAGCAGATGATCCCCCAGATTCATTATCTTTTTCCAGGCATATTCCAGTGGCCGGCTCTCTTCCCTTTCACCTCCAATGAGTGATGGCCTGAGAATATAGGTATTCTCTATCCGGTGTTCCATGACTGCGCCCTCCATTTCTCCTTTAGTGCGGTTATAAAAGAATCTGCTATTCTCATTTGCACCCATAGCCGAGATCACTTCAAAAGTACGGATTCCATTCAGCTTAGAAAGCCTGGCTGCCGTTGCCGGAATCCCAAAATCTACCATCCTGTAAACCTCCTCATCCGGCGTTTTTTTCTGGGTGCTTCCAATGCAACAATAAACCTCATCCCCGGTAAAAAGGTTGCCCACCTTCTCCAGTTCAAAAAGGTTTATAAGGAATTCCTCAATCTTAGGGTGCTGCTGCCTTACATGTTGACGTGAAAAGACCTTGATCTTTTCATACCGCTCATCCTGCAACAGTTTTTCCAGAAGAATACTGCCTGTCAAGCCAGTAGCACCAAGAATAATTGCTGTTTTTCCAGTCATCTAAAAATATCTTCTCCTCCGGTTCCATATTTTATTTGAGGGAATAAAGTCATCAAACCGAATGATTACAAACTTAAATTTACAATTTTGCCCTAACAATCCTTTAAATCTTTTAAGCTTAAATTTGGGACGTGAACGTCATGAGAAAAATTATCCATATAGATATGGATGCATTTTATGCGTCAGTGGAACAACTGGATAACCCGGAGCTTAGAGGAAAGGCCGTAGCTGTAGGTGGTAGTTCCCAAAGAGGAGTGGTAAGCGCTGCAAGTTATGAAGCACGAAAGTATGGAGTAAGAAGTGCTATGAGCAGTGTGATCGCAAAACGCAACTGTCCAGATCTCATTTTCGTAAAACCACGATTTGAACGTTATCGCGAGATATCTCAAAAGATCAGGGAGATCTTCTTTGAATATACCGAGCTTGTAGAACCGCTCTCACTGGATGAGGCTTATCTTGACGTTACCGAGAATAAAAAAGGAAACCCCAGTGCTACCCTCATCGCTAAAGAGATAAGGAATAAAATAAAGGAAAAAACCGGCCTGAATGCTTCGGCGGGAATTTCAATCAATAAATTCATCGCAAAGGTTGCCAGCGATGTGAATAAGCCAAATGGCCAGAAAACCGTTCCCCCGGAAGAAGTACTACAATTCCTGGAAGATCTTGATATTAGAAAGTTCTATGGCGTGGGCAAAGTGACCGCTGAAAAAATGTATAGTTTAGGAATATTCAGCGGGAAAGACCTTAAAGAAAAAAGCGAGGAATACCTAACCGAGCATTTTGGAAAAAGCGGTTCCCATTTTTATAATGTGGTGAGGGGAATCCATCTAAGCGAGGTAAAACCGCATCGAATTAGAAAGTCACTGGGAGCCGAAAGAACCTTCAATGAGAATATCTCTTCCGAGATCTTTATGCTGGAGAGGCTGGAAAACATTGCCGAAGAGATCGAGCGACGTCTTAAAAAGAGTAAGGTAGCGGGTAAGACGGTGACTTTGAAGATAAAGTACAGTGATTTCACCCTTCAAACCCGAAGTAAGACCATAAGTTATTATATTGCCAGTAAAGAACTGATAATGGAGATCGCCAAAGCCTTGCTTTACCAGGAAAAAATGAAAAATTCCGTTCGTCTCCTGGGAATTTCACTCTCCAATCTTAATACCGATAAAGAAGATTCAAATGAAGAGAAAAAAGAAATTTCTGTCCAGTTAAAATTCAAATTTTAATACTGAATGAAAGTCTTTAAATGGATAACTACCCTTTATGCAGTTATATTTTTTCCATCCTGTAATAATGAACCCGATCCTTTTTCACTGCCGGAGAACGCAATGGCTTTGATCCATGGAGACAGTTCTAAAACATGGAAAATAGCACGCCGCTATAATGATAATGTACGAATGAATATGGGCCCTTGTTTCCTGGCTTACAGACAAACATTCAAAAGCAACCAAAGTGTTTCAGATAATAACGAAAATCGCTCTGATTGCGGTCTCAGCTTAAAAGGAAGTTATGAATTCAAGAAAGGTCCAAAAGGTCATCCATATATTAAAATAAACAGCCCTGATATTCCGAAGCTAATGAATACTGACAAGGACTATAAATATTTCAAGATTTTAAAACTATCAGAAGACACCTTAAAGCTCTCCTTTAAACATAACCAATACGGCAGCAAATCCAGAACTATTACTGATATCTTAGTAAGGGAAAATCTTGATATCGGGGACCGATATTTTCATCATTAAAAAACCGGAAACCTATTTTTCAATAAGTTCCCGGTTAAATTATGAAGAGTTCATTAAAGCTTATACTATTTCCGAAACTCTCAGGGTATTTACCATCCCCTTCTCGGTTATTGGCATTGCCGCAAGATTAATGGTAAAATCGCCGGTTTCAACGAACTTGAATTCTTTCGCCATCTTTGAAATATCCTCTATTGTTTCGTCTGTACTCACAAACTTGTCATAGAAAAATGCCTTAACACCCCATAGCAAGCTTAACTGATTAAGTATCCTTTTGTTTGAAGTGAACACCAGGATATGAGCCTCAGGCCTCCATGCCGAAATTTGAAAAGCCGTATACCCACTATTGGTAAGTGTACAGATAGCCTTAGCCTTAATTTCATTAGCCATATGAGCTGCGTGATAACAAACCGCTTTGGTGATATATCTTTTTGTTCTTACGTGAGGTGGCTCATGAGGAACTTTAATAAGAGGAGAATTCTCTACACTATCCAGTATCTGAGACATTTTTTGAATAACCTGAACCGGATACTGACCTACAGAAGTTTCACCACTTAACATCACCGCATCGGCGCCATCCATTACAGAGTTTGCCACATCGTTCACCTCAGCCCTTGTTGGAGTAAGGCTGGTGATCATGGTTTCCATCATCTGAGTGGCAATAATCACAGGAATCCTGGCCTTTTTAGCCGTTAGCACAAGTTTTTTCTGAATAAGTGGAACTTCCTGGGCAGGGATCTCAACTCCAAGGTCTCCCCGTGCCACCATAAGTCCGTCGCAATAGGCAACGATCTTATCGATATTTGCAACACCTTCCGGCTTCTCAATCTTGGCAACGATAGGGATCTTGTATTGGCTATGTTCCTTTATAAGTTTTTGAAGTTCCATAAGATCCTCAGCATGTCTTACGAAAGAGAGCGCCATCCAGTCTACCTGCATCTCACAGGCAAACTTGGCATCTTCAATATCCTTTTCGGTAAGTGCCGGAAGTGAAATACTGGTGTTTGGAAGATTAACCCCTTTTTTAGACTTCAATGGGCCACCCTGGATAACTTTAGTTTTTACCTCATCCTTCTTATTGGTACTTACAACCTCGAAAATCAGTTTTCCATCATCTAGCAAAATCCTTTCTCCAGCCTTTACATCCCGGGGAAAGGAATCGTAATTCATATATACCCTCTTCGCGGTACCTTTAAATTCCTTACCGGTAGCAAAAGTAATCTGGTCACCTTCGCTTACAACCACTTCTTCTTTCATTACTCCAACCCGAAGTTTGGGTCCCTGGAGATCGGCAAGAATAGCGGCATTGAACCTATATTCCTCATTCAGCTCCCTGATCATTTGAATGCGTTCCTTTACGTCATCGTAGTTAGCATGAGAAAAATTTATGCGGAAAACATTTACACCTTCCTGCAACATCTTCTTTAAAACATCCTTACTACTGGTTGCAGGGCCCAGTGTTGCGACTATTTTGGTTTTTTTGTTGGTAGGCATTATTCAAAAATTAGATTTTGTTTGGATTTTAAATTATTCACATCAATCGCATATGCGGCCTGTACTCCGGGGATCTGACCCATTTTGGATAAGATCTTATTAAATTCCTTTTGTTGAATCTCTTCGCTAATCTTAAGAAAATAATCAACTTTATTATATTCAGGTATCAGGCATACTTCCTGAGGACTCAGTTCTTCTTCCTCAAACAGCGACCCTGAATTAAGAATTTTTCTGGGTTCCCCTTTAAACTTGTTAGCAACAAGGTCTAAACTATAATAGGCCTTCGGATCATTATATGAATACAGAGCATATACCGCGTGATAATCGGTATGGTTAAAATCTATATCCTTTCTCTCTCTTTCGAGTTTGACCCGCAGATACTTATTTATAGAAAATGCCATTTTATATCCCTCCAGAGAAGAATAAACAGCAATTAGATAGAAATGCTCATCATCGACTTCCAGCAGCATTTTATGCGATTGCATAAACTTTTACTTTAAGGCTAAAGATAATATATGATTGATAAAATGAAGATAAAGCAACCCTAAAATTCATAATTTTTTACGAAAACGTTGTAGTTTGCGTTAAATCGTCAAAAATCAGTCTATTTTAGTCTGTAAAGCATAATAGGCTCGCTTAGACGCTTTTTCCTCCGCTTTTTTCTTGGAGGTCGCCCTGGCCTTAGCCACAACCCTGTCGTTAATACGGAGCTTCACAGCAAAATGTTTTAGCTCATCGTTCCCTGTATCTTCATAGACCTCATAATCAAATTCTTTCTTTTCCTTTTGACACCATTCTATCACCAGGCTCTTATAACTGATTACCTTCCCTTCCAGTTGTTCAATATCCACATACGGATCTATGACCCGGTCATAAATAAAGCGCTTGCAGTATTTGTAACCTCTGTCAAGATAGATCGCCCCAATCAGGGCTTCAAATAGATTTCCATGGATATTGACCCCAAACTGATCTTTTGGGATATTGGTCTGAACATGCTCTATGAGGTTCAGATCTTTCCCCAGTTCATTAAGGTGTTTACGGCTCACCACTTTAGATCTCATTTTGGTAAGATAGCCTTCATTACCCCCGGGTACAGCTTTGAAAAGATGGGAGGCAACAACAGCACTCAACATAGCATCCCCAAGGAATTCCATACGCTCAAAATTTATTGCATTCCCTTCGGCATCCTTCTGATTTAAGGACCGGTGAGTAAACGCCTTTTTATAATGTGCAAGGGTTTTCGGTTTAAACCCAAGAATGGCTGTGAGGATATTAAAAAAATTCCCGCCCTTGGAAGAGCGGGAATTTAGTATGTTACGAATAACGCTCATCGTTTATTCGTCTAGTTTCTTGAACAACACGCAAGCATTGTGTCCCCCAAACCCAAAGGTATTACTCATAACCACGTTAACATCTCTCTTCTGAGCCTTGTTAAGCGTAAGGTTCAACTCCGGATCGATGTTTTCGTCAACATGTTCATGATTAATAGTAGGTGGCACAATTCCATATTTCATGGAAAGTATCGCTGCGATAGCCTCAATAGCCCCCGCGGCTCCTAACAAATGCCCCGTCATAGACTTGGTAGAATTAATGTTAATGCGTTTAGCATGTTCACCGAAAACTTTTGAAATTGCCTTCAATTCAGCAACATCTCCTAATGGAGTGGAAGTTCCGTGAGTGTTTATAGCATCAACATCTTCCGGTTTTAATCCGGCATTCCTAAGACAGTTTTTCATAACTGCCACAACTCCATCTCCTTCAGGATGTGGAGCGGTCATATGATAAGCATCTGAAGAAAGTCCTCCACCCATTACCTCGGCATAGATCTTTGCACCTCTGGCCTTGGCATGCTCATATTCTTCCAATATAAGCGCGCCTCCACCTTCTCCAAGTACAAAGCCATCTCTGGTTGCGTCAAATGGTCTGGAAGCTGTTTCAGGACTTTCATTTCTGGTAGAAAGGGCATGCATTGCATTAAAACCACCCATTCCCGCCTGAGTCACTGCAGCTTCAGAACCACCAGATACGATAATATCACTATGCCCTAAACGTATGTTGTTAAGTGCATCGATCATGGCATTGGCAGCAGAAGCACAGGCTGAAACAGTTGTATAATTCGCTCCCATGAATCCGTGACGGATCGAGATATTACCCGGGGCAATATCAGCGATCATCTTGGGTATAAAGAAGGGATTAAACCTGGGAGAACCATCTCCCTTGGCAAAATTTATTACTTCATCCTGGAAAGTCTCCAGACCTCCGATACCTGCACCCCAGATTACGCCAACGCGATACTTATCAACGGTGTCCAGGTCTATTCCGGAATCTTTGATAGCTTCATCTGCAGATACAATTGCATACTGAGCAAACCTATCAAGCCTTCTAACTTCTTTTCGATCAAAGTAGTCAAGAGGATCAAAGTTTTTGAGTTCGCAAGCGAATTTAGTCTTGAACTTTTCGGTATCAAAATAAGTGATAGGAGCACTACCACTTTTACCACTAATCAGTCCCTCCCAATATTCCTCAAGATTGTTACCAATTGGGGTTAAGGCACCAAGGCCCGTAACTACAACTCGCTTTAACTCCATATGGTGTGTTGATTTTTTATTTTTTAGCGTCTTCGATATATGAAATTGCCTGACCTACAGTGGCGATATTCTCTGCCTGATCGTCTGGAATCTGAATGTCAAATTCTTTCTCGAATTCCATGATCAATTCCACTGTGTCTAGTGAATCAGCACCCAAGTCGTTGGTGAAGCTGGCTTCGTTTACAACTTCGTTCTCGTCAACACCCAGTTTGTCAACGATTATAGCTTTTACTCTTGATGCAATGTCTGACATAATTTTTTATTTTAATTTTGATTAGGTGGCAAAAATAAAAAACTTTATTTTAAAACCGATTTTTACTCTAAAAATGTGATGGTAATTTACATAAAATTCATTGAAACGGATTAATTTTACATCCTAATAAATGTTAACACCCTTATTTTGAGTGACGAAACAAAAAAATCCACCAAAAAAATAGTAATCTTTGCTTCAGGGTCCGGTACCAATGCCGAAAACATCATAAATTACTTCCAGAATTCCAAAAATATAGAGGTGGTAGCCGTTTTGTCCAACCGCAGATCGGCAGGCGCTTTAAAAAAAGCACATCATCTAAATGTAAGACCTCTGTTATTTGACAAGGAAGCCCTATATTATTCTCATGAAGTACTGAATGTTTTAAGAGATATTGATCCAGACCTTATTGTACTGGCCGGGTTCTTATGGCTTATGCCCACCAGTATTCTTGAAGAATTTCCGGAAAAGATTATTAATATACACCCGGCCCTTTTACCTAAATATGGAGGCAAAGGAATGTATGGTGAAAGAGTTCACAAGGCGGTTATTGAGAATAATGAAAAGAAAAGCGGCATCACCATACATTATGTAAACCCAGTATATGATGAAGGACAGGTTATTTTCCAGGAGACAGTTTTAATCGAAGAAAATGAAACCCCCGAAAGCCTGGCCGCAAAAATCCATCAACTGGAATATAAACACTTCCCTGAAGTGATCCAGCAACTTCTAGAAGATAAAAAATAGTGCAGAATACACAGGTTCATATCTATACCGATGGTGCCGCGAGAGGAAACCCGGGGCCGGGAGGCTATGGAATAGTGATGGAATGGGTTGGAAAACCATATAAGAAGGAATTCTCAGAGGGTTTTAAACTCACTACCAACAACCGGATGGAACTACTGGCCGTAATCGAAGGCCTGAGAAAACTTAAAAAACCGGGGCTCCATGTAAAAGTCTTCACCGATTCTAAATATGTGGCCGATGCGGTAACCAAAGGCTGGGTTTTCGGATGGGAGAAAAAGGGGTTTGTAAACCGAAAGAATAGTGACCTTTGGATCGACTTTCTAAAGGAATACCGAAAACATAAAGTGGACTTCCATTGGATAAAAGGCCACAATAATCATTCACAAAATGAACGTTGTGATGCTCTTGCAGTAATAGCTTCCAAAGGAAAACACCTCAAGAAAGACACCGGTTATAAAGGCTAAAAAACAGTCTGAAGATTTGGGTTTATACCTTGGAAAACAAACTGTATATTTGCAGCGTCATTTGAAAGTCCGTTATGAGTAAATTACTTATTGTAGGAACCGTTGCGTTCGATGCTATTGAAACCCCATTTGGAAAAACCGATAAGATCCTGGGTGGTGCGGCCACCTATATAGGTCTCTCTGCTTCAAATTTTAACATAGACAGCGCAGTGGTATCTGTGGTTGGCGAAGACTTCCCTGATAATTATCTGGATCTTCTTAAAGTCAACCATATAGACATAAAAGGAATAGAAGTCGTAAAAGGGGGGAAAACCTTCTTCTGGAGCGGAAAATATCATAACGATCTGAACACAAGGGATACGCTAGACACCCAGTTAAATGTTCTGGCCGACTTCAAACCGGTGGTCCCTGAAGATTATAAGGATGCAGAATACGTAATGCTTGGAAATCTCCATCCGCTTGTACAATTAAGCGTTTTGGAACAGGTAAACAATCCTAAACTTGTAGTTCTGGATACAATGAACTTCTGGATGGACAACACCCTGGAAGACCTAAAAAAGGTGATCGCTAAGGTAGATGTAATCACAATTAATGATGAGGAAGCCAGGCAGCTTTCCGGAGAACATTCCCTGGTAAAAGCTGCGAGAATCATTGAAAATATGGGGCCTGAATATGTAGTGATCAAAAAAGGAGAGCATGGTGCTTTACTTTTTAATAAGGAACAGGTATTTTTTGCTCCTGCACTTCCGCTGGAAGAGGTTTTTGATCCCACCGGAGCGGGCGACACATTTGCCGGCGGCTTTATAGGCTACCTCGCAAGAACCGGAGATATCTCGTTTGAGAATATGAAAAGTGCCATTATTTATGGTTCGAATCTGGCCTCTTTCTGTGTAGAGAAATTTGGCACGGAAAGGATGCAGGACCTTAGCAACGAAGAAGTAAGCGAAAGACTTTATCAGTTCAAAAAATTAACGCAGTTTGAAACTCAACTGGATTAATAATAACGCCCTGTAATTTCAGGGCTTTTTTTGTGACAAAAACAACTAAAATTCCAAAAAGGAAATTAAGATATGAGTGATGCTCTAAAACACGAATGCGGAATTGCCCATATAAGGCTTTTGAAACCATTAGATTATTACAAAGAAAAATACGGGACAGCATTTTACGGTGTAAATAAAATGTATCTCCTTATGGAAAAGCAGCATAATCGTGGCCAGGATGGTGCAGGTTTTGCGAGCATCAAACTCAATACAATTCCGGGAGAAAGGTATATAAGCCGTATTCGGTCCAATAAAGCCCAGCCAATACAGGACATTTTTGAGCAGATCAACCAAAGGATAAACGAAGAGATCAAAGCCAATCCGGAATATGCAGATGATACTGAACTTCAAAAAAGACATATCCCCTATCTGGGAGAGGTGTTCTTAGGGCATGTTAGGTACGGGACATTTGGCAAGAATAATATTGAGAGCGTACATCCATTTCTTAGGCAGAACAACTGGATGCACCGTAACCTGATCGTTGCCGGGAATTTTAACATGACCAATGTGAACAGATTATTTAACAATCTGGTAGAACTGGGTCAGCATCCAAAAGAAAGGGCCGATACCGTAACCGTGATGGAAAAGATTGGCCACTTCCTTGACTCTGAAGTACGTAAATTATATAAGAAACTAAAGAAGGAAGGTTATTCCAAGGTGGAAGCCTCTCCGATAATTGCCGAAAAGTTAAATGTGGCCAAGATCCTGAAAAAATCTTCCAAGATCTGGGATGGCGGTTATGCTATGGCCGGGCTAATGGGCCATGGGGATTCCTTTGTGCTTCGTGATCCTGCTGGAATAAGGCCGGCGTATTATTATAAAGATGATGAAGTTGTAGTAGTGGCATCTGAAAGACCGGTTATACAAACTGTTTTCAATGTGAATTTTGAAGAAGTTACCGAGCTTCCTCCGGGGCACGCCATTATCACCAAGAAAAATGGAAATACATCCATCAAAAAGATCATAGAACCTCTTGAAAGAAAAGCCTGTTCCTTTGAACGAATTTATTTCTCCCGTGGTAGCGATGCCGAGATCTATCAGGAAAGAAAAATGCTTGGCAGACTCCTTATGCCAGAGGTATTAAAGTCTATAGATCATGATACCCAGAAAACAGTATTCTCTTTTATCCCGAATACTGCTGAAACCTCTTTCTATGGAATGGTAGAGGCTGCTCAGGACGAGCTTAACAAGCAAAAGAATGAAGCCATTCTCGAGGAGAAGGATAGCCTTACCGATGCAAGACTTCAGGAGATATTGTCTCACAGGCTAAGAACTGAAAAGATCGCTATTAAAGATGTGAAGCTTCGAACCTTCATTACCGAAGACAGTAGTCGTGACGATCTTGTAGCACACGTTTATGACGTCACCTACGGAGTTGTACAACCAGATGATAACCTGGTGATCATTGACGATAGTATTGTAAGAGGTACCACTTTAAAGAAGAGTATTATAAAGATGATGGATCGCCTGAAACCAAGAAAAATAATTGTGGTTTCATCTGCCCCGCAAATACGATATCCCGACTGCTATGGTATTGACATGGCGAGACTGGAAGATCTTGTAGCATTCAGGGCCGCTCTTGATTTGTTGAAAGAGAATGACAAATTTGATATCGTAGAAAAAGTATATCATAAATGTAAGGACCAGGTAGAACTGGATGATAATGAAGTTCAGAACTTCGTGAAAGAAATTTACGATCCATTCACCGATGAAGAAATTTCTGATAAGATCTCTGAATTACTCTGTGATGAAGATGTTAATGCAGAGGTAAAAGTTATTTACCAGAGTGTTGATAATCTTCATAAGGCATGTCCTAAGAATTTAGGGGACTGGTACTTTACAGGGGATTATCCAACACCTGGAGGTAACCGGGTTGTAAACAGAGCTTTTATGAATTTTTTCGAAGGCAAAAAGGATCGAGCATATTAAGTTTGCGTTATTCAACTAATAAATATGCTTTTTATCTAATATTCTTTGCCTGTAGGATTTTTCTATCTACTTTAGTAAGGCCATAACATAAGTAGGTTAAGTTCATGGTAGATTTGGGGCAAAAAAAGGTGGAATCTCTTCCGCCTTTTTTTATGTTCAGACCTCAGGTATTTTGTTCAAAATTATTTTACATAAGATGAACAAAATATTGATTACCAGCCATTTAGCAAATATCCCTGCTCTTCATCTAAATTTTTAAATTCATTAGATCTTTCTCTCTATATTTACTAGACCATAGCATAAGTAGGTTAAGTTCATGGTAGATTTGGGGCAAAAAAAGGTGGAATTTAT
>NZ_JAJSON010000014.1 GCF_022410465.1 Christiangramia crocea | reverse complement strand
ATGAGTTTGCTTCGTCGTTTCACTCCTCGCAAAGACGTTTGTTTTGAAGGTTTCTGCAATCCCGATGGAGTCGGGAGAAGCAGTCTCATTATAGAACGGTCACTGCGAGCCTAGCGACGCAGTCTTATCCGGTTTCCAGCCTTTAGCAGAGATCCTGAAACAATCCCGATAGCTATCGGGACAGGGTGACGAAGATCTATACCGATTTCTGAACCACCTCAAAAACCCGTTGCCCGTCACACTTCAGGGTTTTGGACGGATATTTTAATAGAAGGGCATAATCGTGTGTGGCCATCAGGATGGTATTGCCATTCCTGCTTATTTCCTGCAGAACTTCCATTACCTCTACTGAAGTTTGCGGGTCAAGGTTTCCGGTAGGTTCATCGGCAAGGATAAGTTCAGGGTCGTTAAGAAGGGCTCGTGCTATTGCAACACGCTGCTGTTCACCTCCTGAAAGCTGATAAGGGTATTTAAAACCTTTGGTCTTCATTCCTACCTTATTCAATACTTCATCGATCTTATGATCCATGGCTGTTTTATCCTTCCAGCCTGTCGCTTTTAGAACAAAAAGAAGATTGTCCTTTACATTTCTGTCGGTCAGTAATTTAAAATCCTGGAATACCACTCCTAATTTTCGGCGTAGAAAGGGAATATCTTTTTCCTTTAAAGTCCTGAGGTTAAAATCCACTATATGGCCTTCGCCTTCAGTAAGCGGAAGGTCGCCATAAAGGGTCTTCATAAAACTACTTTTTCCCGTTCCGGTCTTGCCGATGAGGTAAACAAAATCTCCTTTGTTTACTTTCACATCTACTTCAGATAAAATAAGGGCTTCGCGCTGATAGATCGCTGCGTTTTTTAGTTCCAGAACAGTTTCAGACATGAATTGCTAACGTTGATTCGGGTTGTAAAATTATTCCCAAATATACATTTTTCAAAAGGTGACTACATACTTTTTTTTGTATTAACATAATTATAGAACTTAATGAGCGTTATAGAAGCAAGCTTTAAATTATCTTTGAATTCCAATCTAAAACGCAATAAATGACACTTAAAAAAGCTTATCTGCTAGTCGTTTTTATATCTTTCTCATTTTCCGCGATTTGTCAGCAGTCTGCCGTCTATACTCATGATCTGGCCGATTTTAATCGTGCACTGGAATTATACAATAATGAACAGTATCTGGCAGCCCAGAACCTTTTTGATGAGGTGATGGACCAGACCGATGATGAGAAGATCAAGGGCGATGCCGCCTATTATATAGCTAATGCCGCGGTACGTCTCAACCAGCCGGGAGCTGACAGACTCATGGAGCAATTCGTTACCCGTTATCCTACCAGTACCAAAACCAATTCCGCCTATCTCGATGTGGCCGATTATTACTTCCAGACCGGGAAATATGCCCTGGCCAGAAGGTGGTATGATCGTGTGGACGAGAATGCTATGAGCCGCAAGGATCGCGAACGGTTCTATTTCAATAACGGTTATGCTTATTTCAGGGCCAATCAGTTTGAAGAGGCTCAGACCTATCTTAACAGGGTAAGGGATTCAAAGCAATATGGGGCCCAGGCCAAATATTATCTTGGTTATATCGCTTATGAAGGGGATGATTATGAAGAAGCGAACGAATATTTTGAGGAAGTAAAAGGGAATGAGCGTTATACTGAAGATCTTTCCTATTTCCAGGCCGATATGAACTTTAAGCTCGGAAATTTTGAAAAAGCCATAGAACAGGGGCTGGAGCAGTTACCAAAGTCCAACAGACAGGAACTTTCAGAACTTAATAAGATTATTGGAGAAAGCTACTTCAATCTTGGAGAATATGAAAAGGCCATTCCTTACTTAAAGGAATATAAAGGAATGCGTGGTAAATGGAATAATACTGATTATTACCAGCTGGGATATGCCTATTACAAGCAAGGTAATTATGAGGCCGCGATCAATGAGTTCAACAAGATCGTGGATGGTAAGAATGCGATCGCCCAGAATGCCTATTATCATTTAGCTCAGTCTTATCTTGAATCCGGACAGAAGCAACAGGCTCTCAATGCATTCAAGAATGCCAGTGAGATGGAATTCGACGCGAAGATCCAGCAGGATGCAATGCTGAATTATGCAAAACTCAGCTACGAGATCGGGAATTCTTATGAAAGTCCTTCACAGGTCTTAATTAATTATTTGAATAAATATCCCGATTCTGAAAATCGTCAGGAAATGGAAACATTGCTGATCGACTCCTTTATTACTTCTAAAAATTACGAAGAGGCAATGAGGTTGCTTGAGAACAACAGGAACTTTAGCGATAAGCAGGCCTATCAGAAAGTTGCCTATTTCTACGGACTGGAACTTTTTGAAGAAGGCGATTATTACGGAGCGATTGAGAATTTCGATAAAGCATTAAAAGAGCCAAGGGATCAGAATATCACCGCCAGAGCAACTTTCTGGAAGGCTGAAAGTGAATACAACGTGAACCGTATGGACGATGCCCTTCTTGGTTACCGGGAATTCAAGGGGATGAGTGCTGCGAGGAACACAGATGAATATGAAGACCTTGATTACAATATCGGGTATGCTTATTTCAAGAAGAACGACTACTCACAGGCTGTAAATTATTTCAAAAATTATGTGGCAAGTTCAAGTGCTGAAGGTGCCAAAAAGAACGATGCTTTACTTAGGCTTGGAGATACTTATTATGTGACCAGCCAGTACTGGCCGGCTATGGAAGCTTATCAGAATGCTATTAATAATGGAGTTAGCAATGCCGATTATGCTGCATTCCAGAAGGCTATAAGTTATGGTTTTGTACAGCGAAATGATACCAAGATTCAGGAACTGAACAGTTTTATCAATAAATATCCACGTTCTTCTTACCGGGATGATGCAATGTATGAACTTGGGAACACTTATGTGGCTTCCAATAATACTTCACAGGCCATCCAGTCTTATAACCGTATGATAAGGGATGTGCCTCAAAGTGCGCTTGTGCCTAAAGCCATGTTAAGACAGGGACTTATTTACTACAACAATAATGAAGGAAACAAGGCCCTGGAAAGATTAAGAAAAGTAGTGGCAGAATATCCAAACACACCCGAAGCTAAACAGGCAGTTTCTACCGCCAGGAATGTGTACGTAGACCTGGGGCGTACCGATGAGTATGCCAGCTGGGTAAGGAATATAGATTTTGTTGAGGTAAGTGATGCCGATCTTGATAATACTACTTATGAAGCTGCAGAAAATCAGTATCTGAATAACAATACTGAAAAGGCAATCGCGAATTTTGAAAAATATATTCAGAATTTTCCGAATGGAATACACTCCATAAATGCCAATTTTTACCTTGCTCAGTTGTATTACCGAAACGGACAGGTTGATAAATCCATTCCGAATTATCGTTATGTGACTTCCAAGCCGAAAAATGAATTTTCAGAACAGGCCCTGGCAAGATTATCACAGATCTATCTGGAGAAAAAAGATTATGCCCAGGCGCTTCCACTACTTGAAAAACTGGAGAAGCAGGCCGATAATGAGCAGAATGTAGTATTCGCTCAGCAAAACCTTATGAAATCTTATTATGAAACCGGTAATTTCAATAAGGCGAACGAATATGCTGAAAAAGTGCTGAACAATTCAAGTGCGGAAACCGAAGCAAGAAATGATGCAAGGGTCATGGTGGCCAGAGCGGCCATTAAAGCCGGGAACGACAGTAAGGCACGTTCGGCATATAAAGAAGTTCAGAAGACAGCTACCGGCGAGCTTGGTGCAGAAGCCCTTTATTACGATGCTTACTTTAAACATAAAGATGGCAATTATGAAGCCTCGAATGCTGCAGTACAGATCCTCGCCAAGGATTTTGCAGGATACAAGCTTTGGGGAGCAAAAGGTCTGGTGCTGATGGCAAAGAATTTTTATGCCCTGGATGATGCTTACCAGGCAACCTATATTCTTGAGAATGTGACCAAGAATTTCCAGAAATATCCGGAAGTGGTCGCCGAAGCAAAAGCCGAATTAGCCAAAATAAAAGCCCGGGAAGCCAAAACCAATTCTTCCGTAGAAACAAATAACTAAACTTAACTTAACCTAATAGATTCACTGCTATATGCGATTTAAAGCAATCAAGAAAAATCTGTTCTTTAGTCTGTTCATATTTAGCGGGATCCTATACGCCCAGGATCCTATAGGGAGCGAAACAGTAACCGTTGTTAAACCTTATACACCCTCGGTAAGCGACGCGAACAAGATAAGGGAAACTCCTTCAAGGAATGATTCCGTAAGCCTTCAGAAAAAGGAAGTGCAATACTCTATTTTTTCGGTACCGGTGGCTTCCACATTCACTCCTGCCAAGGGAAGGGCCACAACCGTAGAACGCGAAAGACCACCTAAGGTTTATGATAATTATGCCACTCTTGGATTTGGAAATTATTCCAATGTTCTGGCGGAATTCTATTCGAATCTTGAAATAGACCGAAGCAGTAATTTTGGAGTCTATCTTAATCATAATTCCTCACAGGGCGGGATAGAAGGTGTAAGACTGGATGATAAATTTTATGATACAGAACTGAACCTGAGCTATAATACCCGGAATCGTGATCTTGGATGGATGGCTGAAGTAGGGGGGGAGCACCAGCTATTCAACTGGTACGGCCTGCCTGAATATAATGTTTCTACCGATTCAGAGCTTGCAGCTCTTGATCCGGCGCAGAATTATTACTCGGTTTATGTGGGGAGTGAAATAGAACTGTACGATTCTTTCTTTGACAGCGCCAAAGCGAAATTCCGTCATTCGGGGGACTCCTATAGCACTGCAGAGAACCATTTCAATGCCGAGGGGCTTATAGAGATCGAGATCGCTGAAGAGCTTATCTCCACCAAAATCGGAGCCGATATTGTGAATGGAAAGTTTGATCGGGAATATGATTCCGCAATGGGCTATGATTACACTTTTATGAATTTCAATGTGACGCCCAGTCTGTTGATCCTTAGGGATGATCTTAGCATTGATCTGGGAGTGAATTTCGTATATGGGATAGATGCTGAGACCAGTGATGGCAGTTTCTATATTTATCCTGCGGTTTCAGCCAGTTACAGACTTGCGGGCGATTACTTCACTGCATATGCGGGGGTTGATGGAGATCTTCAGCAAAACACATACTATAATTTCTACCAGGAGAATCCGTATGTGTCACCTACGCTTACAATTAATCCAACCGATAATGAATATAAGGGGTATATTGGTGGAAAAGGAAAATTCAGCAATGCGGTTTCTTATAATCTACGCGGAAGCTATCAGTCCCAATTCAATAAACCCTTGTTCAAAAAGAATTATGATGCTTCAACCCTGGAAGGAGAATCTTATACCTATGGGAACAGTTTTGAAGTGGTTTATGACGATGTGAAGACGCTTTCTTTTTACGGGGAACTTAATGTTGATGTGAATCGCGATTTCAGACTGGGAATAAATGCCGAGTTCTTCGATTATAATACCGATGCTCAGGCCGAAGCATGGAATCTTCCAAATTACAAGGCGAGTCTTAATGCTGATTATCAGATCACGGAAAAATGGTATACCGGGGCTAATTTATTCCTTGTGGGAGAACGAAAGGATGAGACGCGCTCTATAAGCCTCGTTTTTAATGATCCTATAGTGACACTGGATAGTTATTTTGATGCAAATGCCCATCTGGGCTATCGCTTTAACGAACAGCTTTCAGCATTTGTGAAGGGAAGTAACCTTCTTGATAATAATTACCAGAAGTGGCTGGATTATGACGTCCAGGGAGTCCAGGTACTGGCAGGGGCAACCTATAAATTTGATTTTTAAGATTCTAATCTTTTAAATCTTCAAAAGATCACCCGGAGTATGAATCTTGTTATTTATGATGACAAACTTTATGCTTCGGGTATTTTTTTTGTCTTTCATCGGATTCTATTTTTAATATGATTATATCGGCTACTTTTCCCTCTTCAAGACTTCCATAAATGTTTTCATTGGATATGATCCTTTTCTACAACGATCCTGCATTTGTGATAAGCAGATCTAAACTTCTTTTATTTTCTTCTTTCTTGCATGAAAAAAGAAGGAAAGAGTTAATGCAGACGAATATTAATTTTTTCTTTTGAGGTAATTTATTGATATGCCATTCCTAAATAGGCCACCCAGTGTGTGGGTTTCGAGGGTGCCGTAGTACCCATTCCAAGGTCTTTTACAGGAATATGTTCATTTCTGAGGCTGGAACGGTAATCGACCATTTTCCCTTGCAGATCTTCATTATTGATAAGCCTGTTTAGCTTATTGGCGAAAAGCAGTCCGAAGGGTACGGAGTATCTTCCGCACCAGGTCCATTTATATTCTTTATAGTCATCTTCCTGGACAGTATATTTATTGAAAGCGTCTATTTTCTCTTCTGAAAGCTGATCCTTCAGGGTCTCATCAATTATTCTTCGATCTTTCTGATGAGCTTTTTTATTACCTTTTTTATCTGTACCAAAGGGAGCAAGATTACTTCCTCCCCAGTCCTCGCTTCCATAATGAATGGCATCGTTGGAGATCACTAAGGCAAGTTCTTTCCCATAGTTAAGGCCTTCTTCCTGCATAATTTCAGATAAAGTTTTGGCAAGCATATCTGAAAATCTCTGCATATCCTCAAACCTCATATATGGCACAAGTAAGGGAAGTATTTTTATATATTGGTTCTGATGCTGAAGAAATGGAACTATAGCCTCCAGGGAATGTTCCAGCTGCATCATATCGTTATGAACCACGAAGGACTCACCAGGAATTTTTTCGAGAAGTCTGTCCCTTAATGGAGAGATTTCCACCTTCCCGTAAGGGGCCTCCCAGGCCTCATACGATCCAAAGATCAGCTTATCCTGTAATTCATAATTCCTCGCACGGTGAGCCACACCAATTAGTACTACTGTATTTGCTTTTATTCCGGAAAGAGTTTTGAGGTATAGACCGGCTGCATAGCTATAATCGTCATGCGGGCTTATTACCGTTTTGTATACTTCTTTAACCGGGGTTTTATCTGCATCATCTATACGTGAAATTATACTGTCCATCTGCCAGGCATGTTTCGCAAATCCAATGGAATCATGGAATTCTCTAACAGGAAAACTGTCATGAGAAGAGGAATACTGGGCTACAGAATTCTGAGCGAAAAATGAAAAAAAGAAGATGAGAAAAAAGTTGAATTTCATTTTTGGGTTATTAAGGATACATAATTTTCTAAAATATCAATTTAAATTGAGACCGCCCTTAAAGCTTATACTGTTCGCTTAATAATTAGATGGGATCATAGCTTTCTGATATGCTTTATTTATTTTTAACTAAAATTTTATCAAAATGAAGAAAATATTTGGGCTTTTAAGTCTCACTATCTTATTATTTAGCTGTGAATCTTCCCGGGAGAAAGCAGATCTTCTGATCTATAATGCTAATATCTATACCGTAAATGATGCTTTTCAAAAAGCAGAGGCATTTGCAGTAAAGGACGGTAAATTCCTCGAAATCGGGACTTCGGAAACTTTAAAGGAAAAGTATGAGTTTTCTGAAGTAATCGATGCTGAAGGAAATGCGGTTTATCCGGGTTTAATTGATGCTCATGCTCATTTCCACGGTCTTGGGATGCAACAGCAACGGGTTGACCTTACAGGCACCAAAAGTTTTAAGGAAGTGGTTGCCCGCATTGTGGAGTTTCAGCAAAAGAACAAAACCGAATATATTACAGGCAGAGGATGGGATCAGAATGACTGGGAGGTTAAGGAATTCCCGGTAAAGGATACGCTGGATGAACTCTTTCCCGATACCCCGGTGGCCATCACAAGAATCGATGGTCATGCAATGCTGGTAAATCAGGCCGCACTCGATCGTGCGAACATCACTACGAGCACTAAGTTCGAAGGCGGGGATATCGAGCAGAAGAATGGAAAACTAACCGGGATTCTGGTGGATAATCCTATGGATATAATCACTGAATCCATGGATGCCACAGATATAGCAACTCACACCAAAGCATTGCTTGATGCCCAGGATATCTGTTTGGGTTACGGCCTTACTACCGTTGATGATGCCGGGATAGACAGGGAGGTTATAGAATTGATAGATAGCCTCAACAATTCAGGAGAATTGAAGATCAGGTTATATGCAATGGTTAGCAATACCAAAGAGAACCTTGATTATTACCTTGATAAAGGGCCATATAAGACGGATAGGCTGAATGTACGATCAGTGAAATTCTACGGAGACGGCGCGCTTGGATCAAGAGGTGCAGCTTTAAAAGCTGAATACTCCGACAGGCCGGGGCATTTTGGAGCCTTATTATCTCCTGTTTCAGAATTTAAAGAAACTGCTGAAAGGATCTCTAAATCTGAATTTCAAATGAACACTCATGCCATTGGAGATTCCGCCAATTACCTTGTACTGAAAACTTACGATTCACTTTTAAGTTCCGGGGAAGATCGGAGATGGAGAGTAGAACATTCACAGGTAATAGATTCATCAGATTTTGATTATTTCAGTAAGAATATCATTCCTTCGGTTCAGCCAACGCATGCTACCAGTGATATGTACTGGGCGGAGGACAGGTTAGGAGAAGAGCGTATAAAAGGCGCTTATGCTTATAAGAAATTGCTCGACCAGGCTGGTATCGTAGCATTGGGAACCGACTTTCCTGTGGAGCAGGTAAATCCATTTCTTACTTTCTACGCAGCCGTAGACCGTCAGGATACTGAGAATTATCCAGAGGGCGGATTTATGAAAGGGCAGGCACTTAGTAGAGAAGAAACATTAAAAGGAATGACCATCTGGGCGGCCTATTCAAATTTTGAAGAAAACGAAAAGGGAAGTATAGAAGCAGGGAAATTTGCTGATTTTGTGATCCTTGATCGCGATATAATGGAGGTTGAAATAGACAGTGTGCCTGCTACGAAAGTTCTCAGGACTTTTGTAAACGGGGAGCAGGTATATAAAAATTAAACTCGGTATCTTTGCACTTTATCAAAATTCAATAAAATGAACGACGGATTATATGCCAAATTCCATACTTCAAAAGGGGAGATCCTTGTGGAGCTGGAATACGAAAAAACTCCCGGTACGGTTGGAAACTTTGTGGGACTTGCCGAAGGGAAAATAAAGAATGAACCTAAAGAAGAGGGAGAACCTTATTACGACGGACTTAAATTTCACCGTGTGATCCCCGATTTTATGATACAGGGAGGTGATCCACAGGGAACCGGTGCCGGTGGTCCGGGATATAATTTCGATGATGAAATTCATCCTGAACTTAGGCACGATGCTCCGGGAAAATTATCCATGGCTAATGCCGGGCCCGGAACCAACGGAAGTCAGTTTTTCATAACTCATGTGGAAACTCCATGGTTAGACGGGAAGCATACAGTATTCGGGAATGTGGTTGAAGGCCAGGAAGTAGTGGATAAGATCCAGCAGGGAGATAAGATCGAAAAGCTGGAGATCATTCGCGAAGGTGCAGCCGCGGAAAGTTTTAATGCCGAAAAGGCCTTTGAGGAATTCAATGCTGAAAAGGCTGAAAGAGAGGCTGAAGCAAAGAAAAAAGCGGAAGAAGAACTGGATAAGCTTGCAGCAGGTTTTGAAAAAACCGAAAGCGGACTTCGTTATAAGATCATTCAGAAAGGTGATGGAAAGAAGGCTGCAAAAGGAAACAGTGTTTCTGTTCATTATAAAGGTCAGCTGGCAGATGGAACTGTTTTCGATTCGTCTTATAAAAGAAATAAACCGCTTGAATTTCCTATTGGAGTCGGTCATGTGATTCCGGGTTGGGATGAGGGAATTCAATTGTTGAGCGTTGGTGACAAAGCAAGAATGGTAATTCCATCCCATTTGGCCTACGGAGAAAGAGGTGCCGGAGGGGTTATTCCTCCAAATGCGGTCCTGATCTTCGATGTGGAACTGGTAGATGTAAGATAAATTCTAATGGTGGCCGGTCAAGGGCTGGTGCCGGTAGAAAAGAAACGGAAGGAATATATAAAGAAAAAACGCACTGAAAGTTCAGCGCGTTTTTTTATTTTTAGGAATGACTACAGAAGAACTTCAAAATTTAAAATATCCCATTGGGAAATATGAATTTCCTGATGATATTTCTCAATCTGTCATTGAGAACTGGATCCAAACCATCGAAGAATTACCCGGAAAACTGAATAGACTTATCAGGCCTCTGGATAATGAACAGCTGGATACTCCATATCGTACAGACGGCTGGACCATTCGTCAGCTGGTGCATCATATTGCCGACAGTCATATGAATGCTATACTCAGGTTCAAATGGGCGCTTACAGAAGATACTCCAACTATCAAAGCTTATGATCAGGATTTGTTTGCAAAACTGGATGACAGTCTTTCTGCTCCCGTGGAATTTTCGCTGGATTTTCTCAGCGGTTTGCATGCTAAATGGGTATTTCTCCTGAAAAGCCTCAGGACTTCTGACTTTGAAAAGAAATTTGTGCACCCTGAAACCGGAAAAGAAATCAGTTTACTTTGGCTTCTGGGAATGTACGCCTGGCATAGTCAGCATCACTATGCACATATTGAGAATATTTTAATTAAAAAAGGCTGGAAATAAGTCCAGCCCTTTTCTAATAAACCTTACTTCTTCAATTCAGGTTGTGGTGTTATTCTAAGATATGGTTTTACAGTCTTGTAACCTTTAGGAAACATCTTATCGGCTTCCTCATTGCTTACAGAAGGGCTAATCACTACATCTTCCCCATGTTTCCAGTTTGCGGGGGTTGCCACTTTATTATAGGCCGTTAGCTGAAGAGAATCTATAACGCGTAAAAGTTCATCAAAATTCCTTCCGGTACTGGCAGGATAGGTGATCATCAGTTTGATAGTCTTATCGGGCCCAATCACATAGACCGATCTTACCGTTTGGGTGTCATCTGCCTTTGGATGTATCATTCCGTAGAGATTGGATACCTTTTTGTCTTCATCAGCGATAATCGGAAAGTTAACGGTAGTATTCTGAGTTTCATTGATGTCCTTGATCCAGCCTTCATGCGATTCCAGTCCGTCAACACTCAGTGCCATCACTTTTACATTCCTTTTTTCGAATTCATCCTTATAATTGGCCACTGTCCCCAGCTCTGTAGTACACACGGGGGTGTAATCGGCAGGGTGGGAGAACAGGATTCCCCAGCTATCTCCCAGATAATCATAAAAATTGATCTTTCCTTCCGAGGTTTCGGCATCAAAGTTTGGGGCTTTGTCTCCTAATTTCAACTCACTCATAATCTATGATTTTTAATTGTTAATAAAACCTATTAAGTCTATAGGTTTTTAAATTTACTAAAAATAATCGCCAAAGAATTTAAGCTTTGGTTAAATTAATTCTTCCACTTAATATTACAGCCGATACTCGGTTTTTGTACGGGTGAAACCTTCCGGTTGTTCAGAACTGCATCCATGGCTTCCCTAAGGTCCCTGCCATTGGAGTGCAAACCATTACCAGGTCTGCTGTCATCCAGCTGACCGCGATAGATAAGTCTTGATTCATCGTCAAAAAGGAAGAAATCTGGTGTGCAGGCGGCGTCATAAGCCTTTGCAATTTCCTGGGTTCCATCAAAAAGATAAGGGAATGAATACTGATGTTTTGCCGCCATTTCTTTCATCATTTCGGGCCGGTCTTCAGGATAACTCTCAACATCGTTGCTCATTATAGCTACTGAGCCGAATCCCAATGGCCTATAATCGTTGGCAAGCCGAACGATTTCTTCATTCACATGTTTAACAAAAGGGCAGTGGTTACAAATGAACATTACCAGAGTTCCCCGTTCTCCTCGAACATCTTCGAGGGTATAAAGGTGATCTGTGATGGTATCCATCAGTTTAAAATTGGGTGCCTTTGTACCCAGTTCAATCATATTTGAAGCAGTGCGTGCCATCTTTTTCTATAAAATTAAATATTTAAACCCGAATTAGTGCTGAATATTCTCTATTTTGATCTTCTTAAATTACAGATATGAAAGAGATCGATTGGAATGATTTCGAAAAAGTGGAAATGAGGGTAGGTACGATTATTTCTGCCGAGGCATTTCCGGAAGCAAGAAATCCTGCTTATAAACTAAAAATAGATTTCGGGGGTGAGATAGGAGAAAAAATGTCTTCAGCTCAGATAACGAGGCGGTATACTCACGAAGAACTACACGGAAGGCAAATTATCGCGGTCGTCAATTTTCCGATTAAGAAAATAGCCGGTTTTAAAAGTGAGTGTCTTGTGCTTGGCGTGATGGGAGAAAATAAAGATGTGGTTCTTCTGTCTCCCGATCAAAATGTTCCAGATGGTCTGCGAATAGGTTAATTACATACCTTCTTTGAATTTCCGGTGATGGTCCAGCAGCTTCTTTATATCCTTGTTATTGCCGTACAATACCATGATATCGTCTTTATATAATTTTGTATCTGCCCTCGCTATTCCCTGTACCGTAGTCCGGTCTTTGTCCACTCCCATTTCATTCTTTTCCTGAGAGACCTCCATGGTAGTAAGAACAATGATGTTGAACTCATCCTTGATCCCCAGCTCCTGTATGGTTTTGTCGTGATACTCTTTCGGAATCCTGGTTTCCACAATGCTGTAATTTCCATCAAGTTCAAAACTGTCAATTACTCCTTCCAGATTTAATCTTTTAGCCCATCGTTCGGCTGTTTCTTCTTCGGGATGGATTATCTCATTGATTCCCATTGCTTCGAGCACCGTATTCTGCAACGGGTCTACTACCCGCCCAATGATCCTTTTCACATGTTTCTTTTTCATCAGGGCTGCCGCCATGATATTGGATCCGGTATCTTCCCCAATAGCAATAATTACCACATCGGCATCTTGTAATGGCAAGTTCCCCACGGCCTCGGGATCGGTTGCATCAAGATTGATTGCATGTGTAAGTTTTTCCTTGATACTCTCAATCTTGCTCATCCTGATATCCACCCCTATTACTTCATTTCCCATTTCGGTAAGCTTTTCTCCCAGGGAAGATCCAAATTTTCCTAAACCGATGATTATATATTTCATTCTCCAATTAATTAATTAAGATTTCATCTTTTGGATAACGATAATTGAGATGTCTCACTCTTCTTAACATCGCTATCATGATGGTTAACATACTTACCCTTCCTATGAACATGGTAAAGATTATCACCAGTTTGGAAGGAAAGGATAGGTCTCCGGTAATTCCGGTAGACAGCCCCACCGTACTGTAAGCTGAAAATGCCTCAAAGGCAATACTTAACAGCGTCTTATCGCCGTCAAAAGAAGCGATCAGAAATATTGAGATCCCGATTACCATTAAAGATAGTGATATGATCGCAAAGGCTCTTCTTATAGTAGACTCAGAGATCTCTCTTTTGTAAACTTCAATCCTGTTCTTTCCTTTTGCCAGGCTCAGAAAATTAAGTGTAGCCACCGCTATGGTACTTGTCTTAATCCCACCACCCGTAGAGGCTGGAGAGGCACCAATCCACATCAGAAGGAAAATGATCATCATGGTACTGAAGTTCAGTGCTCCTGTATCTACCGTATTAAAGCCGGCAGTTCTGGGAGTGGCTGCCCCGAAAAAAGAGGTTACAATTTTTCCAAACCAGTTATGTTCTGCAAGGGTGTTGTTATATTCAAAAAAGTAGAAGACCGTGGTTCCCAGGATCAACAGTGCAGTAGTGGTATATATTACAATTCTGGTGTTCAGATTGATCACCCAGGGTGAATGGACCGATTTCCTTTTTTTAGTTATTTCTAATAACTTGTTCTTGAACAGGTAGATGACGTAACGGTAAAGATTGAGAAGAATCGGAAAACCTATTCCTCCCAGGATAAAAAGAATGGCGATGACCAGATGCAACGGATAGTTAAACCTGAAGGCCGGGTCGTAAAGACTTTGTTCCAGAGTTGAAAACCCTGCATTGCAAAATCCACTTACGGCATGAAATACCGAAAAGAATAACCGGTCAGATATTTCTGAAATCTCATTTTTGCTAAGGCTGAAATAAATAAGAACAAAGCCTATAAATTCAAATATAACAGTGATGAAAAGTATCTTTTTCAATACGCTAAGTACTTCACCTATTTTTTCAGAACTGGTGACATCCTTCAGCATGATCTGGTTCTCGTAGGAGGTCTCTCCCCTGAAAAAATAACTGAAATAACTGGCGAAGGTCATGATTCCCAGTCCGCCAAGCTGCATCAAAACAAGAATTATGCTTTGCCCGAATACCGTAAAGTAAGAGCCGGTATCCACAACTATCAAACCGGTAACACAAACCGAGCTGGTAGCCGTAAAAAGTGCGTCAATAAAACTTATATTGTCTACGCTGGCTTTTGGGAGCATGAGAAGGGCGGTTCCAATTAGGATCAGCGATAGGAAACTGGCGATGAATAACTGCGCGGGATTTAAGGAAGTTCGGTTAAAGTTGAGTTCAAATGTGGAGAATTCCCTGATAAAAAAAATGAGACCTGCCAGGTATACAAATACCATTTTATTAATGTATTCCAGTAGCAGGAAGTTTTCCCTTAAAATATCGATACGCATTAATAACAACAAACCAAGCAGTACTCCAAGTACGGAATCGAATATATTTACTTTGACCCGGTGTTTCAGGTCGAATATAAAATGCCTGACAAGAATAGAAATAAACCCGACGGAAAGAGCGATAAAATAGAAATCCCTTAGTTGTCTCTCTTCATATTCGCCATGTTTAAACCCGAGATCGAAGATGGATACCAGGATTATGACAAAACTTAGAAGAAACGAAAGAGTGCTTAAATATCTAACGAACCTCTCATTTTGTAACCAGCTTTTAAATCCTGAAAATTTCACTTAAGCGTAGTTTTTAGCATATGGAAGAGTATTTGCTTTAACCCAGAAAGTCCGAAATACAGACTTTCGGACTTTCTGAATCAGCTCAGTCTTTTACAAAGTTATCCAAATAAGATACAAGACTGCTAAAATTTCCCTAAACTATAGAGGGCTTCTACATCTCTTTTCCAAAGAATATGGCATTCATAAGCAGTTTGTTGGTGCCATACCAGAACGCCCTGAAGTTGGTGTTATCTGTAAACAACATGACATCACCACGCCCCATGTCTTTATGTTTGAAAGGAACCGTATTTGCTATTGAATCCAGATTAGGTTTACTTATGTAACCGCTAAGTAATGGGTTTTCAGTATACTTTATGGGGTTATTATAGCTCTCCTCATCTGCTTCCATAAAAATGGTTGTATTTCTGAAAAGCGAAATTTTATCATCTTTATAACCAAAGGCAATTGGGTGGCTTCGATCAAGTTTGGCTTCAAAAATAGCACCTCCAATATGCTGTGCCCCTTTAAAATCACCCTGCTCTTCAAAGCTTATATTTTTTGCGGTAATCTCATTCTTTTTGGTTTTAAAGTCGATAAAATCATTTTTTTTCAGCCAGTTTACCGCATTACGATACCCGATAAGTGTTCCTCCGGATTTTGTCCAATCCTTCAGTTTTTTGGCATACTTTTCATCAAGTCCACCGCCTCTGGAATTAGGCAGAATAATATCTGTGTACTTATTTAAATCTGTATCATCAAGGTCCCTCACATCAATTTTCGTGATTTTCATGTCGTAGCGCTGATCGAAAAGATGCCAAACCTCACCCGCGTCATAAGGGGTGATGGAGCCACCAATGATAATAGCTACTTTTTGCGGCTCTAACGCCCTGAACTGATTACTCCCAAGATTGATTCCCTTTGTCATCCCGGTTCCTATGGCCGTTATCTTTACACTGCTTTCTTCCGAAACCTTGCTCAAAAACTCATGTAGTTCAGCCTTGTCAAGTTTTTGATTCTGTACGGGTATCATAATAGTCCCATAGCCGTAATTCTTGGAATCCAAGCTAAAGTCTTCCATTGCTACCTTTGCACGCAGACCTTTTTCAAGGATCTGGTTGAGTGCTTTTGGAGCAAAATAATTATTCCAGTCAAGAAGATATGCATAGTCGCTTTCTTCAGGCAATTGAGGTAATGGCATCTTTATGTCTTCAATCTTTTCTCCGGCGTTGCGCATGGATGCATCCTCGGTATAATCAAGGTTGAAAGCAAGAGGGAAAGTCCAGGCCGATATATCATAAAAAAGACTATCTTCAAACTCAGTTCTTCTTTCGAACATTGCTTTTATTAAACGATGCTGACGCTGATTTTTAGGCACTATGTAAGCAGAACCTTTCTCAAAGTTCTCATCTCCCTCTGAAAAATTATTTGCAAGTTCATGCACCTCAATCTGATGTCTCTTTAATATTTCTGCCAGTTTATAGGCACTAGCCGGGTCTTTTGAATTCCCAAAGGCATAAGCCCCACTCTGAGCCGATTCCCTTGCGTTTTTGTAGAAATTCCTCTGATAGTTTAACAGATCTGTTCTCATTTTCTGAGCAGCTTCCAAAGTTGATAAGGCTGCGGTAAACTGATTCCTGATAGTGAAAGGAAAGGTTAAAATCCCGTTATCAGTTTCCTGAGCGTGACCTCTGGAACTTCCCTGTTCAAATAAGATCCCTATACTTCCATTGATATCCGGGAAGGTAGAACCTTTCCCATAATAAAAATCGTCATAATTCTCTTCCGTATAATATAAAGAGCCAATCTCATCAAAAGCCGCTGCGTGATAGGTTCCGATCTCTTTGGTTAGATCCTGATTCATCTGTGGAGTGAGCGGGTGAGTTCTGGAAGGAATCCCTGGCTGAAAGAAAAATGTGGAATTAGATCCCATCTCATGATGGTCTGTTAGAATATTTGGATACCATTTATGGAAAGTGGCAATCCTGGCTTGTGATTCCGGTAACTGTACAGGTAGCCAGTCACGATTCATATCAAACCAGTAGTGGTTGGTCCTTCCCCCGGGCCAAACCTCATTATATTCCCTGTCCTGGGGATCGGGGTTGATATTCTTGCTTTTATTGGTGTTCGCCCAGTAAGCAAATCTCTGCAACCCGTCAGGATTAAACGAAGGGTCAAGCAGGATCACGGTATTTTCAAGGGTCTTTTCAATTTTTTCTCCCTGGGCTGCTGCGAGGTAATAGGTGTAAAGCAGAGCCGCATTAGAACCGCTTGGTTCATTCCCGTGAATGGAGAACCCCTGGTTGATAACAATCGGCATTTCTTCGGTATCCAGTGATTCGGCATTCTTCTCAACGAGGGCAATATGATTTTTTCTTATTTCCTCAATATTGGAAAGATTTTCTTCTGAAGAGATCGTCAAAAGAACCAGTTGCCTGCCTTCATACGTGAAGCCACGATTTTCGATTTGAATTCGGGGAGAGACCTCGGCAAGCCTGTTCATGTACATCAAAAGCCTGTCATGGCTTACATGCCATTCACCCGGCACAAAGCCAAGTATCTCCTCTGGTGTTGGGATATCCGGATTGTAGGTTACATCATCAGGCAGGTAATAATCAAGGCTAACCTCCTCCTGCTGAGCTTTTGTTATAGTGATTGAAAAAAGAATTAAGAAGATAATTAAATTTCGCATAGTTATAATTTTGAAAGGTCTAAGATAAAAAAAACCGTCCTGATTTGGGACGGTTTGAAATATCTGATAAGATTTTGATTAAATATCGTCAAAACTTACATCGGTGAACTTTTCAGGATTGGATGAAGTAGAAGCCGACTTTTCAGTATTCTGGTCATCATCTTCATATTCCTTTTTAAAATCTTTTTGATGACGCTCGCTTATTACCTCTTCACCTTTTTCGTTGATGATAAAGTCGGTCATTTCTGCAAGGATCTCTCTAAACCCATCAAAATCTTCCTTGTAAAGGTAAATCTTGTGTTTTTTGTAATAGAAAGAACCATCATCATTTGTGAACTTCTTACTTTCGGTGATTGTAAGGTAGTAATCGTCAGCCCGGGTAGATCTTACATCAAAAAAATAAGTTCTTCTTCCCGCTCTTAAAACTTTAGAGAATATTTCTTCTTTCTCCATCATTCCCTTGTCGCTCATAAAATAGATTCTTTAATGGTTTGTTATTGTCGAGTCCAAAAATCTAAAAAATTTTAACATCTAACAAAATATTTTCACATTTCTTTTTCATTTAATTGTTTTGCGTAGAGTTCTTTGTAATAACCGCCTGCATCCAGAAGTTGCTGATGGGAGCCTTCCTGTACGATCTGGCCGTCTTCCAGAATGATGATTTTGTCGGCATTTTTGGCAGAAGAGATTCTGTGACTTACAATGATCGTAGTTTTATTTTTGGTGATTTTGAACAGATTGTTCAGGATCTCTTCCTCGGTTTCAGTATCCACGGCTGAAAGACAGTCGTCAAAAAGAAGGATCTCGGGGTCATGAATGATGGCCCTGGCTATCGACACTCTTTGCTTTTGACCTCCGGAAAGGGTGATCCCCCTTTCGCCAAGTACCGTCTCGTAACCTTTACTAAAGCCTACAATATTCTTATGCACCGAGGCGTTTTTGGCAGCTTCAAAGATTTCCTCGTCAGTCGCCTCTGTCTTGCCAAATTTAATGTTGTTCTTAATAGTGTCGCTGAACAGAAAAGCATCCTGGGGGACGTATCCAATGCTTTTTCGGAGACTTTCCAGGTTTAGATTGTGGATGTCTCTATCATCTATGAGTATCTCACCATTATCAATATCATAAAGTCTTCCTATTAATTCAAGGATAGTAGATTTTCCAGAGCCTGTCTTTCCTATGATCGCCAGGGTTTCTCCTTTTTGGACCTTGAAAGAAACATTCTTTAAGGCCGTGATGTTTGTATCGTCATAGGTGAAACTAACGTTCCTGAACTCTATACTCCCATTTATAGTGTCAGGTTCAGCTTTTGGATTGGTAATCTCTGGTTTTTCACCAAGGAATTCATTGATGCGCTCCTGGGAAGCTTCAGCCTGTTGCACAAGTGAGGTTACCCATCCAATCGATGCCACCGGCCAGGTAAGCATGTTTACATAAAGGATGAATTCCACTAGCACATCTATATTTTCTATCTGCCCTGAAATGATTTGCCGGCCACCAAAGTAGATCACGATAATATTACTGATCCCGATTAGAAGAACCATTAGAGGGAAAAAGAACGCCTGAACCTTTACCAGGTCTATGTTCTTATCCCTGCTTCCATTGGAAAGGTTGGTGAAATTGGTGTTGGTCTGAGGTTCAATCCCATATGATTTTATCACAGCGATCCCGCTGAAACTCTCCTGGGTGAAAGTATTTAGTTTTGATAAGTATTGCTGTACAATGGTACTTCTTTGATGTATGGCAACACTAAGTTTGTAGATGGCATAGGCGAGGATAGGCAAGGGGATAACCGTATAAAGCGTTAGCATTGGCGCAGCCTGTATCATGAATATGAGCACTACCACGGTAGAGGTGAAAGTGGTAACACTGTACATGATAGCAGGGCCCAGGTATAATCTTACCTTGGAAACATCCTCGCTTATCCTGTTCATAAGATCGCCTGTCCGGTTCTTTTTATAGAAATTGAGCGATAATTCCTGGTAATGCTGAAAAACTTCATTTTTCAGGTCATATTCCATGTGCCGGGAAACCACGATGAATGTCTGCCGCATCAAAAAGGTGAAAAAAGCAGAGATCAGAGTGGTTCCTACAATAAGCAGGATATTAAATGCCAGTTCGCTTTTTACTACTTCAATATCTGTGATCTCATTATTGATGTACTTTTCTATCACTACCGTACTCTTTCCAATAAGCGGTATGTAATAAATTGCAAATATCCTGGCAGCAATAGTGATAATAAGGCCTATCAGCAACTTCCATTTATACTTAAAGAAATATTTATTGAGATGTCGAAGATTCTTCATTCAGGAAATTCAGATTATTGAGGAATGTGCAATTTAACACCTATTTAAACCCTCTAATTTAAAATATTATTATTTTTGTGGTGGATTTTTTGTTATATTAAAAATCCACAAATCTAAAAATCATCAAACTATGCAAGTTGACGTTCTAAATGCAAAAGAACTAAAAAAAGCTGCTCCGGTATTCGGACAGGTGTCATTCGACGATCATGAACAGATCGTTTTTTGCAACGACAAAGATACAGGTTTAAAGGCAATTATTGGTATTCATAACACGGTTTTAGGACCTGCTCTTGGAGGTACCCGAATGTGGAACTATACCAGTGAATGGGAAGCTTTGAACGATGTTCTGCGTTTATCCAGGGGTATGAGCTTTAAGAGTGCCATCACAGGTTTGAACCTTGGTGGAGGAAAGGCTGTAATCATTGGTGATGCCAAGAAAGATAAGACACCTGAGCTTATGAAAAGATTTGGTGAATTTGTGCATTCTCTTGGTGGTAAGTATATCACTGCCGAAGATGTAGGAATGGAAACTTCAGATATGGATACTGTTAGAGAGGTAACACCATATGTAACGGGAATTTCTGAGTCAAGGGGAGGCGCGGGAAATCCATCTCCAATCACCGCCTATGGAGTTTTTATGGGCTTAAAGGCTTCTGCCAGGTTTAAGTATGGTAGTGATGATCTTGAAGGAAAGAAAGTTCTGGTTCAGGGAATCGGTCATGTTGGTGAGACCCTTGTTGAATACCTTACCGGTGATGGGGCAGAAGTATTCATAAGCGATATTAATGAAGAGCGGCTTGAGGAAGTAAGCAAAAAATACGGGGCCCATATATTCACTGAAGGAGATATTTATTCTGCAGATGTTGATATCTATGCACCTTGTGCCTTAGGGGCAACTATTAATGATGATACCATTCAAAGACTTAAGGTTGATATTATTGCAGGTGCAGCCAATAATCAGCTTGCTAATGAGGTTTCTCACGGTGAGATCCTTCAGCAGAAAGGGATTGTATATGCTCCCGACTTCCTTATTAACGCCGGCGGTATTATTAATGTTTATGCCGAGCTTGAAAATTATGACAGGAATGAAATAATGCGGAAGACCGAAAATATATATAATACTACCCTGAGGATCCTTGAAAAGGCTTCTAAAGATGATATTACAACTCATTTTGCAGCCTTGCAGATCGCAAAACAAAGAATTGATGACAGAAAAAAACAGAATTTGAATTAGTCAGTTCTAATTTATTGATATTTTTGCAGGGCGAAAGTAAATTACTTTCGCCCTTTTTAATTTCTAAAAGTTCTTTTACAATTATGTTGACAAGAAGACATATCAGGGTTAAAGTAATGCAGTCACTTTATGCCTTTAACCAAAGCCAGAATGATAACCTTGCCACCGAAGAGAAGTTTCTGCTCAAAAGTATGCAGGAAATGTATGACCTGTTTCTTCTTCAGATTAGTCTGATCACCGAAATAAGAGAACATGCGGAAACCTATTTAGAAAAATCCCAGCAAAAGCATTTAGCTACCAGCGAAGAGAAAGATCCAAACAGGAAATTTGTAGACAATAAGGTCTTCCAGATCCTTAATGAGAATGAAAGCATCCAGAATGCCCTGGAAAGCCATAAGATAAATCAGTGGAAACAGGATGATGAGTATGTGGCTATTATCTGGAATGAGGTTCGCAACAGTCTCGCTTACCAGGAGTATATGCAAACAAGGGATACCAGTTTTAAGGAAGATAAGGATCTCATCATAACTATCTTTAAGGAAATTATTGCTCCCAACGATAAGCTGTATGAATATCTTGAAGATAAAAAATTAACCTGGGTAGACGATCTTCCCCTTGTGAATACAGCTATCCTGAAATTTCTTCAGAAACTTAAAGAAAAGACAGGTAAGGAAAAGAAGATCACCCAGTTATTCAAAAATGAAGAGGATAAGGAGTTCGCCATAAAACTTTTCAGAAAGACCTATCTTAATGATGAAGCTCTTTCCAAAGAGATGTTGGGAAAAACACCGAACTGGGACAAAGACCGGATTGCAGAAGTGGATATGGTCCTTATAAAAATGGCGATCTGCGAATTCCTCAAATTCACCAGTATCCCGGTAAAAGTTACCATTAACGAATACCTTGAAATTGCCAAGGAATACAGCACTCCTAAGAGCAGTATCTTCATCAATGGTGTTTTGGATAAACTATCCAAGGAATATCAAAGCGAAGACAAATTAAATAAAACCGGCCGGGGGCTTATGTAGTAAAGAAATTTTATTATTTTTATCGATTAGAAATTAAACAAAATAACTTCACCATGAAAAAAACAATTTTGATGTTTGCAGCAGTAGGAGCAATGCTGTTCACCGGATGTAAAGATAATGCTTCAGACAAAGTAAAGGCAGAGAATGTAGAGACCGCTGCAGAACGCGACGCACAGGAAACTGTTTATCCTGAGATCACGTTTGAAGAATCTGAATTTGATTTTGGTAATATCGCAAAAGGAACCAATGTAGAGCATGTGTTTAAATTTACAAATACAGGAAAAGCTCCTTTAGTGATCACCAATGCTTCCAGTTCATGTGGTTGTACCGTGCCTACCTATCCTAAGAATGAGACTATCGCACCTGGTGAAAGTGGTGAGATGCTTGTAAAATTCAACGGCTCAGGAAACGGACAGGTAACCAAGACTGTTACCGTGACTGCGAATACTGAAGCAGGTAAAGAACAAATTAAAATCAAGGCTTTTGTAGAGGCTGACGAAAACGCGAGCTAAGAGCATATATGGATCAATTAACGCAGTTTGCACCAATTATTTTAATGTTTGTGGTGGTGTATTTTTTTATGATAAGACCACAAATGAAAAAAGCTAAACAGGAAAAGAATTTTGCTGCAGAACTTAAAAAGGGAGACCGTATAGTTACCAAAAGCGGGATGCATGGCAAGATCATAGATTTTAGTGAAAAAAATAATGCGGTGATTATAGAAACCGGAGCAGGAAAAATAACATTCGATCGTTCTTCCATCTCAATGGAGATGAGCAAGAAACTGAATGAACCTGCAAAGGAAAAGAAGTAAAATCACAATTTTATAATACAAGAAAAGCAGCTTTTTTAAGCTGCTTTTTTTATGCTAACAATTTTTGTATTTGTCGTTTAGACCAACCCCGCTTTTTATCATGGGGTTTATCTTTTCTAATCTGCTTGTCTTTGTAGCTTCTCTCTTCGCTTCCGAGATATATTCGGCATATTCTCTTTGCCTTCCCGGAGTAAGCTTGCTGAAGGAATCCTTCAGTTCCCGGTCATTATCCAGGGCGGTGCTCAGTTCCACTGGTATTACCAGTTCCCTGTTCTTGTCTGGCATTATTTCTTTTCCTTCCCTTTGATTCTGAATCGCTTCCCTGATATAAGGTAGAAGTACTGATGTCCTTACATTCTCCCCTTTTTCAAATCGTATCTGCCTTAAAGCCTTGGTCTTATCTTCCTGCGCATTCACCAGCAGAGAGGTGTTCTCTTTTAGAAGGGCTCCGTTAAAGAACCACAGGCAGTAATGATTTTTAAAAGCTCCAATTCCCATTACGTTCTTACCTTCCAGAGTGTAAACCGGTGCCCCCCATTTTATTTCCGGCTTTAGTTCAGTAGTAAGGATCATTTCGTGTAACTGTCTTAACTCTTCTTCCCAGTAAGAGTGACATTTAATATACTCTTCTACATTTTTGACTGGCATGGCTTGAATTTATGATTCTTCATATTTACTGGCAGTTAGTTCGGCAAGTTTTACAATAACTTCTGCCGCTTTCTGCATACTTTCCACAGGGACGTATTCATATTTTCCGTGGAAATTATGACCTCCTGCAAAAATATTAGGACATGGTAAACCTTTGAAACTTAATTGTGCACCATCGGTTCCTCCTCGAATAGGTTTGATGATAGGCTTTACGTTTACCTCTTCCATGGCTTTCTGGGCCAGGTCAACAATATGCATAACGGGCTCTACTTTTTCCCGCATATTGTAATATTGATCTGTGATCTCGATACTGATGCATTCTCTTTCATACTGAGAGCAAATTTCACTTACAAGATCCTGCATCATTTGTTTCCGGGCTTCAAAATGTTCCTTTTCATGATCTCTTATGATATATTCCAGAATTGTTTCTTCAACATCTCCCTTGATGCTGGTTAGATGAAAGAATCCCTGCCTGCCTTCAGTATGCTCGGGAGTTTCGAGCCTTGGTAAGGAGTTGATAAAATCCTGGGCGATATACATGCTGTTCACCATTTTATCTTTAGCGTAACCCGGGTGTACACTTTTACCTTCCACTTTTACAACGGCCTGTGCCGCATTAAAATTTTCGTATTCCAGCTCACCAATCTGGCTGCCATCCATGGTGTAGGCCCATTCGGCGCCAAACTTTTCCACATCGAATTTATGGGCACCTCTTCCTATTTCTTCATCAGGGGTGAAGCATATCCTTATTTTTCCATGTGGAATATCGGGGTTATCTATCAGATATTCCATTGCGGTGATGATCTCTGTAATTCCGGCTTTATCATCGGCTCCTAAAAGAGTGGTACCATCGGTAGTGATAAGTGTCTGACCTTTATATTGCGTGAGGTCTTCAAAATAATCGGGTGAAAGTACAATGTGTTTGTCCTTATTTAAAACGATATCCTTTCCATCATAATTCTCAATGATCTGCGGGTTTACATTGGTTCCCGAAAAATCAGGCGTAGTGTCAAAATGTGAAATAAAACCTATTACCGGTACATCATGAGCCACATTAGCAGGAAGAGTGGCCATAACGTAGGCATTCTCATCTATGCTCACTTCTTCGAGGCCTATTTGTTTCAATTCTTCTACAAGTTGATTGGCAAGATCCCATTGCTTTTCAGTGCTTGGGGTTGTTGTACTTTTAGGATCGCTTTGGGTATCAATCTTTATATAACTGAAAAATCTGTCAATTATATGCTGTTTATTGGTCATGTTGGTTAGATTTATTCAAAAATACATATATAGGTTACTGCTTCAAAACCTTTTAAGTTTTCATATAGAGTATTTCCCAATTCGTCCTATTTTTGCACAAACCTTCCAGTATGTATAAATCGCTTATAAGACCTGCACTTTTCAAATTTGATCCTGAAGAGGTTCACTATTTCACCTTTAATTTTTTAAGAAAGTTTTGTAAGATTCCTGGCGCTCTGGAATTTTTGAAATCTAAATTTAATCTCGAAGATCCAAGGCTGGAGAGAGAGGTTTTTGGACTGAAATTCAAAAACCCGGTGGGACTTGCGGCTGGGTTTGATAAGGATGCGAAACTTTACAAGGAACTCTCTGCGCTTGGTTTCGGATTTATTGAAGTGGGCACCGTTACCCCTAAGCCTCAGCCGGGCAACGAAAAGAAAAGGCTCTTCAGGCTAAAAGAAGACTCTGCCATCATCAATCGTATGGGATTTAATAATGAAGGAGTGGAGCAGATGGTGGAGCGTTTGAAAAGGAATAAAAACGTTCTTATAGGAGGAAATATCGGAAAGAATAAGATCACCCCTAATGAAGAGGCGGTGGATGATTATGTTTACAGTTTTGAGGCGCTTTTTGATCATGTCAATTATTTTGTAGTTAATGTGAGCTCTCCAAATACGCCTAATCTTAGGGAACTGCAGGATAAGGAACCCTTGAAAAATCTTCTGAATACGCTTCAGGAAAAAAATAATGCTAAGGATGGTCCTAAGCCAATATTGCTTAAAATTGCCCCCGACCTTACCGATGACCAGTTGTTAGATATCATAGAGATCGTTCAGGAAACAAAGATTGCCGGAGTTATTGCTACAAATACCACTATTTCGAGGGAAGGATTAAAGTCTGATCATAAAGATGAAACTGGCGGCCTCAGTGGAAAACCACTTACCAAAAGATCTACAGAAGTGATAAGATTCCTTTCAGAAAAAAGTGGAAAAGCTTTCCCGATAATTGGAGTAGGAGGGATACATACTCCAGAAGATGCCATTGAAAAACTGGAGGCAGGTGCCAGCCTTATTCAGTTATATACCGGTTTTATCTATGAGGGCCCGGGCTTGATAAAAAAGATAAATCAGGAGGTAATAAAAAAGGGTATTTAAAAATGGACCGGAGAATTAATTCCTTTATTTGAGCGGTTCAATTTTGCTTAGTCTTTCTCCGGGCTCCGATATCATCTAAGTATTTAAACCGGGGTTTGTGATGGATGTTGGTGATCGTTATTTTGTTCTCCTGTTGGACGTCTGATCTCTTGAAAGATTGGTACCCAAAAATAGCTCTTTTCGGGATAAAATTTAATATTATCAGTAAATCTTAATTCTTTTTCAATTTTCCTTAAAATACTATCTTTGAGCATATGCGGAAAATCAAAATGATCGAGTGTCCCAGGGATGCCATGCAGGGTATCAGGGAATTTATTCCCACTGAGAAAAAGGCCCAGTACCTACAGTCATTATTGCGTTGCGGTTTTGATACCGTTGATTTTGGAAGTTTTGTTTCTCCAAAAGCCATTCCCCAGATGAGGGATACAGCTCAGGTCCTGGAAAAACTGGATCTTTCAAAAACTTCCAGCAAACTCCTGGCCATTGTAGCCAATGTTCGGGGTGCCCAGGATGCTTCCAAATTTGAAGAAATAGATTATCTGGGATACCCGTTTTCGATTTCCGAAAACTTCCAGATGCGTAATACGCATAAGACCATTGCAGAATCAGTGGAGGTCTTACAGGAAATCCTGAATATCGCTGATGCAAATGGAAAAGAGGTGGTAGCTTATTTAAGTATGGGGTTTGGTAATCCCTATGGAGATCCCTGGAATGTAGAGATCGTGGGAAGCTGGACCGAGAAACTTTCTGCAATGGGGGTCAGGATACTCTCACTATCTGATACCGTGGGCTCTTCAACTCCTGATATTATAGATTATCTTTTTTCCAATCTCATTCCAAAATATCCCAATATCGAATTTGGTGCCCATCTTCATACTACGCCTTCTAAATGGCATGAGAAGATTGATGCGGCTTACAAAGCAGGTTGTAGCCGGTTTGATGGTGCGATCCAGGGTTTTGGTGGATGCCCAATGGCTAAGGATGAGCTAACGGGAAATATGCCTTCTGAAAAAATGCTGTCTTACTTTAATGCTGCGAAAGCTGATGCTAATATCAAAATGACAAGTTTTGAGTCAGCTTATAATGAGGCTTCGCGAATTTTCACTGTGTATCATTAGAATTCCTTATAGAAAACTATTTTCTTATCTATAAATATTATTTAAAATTAATCTAAATAAACTTGTTGCAGCCAAAGCGGGTTTCTATATTTGCCACCGAAACTTAACTACTATTTTTATCAAGTCTAAATAAGAGATGATGACTAAATTTTATTTATTTTTAGTATTCGGGATTGCGAGTACTATTGCATTTGCTCAAACTACTCAGGACTCAATTACATTTGATCCTCAAAAACAACAAAACGCTGCACAGCGTATTTTATCCGGAAACTATTCACAAGCAGTTACTTTAGGTGCTTACGGCGAGATTAATTACAATCAGCCGGAAGGTGACAACGGTGAACTGGACGTTCAAAGGCTTGTAGTGCTTTTAGGATACAGGTTTAGTGATAAGGTTCAGTTTGTGTCTGAGGTTGAATTTGAACATGTGGAAGAAGTATATGTGGAGCAGGCTTTTGTAAACTATAATGTTGCTAATAACGTAAACCTTCGTGCAGGTTTAATGCTTGTACCAATGGGTATCGTTAATGAATTTCATGAGCCAACAACCTTTAATGGTGTAGAAAGACCAGCGGTAGATAATGCCATTGTTCCATCTACCTGGAGAGAAATAGGGGTGGGGGTAACCGGTAGGATCAATAGTGCTTCCCTGGGTTACCAGGCATATCTGTTCAACGGATTTAAATCTACAGATGCCGATGGTACTGGAAGAATAGGCGGCAGCAGTGGTCTACGCGGTGGTCGTCAAAAAGGTATCAAGTCTACTATTAATAAACCTAACCTTTCCGCAAAACTTGATTACTACGGGTTTCCTGGGTTAAGATTAGGACTTGCCGGTTACTTCGGAAGAACGCAGGCTGATGATGAAATAGATCATATAGAAGGTGCTGATGTGGGTATGTCTATGGTTGGATTTGACGCCAGGTATGCTTACAGAAGATTTACAGCCAGAGGTCAGTTTATATATGCGGGGCTTAGCGACACTGATGCATATAATGAGTTAACCGGACAGGATCTTGGAAGTGAGTTGCAGGGATGGTATGCTGAAGCTGCCTATAATTTATTGCCTTTATCTAACAAGCAAAAACTTTTTGCTTTCACAAGATATGAGCAGTATGACACACATGCCGAAACTGAAGGTAGCCTTGTGCAGAATCATGCCTATAACAGAAATGATATTACTATGGGCTTAAGCTATCATATAGCGCCCGGTGTAGTATTTAAAGGTGATTATCAAATTAGGGATAATGATGCTGCTAATGCCGATATTCCTAATAGGTTGAATTTTGGAGTTGGAGTATGGTTCTAAAAAATAATAAATAATTTTCCTGAATGTCAGGATGGGCACCATGCCATCCTGACTTTGGTATTTTAATTGCAGAAGTAAATTAAAAATCTTGATGATGCTAAAAAACTTTTTAATTCTGATAACCTCTTTTATTGCACTTACGGTTGCTCTGGGGAATAGTCCCGGTAAGAAAGTGGAGAAGGAAGTGGAGGACGTTTTTGAATTGGAAAACCCTACATATGCTTCGGTAAATGTTCCAAAGGGAGTTAAAACGCCATCAAAGATTACTTCTCAAAACTTTTTTCAGATCAACTCTAATGGTGAACTGGTAGGTTATGTCTATCAGGATAAAGCGCCAAGTAAAACTGCACAATTCGATTATCTCGTTATATTTGACGAAAATCTGACCATTGTTAAAACCAAGGTTTTAGTATATCGTGAAGAGTACGGCGGTGAAATTGGCAGCAGAAGATGGTTAAGGCAGTTTACCGGGAAATCCAGCGGTGATGATATGTATGATGTTGCGGCGATTTCGGGAGCCACTATCTCTGTAAGGTCTATGAAGAACGCTGTGTCTGATATACTCGAAACAGTTGGTATCTTAAGGTCTCATAATGTTATTTAATGAATTATAACGGGCTCTTACTTCGTTTACCAAATGAAATAAAATCCTTTATCGCGGTTTTTGTGCTTGTTCTGAGTGTGGGCTATTTTACGGGTCTGCTATTCGTAGGGCAAACAGAAACCACCACTCCGGAAGGTATTGAAGAGAATTACCTGGGCAACGAAGATGTTGAAGATGCCGAGGTGATGAAATTTAAGAAAGGTGAACGGGAAATGCTAACCATTATTCACACCCACATCCTTTCGATGTCTTTTATTTTCTTTTTATTAGGCGGAATTCTCCTGCTTACCAGGCTGCCTAAAAAATTAAAATTCTTTCTAATAATAGAACCCTTCTTTTCCATCCTGCTAACTTTTGGTGGAATTTATCTTATGTGGAAGGGCCTTTTATGGATGAAATATATAGTAATACTGTCGGGAATACTTATGACCAGTGTGTTTATTGCGTCCATTCTAATAATATTTTACCAGCTGTTTTTCAGAAAAGAAACTTTGGGTTCTTAAAATCAGGTTTCTGATATATAAAACGTATATTTGCATGCAATTAAATCCTTAATTGCAATGACCGCACACGAATCAAAAATACTTGGAGACGGATTAACCTACGATGATGTACTGTTAGTTCCGGCTTATTCTGATGTTCTGCCAAGGGAAGTAAGTATACAATCCAAATTCACAAGAAATATTCCTATCAACGTTCCAATCGTTTCAGCAGCGATGGATACAGTTACCGAATCCAGAATGGCCATCGCAATGGCCAGGGAAGGAGGGATTGGTGTTCTTCATAAGAATATGACCATTGAGCAACAGGCACTTAAGGTTAGAAAGGTGAAGCGTGCTGAAAGTGGGATGATCATAGATCCTGTAACCCTTCCTGTTACTGCCAGGGTGCGGGATGCAAAGGAATCTATGAGAGAACATAGTATTGGAGGTATTCCAATCGTTGACGAAAGCGGTAAACTTCTGGGAATTGTAACCAACAGGGATCTAAGGTTTGAAAAAAATCTTAGCCGCCCCATTTCTGAAGTAATGACCTCAGAAAATCTTGTAACCGTTTCTGAAGGAACTTCTCTGGAAGATGCTGAGGATATTTTGCAGGAAAACAAAATTGAAAAACTTCCGGTAATAAATAAAGAGAACAAACTGGTTGGATTAATCACCTTCCGGGATATCACAAAGCTTACTCAAAAGCCAATGGCCAATAAAGATAGCTATGGTCGTTTGAGGGTTGCAGCCGCGGTAGGGGTTACTGCAGATGCTGTTCACCGGGCTGAAGCCTTGGTTAATTCTGGAGTAGACGCCATAATTATAGATACGGCCCATGGTCATACAAAAGGAGTGGTTTATGTTCTTAAAGAGATAAAAAATAAATTTCCAGACCTAGAAGTGGTGGTGGGTAATATTGCTACGGCAGAAGCAGCTAAATATCTTGTTGAGGCAGGTGCAGATGCAGTTAAAGTTGGGATTGGTCCCGGTTCTATCTGTACTACCCGGGTGGTAGCAGGAGTTGGTTTCCCTCAGTTCTCTGCAGTTCTGGAAGTAGCCGCAGCCATTAAAGGTTCAGGGGTGCCGGTGATTGCTGATGGTGGTATTCGCTACACCGGGGATATTCCAAAAGCCATTGCTGCGGGAGCCGATTGCGTAATGCTGGGTTCACTGCTTGCAGGAACTAAGGAATCTCCGGGTGAGACCATTATTTATGAAGGACGAAAGTTCAAATCCTATCGTGGTATGGGCTCTGTAGAAGCCATGGAAAAAGGCTCCAAAGACAGGTATTTTCAGGATGTGGAAGATGACATCAAGAAATTGGTCCCCGAAGGAATTGTTGGGCGTGTGCCTTATAAAGGAGATCTTGAAGAGAGCATCCACCAGTTTGTGGGAGGACTAAAGGCGGGAATGGGCTATTGTGGTTCAAAAGATATTGAAACCCTTAAAGAGTCAGGAAGATTTATAAGGATCACTGGCGCTGGAGTTCATGAGAGTCACCCTCACAATGTGACAATCACTAAAGAGTCACCTAATTATAGCAGATAAATAATTTAGTAACATAGCATAAAAAATCCCCACGCATCGTGGGGATTTTTTATGGCTTTATAAAACTAAAAATTGCCTAATTTTCAACAGTATTTTCTGGAGCAGGTTGTGGATCCTGAGCTTCTATTCCTAGTATATCCATAACTTTTAAAGTAATATCATCCTCAACTCTCGAAAAAGCCAGTCCGCTTGCCCCCGCATGAAAGATCTGGGTGAATCCTTCTTCTGCAATTACCTGTTGCATGGCCTTGTCTATTTTTTCATATAAAGGCCCGGTAAGTTCATTCTTTTTCATTTGCATCATTACAGACGCCTTCTGGCGAAATCCCTTGATCTCATTTTCCAGTTCTATGATCTTACTTTCCTTTTCCTTCTTTATTTCTTCGGTAAGATCTGCATTTGTGTCCTGGTAGTCTTTCACTAGCGTTTCGTATTCTTTAATACTTTTCTCAAGCTCGGTCTGCAGCTCTTTATTGTAGGTTTCAAGTCCTTTGTTCACTGCAACATTTTCGGGCATTTGGGAAAGTATATACTCGGCATCTATGGTTCCGATCTTAGACTGTGCATTTGCAGAAAATGTGATAAATAATAATAGAATTCCTAAACTTATATGTTTCATTTTGAATTATTTTTCGCAAATATAACAGGCTAAAGCTTATATAACCAGCTTTTATTTCGCAAAATTAAGGTTCACTCATTTAGGACACTTTTTCCTTCTTCAGCAAAAGCCTTAAAATCTTCCATATATTTTATCGTTTGCTTTTTGAACGCGCCCGGCATGATCCATCCAAATATCTTCATGAAACCGTTAAATCGAAATTCATTCTCGCTTATCCAATTGGTGTAGTCTTCCGGGGTTTCCAGGAATCTGTTTCGCTGAAAATTATAAACCCCCTTCGCCTCGTAGGTGGCTGCATATTCAGTAGGTAGATTGTTCTGAAGTATGGTCTCGGTCATCTCAATTTGGCGTTTTCCCATTTTGTATTTCAAAAGGTTCTGGGATCCATCGGCTCCAGGCTCACCATTTATGGGTTTCATAAAGATAAAACCCTGCTGCCAGTGCTTCATATTATCGGGATTGGAGAACTTTTCCACTACCTCATTTCTTGGTAATTCGATAGTGATTTCCTGCTGATATTTCATAATGGATTGATTTGTCGTGTTTTAAATATACTGAGGAATTAAATATTCCAGAAATTTATAATTTAAAACTACCGTTTTTCGTTATGCCTTTAGCTTGCAGAACCTTAACTAATTCTTATTTTTGCCCGGATGAAGGCTTTTGACTTGGTCATGACCTCTTCTGGCATTCAAATTGTGTGATGCTAAAAAAATTGATTTTGAAGCAAAATTTCATTGGATTTATTCTTGGTCTCTTCTCCCTTGTTCTGGTGAGTTGTGATTATTTCCAACAAACCGACGACCGCCAGGTAGTTGTAAGGGTGAATGATTCTTATTTATATGAAGAGGATATAAACTCTCTGATAAATGAAAATACCTCACCAGAAGATAGTGCACTAATTGTTTCAAACTATATAACTAGGTGGGCTACGCAGCAGTTGTTAATAGACAGGGCAGAGCTGAATTTACCCGAGTCTCAGCAGAGGGAGTTCAACGATCTTGTAAATAATTACAGGAATGAGCTTTATACAAATGCCTATACTGATGCGGTGGTCTCAAGGGATCTTGATACTTCTCTTAACAGGGATGATATCTTAAACTATTATGAAGAGAACAAGGAGAATTTTATTCTCAATGAAGATCTGGTAAAATTGAGGTATATAAACCTCGCCGGTAATAGCAATAATATTGAAGAGATAAAGCGAAAATTTATCAGGTTCAATGAAGAAGATCGGGAAGAACTTAGCGATATGGCCCTGCAGTTCAAGAATTATTCAATGAATGATTCGGTATGGGTCAAAACCAAATCGGTTTACAGTAAAATTGATCCGCTTTCTGTAGAAGACAGATCAAGTCTGCTTAAGAAATCTAATTTTATGGAATTGAAGGATTCACTAAATGTGTATCTTGTGTTCGTAAATGACGTCCTGACTCGAAATGAACAGGCTCCGCTGGAATATGCTTCGGCGACTATACGTGAAATATTACTCAATAAGCGTAAACAGGCTTTAATAAAAGAATTAGAAAAAGAGATTACTAAAGATGCAATTAAAAATAATGAATTTGAAATTTTCAATTAAACCGGTCCTCGCAGGCCTTTGTGTGGTGCTTACCACTTTTGTACAGGCTCAGGAAGTGATAGTGACTGACAGTACTTCTATCCAGCCCGATGCCGAAATAAAGCAAGTTGATGAAGAGAAGCAGGGAAACCAACGCAGAAAGGTAGATGGAATTGCTGCAGTGGTAGGGGACTATATAATTCTGGATAGTGATATAGACCTGATGTATAAAGACATGCAGAGCCAGGGAATTTCTACTGCGGAAGTGACCGACTGTAATCTTGCCGGTTCTCTTATGGAAAACAAACTTTATGCTCACCATGCCATTCAGGACAGTATAATTATTCCTGATGCACAAATAAATGGGATGATAGATCAGCAACTTCAGGGTTTTGTACAACAGGCAGGATCAATGGATAAGATTCTTGAATTCTATAATAAAGAAACCGAAGAAGAACTAAGAGAAGAACTGTTCAGGATCAATAAACAGAGACAGCTGGCTCAGCAAATGCAGCAGAAGATCATTGAAGAAATTGAAGTGACACCTGAAGAGGTAAGACAATATTTTACTGAAATGGAGGAAAAACCGATGTTTGGAACTGAGGTGGAACTTTCCCAGATCGTGATCGAGCCGGAGATCCCGGAATCTGAAAAACAGAAGGTAATAGACCGGTTGAACGAATTCAAGGCTGATATTTTGGATAATGGCGCAAGTTTCTCTACTAAAGCAGTGCTTTATTCTCAGGATCCGGGAACTGCTTCCGATGGAGGAAGAATCACTCTTACCAGGAAAGATGCTTTTGTAAAGGAATTTAAAGACGTAGCTTTCAGCCTGCAGGAAGGAGAAGTGAGTGATCCTTTTGAAACTGAATTTGGATATCATATCATTCAGGTTGATAAAATCCGTGGGCAGACGGTTGAGCTCAGGCATCTCCTGCTTATTCCTGATGTGACCAACGCATCTGTAGAGGCGGCCCGTGCCGAAATAGATACCATTAGAAGTAAGGTGATCTCAGGAGAACTTGACTTTGCGGCGGCGGCAAGAGAAGCTTCCGATGAAGAGGAAACTCGAAATGAGGGCGGTAAGCTTATAAATCCAAGAACCGGAGATACAAGATTTGAACTTACCAAAATAGACCCTCAGCTTTTCAAGCAGGTGGAAGGTCTGGAAGAAGGCGAAGTTTCCCTGGTGTTAACCCAGCAGGACAGGACCGGAAGGCCTCAGTTCAAAATCATCAAAGTGACTAAAAAGATCCCTGAACATGAAGCCGATTATGCTACAGATTATCTCAAGATCAAGGAACTTGCCTTAAGAGATAAACAACTGGAAGCCATCGCAGAATGGCAGGAAGAAAAAATTTCGGATACTTACATAAAAGTAAATGGTAAATATCGCGATTGCGATTATACCAGTGACTGGGTGAAAAACTAAGTTATATGTCTGACGTTGCATTGGTAGAAAAATTGGTAGATAAACATCGCGACCTTAAAAAGGAGATCGCGAAAGTTATTGTGGGCCAGGATGAGGTGGTAAACCAGATCCTGCTCTCCATTTTTTCCGGGGGTCATTCATTACTTATAGGAGTCCCGGGCCTGGCAAAAACATTAATGGTAAATACCATTGCACAGGCACTTGGTTTGAATTTTAAAAGAATTCAGTTTACTCCAGATCTAATGCCCAGTGATATACTGGGAGCTGAGATACTTGATGAGAACCGTAAGTTCAAATTCATTAAAGGTCCCATTTTTACCAATATTCTTCTTGCAGATGAAATAAACCGTACCCCTCCCAAAACACAGGCGGCCCTTTTGGAAGCCATGCAGGAAAGGGCGGTTACCGTTGCGGGACATCATTATAAACTGGATCTGCCTTATTTTGTGCTTGCTACTCAAAATCCGATAGAGCAGGAAGGAACCTACCCCTTGCCCGAAGCTCAGCTGGACAGGTTCATGTTTGCTATTAATCTTGATTATCCAAGCTTTGAGGAAGAGGTAGATGTGGTCAAGACCACAACTTCCGATGAATCTCAACAGGTGGAAGCCCTGTTCAGTGCCGGGGAAATTTCAGAGATACAACATGTTATTCGCAGGATCCCGGTTCCGGATAATGTGATAGAATACGCGGTGCGTTTGGTAGGTAAGACCAGGCCAAACAGTAATGCACCAGACCTTGTCCAGAATTATGTAGACTGGGGAGCCGGTCCCAGAGCGTCCCAGAACTTGATAATGGCCGCCAAGACCAATGCAGCTGTGAATGGAAAGTTCTCTCCCGATATCGAAGATGTCCGGGCTGTATCTTTCGGGATCCTGAGACATAGGATTATTAAAAATTATAAAGCGGAAGCTGAAGGTATCACGGAAGAGGAAATTATTAGGAAACTTTTCTAGAAACCGTATTTTTTATAAGCTTTATTTACCTGATTTTGGTCTTTTTAGCTAATTCATAATTGGTCTAAACAACCAATCTTTCAAAAAAATTGATTGTTATTGCTGAATTCTTAATTTATCATTTAAATATTGTGTTTAGTTGAAAAATTAAATGGATAAATTATAATTTCCGAAATAATTCCTACACTTTTTATAGTATAGCTTCTAATTTTCAAAATCGCTCTAAAATCCCTATTTTTGCGAGACTTTTTTAGAACATAAATTAAACAGAATATGGCATACGATATTGATATGATTAAAAAGGTTTATAGCCATATGGCTGATCGTGTGAACAAAGCACGTGAAGTTGTTGGAAAACCTTTGACACTTTCAGAAAAAATTCTTTATTCTCACTTATGGGATGGTGAAGCTACTGAAGCTTATACCAGAGGAAAGGATTATGTGGAATTTGCACCAGACAGGATTGCCTGCCAGGATGCGACTGCCCAAATGGCACTTTTACAGTTCATGCAGGCCGGAAAGAAGCAGGTTGCAGTACCAACTACGGTTCACTGTGATCACCTAATCCAGGCTAAAATGGGAGCTGCGATAGATCTTCAGGCTGCTAATAAGACCAGTAGTGAGGTTTTTGACTTTCTGGAGTCAGTATCGAACAAATACGGAATTGGTTTCTGGAAGCCCGGTGCAGGTATTATTCACCAGGTAGTTCTTGAAAACTATGCATTCCCTGGTGGAATGATGATCGGTACCGATTCTCATACGGTGAATGCCGGAGGTCTTGGAATGGTTGCCATTGGTGTTGGTGGAGCAGATGCGGTTGATGTGATGGCTGGAATGGCGTGGGAGCTTAAATTCCCTAAACTTATTGGAGTGAAACTTACCGGTTCACTTTCTGGATGGACGGCTCCTAAAGATGTGATCTTAAAGGTTGCGGGTATTCTTACCGTTAAGGGAGGTACCGGTGCAATTATTGAATATTTTGGAGAAGGTGCACGATCTATGTCCTGTACAGGTAAAGGAACTATCTGTAATATGGGTGCTGAAGTTGGTGCAACTACTTCAACTTTTGGTTATGACGACTCTATGGAGCGTTACCTGAAAGCTACAAACCGTGCAGATGTTGCTGAAGCTGCCAATGCAGTTCGTGAGCATCTAACCGGTGATGATGAGGTTTATGCAAATCCCGAGCAGTATTTTGATGAGGTTATCGAGATCAATCTTTCTGAATTGAAGCCTCATCTAAACGGGCCATTTACTCCAGACCTTGCTACTCCAATTTCTGAAATGGGCAAAAAAGCGAAGGAGCATGACTGGCCAATTAATGTTGACTGGGGTCTTATCGGTTCCTGTACCAACTCTTCTTATGAAGATCTTACCAGAGCCGCATCAATCGCAAAACAGGCAGTAGATAAAAAGATAAAAGCTAAATCAGATTTCGGGATCAACCCGGGATCGGAACAAATTAGATTTACGGCCGAAAGAGACGGATTGCTTCAGATCTTTGAAGACCTTGAAGCTACCATCTTTACGAATGCCTGCGGGCCATGTATAGGTCAGTGGGATCGTTCAGACAGAAAGGGTGAAGAGAAGAATACAATCGTTCACTCTTTTAACCGTAACTTCTCTAAGCGTGCTGATGGTAACCCGAATACTCATGCTTTCGTGGGTTCTCCTGAAATGGTAGCAGCAATAGCAATTTCTGGTAGGCTTGATTTCGATCCGACCCGTGATAAGTTGATGAATGAAGATGGGGAAGAAGTGATGCTGGACGAGCCGCAGGGAATTGAACTTCCAACAAAAGGCTTTGCCGTTGAAGATGCCGGATATGTTGCTCCAAATGAAGACGGAAGCAGCGTAGAAGTGAAGGTTGCAGAAGACAGTGAAAGGCTTCAGCTATTAACTCCTTTTGAGCCATGGGATGGGAAAAACCTTACCGGTGCTAAATTGCTTATCAAAGCATGGGGTAAGTGTACTACAGACCATATTTCTATGGCGGGGCCATGGCTGCGTTACAGAGGTCACTTAGACAATATCTCTAACAACTGTTTGATAGGTGCTGTAAACGCCTATAATAAGAAAACCAATTTTGTAAAGAATCAGTTGACTGGAGAGTACGATGGGGTACCTGCAGTACAAAGAGAATATAAGAAAGAAGGAATTCCAACGGTAGTAGTGGGAGACCATAATTACGGTGAAGGTTCTTCAAGAGAGCATGCAGCTATGGAGCCAAGACACCTGGGTGTTAAGGTTGTATTAGTGAAATCTTTTGCCCGTATTCACGAGACAAACCTTAAAAAACAGGGAATGTTAGGTCTAACTTTCGCTAATGAGAACGATTATGATCTTATTCAGGAAGATGATACCTTCAACTTTGTAGATCTTGAGAATTTTGCTCCGGATACGCAATTAACGATTGAAATCGTTCATGCAGACGGTAGTAAGGATACTATCAAGGCGAACCACACTTATAATGCACCTCAGATTGAGTGGTATAAGCATGGTTCAGCTCTTAACCTTATTAAGAAGCAAAATGCAGCTTAATCTTTAAGCTGAAATTATAAAAAGAAAACTCCCTTTTTCAGGGAGTTTTTTTATGTCTTAAATTTGTCGAAATTCAACAACCATCTCATGAAGATTTTTAAGAATCAGTGGTCCAATATCATTCTAATCGTTATTATCCTTGCGATGATCATTCCGCAGACGCGAAAGCCCATACAGATTTTCGTTAATAAACTAATATCCTTTGCGCCTTCAGTGAATGATGAGGAAGATCGGGTTAAAGTTGCTGATTATAACTGGGTGCTGGAGAATAGCAGGGGAAAGAGGGCCGAATTCTCCCAGTTTAGAAATGAAGTTGTGATCGTTAATTTCTGGGCTACCTGGTGTCCTCCATGCATTGCTGAAATGCCAAGTTTTCAGGAATTGTATGAAGATTATCAGAATAAGGTGACTTTTCTTTTTGTTTCAGGGGAGCAGCATGAAACAGTTGAAAATTATATGAAAAGAAAGAGGTTTACACTACCATCCTATAAGATGCTTACAAAGGCACCTGAACCAATGGATGGGAGAACGCTGCCTACCACTTATGTTATCTCAAAAGACGGGAGTATTGTAGTAGACAAGGTTGGAGCTGCAGACTGGAATAGTGACAGTTTCAGGAAGACCCTTGATGAACTGATCGCAGAATAGATTATAGTTTTCTGAAAAATGATTTAATGAATTCAGGGTGATACAGTGAAAGCATGATCTTTAAATTCTCAGAAAAAGATGTTTCTTCGTCCAGAAATCTGAAAATATCCTCTATGGCGTTCTTCGTGTAGAATTTGGTGAATAGTTGTTCGCCAAGATCATTCCTGTGTGACAGCACATCAAGAAAGATAGCGTCATACCTTGCAAAGTTCTTATTGAAAAGGTCTTCTGAAGGTAATAAGCCCCTCTTGATGTTTTCAATTATCTTTTCCACCTTTCGCTCTGTGTTCTTGAACGAATAGCCCGAGGAAGCCTTAACCCACCCGCCTCCTGTGCCTATTTTGGTAATGTAAGCTGAATTGTTTTTATGGAATGGATAATCTGTCATTGGTATAAGGCCGCTTTCGGTTTCGGTAACTTTCCAGGATTTTAATTTAAGTATTTCCCTTAGATATTTCCCGAGCATCTCATCGTAGACGTTGTCATCAGTAAGATATGGGGTGAAAAAAGTGAACTCTACCAGAGCTTTGTTTTTGGTAAGTGGAAGTATATAAGTGAAACTCGTCGAATCTTTATATTTCAGCCTGAAGTCCATCATGGTAAAGGTTTCAGGAACAAAAACAGTATCCTTAGTTTCAATGACCCATCCCTTAAAATGCTGGTATAAAATGCTCGTTTTTGGGTCTTCCTGGTAATCATCCGTTACCCGGCTATCAAAGAAATGAGTGGCCGTATAATTGTTTTTTTTGCCAATTGCAGTTCTCGTAACAGGGTCCACCTTTTCGATTCTGTCTTTTATAAAGACGAAATCTTCGGAAGCCTCTAATTCAGATTTCACGTTTTGATAGAAATCTGAAGACCGGATCATATTATAAGAATAATCACCGAGATCAAGTATCTTTTCGGTTTCTGAAGAAAAAAAAGAAGCCTTTTTCCATGATTTAGAAATAAGATGATCCCATTTGCCCGAAGTGTTCTGCCAGAAACACCAGGTTTTATCATTCTCTATCTTTTCGGTGGGCTCGATTATAGCTATTTTCTTACCCTTAAAGAATACATCGTTACTAAAGCATGATGCAAGCTGAAGCCCTGCCAGACCACCACCCACAATAACGTAGTAATAATCTGGTTCTAACATTTATTGGTGTTTCTTATTTTTTGAAGTATCTGAAAGGTACGAAAAGCATTCCAAAACACTCACCATCATCTTTTCCCAGGTGTTTGTGATGCATCTTATGGGCTCTTCTTATGCCTTTTGCATACCGATTTTTTGCATTTCTAAAGATCTTGAAACGCTGGTGTATAAAAATATCGTGAACCGTAAAATAGGTGATTCCGTATGCAAGAATTCCCAGGCCTAACGGTAAGCCTATCCATACATCATCATATTTCCACAAAAGAAAACATCCGATGCTGACAAGGGCGTAAAAAACAAAGAAAAGATCATTCCTTTCCCACCAGCTGCTATGGTCTTTTTTATGGTGGTCCTTATGAAGTTTCCATAAAAAGCCATGCATGATATATTTGTGGGTGAACCAGGCCATTCCCTCCATCATAATGAAGGTTCCCAGAAATACCGCTATCCATATTAAAACGTCCATAATCAGTAATCTTTAAATCAGGTTGAGTCTGTAGGAAATATAAGATTTTGCAAGCAGACCGGCTTTTTCATAATTCGGTACTCTAATCCTGCGCTTTCTTATTTCCAAAGATGGAACCTTCTTTAGTTTTTGCAATAATTTTTTATAATAAATATAGGCTGTATAAACTCCGAACTTTGCTTCTACCGGCAATTGCACAATTCCTTTCAGGCCTTTACGAAAATCTTCCTCTATCTCTTTGATAATCTGTTCCTTATTCATTTCGTTCAATTGAGAAATATCCACATGCGGAAAATAACTTCTGCTTAGATCTTCATAATCTGCTTTAAGGTCTCTCAGAAAATTTACTTTCTGAAAAGCTGATCCAAGGCTCATTGCCGAAGATTTAAGCTTCTCATATCTCTTCTTATCTCCTTTCACGAATACCCTTAAGCACATTAGTCCCACCACATCTGCACTTCCGTAGATATATTGCCTGTATTCATCCATGCTAAGATATTCAGATTTATGCAGATCCAGGCGCATACTATCCATAAAAGCACAGTAAAGTTCTTTTTCTATCCCGTATTTAAGTACGGTTTCCTGAAATGAATTCAGGATAGGGTTCAGAGATATCCTGTCCTCAATGGCTTTATGAAGGTCTTTTTCAAAATTATTGAAAAGTTCTTCCTTGTTGTAGTCATGAAAAGTGTCTACGATCTCATCTGCAAACCTTACAAAACCATAAATATTATAAATATCCTGCCTGATGGAAGGAGCCAGCATTTTGGTGGCAAATGAAAAAGAAGTGCTGTAGGAATTGGTCACTTCCCTGCTACAGGATCTGGATACATGGTCAAAAATAGCTTTCATATCAATTTTTTTCATTTTTTTCTATTAAGCCGGCCGCCAGTTTTCCGGAGATCAAAGATGGTGGAACCCCCGGTCCGGGAACTGTTAACTGTCCGGTGAAATATAGTTGATCAACTTTTTTACTCTTGATTTTTGGTCTTAGAAATGCAGTTTGAAAAAGGGTATTAGCCATTCCATAGGCATTTCCTTTGTAAGAGTTATAGGCCTCCTTAAAATCATTTACGCAAAAAGACTCCTTGAAGATTATATTTTCACTGACTTTTTGATCGGTCAGTCTTTCAAATCTATCGAGAATAAGCTCAAAATAACGTTCTCTAATTTCAGGAGTATCTTCAAGATCGGGGGCCAGTGGAATCAGAAAAATTCCTGCTTCCTTACCTTCAGGAGCACAGGTGCTATCAGTTTTGGAAGGAAAGCTCGCATAAAACAAAGGGTCTTCGGGCCATTCCGGAGAATCATAAATATTTTTTGCATGTTTCTCAAAACTACTGTCAAAAAATAAGGTGTGATGTGAAACATTCTTTAATTTCTTATCAAAACCTACATAGAATAGGAGAGAAGAAGGAGCAAAGGTTTTGCTACTCCAGTAATTTTCTGAATACTGCCTTAACTCCTGTGGTAATAATTGTTCAGAATGATGATAATCTGCTCCTGACAGAACGATATCACTATAATATTCCTTACCATCAACAAGAATACCTTTAGCTTTTCCTTTTACAGCGAGTATTTTTTGGACAGGAGAATCAGTGTGGAAAATGACTCCGAGGGATTCAGCCAGGTCTTTTATTCCTTCAATTACCTTATACATGCCACCTTTTGGATGCCATGTTCCAAGGCCAAAATCGGCATAATTCATAAAACTATAAAATGCCGGAGTGTCGCTTGGTTTTGCACCAAGAAATAAAACCGGGAATTCCAGGATCTGTCGTAGTTTGTTGCTGGTGAATTCTTTTCGAACTTCTGAACTGATATCGGTAAAAAATCTTCCCAGTCTTTTGGTAGTTGCAGGAGTCACTAACTCTAATGGTGAAACCCCTGGACGGTATACCAGATCTTTAATAGCGATCTCATAACTGTCCTGAGCTTTTGAGATAAATACTTCAAGCTTTTTTGCGCTACCAGGTTCTTCTTTATCAAAATTCCTGTAGATGCCCTCCAGATTTCCAGGGATGCTCACTCTTTGATCTTTACCGAAATATACCTCGTAAGCTGGGTCAAGCTTTTCCAGCGAATAATAGTCTGATGGTTTTTTTCCGAAATCGGCAAAGAACCTTTCAAATACATCTGGCATCCAGTACCAGGTGGGACCAATATCGAAGGTGAAGCCATCCTTTTTTAGTTGCCGGGCTCTACCGCCAACACTGCCATTCTTTTCGAAGACCTCCACATGATGTCCTGATTTAGCCAGATAGCAGGAGGCAGCTAAAGAAGAAAATCCAGAACCTATTATGTTTATAGTTTTAGACATTTAAATGGCTTAAAGAGTATTGGTAAAATCGGGAATGGAGGAGAAGACCCTAATATTTTCAGAAAGATCTTCAGACTCGATCTCTTTGGTTCGCTGTCCAAATAATAGAAGGTCCATTACTTTCTTTTTACATACCTGGTTCTGGAACTTCTCGATGAACTCATGGATATTTGTTTTAGTTGGAGATACCGTAAGATAACTTATAAAGGCAAGGTTGTCGTGTTTGTCCATTAGATAATCTATATTTTCAAGTGGAAGGCTGGGGCCCAGGTAGATCGCATTTCTTCCGGCAGCCAGAAGTTCGTAATTCAGATAAAGTATTCCTATATCATGAATTTCGTTATCCGGCAGGAAGAGTACATATATTTTTTGGTCACCTTCGCCATTCAGGGGGCTGGTGAATTTGAGTTCCGCAATATTCAGATATATCTTCTGCTTGATCAGCTCGGTTATATAATGCTCATGTATAGGTTTTATAGTATCTGTTTGCCAGAGCATTCCAATATCATTGAGCAAAGGAAGAAATACGTCATGAAAGACATCTCTGAAAGTTTTTTTCTCTCTCAGTTTGTTGTAGGTCTCCTGAAAAAGCCTTTCGTTGAAATTCATCATCGCCAGCTTAAAAGCATTTCTTGAACGGCTTTCCTCGCTTGCAGAGGCCGAGATACGCTGTACCAGGCTGTTGATTTCATCTTCCTTCATCCTGGAGATCCGGGAGATCTTATAGCCATGTGAATTCAGAAATGCTATGTTTAGTAATTTCTGAAGGTTCTCTCCGTCATAGGTTCTGATATTTGTATCCGTTCTTTCGGGTTGGAGTATATTGTAGCGTTTTTCCCATATTCTTATGGTATGAGCTTTAATACCGCTTAGGTGTTCAAGGTCCTTAATGCTGAAATTCTGCTTAATGTGTTCCATAGTAATCAGTAGAAGTTAAACAAATCTAAAGATAAATAGAATACGATACCTATAGGAAAATGTTAAATTGTTTAATTGATGTATAAAAATATTAAACAAAATAAATTTTAGACAAAAAAATAACCCGTAATGGGTTACCAAAGAAAATCCTGAAAAAAGTGCCCGAGGCGGTGGCAGAACCCATGTTTTTCTAACTCCCTTGTTTTTAGCCCTTTCCCTTTGTTTGTGCCTGATTCCATTAGGTTTACAAGTATTTTAAAAGTTCCAGTAAGTACCTGAAAAAACCAGAAAAAATTCATATGTTTACACAAATGTTTACACAGTAAATTTATGACGACTGCATTTTATGTTCGAAAATATAAACAGGAGGCTACTATCTGGCTGAGGATTTCTTACAAGCGCGGAACACCTTTCAGAAAATCCATAGGTGAAAAAATACCGGTTAATGCATGGGATAGTAAAAAACAGAAAGTCAAAGACCTGGTAACTACTTCAAGTTACGCTTCAAAGATAAATAAACGCCTTGAGTTAATAGCGGAGAAATACGATAAAGAAACCAAAGGGGAAGATATTAACGAAGCCCTCTTAGAAAACATCTGGATTCGTATTGACGAGAAGAAAAGCAAAACCTTTACCGAGTTCTGTGATTCCTATTATAAATGGATTCAAGTAAACATTCACCCGAAAACAAAAAGACCTTACGCTAAAGAGACAATAAAAAAATACGAACAGACGATTAAGAAGTTTAAGGAGTTCCAGGATAAAGAATACGAAGTCAATTTCAAGGGATTAGATAAAAACTTTCATACGGACTTTATCAACTACTTTAAGGATCAGGGATTGGCAGAAAACAGTATAGCGGTATTTATTAAATATTTAAAAGTTATGGCAAAGCAAGCAAAAGACAACCACCCGGTAAACCCGTTCATTCTCTCTAATGATTTCTATTTACCAAGCAATGAGACCTATGATGTGTATTGTACGATAGACGAGATCCGGAAGATTAAGGATTGGAAAGCAACAAGTGAAAGCCTAGATAACGTGCGTAATTGGTTTATTTTCGGATGCTGGACAGGTTTACGGGTTTCAGACTGGCATAGGGTGGAGAATATAGATAGTGAGTTTATAGAGATCACCCCGTTAAAAACAAAAGCCACTTCAGGAAAGGCCGTTGTTATTCCATTGCATCCATGGGTAAAAGAATTGCCAACGCTTAGGAATATATCAGAGCAGAAATTCAATGAGTATATTAAAAAGGTAGCACGCAAAGCCGGTATCACAGATCAGGTGTACGGCTCTAAAATGGTCAATGTAAACGAGAATGAAGAAGAAAATGCAATTATGAGAAGGGAACTAGGTTACTATCCTAAATGGCAATTAATATCCTCTCATACTTGTAGAAGGTCTTTTGCCACGAATAACTATTTATTGGATATGCCGACCTTAGATATTATGCAGATCACCGGGCATACAACAGAGAAGAACTTCCTAAAGTATATTAAGGTAACCCCTAAACAACACGCCCGAAAGATGGCAGAGGTGTGGAATAAACACTTTTAACACTATTTTAACATGATATTTACCGTTAATCGTTAAAATCGTACCTTTTATCCTTGTACAAATCTTAAATTATTCTTAATATTGCTTAACTTCAAAGCCGTTTTTTTCCCTACAAAAACGCTAAAGTTCTTTGAGTAGCGGAAACCAAAGCTTTATATCCCATTGTTCCGGGATTGCTTCTTTCACTTTTAAATAGGTCAGGACATACTTGTTTTCAAGTCGTTTACTATTGCGGAGGTGTGAAATTACGTGTTTAGAGAGACCTGTCTTTTCTTTAACAGCCTCTAAACCTAATTCTTTGCACCACGCATCAAAGGTTTGGGGTTGTTTCATTATTTAGAATGAATATAAATTAACCACACATAGTGGTTGTGTAAATATAATTGTTTAATTTTGAAATAGTTAATTAATATGTAGATAACTTATTGCAAGATACGTATTTAAGGCTAAAAATAAGGGTAATTTAGTATTTCATACTAATTTTAAACCCTTATTTACCATGAAAAAGTTATTTTTTGTAGCCGCTTTTATGGCTTTCGCCTTATTTCCTTCTTGTGAAACAGAACCAATACCAACTGACAATCACAATGAGAAATTTTTCCAATCCATCGACAGAGACAGCACAGTCCTTCCCCCAGGAAGCAAAAATTAAAGACGAGGTACTAGATACTTATAAAAAAGTAATATCTAGTGTTTTGGTGGCCTTATCTGGTTTGGTTTTATTCTCGGATAAGGTCATTACATTTTCTTTAGATAAATTATGTGCGTTAAGAGATCAGGAACTTCTCTATATTATACCTACAATCCCGTATAGATTCCTTGAGTTTATAATGGTTGATTTAGCCGCGAAGAATTATTACGGATGGAATATGGAATTTTTAGTATTCTTAACCGCTATACCTATAGGGTTAATCATGTACGGTATTGCCGCTTCCATAGCGAAACCTTATACAGTGGCTAATATTATACCGGTATGGGTTGGATCTGTTTTTATGATCTTTCTATACCAGCCTGACATTCCAAGTGATAGAGTTTACACGCATTATTATGTACTTGGCATTATAATTGGGTTCATTATTATCACCTCAATTTTTCAATTAGCATTAAAAAAAGCGTATTTTATACGTAACCGAAAAATAAACGCGCTTAAACAGGCGTTAGATTTAGACCTTGCCCCGGTTGTAAGAGAACTGTTTGACTTTATTATACTGTACACGCAGAAGGAATATATTGCCCTACTTTCCCGGCGGATGCAAATGCAATACAAAGAAGCCTACTTATTATTAATTGAAAAATTCGGTATCAAGTTATGAATGAAAAACGCCCCCGAAGTACACCATTAGAGAAATATGAATTACTAAGCCATGAAGCCAGGGAAAAGGCGAAAAGCGATCTTACTGAGTACCTGGAATACACAGAAGAAAAAAACCGATCTAAAATAGACCGGCTTTATGAAGAATTTAAAAAGAGTAAGGATAATTTTAATCTATTTCTTTCTTTCTAGGAATTCTATGATACCTTTTTGTTTGATTGTCTTTATGAATAATTGGTAGTCTGGATCTTTCTCCGCTTCCTCTTCATAATTAATAATCATTCTTATTGCATCCTTGATACTAACTTTAGCACCCAATTCGGGTGCTTTTTTTATCTTCCTTTCAAACTCTTCCTTTAGTCCGAGTTTATCCGCGATACTTTCTATCTGATCTAAGCCTAAAGAATAATTTTCAAATACCATAGATGCACCCTTATCGGAGCGTCCTATAAGCTTACCGATCTTTACCCAGCTAAGGTTTTTACGTGCCTTCACTACCTCATACAGCCATTCATGGGCTTTACGAAGGGTTAAATCAATTTCTTTTTGTTGGTCGGTCATGTCCCCAAAGTTAAATTAAAAATTAATACTTACCACATATAGTGGTTAATTTAGATTGATTATAAATAAGTAACAAATTCGGACTAATTAGAAATTTTAACATTTTAGATTCGATTTAATCCGAAATACTTCCTTATATTTGACTATCGAATTTAAACAAATGTATAAAAATCATGGAAACAATAAGTAAAGATAGAGTTAAAGAGATTGAGGCCATTCTAACAAACTACTCTTTTGACATCGAAGTTGACGCTAACGAGTTTCCAGAGTGTGTAGGTATAGAGCATGAAGAAAAGGGGATTTATCTCTATTGTTTTATCCGGTTCGATGGAAGTAACAATAAGGAATTTTACTTAAAGGTAAATAAAAAGGAGGAGAAATTAACCTCTAAAGAGCAGGACATTATTCTTAAAAAGATATGCCAGGTTCACCGTAATGAAGTAAAGAATTACGAAGAGAAGAAAAGAGAAGAATCTTATAACGATATGATAGCTCAGGATGAACTACAAAACATAGATCACATCAACTATCATTTTCATAGAAATTTTTAATAACCAACTAAAACAGAAATTATGAAAACTAGAACAATTCAATTTATCGTAACCGCATTTTTTGCAAGCCTTTTCTTGGGAATGTTATTGTACCAAGCACTACACAATAAGGCAGAGTTGATTAACAAACTTATTGAAGCCTAGAGTTATGAAACTGTTACTTAAAAATTTCAATACGGAATTATATAGAATAGAGCCAGAAGCAGACGAGTGTTTTGCTAAAGTATTCATCTATATAAACAGAGGTGGAAAGTTCGAAATGGAGAAAATCTTCATTAGATGCTACTTATATACACCGGAAAAAGCAATGCAAAACATCAAGTCTTTATTAGAAGAGACAGAAGACTATTTAGGTGTTGAGCTTATTGATCGGAAACAAGAAAAATTATTAGAGACCGCCTAATGAATAAGCTAGAAACGATAAGAAAAGAGATCCAGAAGTATCACAATATACTGAGGCTTACCAAAGAAGAAAGTTTAAATCTTATTGGTTCAAAGCATGGATATAAACACTACGAAAGTTTCTACAAGGTAGTTACCGGGGAGCGTTTAACCCTGGATTCTGAAAAGAACGAAAAGAAACTTCAGTCAATCTTAGACGATTATAAAAAAGTAAACGAATCGAGACAGAATAATCTATAACCGATGAAAAAAGTCGAGCCAAAATATTTACACGGATGGGAACAACTATCACAGTACCTAAACAAACCGGTAAGCAGTCTAAAGAAAATAGAGAATCTTCCCAAAAGGAAGGGGATTGGCAAAGCGGTGTATTTCAAGACAGAGGAAATAGATCAGATGCTAGTAAAACAATAGACTGGAATATTATTGACCTCGCAAGTAGAATACAATTAAAATTAAAGTATAACCAACTAAATAAATAATTATGGAAACCCAACTAACTAAAGTAAATCCGGTAATGGACATTATCCCGAAGGATAGTGAAGGAAACCCAAAGTATCAAAACTTGCAGGAGTTTAAGCAATTAGTAAATACTGCACCTCGTAAAACCTGGATTAAGACAAATAAGTTTAGTCAGAACGCTAAATACCTACCTATTGGAATAGTGGAAGAGTTACTTTCAGGAATCTTTCCTTTTTGGCAAGTAGAGCAACATGGAGAACCTAAGATACTAGGAAACTCGATTGTAATTAGTGTTCATCTAAAAGTTTTCAATCCGCTTTTAGGGCAATGGCAAAGTTATGCCGGAGTAGGAGCTGTGCCTATTGAATTAAAAGGAGGTTCAGATCCTACAGACTTCACACAAATGAACTCTAAGGCTATGCATAAGAATGTACCGGCTGCACTTTCATTCGCGGTAAACAATGCAGCTAAAAAGATTGGCAAACTATTCGGTTCACATCTTAACCGAAATGAAACAATAGGATAATATGGATTGGTTAAACGAAATAGGAAACGACGAGTATATTGATTTACCGGATTTCCCAGAAGCAAATGACCCTGAAATCGAATGGCGTAAAGAACGCTTAGGAATGATTACAGGTTCAAACTTTGGTAAGTTAGTAGTACAAACCAAAGACCGAAAAGGCTATACACTTTCTAAAGGTCAAACAGCCGAAAACCTGATCTATAAAATAGCATGGGAACGCCTGTTAAAATCAGGTAACATTTCTAATGGCTTAGGGAGGTTAAATATTTCTTCCCGTGAAATGGAACATGGTAACGATTATGAAGGGGCAGCTATTATGAAGTACATGGAAGTAACAGGCCGTAAGGTAGATTACTTTCAACAGTTTATTCAAAAAGACGATTTCATAGGAGGTACACCAGATGGATATGTAGGTGAGGATGGACTTGTAGAAGTTAAAGCACCCTGGAACGGAGGAAACCATTTAAAATCCATGCTTACCGGTGAAATCTATAATACTGACTATGTATATCAAATTCAGGGCTACTTATGGGTAACAGATAGGAAGTGGTGTGATTTTATTACTTACGATCCTGACCTTATAGATAGCCTCCAAATAAACATTATAAGGGTTAACCGTGACGAAGAAATAATAAGCGGAATATCCGAGGTAATGGATATGGTTAAGGATAAAATAACCGAAATATTAAACAACGAAAAATTAAAGTAATGACAAAAATTATCAGTGCCTCAATCGATGTAACTAAAATCGATAAAAACAAAATAGCTAAGACCAATAAGGAAGGGAAGCCTTTTAAAAATAATGCTCAGTATCTAAATGTAGATATTATAGTAAATGACGAGACAAATGATTACGGTCAGGACACTTCCATTAAAATTAGCCAGACTAAAGAAGAACGGGAAGCAGGAGAAAAAGCTACCTATATCGGAAATGGTAAAACCGTATGGGAGAAAAACGAATCTTCTGAACCAAGTTATGAAGCCGAACCTTACAATGAGGAAGAAGACGATCTGCCCTTTTAGTACACCTTTTAGCCCTAATTAATATTTAATACCCCAAACCGTTAACCTGTGATTGAGCCAAAAGAAAAACCATGTAAAGGAACTGGAATTGCAAAGGGGTGGGGCTGCGGAAAACCTACAAAATATCGAAAATATGGACTAGGTAAAATGTGCGGCTGTTACCCCGATTGGCTTTTAAACTCAGAAAACGGAAAAATCAAACTAGAGAAAGCAACCTTAAAGGCTACAAAGCCACGAAGGGATTTAGAAAAAGCTTTTAAGGAAAAGAAGAACCGGGATAAGATTACAACCCTAATAAACGCTGTAAAAGATGTTTGCCACGAATATATCAGAAAAAGAGACGAGGGGAAATGCTGTATTTCATGCGGTACTCCCTGGAAGTCTGATTTTGATGCAGGGCATTACTACAAAGCAGAACTATTTTCCTCCCTAAAGTTTAATGAAAACAATATTCACGGTCAATGCGTACGATGTAACCGTATGCTAGAGGGTAACGTGAATATGTACGAAATGAATCTACCCTATCGAATTGGAAAAGAAAAATTTGAACTGTTACAGCAAAAAGCCCGAAACGATAAGAAACAAGTCTTTAAATGGGATCGGGAAAAGCTGAGAGAATTACGGACTTATTACCGAACAAAACTTAAAGATTTAAAGAAATGAAAACCAACTCATTAACCGCTTTAGAAAAAGTAAATGACTTCAGAAGCAAGCATTACCAGAAAATAATTTCCGGTTTAAACAAGATCGGGAAGGGTAGTTACAAAGACATAGCCAGGGTAATTGGAATTGATAAAGTTGCAGTTATGCGCAGGCTATCAGAATTAGAACGCAAGGGTTTTGTTTCTATTGAAGGAACAAAGAAATGCCCGGAAAGCAATAGGCCGGTGTCAGTCTATAAAATTAATTAATAAACCAAATAAAACTTAAAATTATGAGTCAGTACCAAGTTAAAAAAGACGATGTTCTTAATTGCTACAATGCACTAAAGGATTTAAAGAAAATCCTAGAGTATACGCCAAACGTAAACCTCACAGAATACGCAAATAAAAATGATTTAAATAATAATTTCGGAACAGTTCTTAAAGAAGGTGGAATCCTTGAACATAACGGAATTAGGGGAGTAGGATCTGAATGGAAGTGGGTAAGTAAAGTAGAACCTTCAAGGGATATGGCAAAAGAGACCCTTAAAAGGATTAACCAAAAGATTGCCGCTTTAAATAAGAAGTATAGTAGTAAAAAAACCTCTAATAAAAAAGAAAACAAATCTACTTCAGAAAGCCAAATTCTAATCAATACCGAAAGATTAAGCTTCAGTATAACTAAACTATTATGGGGTCTCATATCAGTAAAGACCATTTACCATTACGATAAATAGTTAGGTGTAATTATTTAGTTGGTTAGGTAAGCCCCAAAGGCAGGGAAACCGTAAAACCGGAGGGGCTTTCTTTAAAAACAATCACAATGCTAAAAGATAAACTTACAAATAAAGACCGAATCGCATGGATAATACTAATAATAACAATAGGGATAATCTTTTTGATCTAATGCATCTAAACAAGATTATCATAGGAATAATACTGTCTGGAATTTTAATAGGAATTGAACTCGCGAAAGCAGGATTCTAAAAACATACTGAATGATCCCCCTGGAAGTAATACACGAACAAATTTGTCACTACTATGGCATTGAAAAAGGAGAAATATTTAAGAATACCAGAAGGAGAGATATTGTCGAAAGGAGATATATGTTCTATTACTTCGCCAAAAAATTCAATCCTACAATGTCTTACCAATACATAGGTAATTACAGTTTACAGAAAGACCATGCAACTGTTATGCATGGGATAAGAAAAATAAACGATCTAAAACATATTGATAATGATATTAATAAAGATGTAATTGCTCTATTCAATCACTTAACCGAATACCAGGAAAACGATAAATCTTTAATACTAATTAAAGAGCATCTTTCCTTAAAAATTCATAAGTGCAAGAACGTATCAGAGCTTAAAACTAGAATCCCCGAATTTATAAACGAGCTTTAGAATGGCTAGACCTCAAAAAAAGGAATTAGACTATTTCAGTTTCGATGTTAATTTCTTCAATAACAAAAAAGTTAGGAAGATAAAAATGGCTTGTGGAGCGCAAGGCATAACCGTGCTAATCAATCTGCTTTGTACTATCTATGGAGACAAAGGGTATTACACCAAGTGGGATGATGATCTACCTTTCCTTATTGCTGATACAGTTGGCGTAAGTGAAGGGGCTGCATTAGAGGTTATCAAAAAAGCTGTACAAATTGGTTTTTTAGATCCTGATTTATTTGAAAAAGGGATATTAACATCTTCAGAAATCCAGAGTAGGTATTCAAGAGTTTGTAAAGATGCCAAGCGTACTGGATGGGAAATTAAGCCAGAATATGATTTAACTACGGAGGAAACCGAGTTTACTACGGAGGAAACCCAGAAACCTCCTGGAGAAAGTACACATAGTAAAGAAGAGGAAAGTAAAGTACAGAAGAGTACTAAAAAATTTACTAAAAAAGATTTTAAGCAAGCCTTAATCTCCAAGGGAGCAAAAGCTGAAATAGTGGAAGATTGGCTTAAAGTCCGTGAATCAAAAAAAGCTGTTAACACAAAAACCGCATTAAATACTTTTTTAAATGAATGCGAAAATAACAATTTTCCAGTAGAAGATGCCGTGAGAATATGCACGGAAAAAAGCTGGAAGGGGTTTAAAGTCGCATGGCTAAAAAACTTAGAAAATGGAGCTAACCAAAACAAAAAATCAGAGCCAAGAATTAACCGTCAATCAGCAGACACTATTAGACAAAATTCAACAGGCTGGGAAATTGAATGAAATAACCTTTGCCCGTAAAAGTATCGAGCAAGATAAAATACGGGATCTTCTGGAAACTGAGGAAGGAAAAATTCAAGTAGGGCAGGGGCTGGCATTCTTATTTACCAGGATTCCCAACTTATTAGGTATAAAGGAAGCTATTAGCTATATAAATAAATCAGACATTAAAGAACTCATTTTAATGCGTTTTAAGACACTTTCTTTAGAGCAGATAGACTACGCTTTTAAAATGGAACGCTACGGCTATTTCGGGGATCAGATACAGCATTTCCAGCTTTTTAATTCAGAATATGTAGGAAAGGTTTTAGACCGGTTCATAAAATGGCTTCAAAAAATACGAATGGATAATAATATCCCCTTGAAAGAAGAAAAGAAAAAAACTATTACTGAAAACCAAAAGCAATACTGGATCAATAGAGGTGTACTAAGTGCTTTGGAACAGTATAAAGAAAATAAAGCAATAGAAGACGGATATATCTATATCTATGATGTTCTGTATGAGGAATATTTACCCAAAGAAAAGGAGTATAAGGATAAGATATATGAATCTGCTAAAGTCTCCATACAGATGGAATACTCAGATAAGGAAGCTACTTCAAAGGAAGAAAAACAGGAGTTTAAAAATATTATTTCCTCACTAGAAAAGAAGGGAAACACAAAAGTAAAACTGAAGTGCAAAGAACTTGTATTGTGTGAATTTTTCAGAAAGCTACTTAAGGATGAAAAAAGGTTAACCGAATTCAAAGAAAAGTATAAGTATGATTAGCGGAATAAAAGAACCCGGAAAAAGATTAAGCCAGGAAGATAAAGAGTACATCGAGGAAAACTACAAGTACTATTCTGACACCCTATTAAGTTACCAAACAGATTCCTCAATATCTACTATTTACCGGTATAGAAAGTTCAAAGGACTTAAAAGAAACGGCTATGCACCTCAAAGCCTACACAATAATTAGGGAATAGTAAATAAGATATTATGAAAAAATATGAATGGCAGGGAGTACCTGTAAAAATAGATCACGTAAATATCTACGTTAAAGAAAGTAAGAAAAGCCCTTTGTACTGGTATAATTACGAAGTAGCTACACAACAAGATATTGCTGGGGATTACGCAATAGTTCCAGCTTTAAGAGTTAAGCACCCTGAAAGTGTATTCTACATAGCAAATCATTTCGGTATAGGAATACATAAACTAATAAACGGGGGATGGCCTAATTATAATCATTTCTCTTTCCATAAAGATGATATTAAAAATGTATTTGAAGAGTCTGGAGATTATGTATGGAATAGGAAAAATTTTGATCTTATAGGTTATCAGGAATATGAGGCTGAAAGACGTAAATGGCAAAAGAAAAATTTCCCTAAAGAAGTTGAAGAAATGGACGCTTTAAGATCTACAATAATTAAAAGAAAATCATGAACACCTACACCTTCAAAAGCGGGGTAAGCATTATCAAGATCGAAGCCCCAAGTAAAGAAGAAGCGATTGCATCCTTTGAGCAGGAGTTTCCAAAACGTAACTATAAATTATTATGAAAATATTAAACCTTTATGCCTGTTTAGGCGGTAACAGATACAAATGGGGAGACGATCACGAAATTACAGCCGTGGAGTTAGACCCGGAATTAGCCAGACTGTACCAGGAACGTTTCCCGAATGACAAGGTTATTATTACCGATGCTCACCAATACCTTTTAGATCACTATAAGGAATTTGATTTTATCTGGAGTTCACCGCCCTGCCCAACACATTCAAGGGCTAATTTCTGGGCTTCCAAATCAAAGGAAGGAAGATTAAAATGTTATCCCGACATGAAATTATACCAGGAGATTATCTTTTTAGAAAACTGGTATGAAGGGAAGTATTGTGTGGAAAATGTGATAGGATATTATGAGCCTTTAATCCCGGCAAAGAAAAGAGGGCGACACCTTTACTGGACTAATTTTGCTTTAGTGAATGATTTAGGAGATAGGGAATTTAAACTTACGCAGACTAAAAACGAGGTCCAGGAATTATGTAAGTTTCATAAAATAGATTTAAGCACCTACAAGGGAGATCAAAGAAAAGATAAAATAGCCCGTAACCTGGTGGATTATGAAGCCGGTAAAACAATCCTGGACTGCGCTATGAATGTCATAAGAAAATCAAACGTGAAGCAATTAGAACTATTATAAAACGTAACTATCAACTTAAAAATTAGAATTATGAAAACAATTAAAATCAAAAAACTTAAAGAAGCAGAAAGCCCATTGCACCCTAATAACATTGAGGAAGGTTTTGAGAAAATAGGGCAAATACCAGATAATTATTTTAGATACCCAACAGTAGGTGAAAGGTTTTGGATTTCTCTATCATGGAGTACAAGTGGAGTTCAAGAAATTATAGACGAAAACACCTTTAAAACTTACAACTCTATTTATCATTGGGAAATAATCAGTCTTAACCCTATAGGCTAAAGGAGGGTTAAACAGGTTTATCAAGTAAACGCCATTCACAACCTAAAGCATCTGCAATCTTTTGAAGTTTACCTTTTGAGGGGCTTCTTCGGTTTGTTTCATACTCTGAAAGTTGCTGTTGCGTAATCTGAACCTTATTAGCCAACTGAAGCTGACTAAAACCACGTTCTTTTCTAACTCTGGATATTTCCGAACCTATTGACATAGGGGCTAAATTACTCATAAGATTTTTATTTATACAAATATACGAAAAATAAATTACAAAATAATTTGTGTACATTACATAATTATGTTATATTTGAATATCAATAACAAACAAAGACAGAAATTATGAGAACTTTTACTTCAACTTCAGGAAAAAAAGCAGTAAACGTAAGATACAATGCAGTACAGGAACATTTCACCGCTGCTCACGTTCAGATAGACAGCGCTAACCAGAGAGAGCAACTAATACAAATGAAGTCTTTCTCTAACGAAGCTAAAGCAATCAACTGGGCTAAAAAACAATTAAACTAATGAAATTAGAGCAGATAATAGATAGACTTTGCAGCCACGAAATAACCAAAACCGAGGCTGTAAGTCTTATCAAAGAAAAGGTACAGGAAAAAGGTATTGAGTTTGAGATTGAAGGAATTTCTACAACTACTCCTAGTGGGCATTATAATCTGGAAATTACTTGTTATTACGGAGAATATAAATGCGATAATAAATTCAATAAGGGAGATAAATTAATTATAAAACCAGAATTATAACCCAACAGCTAAGAGGTATGGAACTAAAAGAATTGATTAAAAAAAGAATAGAAGAGAATGTTTCTCACAGAGATAAAGGCGTAATTGAATCTTACCAATATATGATTGAATTACTATGCATTGAATGGGCGGTAAAGGAAAGAAACCAAGCTTTTAAAGATGGTGCAAATCATATCATTAATAATTATTAACCCCTCCCTACTATGGAAAGAAAAACTAAAGCAACAGAGATTATAGATAAACACTTAGGCAAAAAACAGGCTAAGGAAATATTTGAGAACAACGAGCCATTATGGGATGATATTGTAGATGCTGTTGATGAAGCTCTTTTAGTTAATAAGGAGCTTTTGGAGAGTTTACAAACATTATTAGACTTCAATACGGTTAGAACATTTACCTGGCATGATGAAGACGTTAAAAAAGCTAAAAAAGCAATCGAGAAAGCCTTAAAATAATGGAAGTAAGAAAACAAGAAATAAGAGAAGAAATGGAATCCCTGGCTCATAAGATAGGATTCTTAGAAGATAGCAAGTTTATGAATAACCGGTATAAAGTTTCCCAAATGAATAAACGTTGGAAGGAACTGCAAAATCAATTATTGAACCTGTAAAATAAATAGATATGGAAAAGTACAATTATGATTACGCAGTAGGAAAACCAAGTGCTAATATTCAAGTTATTAATGAAGGTACAGAATACGAGCATAGAATCGGAAATTATATTTTTGAAAAGGGAGAGGTTCATATTTACGCTGATCCAAAGATTATTACTTTTTCTATGCTATTTAAGGGGAGGCATTACAATCAAACCGTTTCTGATTTTAAGAAAGAGTTTACTGACTTAGGATTAAAAAGAATGGCTGGTAAATTCGGAAGAAGAACATTAGAAAAAGTCCTTATTTGGGATAAGAAAATAAAAGATTAAACACCTATAAGAAACTAAAACAGATGAAAAGAGAAATAATATCTTTTGAAGAAGCGAAAAAAGCAAAAGAGCAAGGTTACAATAAACCAACCGTTTTTTACTACGGAAAAGATGGGAAGCTTCATAAATCAAGACAACTATTAACTCAAAAATCATTAAGAGGAAGTGAAGAATCTTGTTTAGCACCTACTGAAAGTGAATACAAAGAATTTACACGAAACTATTAAAGACTAGAGATATGGAAGAAAGACAAATAATAAAAGATTTTTTAGAATGGTATGAGGAAAGTGTAGATTATTTACCAGCATCACCTTCTGAATTAATAGATAGTTATTTTGAAGATACATTTTAACCCCTCCCAACCAAGTAAGATGAAAAGTATAGAAGATGCAAAAAAATATTTATTGAGTATTGGATTTGATGATGCTCATTTACCAGAGTTATTTAACGATGATGATAAGTCTTATTATTCGATACCTGAATTAATGGAGGAATACGCTAAACAAGCCGTAAACGCCAGCCTGGAAGAAAAAAGAAGTGAGATTGAAACAAATATTACAAAAAAATGGAATGAATACCAAAGAGGTGCAAGCCTTTATGAGCAAGGTGTATGTGATGGATTAGATTTTGCAGAACAGATAACCAATAACTCCCTCAAACGCTAGACTATGGATGCAAGAGAGAAATGCGAATATTGTAATGGAACAGGTACAGAAGCATTCACAGATAATAAATTCAATACTGCTTGTAAATTCTGTGCTGGTTCTGGTAAAAAATTAAAACAATAACTCAATAAACTATAACTATGGAAGTAAAAGAGATAAGTTTTCAAGACGTTAATCAAGATGCTGAATTTTATATAGGTAATCACATTGATTTAGATGGAGATATTGAATTTACTATAGTAAATGAAGGTAAAAGAAATTATTATTGGCTTAATGAAGGTCAAGCAAAAAAAGTGATAAAACATCTTAGTAAGTTACTTTCCCTCACCGCACCGGAGGAAGATAAAGAAGAAGAAACATTGGAGGAAAAATATAATAACAATCCCTTCAAAGCTAATTTTTAACCCCTAAACAGGAAAGATGAAAGCAATATGTTATCATAGATCAGAAGGCTTTTTCTGGATCAGAATATTCGGGAAGGGATTTTTCGTTAAAGACGTAAGAAAACATAAACTTCTATTTAGCCAAAGAAACGGATATGCACCTGGAAAACAATTCGGGAATTATTATATCCAATACCTGAATTAATTTTTTCACCAATATTTTTTATGCGTAACCGTTATATTATAATTAAATTTATTATCTTTACGTAACTCCTTAATATTCAAAGGCAATACATGAACCGAGTAGCCCCGACTGCTTAAAGAACGTTAGGGAGTTTTTAAAGCGAAACATCAATGAAGGCACATTTAAATAAAGAAGGGTTTTTAACTATTGAATCAGAAAGCGGTATTGAATCCTATGCTTTAGAAAAATGGTGCGAAGACAATATAAAACCAGAAAAAGAATCTCATAAAGGGCTTCTTATAATGGCACAGCATAAGTAAAATAAATGCGTTTCACTCCCCATCCTTCAGGAATACTCATTGGAAGAACCTATAAGATTAAAGGATGGAAACCGAGTCTCTTTAAAACAGCAGAACCCGAAACAAGAATAGAAGTATTAAGATCCTGGAACGAGACAGACGATATAATTAACGAAAGATTAGTAACGGCATGAAAAAATCAACACAGGAAATACAAGCCGAAGGGCAACTCGCTGAAGATTTATTAGCTGAGTTTGGAAATAAAGGTATGAATAGTGATGCCTGTATAATGCTTTACGGAAAGAAATGGAGTGTTGATTTTACAACCTTAAAATTATTTTATGATATAAATGATGAAGGTGAGACTATAAATAAAGCCACCGTTTCATTAACCAATATAGATTTTAACACATAAAACCGTTAGATTCCCAAATCTACCATTTACCCTACAAAGAATGACCGATAAGACTTTTGAAAAATATAAACTTGTGATCGATGAATACCTAGTTAATGGTTTCAACGGAACACAGGCTTATAAAAAGTTTTACCCTAATTGCTCAGAAGAAACAGCGAAAGTAAACTTTAGTAAAATACTAACAATTACTAACGTGGCGGATTACATGAAAGAGAAACAAAAAGATACTTCTAATAAGCTTCAGATAACGCTAGAGAGCCAGATTTTAGAGCTTAACGAGTTAAAGGATATGGCTAAGATAGCTGAGAAGTATAACGACGCTATAAACGCTGTAAAAGAGCAAAACAAATTACTGGCATTATACGAGGATCACAATAAGCAAAAGAATCCACCAGTAGATACTTCTTCAATGACTAATGAAGAATTGATAGAGAGAGCAAAAGCCACTAAGAAGCTTGAATCATAGCACTGAAATATATATTGAGCTTTATAAGCGAAAACAATACACTTCTATTCCTCTAGGCGAACTGTCCGACGGGGAATTGTTCTATATGACCCCTAAGCAAGAACAAGCCATAACCTTACTTAATGACGATACTACGCTGTTTGTTGGGTATGGAGGTAGTGCGAGATCCGGGAAAACAGTATTAGAATGTTTCTGCGCTATCTTTGATTGCTTAGCTTATCCTGAAGTTGCTTGGGGCATGGCTCGTAAAGAGTTAGTGAACCTAAAGAGAACAGTAGTAAAAACCCTATTCAATAGCTTTGCCTTTTATGGTCTTAAGAAAGATGTAGATTACAAATATAATCAGCAACTAAACATTATCACTTTCTCAAATGGTTCAGAGATATTTCTAATTGATTCCGCTTACAAACCTACAGACCCTTTATTCCTTAGATTTGGAGGTTATGAGTTAACCAGGTGCGCACATGATGAGTCAAACGAATCTATGTATGAAGCCATAAGGATATTGTTTACTCGTACCGGTTGGAGGAACAACTTAAAGTATGGTCTTAAAAAGAAGATGCTTGAAACCTTTAACCCGGATAAAGGACATGTTTACAGTAGATACTATAAGCCATTTAAAACTGATAAAGAAAAAGAACACGTTAAGTTTATACCGGCACTTCCAAGCGATAACCCTCACCCTTCAGTTAAAGAATGGATAGAGGATATTAAGAAAGAAGGGCATAAGATTACTATTGAACGTTTGATTAATGGTAACTTTGATTACGATGACGACCCACACGCACTATGCTCATACGATGACATAATAGCCGTTTTTAAGAACGATCATGTAAAAGAAGGTCAAAGATACCTTACAGCAGATATTGCTCGTCTAGGATCTGATAAAGCGATTGTAAAGGTATGGGAAGGATGGAAAGTAATAGATTATAAAGTTTATGAGATCTCAAAGACAACTGAGATACAGGATTGTATTAATTTATACCGGGTTATGTACGGAATCCCTAAACATCATTGCATAGCAGATCAGGACGGAGTAGGGGGTGGTGTAGTCGATAACTGTGATATTATAGGTTTTGTGAATAACGCTAAGCCTTTCCGGGAAGATGCCGGTGAAGATTATAAGAAGCCGGAATACAATAACCTTCAGACGCAATGCGGTTTCTACTTAGCTAAAATGGTTAACGAGCATCAATTGTATTTAGCAGCCGATTATAGTGAAGCCGAGAAAGAAGAAATTATAGAGGAATTAGGGCAGTTAAAGAACCATAAAGCAGACCAGGATGGGAAAGTATATTTACTTCCTAAGAAAGATATAAAAGAAAATATTGGAAGGTCTCCTGACTGGAGGGATACTCTTTTAATGAGAGCTTATTTTGATTTAAACCAATCAGACGATTATTTTATAAGTTACTAATTATGGGAGATAAGAAAGGAATACTTACAAGAGACGAATTTGCAAAAATATTATACGATGATGCTATGAGTTTCTGGGAAAATGTAGAAAAACAATGTAAGGAATTTGAAGAAAAGGAAATCCCTCTTATTATGGCTAACTTTTTACTAGAAAATGGCGAAGATTGATATTAAAATAGCACAAATAAAACTTTTAACCAAGCTTAAAGAAGCATTAAGACAGAAACCAATAAACACCAAATATTATGCAGACAAGCGACCAACCAAAGAGTAATATTCTGAACTCTATTGAATTTGAGAATGAAACAACGGTAAAGATTGAACTCAACCGGCCAGCGAATATGAGTAAAAGAATGTTAGCCCGGTATATTTTTAAGAAACTGCAACATTTGAACTAATGGCATTTTACACCCTGGATGAATCGGTTTTAATTATAAGTAATTGCCAGACCGAAAAAGAACTTTGCAGAATAGGTCACACCCTTGAAACCTATAAGAGGAACTTTTCTGTAAATGAATGTGAGGTGTTAGTTATAACTATACAAGTGCAATTAGATATAATCCGGTTACTAAACAGACTTAAATAGCATTTTTTTAAACTTAACCGTTAGGCTAACAGGACTCATCTAACTTAGCCTGATATTCTTTTTCTATCTGAGCACGTTGAGAGGGCGTCATATCGTTTTCTAAGATAGCTTCATACTGCATAGTAATCTCACTGCGATCATATTTACAGTCATCATCTGTGCTACAGGAAACACCTATAAAAACGAGTAATAATAGTACTTTTTTCATTGTTGAATTGGTTTAGACTCACTAAAATACGTGCTTATAATCAATATTCACGGTTAAACCTAAAAATTTAACAAAAAAAACTTGCTTATTTAGAACCATTCTAAATAATTTGTGTATCTTTGTTACATACCCAAATATATCTATGGTCTTAAACGACGATCAGATCTTAGAGATTTTAAAAAAACCCCGTAACTCATCTATTGCCCCCTGGCGAGATGAGCATAATGTTTTGGACATATATGTGAACGGTGGGGATGTTGCTTCTGAATTAGAGAAGATACGAAACTACGAAAACGAAGCTCAAAGAAAACTAAGGGAAAAAGTAGCCAGGTCTACAAAGGATAAAGTACATAACTTGCTGAGTCCTATCAACAAGGTATTTAATGCTAACGGTGGCTCTATTCAAATAGAAGGGCTTTCTGATAAGTTTAAAGAGGAATTTGAAGCGCATATAGACCAACTTCCTGAAGGTATCTCTATGAGGGAATGGATGGAAAGCTATTGGAAAGATGCTTTTGTAGTAGACCCAAATTCAATTATTTTAGTCGAAACCGATAAAGAGGGTAAAAAGGCTTATCCTACCTATAAGAATATTAATGTTATCCATGATTATGAATTAGAATGGGATAGTTTTAAATATCTTGTTTTAGAGCATGGAGAAATAGAGGTAGAAACAGACGGGGAAAAAGAAAAGAAAAAGGTTTACCGTATTTTTGACGATGTTAAGGATGTTTTATACTACGTCCACAATGACCAATTAAAGCCTTACGGAAATAGAAAGGGTGTAGACGGTTTTAAAGACGATCATTTACTACAGCATAATTACGGCTTTGTTCCTGCAATTGTTCCAGGTGGGATTGTAGATAAGGTCACCAAAGGAAAGAAACCATTTTTACATAAAGTTGATGAAGCACTAAAGGAATATCTTAGAAGTGCTTCTGTATTTGTTATTTACAAGTTCCTTCATTTATTCCCTAAGTGGTGGTATCATGCTATGAAGTGTGTAACCTGTGAAGGTCAAGGGCAAATAGCAAATCCTAATGTAGACGAAAGAACAACTAAACCTTATATTACTTGTCCTACCTGTCATGGTTCACGGCTTAAAAAGGTAACTGATGTTTCCGATGGTATAAGTCTACCTATCCCAAAAGAAGGTCAGCCGATGTTAGGAAATAATGTAGCCGGTTATATAGACACTCCTATCAATGCCTGGAAGCAAATGAAAGAGGATCTTCAGGATAGTGAAAAGGATATGCAGTTTACTTTGTGGGGTGCTTATCTGGTAGATCAGGAAGATAAAGAGAAGACCGCGTATGAAACACATATCAATGTACAGCCAATCAATGAGCAGTTACATAGTGTAAGCCGTTGCGGTGAAACTAAAGAGAGTCAGCTTCTTACCTTCATGGCTCAGATCATGTATAAGAAGGAAGCTAAGGTTGATTCCAGATGGGGGAAACGTTTTCTAATAGAAACTCCTGATGCTTTATGGAAGAAATACATGGAAGCGAAAGAAAAGCAAGCTCCAGTAACCACGTTAGATTACCATTATGAGCAATATCTAATGGCTGAGTTTCAGAACGACTTAACCATGTTAGAGAAGCGAAAGAAAATATTCTCAATAGAACCTTATCCGCATTATAAATTAATGGATATGGTTAATGAAGAACAAAAAAATAAAAAGTTAGTATTTAGTCAATGGATCAATACAGATATTGACTTAGACCTTGAAGCGGATAAGCTGAAAGCAGATTTTGAAAAATATTATTCTGAAAATAAGCCGGAGATAGCCGGAAATGTTAACCAAAATCAAATCAATGAAAACAGTTAAAAAGGTACGTAAGATCGTTATTGACGGTCAGGTAAAAAAGACTGAGGACGTTAAAGAAAAAGTTTCCCGACTGGACGAACCAAAAGAGGTAGTTGTTCAGGTAGTGGATAGTGTAGCACAGCATTACAAAATTCAGGCGCAACGTGAATTGGCTGAGGCTAAAGAAAAGAAATCAAATAAAGATATTGTTATCTGGGAGGAAGTAGAAGAAAAGAAAGCTTCTAAAAAATCAGATTCTAAAAAATAAAGAATGGCACTAAGTAAAGATACACTTGAATGGATCGCTGAGCTATCAGGTGTAAAGGTGGAAGATATTACCGCCAAGATAAGCAGCGAAGAAGAAGAATCTATTGAAAAGCCGCAAGGTGAATTTTATTCTGAAGAAGAATTAAATAACAGAGATTCTAACAAGTACGATGAAGCAAAAAAGGCTTTTGAGGAAATGAAGGTAAAAGAGCTTAGAAAGAAGCTCGAACTTGATTTTGAAGGAAAGACCTTTGATAACCTTTTCAAACACCACGAAGAAAAACTGAAAAATAAATATCAGAAAGATTCTTCAGAACGGGTGAAAGAATTGGAAGCAGATTTAGCCAAAGTAAACCAGGCGAATGAAGAAACAGTAACTAATCTTACGTCTGAATTACAAAGTCTAAAACAGCAAAATAAAATTAATGGTATTAAAGCAGACCTTTTAGGAATAATGCCGGCAGAAACATCTATACCGAAAGAAGATGTTTTAACCTTATTCCTAAGTAAGCACCAAGTAAAGGAAAATGAGAACGGTCAAACCTTTATAGAGTCCAATGGACAACCATTAAAAGACCCTAAAACACAATCTTATTTAGATTATAAGAATGTTTTTGAAGATTTTTCAGAGAATTACAAGCTTAAAACTCCCGGCAGAGGGGAGGGTAACCAGAACGGTAACCAGAAGCCAGGTAATGAAGACCAATTTATAGACAATTGGGAGAAACAACAAAATAAACCCATTAGTTCACCCGAAGGCGTAAGGGCATTAATGGAATATGAAAAACAAAACGCCAGCTAAGTAGCCTCAAATCTACTTAAATACATAGGCCGAGATACTGGCTCAAAAACAGCAAGATACTGTCTGTTTTAAATCGAAAAATTAACTTTTAAAATTTAAAGCAAATGGCAAATTATGCAGATGCTGCTCTTGCAAAAGCGCAAGCGAGAATTTTGAGCCAGTTCCAAGCCCCTGAAAAAAGACTTAAGGCTAACGGCTCATTCTCTCCTTTTGCAAGGCAAACGCAGATCACAGTTCCAAATATTAGCGAACTTCGTGTATCTCATCAACGTCCAGTAGACGTTAATTTCTTGACCCGATCTAAAAGATCAACAACTACTTCCAGAGCCGCAAGGCACACCGGTTCTCAAGGTGATGGTGGTGTAGTTACGCTTACCTGGAAGAAGTATGTAGATAAAGGTAGTACTTCTATCAAACTAGCAGAAAACACTATTTACAGTGATTCTGAGATTATAGCGAATGAACTTGAGAATATGCTTAAAAACATCGCTGAAGATGTTCATGCAGATTCTATAGGGTATCTTGACACCAATAAGTCAGCTGTGAATGCTGCTACTGCTAACGGATCTCTAAACGCTGATGCAACTCCTACTAATTTCTGGGAAATTGCATCTGCTGATAAAGATTTCTATTATCAGTATGCGGAGTCTATGCTTATGCAGAACTATTACTCTGGTGAGTTTGACGCTATTGTTGACCCTGTTAAATATGCTCAGGCTGTTTACCAAGGGAACCAGGGAGTAGGTAACGCCACTAACTACGGCTATCAGTTGAACAACGCAAACATCGTACAGGCTGTAGGTCTTTCTGATGCTGCTTATGCTGGTGGAATGGGTTATTTCGTACCACAGGGAACTATCGGAGCTGTTGACTGGACTCCTGTTAAAAACAGATCTTCTTACGGAGATATTAATTCTTACGTAGGTGGACTTAGAACTATTGAAAACCCTTACTTGAATGGTATCACTTGTGCGCTTTCTGCTTATGTAGATAGAGCAGATCGTTCTGCTGTAGGAGGTGATGAGCAAGATTTTGTAATCCAGTGGGAGGTTTCTGCTGAGATAGCACTTGTAAAAGCACCTATTTCAACAGCCGGAGAAACTACCATTTTCGGAGTAGGACAACTATAATAGATGAATCGTTTAGAGCTTAGAGACTTGGTAAAGGTTAGGGTAGGTTGGAAGGCCGACCCTAACTATACCATTGACGCAAATAATCAGACCTCAGATGGTGGGAGATACTTTCAGGATGAACATTCCTTTGTAAAGATCGAAACTATCAGAGCCTTAATGGAAACTGCGAACCCTACGGAACAACAGTTAAATGATTATTTGAGTGATTTAAAAGACCAGGTTTCTTTAAGTGTGGTTGACGATGTAATGAGTGATTACGATTTTAATGATCTTACCGGGAAAGAAAACCTGTTTGATGCTGCTTATGCAAAAAGAATGGCTATCAAATTAGGGGAACTTATCTGGACTACAGCAAGATCAAATCGTAGGGAACTTATTGCAAAGGAATACGCCCAACAGGTGTTTTTTGATGTGAACGGAGATCCTAACTTTCCTGATAAAGTAAGTATCATGGGTGCTTATCGAAAGGAAGTAGAAAGACTCCGGGACATCTTTAATACCGATAACGCTTTAGACGTAAATACGATAGGGACAGTCACATTTTGGGATGATGACAGAATAAAATTTTTATGAACCACTTAATTTCAAATCCTTCAGGTATTGATGTTGCAATTAAAGATATGCAGGCAGATTTGTATGATGGTCTTTCAGATCATTTTACAAGTATTGAAGGTTTTGGAAGGGTTTATAAATTCCCCCAGGATGACAGTTTTATACCAAAGCGTTATGATGTTAACGTGAAGGATTATGAAAGTGTTTACCTGGACGATACAAAAGGATGTTCATTCTTTTTTATTGATGGGGATGACCATGACACAGAAGATGGTATTGTTTATACAGCACCGGTTAAAATTGTGTTTTGGATGGATCTTTCTAAGTTGGATGATTCCCATAGAGCAGATGCAGAGGCACACCGTTTAGCGGCTATGTTCTTAAAAGAAGTACCGCTTGAATTTACCTATGAAGGACTTGAAAAAGGCATTGATACTGTCTTTAAAGGGTTCAATACAAAGGATATTCAAAAAGACGATTTACAGCCCTGGCATTTGTTCGCACTGAAGATTAAACTATCGTACTATTTAACTCAAAAATGCTAGACATGGCAGATAAGAAGAAAACAGAAAAAACGGTTGAAAAGAAAGTAAGCCGTGATAAATATGAAGTCCTGTATGCAAAGAATTTTGGTAAAGGAGTTGTTCAGGCTGGTAAGACAGTTGAAATGCACCCCAAAGCCGGAGAATTTTATGCAGACCAGGGTATTGTTAAACAAGTAAAAAAATAAACGATGCCAATAACAGCACAAGATATCGTAAATTTAGTTAACTGCGCTATTGCCGCCCAAAAGGGGACAGGTCTAAAGCATTGCAGTTTTAAAGAAGGTATGCCCCGTTCTTTCTGGTTGTCAAAAAGAGGTTTTGACTATAACACTATAGCCGACCTGACAGCTGAAGGAATCGCAGCCGAGATCCAAAAGGGAAATATTATCCCTATGCCGCTTGGTTTCTCTTTTGAGAGACTAACCGAAGAAAACGTAGTTGAAACTTCACCGCTTGGCCTTAGTTCACTTTCCAGAAAGGGAATTTACAAGTATAGATTCTCTTGGGATAAAGATGACAGACTTCAGGAGGTTATGAGTTCTTATGACTCTAACGATGTTTATGACTTCGTAATGTTAGATGCTAAAGGAAACATGAAGCTTACTAAAAACGGTACTAAAATTACCGGGGCTTCAGTTGGTCTATTAGATACAGATCCATTTACCGAGTCAGATGGTTCAGTAGCTGGTAAAGTGAGAATGATGGTTGAACTTAATAACCCACAGGATTATAATAAGTTTGCCGCTTACTTTGCTGCTGACAACCTCCCTTTCAGACCATTGAAAGTAGAGGGGATTAATGATGTTGATTTAGATTTGACTTCATTCGCTGCTGCTGCCACTGAAATTACTTTTACCGCAATGTTAAAAGACGGTTCAACCGCTTTTTCCGGAGGGGTAGCTGATGACTTCAGGCTAATTGTAAATGGCACAGCCGTACCAATTGACGGCACAACTGTTACTATTGCAGAAGACTCTAGTATTCCAGGGAAATACACAATTTCAGGAATCCCAGCACTTGCATCTAGTGACGAGATCAAATTGAGTACATGGGATGCTACTGCCTCCACTGTATCAATTATTAAAGATGGGACTACAGTTTACCGAGGTGCGCAAGTTACCGAGGTGGTTTCTTAATTCTTTTTTTTAGGTTGGTTGGTTTGCCCTACCTGCAATGGGTGGGGCTTTTTTTTACAAGATATGACTTCAGGACTTTTAGATACAGCTTTTAAATCAATAGATAAGGTTACTAACGAATTGACCGAAGTAGCCCAAAAGTCTGTAAAAAACAATGAGGGCATTATCACAGCATTGAACACTGCTAATTTATTTTCAGGAAAAAACGCTTTAGATCAGTCCTTAGACTCTATTGGTGGTAAATACAAACCTATTACCGTAGAGATTAAGAAAGAAAAAGGGCAGCCTTATAATCGTACTACTTTAAGAGATACAGGGGATTTTTATGAAGGTTTTTTTGTTGGGTTTAAAGGAACTACATGGGAGGTAGAAAGCGAAGATTCCAAGCGAGATAAATTAGTTGAAAGATACGGGAAAGACATTTTTGGTAATACGCCAAAGGACGAGAAAACCATAAACGATAAACACATTTTACCCGATTTACTAGAACATATCCTGGAGAACGTAGAAATATGAGATTTTACCAAAATTGTGATGAAATATCAAAGTGGAATTTTGACCAGATTCAAAAGACTCAGGATTTACGCTTTTTAGTATATGGTTATGAATATGGGGAATTAAAATTTTCTAAGGGAGAAAAGGAAAAGGCTAAAGAGGTATGGGATAATATTTTAAATGAATATTCAGAAAAGACCGGGAACAATAAAACCTTACTCTACTTTGAGTTGATTTATGATAGAAATGAGTTAGAAGATCGGGTTTATTATGGATCAATTCTGTTGACTCAGTTATCGAGAAGGTCTTTTTCAATGGATAAGGATATTAAAAAGGAATATATAGATACGCTTAGGAGGTATCAATTCTTACTAAACGAGGGTAAGCCCTTTATAGATGAATTGAAAAGGCTTAACAATCAAATGAAGGTTGTTAAGATGAAGCTAGAGCAGAAAAACAAGGCTGTTGAAGATTTTGAAGAAAAGAATTTTTCAAAAGAAGGGATAAGCACGATTGATCTTAAAATAAAGATTCAGCGTATTTGTAAGATTCAGCTTGACTTAAAAAACATATCAGTAACCGAGTGGCTAGGATGGATTAATGAAGCCTTAAACTCGAAACAAGCAGCATAATGGCAAAGAACACTTTTGATAAGTCATTAAAAGAAGCTCTAAATACCATAGAGCAGATAAAAAATGGAATGATTCAAGTGGATAAAACCATTCTTGAAGCTGCTAAAAGTGCCAAAACATTAGCCAGTACACCTTTAGATAAAGGAACGCCAAAAGAATTAAATGATAGACTTCAGAAATCTGCTACCTATCGTAAACAGGTTAATATTCAACTTAAAGAACAGGCACGACTAGAAAAAGCCCTTGCGAGTGCGCAGGCTAAATTCTACTCCGCTCAGAGTTCACATAACAAGGATCTTCAGAAAACTAGATTTGAGACAAACCAGCTCAATAAAAAATACAGAGAGCAGGCTGTTTTATCATCCAAATTAGCCACTGAATATCAGAAGCAATCAGTTGTATTAAATCAGTTAAGGAGAAGGTATAAGGACGTTGCGTTAGTACAGGGTGAAAACTCTAAGGAAGCCCGAAAACTTCAAAGGGAGATACAGCAACTTGACGGCAGGCTAAAAAAGGTAGATGCTAATGTAGGACAGTTTCAAAGGTCAGTAGGTAATTACGGGAAAGCATGGAGTAAAGCAGGGAGTTTAATTTCTTCTGCTATGGCTGCTTTTGGGGTTGTTTCTGCTGTTGATATAGGTAGACAAATATTCCAGCAAGTAAAGGAAATTGATGCTCTTAATAAGGCTCTTGCTCAGGTTACGGAGAATTCTGAAAATTTTTCACAAGCACAGGGTTTTATAAAAGACCTGGCAGAAGAAACAGGGGTTCAGATAAACACACTTCAAAAAGCCTATACAAAATTCTATGCTTCAGCTAAAGTAACAAACCTTACGCTTGCTGAAACCCAGGATATTTTTAGGCAAACCGCTAAAGCTGGTGCGGTACTTGGATTATCTACAGAAGAGGTGAATGGGGCGATCAGAGCATTAGAGCAGATATTGTCTAAAGGTAAGGTGCAAGCTGAAGAAATCAGGGGACAGTTAGGGGAGCGTTTACCGGGTGCATTTCAAATACTCGCTAAGTCTATGGGTTTAACTACCCAGGAACTTAGTAAACAATTGGAATTAGGTAATGTTATTTCAGAAGAGGTACTTCCGGGATTTGCGAATGAATTAGAAAAAACCTTCAGTTTAGATAAAATAGATAAAGTTGAAACTCTTGCAGCCGCACAGGGACGGTTATCAAATAGCTTTAATCAAGCGATACGGTCAATGGAGGAAGGAAATAACTTTATTTCCAAAACTTTAATTAAAACATTCGATTCACTTGGCGAAAAAATAACCGATACCACAGAAGATATACAGGATTTTGGCGTAGAGGTAACAAGTTCAACTAATTATTTTACCGGGATGTATGAAAGCATCCGAAAATTAGTAAGGGAATCTGATTTACTTACCGGGGCTTTAAATAATACCGTCAATGTATTATATATCATTAAAGGGTTATTGTCAATATCTATATTTGAGTTTTGGGGTGAATTATTGCGAGGGGTAACAACTACTATAAAATCCTTTACAGAGTCACTAGGGCAACTGAAAGATGAAGTTTCAGACTTCTATAATACTTTTAAGAGCGGGGGTATATTTAAAGCTTTTGAAGAATTAGAAGGATGGAATACACGAGTGAAAGATGCCTTTGCCGGAGCTTGGAGTTCTGCTTATTCTGATGTAAAGATCAATAGAAAGAAGATTCAGGAAGAAATAGACCAATTCGTAAAGGATAACGGTTCATTAGCCCCGCTTGCACCTGGGCAAAAACTTAAATACTTTGACATTACCAACTCTTACGAAGAAAAAGAAGATAAAAATGCCGATGCTATTGATAAAACCAACAAAAAACTTAAAGAACGAAAAGATATAGATAGCATTTCTGAAATCCGTGAAGGGAATTTAGAAATAAAAAAGAGCATTGGATATTTTGAGGATTTAATTCAAGTAGCAGAGAAAACAGCTGATTCTATTTCAGATCCCGTTGCATGGAAAAAACTTCAAGACCAGATAAAGGAGTTTAAAAAAGCTATTGAAGATATAAAGGGTAATGGCGATGTATTCGATGGTATTGAAATTGAAATAGGGGATTCAGCTTTAAACTCTGATGCAATTTTTGCTGGCATGGAAAACCTTTCCGGGTTAATTGGAGAGGATATGCAAGCCCTAATGAATGAGTTTGCAAGTTCTTATGAATGGGATTATAATGAGTTCGTTAAATGGTCTCAAAAGAAGATCGAACAGGCTGATGAAGAAAACAAGCTTAAAAAGGAAAAGCTTGCTGACTGGATGCAGTATGCCGGTGACGTGGTTTATGAAATTGGAAGCCTTGCAATGGCATTTTCTGAACGTAAGATCCAAAAGTATGAGGATGAGATTCAGAAGAACAATGAAATGTATGAGAATTGGTTAGAAAATGAAAATCTAACCGATACCGAGCGAAAACAACTAGAAAAGGAACGTGCTGAAAGGGAAAAAGCACTACAGAAGAAAATAGCGAAAGAAAAGGAGAAACAGGCTAAAATAGACAAGGCTACTGCCGCTTTCTCTATTGCAATAAACACCGCTGCCGCCATAGTGGAAGCTTTACCTAATATACCTCTTTCTATAGCCATAGGAGCGTTAGGAGCGATTCAATTAGCAACAGTACTAGCTAAGCCAATCCCTAAATATAAGCACGGGCGTAAAGGAGGTGAAGCGGAGCTTGCAGAAGTTGGGGACGGTGGTAAATCTGAGGTTGTAACCGATAGCCAGGGAAGGTTTAAATACATAACTCCTAATAAGCCGACTTATACTTATCTGGATAAGGGCGATAATGTAATATCAAGTGTACCGGAATACCTGGAGGGCTTAACCCTAGATAAGCTAAATCAGGCTGCGATAATGACAAGCCTACAGAGTCAGGCTAAAGCATTAAATAACAGGCAGACAGAACAAAACTTTAATAAGGAAATATTAAAAGCGATTCAGGAAGGGAACAATAAGAAACAAACGCCACCACCCGCACCAAATTACGGAAGGTTAGCAAGTGAATTTGCTAAGGAAATGAACTTTATAAGAAGAAGGGATGTTTAGTAATAGAGTCGAAATAACATTATATTCAGTCTTAGGTACGAAAGTACTTCATAAAGACCCTCCCGGCTATAAAAATAGCGAAACCGAGATAGGCCGTAGTGAAAAGACTTTTGGGATCTTTATTAAGCAAATAAATAACCTTGAATTTATAGGGGAAGCTAAGCAGTATTTAGAAAACCTTTGGCAGTTACACGGAGTTCATGCCAAGTGCCGCATGGTACGAAAAGAAATGCACCCTACAACGGATGACTGGCGTTTGCACTCAGAGGGTTTCTTAGATTTTTCTTCCCGTAAAATCAAAGACGGTAAACTACAGATTAATTTTGTAGAAGGGGGGCTTAGAGAAATATTAACCTCACAATTAAGGGAGAAGTTTGAGCTTAATAGAACTACTGATATTGAAGGAAACACTATCACACCACTAAAAAGGGATGATATACAACTAAACGGGCGAAAAGTGTTTCTAAGATCGGAACATTCTAGTGGAAATACTACACAGTTTGAGGTTAATTCAGGGCTATGGAACTCAGGAAATGACTTCAGAACAGCTTTTCAGTGCTTCCCTATGGATGCCATTGTAAACGCAGATTCTGAAAATGTAAGTAGTTGTTTTGAACGTCCCGGCTCAGATAATGACATTCCTGGAGCAGATCAGATGTTTTATTTGATAGCAGACCGTGATAGGGGGCAAACAGACTTAAAATTAACCGCTTCATTCACTATTCCAAGCATGGTTTTAACCCGTGCTTCTGACTTGTCAATGAAAGTTGTATTTCGGGTTTATGGTAATGGAGATTCATATGATTTACTACAGGAATACACTTTATTAGATATTGGAGACCCGGTAGCAACCAGCCCAACGGATGTATTTAATGTAAACTTTGATTTCCCTCATGTACCGGCTGAAGGAGAAAGCTATTCTGTTGGTCTGTTTATGCAGGGTAAATACGGGGATGGGATCAGTAAAGGGGACGCGATCATTCAAATAGGGGATTACTCCGCTTCTATGACCCGTGAGGAAGATTCTTTTTACCCGGCCACTGTTTCGCCTTGTCTTACATTATGGGATTGTTTCAACCGACTTACTGAAATTTACACCGGGAAGGTGAATGGTTTTGAGAGTCATTTGTTAGACGGGAATGATTCTACACTTCTAACTGATAGTTCGCATAACATGGTCTTATTGCCTGGGGGATGGGTGAGAAATCTTAAAAGAAAAGATGATGCAGGAAACCTGAAGGAATGGCCGTTGGAATTGTCTTTTGAAAATGCCTATAAATCTATTCACGCAGTATTACCGGTGGGGTATGGTATTTCTATTCATGGAAACAGGCAGAATATCATATTAGAAGATCTTAAATTTTTCTTTCAGCGAACCGTAGTGGGTCATTTAGGGAAATTAAAAATAATCGAGCGTTCCACTGCTTCAGAGTATTGTTATCAATCGCTAAAGTTTGGTTACATAAAAGGAGGTGATTATGAAGAACCTTTAGGGCTGGACGAGTATAACACCCAGATGACAAGCCGGACACCTTTAACTATTGTTGACAATGAATATGAGGCATTAGGGGAGAGCAGAACAGATCCTTATGGAGTTGAATATACACGAAGGTATCAGTATGACGATTTTCCAGATGCCGATAGGAATGAGGATAAGGATAATTTCCTAATAGATGTTAAAGACACCCAACGCCAAAGAAGAAACAAATTATTCACCGTTAGAACATGGCAGGATGATTTTGAGGAAGCCCCTACTGGAACATATGCCCCTGAAACGGGATTTAATTATAACCTGACCCCGGCACGAAACAGGCAAAGACATTCATGGTGGTTTAATAACGGCATTGTTAAACTTCAGGATAAAAATATTCAATTCCTAAATGCGAATGGAAATAGCGAGTTAAAGACTAAGAAGGTCGGTGAAAACTACCTCAAAGAAAATGCAGATGTACCGATTGCCGACTTAGATAAACCACTATTTGAACCTGAATGGATTGATGCGGAAAAGTATTTCGATCAGGAACTATTAGAAAAGCTACTCGATACTACCCTGATTAATGGTAGACGAGTAAACAATTATTACGGCCTTTGGGAATTCACCAACGAACAGAACCGAAGTGAGTATGCATACATATTCACCGTGAAAGCAAAAGATAAAATGACCTTTAAATTATTGAAAGCCTATGGCATCTAAGTTAGAATTACGGTTTTTTGATACGGGATCAGTCAACAATACGATTACTATTGCGACTGGCAAAACCTATATTTTTAAAGAACAGCGATTAGGAATAAGGCAGGTATCTATTGGGACAATTCAAAGCCCTTCCAGTCCTACAGTTTTAGCAGGAAGTTTTAAAAATGCCTTTGAGCAAGACGATAATTTAAGCGGTGAGTACACAGTTAATTACTACGCCACGTCTCAGGATGCCGCTGGGAATGACCTGCCTTCAGGAACGCTTCACGGGATTGTTACCATAGAGCATTTTGATAATACGCATTTTGATACTTTCGATAATCAAAGTCTGTTATTTGTATCTTCAGAAATTACCACGACTACTCAGGAAACAGAAAGCACCTTAAGCGCTGCCACTTCAGAGGCTAGCTCTAATCCATGCGGAAACTATAAATTAACCGTTACTACCAATGTTTCAGGCGGGAAAATAGTTGTAGAAAGTCCGATAGGCACACAAATAGCCAGTCAAGACCCTACAGACGGAAACCCGTATGCAGTAGATCTCACAAGACCCGCCAATGCCACCACTGGGATTATTAAGTTGTTTAAGGTTTCAGGGGATAGCGAGCCTGAAAAAACCATCTTATTTAACGCCCCACCTGTACTGGCGCTTACGAAAGTCGATAAACAGGGTTCACCTTTTGGAGCGGTTGCGACTATTAAGAGTACAAGCGGACTCACTAAAACCTATTCGTTTGACGGCACGAATTACAGCGGAAGCAATCAGTTAGGAGGATTATTAGCCGGAAGTTATACGGCTTATGTCAAAGACGATCTTGGATGTACAAAATCACTGGCGTTTACCATTACCGAAGCTGAAGTAAACGGAAACACCGTACCGAAGAAAATAGAAATCCCGGCTCATAATGCCATGTATTTTGTAGATAGAAGTCAAGATAATTTCTTAGGACAAATTTCTGAGGAGATCACTTTTAATGCTCCTGCTAAAGTATTTCAGGATTGGTTAACTACCGATATTGTTCCTATACAATTTAGATCCAGTTACCCGGTACATACGGTTAAAATATACGAATGCGGGAGCGAAAAAGAAGTTTCTGTTATTCAGAAGTCAAACAATATTAATCGACTTAATATCTACGAAGGTAATTTCACAGAAAAAGAAGGTCGCTTAGCTATTTATTTTACGTCAGGAAATATTTATGAAGATGATGGCATAACCCCTAAACCTGAGGGACATATTTTAAACGGGAGACTACCATCATGGTACAAGGCAGGGGTTTTTGTTAAGATTGATGGGGTAGGGGTAACTCAGATTGAACGTTTACTGTTTGAAGATGATGCCACCTATGCAATTACTCAATTAGATGCCCAGGGGACAGTTACAGGAGTGCCAATTTGGACAAAGCACGTGGAACATCCTTTTGAGATATTTGAGTTTCAGGTAAACATGAGTTCTATTGATACGATAGGAGAAGCATTTGTAGTTGAAATTGATTACGGGGATGATTCTTTTGTAAGTGAATTACAGAGAGTAAACGCAAGTCTGCCGAAACATCACAAAATATCATGGCGTAATATTAGGCAAAATGATACTATTAACTATAGCACCGGAATAAAACCATTTAGGAGACAGAAATACGTTAAACCCTTTACTTATATCGGGCAAAATGAGAGCGAGAGACATCAGAGTGATGAAACCATAGAACTTATTAGTTCAACTTCTAAGGCTGTCTATGAATTAGACTTAGGTTTTATGAGTATGGAAATGTGCCACGGTTTAATAGACGGTACGAACCACGCCAGCGAAATAGAAATAGACGGGGCGGTGTTTATTACCAATAACCCATCAATACCGGAGAATTTCGGGAATTGGTATAATGCGAAAATGGAATTAGCCTTAATCGGTCAGAATATAGAAAGTATTGATGTTGACTTAACTCAGATAAATGTTTCTTTCTTGAAAGTTAATGTTGATTCGGGGGGTGTTGGCTTCCTGAAGTTGTAGGGTGAATATGTAAATGGTTATGAGTGATATTTATTTGAATATTGGTTTGTTTTGGTTTTTTATAGGTATAACCGTTAGTAATGTTTTCATCGGTTAAAAAAGGATATTTTTTCATTAATTCCTTTGAGTTAGGTGCAAAAGAATCTTTAGGTTTTCGATTGAAAACATATTTATAAAAAAGCCAGGTCAGCATTATAAAGCCTAGAGTATAAAGCATTTAGTAAATATACGAAAATGTTAAATAAGTAAAACTTTTTGTCCTTATTTTAATTTAGTCTAAATAAAAATAGTAAATTTGATATAAATGAACGAAGCACTAGAACTACTGCTCCAGATCATCGAAAACTCTAAAGACGGGGGGGAGCTTCCTATTCTTAATACCTTAGCAAGTAACAAGTCTTTTTTAGTCTGGGATCCGGACGTATCTAAGTTTAAGTTGATCTCTAAAAGTGCTATTACCTTCACAGGTGAGCCGCCAAGCAAAACAACTGATTTAACGGATTTTCCAGATTCCCTGTTAGGGCAAAAAGGGAAAATTGCCAAGATTAAAGAAGATGAATCAGGATGGGAGTTTGTGGTTTTAGCAGATGTAACCGGAGTTACTCAAACAGAACTAAACACTGCCATTGAAGGAGCAAATGCCTACGCTGAAAGTCTTTTAGGTGGTCAGGCTTCCCCAACTCGTATTGATTCCTGGGTATTAGGTTATGATTCAGGATTAACCTTTAATCCTACGTTTAACTTTACGGTTGACGGGGTTTCTTATAGTGATTCCAGACAAATCACGTTAGCTGCTGCTGACCCAACAAATCCTAGAAAAGACACCTTTGTAGTTAATATACAAACGGAACAAATAGAGGTATTAACAGGTATACCGTCACCCAACCCGGCAGAACCTGATGTTGATTTCTCTATTTACCTTAAAGGGGCGACAGTAGACATACCAGCCGGAGCAACCACCCCGGCAAATATCAATATCAAAACCCTTTATGATGAAAACTTAGGAACAGCCGGAGGGGAAACAGATACTTCAGGAGGTGTAGATTTTGATTTTGATAATACAGAAAACCCATCTTCAGGAACTAAAGCTATTAAAGTAGTAGGAGAGCTTTCAGTAAGCCAAGCTATTGTGCTTAGTTTAGGAACAGATTTACCTATTGCCGATGCAAAAGAAATTCAGTTAGATATACAAAATATAACTGCCGGGGGTAATTTCCATGTCACATTACTTGGAAAGAAATCTAACGGGAGAACAGAGAGTTATATACTGCCTACCCCAACAGGATTTGATCCTGCTAATATTACAAGTTACCAGACAATCACACAAAGCATATCTACTAATCAGTTAGTAAGTATTTATGCGGTTCAGATTGTGAATGACGTAGCTGGTTTTAAATTTTATTTAGATAAAGTCAGATTCTTGGGGGGGGAAGGAACAAGCGCACCCACCGGGGATTATGTGACCCGAACAGAATTTAACACCTTAGATTCAGAAGTAGTAAAAAGCGTATCAGTAAACGGCGGCACACCTGTAACACCTGACCCTTCAGGGAATGTAGATTTGACGGTTTCAGAAGCAGGCGGTTCATCAACCACAGAAGAAACCGGAACTACAATTAATTTCACACAAGATCACATATATAATAAATCAGCCCCTATAAGTGGAAATATTACAATAGACCCTACAGGGGCGGTTTTAGGAACTACGGTTGTAGTGTATGTAAACGCTAGTGCAGAACCAACAATTTCAGGGGCAAATAATATATTTCAGTCAGGGAGATTTCAGGCTGCTAAATTGTGCGCTTGGTGGTTCTACTGGCGAGGGGATGGTTACAGTTTAAATAAAACCGTTGATAATAGACCTCAAATTGCAACCCCGGAGAATTTTACAGGTTCTGTTGTTTCTGAAACCGAAGTAAGTCTTTCATGGGATGCCGTTACAGGTGCTAATAATTATATTCTTTACAGGTCGACTTCAAATGATTTTACAACGGCTTCAGAAATTTACTCAGGAGGTACTAATAGTTATTCTGATACAGGATTAACCGCTGATACTCTTTATTATTATTGGTTACTTGCTCAAGGCTCATTAAATGCAGATAGTGATTTAGCCACAACAAGCGTCACCACCAGTATTCCATTGCTTTCTGATACGTTCACAGGAACTACTATTGATACTGGTAAATGGACAGTTTATGGAAGTGGTACTGATATAAGTGTAACACAGAATGATGAATTAATATTCACAGATTTAAATACTAAAACAACAGGAGTAACGGAGGCCGGGCTTGATTCTGTATTAACAGTTAATACAGCATCAGGATTAAGAGTATTGAAATTCGATGTTTCTAAAAATCCTGTAAACGATACTTTCTATGGTATTCAATTTAAAATAGCAAATACGAATGATTTAATTAGACTGCAATCTGATCCAGATCCGAGCCTTGTAAGGTTCGCTATTAAAAAGAGTGGAACTTTGACATCTAATGTGTCATTTACAAAATCCATAAATAACAGCTTTAAAATTGTAGTAAACGGAACAACGGCACAGCTTTATATATGGGAAAATTCAGCATGGAGTTTATTAGCAACTGAATCCTGCAATACAAATACCTATTATATCAATATTTTCAGGGCTAATGATACTATTTCTGGAACTGTTGCAAACCTTGATAATTTGCATTTAACCGATTACGATTACTCAACACTTAACCCATAATGCTAGTAGATTATTTCCATAGCCTGACCAGTGATATTTTCGAGAAGCAGATTTTTGAAAATGCAACAGATATGTATTTATCTGGTAATTATGCCCTTTGTACGCCAACATCGGCATGGTATAACGGGGCTACTTATGTAACAGGGTATGAGGATAGTTCAACGAATAACAGTCCGCTAATTGTACAGTATAAAAACGGAGCTATAAAATTTGCAAAGGTTGGAACGACCACGGCTCCCGATCCTTCAGGATTAGAACACCAATGGCCTGCCGTATTGGTTATTGATGGTTTTATTTATGTATTCCAGGTAAATGGTCATGGTGCTCCAATTAATATCTGGAAAAGCAATGTAGCTGAAAGTATAGAAGATGGGTTTACTTTATTTCATACTATAACAGGGGGGTCTTTTGGATATGTAAGCACAAGATATATAAATAGTAGAATAGTTATTGCAAGTAGGCAGACCTTTAGTGGCGCAACGAATATGTCACAAGTAATTACTTATAGTGATGTTAATGATTTCACTACATGGACTACTAAAATAACTACCGATGCAGATTATGGAGTAACACAGACAAGGCATTATCCGTCAACACCGTTTTACTACGGTACTAACTCATGGTTTTATTTTGCCGTTAATCTTCGGTATGATTCCAGCAACCCTACAACATTTTTTGCTCAGGCAGTTTACAAAACTCAGGACTTTACAACTTTTTATAATCTTTCAGAAAGTTTTTCTAAAAATATAGATGTTAATGGCGTATTGACTGAAGCGGAGCTGGAAGCGAATTGCATGATAGCAGGAAGTATTTCAAATACAACGGAATACGCAGGTTTCTTTAATGGATTTGTAAAAGATGATGTAATCTACAACAGTTATTTCGATGCAACAAATAGTGTTTGGAAATTTCTAAAAATAGATTCGGGAATTCAAACGGAATATCCTGTAAGTTTTGAAATGAGCAATAACCCAAGAGTAGCTAATATTACCCATTTACAACTGTTTTATAATGGGAGTAATATTGTGGTTTTAGCGCAGCCCGAAGAACAGATTACAGTATTAGGAAACAGACTTATTTATGCGTGTGACCTGAATTTTGAGAACGTTAAGTTTTTCTATCAAATAAATGAAACAGGAGAAACAGATGCGGTAGATAGGGCAATATTGCCCTGGAACTTGAACGACATAACAGGTGAATATATTATAGGGGGTTCAGATTCGCCTGGTAAATTCCCATATATATTGACAGATAACAAATTTTTGATATGAAAACACTACTACTAAATATAAGAACATGGAACAAGTAGATATATATGATTTCAACCCAATAGGTCGGGGTACGTATTTCAAGCCTATGACCTTTCAAATACTTGACGGGGCAAGCAACCCTATTGATATTACTGGGGCAACGCTTACCATGCACGGGAAGAAAGATGCTAATGGTAGTGTAGTGATAGACTTTGCACCCGTTGTTTCTGACGGGGTTAATGGTGAGATTACGATACCGGGTTTTGTTGCTGATTACCCGGTTTACCAATATGTATATGACTTGTTCGTGAGTTTGAATGGTGAGCCTAAGAAATACCTAAAAGGAAAATTTACAATAGCTGAATCTGTATCAATATGAGTGTAATAGTAAACGAAAGCGGGGAAATCGTACAAGTAGTCGTAAAGGAGATTTACGGTTCAGATGGTCAGGACTACCAGGTGGCTGATTTTGCCAACTTCACAGGAGAATTAGACGTTTCAGGTGATTTTCAACCCTATAATGATTACACAGGGGCAGAGATTACTTCATTAACATTAAGCACGGCTAAAAAAAGAGGGGCTACCGGAAACGTAAGAGTTAAAGGCGGTTCTATTGCTACCAATGCCTTAACTAATTTAGGAACGGTATTACCTGCCGGAGCTACTATTAGCACCGATGTAAACCAATGGAATGAAATAGACTACCAATATTTAAGTGATACTCATATACGAATTATTCTAACGGTACTCGATAGTAATTTTCAGCCTGTATATGCTAATCAGCCAGCACCAAGTAATACCGCCCCTGTAACAAGTGCAGATAGTTATTCAGTAGATGAAAACCAAGTCTTAAATGTTGCAGCCCCCGGAGTATTAGCGAATGATACCGATGCAGATGCCGATTCATTAACCGCTATTTTAGTGAGTGATGTAACTAATGGAGTATTAACTTTAAATGCTGATGGTTCATTTACTTACACGCCTAATACTGATTATTTCGGTTCAGATAGCTTTACTTATAAATCTAATGACGGTACAGTAGATGGTAACACGGTAACAGTTAGTATTACTGTGAATGAAGTTACAGCCGGAAACACCGCCCCAACAGATATAACCTTATCCGCTAATTCAGTAGATGAAGATGCGGCCAATGATACGGTAATAGGAACATTCACCACTACCGATACAGAAGGTGGGGCTATGACTTACTCAATAGTTACCCAACAGGTAGCAGGAGCATTTAAAGTAGTTGGAGATCAATTACAAGTAGCCGACACAAACCAAATTGTGTACGCTAATAATACCACACTGACTGTTACCATAAGAACAACTGATAGTGGAGGACTTACGTTTGATGAGCAATTTACAATTACCGTAAATGAAGCAGCCGCCGCAGACACCACAGCACCAACTTTTATCGCTACTTATCCTCAAACGGCTAATGTAGCAGAAACCTCTTTTGATGTTCAGGTACAATTAGACGAACCAGGAACAGCTTATGTGGTAGTAGTTGCAGACGGAGCAGCAGCCCCAACAAGTGCTGAAGTGAAAGCCGGAACAGGCTCAGGAGGAACAGGGCAATTATTTGCAGGAAATGTAGCAGTAGCAGCCGCAAGCACGACCTATACAGTTACAGTAAACTCAGGGGTTTCAGGTTCTACTCCTTATGATGTATATATAGTGGCAGAAGATGATGAGGGAACGCCAAACCTTCAGGCTTCCCCAACTAAAGTTGATGTGACAACTACTGCCGCTTCAGCTTACGAAGCTAAGACAACAGCGTTCATGAACGCAGTAGGTATTCCAGATGATGCAAACGCTTCTATTTATCCAAGTAAGACAAATACTCAAGTATGGCAGGAAGTGGACACCTTTGTTTCTACCCTGAAAACGGCAGGACTGTTAACTAAATCCTTTAAAATTTATCTAAAAATAGGAAGTAATGCTACCCAACAAGCTATTGATTTAATTACCCCTGCTTCTTCAGGAATTTTTGGAGGTACTTGGACACATAATAATAAAGGGGCAGTAGGAAATGGAACAAATACTTATTTTAATTCTGGATTTAACTTTTTTGCTAATGCAGTAAGTGGAAAAAACGATGTAGGAGTTACAGCAGTAGCTAATGCTGTTTCAGCTACCTCAGATACAGATTTTTCGGCTCTTATAGGTGTGGATGAAAACAATGCAGGAAACTATATGGTGCAACTGTTTGTAAAGTGGTTCGGAAGTATTGATAAAGTGACCGCTAGGTTTACAAAAGAAATTATTAGTAATAGTGCAATTACCTCAAAGGGTATTCATACCATGCAGAGGATAAATGATACTTCAAAATATTATAAAGACGGAACGCTAAACACAACAGGAGGTTTAGATGCAGCCGGAGCATTTCCGAATTATAATGCTTATGAAGGTGCTCAAAATAGATTAGGAACAAGTACAATTAACTTCTTAAACGGTACAATCGGAACTACTGTTTACCATAAGAATCTTTCAGATTCAGAAGTGACCACCTTAGTAAATGCAATCAACACTTTAGAAACTAACCTAAGCAGGAATATATAATGAGTTTATTTTATTTCGCCAAATTAGCCGCTTCAAGTTCTGCATATAACTCTGAACCTATTCCTGCACCTAATCAAGTGGGAGATGCGGTATTGACCATTGACGGAAACAGTCTAACCGAGGGAACGGGAACGAATATAGTTCAATACTATCCACGAAAGGTTAAAGATCATTTTGCTAAATCTTTTAATTCTTTATCATTTGCATCTTTTGGAGTGGGCGGTCAGACCCTAGACCAAATGATAGCCGATGCAGCTACACAAATTGACCCGCTTGTAGATGTAAGTAAGTTGAACATTCTAGTATTCTGGGAAACGGTAAACCAAATGTATTCAAGCGGTACGGGGGCAGATCATTTTACCAGAACCCAAAACTATGCACAAGGTAGAAGGGATGCAGGGTATGATTTGATTATTCTGATTACTCCACCATATCTTAAAAAAGATGCTGATGGGGTATTTAGGGGAATTTCAGGAGTAATTACCCCGAATGACCCCGGAGGGTATCACGATAGATTAACGGACTTTGTGAACTTGGTTGAGGGAGCGGATATTAATACAATGCCCTGGGATATTCATATTAATTTAATGGATGCCCCACATATCGGAGGTGGCAGGGATGAAGTAAAAGATAATAATTATTTTGTGGATTCCACGCACAAGACGGATGCAGGATATACCGTTGTGCAGCATTTAGTTATTCGGAAGATTAAGGAACTTTTAAATATAGCCCCTACACAATATGCACCGTCTAATTTAGCGACTTCCAATGTACTTGCAAATAGTTTAGATTTAAGCTGGACTGCCCCTGCTTATCCGGTTTCAGAATATAGAATATATAAAAACGCTAATTTAATAGCCACTTCTAATACGACAAGCAAGAACATAACTAATTTAGTGGAAGGGCAGCCGTATGTGCTTACCGTGGGTGCGGTTTACGCTAATGGGAATGAGCATAAAAGTGATGTGTTATTTGTTAGAACTCCGGGAAGTTCTTTAGTAACTCCTGTTAATTTAAGATTTGATGTTACTACCACAAGTGTTCGACCTTATTGGGAGCGACCTACTGGGGTGAATGTAGATTTTGACTTAGCAACAGACCCCTACTTCACAAATATAGTAGGAACGAGCCAGAATTTTAACGGCAGCAATATAACCATAGCCGGTAAAGATCCCGACACTCTATATTATTTCAGGGTTAAATCCGTGGACGGTGCTAATACTGATAGTGATTATTTAATAGGATATACAAGAACCTTAGCAGCTTAGATATGAAAACACTACTAGAACACCCAGACATGATTCAAGCCTTGATCTTACTTGTGATTTTAGGCGTGACACTATTTATAATCGACCCGAAAGGGTACTTTAAAAGAAGGATAAAATGAAACGATTGATTCTATTATTTACGATACTACTATTCTCATGTAGTACAGATGAACTTGCTTTTGTAGAAGAAATTCAGGAAGCACAGGTTGTACAGGATGTGAAACCCGAACCGGAAGCAGAACCTGAAGCAACTTCTGAAGAAACGGTTGAGGAAACACCGGAAGCAACCCCGGAAACGCAGGAACCCGAACAATACGAACTTGTAGAGGGATTAACACAGGAAGAAGTTCAAGGCATTAAGGATGCTATTGATGCTGCCGAGTGGCCTGCATTATGGCATAAAAAAGAAAATGGCCAAACGATTATCCCTTATTACTTCAGAGCAGAGAAAAGCTATGATTTTGATGCTGAACAGCAAGAATCTATCCGGGAAGCTTTTGCAGAATTCTCAGCACAGACAAATATAGAGTTTCGGGAATACCCTAATGAAGATGCCTTACAGGAATTTAGTTATCAGGGGGTTTCTGTCTTTCCTGCTTTCATGTATGGCTCTACTCATAGAGGTATGAAAGGCGGTATTCAGAATTTCAAAGTGCCGAAAGAAGCAGAAAAAAAAGTAATTCTAGGTATGGCTGCAATACTCGCAGGATTAGAGAATGAAGATCAACGTCCCGATGCCTATGATTATATCACAATCCATTGGGAAAATATATATGAAAGTGCTTTCCCGGTATTTGAACCCGTAGAGGGGTATATTAGTTCAGGTATGTTTGATTTTTACAGTATTACCCGATCACACCCTAAAGCCTTTTCTAAGAATGGAGAATATACCGTTACCCTTCAGAATGGCGTACCATTAACCCCTAGAAATGAACTGAGTATTATAGATATTCTCAGGATAAATTACTTGTATGCAGATTAATTTCAACTACATAAACGTTCCTAAAGAGGAGATAAAAAAGCTAGAGAAAAGCCGAAAGTTTCTCTGTGATTCTATTGGGTCTCGTGATTACTACAAAGTATTTGAAGGTTTCGAGCATCATAAAGAGTTTGTGAATCTTATCAATGGAATTACTGTTAATATCGTGATAGATGATGCGATAAGGGAACTACCGGCTAAATATACTAAAGCAACCAAAACAGTAACAATTACTGCATGGGCTTTGGAAAGATATAGTATTGAAAAACTTGCCGGATATATAGCACATGAAATCACACATGAGTGGTGGTCACATGGTTCGGGAGCATTCGGAAGTTTTGTTATGAGACTTATCGACTTGCTGCCTACAGTAGATGTTAAACCTTCCCTGTTCAAAAGGATCTGGAACTGGATTAAAAACCTGTTTACATGAGATATTTAAAATATATAGGAATCTGTTTACTAGACCTGATATTATATATCCTGGCATTTATCATATTTCCTATTGCCTATGTGATAAAACCGGAAAGCGGTTTCTTTTGGTGGTTTCTCCATAGCGGTAATATGTACGGGTATAGCCATGAAGATAGATGGAAGCACTACGGCAAAAAGAACTTTTTTGTTGCCTATGTATGGAATGTCATTAGAAACTCCCATTGGAATTTCAGGGTGAATGTCTTAAAACCCAGGTTAGGGGAAGCCGAAAAAGTAAAGATCAAAGCAAATACAGTGGACTTTGATACAGACAGACCTATGGAACAACTAGGTATGGAGTTCAGAACATTCGGAAAACCCGGTAAGCAATGGGCAGAATACAGTAAGGGAGGTAGTGATTACTTCCGATGGAGTTCTTGCCGAGAAGTAAACTATTTAGGAATAAAACGTATCCGGTCTATGATGTTCGGTTGGAACAATAAAAGGCCATTATTTAAAATAAGACATAGGAAATTAACATGAACCCAAACGCTTTAAGCGTGTAAAATGACCCCAATGCATACCTTTTTAATCAAACTCAAAACCTTTTTTGTAAAACTATTTTGCAATACCATTTTATCAGTTGACCACACCCAGGATTCAATAGACCGTGCGGAAAGCTTTTTACAATCCCTTAAATACTTTACCCCTCTTGCTTTTATACTTGGAACTTTAAATGCTTGGTATATGGACAATCAGGAATTTGCCTACGCTATGGTAGTTATAGTTTTTATCAATATGATCTTAGGTGCGGTGATGCACTTTAAAACAGGTCAGTTTAAATGGGAGAAACTATTAGTAAAGACAATAACTATGGTAATTGTGATAGGGGTTACTTACATAGTTCTGGAAGTGATTATAAGCTTTGCAGGGGAGGGAATGATCGTTACAGGATTCAGGGCAGCCCTTCAGATTGCCACCTTATTATATCCCGGTGCTAAGATATTAAAGCACGTATTTGTTTTAAGTAATGGAGAATATCCCCCTGAATGGATTATGAGGAAGATATACAACTTCCAGGAGAACGGAGATTTAAAAGAATTTTTAGGAAAATGAGACTATCAGAACATTTTAACTTATCGGAATTTGAGAGCCATGACGGAGCAGAAACGCCTTGCGATGTAAAGGTAAATCTTAAAGAACTGGCTTTGAATTTAGAAGTGCTTAGAGCGCATTTAGACGTTCCCGTTATGGTTAATTCAGGTTATCGAAGCCCTTATCATAATAAGCGTATAGGCGGTGCGCCAAAGTCTCAACATCTCTTAGGTAAGGCAGCCGATATAAGAACGCTTAAATACAGCCCTAGAATGATTCACGCAGCCATTGAACAACTGATAAGCGAGGGTAAAATGAAGCAAGGCGGTTTAGGATTGTATCAAAACTTCGTGCATTACGATATACGAGGAACTAAAGCCCGTTGGTAATGCAATTAACCACCTACCAAATAAAGCGATTAATAGTAGCATTTTTGTCACCCCCCGAAGATAAAAAACCTACTTATGAAAACGACAAACCACAGTAAGCATTGGTTGATCCTGATTGGTATTAGCCTTTTTTCCTTATTAACCTTCTTAATTGGCCTCTTTTTAACGATAATACCTGCGGTTCGTAGTTTTTTTTAGACGTAACCGTTAGACAATCAGATTATTATTCGTATCTTTATAATAATTAGTTAAGCCCCCGTAACTATGGATGAATCGAAACGGGTTACCATAAATGACCCTTCAATTCTAAAGAAGCTTAACCTTGACAAAAATGCCACTAACAGGTATAGATTAAAAGGTGAAACTTTAGAGCAGTATCAGAATCTAGTAGAGGAAAACAATACTTTAACTGATACAAACAACTACACTCCAAAAGGAGGATTTACTGCAGTAGGTGAAGATGGTAAAATGATGGATATTAAAAAATATTGCAGTTATTACGATCTTGATTTTACTAAAGTCAGAAGCTATAAGTTAGTTACTCATACTGCAGTACCTTATTATAATATAGCTTTTTACGAAACTGTTCTCGATACAGATTTAAGTAGTGATGAATTTAAAGATGCTATTGAGAAGGGATTAAGAAAGTTTAAGTACACTAAGAAAACTACTGCAGGAACAGGAACAACCACTATAAAGATTTCTGATTTACATTTTGGGGCATATGTAGAAAACTTACTCAGAACTCAGAATTTTTCTATTGACATTTTAAGGGAAGATTTAAGGTTTGCTGCAGCAAGAATAAACGCTAAGAATCATAAAAAAGTTCATATACATCTTTTAGGGGATCTTATAGAAAGCTTTACAGGTCTTAATCATAAAAATAGCTGGAAAGGAATAGATAAGTTCACAATAGGTAGTAAGGCTGTAATGATGTGTTCACAGGTTTTACATGAAGATTTTCTTTCACAGATTAATAACCTGGATTGTATTAAGATAGTTGCCGGAAACCATGATAGGGTAACTTCGAGTAAAGATGAAGATACTAATGGGGAGGCTGCAGAACTAATTGCATGGGGATTAAGGCTAATGGGCTATAATGTAGAATTTCACCCTTTAGTAATTAAACATATTGTAGATGGTATTTGTCACATATTAATGCATGGAGATAAAGCAATTTCTAAAAAGTCTGCAGAAAAAATATGTTGGGATTATGGAGAACAGGGAATGTTTAACCTGATTTGTTTAGGGCATTTACACGCTACTATTCAAAGCCTAACAATAAAGCAAAGGGATTCTTTTAAAGAGGTAGAAGAAGAATCAGTAGATCATATAAAAATGCATTGTCCTTCAATATTCACCGGGAATCAATTCTCAGAATATTTAGGATTCACAACTAGAAAGGCTATTGTTTCAGTTGAAGATAACGGTAAAGGAATACCAGATATAAATAACCTAGCTCTATAATGGAATATTTCACCCAATCAAACGTACACGATTTAGAGGTAGAATATATAATTGTAAAAGATGGCAAAGCCTAAACATCATTGCGTACTAGCCGAGGATTTATGCGTAGATAAATGCAAGACCCAATGTGCTTTATGTATGCTCTATGATGGAGGGGAATACAGTCAAGAGTTTAAAGAATTTAGAACTAAACAAAAAGAAGATGAGTAACCAAAACAGGTCAATATGATATTTTTAAACATTTTTTTAGTAACCGTTGCAGTTTTATGGCTATGCTTGGAATTTGCAAACTTTATGACTTATGGGGGTTTTATTAATAAATCTACCGAGGAAGCTTTAATGAACCTTAACGAAAGTAAATTAAGATTAAATCCTTTTAATCCTTCTATACTTTCGGGATCACCTTATATCTCAACTCATAATTCTTTGTTTTCAAAATATCATATTGAAGGGTTTGGAGTTGTGCCTAAATGGTCGAAACTTCATAAGAGAATAGAAGAATATTATGCAATAGCAATTCAAAACAATCAATGATGAATAAAAAACACATTTGGCCTTTACTAAGTGCCGCAGCAAGTTTAATAGGTTTTACCGGATTTTGGATCATGGTATTTTCTGAAGGGTACAATTTCTGGAACTACCTGGCTGCATTATTAGGATTTGGAGTATTTGCCTTTATTGCATTTAAACTCTATAAAACAGTTTAGATATGGCTTGGTATTGGATATTATTTATAGTCATTGCCTGTTTAGCGATAGGGGCTTTTATGATGTTCGTACTTATTATGAGCCCCCTTTTTAGGGGTTGGGGTGGAGGAAATAAAAAGACCACCAGAAGACGAATTACTGACTTTTAAGGTGGCCTTATATTTAGTATCTACAAGGCTAATATATAACGTTTAAGGATAAAATACAATGAAAAAAATATATTACATACTTATTGGAATTATCTTAGGCGTTCTGCTTGTTGGTTGCCGTTCTAAAAAGAGCGTTTCAGAAAAGCAGGAAACCGTCCGTATAGATACCGTAAAAGTATATCAGAAAATTACCGATACTATTTTTAAAGATAGGGTCATTACCAAAACCAAGCCCGTATATTTTGAAACGGAAATCCCCTGTGATTCCAACCAGACCGGAAAAGTAGGATCAGGAAACAACTTTACCGAATACCGAATAAAAGACGGAAGGGTATTTATCAAAACAAACATAGATTCTATTAGTAACGTTTGGCAGGAGTATTACCGATCTAAAACCATTAAGGATAGTATTGAGATTAGAAAGGAATTAGAGCAGACGTATTCTAAGGTATCAGAAACTAAGGTTTATGTGTACCCCTGGTGGATATACGCTTTGATTATCGGTTGTATTCTCTTTGCAGGTCTTTGGGTATATCAAAAGTTTTTACTTCCTATTAGGCTGTAGGCTTCTTTTAAGTATTTATAATATTATAGCCTTATATAGCGATAGGAGCAGGATTAGTGGCTACGGGGTATTTGATAGGGAGTTTATAGTTCCTCCATTTGCTTTTTAAATTGATGCTCGCATAACTCCGCTTGATGTGTAAATCCTGCCTTATTTAGAGCTTCAATAAAATCATCAACCTCCATTCCTATAACAAACATTTTAAATTCAAAAGGGAACTGATCCATACTCTATATTTTATCTAAATCGTGAGGGAAAACGAAGTGTTTTTCGTTGTAGATTTCATTGGCTTTTTCTAAACAAGCTTTTTGAGCTTCTTCTCTGCTAACATCTTCTCCAAAATAGTTTTCTTCCTCGGGAAAATATCCGCAAGAAATTCCCCATGTGAAACCTATTAAGCCTTTATTACAATGATAATTTGGATATAAAGCTATATACATGTCTTTATCTAAGCTGTCAAAGAAGTCTAAATAAATGCCCCATTGCATTGAGAAAGGCATATCTTTAAATGTTACTTCGTGTTTATCAAAGTCTTGTTTCACCCAAAGCTCTTTGAATAAAAATTGTTTGAAATCTTCTCTGCAACGTCCTTTTAGCTCCATAAGATTTATCAAATTAGAATTAACTCTTTACCAGTTAATGAGTGATATAAATTCTGCAACTGATGTACATAATATATTTCAGTTCCAACGCTTTCCAAAAAAACACCTTCACCATCCCAATACAACTCAAAACCATTAAAATTAAGCTTCCCTTCATCTTCATTAAACATATCAAATCCTAATCTATCAACCCATTCATGACTTAAAGGTATCGCTTCAAATTTAGTTCCGATAACTTTATTAGCAATATCCCATTGCATTAAGTCGTACTTAGTATATTTCACATCTGAATTCTTATTTAGCTGAGTGCTAACGAACCTGATATAATTACCGAAACGTAAATCTTCTTTTGTTAACTCCATAGTTATTTATTATTAATTCGTGATTCGCGAATTGCAAATTAATCTTCATACAATCCATCTTTTTCATCTTCCTGCATTATTTCAATGAGAAGCTTTTCCTATATACCCAAAGATAAGAAATAAAAAGCAATGTTTACACAAATGTTTACACAAAAAAGTTGTAAAGTGTTGATTTTAAAGGGAAGTAAGTGCCCGAGGCGGGAGTCGAACCCGCACGCCCTAATGGACACATGGCCCTCAACCATGCCTGTCTACCAGTTCCAGCACCCGGGCGAATACATTTTATCTTTTATCGAGCAAAAGCTAAAAGCTTTAGTCAAAAGATCGCTAAAATTGTATCTGGGTTGACACAAAGAATAGTGATCTGGCTGGGGCTCGAACCCAGGACCCTCTCCTTAAAAGGGAGATGCTCTACCAACTG
>NZ_JAJSON010000013.1 GCF_022410465.1 Christiangramia crocea | reverse complement strand
TAAGACTTTAAAATTGGCCATCATACCCATATCTTCATGTTCCAGTTTATGGCAGTGCATAAGGTAGGTGCCTCCCTGGGTTTCGGGGGTATCAAACTTGATACGCACTCTTACGGTTTCACCGTCTTCCAGCAACACGGTATCTTTCCAACCATTTTCCCATGGGAAAAGCTGGTTTCTTCCGCCTTCCCTGGATTGTACCTGGAAGTATGCGCCGTGAATATGAACAGGATGCGGTGCATTGCCATTGGTGGTAAAGATCCATTCTTCGGTTTCGTTAAAAGGTACTTCCCAGTCTATACGATCCATTTCATAAAGCTGCCCGTTGATTTTTGACATTCCGTCGAAACTGAAATTTCTTTGTCTTACAGGATTTTCCAGTTTGGAAATGGAAGAAATAACAAAAGGCACATCGCTATTAACTAATTTGTTGCCTACCTTAAACTCCAGCAGTTCCCATCCTGAGAATTCATCCCGCAGCATTACAGATTCACCCGCAGCCACATTTCTGAAATCTACCAGCAGGTCCATACGTTCAGCAGGAGATGCCACAATATTGTTGATGGACACCTCATTCTCTAAGAAACCACCATCATTTCCTATAAGTCTGAACGGATCATTATTGCTAAGATTAAAACTAAAGATCCTGGCATTGGAACCATTTAAGAGTCGTAAACGATAAACAGCCCGGTCAACTTCAATAAATGGGTCGGTCGTGCCGTTTACCAGAAAGGTTTTTCCAGCAAACCCACCGCTTCTGGGTTTATATTCGATGTCACCTGCCCTGTTAAAAGTGGCATCCCTGATTATTAATGGAATTTCGTAATCTCCGGCCGGCAATTGCTTTGCCTGCTCTTCCTCGTCACGAATAATAAATGCACCGGCAAGCCCCATATTCACCTGCTCACCTGTTTTACCATGTGGGTGGGGGTGATACCAGTTGAGGGTAGCCCTCTGGTTAACAGTGAAATTATAATCGTACTTATTTCCGGGAGCAACGGCGAATTTGGGATGTCCGTCATTCTGGTGGTTCACCAGCATTCCATGCCAGTGAACTATGGATTCATCCTGGAGATTATTTACAAAGCTGGTCTGGAAATTACCGCCTCTTGAGACTTCGATTGTCGGGCCTGGAAAGGAATCATTAAAAGCCCAAACACTGGAGGATTTTCCTCCGCCAATATCAGCATTATGGGTCGCTGCCTTAAGTTGATTTCCGGAAAATAAATTTGGAATTTTCAACGGATTTCGCGGGCTGACTTTTGGAGGTTTACCTTTACGTGCCGATAATGAATAATCCAGTAATTCCTCTTCCAGCGTATCTGTGGCACATGAAGCCAGCAGTCCTAATTCCAGGGCCGCTACTCCCATGCTAACATTTATTACAAATTTCCTGCGTTTCATAATAAAATAATTTATGGTTGAAAGAACTAGTTATATCCTAAAAAGGATGTATGTGTAGGGTAGAGGATAATTGAATTAAATTACGGCTTATTCAAATCTTAGAACATGACGGTTGTCATTTTTAAAAGACATTCACTTAAGCGAAAAGGCCTTGTGTGTTAGTCTGGTTATCGATGGTTAGGAGCAGTTTTCCAAAATGTTTTTGTAATTAAGCATATTTTCAGGGACCTTATTGCCAGTTTTTACAAGGCCGGGATCGCCATTGTCTTTCTTCCTGGTGCTTTTTTGGTGATTTTTTAGTAAATTTCTAGGGAGACTTCAGAAATAATGTAGCCTTAAAGATTCGGTGCATTGATCAGGTACATTGTTGCCGTCAATCCCATTAAAAATTTAAATCCTGTAAATCCCATTTGTTTATGATAAGATCATTTTTAACCAGGGTCCTTTTTTTAGCTCCTATACTGGGATTCTCACAGCAAAACGACACTCTTGCAGAACCAATTATCCCTGCAGAAAAGATAGAGCTCTTAAAAAATATAAATATCACCTTCGGTATGCGTATGGATTTCCAGGCGTATACCTTCAGGGGTGGTGATAACTATTACAACGGGATACAGTTTGAAAATGGTTTTACGGCACTCGGGATCTCGGGGAAATTGCATGAAAAGGTAAATTTTCAATTTAGGAACCGCTTTAATAGAAACAGTGTTGTGCAAACCCTGGACCGCCTGGGCGGTAATATCGAACTTGCCTATATCGACATTAAAATAAGTCCTTCGTTTGATCTTTTGCTCGGAAAGATGAATGCGTTCTACGGTGGTTATGAATATGAGTTCAGTGCCCTGGATGTTCTGGAGTATAATGATATTTATGGCAATGCCCTCGCCTTTGTGACCGGGGCTGGAATTACCTTTAAGGCTATGGATAACCACCAGTTCGGGTTGCAGGTTTTAAACTCGCGTACACAGCATTATGATGACCTGTATGGCGATGTGGTTGCAGAAAATATCCAGGAACCTGACTGGCCGGTAGCCTTTGTTGGAAACTGGCGGGGAAACTTTTTTGACGGCAAACTACAAACCATTTATAGTCTAAGCCATTCTTATGAAGTAAGAAAGAGGGGAACCACCTTTTTAACCCTTGGGCATAAATATCAGAACCGGGATCTGAGCCTTATGTATGACTTTCATTATAGTTATGAAGAGGTGGATACCAAGGGGATTGTCACCAATCTTTTCAGTGAGGAACAGGTGGCCGAGGATGTGATGTATATTGAGAACTGGTTGAGGGCAGAATACAGATTCAGTTCGAAATTCAAAGGTTTATTAACCCTTATGACCAGTAGTGCTTATGATAACATCACCACCAGTAAGGAGCATATGAGAACAAGCTATGGAATGATCCCTACCATATATTACAGTCCGTTTAATAAAATTGACCTCCGGATTTACCTGGCTTATATAGGGCGATATTATGATTATTCAGATTATGCCATAGACGAACTGGGTGCATCCAGTTACAATAAAAATGAAGTGCGGCTTGGCTTTATTGCACCACTTTTGTTATTGTAAGAGAGCCTGACCCTGGCCGGCATCTCGCTTTTTTTCAGAAAAGGATATAAAATAGGAGTTAAAACCTGTTGTCAACACACCTTAAGCAGGCAACTTGTTAAATAAATTAGTTAACTTGTTAAGGCCAAACACCCTGAATTGTGACCCAGTAACCCGCCAGCTTGTGTTTGCCGGGACCGTGGTACCCGATAGAAGCTTAAAAATGAAAAGCAACGCGATCAGATATTTGGCCTTAGGCGGAGTGACAGGCTCAGTTCTGTTCACTTCGATCACCATTATATGTGCTTCCCTGCAAAGGGATTACGATCATTTGGATAATTTCATTAGTGAACTGGGAGCGACCGGTGCATCTACCGAATCCCTGATGAACTATCTTGGTTTTATACCTTCAGGAATATGCTTCGCCCTTTTTGGACTTGCTCTGCTTTTAACCGTCTCCAGAGGATTGGTATCCAGATTTGGATCTGTGCTGTTCATGGTCTTCGGTATTGGAATGGCCTTAGCGGGTATGTTCTCGTGCGATGCCGGCTGTCCGCCTGTTGGATCGATGGAATCTGGTATTCATGACGGGGTCTCTGCCATCGCATTTATGTCGGCAATTCTCGGCACCATTTTACTGGGATTTTCCTTCAGGAAGGTTAAGGAACTTTACAGTATATCACTTTATTCGATCATGACGGGCTTTGTTGCCCTGATCCTGATGCTGGTAATGATCTCTACTTTCGAGTCAAAGGACCTTACCGGTTTATGGCAGCGTCTTTTTCTGTTCACGATCTTCTTATGGACCATCATTACAGGGCTTAAGATCTATAAGAACTTTGAAAGACTAAGAACTATCCCGGAGTAAAGGATCGGGCCTTATCTTGTTTAAATCAATAAAGCCGGAATAGTTACATTAAATAAAAATCTAACAGATGAATAGAGTCCTCACATTAGTGTTCGTTGCATTATTATCTATAGCCTCCTCAGGGCCTGCTGAATATGATACGGTAATACAAAATGTTGAGCTCTTCGACGGCCATAAGGTTAGGGGTGTCGTCAATATTGCCATTAAAGGTGATACCATAGCTGCGATAACCACCGAAACCCTTACCGGTAATGATATGATCGATGGCAGGAGCAAATATATGATACCCGGAATGGTAAATGCCCATGTTCATGTTTCCAGTATTGAAAATTTACAAACCAGTTATTCCCTGGGGATATTATCCCTCCTGAATATGCATACGGGCCTGGAAAAGCGAGAACATAACTGGAAAGAGATCTCAAAGGATTCGGCCGGGCTTTCAAGATTATATGGAACGGGGCATGCAGCAACGGTTCCTGGAGGTCATCCCACTCAATACAGTCCTGATATGGAAACCATAAGCGATTCCATTTCAGTTGAAGAATGGGTGGATCATAGAATGAATAATAAGGCAGACTATATTAAGATAGTTCGTGACCATCATGAATGGATGGGAAACCCTCCTCTTCCTACCTTAAGTTATGATCAAATAAAACAAATAATTGATTATGCCCATAGTAAGGGGTACAAGGCAGTTGTTCATGCTAATACCGTTGATGAAATAACCAGGATCGCAGAATTTGGTCCTGATGGTTTTGTTCATATGCCCGATTTTAAGGAGGATCTGCCTGTTCCGGAGAGTTTTTACCAGACCCTGGCAGATCGTGGAATATTTGTGGTGACCACCAGCGGACTGTTATTAAAACCTATGGAAAATGTACCGCCTTTTGTGAGGGATTGGGTGGAGAACAATCTCCTGGATGTGTCACAACGTGCTGAGATAATAAAAAGAATGCATGAAAGTGGTATAATGATCGTGGCAGGGACTGATGCACAGCAGGGATTGATGAACTTTGGGACCGACTATTTTTTAGAACTGGAACTTTATAAGAAAGCCGGATTATCGAATATAGAGATACTTAGAACCGCAACCGGCAATGCATCCAGGGCATTTGATCTGCCTGTGGGGGAATTGAAGGTTGGCGGTAATGCCTCCATGGTATTGTTAAGCGGTAGTCCCATAAACGATCTCGGAAACCTTAAGAAAGTTGAACAGGTATGGAAAAATGGAAAAACACGGTGATCTGTATTGGATGTCTGTATCAGGAACTAAAGATCCTTATGTAAGGTCCATATTTAAAAATGACAACAATCATACTTATTTCAGATAGCAATATCGACCTTTAGATATAATAACATCAATATGGATCTTACTCATCTATACAGAATGATCCCTCATAAGGTAATTATTGCTTCTGCCAGATTTATTATTTAATAATGCTACCATGACCAAATATCAACATTCCCGGGACACTTCTATAGGCTCTAAAGTACGGGAGGTCATTTTTGGTATGGAAGACGGTATGGTTTCTACCCTGGGTGCAATAACAGGTATTGCGATAGGGAGCCAGGATCATTATACCGTGATCCTCTCCGGTACCGTAATTATTGCGGTTGAGTCTGTCTCTATGGCGATAGGTTCCTATATCTCCAACAGGTCTGAATACGAAATCAATCAGGGAAGAATAGAAGAGGAAAAGGAGGAGATAAGGGATTTTGCGGTCCAGGAAAAAAAGGAACTTTTCCGGATGTTCGTGCGCGACGGCTGGCCATCGAAACTTGCAAGGAAAATGACCAAAACTGCTTCAGAGGATAACGATCTAATGCTCAAAGAGATGACCTACCGGGAACTTTTATTAGCAGGAAAATCAGAAAATATCGTTTTTAAAAAGAGCCTCCTGATGTTCATTTCCTATATAATCGGAGGGCTTTTTCCGCTGGTTGCATATTTGATTCTTCCTATTAAGAATGCAATGCCGGTATCTATAGGCATAACCATGATAGGTTTATTTATAATTGGTTCGACTGCCACAAGATTTTCAAAAGTTACCTGGTATAAAGCGGGAGCGCGGGTTCTTTTGCTGGGACTTATAGCACTTGTTATTGGATATTTAATTGGAGAACTTGCTACTGCATATAAATAATGTCTTTAATCTATACCTGAAGCAGGCATCCATTAAAAAATAAGATAGAATCCATTGACACCTAAGAATAAGCTTAACTACCTCGACAAATTCAGAAATTGGGCGGCACGACTTAAAAAAGAGTTGAAAGCGCTGAGAATTGCCGTGATTGATAATCTGGTGGCATGGTATGTAAAGGCACTTATCATTCTAACAGTTGCTTATGCTTTGAGTCCTGTAGATTTAATCCCTGACTTTATTCCCATACTGGGCCTGCTTGATGACATCATCATCGTTCCGTTACTAATTTATGTAACAGTGAAGCTAATCCCGAAAGAGACCATGGAATATTGCCGGCAGCAGGCCGGGACTAGACAGCTTAGCAACAGGAAGAACTGGATCGCCGGCGGATTGATAATTCTCTTTTGGATCGCAATGGCAGCCTGGTTGGGAATGAGATGGATGAATGAATAAGCATGCCTGCATGTTTCAGCTAACCTGAGACCTTCAAAAGCATATATAAATTGTTCAATACATCTTGCTCGTGCCGGGTCCCCAAAAGATTTGGGTCTAACTAAAAATACATGGCAGAGATAATTCAGATTTAAAACATAAACTAAAATATTAGTTTAAACTAAATAATTAGTTATATTTGAATTTCATCAATAAATAATTATCATGAAGATCAGAAATTGTTTTAAAGTATTTTGCCTAGTAGGCATTTTCTTTGTTTCCTGCGGCTGCATAGCCCAAAATGTTGAAACACAGGCTGGCGATAAAGAAAATACTGTTAGCGTATACAATATAGATAATACAAAGGACCGTGCAGAATATGCACGCCTGGATCTGGATAGCACTCATCCAAATCTTTTGAATCCACAAATTTCCCAGTCAGACTATAATGAGGTAATTAAATCCTGGACAGATCTGCATCAAAGAATTGGAAAGTATCTTGCTGACAATGAATTTAAATGGGAGGTGGAAGACAGTACCATAACTATTGTTCAGAAAATCTATTTTAAGCCGGATGGAGAAATTAAGAATTACTTTTTCAAGATCCAGAATGATGAGGTTACCAGAGAAAAAAAAGAGCAATTTGGCAGTCTGCTGTTAAGTTTTGCCAGGAAGAACAGGATCAGTTTTCAGAAGGAGGAACAATTCGCTCAATGCGGAAAAACCAGGTACTATAATCATTAATAAATTACCCGGGGAAATAATTAAATTCATGAACAAACAGGACCAAGTCCCAGGTCCCGATCTTATTACGGCTTAATTGTTTCAACAACGACCCCTGTAGAACCTCACCATCAATCCTAACTAATCAAGTCTAAAGGGAGTACAATGGGGCCGCCCCGGAGTATAATAACTTCAAACTATTAAAAAGGGCATTTACCTCAAAAGGAATCCCGGCCATGAGTGAGAGGAAGCCGGGAATTTCAGGAAAAACTAAAATCCTTATTCCATTTAACAATTTCATTATCCAGCATGGCATCCAATGCCATTTGAACCGCCACCGCAGTTTTGGCGCCGGTAACCAAACTGGAAAGTGGAGTTGTGTTGTTGGTAATACTGTTCCTGAAATCTATCAATGCCTGTTTGCTGGGATTTAAATGATCCACCTGAATAGGAATTCCTTTTCCTTCTTCCCATGGTATTGTAGCTCCGGAAACCCCGTCAACTTCTCCTTTTTTGCGATTATCCAGGCCTTCAGGATAAAACCAGGCATGGGTGTAATCCAAGATCAGGGTGCCTTTGCTTCCAATCACCTTTATCTGATAATCATCTTTAGAATTGGTGGTAAGACAGGTGAATTTTGCTTCCACCCCGCCAGGATAACTATAGATAAGATGTATATTATCATAGGTTTCCCTACCATCTTTCCAGTAATCTATCCCGCCTACTCCCATGACCTGTTCCGGAGTAGCATCCAATACCCAGTTGACGAAATCTATCTGATGGGAACAAAGCTCAGCCACAAGTCCGCCGGAATATTCCCGGTACATTCTCCAGTTGATTAGTTTTTCCAGTTCCGGACTAGGCACAGGCCTGCGCCAGTTACCGTGACGATTCCACTGGCATTCAAAAGAACTGATTTCCCCCACTTTTCCATTCTTTATAAGATCAACAACATGGGTATACAGCCTTGAACTGTGATACTGGTGCCCGGTTTGAAAGATCAAATTTGAAGGCATATCCTGGAGAAGATTTTCGATTCCGTCGTATCCTTTTGCCAGTGTCTTTTCCCCGTACACATGTTTTCCAACCTGCAAGGAATCCCTGCCAATTTGAGAATGGGTGCTAAAAGGAGTGGCTATTAAAACCGCATCAACATCCTTATTCTCTAATAATTCTCTGTAATCTGAATAAGATCTGGCCTTTCCATCGGCTCTTTTGAGCCCTTTCTCTAAGTGCGATGGGAGTATATCACAACAGGCAATGACATTCAGATTTGGAATCTCATTGATTAAAGGGATCATTCCATTGCCGCGGTTTCCTGTCCCGATCACACCAATATTAATAGTGTCATTCGCCCTGCCATTAAAATTTAATTTACCGAATGCTAAACTTGAAGAAGCCAGGGCCAGAGAGGCCATACTGCTCTTTACCATGAAGTCCCTTCTTTTCATCTAATAAGTTTTAAATATTTTCAGGTTAGACTTAATAAATCTATCCTGTGATTATATTTTTGGTTCCCATCCCGGTTCATATTCACGGGACCAGAATTTATTCACTTTTTCATCTGAAATCCTACCCGTATTTTCATCAACCGAAAATCCGTTCCCGGCCCGGTAAGCCATATTTGCGTAATGGACCATCGCCATACTTATACTCGCGTCATCGATCGGGGCGGTGAGATCTGCTTTTCCGCGTATCGCATCAAAGAAATTTACCATATGCGCGGTGGTCATATCTCCGCCTCCCCCCAGCGCTGTACCGGCCTCTTCTGATTGAGAATTGGTGTTTCTCACGATTTTTCCGTTTCGATCTGTAAGAATATATTTTTCCCGGTCTACAAAAACACTTCCTTCACTCCCGTAAATAATCGTTCCGCGACCGCCACCATAGGTGTCGTAGCCATTTCTGCTCTTCCCATCCCACTGGATAACCTTATCATCAGCAAATTTGAAAGTCGCTTCCATGGTATCATACATTTCCCATCCGTCATTCAGAAAATGACGTTTGTTGGCTTCAACCTGTACATGCTTAGGGAAATTAACCCCCAGTGCCCAGCGAGCGACATCAATTTCATGTGTCCCATTATTCCCGGCTTCGGCAGTACCATAGTCCCAGCCATACCAGTGCCAGTTGTAGTCCCAGGTCTCCTGGGTATATTCCCGGCGGGGTGCGGGTCCCTGGAAAAGATTCCAGTCCAGTCCCTGTGGAACGGGGGTCTTTTGCTGCACGGGGACTTCTCCACGGGAATTAGTATAAAAAGCCACTGCTTTATAGGGTTTTCCAATTACACCATTATGGATCTCCTTTATAATTTCTATTGTATGATCTGAAGATCGCTGCTGGTTTCCCATCTGAACGACCTTATTATATTTCCTGGCGGCCTCCACAAGCTGCTCATTTTCCCACATGTTATGACTGCAGGGCTTTTCTACATACACATTTTTACCCGCCTTCAGGGCCATGACAGATCCCGGCGCATGCCAGTGATCTGGTGTTGCATTGATCAATACATCAACCTCTTTATCATCTATCACCTTCCGGATATCGTTCTCCAGTTTCGGCTTATGATCAATATGCTTTGAAAATTCCGCCAAAGCCTTTTCACGCTGACTTTTCATTACATCACATAAATACGTCAGTCGAACATTTGAGGAATCCAGTGCAACAGGCTCATAATAACCGCCAAGCCGTCTCCCCAGTCCGGCAATGGCTACATTCAGCCTGTCATTTGAGCCGATTATTCGTCTATAACTGCTTGCTGCCATTCCCATTGCGGAGTTTCCGGCAATAATAGCGGTACTCCCCAGAATGGTTTTCGAAATAAAATCTCTTCTTGTTGTCATAGGTATAGAATTAGAGTGGTTTGATCTTAATATTTCTAAAAGCTACCCGGTTTCCATGGTCCTGAAGGAGTATCCTGCCTTTTTCCAGTTCCCCAAAATTCGGCCATTTATCATACTTGCTTTCTGAAACCAGTTTCCTGAATTCATCAGAGCCGCGTTCATATTCCAGAACTTTCATTCCATTCAGCCAGTGTTCCACATGGCCGTCTTTAGAAATTATATGGGCGGTATTCCATTCACCAACCGGGTTGATCGGTTTATCGGGATCGGCCTTGATCAGGTCATAAAGTGAAGCCACAGTTCTGCTGCCTTCATGGTTTCCTAATTTGGCATCTGGGTGATTGTCATCATCCAGGATCTGATATTCCAAACCTATGGAAGATCCAGGGCCTTTATTAAGATCTGTATCCACATAGTATTTAATTCCGCTATTGGCTCCTTCGGTAATTTTAAAATCTACTTTCAATTCAAAATCACCATACAGGGAATCTGTCACTATATCGCCTCCTGCAGCTGATTCTTCTCCGCCACTTGCTAGAACGATGAGATTACCATCCTGGATCACCCAGCCCTTTTCCGGGAAATCATCAAGTCGTGCTCCTCTCCAGCCATTAGTGGTTTCACCATCCCAGAGTAATTGCCAGTCATTATCTGCTTCACTTGAAGTAAGCTTGTTTTTTGTCGTCTTTGGTTCCAGTTCAATTTTTTTAGTGTATTCTGAAAGACTATCGGTTAGGATCCTGATATTCTTCCACATGATCTGCTTTCCGGCTTCTTCATTTTTATCTATGGAATGCACCTGTAATCCAATAAAACCCTTGCTTGTTTTGTCATCTATAAGATGTGAAGTAGGTGTTTCATTTAACCAGGTTTTTATGGTGTCACCAATGGCCTCGATCCTGTAATGATTCCATTCATTTTGTTTGAAAGCCTTCTGAGCTTCGGAATCATCTTCGAGTGAGTACAGCCAGCCTCTGCGGCCTTCATCGTAAATACCCCCACTCCAGGATCTATCTGATGGATCAATTTCAACCTGGTAGCCGTGAACCCGACCGTTTTGATACTGAGGAGTACTGTTACTGCGAATCTGGATTCCGGAATTCATTGTGGAATCCACTTTAAAATCCAGTTCCAGTATGAAATCGCCATACATTTTTTCTGTTGTAAGGAAAGAGTTTGGAGTATCATGAACCGTTGAACCCACAATCATTCCGTTCCTAACCTCATAATTTGCTTCTCCACCTTTCTGCTCCCATCCACTAAGATCCTTTTCATTAAAAAGCTGGACCCAGGGAGTATCATCTTTCTTTTTATCCTGGCAGCTCGTGAAAAAAGCCAGGGTTAAAAGACATATAAATAATTCGATTCCTAATCTGTTTTTATTCATGGGATTTGATTTATTTTCCCTGTTAATATCAGGTTTTATTATTTTACAAACAACTTCTTTTTCAGTTTACAGATTTTATCCGGGGATCAATATCATCTGATATTACCCGCTATTTTTTCCTTAAAAGGATTTTACGACTTACATAAAATAAAAGTCTGGGGAAGCGCCTCCCTAAATGGCAGAAGGCATCGAACAGAACGATCCTAAAGCTGTGAGTAAGGAAGTGGCTTTAAAAATACCCGGGTAATGCTATTCATGGAATTAGCGTATTCCTCCAATTTCGAGATTCGCTGCCATTCGGGGTGCGGACCAAATTCAGACCAGGCTTCGGCATGAGCCTCCTTATCTTTAAATGCCAGCAAATAGGTTAGACATGGCATCTGACTGCCGGCGATATTAGAACCAAAAAACACCACTGGAAGGCCTACGTCTTCAAAGATATCAAACTCACTATCATTAAACATTTTGACTTTTCTACGGAGTGCATCCTCATTGTGACTCTCATATATTCTTAGCTCAAAAAGATTCGCTTCATCCCTAGGTTGTACAAGTTCAGGAAAACCTGAAGTAGACCTTATAAGGCTTGTGGATATTCTTTTGTATGGAATTAATTCTTCAGGGGCCTTCAGATATGAACTTGCATCCTGTAAGTACTTTTTGTCATGAGCCAGGGAATCTCTGCTTACCTGTAAAGCCTGTAAATTATCATAGGGTATAAGCAGATAAATTTTCTTGGGCAAACTCTCGCCAGCTTCCTCAAAGGCGCCTACGTTTACTATTCCCTGCCGATTCAATGCCGGAATAAGTGCCTGTTTAAAATAATTATGCAGAACATCTGCTGGTTTGGAAAACTCTAATTCATAGGTTCTTAACTCGTAAACCTGTTCCTGAGCAGTTACTGTTAAATAAAGGAAAAATAAAATTAAGGTTGATAAAATTCGCATATTGATAGTAGGTAAAGTTAATTATGGGATATAAATTTAAATAAATTAAACTTAAGACGATTCAATACAAATAGCGGGTAGACAAAAAAACATTAGTTTTATCAACAATCAACTCTAAACCTGGGCCTCTAATTAGTATTCATCAAAAAACTCCATACTTTCAATATTTGCAACATTTAAAATATTACTTCGTCATTTAGAGCAAAGAGTAAAAAATGAAATTAAAATCTTTAATCATCCTTATCCTTCTGTTATCTCTTAATTCTTTTGGGCAATCAAATTCCAGGTTCTCAAAAGAAGAAGTATTAAAGGATTTGAAAACCCTTCGTGAATCCTTAGAAGATGCACATTATAATCTTTACGCGTATATTTCAGAAAAAGAGTTCGATTCAGTCTATCATGAAGTAAAAGGATCCATAGACAAAGATTCGCTGAATTTGCTGGAAACCACCGGTATTTTTCAGCGATTGGTTTCAACTGTAAATAACGGCCACACAGGAATTGACTTTCCGGGACAATCGTATATGAAATATGCAGAGGCTGCGGGAACTCTTTTTCCTTTAGAAATTGCCTTTGAATATGATAGGCCATTGATACGAAAGAACTTTTCGGATAACAGCAATATTAAGACGGGTTCGGAGATTCTTAGTATAAATGGAGTATCTATGAAAGAAATTCTTTCAAGAATATATCCGCAGATATCTGCCGAACGTCCTTATTTTAAGAATGTCAAAATAGAACTGTATTCATTCCCCAGATATTACTGGCAGGTCTTTGGAAAGCAGGATGACTTTGAAGTTGAAATTCGCTCAAACGGATCGGTAAAAACATATTCTTTAAAGGCAGTAGACCTGATCGAAGGATACGAGATGAAACGTACTGAAGTGTTGAATGCTAAAATGGATTTAAAATTCTTAGGGCAGGCGGCTTATCTAAATCCGGGTAATTTCTCCGGCGATGAAGAAAAATACCAGCAATTCATCGATTCTGCTTTCGTGGAAATAAAAGAAAGAGACAGCAAGAATCTGATCATAGACCTTAGAAACAATGGAGGGGGTGATAATTCATTCAGTGATTATCTGGTGTCTTATTTTGCAGATAAGCCTTTCAAATGGAATTCCAGCTTTACACTCAAAACCAGTAAATTTCTTAAAGAACACGTTAGAAAACACAAAGACACTACAGATGCATATTGGCAAGAGGTACTGGATCATGAAAACGGTGAGATTTACAGCTATGAGTTTGAAGAATATCAACCACAACCCAAAGAAAAAAAATTTACTGGTAAAGTATTCGTTTTAGTTAATAGGCAATCACATTCTCAGTCTGCGGTGACAGCTGCTCAGATACAGGATTATAAATTTGGGATTATAGTAGGAGAGGAAACAGGCGATTATCCTTCCCTATATGCATCTATATTTCAGTATTCACTGCCCAATACAGGGATTCCTGTAAATGTTTCCAAAGGGCAGATAGTGCGTGTCAACGGGAGCACCAAAGAAGAAGGGGTGATTCCGGACATCTTTATCAAAGACCATTTGCTAGATGATGAAGATGAAATACTGGAGGGATTATTAAATAAAATTGATTAAAATCCCGGCAATAACGGGTTTCGGCATGATTGTTTTCAAGAAAGTGTAATTATAAAAATGCTTAAGCCGCGTTATTCTCAAAATATACAGTTGCAGATAAAAACAATCGTTTTATCTAATTTTTAAGCATTACCGTTATAGTGAATTCTTTATGTTGTATTTTCCTGACAACTATTAACCAACGCCTTTCCAGCCACCAGCTAATTATGAAATATTCTGTTCAAAAACTAAGCTTCTTATTTGCCCTTTTTTTATTTAGTCAGTCCTGTAGCACAGATAAAGCTGAAGATCTAAGGTCTTATGATTTAAGAGCTGATAACTCACAGGGGAATGAAATTTCCATCCCTGATGAAAACTTTAGAAATACCCTGGTTAATGCAAATTGTGTAGATACTGATGCTGATGGAATTCCGGATACAGATGCAGATTTGAACAATGATGGTGTGATACAAAAAAAGGAAGCAAATTCAATTGAAAGTTTAATACTTCATTTTGATTATGGGACACCGGTTAAATTTGTGGATTTATCTGGTATTGAAGGTTTTATGAATCTTAAATTTTTAAAAATTTCAGGAACAGGAGGATCCCTTTATTATGATGAGGCTTTAAATACGGAGAATCTAAACTATGATTTCAGCGATTTAAGAAAACTGGAATATCTTCAAATTAACCATTTAGCCTCCGAATATTTTGACAGCATCAATCTTTCAGGATTAACTAAACTGAAAAAAATAGATTTATCCGGGAATAGACCGATGAATTATTATAGTGAAAAAAATCACTTTATAACAGTGAATTTAGAGGGGTGTTCAAACCTAACGGATTTAAATTTGACAAATAGTTTTTTAAATATAGATTTTTGTCAGGCGCCTTCTTTAGAGGTACTCAATATGTTTTATTTGGAAGGTGGTGAACCGGATATATTTGATTTCCATTGTCTCACGAATTTAAAATGGCTTAATATTGGAGAGAACATGATTAGCACTTTAATCCTGAAAAACACTTCAGTTTTAGAAACCTTTTTAACTGATGGTATTGGCTCCAGTGGCGTAGATCCAATTTATCCTTACCCACAAAATATTTGCATCGATAATCTGCAAGAAGAAATGGTTCAAATTTCACCTTTAGTCGGAGAAAATACTATGCTTACTACTGATTGTTCATTTTAAAAGTTACTGGCAGGCAGAAAAAATATGCATTTGTAACAACTTCTAAGACAGGTGACTGGTAATTTTTATGAGAAATAAGTAACTTATACAACAAAACAGGTCCCAGCCAATATTCCTGATAGTTTATGGGATAAACCCTACTCAGGCTGGATCCATCTCAACCTTGTAAATATCTGATATGAGAAAGATAGTTAGCATACTAGTAATGGTATTCCTGATCTGTCAGTCCGGTATGGGGCAGGAATACCAAGACCTTATTCTAAAAGGGGTAAATGTTATTGATGGAAGGAATAATCTATTGCCTAATAGAGATGTGGTAATCAGGAATTCTATTATTACGGAAATTATTGAAAGTGGTTCCGGATATATTCCCGATTCTGTAATGGTTTTGGATTTAAAAGGAAAATTTGTTTTGCCTGGTCTTATTGAGAGTCATACCCATTTTGGTATGAGAGAGCGTTTTGAATCCACTGAACTGACAGAACAGGAATTCAGGCGTTGGATTTATAGTGGGGTTACAACGGTACGTGAAATGGGAGGTGATGCACGCCTTTCATCCTATGATAATAGATTAATTGCAAGAAATGAAATGCCGGGGCCTGACATTTATTTTGCAGCCACATTAGGCGGGCCGGATATGATGCGAAAAGACCTGAGACAGATAGGTGCTACTCAGGGTATAGGGGTAAAAAAGGCTCCCTGGGTCCAGACAATTACGAATGATATGGATATTGCAAATAGCATAGCTCAGGTTAAAGGAACTCAGGCTACAGGAATTAAAATGTATGCGGGCATACATGCCGATCTTATAAAGCGTCTTACCGATGAAGCCCATAAACAGGGTTTAAAGTCATGGTCTCATCTGACGGTTTTCCCGGATAGGCCCCTGGAAGTAGTAAAAGCTGGTGTAGATGTCGTAACTCATACCTGGGGTGCTTTCTGGCAGGATCCGAACGTAGATCCGTCCCGTAGAATTCCCTTTACCCACACCTCTTTTGAGAACGCCAGAGATGCAATTTTTCCATCAAACATGGAAAAGGTAAATGTAGGGGAACCGGAAATTCAATTATTATTTGAAGAGATGGTAAACAGAAATACAATTTGGGATGTAACCTATTCTATAGCTATAGGAAATTTAAAAATCAGGGAGGTCTATGCGGATTTCTTAAGGTCGGCATCTGATAAGGGAGTGAAATTCAGTACGGGAACAGATTGGTTCAATGATATCTCTGAACCTTTCCCAAGTCTTTATGAAGAAATTGAAGCTCTTGTTAATGATGGTATTTTAACCGAAATGCAGGTAATTGAAGCTGCCACCTTTACCGGTGCCAGAACAATTGGAATTGAAGATACCCATGGATCTGTAGAAGTGGGAAAAGTAGCTAATATGATTGTTTTAAACGCTAGCCCCCTGGATGATATTAGTGCCTTAAAAAGTATTATGCTCACTATAAAGAAGGGTCAGTTGTATTGGCGAAAAGACTATTGATTTTGATTGTTTCTTATAATCCTGGTGTGGGTAATTCTTATAACATGTCATTAGAATATGATCAGGACGGCTATGTGACCCATGGAATCTTCAACCATGATGCATCCTTTATAGAGTATCATGAAATAGAAAAACAATTACCAGCAATCCGAAACTTTATTTTTCATAAACATCTGTATTATAGATAATTACTGATTTTTTGTCGGAATTTTGGTATCTTTGATATTGTCACAATTCTCCGGAAAGAACTTCACCTCTTTTTAAGCTATTCAATTTATTTCATTCCGTTATGGATATGAAAATCCTAACTGACATGATGTAATTATTATGATTTGAAAAAATCTTAAAAACGGGGTTACCGAAAACCGATCAGAGTAGGCATCAGTAAATAATGAAGAAATGAAAAGATCAGACTTTTATTCAGCATTGGCCGGGGCATTATTAATTATCTTCTTAATCTCGGGTTGTAATAACAAGACAAATGAACCTAAAGAGGAAAAGCAGGAAGCAACACCTGAAGCCACTTTTGATCTAAAGACTGCTAAAACAGAGATCATAGATGCTAATACAGAGTTTTCAAAATTATATGCCGCCAGGGATTCGGTAGAACTTGCAAAACTATATACTGAAGATGCCAAATTCATGATGCATGGCTCACCTGCAGTAGAGGGAAGAGAAAATATTCAATCGGTAATGTCTGGAATAATGAATTCAGGCATTTCCAAAGTCGATCTAAGAACGATTAATGTCTGGGGTACCGAAGACCTGGTGATTGAAGAAGGAGAACTGACAATGTACAGGGAAGGGGTTGAGGTAGATCAGGGAAAATATATAGTACTCTGGAAAAAGGTAGATGGAGAGTGGCATCTGTTCCGGGATATTTTCAATTCTGATATGGCTTCCCAATAATTATTTAAGGCATACCAGCGTATACCAAAGTCATAAAATCCGGGTTTTAATATCCAAAAGAACCTGATAAGGGATTTAGCAGTTCCCGTCAAAAAATAATAGACTTCATTTATAAATCATAAGGTTGGTATCACCGGTATTTCAATTTTATCTGAAAACAGGAATCTTCCTTCTTAGTGATTTATAATCATATTCTTATGTAAAAAAAATAGCTGAAAATTTCGTAAAATCTGGCATGATTATTTATGATTTAAAAGAAAGAATTGTGCTGTGAGCAGAACTATAAAAACATCCGGAATGTTAGAAAGAAGACCCTTGTCATGGACAGTGATGGGTGCTTTGATCGCTCCCCTGGCTTTGATCGCCTGTTCCTATATTCAGGCAGATCCCGGGTTGAGAATGACCCCTATACTCGTAATAATCACCATTATTGGAGCCCTGGCCGGACGCCTCGGTTTTATAGTACAAAGATCGGGCAGACTGGCGGGATGGCAGCGACCGGTTTTATTAGCACTTAGTTTACTGGTTTATGTACTGGTTGTATTGCTGGGCTTCTTTTTGGCCAGATTAACAGCCTACTAAACAGAGGACCTTAACTTAAGAAGGACTTAAAAATGGCCGACAAAGTCGCGACCCTACTTCGCGACCTGTCATCACCTGTCAGAAAAGTGAATTGGCCATTAGAACTTTTATTTTCTTTTATAGAATAGCCCAGGGCCGTCGCAAGCCCACCAGTTGCTATATAACACCCTGTCTTCTTCATCAAAATAGAGAGTCTCTTCGGGGCCCGTGCAACTGCCAATAAGTGAACTGTCTTCAATATATTCAATTAAAATCCCTTGCCTCTCATTCTCATTAAATAAGCTATAGTTACCGGTAATATCGGATGTTTCTCCGTCCTGCTCCCTCAGCTTCGTAACGGTACCGTTGGACCTGAATATATATTCTTCCTGCCAGACCATATCTTCCCCGTTTGTTTCATGATTTTCCATATTCCCTGTCATCCTGAACAGTTTCCAGGTTTGAGGATATTGATTTACTGAGAAATCTTCTGTTAAAAGCCCTTCGTTCTCCCTTGAACAGGAAAAGCTTAATAAGATGGAAAACAGGATAAGCAATGTTCTGGACTTCATATTTTAAGCATAATGGTTATACTTTAGATACAGAGAAATATAAATGGTTGCGTCCCATGCCAGATTTAAAACTTTATTTGCTGGTTTGAGAGGAGAAAATATAAATTCGAAATTCCACTCCCACAGTTTTGGGGCTGAGTATTTTAGTTATATTTAATCTACATCTAATAAAATGAATTATGGAAATAGCGCTCGTCTTATGTTTGCTTGTAATAGCCATAATTCTATTTGCCACCGAAACATTCTCTGTAGATGTTGTTACTATAGGTTTGCTGGTGGTTCTAAGTCTTAGTGGTATTCTCACTCCCTCTGAGGCCTTTGCCGGATTCAGCAGTGATTTTATGATCATTCTTGCTTCCATCTTTGTTATTTCCGGAGCGCTTTCTGAAACCGGGCTTCTGGATAAACTTGGTTCCAAGCTGATAAAAGGAATAAATAGCAAATCTTTATTTATTGCCTATACCATGCTTATTACGGGTTCATTTTCGGCATTTATGAACAATACCACTGTAACAGCCCTGGTCACCGGACCTGTGGTGGGAATGTGCAGAAAGTTGAACATAAGCCCTTCAAAAGTACTTATTCCCGTGGCCTATTCATCCATACTCGGTGGGACCTGCACTTTAATTGGAACTTCCACCAATGTTGCCGTTAGTGGTTACATTGCGAGTGTGGGACTCGAGCCTTTACATTTTTTTGAGATTATATGGATAGGACTTATTCTATGTGTTGTGGGTATAGTGTTTATGCTGGTGTTCTGGCGCAGATTACTTCCAGATAGAAAGGAGGGTAGCTTTACTGAGGATTATAAGATCAAACAATACCTCACCGAGATAGTCATTCCCCCGGGCTCAAGCCTTATTGGAGAACACGCCTTCCATTCAGAACTTGCTCACTGGGAAGTGAAGATCATAAAGGTGATCCGAAGAAAGGATGAAATTATTCCAACCCCTTCTACCATAATTGAGGTTGAGGATATTCTGCTGGTAGAATGTAAAGTAGATGATCTCATAAAGGTCAAAGAGCATGCAGGTCTGCATGTACGGGCAGATACCATTGGACAAAAAGAGATACAAAGTGATAAGGTAAGGCTGGTGGAGGTACTTGTCACTCCCGGTTCAAGGCTCGTGGATCGTACACTGAAGGAGGCCAGGTTCCGGCAGAATTATGGACTCGTTGTCCTTGCCATACATCGCTTTGAGGGAATGGTTTCGAAAAAGATTGGCAATGTTAGGCTTAAGATCGGGGATGTCCTGCTGGTACAGGGAACCGAGGAGACGATAGACGCTATTCGAAATTCCACTGAATTTTCGGTAATGGGAGACTTTAGAGTGAATATGTTCAAGGAAAGAAAAGGTATCTTTTCTGCTGTGATATTCCTTTTGGCAATAATCGCTGGGTCATTGGAACTGGTGCCACTTTCGGTCGCATTCCTCACGGCCGCCCTGGTGACGGTGATGGTTGGCGCCCTGCATGTGGAGAGGGCTTATGAAATAATGAACTGGAAACTGCTTATCCTCATTGGTGGGATGAGTGCTTTTGGTACCGCCATGCACAATTCTGGTGCTTCCGAATTCCTGGCGAACAATATGGTTGGCCTCCTTGGTGGCATGGGTGCTATCTGGGTGCTGGCCGGGTTTGTGATCCTCGTGATCCTGCTTACCCAGCCTATGTCTAATGCGGCAGCCGCACTGGTTATCCTGCCGGTTGCCATGGATGCCGCCGACATACTCCAGGCCGATCCACGTACCTTTGCCATTGCCATCATGCTTGGTGCTTCCGTCTCCCTGATAACTCCTTTTGAACCTTCATGTATCCTGGTTTACGGCCCTGGGAAATATAAATTTATGGATTTTATAAAAGCAGGAGTCCCTTTAACAATCATACTTCTCATCATAATACTATTACTGGTCCCTGTCTTCTGGCAAATGTGATCATATTAGGAACAGATAATTTTAATTTAGCATAGTCTTAAAAGAATTTTTCCATGGTTCTCAGTATTTTAGAGAAACAGCAAAATTTAAAGAAATGCCAGAATTACCAGAAGTTGCATATTACAAGAAATATGTTGATGCAACGGCACTGCATAAAAAGATCAGACTGGTGAGATGCCCGGAAGCGAAAATTCTTCAGGCTCCTCAAAAGGATTTTGAAAATAAACTCATGGGAACTGAGTTTATTAAAGCCATACGTCACGGAAAATATCTTTTTCTTGAAACGTCAGATGGAGGATTCCTGATCTTTCATTTTGGGATGACCGGAAAATTCGATTTTTCTCATGAAGAGGATCCGCCAGAATATACCAGATTCTATATAGCTTTTAAGGATTCTTCAAAGTTGTTCTTTATCTGTCCGCGCAAGCTGGGTAAGATCTACCTGGCTGATAGTATGCAGGATTTTCTAGAAGAACATTCTCTGGGGAAAGATGCCCTGGATATCGATAAAAATGAATTCAGGGAAATTCTGAATAATAAAAGAGGAAGCATTAAGGGAGCACTTACCAATCAGAGCCTTATTGCCGGAATTGGTAATATGTATGCCGATGAGATCCTTTTTCAGACCCGTATCCACCCTAAGACCTCTGTGAATGAGTTATTAGAAAAGCAACTTGATAAGATTTATGAACAGATGGGAGAAGTGATGGAAACCGTCATTCAAAGCAAAGAAAAGGATTCCGGACTCCCTTCAGATTATCTCACCCGGCATAGGGAAGAAGGTGCGGCATGCCCTAACTGTGGTGGAAAGGTCGAACTGATCAAAATTTCAGGCAGGAGCACCTATTACTGTCCATCCTGTCAAAAAGAGAAATAATGAAGCTGTTTATAGGTTGTTCCGGCTGGAATTACAAAGACTGGAAGGGAAAATTTTATCCTGAAGATCTTGCAAAGAAGAACTGGCTGGAACATTACATGAGCGTTTTCAATACAGTAGAAGTAAATGCGACTTTTTACAGACTTCCAAAAGACTCCACTTTAGAGAAATGGAAAAGATCGGCTTACAGGAAAGATTTCAACTTTACCCTTAAGGGAAGCCGGTATGTTACCCATATGAAAAAGCTTAATGAGCCTGAAGACGGTATCCGGAAATTTGAAGATGCGGCTGAGGTGATGAAGACAAAACTTGGCTGTATTCTCTGGCAGTTGCCACCCAGCCTGCACCGGGATGATGAAAAGCTAAGGAGTTTATGTAAACTTCTTAAAGGAAGTAATAAGAATGTTATAGAATTTAGACATGAAAGCTGGTTCACTAATGAAGTATATGATATACTGAATCAGTATAAAATAAGTTTCTGTTCCATATCGACACCAAAATTTCCCGAAGAGATGATCGTTACAGGTAAAGTAGCCTATCTGCGCATGCATGGCAAGGGAAGGAAATGGTATGATTATAATTATTCTTTAAATGAACTGAAATCCTGGAAGAGGAAAATTGCCAGTTGCGGGGCAGAAGAAGTATATGTCTATTTCAATAACGATGTTGGGGCCAACGCACCTGGAAATGCAAAGGATTTGATAGAGATGTTTGATTAAAGGCTGTTTTTTTAATTGATTTTCAGTGCTTTAATGCGTAAATTTATGTTATTAGTTCAGATCATGAAAAATACGCCGTCGCCATATCAGATTCACTGGCCATTCAAAATAAGAATTAAAAGGCCGGGCCACAGATTTCCGGTGATTTTAGGCGTTATTTTACTGATCTTACCTTTCCTCTTCCTTACCGGTGTGATCTTTAAACATTATCTGCAGATAGATATGTGGATTTTTACTTCGGTCTATGAATGGATCGTAAACAGTGATCAGAAATATGGTGATGCATCAATCGTAAACTGGACAATAAGATTCTTTTTGCTGGGGGGACCATTCATTGCCTTTCTGCTTAATTTTCTTCTCATCTTTCAGCAAAAAAAGACGGCTAGTTTCAGTCTGAGCTATAAATGGATCAATCTCCTTATCATACTTTCCGGGGCTCTGCTTTGTATTATTTTTCTCAGTTACCTTATGATGGAGAATCTGATGCCGCCAAATTAACCGGAATTTCGCTTAACTTGTTTGGTGATTAATCAGGTATTTTATGAAAAGAACTCCTCTTTACTTAATATTAGTGATACTTTTAACTTCATGCGACTCGAAGGAAAAGGAAACAGATATTGAGAAATGGAAAAATGAGATCATGGAAACCGAAGCGGCATTTGCTGAAATGGCCCATAATGAAGGAATTCCCAAAGCTTTTCTCTACTATGCGGCAGAAGACGTTGCCGTTTTGAGAAATGACACACTTATCCTTGGTAGGGAAGCTCTGAAGAAAAGCTATAAGAACCTGCAAAAGAATGAGAATGTCAGTCTTACCTGGAAACCAGATTTTGTAGATGTTTCCTCATCAGGAGACCTTGGGTATACTTACGGGAAATATGTTTATATGATGACAGATTCACTGGGAAACCTAAATACTTCGGAAGGCATCTTCCATACAGTCTGGAAAAGACAGCCCGATGGACAGTGGAAATTTGTCTGGGATTAATACATAAATCAAGAGATTAAGAAACATATCTTTAATCTGTAATTATTTATTCTTCATACTTGTTAAATAATCTTTAAATTCTATTTTAGAAGCTAGTTTTAATACTAAATGATGAGGTCTCTAATTAAGCTTTCACTCCGTATTTTTATTTGTTTGATAATAGTCTCCTGTAGCGGGGAGAAGGAAGCAGATAAATATAAGATTGGATTCTCCCAGGCTATGACTACTGATAACTGGAGGAAGGAGATGAATAAATCTATGAGAGTGGAGGCATCCATGCATCCGGATTTGGAACTTGAAATAAAGGATGCCGGGAATCACATTGCAAAACAGATCACACAGATAGACGATTTTATCCAGGAGAAAGTGGATGTTCTTATAGTTTCTCCTATTCAGTCAATCCCTATAACACCGGTGATCGAAAAAGCGATGAATGCCGGTATCCCTGTGATCGTTATCGATCGTAAAATTGAAGGTAGAAATTTTACAGCCTATGTTGGGGCCAATAATATTGAAATTGGGAGAAATGCAGCAAAATATATTATTTCCCATTCAGAAAATGAAGCCACCATAATTGAAATTACAGGGCAGGAAGGTTCCTCACCTGCTCATGAAAGAAGTATCGGATTTAAAAACACACTGGACTCTGTACCAGAGCTGCAAATAACTTATTCAATAAAAGGTGACTGGGAAAAGGCTTCTATCAAAGACAGACTTTCGTCTCTTCTGGATACCGTGAAAACTCCCGACTATATTTTCTGCCATAATGATCGTATGGCTATGGGGGCATGGGAAGTAGCCAGGTCCAAATCTCTGGAAGATGATATAAAGATTATAGGTGTTGACGGCCTTTTCGGCCCGAATGGAGGAATTCAGATGGTAAAGGATGGACTGTTGGATGCGACGCTCCTTTATCCAACCGGTGGTGCTGAGGCCATTAAAATGGCAAGTGATCTTATTCAGGGTGAAAACATTAATAAATACAATATCTTAAGAACAGTTGTAATAGATTCCGTGAATGTGGACATCATGCAGAATCAGTTCGATAAGATGAACCAGCAGCAAAATGATATCGAACAGCAGCAGGCGGTGATAGATGAACAGATCGAGACCTATAATTCCCAAAGTGCCCTCATCAGGATAATGATCGTACTGTTATTGCTACTGCTTTTTCTTACTGGCTGGAGCATTTATCTGGTGGTAAGGATCAAAAAAAGCAAAAGGGAGCTTGAGATAAATAATAAGAAGATTATAGTTCAGCGCAATCAGATCGAGAATTTTGCCGAAAAACTGAAAGTGTCCAATGAAAGCAAGATCAATTTCTTCACGGCACTTTCCCATGAATTCAAAACACCTCTTACGCTTATCACCAGTTCTATTGAATCTATTGCCGACAGGCCTAATAAAGAACTGAAGGGGATTTCTCATGAAACCAATCTTATTATAAATAACTCCAGGAGACTGCTCAGGTTGATCAATGAATTACTTGATTTCAGGAAACTAGAAAATGGGACCTATAATATAAAACCTGTCAAAACCAGGATAGTTCCGTTCCTGAAAAATATAGTTGATGATTTTAGGTCTGAAGCTGTCAAAAGATCTGTTAAACTGAACTTCTGCCCCGGGAATGAGGATATGGAAGTTTATATAGATCGCGATATGATGGATAAGGTTTTCTTTAATATCCTGTCAAATGCCTTTAAGTTTACTCCTAAAAATGGGAATATTCTGGTAGCTGTGAATGAAAGTGAAAATGAAGTGAGTATAATTTTCAAAGACTCAGGTATTGGCATTCCAAAAGAAGAGTTCAAGCGAATTTTTGACCCCTATATGCAGGGAAGCAATAATTTGAAGCCAAGTTCAGGGCTGGGGCTTTTTATAAGCAAACAGTTTGTAGAATTGCATGAAGGAAGTATCTCGGTTTCATCTCATCAGGGTGCAGAATTTAAAATATCGATCCCTAAAGGGAAAGCACATTTTAAAGATGTGGATGTTTCCGAGATTGAAACTGACTTCCAGTCGTCTACCTCATATAAGCTGCCTGAAACAATCCCGGCAGAGGAGCCGGGTAATGTGGCACTGGATAAAAATGCCGAAACCGTGCTTATCATAGAAGATAATACCGATCTTTCTTATGTTCTTAAAAAGAAATTAAGTACAGATTATCATGTATATCTTTCTGATGGTACCGATGGAATAGAAAAGGCTCTTGAAATAATTCCCGATGTGATTATATGTGATTTGAACCTGCCTACTAAAAATGGGTTCGAGATATGCGGGGAACTCAAGAGCGATCTGCGAACCTCACATATTCCCACCATTATACTTACAGCCTTGGATGATAAGGAATCAAGACTGAAGGCTTTGAAAGCGGGAGCCGATACCTATATAACAAAACCTTTCAACTATGAGATCTTAAGAGAATCCCTTAAATCAGCTCTGTATAACCGAGAAAAGCTTCGTTATTACTACACTAATAGGATCGATGAGGTTAAGGATGAACATTTTGAGAATGCCGAACAAAATTTTCTTAAAGACCTGAATGCGTTCATTGATGAAAACCTTCGTGATCCTGATTTTTCAGTAGAGGAACTTGCAGGAAAATTGAATATTTCCAGGGTACAGCTATATCGTAAGGTCAAAGCCTTACTTGGAATCTCTATAAGTGAATATATTAGTGCCCAGCGCCTTAATAAGGCAAGGAATCTTCTTCAGCAATCTGATATGAATATTTCTGAGATCGCCTACGAAGTTGGCTACTCTTCACCGGGCTATTTTTCAACTTCTTTTAAGAATAAATACGGAATCTCTCCTAAACAGTTAAAATCTTAAGACTAAGATATTCTCCATTGTCTTCACTGGCTATTCAAATATGTTACATAAGTTGAAAACCAGTATCATTTTTACAACTATAACGTTTGCGAAATTTTTCCTAAAAGCTTGTAAACCCCTATAAAATAAGGCTGGGATAGAAAAATTCACTATTGTTTAACATTATTATAATCATTTGAGGAATTCTTAAAATACCGCAGGGGATTTTAAACATACTTTGGTTTCTATATCAATAAATTAAAAGATGAATAAAATTCTCGCCTGGTCAATTAGTGCTGCTTTAGCTGGATTCCTTTTTGGATTTGATACTGTAGTTATTTCTGGAGCCGACAAACAACTTCAGGAACTCTGGGGAACCTCAGATGCTTTCCATGGCTCTGTGGTTATGGCAATGGCACTTTGGGGTACCGTGATAGGTGCAATATTCGGTGGTATTCCAACCAATAAAATAGGAAGGAAGAATACCCTTATAATAATAGGAGTTCTGTATTTTATTTCGGCATTAGGATCGGCACTTGTTAATGATCCTGTATCATTTGCTTTTTTCAGGTTCCTGGGTGGACTTGGAGTTGGCGCCTCGACCATAGCAGCTCCAGCTTATGTTTCAGAGATCGCGCCGGCAGATAAAAGAGGAAAACTGGTATCGCTTTATCAGTTCAATATAGTGCTGGGAATCCTGGTTGCATTTCTGTCCAATTATCTTCTAAGGAATACCGGAACTCAGCCATGGAGATGGATGGTGGGCATAGAATCTGTTCCGGCCTTAATATATATTTTCTTTGTTCTGTTCATACCGCGAAGCCCCAGATGGCTTATGTCCAGGGGGAGGGAGCAAGAGGCTAAAAAAGTCCTTCAAATTATAAACCCTGATATAAATGTCGGGGAAAAACTTGCCGAAATAAAGCATCAGTCTGAGACCGAAAAGACCGGGGAAAATATCTTCATGAAAAAATACCGTTTTCCACTTATTCTTGCATTTCTGGTAGCATTTTTCAATCAGCTATCCGGGATCAATGCTTTCCTTTATTATGCTCCACGGATTTTTGAATCGGCCGGTCTGGGCGAGAGTACAGCCCTGTTAAGCAGTATAGGAATAGGAGTGGTAAATCTCTTATTTACACTTTTAGGAGTATTTCTTATAGACCGTTTAGGACGAAAGCAATTAATGCTTATTGGCTCTATAGGTTATATCATCTCGTTGTCACTGGTAGCGGCCGCGTTCTTCCTTAACTGGGGAGGACTCTGGGTGCCTATATTCCTTTTCCTTTTTATTGCAGCTCATGCAATAGGGCAGGGAGCGGTGATCTGGGTGTTTATTTCTGAAATATTTCCAAACAGATTGCGCGCGTCGGGACAGGCCTTTGGTTCTTCCACTCACTGGGTGCTGGCTGCGATAATACCCTCTATGATTCCATTTCTCTTTTCAAGCATAGGGCCCGGATATGTCTTTGCCTTTTTTGCATTCATGATGTTTTTACAGCTCTTCTTCGTGATCTTCATGATGCCCGAAACAAAAGGCAAATCTCTGGAGGAATTAAGTGAGGAACTTTCAATAAATAATCAACAAGTACCAATTACAAATAACTGATCAATATGAAAAGAATAGTCAACTTAATGCTTATTTCGGCTTTGACGCTTGCTTCAGTAACCTCCTGTATGGACAGGAAAGATGAAGAAGGCAAGGAAGCTGTGGCGATGGAGGTTCAAAAGGATGAGGATTTTCGTCCTAACTTCCATTTTACGCCTGAAAAGAACTGGATGAACGATCCTAACGGGATGTTCTTCTATAATGGTTATTTCCATCTTTACTTTCAGCATTATCCAGATGATAATGTATGGGGGCCAATGCACTGGGGTCATGCCATAAGTACCGATATGATCACCTGGAAGGAACAACCAATAGCGATTTATCCTGATGAGAAAGGTTATATTTTTTCTGGAAGCGCGGTTGTAGACAACAATAATACCTCCGGTTTTGGAAAGGATGGTAAGGTGCCTATTGTCGCCATTTTCACCTATCACGATCCAAAAGGAGAAGAAGCGGGAGAAACAGATTATCAGTCCCAGGCTATTGCTTACAGCCTTGATGAAGGTAAGACCTGGACCAAGTATGAAGGAAATCCGGTGATAGAAAATCCCGGAATAAAGGATTTTCGCGATCCCAAGGTGACCTGGGATGGAATTCATCAACAATGGGTGATGGTGCTTGCTGCCGATGATAAAAGCCTTTTCTATACCTCTCAAAACCTGAAAGAATGGGAGCTTGCTTCAGAATTCGGAAAGGGCGTGGGAGCTCATGGGGGAGTATGGGAATGTCCAGATTTTTTTCCCATGTATGTTGAAGGCAGTGATGAGGTGAAGTGGGTTCTTATTCAAAGTCTTAACCCGGGAGGTTATAATGGTGGTTCGGGAACCCAGTATTTTGTGGGAGATTTTGACGGAAAGGAATTCACCCCGGTTAAAGAAATGCAGGATCTTGGTGAAGATCATCATTACTGGATAGACTTCGGAAAGGATAATTATGCCGGGGTTACATGGGCTAATATACCTGAAGAGAATGGTAGAAAATTATTTATAGGCTGGATGTCCAACTGGTTATATGCACAGAAAGTACCAACTGAGAGCTGGAGAAGTGCGATGACCGTTGCAAGGGAATTAAAACTAGAGAAGAAGGGTGACAGTTATATTATCACTTCTGTTCCCGCAGAAGAGCTCCAGAACTACAGGAGCATCAACTATAAGGAAGATAATGTAAAGATAAAGGGGACTACAAAACTTATAGATTCTTCCAGGATAGACCTTGCAAGTGCCGAGATTCGATTTAATATCTCAGAACTTAAACAAACCAATTATAAATTCAGGCTTTCCAATTCGCAGGGAGATGAACTGATTTTTGGATATGATCATTCTAAAAAGGAATTCTATCTGGACAGATCAGAAGCCGGACAAACCGATTTTTCAGACGATTTTGCGAATAAAATATCTACAGCTCCGCGTCTTTCAGATGCTGAAGGATTGAATGGAATTATCATTCTTGATAAGACCTCCATAGAATTATTCTTTGACGACGGAAAAACCGTGATGACAGAAATTTTCTTTCCCAATTATCCATGGGAGCAGCTCTCCATTAGTTCAGAGGGCGATGAATTCAGTATGGATCACATAGAAGCGTACCAATTAAAATTTAAATAAATAGACAATCATGAAATTAAAATTAAGCTTATTCCTGTTGCTGTTAGTGCCTTTGAGCTTTATTAATGCTCAGGACATGCAGGTCACGGGAACCGTTACCACGGCTGCCGAAGGCATGCCTCTTCCCGGAACCTCGGTTTTTGTAAAAGGAACCTCTCAGGGAACCTCAACCGATTTTGATGGAAATTATACTCTTGACGAGGTGGCTCCAGATGCCATCCTGGTATTCACTTTTGTGGGGTATAAAGAAACAGAAGTACCCGTAGATGGAAGAAGTGTTATAGATGTTGCCCTTGAGGCCGATGCCGCTTTGCTCGATGAAGTGGTACTTACTGGGTATTCCAGGGAACGTAAGGTAGATGTGACAGGAGCAATTACTGTTGTAGATGTGGCTCCTATTGAAGGCCAGAGCCGTAGTTCAGGTAATGCCATGCAGGCCCTTCAGGGTCGTGTACCTGGATTATTTGTTGAAAAGTCAGGAGATCCAACCGGGGCAAGTAGCAGGGTGCTGATTCGGGGTATCACTACCCTGGGTAATAATGACCCGCTATATGTTATAGATGGAGTTCCAACCCAGAGGCAGGAAGTATTTTCCTCCCTGAATCCGGATGCCATAGAATCTATTCAGGTACTAAAGGATGCCTCGGCTTCTTCCCTCTATGGTGCAAGAGCAGGAAATGGGGTAATTGTGGTAACTACCAAGAACAAATCGGGCGCTGCAGAGAAGGTGAGCGTAAGCATTAACTCCAACATTTCGGTGCAGTCAGAAAAGCAACAACGCTATGATATGCTGAATGCGGTTCAGAGAGGGGAAGCAATTTGGAGAGCCTCTGTAAATGATGGAGCCGATCCTGCCGCTGGATATGGAGAGATCTATGATTTTGACTGGAATATGGATTATGATGATCCCGTGCTAAATAGTGTGAGTGTTCAGCCATTTGTGGGCGGTAATGAGAATGTTCCGGCCGGGGATACAGACTGGCAGGATGCAGTCTATGAAACAGGTTATGTTTTTAATAATGAAGTTACCGTTTCCGCGAATTCTGAAAAATCCTCGTTCCTGGTGAATATGGGATATCTCAAGAATACCGGAATCTTAAAGTATACCAATTACGATCGCTATACTGCCAAGATCAATGCCAACACAAAACTTTTTGATGATAAGGTGAGGTTTGGGGTAAACACCCAGTTCTCAACTTCAGATGAGACCCTTGCAGCAAGAGATGTTGGTGGAGCTCCAACTCCGGGACTGGCGATCACTCTGGCTCCTACAATTCCTGTGTATGATGCGAACGGAGATTTCGCAGGTCCACTGGGAGCAGGATATTCAGACAGGAATAACCCATTATTGATGCAGTATTTGAACCGTTGGGATAATGCTGAGAAGAATAATTTCTTCGGAAATATTTTTGCCGAAGTTGACCTACTGGAAAATTTAACCTTCAGGTCAAGTCTGGGTATTGACTTTAGTGATTTCAAAAGAAAAGATATAGAACCAAGGGTAAACAATGGTTTTATTACCCGTAGTAATAACAGCCTTACCTTTGATACTAATAAATATACCAGCGTGGTATTCACCAATACCCTGAATTATAAGCTTGAGATTGAAGACCATGATTTTGGATTGTTACTGGGTGTGGAATCTGTAAAGAACGATTTTGATTCGGTTATTGCCCGGGCGGAAGATTTTGCGGTAGAGCAGGAATCTTATTTTGTGCTTGATGCAGCAACCGGAGCAAGGACAGCTAATGGAAACTCTTCGGGGAACCGATTGCTTTCTCAATTTGGAAAAATTAATTATTCATTTGATAACAGATATCTGGCGACAGTTACGGTTCGTAGGGATGGATCTTCAAGATTCGGAAAGAACAATCGATATGGTGTTTTCCCTGCGGCTACTGCCGGATGGAGAATAAGCAATGAGGAATTCCTTAAGAACGATAAGGTCGTTACCAACCTGAAGTTAAGAGCGGGTTACGGTGAGGTAGGTAACCAGGCCATTGGTGACCTTGCAAGATTTGGTCTTTATGAGGCCAGATATGGTTCTACACTTTCTCAGTTTACGGGAGGTTTCTTTGAGCAATACTATAATGTGGGGACAGCCTATGATATCAATGGGAACGACACCGGAAATTTACCTTCAGGTTTTGTTTCTGTGCAGGCGGAGAACCCCGACCTTAAATGGGAGACCACTAAGGAATGGAACTTTGGGGTAGACTTTGGCTTCTTTGACAATAAGCTTTCAGGATCCTTTGATTACTTTACCAGGGAGACGGTGGATATTCTTACAACTCCTCCAATTCCTTCAGTAATAGGAGAGGGACAGCAACGAGTGCTTAACGGAGCATCGACCGAAACCAATGGATGGGAATTTGCATTAGGCTATTCCAATACACTGGAGAATGGATTAACCTTTTCAGTATCCACTAACTTTTCTTCATTTAAGGATGAGATCACATTCCTTCCGGAGGAAGTACGGCCGGCTTTTCCGGGAACAGCCGAGAACTCAATTCTGGGACATTCCCAGTTCTCCATATTCGGGTATAGAACCGATGGACTTTTTCAAAGCGAGGAAGATATTGCCAATTCGCCAGATCAGGTTGGAGCAAGACCGGGAGGTTTAAAATTTAAGGACCTTAATGGTGATGGCGTGATAGATACCGATGACCGTGATTTTATTGGTACCACCCTGCCAGATCTTGAATACGGGATACGCATAGATCTTGGGTATAGGAACTGGGATTTTTCAGTGTTCGGTTCCGGGGTAACCGGAAGGATAGGTCAGGATCCTTATATATTCTGGAACAATTTTGTACAGGGTAGGGAGAATGCAGGTTTGGGAGTGCTTGATGCCTGGACTCCTAATAATACCGGGAGTGATATCCCGTCATTATCGCTTGCCTTCAATGATCTTCGAACTTCAGATTACCTGTTCAGGAATAATTCCTATTTCAAGATCAGGAATATGCAACTTGGATATACACTTGCAGATGGGCTGATTGAAAGACTGGCTCCGCTTCAGAACTTTAGGGTGTACCTGCAGGGAGAGAACCTCTTTTGGTTTACTCCGGAAGATTATATAGGAGCGGATCCTGAAAGAACCAATGTGGATGGAATACCTGTGCCTACAGTAGTTTCTCTGGGTGTTAATGTGAATTTTTAATCAATGACAATCATGAAAAATATAAAACTTATACTAACAGGATTAATACTTGCATTTACTGCGGTTTCCTGTTCCGATGATTTTCTGGAATATGAACCGGAAGGGGTTCTTTCCAGTGAGAATGTTGCAACGGCAGATAATGCCGAATCCCTTGTGATTGCAGCTTATTCCGCAATAGCAAATGATGAGATGATAGGGCCTCTTACACATATGTGGGTCTATGGAAGTGTGAGATCTGATGACTCCTATAAAGGAGGCGGAGGTCGTAGCGATGTGGATGTGGTAGACCGTTATGAACAGTATTATTTAACCGTACCAGACCAGGGTGACTGGATGGCTCCACGTACCTGGACCAATTACTACAAGGCTATTTCCAGGGCTAACTTTGCACTTTCGGTTATCAATGAGATTCCCGATGCGGAATATGAGATGAAGACCATAAGACAGGCCGAACTGCATTTTTTAAGAGCTCACTCTCATTTTATGCTGAAGCGTATCTTTAAAAAGATACCTTATGTCACAGAGGAGCTTAGCCAGGAGGAGATAGCACAAACCAGTAATGATATTCCAAATCAGGAATTGTGGAATAAAATCGCAGAGGATTTTTTGTTTGCCTATAATAATCTTCCCCAGGCCCAGGATGAGGTGGGAAGAGCCGACAGGAATGCGGCAGCGGCTTACCTTGCTAAGGTGAGATTGTACCAGGCATACGAACAGAATGAGACTCACCAGGTGGTGAATATCAACGAAGCTATGCTTCAGGAAGTGATAGATTATGCCGATGAGGTGACTGGAAGCCTTGAACCCGATTACGGAAATAACTTTCTTGTGGAATATGAGAATGGGCCGGAGTCAATCTGGGCCGCCCAGTTCTCTATTAATGACGGAACAAGAGTAGGGAGGGTGAGCTTTGTAACTGGCCTTAATTCACCACATGGTACCGGGCTTTATGGATGTTGTGGTTTCCACCTGGCCAGCCAGAATATGGTGAATGCCTTCAAGACCGATGCTAATGGACTGCCATTGTTGGATAGCTTTAATAATTCAGATATTCTGAACAATGTTCAGGAAGACGGAACAGTGGCCGTTTCTTCAGGACTAACGGTAGATCCCCGACTTGATCATACGGTTGGAGTTCCCGGAAGGCCGTTTAAATATCGCAATACCGTGAATTCACAGGGAGATATGATCTATAACTTCAGCTGGGCGAGAGATCCCGGGGTATATGGGTTCTTTGGAAATATGAAGGAACAGCAGGCGCCAGATTGTTCCTGCTATATTAAGGAAGGTCCTTTTGTTGGAACCTCCAGGAATGTGATCTTTATTCGCTATGCAGATGTACTGCTGTTTAAGGCTGAAGCCCTTATTCAACTGGACAGATATGAAGAAGCACTTCCATTAATCAATGAGATTAGAGAAAGGGCGGCTACCAGTGGGCAAAGACCTATAGAGGCAGGCGCCTCTGATATATATAATGTTGGATTGTATGATTCTTTCCCAAGTAAAGAATTTGCATGGAAAGCCCTGAAATTTGAAAGAAGACTGGAATTTGGAATGGAAGGCCCAAGATTCTTTGATCTGGTTAGATGGGGTGAAGCGGCTGAAACTCTTAACGCGTATCTTGATGAAGAGAAAACTAAACGGGATTTTCTAACAAATGCTGTTTTTACAGCCGGAAGAGATGAATATTATCCAATTCCACAGCGTGAAATAGACTTTACCGGCGGTTTATATGTACAGAATCCTGGTTACTAGATATTAAGTGGTTTGAGTTAGTCAAAAAACACGGGGATCTTCCTCGTGTTTTTTATTCAATCTGTTTATTATGATCCTGCCCTGAAAATATTTTCTATCTTGAATGCAGAAGACATTGGGATCATGAAAATTCAGATAGAACATAGAAATCCCACACTTAGGGAATACCAGATCTTAAGAGGTTCTACGGGTTGGGAAGACCTTGATGACAGCACGGTGGAAAAAGGGCTTGAAAATTCCCTGTTCGCGGTATGCGCGATAGCAGGCGGACAAACGGTGGGGATTGGAAGGATCATTGGAGACGGAGCCATCTATTTCTATATCCAGGATGTGATCGTAATGCCTGCCTTCCGGAAAATGGGTATAGGGGACCGCATTATGAGAGAACTGGAAGAATGGCTCCATAAGAACACTTACAGACACTCATTTATAGGCCTGATGGCGGCTGAAGGCGTCAAGGATTTCTATACAAGATTTGGGTATCTGGAACGTGGAAGCTCACGACCCGGGATGAATAAACTAAGAGACTAATAAAATTGAATTTAAAAGCATGGCAAAAAAAGTAAAGGCGGTTTGTTTTGGTGAGATCCTCTGGGATGTGTTTCCCGATATGGAACGGATTGGTGGCGCACCTCTGAATGTGGCTAGCAGGTTGAGCAGCATGGGTGTGGAAACCGAAATGATCAGCAAAGTGGGAGCCGATGAAAAAGGTGAGGAACTGCTTTCATACCTTAATTCCAAACAGGTGAACACCAGGAATATCAGGAAAGATAAGGAACATCCAACCGGTATGGTGAATGTCACTTTATCTGCGAGTGGTTCGGCCACCTATGAAATCACCTATCCTTCGGCATGGGATAAGATCGAGTTGACCGATGCCATGATGGAATCGGTAAGGAACGCTGATGCTTTTATCTTCGGAAGCCTGGTGTGCCGTGATGAAGTGAGCCGGAACACATTGTTTCAGCTGATCCCGAAAGCGAAATACAGGGTTTTGGACTTCAACCTTCGTCCGCCGCATTATTCAAAGGAACTCCTGATGGAACTTATGCAACATGCCGAGTTCATCAAGTTCAATGATGATGAGCTTTTTGAGATCGCGGGCATGATGGGGTCAAAATACAATTCGCTGGAACAGAACCTGCTTTTTATTGCAGTGAAATCCAATGCAAGGTCTATCTGTGTGACCAAGGGGCGGCATGGCGCGGTGCTGATGCACGATAAAAAGCTGTATTATAATTCCGGGTACCAGGTACAGGTAAAGGATACCGTGGGAGCGGGAGATTCCTTTTTAGGAACTCTTATCGCCAAACTGCTTCAGGAAGAAGAACCACAGGCGGCTCTCGATCAGGCCTGTGCAGTGGGAGCTTTGGTAGCAGGAAAGGAAGGCGCAAACCCCGATATTTCTGCTGAAAGTTTAAAGACTTTTATAAACCCTTATTAGGGAAGCTACTTATTGATTCAGGGCAGTTTATTGACTATCTTAGATGTAGTATAGGAATTCCTGTTTCTTGAATAGAAGCAGTATCTTTTATGCTCCCAAACTCCATTCTTTCCAGGCTTTTTGCTGGGTTATTTGATAATTCAAAACTCAATGATTATGGAAAGAAAGATCAACAATTCCAGTCTTAGGATAAGGGAAGTTTTAAGTGTTCTTTCACTCTTCCTTTTTTTAGCATTCTTACCTGAGCCCGTTTTTGCTCAGAAGGCCCCACCGATCATAGACATGCATCTGCATGCCGATCTTCCTCCGTTTGAAGTGCCGGCAGGAACGCCTGCTATTTGCAGACCGGAACCCTGTGAGGGAAAAGGTAAGGCTACCGCGAGTCACGAGGAGACTATGAGAAAGACCCTTGAAATAATGGATCGCAACAATATCGTAAAAGCACATCTTAGCGGTCTGGATCCTGAAATTATGGCGAAGTGGATCGATGCAGCTCCCGGTCGGTTTATTGCTGCCCCGTTCATTTTTCAGCCAGATGAAGCCGGATTGGAACAAATGCGGTCAAAGTTTGATGAGGGATTTTACGCCGGGATGGGAGAAATTGCCACCCAGCTCAACGGGATGGCTCCCAATGATCCAAAGCTGGAACCATATTTCGCACTGGCAGAAGAACTTGATCTGCCAACGCTGATCCATACTGAAGGGATCGGGCCGGAGCTTCCGGGTTTCCGTACGGCTGCCGGTAGTCCTTTGCTTTTGGAAGAGGTACTGGTTCGGCATCCAAAACTCAGGCTATATGTCGAGAATTCGGGTTACCCCTTCCGGGATGAGATGATCGCGATGATGTCTCAGTACCCGCAGCTTTATGGCGATGTTTCTACCATAACCTGGCTGCTTCCCAGGACTGCTTTTTACGACTACCTCGAGGCACTGGTAAGGGCAGGTCTCGGAAAGAGGATCATGTTCGGTTCAGACCAGATGTGCTGGCCTGAAATGATTGAAAGTGGGATCCAGGCCATACAGGAAGCCGATTTTCTTAGCGAGGAACAAAAGAGGGATATCCTGTATAATAATGCCGAGAGATTCCTGCAAATAACCCTCGGAAATGAATGACAATTCAAAACACAATAGTATGAAAATACTGACCAGTAATTTTTTTAAAATGTTCAGGATACTGGCATTCAGTCTGCTTTTCCTGATGAACGGCAGGATCGCTTTTTCGCAGGATCATAAAGATTCAAAGATGAAAAATCATATCATGGTAAATCCTGAAGATATCGAATGGCAGAAAGGGCCGGCCTCTTTGCCTCCTGGAGCCATGTTCCAGGTGATAGAAGGCGATTTGAGCAAAAAAGGGCTGTTCACCATGAGGCTTAAACTTCCTGCGGGTTATTCGATACAGGCGCACTGGCACCCGGTAGATGAGCATATAACCGTGATCTCGGGAAGCTTTAAGATGGGAATGGGAGATAAGTTTGACGCAAATGCCTTAGAGCACATTTCTGAAGGAGGTTTTGTAGTGATGCCGGCAAAGTCCACTCATTTCGCGACCACCGAAGAAGGCTGTATCATCCAGCTGCACGGGCAGGGTCCCTGGCAGATCAATTATGTGAACAAGGCCGACGACCCGCGCCTGGCCAAATAATTTTTTAATGAAAATAACAGGAGTTGAACAGGTGTCTTTCACCTGTTCTTTTTTTGCCTTTATCAAAAAAATTTATACCTAAACGTTATTTTTTGGTTTGTTCTCGTTATTTTAGAACGATATTCGGTTATCTCCTAACCTGGATAAGTGAAAAGCTAATTAAAGGGAGGATATAACCAGTTAGCCACAATTATCAAATATGAGTAAACTACAAGGAATTAAAATTAGAAATTTTAGAAGTTTTAATGAAGAAGGAGTTACACTTGATAATTTAAAAAAGATTAATGTAATTATTGGAAAAAATAATTGTGGAAAATCTAATGTCCTTAGGTTTCTTCAACTAATTAATTCCAATCTTAGAGAATTTAAGAAATTTCCGAATAACATTCAAAATCAGTATAGGAGAAATGAATTAGGGGCTGAAATTGCATTAAAATTTAACGGAGAAGACTTACCGGTTAACAAAGAAAGACTAACATACCGAAGAAAAGAGATATTACAGAATGATCATTTTCTATGGTATAATTTCAATAAAGGAATTATTGAGCTGCCAGTATTTATCGCCGAGGCCGAACAACATGAATTAATACCATTTCAAAATCAGTATTCTTCTGCCGGTAAACCACAACTTCAGGAAGCTGTTAAAGGCCTTTGGTCAGGATTTGTAGAAAGGAAAATAAAAAGAGTTTTTGATGATTTAATTTATATTCCTCATTTTAGGATAATCAAAGAAGGACATGATTTTGGAGACTCTAATTCATCGATCAATGGGTCAAACATTATTAGCAAAATGTTTGAAATGCAAAATCCTTTAATTGGGGATGAAAATCTTCGCAAAAAATTTTTAAAGATTCAAAAATTTGTAAGTGATCTTATTAATAAACCAGATTTAGAAATTGAGATCCCTCATACAAAAGAAGAAATTGTTCTAACAATAGACGGAAATAGACTTCCATTAGAATCCTTCGGAACAGGAATTCATCAATTAGTTATTTTATGTAGTACATTAGTAATTCATGAGAACTGCATAGTCTGTTTAGAAGAACCTGAAATCCATCTTCATCCTGAATTACAAAGAAAATTTATAAGGTTTTTAGACAAAACAAATAACCAATATTTCATCACTACACATTCAAACATTTTTCTTGATTCGAGCAAGAATACATCTATTTATCATATTAGAAATAATGGTAAATTTTCAGAAATTTCTCATGCGGACAGATCAAAAAAATCAATCCAAATTCTAGATGATTTAGGATATCAATCTAGCGATATTCTGCAATCAAATGGCGTTATCTGGGTGGAAGGTCCAAGTGATAGGGTTTATTTATTAAAATGGTTAAAAATACTTGATGACCAATTAATTGAAGGACTACATTTTACAATAATGTTTTATGGAGGTAGATTATTATCTCATCTTTCTTTCCAAAATGAGGTAATTGTAAAAGACCTAATTTCATTGTTGAAATTAAATAGGAATGCTTTTGTGATTATGGATCGTGACGGGTTTACCAGTCAGGCCAAAATCAATTGCACAAAGAAGAGGATTAAATCTGAAATAGGAGAAAAAAAGTGTTGGATTACCAAAGGAAGAGAAATTGAAAATTACTTAACGGAATCTACATTAAGTAAGTGGATAGATAAAAAAATTAAAATTGATCCTGACAAAAAATTGGAAGATATAATTTCAAAAAAAACGAAAAAGAATTATGGATCAGCAAAAAGTAAATTTTCAAAAGAAATTATTCAATATATAGATGAGAACGACTTAAATATTCTTGATCTTAAGAGAAGGCTAAACCAGTTGTTGAATGAAATTTATAAATGGAACGGCAGATAACTGAGGCTAACAAAGCATAACTCAAAATAGAAGTGACATTTGAAGAACTCCATTCAAGAAACAAACCAGCGGAATAATCCGTGAAGATTATTCCGCATAATTTCTAAAATCGAGGCTATTGTTGGTCACTCGAAGCGGATGGTGGTATTTACGTTCCGTGCTCCAACCACCACACCTATGTGCTCAAAGGAACGCCCGTCTTCCAGTTCACCACGGGAGACAATGCTGTGCATTCCAGGCCGGCCGTTTTGCGGAAACTGGATCACATCCCTTTGATAGCTGGCATAGCCGATCAAAAGTGACGACAAACCATTCAACTCCCCGATCGTTAGTATAAGATCCTGGGTTGCCGACTCAAACTCTGATAGAGCTACGAAATAGACCGGTACAGCGCCCAGGCCACGATGCATGGCCTTAACGGCATTCGAGGGATTTGCAGGATCGCGTAACCATACCGTGCCCTCTATCGTAAGGCTACACCCGAATACAAACGGGATGTTGGGGGCCGACAGGAGATTGTAGTCGGCCGGGATACAATCCGGATTCCGCACGAAGGTGATAGCCACCCACTCGCCATCTGTTCGGGTCGCCCCGAAATCGGAGAGGCCAAGGCTCAGGCCTGAAGCATAGAGTGGAGGACCCGGGTTTTCCCCGGAAGGGAAGCTCTGGGTGATAAGGCCATTGCTGTTGGCATTCATCGCTGCTGCATTAACCTGAGCTGCTGCATCATGTGAAATGACCGGTTTTTCGGTTAGATCATCTTTCGAGCATCCCATTAACAACATCAGACTAACGAAAACGATCGCAGTTATGAATGTTCGCCCATAAGGCGAGGTCGATGCCATAAAATCACTCATAGGGAAGTGAAAGGCTTTGCCGGGATTGATAATACCGAACATTTTTTTGTTTTTGTCGGTCCTCCTGGCTTGCTGATTTTCAGTAATTGTTTCCATACGCTAACTTGGTTTTTTTACGTAAAGCTATCCCAAATGCAGGGGCGTATGTTTTTTACAAACTGATTGTCAGTAAGTTACGAAATTCCAAGAAGTTTCTAATGAGAAAGTTCAGAAAAGCTAAATTTGGAAATGTCTCCAGAGGGCAACCTGTTCTCAAATTTTAGTCTTTCAAATCGCTGTTGTTCTAATTCTTACTAAAAAATGCGTCTTTTTTAATCATGTTTCGTCTCTATAGAAAGAGCTGTTTCGAAATGTTTAATTAAAAAAGATAAAATGGAACAAATTTTTAGAATCTCGCAGTTTGTTGTTGACTCATTTATTCATATCTGGCCCTATTTGGTAATAACAATTCCCATTGCTGTATTTGTAAATGTATCGGGGGTATCAAAAAGGATCCACCGAATTGTTGATGCAAAACCTTTGGTGTCAGTCTTACTGGCCACGATCATTGGCGCCTTCAGCCCTTTTTGCTCCTGTGGAGTTATTCCGGTAATCGCATCCTTACTTATTGGGGGCGTGCCTCTGGCTCCGGTGATGTCATTTTGGATCGCATCCCCATCTATGGATCCCGAGATCTTCTTTTTAAGTACTGCTACCATTGGATGGGAGCTATCGGTCTGGAGACTTGCAGCAACACTTTGTATCAGTCTTCTTTCAGGCTACATTACACATTTATGCATGGTAAAGGGTTGGCTTGGAACTGATATTCTGAAGAAGGATATGACAACTTCAACTAGAAGTCCAATGAAAATTGCAGCTAAAAAAGCATGGGAAACACTGAAAGTGATCTTTACAGCGGCAAGAGAAGCGAAAAGAGCGGAAGTACAGTTAGTGGCAAACGGAAATAATACCGCAATGCTGAATTGTTGTGTTTCGGCGCCCGAATTACAATCTGAGCCTGCAAGCAGCGTGGAGACAAAGGAGACAAAAACCTGTAGCTCTAAAACCTGCTCGTTAGAGAAGGCATCAATCTGGAATAAAGTATTTCGGGAAACAGTTAAGGCAACGCTTATGGTGACCAAATTTATGACGCTGGCTTTCGTTATAAATGCTCTGATCCAGTTTTATGTACCCCAGGAACCAATTTCAAACCTGCTGGGCGGTAATGGGCTTAAGTCCATAATAACCGCGTCGTTGGTAGGAATTCCCTTTTATACCAGCAACCTTACCGCACTGCCTTTAATTGGTGGTCTGCTGGAACTGGGAATGAGTGAAGGAGCCGCTTTAGCCTTCCTGATATCAGGACCAATTACCACCCTGCCGGCAATGGCTGCTGTTTGGGGGATCGTTAGAAAAAAGATATTTATCATGTATGTGTCTTTTGCCTTAACCGGTTCTTTGATATTTGGAATATTGTTCAATTTGATAAATTAAGCAGGTTTTCTGCAAATTGTATAATAAAGACGGTAAGGCCGGTTGCTAACAACTTTTAAGCACAAAGAGACGGAAGAGATTAGAAAGAAAATAATTAACTTGATCAACCAGGTCTGAGCCTCGCGCCCCTTCTCCGCGCTTGTCGTTAACAGGGACCGTAAGAACAAACAAAACTGGAAATGAAAGCAAAACTATATAGAGTGATTCTTCCTGTAAATAATATTGACAGGGCCGGGAAATTTTATTCTGATATCTTAGATCAAGAAGGGATAAGAGTTTCACCGGGACGCCATTATTTCGATATTGGAGGAACTATACTTGCCTGTTATGATCCGAAATCTGATGGGGATGGCCAGGGTGAATGGAAATTTCATGAAAATCAGTATATCTATATTTCAGTACCCGATCTGGAAAGCCTTAGAGCTAAAATGAAAAAGTCTGATTGCAGGTCGCTTGGAGAAATTGAAGAAATGCCCTGGGGAGAAACCTTATTCTATGCGAAGGACCCTTTTGGAAATCCGATTTGTTTTGTTGATGAAAAAACAGTGTTTACAGGAAATTAACGTCAACTACCAACAGCACATAACTCAAATAGAAGGTAACATTAAAAAATATGACAAAAAGTAAATTACCGCAGATGCATAATGTTGGGATTGTCGTGGAATCCCTCGATAATGCCATCTCGTTTTTCGAGGAAATAGGTTTGCAGCTGGAAGGGCGAACCACCATCGAAGGAGAATGGTCGGGACAGGTTACCGGCCTGGGTTCACAAAAGGTAGAAGTCGCCATGATGGTGACGCCAGACGGGCATAACAGGCTTGAACTTTCAAGGTTTTTAAATCCAACTGTCATTGCTGACCACAGGACAGCGCCTGTGAACTCCCTTGGTTATTTACGTGTAATGTTCACGGTTGAGGATATTGACGAACTGGTATCCAGGCTCACCCAAAAAGGCGCTCAGCTTGTTGGTGAGCTGGTTCAATATGAGGACTCCTATCGGCTGTGTTATATTCGCGGAGTTGAAGGACTCCTTATTGGACTTGCAGAAGATATTAGTGGGAAATAAAGCCCCCCTGCCGGAAACATATATCACAATTAACGGCCGATCTTTCCAACAAAAAATGCTTAACTTATAGGTGGTTAGAATTTAAAAATGAGCGGCATTAGCGAATATTTAAAAATTATTGACCGGAACTTCATATTTTTTATCATGAGACGAAGATATTCTCCATTCATCATCTTATTCTTCCTGCCGGTAATTATCCTGGGTTGTAAAGGCCAGACGTCAGAACACAGGCTCGTTGGTGGTCCATGTGAAGGTTGTGAGGCCATATTTGAATATGGTGATAAGGAATTGAAACCTGTAGATACCCTTCCCGATTTTAATGAGGAAGGAATGAGGATGAAATTAACAGGTACGGTTTATCAGGAAGATGGGAAAACTCCGGCTGAAGATGTGATTGTATATGTGTATCATACCAATCAGGACGGGATTTATCCCACCCGGGGAAACGAAAAGGGATGGGCCAGAAGGCATGGTTATTTAAGAGGCTGGACCAGGACCGATGAAAATGGTAACTATACTTTTTATACCCTAAAACCGGCAGCATACCCCAGCAGATCGGAACCTGCACATATACATTATACTATTCTTGAGCCTGATGGCAAATATTACTGGCTGGGGAGCGCTCACTTCAGGGGCGATAGTCTTTTAACTAAAAAAGAAACAGATCCCGACTCCCCGCGAGGTGGAAACTCCGGTCTTTTGATCTTAAAAAAACAGGGTGACCTCTGGGTTGGAGTGAGGGATATAATTTTAGGCGAAAATATTCCGGAATATGAATAGCCGGATGTCATTCTGATCTTTTTCTAACTTCAAGTATAGCTGAATATGATTCTTAAACTTATAGTTTCAGGATCGGTATATGGGCAATGGATAAAAAAGAACAGCCCTGGGAAGGATAAGCCCGGGAAAATTCAAAAAATTATTCAGGTAAAATAGAAATGAGTATTTTTAACCGTGAATTCCGGCTGGACATAGTCATTCTAGCGCTTTCCGGAGTTTCTTAGACATAATACATTTTGCATTAAAGACTGAAATTTGGAAAATAAGACGGTTATCCAACCAACTAAAAAAGAGAGCAGAATAGACCTGCTGGATGTTTATCGTGGATTTGCTGTTCTGGGAATTTTTGTAGTGAACATTGTAATAATGAATTCAACCTTCCTTAATCAGGATGAATTTGCCCAACAGTGGACTTCTGGTATAGACAGAATCTCCGAGAGAATACTTCAACTATTTTTTTACACTAAGTTCTTTCCTATTTTCTCCCTTTTGTTCGGACTGGGAATTTCGATGCAGGCACTTAAACTTAAAGAAAAAGGCAGGCTCTCCTTCTCATTCTTCGCCCGGCGAATGTTCATACTGTTTTTGATAGGTGTTTTTCATATAATATTTATCTGGTCTGGAGATGTTCTGAATCTTTATGCTTTGCTGGGATTAATGGTGACAACTCTTATAGGTAGATCTAACCGATTGATATTATTTCTGTCTTTCTTTTTTTTATTGTTTCCATTTTATGATGAGGTAATGGGGTTCTTCATGGAATCACTAAATTATGATCCGGGCAGTTATTTAAATGGCTATGATGGTGAACTGGTAAACCAAATCATCAGTGAAGGTTCATACCTGGAAGGAATACAATTGCGAATCCGGGAATATTTAAGCAATGTTCCAATGCTCTTCTCTTTCCTTGCACCTATTGCCCTTTCTGTGTTTTTACTAGGATTATATCTGGGAAAAAACCAGATCTATAAAAACCTGGAATCTTTCATTTCCAGAATTGGGAAACCCCTGCTTCTGGCAGGAATACTTTCAAATATTTACCGGCTTGTTTTCTTATTTGTACTTCCTGAATACGATATATATTCTGATGAAAATTTAAGACCATACTTTGTTAAAGCAATGGTAGTATCAGACGTGGTGATGGGCATCTTTTACCTGTGGATAATTGGTTGGCTCTGGTACAATTCAAAACTAAAGACTTTGCTTAAACCTTTGAGATATGCGGGTAGAATGGCACTTACTAATTATATAATGCAAAGCTTTTTAGGTCTTATCCTATTCTCTTCAATAGGTTTTTCGCTATACGAAACCATGAGCCCATTCCAGACTCTATCCACGGCAGTGGCAATATTTTCTGTTCAGGTAATATACAGTAAGCTCTGGTTAACCTATTTTAAGTTCGGTCCCTTGGAATGGCTATGGAGATGCCTTACGTATAAAAAGTTACTACCCATTAGAAGATTACAAAAAGCTAATCTTCCAGAGGTGGGTTATGAAAAGCAATAGAAAACTTTCCTGATAAATTTATAAATTGAACCCACCAGGTTATCAGGACTACATTTCAAACAAAAAGCTAAATCATGGCAGGCAAAAATCATTTGGCTTCAAAGGAGACAAAGAAACTGATCGGGCTTCTAAAAACCCGTTTTGAAAAGCATATGGAACGTCATCAGGGTATCGAATGGGCAGAGGTACAGGCAAAACTGGAAAAGAATGCAGACAAACTCTGGTCCCTTAACGAGATGGAAAACACCGGAGGGGAACCCGATGTGGTTGGTCATGATGAGGATGCGGACGAATATATTTTCTATGATTGCTCGGCTGAGAGCCCTAAAGGTCGCAGGAGTACCTGTTATGATCGTGAGGCATGGGAAGCCCGGAAAAAGCATAAACCCGAAAACAATGCTTTGGATATGGCCGCAGGGATGGGTATAGAATTGCTTACCGAGGCACAATACCGCGAATTGCAGGAGCTTGGTGATTTTGACAGCAAGACATCCAGCTGGCTTAAGACCCCTTCAGAGATCAGGGAACTTGGAGGCGCCATCTTTGGTGATTTTAGATACAGTACTGTGTTTATTTACCATAACGGAGCACAGTCTTACTATGCCGCAAGGGGATTTCGAGGAGTTTTAAGGTTATAGCCGGAAATCCCGGAATCTGTAATTCTATATTCCCGTTTAAAAAACACAGAAAATAATTAATTTCACAACCCGGGATAAGCCTTGTCTTTACGATCAGACTGATCTGGACTCCAAAACATGAACTTTAGCCCCGGAAATCAGGAAAATATGAAACTATTGGATACAATTTTTAAATCTACCTATTACTTCTGGGTGGTCACAAGAGTGGTTTTGATAATGTTATTTGCAAGTACCATCACCTATTATGCAAATGAAGAATTAGATTTGACATCCATTATCATTGGGGTCTTTATACTGGGCTTCGTGATTTCGCTGCTGGTAATAGTTATTAAAAAACTGATGAAAAAGGAAACAAATGCTTTTCTACATATTTATAATGGGGTCTTCGCGATCATTTTCTCTTTGGGGATCATCTATGTAAGTATTGCCTATTTTGACCTTTCCACAGGATGGTATGTTTTATATCTTCCGGTCTGGATACTTTTATACGGACTGTGGGAACTAACCTATGAAAGTCAAAAGCGAGGCCTGGTTTCTAGTGATTCTTAAATGCGCGGGTATAACTGGTAATTCAAACAGGATCAGATCTGATAAATGAAAGAGATAGACTATAATAACTGGAACAGAAAGGAACACTTTGAGTTCTTTTCGGAATATGATAATCCCTTTTTTGGAATTGTAACCGAGATCGACTGTACAGAGGCTTATGAAATTGCAAAGAAGAATAACTTATCCTTCTTTGGCTGTTATCTACACAGGTCTATTATCGCCGTTAACAGAACAGAGGAATTATGCCTGCGCTTGCTGGATGACAAGGTAGTTAGCTTTGATAAGATACATGCGGCAACCACAATTGGCCGGGAAGATGGCACTTTCGGTTTTTCCCACGTGGAATTCTCTGATAGTTTCAGCGATTTCAATAAAAACCTGAAAGACCAGATAAGGATCGTTCAGAATTCTACCGGGTTAAGAGCCACAGGAGATTCTGAAAGACTTGATGTTGTACACTACTCAACATTGCCCTGGTTCAGGATCACCGGGGTGTCCTATGCAAAAAATCATAATTCAGGAGAAAGTGTTCCTAAGATAACTTTCGGGAAGTCCTTTATGGACGGGAATGTGAGAAAGATGGCTGTTTCCATCGAAGCCCATCACGGATTGGTGGATGGGATACATATAGCCAGATTTCTTGACCAGTTTCAGGATTTAATGGCCGAAAGGATCTAACAGATACCCGAATTTTTTAGCGTTTACGGTTACTAATACTTGAAGTGATTTAATTTTGATAATTTGTGAGCACAAAAAGCAATCAGATCCATGAAAAAATTCGCTGGTTTACTCTTCATATTAGGGGGTATTTGCCTTTCATGTACCAATACTGTTAAAACTGAAGATGGCGACACAGAGTCCGCCCCTATCAAAATAGATATTTCCAAGGAAGGAAAGGATGCAGGCTTTCCATTGTTTGAGTATGATTCTACACATGTTTTCCCTACTACCAGGGATCTCGATGTTCCCGAGGATGGAGCCGGGCTGCCGGATGGCAGGCTGGTGGTAGCCGATGATACCGATGGACTTCATTTGATAGAAAAGGACGGGTCTCATCGTATTTTTGGAAAAATGAAAGAGAAAGGTTACAAAGAAGGTGGAGCCAGAGGCGTATTCCTGGAGGATAACAATAAATTTTTACTTGTTTCATGTGTTTATTCAGGAAAGATTTTCAGGATAAATATAGAAACTGAAGATACCGAAATGATCTATCAGCATTCTTACGGAGTGAATAATGTTTACAGGGATAAAAAGGGCAGTATATGGTTCTCACAATCTTCGAATAATCCGAATGGAACCTCAGAGGCATTAGATGATGCTTTTGCTACACCTATACCTACAGGGGCTGTATATATGTTGAAAGAAGGCAGGAAGGACAATGAAGAAATGGAGGCGAAACTTGTGGCAGACAGCTTATATTTTGCAAATGGTATTACTATGGATAAAGACGAGGAACATTTATTTGTAGCAGAATTTAGGATAGACAGGATTTTGAGATTCAAAATTGACCGGGAAAAAGATACACTTTCAGAGAAACAGCACTATGCTTTTGTGCTTTCACCAGATAATTTAGAAACAGATGAAAATGGCAACCTCTGGCTGGCTTCATTAATTCAGAACAAGATCCTGGCTATAGATAAAGACGACCAGAGCATTCATAACGTGTTTTCCGCTCCCTCACCAGATAATTCAAAGAAGCAGCTGGAATGGGTTTTAAAGACCCATTTGGGCGAATCTATAATTGATATTGGTGAACCGGAAATGTGGAAACCATTAAATAATCCTTTAACCGGAGTTTTCTGGTCTCATGACAGGTCCACTGTTTATTTTACAGGTTTGGGGAATGCGCTTCTCAGATATGATTATGATTCCGAAATCGAAATTCTGGATTAAATGGATTCGGGACAGTAATCTTTTAAAAACACTGTAATCCTTTTGTGATCAAAATGGTTATTTTCGCAAACCAGTTTTATAAATTTTAAATTAAAATGGAAGATAGTGATCCTCAGCTTACAGACTCAGCCGAAATGAATAAAGGAAATTCAGAAGTATTACCTGAACTTTATTCCAAACGGGTGATCTATATCTTCTCGGTTATCTTTTCCACTATTTTCGGGACAGTTCTTTTGATGAGCAATCTCAAACAGGTAAAGGATAATAAGGCGAGGTGGGAGGTGCTTGCATTTGGGGTGATTTTTACTGTGGGATCAGCCATTACCCTCACTACAGTTCAGTTACAGACCAATCTGGGAATTCCTTTGAATATCCTGGGAGCTGTTATTCTAAATGAATTCTTCTGGAATAGATCTATAGGTAAGGATGCAGAATTTGAAAAGAAAAGCTGGCATAAACCCGCGATCATTTCAGCACTTATCACTCTGCCATTTGCGATAGCACTTTTCGCAGCCGGTTAGGATTTTTTCAGTTCAATATTTTCATAATTCACGAAATGAGAAATTAGGATTTTCAGAAAATTGGTGAGATTATAATTGTTTTCCCTCCCATCCTGGTAGGCGTTTATTGGCTACATTTAATGCGGTCTTTTTTATAAAACGTTTATAGTTATTTCCGGCAATAGAGATGATTTTCGAGAATGTTTATCCCTGTGCAGCTTTGCAGGAATACGTTAGCCTGTACAGGATACGCCATTTTATCATTCCTCCTAATTTGAGAACTACCCCGAAGCCTTATCCTCCTCATCCCGAGCAGTGCATTATCTTTTATCCCAGAGGTGCAGAGGTCACAAATTTTTCTGGTGAAAATTCAAAGTATACCCGCTCGCGATCTGTTATAGTAGGTCAATTCACAAAACGTATAGACCGTATTAGTATCGATAATGAAATCATGATCATTCTGGTGGTTTTTAAACCGGGAGTACTTCATCGTCTCACCGGTATCCCCTTCAGGCTGCTTATCAACATGGCGGTAGATTTGGAGGCCGTTATTCCAGTAAAGGCACGAGAAGTTAATGTTAGACTGAGCAGCTGCGAAACTTATGAAGAGATGATCGGGGTTATTGAGACATTTTTATTAGACCTAACCGCAACACCAAAAATGCTCTCAAGACCATCTGATAAGATTTTCGAATTCATGGTAAGCAACAGTGGAAAATTCACACTTGACTGGCTTTCAAAGGAGGCCTGTTTATCTTCCCGCCAATTTGAAAGAAAATCACAGGATTATATAGGAATAAACCCTAAACTATTTGCAAGGATCGCCAGATTCAATCAGTCTTATTTCATGAGCATGCAGCCTCTGCGGCCCGATTGGCTTGACATATCACTTTACTGTGGTTATCACGATTATCAACATCTGGTGAAAGACTATAAGGAATTTACCGGTGCTACCCCAACATATTTTATGAGTGAAGAGTCCAGGTCCATAGAAAGGGCATTGGGGTTAAACCGATAAGGCCTAATCAATGTCGTTTTTTTACCACCAGAATATGTCTGGAAATTTCCAATTTTATGTTGTCAATCCCTGCGTTGTCATCCATTTTGTTTAATTAATTCATCAGTTATGAAAACGACATTCAAATTTTTAGGTGGACTAATAATCCTAATTAGTCTGGGGTCATGTGAAAAAGACGTGATCGAATCTGGCGACGCCGAATTATCTTCAGCCGACATAAAAGGCGTCCAAAACTTCAATAATGGTATGATAAATTCATACAGTAATGAAGTTGTACTTCAATGGAACGAATTATTAAGTCAGTCTATAGATGACCTTATGCCGCTGCCGGCGGAATCTAAGATATATGCAATGGTCACGCTGGCTATGCACGATGCTTTGAACAATGTAGTTCCAAAATATGAGACCTATACGCTGGATAATTTAGAAGTTGATGCCACTGGTATTTCCAAAAAGAATATCCATTCCATAGCCGATGCTGCGGTCTCACAGGCGGCGAGGGATATGATGGTTCAGCTGTTTCCGGCATCGGCAGCTGCCGCTGATGCCCAGTTGAATTCCATTCTTGCGGGGATTGAAGATTCAGATCTTAAAATCAGAGGTATTAATATAGGCAAGAATGCCGCGGCAGCCATGCTGGAAAAAAGAGCGAATGATTTTCCACTGCGTTTTGAAACATATATCGGGGGGACCGCACCGGGAGAATATCAGGTCAATTATATGCCCTTTATGCTTGCCAATCCGCCAATATGGCCAGCAAATGCAGCTTACGCTCCTAATATGGGCGAGCTTACCCCATTCGGAATAATTTCAGGAGATCAGTTCAGGGATGAGGGCCTTTATCCTTTAAACTCCAGTGAATATGTGGCAGATTATAATGAGGTTAAATCTCTTGGATGTACCAACTGTCCCATGAGAACTGATGAACAAACTGAGATAGGTGCCTTCTGGATTGAAAGCAATGCCAGTTCCATGAACAGGTTGGCAAGAATCTTAATAGAGGAGCGAAAACTGGATGGCTGGGAAGCAGCAAGGTTAATAGGTCTTGTAGAAATGGCGGTAATAGATGCCTATATAGCCTCATTCGAAGGCAAGGCCTATTACAAATTCTGGAGACCGGTCTCGGCCATACGTGCCGGGGACTTTGACGGAGTTGATGCTACCGTTGGGGATCTAACCTGGACATCAAGTTTCTTTACACCTCCCACAGCAGAATTCCCTTCAACTCATGCCTATGCCGGCGGTTCTGCCGCAGCTGTTTTTAAATCTTATTTCAATAGTGATCATATCAATCTGAATCTTACAAGTCCGTATTACTTACCCGGAGTTGAACGTCATTTGACCAGCTTTTCGCAAATGTCTTACGAAACAGCTATCTCCAGGATTTATATAGGTTATCACTTTAGACATGCTATAGAAGTAGGTGAAAGACAGGGGAAAGAACTTGGCAATTATGTATTTCAAAATAACCTGAGGGAACTTAAAAAGATTTTGTAAAGTGTTTTTAGTGAAAGAATAGAAGGAGTTTACAGTTTCTATGTGATTTCCTGTGAATTTTTGAGAGAAGTCCGGGTCGCTACAGAGGGATCCGGACTTCCTCTATTTCTCGTGGTGAGAATGTCGTTTTTATACCACCAGAATATGCCTGTAAATTTCCAATTTTATAGTGGCAACCCCTGCATTGTCATCATTTTAGTCTAATTAATCCATTAGTTATGAATGCGAAACTTAAATTTTTAGGCGGACTGATATTTATTATTGGTCTAGGATCTTGTGAAAAGGATTCAATCGAATCTAATGACTCCCATTTATTGTATTCTGCAGATGCAAAAGGGCAAAATTTTAACAATGGAATGATAAATTCCTATAGCAATGAAGCCGTACTGCAGTGGAACGAGTTACTCAGTCAGAATTTAGACCAGCAAATCCCCCAACCCCTGGAAGTAAAGATCTATGCCATGGTAACTTTGGCCATGCATGATGCTTTGAACAATGTAGTGCCAAAATTCGAGACCTATGCGCTGGATAATTCTGATGTGGATGCGGAAGGGATTACTAAGAAAAACATCCATTCCATTGCCGATGCTGCAGTATCTCAGGCAGCAAGGGATATGATCGTTCAGCTTTATCCTCCCGCAGCCATGGCCTCGGAATCCCAATTAAGTATTATCCTTTCAGGCATTGAAGATTCCGATCTTAAAAGCAGAGGAATTAACATTGGTAAAGATGCAGCGGCAGCTGTTCTTTCTAAAAGAGCAGGTGATATTTCTATTGGTTTTTCCAGCTATATTGGAGGTACTGAACCTGGTGACTACCAGGCAAATTATCCGCCTTATGTGTTTCCTGGTCCCATCTGGCCTGCAAATGGGGTGTTTGGAGCAAATCTGGGGAATCTTACTCCGTTTGGAATTCTGTCTAGTGACCAGTTCATGGATGAAGCTCCATATTCTATTAATTCTGAAGAGTATTTGGCCGATTATAATGAAGTGAAAGAACTGGGTTGCAACAATTGCCCGCTGCGCACTGCAGATCAAACCGAGATTAGTATTTTCTGGAGGGAAACTTCTTCAAGTTCCATGAACCGGCTAACCCGAATATTAGTAGAAAATAGAAAACTGGATGGCTGGGAAGCAGCGCGGTTAATAGGGCTTATTCAAATGTCGGTGATAGATTCTTATATTGCTTCATTTGAAGAGAAATTTCATTATGCTTTCTGGCGGCCTATTACAGCGATCAGGGCTGGCGATTCAGACGGTAATGAATCTACTATAGGAGATGTGAGCTGGACCCCTTCCTCGCCGAGTCCCACTCCTCCCAACCCAACCTTTCCGCCTTCTAATGCATATAGTGCAGGTGCTGCGGCCGAAATTCTAAAATCCTATTTCCATAGCGATGTTGCAAATTTTAATGTCAGTAGTCCGTACTATTTGCCTGGTGTTGAAAGGTATATGGATACTTTTTCCGAAATGGCTTCAGAAAAAAGCATTTTTGGAGTCTATGCCGGTTACGATTTCAGGCAGGGTGCTGAGGTTGGTGAACGACATGGGCGAGAACTTGGAAAGTATATTTTTGAAAATAACCTGAGGGAAATTAAGAAGTTCCTTTAAAAATCGGGTGGTTTTGCTTAAAAGTCCGGCTTTATATGAGGCCGGACTTTTTTTATAATTGGAGCTCGTATCCGGTAGTATCTGGTCTAAGCTTTTTTGTATTTTTATCGGAATTGAAAATATGCCTTCTGTCTTTAAGAAAATGTAGGCTTAATATAATAATCTACAATATGAAATTAATCAAGATCAGTCTCTTTCTCCTTATTTTAATTCCGGTATTTTCTTTCGCCCAGCTCAACAGGGTGGAAAAGAAGATCGTAAAGTCGGTTGATGAACATACCGAGGCATCCATTGACCTGCTTACAGAAGCTGTGAACATAAACAGCGGTACCATGAATTTTGAAGGAGTACGGGAAGTGGGTAAACTTTTTAAGACTGAACTGGATAAACTGGGTTTTGAAACTCAGCTTACTTCAGGCGAACCTTATGGACGTGCGGGTCATTTAGTCGCTACTCACGAAGGCAGGCCAGGTCTGAAATTATTACTTATAGGCCATCTGGATACGGTATTTGAACTGGACAGTCCGTTTCAAAGTTCAACTATGGAGAATGACTCCATTATGAAAGCGCCAGGAGTAGCCGATATGAAGGGTGGTGATGTGGTAATAATTCTGGCTATGCGCGCTCTAAAGGAGGCGGGTGTATTGGATGAAATGTCGGTAAAGATAGTGATGACCGGGGATGAAGAAAAAAGCGGGGATCCCATTGAACTTTCAAAGGAAGAACTTGTAGAAGGGGCGAAGTGGGCAGATGTAGCCCTTGGTTTTGAGAATGGTGATGGAAACCCGGAGACCATTGTGATCTCGAGAAGAGGCTCCACAAGCTGGAAGCTTGAAGTAAGTGGCAATGCAGCACATTCTTCACAGGTATTTACCGATAAGGTAGGAACCGGAGCCATATATGAGGCTTCCCGAATCCTTAATGAATTCTATGCCGAATTGTCTTCAGAAGAGAATCTTACTTTTAATCCGGGATTTATTCTGGGAGGAACTTCGGTGGATGTGAAAGCAGACAATACTGGCGGTACAGCATTTGGTAAAACGAACGTGGTTGCGCAAAAGGCAGTTGTAAGAGGAGATATAAGGGCCGTTTCTTTAGAGCAATTAGCCCGGGCAAAAGCTACCATGACCAAAATAGTTACTGAAAATTATCCACAAACGGAAGCACAACTCAGTTTTGATGATGGGGGCTATCCTCCTCTCGCACCTGCCGAGGGCAATTCAAAATTGCTGGAATATTATAACGAGATAAGCCAGGATCTCGGGTTTGGAGAGGTTTATGCTGTTGATCCGAGAAACGCTGGGGCCGCTGATATTTCATTTTCCGAGGGACATGTTGAAATGGCTGTAGATGGACTCGGACTAAGCGGTGCAGATGATCATACGGTGAATGAAACCGGAAATTTGAATATGGTCTCACGTCAGGCTAAAAGAGCGGCTATCCTGATGCACAGGCTGTCGCAGATGAAAAGGTTTAAGTAACTAAACAGGTTAACTACTAAAAAGTTGATAAATTACAGAACCGGAGAATCTGAAGCCGACCTCAGAGGTATACTTGACCTTCAAAAACAGAACCTAAGGCAAAATCTCAGTTTGGAGGAGATAACTACCCAGGGTTTTGTGACCGTACAGCATTCTTTTGAGCAATTATACAATCTAAATCAAACTGAAAAGCATGTGATTGCAGAATATAATGGGCAGGTCATAGCTTACTTGCTTGCAATGACTATTATATCTGAGCATGAAGTGCCGGTTCTTAGACCCATGTTCGAGCGGTTTAAAGAACTAATCATTAATAATAGGGGAATTACATCATATAATTATCTGGTTGTTGGCCAGGTTTGTGTTGCAAAGGAATATCGCGGGAAAGGAGTTTTATTTTCCTGCTATAAGGCCTATAAGGATTTTTATTCTGCAAATTATGATTTTGCCATAACCGAAATCTCTTCCTTAAATTCCCGTTCCTTAAATGCACATAAAAAAATAGGTTTCAAGGAAATAGACCGGTATAAGGATAGTTCAGGGATAGAATGGATAGTGATAGTTTGGGACTGGAATTAATCTTCATTAAATTTCAATAATGATCGAAAGAATAAAGGAACTCGAAAAAATTTCAAGACTTCTTAGTCCTTCACCTGAGCAAAAAGAAAACTGGAACGCTCAGGTACTTCAATATTCAGCTAATTTCCTAAAGAATATTGAACAGGATAAGGCCTATTATCATTCCGAAGAAAAAGGAAAGGGCATATATAAATTTGATATTTCCGAAGAACCCACAGAAATTGACAGTCTTATTAAGGCTGTGGAAGGCAACATAGACCGGGTAGGGATCAACCCGGCTTCTGGTGGTTACCTGGGTTATATTCCGGGCGGAGGTATTTATCCTTCAGCGCTTGGTGATTATATGGCAGCCGTAAGCAACAGGTATGCGGGTGTTTTCTATGCTGCTCCCGGAGCCGTGAGGCTTGAGAATATGCTATTGCGATGGATGTGCAGGCTGATGGGTTTCCCGGAAAATTCTGCCGGGAATCTCACTTCAGGAGGTTCTATTGCAAATCTCATTGCCATTGTAACTGCACGTGAAGCTCAAAATCTTAAGGCTCGTGATTTCGAAAGAGCGGTGATCTATCTTTCGGAACAGGCTCATCATTCTATCCAAAAGGCTATTCGCATTGCGGGTTTATCTGAAGCTGTTTTGAGGTATGTGCCGATGGATGAGAATTTGAAAATTTCTGCAAATGAGCTGGAAAAGACAATTATAGATGACAGGAAGAAAGGATTGATTCCATTCTTTATCATTGCTTCCGTTGGAACCACCAACACCGGGGCCGTAGATCCAATTAATGACATTGCCGATATAGCGGAGAAATATGGACTTTGGTTCCATATTGATGCAGCTTACGGGGGATTCTTTAAACTGGTGCCGCAAATGAGAGATAAGTTTGTGGGAGTAGAGAGAGCCGACTCCATCATCCTGGATCCGCATAAATCCCTTTTCCTGCCTTTTGGTACAGGAGCTGTGCTGATAAAGCAAAAAGAGGCCCTTTTAGAAGTGCATCATTACCTGGCCGATTATATGCAGGATACACGTGCGGAAAACGAGGAGATTTCCCCTGCCGATATCTCTCCTGAACTTACCAAACATTTCAGGGGTATGCGGCTCTGGCTGCCTTTGAAATTATTCGGGCTGAAACCCTTCAGAGCGGCACTGGAAGAAAAAATATACCTGGCCAGATATTTCCATAGGGAGATTCAGAAAATTGAAGGTTTTGAAGTCGGGCCGGCACCGCAACTTTCCGTATCTATGTTTCGTTATATTCCTGCGAAAGGTGATGCCAATAGTTTCAATAAGAAGTTGCTGGAAGACATTCAGAAAGACGGAAGGATATTTCTGTCTTCCACCAGTATAAATGGGGTATTCTGGATTAGAGTGGCCGTGCTGGTCTACAGGGCACATTTAGCCCAAATTCAACTTTTACTGGAGATTCTTAAGAGAAAAAAAGACTCTTCAGGTTTATAAGGCTTATTTTTATAACTTAACTACTGAAACTAAAAATTCCATTAATTCTAAACCAACCATTTTAGTTTATGAAATTATTTTATACTTCCGTCCTGGCAATTTTTTTTGCCGGTGTATCTCTAATTGCTCAACAAAAGAATAATACTGACAATCCGGAACCAGATGATGAGTACAACGATCTTGCCTGGAGAAATATTGGTCCGTTCCGTGGAGGGAGGAGTGTTGCCGCCACAGGAGTTGTGGGGCAGCCGGGAACCTATTATATGGGCGGAACCGGGGGAGGTATATTCAAGACTACCAATGACGGTAAATCATGGAAAAATATTTCAGATGGTTTTTTTAATACCGGAACTATTGGAGCTATAGGCCTGTCGGAAAGTGACCCGAATATCATTTATGCTGGTACTGGAGAACATGCCGCCAGAGGAGTAATGACCTCGATGGGTGAGGGGATGTATAAATCTACCGATGCGGGAAAAACCTGGGAGCATATAGGTCTGGAGTTCACAAGACACATATCCGATGTTATTGTCCATCCAGATGATCCTGAAACGGTTTTCGTTTCGGCCCAGGGTGCCCAGTATGGGCCTTCTGCAGAAAGAGGGATTTTTAAGTCGGTCGATGGAGGTAAAACCTGGAAGAAAGTTCTTTACGTGGATGAAAATACAGGAGCTTCCGGACTATCTATGGATATGACGAATCCGCGTATTCTGTATGCTGCTATGTGGGATCATAGACGATATCCGTGGAAAATGGTTTCTGGGGGTGAGAATTCAGGCTTGTATAAGTCGGTAGATGGTGGAGATACCTGGAAGAGACTGGAAGAGGGCCTGCCTGAAGAATTTGGAAAGGCTGGGATATCTGTGTCCCGTGCAAATCCTGAAAGAGTTTATGCCGTAATAGAAGCGGAAGGTGAAAAAGGAGGGGTTTACCGAAGTGATGATGCAGGAGAGAAATGGAAACAGGTGAACAACGAAAGGGTAAATATCGCAAGGGCCTGGTATTATATGGAGATTTTCGCCGATCCTCAAAACGAAAATATCGTATACGTTTTAAATGCTCCGGTAATGAAATCTATAGATGGCGGAAAAAGTTTTTCCAACGTCCCAACACCCCATGGCGATAATCACGATTTATGGATACATCCTGAAAATAATAAGATCTTGATCAATGCTAATGATGGGGGAGCAAATATTTCCAATGATGGAGGCGAGAGCTGGAGCACACAGAAAAATCAGCCTACTGCGCAATTTTACAGAGTGATCACAGATAACCAGGTTCCTTATAATGTATATGGCGGTCAACAGGACAACTCGGCTATTGCCATCGCCAGCCGCACCAGGAATGGAGGTATAGACTGGAAAGACTGGTATTCGGTTGCAGGTTGTGAAAGTGCATTTCTGGCCTTTGATCCCGATGATCCGTCTCATGTTTATGGAGGTTGTTATCAGGGCATCATTGAAAAATGGATGAAGGAAACCCATATGAGTAAACCGATCAATCAGTATCCGGAACTAGGCTTAAGCAAGGAACCAAAAAATGCAAAATACCGTCATAACTGGAATGCACCCATTATTTCTTCACCGCATGATAGGAATACGATTTATCATGCAGGGAACAGGGTTTTCAAAACTACAGACGGAGGCATTAGCTGGGAAATTGTAAGTCCCGATCTTACCAGGGATGAAAAGGATAAACAAGGGCCGGGAGGAGGCCCGTTCACAAATGAAGCTGCCGGGGGAGAAAATTATAATACGATTACCTATTTGGTGGAATCCCCACATGAAGAAGGAATCCTTTATGCAGGAACAGATGACGGGTTAATCCATATTACAAAAGATGGAGGGGATAGCTGGGAAAATATCACCCCTAAAAACCTTCAGCCAGGAATAGTTAATAGCATTGAGGTATCTCCTCATGATCCTTCTACCGCTTACGCGGTGGTAATGAGATATAAATCCATGGACCTGAAACCGTACATATTTAAAACCTCAAATTACGGTAAGAGCTGGTCTTCTATTGTAGATGGGATTAACGGTGATCATACATTTGTTCGAGTGGTAAGGGAAGATAAGAAAAAGAAAGGCCTGTTATATGCCGGTACAGAAACCGGGATGTACGTCTCATGGAACGATGGAAAGGAATGGGTCCCATTTCAGCTTAATTTACCTGTAGTGCCTGTAAATGATCTATATATACATGATAACGACCTGGTGGCGGCAACAGCGGGACGTTCGTTCTGGATTCTTGATGATCTTGCACCTATTCAGAATAAGGTTCAGCCGGAAGAAGAGATGGCCATTTTTAAGCCTAAGGATACCTATTTGTTCTTTGGAGGAAATTCTTCTGATCCCGATATGGGCAAGAACCCTCCCATGGGCGTAATTGTGGATTATTATCTGGCTGAAAAGCCTGCAGATTCTATTCCGCTTAAACTGGAGATATTGCAGGGGGATAAATTAATCCGGTCCCTAAGCAGTATAGCATCGGAAGATTTTTCCAGCTGGCCCGGAGGACCATCCAAACCACTGGTGCTTCCTGCTAAAAAGGGCTATAACAGAATTGCCTGGGATTTTGGAAAAGAGGCCCTGCCGGCAGTTAATAAGGTATTTGCTTTTGGCAGTCTCGATGGCTCACACGTGGGACCTGGTACTTATACTTTGCGTCTTAGCCTGGAGGATAAAATCAAGGAAACCCGAGTGACCATCCTTCCAGATCCAAACATGGATGCTTCTGCATCAGATTATACAGCACAACAGGAAATGCTTTCAGGGATCGAGGCTATACTTACAGAAATGCATGAGTCTGTAAACAAGTTGCGTTCAGTGAAATCCCAGCTGGATAATTACAGAGGCCTGTTAAAGGACCGGGAAGATGCTAAAGCTCTGCTGGAAAAAGGCGAAGAACTGAACCAGCGTATTACTTCGTGGGAAGAAAATCTTATTCAGGCGAAGCAGAAGACGTTCCAGGATGTTATAAATTTCAATAATAAGCTAAATGCAGAACTTTTATTTTTAAGAGGCTTTATACAAGGGCCCTATCCCGAATTAACCGAAGGAAGTAAAGCGCGATTCGAGGACCTGAAAAAAGATTGGATGGTTTATAAAAATGAAAGAGATAATATCATTAATGAAGAGATGGAAGCTTATAACAAGGCTTATGAAGATTTGAAATTACCGGCATTGATTATGGAAGGGAAATAGGCGTTTGAAAAATATTTTGGTCGTAGCCTGCTTCCGGATATTCCTGTCTTTTTTCATATAGGCGGAATAATTCTAATTAAACGATGAAATAAAAGTTATTATAAAAGTAAAACGGAAAGCGATCCCGGATTTGTCGGGCTGTTTTAAACTTTTTGGGATAGACGAAATTATAGGAATATTAGTCTTAAAAACACCTTAGATAATAGAAAAAAATCTTTAAGTTTACATACCAAATCCAAGTCTTAGCCGACTAATCGCGTTCCCTACTCCGCAGCTTCAGAAAGCTGAGACTCCAAAATGTTTTGAACATGAATAAAGTTCGCATTATCGGTTTAGGAGTAATTATAGTAGGATTTCTTACAGGCTATTTTTCTAACGAATCAGGTGCTTACATTGTTTCGGGAATGCTGATCGGTCTTGGCACGGGCTGGACCATTACCGGAAAACTGCATGTGAGGTCAAAAAGAAAAGAAATTACCGTAGAGTCCGATTGATTGATTTTACGTAAAAGCTACCTTCTATTTTTGTAAAAATCAATTGATTTTAGGAGATTCTTATTGCTGAATTTTTCTTTCAGACGTTTTAATAATTTATATAAAAATGGCTCTGGTGTTCCTGGTTGCTTTTCTCTATCTTCGAAAAAATCAAAATTGGCTTTCTTACTAATGAAGAAATTAAAACTGGCATTTTTTATAGCCTTTATATCGCTTATAATACATAGGCAGGATATGAATGCACAGGATAATGTAGCTAGATCGGAAATATTTCTGGTGATACTTGGGACTGTACAGGATGGAGGTTCACCTCATATTGGGTGTAAGAAAAGCTGTTGTACCGGTCTTTTTGAAGAGCCAGATAAGAACAGGAAGGTGGTCTCCCTTGGAATTGTGGATGCTTCGAATGATACTAAATATCTTTTTGAGGCAACACCTGATATTACCATCCAAATGAAAGCACTGGCACAGATGAGCACTTCTTCTCAACAGGAAGTTCCGGATGGGATCTTCCTTACTCATGCTCATATTGGCCATTATACGGGGCTTATGTATTTGGGGAAGGAAGCTATGGGAGCAAAACAAGTAAATGTTTTCGCCATGCCGAAAATGAAAAGCTTTCTTAAAAGTAACGGGCCCTGGAGTCAGTTAGTATCAAATGGGAATATCAGGATTTCTCCCATACGTAATGACGAGGAAATAAGTCTTTCTTCAGATTTGAAGGTGATACCGCTAAAGGTTCCTCACCGCGATGAATATTCTGAAACTGTAGGTTACAGGATCATCGGACCGAACAAAACCGCCTTGTTTATTCCCGATATCGATAAATGGCATAAATGGGAGAGGGATATTAAGGCTGAGATTGGGAAAGCAGATTATGCATTCCTCGATGCGACCTTTTACGATGCTGCCGAAATTAATAACAGGGATATTTCGGAGATTCCCCATCCTTTCATTATTGAGAGCATGTCGCTGTTCGAAGACCTGCCTGAAGAAGAAAAAGAGAAAATATATTTTATACATATGAATCATACTAACCCTGCATTAGATGAAAACAGCAGGCAATATTCGCGAATACTTGAGAAAGGTTTTAATGTCGCCCGCATCTATGATGAGTTTAAACTATAGCAGGTAGAAGTAAACCGTCCTATGTCCCGGTTAACAGGTATTATTCGATAAACCTGATTAGCTCTTTCATTTATCTTCTTCGTTTCAGGTAAGTTTCCATTTTTAATCAAGCCTATAGCAGAACCTGCACAGCTTAGGTATCTCTGCTATCTTGTTTTGTTTAAAAAATAAGTTAAAAGATTAAACAAAATAATTAAAAGTTATATCTTTATGGAAATTAACTAATTGAAAATAAAATTGTTATGAAGAAATTTATTTTAAACTCTGTTTTATTGATCTTTTCTGCTGTACTTTTTACGGCCTGTGAAAAGGATGACCCTTCACCTACAGAGCCCAATGGTTCTGATCTGGCTATCTATGAGGTAATGGACCTGTATACCGGTATAAATGCTAATGGTAAAAGTCCTGCGCCTAAAAAAGGAGATGACCCTATTGCTGTGATCGCTCAGCAGGGTGGATTTGACGAATTGGTTTCGGCGCTGGTTTATGTAGACTCCGAACTTGGTACAGGTCTCGTGGATCTTTTTAGCAGTGATGATGACCAGTACACCGTTTTTGCGCCTTCAGATGAAGCATTTGAAGATCTGTATGCTGCACTTAGTACCGAGGAGGCAGTCGTGGATGAGATCACAGACCTTCCTGCCGAACTCGTACTGGATGTGCTTTTATACCATGTAACCGATGGTAGAAGAGCGGCAAACAGCGTGGTGCCGCCCAAAAACTATAAGAATATAAATACCCTTCTCGGAGAGAAATTTCAGGTTAATACAGATGCCGAGATCATAGCCATAGGTAGTACAGCCCAAATCATTGCGGCCGATGTTTCAGCTTCTAATGGAATAATTCATGTTATTGACACAGTGCTGTTGCCTATAAATTAATATCCTCTATTGTTTTCATTTATTTTCATGAAAAGGCTATCCATCGCGGATAGTCTTTTTTTATATGGTTTTTCAAAATTTGAAACTTATATTCAATATCTTTTTACTTCAATTTAGCCGGTACCACCTTAATATGAAAGAAACAGAGAATACAAGGGATATATTCAATAAATATGCTGAAGGCTACCAGGATAAATATATGGATGTAAGCCTTTATCATGGTTCCCTGGATCTGTTTTGTGAAAACCTGATTAGTAAGCAAACTGAAATTTTGGAAATTGGCTGTGGCCCGGGGAACCTTACAAAATATCTGCTTTCTCTACGCCCCGATTTTAAAGTTCTGGGAATAGATCTCGCCTCTAAAATGATCGATCTCGCAAAGCAGAATAACCCAAAAGCAGAATTCTGCACTATGGACTGCCGGGATATAGACCAGTTGCAGCAGACTTTTGACGGAATAGTATGCGGATTCTGCCTTCCGTATTTAAATCAGAAAGAAACCTTGAAACTCCTTGGAGATATGTCAGCGCTGCTTAATCAGGGCGGAGTGGTTTACATAAGTACTATGGAAGCAGAACATAGCAAATCGGGATACGAAGGTTCCTCTTCCGGAGAGGAAAAACTTTATATAAATTATCATGAGTCAGATTATATTCTAAGAAATCTGGAAAAGCAAGGTTTCAGAATTCTTAAAACTTTCACTTTAGAAAACCCCTTAAATAAAGTGGGTGTGAAGGATCTGGTAATTATAGCTCGCAAAAGTATTTAACCGCTGTAACAAATTTCCGTGATGGAAGTCTATTCAAAAAACAGCCATCATGAGATACAAATTACTTCTTTCGATTTTTCTTTTTGGCAATTTTGTGTGGTCACAAATGCCAAGTGAGCTTACCAATGCTGAAAAGGTTTACGGCCTATCAAGGTTCTGGCAGGAGGTGAACTATAATTTTGTCTATCTGGATAAAGTAGATAGAGAAGCCTGGGATGATTATTATATTCAGCTCATCGATGAGGTGCAACAGACGCCAAACGACTATGAATATTACCGTTTACTGGAGAAATTCTCTGCAAAGCTTAAGGATGGTCATACCGATATCTATATGCCCGAAGCTGTGCGAAACCAGTTGACAGAAACCGATTTTGGGGATTACAGGATATACCTGACCAATATTGACGGAAAAGCCATCGTTTCTGCTGTAAATGAATCTAAAAGTGAGGAGCTCCCTGTGGGAAGTGAGATCCTGAAGGTGGATGGAATTGAAGCAAGTAAGTATATAGATCAGAATGTAAAACCTTATATATCTACTTCTGCAGAACACATCCTCCGGGATTTTGGCGTGTCCAGAATGCTTAAGGGTGCTATTGGTACTTCAGTAGAGATAGAATACCGTACTCCAAAGGACCAAATCAGGAATCTGGTTTTAACCAGGTCAAAAGCTGTAGAGGAAAAGATGAAGCCGGAAAGAGGCAGCAGGGAATTACTGGAATTCAAATGGCTTAACAAAACCACGGCATACCTGGCGCTGAATTCCTTTGGTGATGAAGCTATAATTAAAATGTTCGAGGAGAAACTTCCCGAAATAGCTAAAGCAAAGAGTATAGTCATTGATCTCCGCAATAATGGTGGAGGGAATACGAATATTGGGGTTGATATTCTCAAATATTTTGTGAAGGATACTGTTTTATACGGTTCGCAATCTTCAACCAGAAAACATCTTGCAACATATAAAGCCTGGGGGCGATGGACTCAGGAAAAGGATACTATTGGAAATCCGGGAGCCAGGGACACCTATCTTGCAGCTAAAGATCTGTTAATCCATGATTTTGATAATGAGCCATGGAAGATCGAAAGACCTGAACAGATCTATGTTATCCCCACCGTCATTCTATTCGGGCATAATACTGCATCAGCAGCAGAGGATTTTCTGATCTTCGTGGAAAATCAGGAGCATATGATTACTATTGGTGAGCCAAGTTATGGCAGTACGGGTCAGCCATACGTATTTGAATTGCCAAAAGGAGCTGCTGCAAGGGTTTGTACTAAGAAAGATACTTATCCTGATGGCCGCGAATTTGTGGGTTACGGCATACAGCCGGATATCCTGGTCCGGAAAAAACTTGAGGATTTTATCAATGATAAAGACCCGGTTTTGATGGAAGCCTTAAAATACTTTTCAGATAACAGATCCTTATAAAGCTGAAAGATAAAGGCAGATTTAGTTTTTATATCTTTGAGGTTTAAAAGTTGAAGAGACCACAGCCTTGATTTGGTTGAGGTCTCTTTTTCATTTTTCAGGATTAAAAAAATAATTTGACCGGACTATTTAATTTTTTCAGAAATAACAGAAAGGAAGTAGGTTTTGGCTGGGTGCTTACTTTTCTATCCAGTTTTGGGCAGACTTTCCTTATTTCTATTTACGTGCCAGAGATACTTAAGGCTTTTTCAATTTCAAATGGTCTTTTTGGCAGTATCTATGCGATTGCGACGGTAGCCGCATCGGTTATCATGCTTTCTATTGGCCATATGGTAGATCACAAACCGGTCAAGAAAATTACGGCGCTTACTTTGGTGGGGCTTGCAGTATCGTCCTTTCTGCTTGGAATTTCTCATTTGAGCATCGCTATCCTTATTATAGCACTTATTGGTCTGAGGCTCACGGGGCAGGGACTAATGAGTCATATTAGTCTTACGGTGATGTCCAGGCATTACGATTTGGACAGAGGGAAGGCTCTAAGTATTGCATCTCTGGGATATGCTGTGGGCGAGGCAGTATTTCCTTTGTTCATTTCCACACTTATCCTTTGGTATGATTATGAAATTGCTGCAATGGCAAGTGCAGCATTTCTGTTTTTATATCTGGTGAGGCTTTATTTCATGGATCTTGAATACTTTGACGGGGATCTGGCTTTGGCAAAAAAACCTTCAGCCCTTTCTCTTTTGAAAGACTATAAAGACCTGCTAAAGAAAAAGGTGTTTTTCATCCTTATGCCGGTAAGTTTCGCGCTAAGCTTCACCATTACTGCAGTGTTTTTCTATCAGTATGTGGTGGTTGAAGATAAAGGATGGTCGGTATCGCTGTATGCAAGTTTTTTTACGGCTTATGCCATTACAAGAGTGGTGTTCTCCATCCTGGGAGGAGTGTGGGTGGATAGATATTCGGGAAAGAAAATGTTTAGATTTTACCTGATCCCATTCAGCATTGGTCTTATTCCTTTTGCTCTGTCAGATAGTATTTTCGGAGCCCTTACTTTCCTTATTCTGGCTGGGATAAGTGTAGGAATGGCCGGGACCATAAAATCAGCCGTGCTGGCTGAAGTATTTGGGGTGGAAAAACTGGGCACCATACGCAGTGTATTCACCATGTTCATGGTGTTAAGTACGGCCCTGGGCCCATTGATCTTCGGCACTCTGATGGATATGGGAATTGAATTCCAGACACTTCTTATTATTACTTCGGCTGTGATGGGACTAATCATCCTTAATGCCCAGCGGATCCGGAAAATTCAGTATGCCTGAGACTATTATTTTATTCTGAAGGCTTGTGTGGTCCTTGGCTCTGTGCTTTCAGTATCATGATCATTATACTTCAGGAATTTCGCTTTAAGCCGTTTTACGATTTCCTTAAATTCAGGCTTTTCTATAAGGTTTTTCTCCTGGCCCAGATCAGTTGAAAGATCATAGAGTTCTGTCGCCTTATTCTCACGGTCTACCATGAGTACAAGATTGCCTTCACGAATGGCGCCATCAAAGGCAAATCCAGCCTGGTATAGTACAAATTCATGCAGGGGTTCATTTTCGGGCTGATTCCCGGTAAGGATTGGTAATAATGATGCGCTGTCCTTTGCCTGGTCTTCCTGCATGTTCTGCAGGGTAAGCTCATACATGGTGGCAACCCAGTCATGCCCTACGATCAACTGGTCTGAAACGCTTCCCGGTTTTATGACCGAGCCGGCCTCGGTTCCATCTCCCCATTTGGCAATGAAGGGAACACGGTGCCCGCCCTCATAAATAGAGGCTTTATAATCCCTGAGCGGTCCATTATTGTCATGGGAGGGATCTCCATAATGGGTTACCCGCGGCCAGAGCGCACCATTATCACTGGTAAAAATGATAAGAGTATTTTCAAGCAGGCCTTCCTCCCTCAGTTTCTCTATTATCTTTCCCACCTGCAGGTCCAGTTCATACAGCATGTCTGAAGTAACTGCACCCGTTTTTCCATAAACCTGTTCGTCTATGGTTTCAGGATCCCCGTCAAAATCAAAAGGAGGAGTATGGGGAACATGTATGGCTTGAGAAGCGAAGTATAATAGAAAAGGTTGATCCTTTCCCTGATGCTTGTTCTCCTTAACATGATGGTCTATGAATTGCACCGCTCCATTGGTTAGTATAATTCCTGCCTGGCTGGAGTCATAATTCACATCGCCCCGTGCAGGAACATTTCCAGCCTCAACTATTTCCGAAAGTCCGTTATCGCTAACCCTGTAAAAACCATTTTTAAGTAACCTCGTACTTTCGTTGGTTGCCGGGCTACGTAGGTCTACAGGCCTGTAATTGCCATTTTCAAAATAAGCATAAGGTTCATGCTGAATTCCGCTTAACAGCCCCAGCCAGTAATCAAAACCATGATTGCTAAGGGCGTCATCCACACCCCGGCTATAATCCATGGTATTGAGCTTATTCTTTTCTCTTATCACTTCACCATTAGCATCGTAAACATTTCCTCCAAGATGCATTTTTCCGAAGAAGGCAGTTTTATAACCCGCATTCTGCATGATCTCTCCTACGGTGATATGTCTCCCCGCATTTGTGCGGTCTCCGTTAAAACTAAAACCTGAACTATTGTTAACGTCCCATGAACCGCCAGGACGACCGTTGCGGTATGGATAACTCCCGGTAAGCAGACTAAATCGTGAAGGAGCGCATAATGCGGCGGGAGAATGAGCATCTGTAAATCGCATTCCCTGCATGGCAAGACTGTCTATGTTTGGAGTGGGGACGGTTCCACCATCTATTCCCAGGTCGGCATAGCCTACATCATCGGCCAGGATAAAGACAACATTCGGTAATTTATCGGGGTTCTTCTGACTTTTTGCGCTAAAGAAGAAAAGCAGGGATATCAGTATATATAATGTATAGTGCAGGGGTTTCATGGTAATTGAATTTAGGACTTGCAAAATAGGAAAAATCAGCTACCTGTAGTTACTGAAAACCTAAAACGGGTGACGCTTCAGCAGTGCCACCCGTTCCTATAAATGAGACTGAAAATTAATCTATGACTATTATTCCGGTAAGATAAACCACTTCCACAAGTTCATCTTCCTCATATTTTTCCTCGAGTATCAATCCAATGCCGGGAGCATAGTATTTCAGTTCGTATACATCTTCTTCAAAGGGGTTTACATCCCTTGTAACCAGTACGTTCTCGAAAGTTCCGAGGTCTGTCATCACTGTTTCATCTATGGCGATCACTTCAGCAAAATCCTCGGCCTCTCCCGCATACCATTCCTGGTAATAGAATTGACCAACAACAGGATCTGCAGGTAGCCAGTAACCAGGTAAGGCTCCATCGACTCCGGCTTCCCATGAACCTTCATTATCGATGAAATTTCCTTCCTCATCATAATTTTTAGAGTCTTCACCGAAATACCAGAGATTTCCGTCATCATCCTGAGCAAGCCAGTCATCGGTATCTTCTATGATCACTCCATCTTCCATCACATAATCCCTTTGAATTATTGTGGTGACTCCCATTACAACCTTAGTTTCAATCTTTCTTTCTATAAAGATCACTTCTGAAGGTTCATCAGGCTGTTCTCCATCTTCAAATTCGTAGCCTTGATATTCATAGATATGACCTGCCGGTGGCCCATAATACGGATTGGTAATGTTCGTAGGATCTGAAAATACTGCTTCTTCTATATCCGGAAGATCTTCGGGAGGTTCTGAATCACCTGCATCACAATTGAAGAAGACATGCTCATATTCCACATTTTCGTCACCCTCAAACTGGTCTTCGATATCTTCCCGGCTTAGACTTCCGCTTATCTCGATCTCTTCTTCTATGGTATAAACTCCTTCCCATTCTAACAGGGTCAGGGTGTAATCTATATATTCTTCATCGTCATCATAGATCTCCAGGTCGGGTAGAACCACACATAGAGGATCGGCATAATATTCACCATTTTCTTTAGTGCCGGTCACATTTATTTCTTCTTCATACAGAATATTATCACCTATACTTATTTCAACAGCATACCTTGCAGGGTAATGCCTGCCGTTATCATCACAGTAATTAGCGAAGAAACAATACTGGAAAAGGGGTATGGTTTCGAGCTCAAAGAACAGATATCCATATTCGTTCACATCCCTGTTGTCGTAACATAAGACCGGAACATCCATATAAGGCTTGGTTCCAGCCATCAGCTCAATGCTCATGGGCAGAGGACTATCAGAATAGGCGGCCATGTCTCCATCAATTTTTGGCGCCAGCCATAACAGTTCTCCAGCTTCGTTATAAACTGCAAAATGATCCAGGCCGTAGGTTCCCGGAGGCAGTTTTAGTTGAGGTATATCTTTAGTGAAAAGCTGTCCCGGTTCCAGATCGGCTCTAAATGGTGTGGTGGGATCTCCCAGCATTTCTGTATCCCCCTGCATTAGAATTATTTCCACAAAAAATGGGGTGTCATCTGAACAGTTTGGAATATCTGAAATAGACTGTTTCTGGCTGGATCGATTCATCATATCCAGGATCACAGTGTTAAATCTTAATTGAACGGTTTCTTCTGTCTGGATAGTTTCATTTTCTTCCCGGCTACAGGAAAGGAAGAATAGCAGGAAAAGCATAATGCAAACCTGCTGAAGATTATAATTTTTCATCACAGAATGGTTTATAAAAGATTAGTTGTTTCTTTTTATGGCAAACCGGAGCGAAAAAAAGCAATGTAGATTATAACAGTTCTAACAAATTTATGGGAAGATAAATGAGGCTGGGATGGGGTAAAAACCCCGTTTTTGTATCAAAGACTGAAAGGCCGGTTTTATTACCGGCCTTTTTTCTTCTTATTGTGTTTTTAGAATTCGATTATAAAAAAAATGATTGTACTAGAACCCTGTTCTTACTTCGAAGGTTATAGGTAGGCTGTAAGTTACGTTCACCGGTTTGTTTTTTTGATGTCCGGGCGTCATTTTAGGGATTAGCCTAACTACCCTCATAGCTTCATCTTCAAGTACTTTATGGGGTCCACGAGCATGTATATCTGTCACATCTCCTTTATAATCTATTTTAAAAACTACATAAATCCTGTTGATCCCTTTAAGACCCAGTTTTGCTCCAAGGTTTGTAATGAACTCATGTTTTAACAGTTCCTGTATTTTCCCCGACATGCATTTCTTTTTCGCGGCATTGTCTATTTCATTCTCACAGCCCGGATAAATAGGGATATCAGCAATCAGTACAAAAGGAACTTCCTCTATCTTTTCTTCCATTTTTTCATCTACAATGCCATCAACCTGTATCACTTTTTGAATTGGATCGTCCAGCCTGTTCTCATTGGATTTAATAATAGTCTCTTCTATTTTCAGATCGTCATCTATTATTTCTAATATTTCGGGGGCCGGAGGCGGAGGTAGGGGAGGAACAATCTGTGTCCTGAATTCAGTTACAGCAGGTGCTTCCGTAAGGATCATATCCACCTTAATTTCCTGGTTGCTATAACCAGAAACTTCCCCGAAAGACCATTCTATCCCGATATATGCAATACCTAAACTTATTATTAAACCTATTTGAAAGAATATCAACTTATATGTGTTGAGATCGGCTTTTGGGTTCTTCTTAGCTCTCATTACAGAAATCTTTAATTGACCCGGGGATTCTGACATTTAAATTAAATGTAAAAACCCGGTTAAATTATGACGGTGGTCATTATAGAGATGAATTCTGTTAAAATATGATTTCGGGATAAAAAAAGCTTGTGTAAATGAAGCAGCCAAAAAAGAAACAGGATTTATTGGGAATAAAAAAAGCCGACTCTTTAAAGTCGGCTTTCTCTGTGCGGGCGAAAGGACTCGAACCTTCACACCTTGCGGCACTAGATCCTAAGTTGCCTCGATGAAATAACAATAAAGATTAAAACTACTGAAAATCAATTGTTTAAATCAATTTTAATTCTAGTTGTGTTCAATTAAAATCATTAAATAGCGGCAAATGTTGTACCTATGTTGTACCTAAAAAAGCGTTATCTTAGAGAAGATCTAATAATTTCTGATGAATTCCAATGCTTCAATAGTACTCCGTAAAAAACCAAATAGAAGAGGGCATTTTCCACTTGCCATTCGTATTACCAAATATAGGAAATCTTCTTATTTGTATATAGGCCATTATATTGATATTAAGCATTGGGATAAAAATAAATGTAGGGTCAAGAAATCCCATGAAAATGCTGCCAGAATAAATAATCTACTTTTCACAAAATTAGCGGAAACCAATAAGCAGCTGCTTGAATTACAAACAGAGATGAAGGATTATTCTGCCGGGCAGATTAAAAAAGAACTCTCTATTTCTGAGAAGGATAGTAATTTCTTTGAGTTAGGAGATATTCATTTAAAAGAAGTTAAAGGAAATAATAAGTATGGAAGGTATTCTGTGGATAAAGCCTATTTAGGTCATATTGAGAAATATATAAAATGTAGAAAACTCTCTTATAAGGATCTTGATGAGGCATTTATAAGAAAATATATGCAGTATCTAAGAAATACAGCAAAAGTCTCTGAGAGAACAATAGCAAACCATCTTGTATTTATAAGATTAATCTTCAACAGAGCCATACGGCAGGGACTTATAGATAGGAAATTTTATCCATTTGGACGAGATAAAATTGTAATACGTTTTCCTGAGACGGGAAAGGTCGGATTAACAAGAGAAGAGGTTAAAAAAATAGAGGATCTTAAAAATAATCTTTCCAAAGAGGAACATCATGCCAGGAACGTATGGCTGTTTAGTTTTTATTTGGCCGGTATAAGGATTGCGGATGTTTTAAGAATGCGATGGAGTGATATTTATGATAATAGAATTCATTATACAATGAGTAAGAATTCTAAGGTAGTTTCTTTACAGCTACCAGATAAGATCCAAAAAATTTTGGAAGATTATAATGCTGATAAACAATCGGAGAATGATTATATTTTTCCTGAACTTAAATTAGTAAATCCAGAAAATGAAAAGAGCCTTTTTGATAGATCTAAAAGAGGAAATAGAGTTCTGAATTCATACTTGAAAAATGTTGCACGGAAAGCCGGTATAAAGAAAAAACTAACCATGCATATAGCACGACATAGTTTTGGTAATATTGCCGGTGATAGAATCCCTATCCAAATGTTACAGAAACTGTATCGCCATTCTTCGGTTACTACCACCATAATGTATCAGTCAAATTTTATGAACCGAGAAACTGATAAAGCTTTAAATAGTGTATTAGATTTTTAAAATATTCTTGGAATTGAGGAATGTTTAACCAACTGACAATTTTGCGTTATTTAAATTTTCTGATGACTACATTCCTGCGTTATGACGCCCAATTAATTCTATAACTATTTTTTCCAATTCTTTCTGTTTAAATTCAAACCAATCTTCCCTGTAGTCTGATTGGGCGATTAAAAAATTAAAAAATTAAAATTTTGAAAAGGTTTTCTTTTGTTCAAAGCTTGATGTAAACTATTTCGGAACCTATCATCTTCAACTTGGTTCTTAAAATGATCCATTATTTTAAAGGATTCGTAACTTTCAAATACTTCAAACTTTATTAGATCTTTTTTCTGTGATTTTACCTTATTCAAATCATCCCTGAAAATCTCTTTGTGATAATCTTCATCGCCTGTAGCCAGTAGCTCAATGTTTGGAATCCAAATTATTTCTTTGGTTATTTGATTATAATAGCAGTCATTCCCACAATCTAGGTGTTGGGCGATTTCTCGAATGATGTTTTTATCGGATGGTGTTGAAGCATACTCTAATATTGCAGCCTACGGAATATAACTCTAAAGTTTTGATCGTTTTTATGATAATGATTATATGTGATTGAAATCATAATTAAAGACAATATTGTCCTGTATTTTTGAATCATTATTAATTATTAAAAGAATCCTTATGGAATTTACTCCGGAAAGAACGGTGGCCGATTGTGTGACCGAGAATATAAAGGCCTCTCATGTCTTTAAGAAATATGGAATTGATTTCTGCTGTGGCGGCGGAATTAGTATTCAGAAAGCATGTGAAAAAAATGGATTGGATTACTCTCTTTTAGCTGAAGACCTAAAGAACGTAGGAAATCCGACAGAAAATGAATGGGATTTTAGCAAACTTCCTCTAGATGAACTTATAGATCATATTGTAAGTAAACATCATACCTATGTCGAGGCTAATATTCCTTTACTGCTTCAGTATTCACAAAAAGTAGCGAGAGTTCATGGAGGCAATAATCCTGAACTCATTAAAGTAGAACAGTTATTCCAGAAGGTCGCTGGCGAACTGGCAGGCCACCTAAAAAAGGAAGAGATGATACTTTTTCCGTTTATTAAAAAGATGGTACAGGCTGAAAAAGATGGTATTGAATTAAATGTTCCTCATTTTAATACGGTAGAGAACCCTATTAAGATGATGGAGGATGAGCATGAATTCGCTGGGGATACTTTTAAAGAAATAGCACGCATTACAAATAATTACACCCCCCCGGCTCATGCCTGCAATACATACAGAGCCTTATTTGATAAACTGGTAGAATTTGAAGAAGATCTGCATCAACATATACATCTGGAAAATAATATTTTACATCCGGGAGCTATGAAGCTTGAGAAGAAAATTAGATAGATTTTTTAAAATTTTATCAATTGTTTTAGGCGGATTAGTTTAATTAGAAGATGTTTAAAAACTTACGGTATAGCCAATTAAACTTAAATTATATACTTTTTTTAATTAAACTAAATTTTTAAAGAATATAATATATAATAATAGCAACATTTAAAAATAAACTTATCAATAAAGAATTGAAAACAATTTTAGGTTTTAAATTAGCCAATACAGTGGCATTGAATCCCATACATACACTTGTAATAAGAAATATTTGAAACATCTCTATTAAACTATTACCATTTATCATGACGAGCATTGCACTGGCAGCTCCTAAACAGCTGGATAGTATTATTCCTAATGTGGCGTGCATGTAAAATGATTCCTTAAAATCATTGAAAAATTTGTTGTAGTAATACATAAAAAATTCGATTATGATTACTTCAAAGTTAACTGTGAGTTTTATCCTATTTTATGATCTGAATCATATGATAAATTTAGAGAAGATTCTTTTACCGATATAATTTTCTGTTCTTGATCTTTAATTCATTCTTTTTTTGAAGATTACGCGTTGTACGTATTACGGTCTCAACTCTGAGACCGGTAAGGTCCGCAATTTCCTGTCTAGTTAATCCAACCTTAAATGAAAATGGTTCATTTAAATTATATATATTATATTTTAAATAGTCTAATAGGCGTAAAACTCTATGTTCGGGTTCCTGATAAGAAATTTCCGTAGCCATTATCGATTTGTAATAAAGTCTATGAGCAAGAGCCGTTGTTATTTTTAAATGAATTTCGGGTTGAGACTTTAATAATTTTATAAAAGATGCTTTTTTTAGTAGAATTATTTCTGATTTCGTTGTAGCAATTGCATTAGCCGGATAATCTATATCCGTAAATAATGGAGGTTCTCCGAAACTTTGAGGTGGTTTAAAAAAACTTTGGATAAATTCCTTCCCACTTTCTAGAATATTGTTCATTTTAACCTCACCTGATACGATTTGAAAGTAGTAATTTGCCTTTTGTCCCTCTTTGAATACGAAATCATTCTTACTAAAAGATTTAATTATTGCACCGTTTTTTAATAGCAAATCAGATGGGATCATTGATGATTTATTTTTCTGGAAATAGGTTAGGCCAATTGCATACTAATGTATATAAATATGCTTTGAAATTCAATTTATAGTTGATTTAAGGGATAACTCTTTTAAAAATTATTGCTAAAGAGCCTTTTCCATTTCTTTGATGACAACTATTTTTTATAAAGGAAAGAACTAATAAAAAAGGTTATGAACTCCATGAGTCACCTTGTAGATTAAAGATTTGAATTGTGCCTGGATTTGAATTTTAAGTCAATAATATTAAAAAAGGAAATTTCTGGAAACTATGCATTCTCGACCTGTGATTAACCCTATTTTACTTCTTGGATTTTACTTTCTTATTATATAGGATTTGAATCATAATGTAGTTATGTAGGAAACTTTTATGTAAATTTAACCTGTTCATTTTGCCTCCTAAAAATATTGAAAAAGGTTCATTTTCTTATAAATAAAGTAATATCTGTTGATCAAACCCAGATTCTTAATTACTTCGAGCGGACAAAACACTTGCCTTCACTATACTGAATCATAAAATCGTGAAATATTTCTTTTTAATAGGTGCTTTCAATGCTTTATTCTTCTCCCTCTTGATCCTACAGAAAAAGAAAGCCTTACATGACAAAATTCTCATTTACTGGTTGATATTTTTAGGATTATATACTGGCACCTATGCTTTTGTATCAGATATTTTATTTACCCATTTTCATCTTCTGTCGGTAAGTTTTATTTCTCTGCTCATGCTTCACGGTCCTTTTCTCTATTTGTATATTTCAGCCTTGTTGGAAAGGAATTTTCATTTTAATAAAAAAAGCCTGCTTCATTTCTTACCTTTCTTTTTATTCAATGTTTTCGTGTTGAGCACTCTTTTATTTCCAGAGGTATCAGGGAGGTTAAGATTAGATCATGTAGAACAGGAGCAACAGGCGCCCTGGTTATTTAATTTCTTTTTGGCGCTTACTGCCCTTTCCGGTCCTGCCTATTTCTTGTTAGCTTTCAAACTGTTTAAAGATTTTGATTTTCAGGTGAAAAACAATTTTTCCAGTCGTGAAGATGTGAATCCTGATTGGTTAAGAAAATTAGTTTATTCTTTTGGGGCCGTTTGGACGGTTTTAATCATCGTTGCCGTCATTCATCATGTTTTCAATTTATTCTCGTGGAAATTCTGTACGGATGGATTATTTCTATCCTTATCTGTCTTTGTAATCATGATTGGATATTTAGGTCTTAAGCAGAAGGAAATTTTTATTGATTATCCCCATAAAGAAATCGATTATGTCACCGATGCCGATACCGGTTATTCAAATGTTTTATTTGAAGATGCCGAAGCAAACATGTATCTAAAGAAAATTCAGGGCTACATGGAACAGGAGAAACCATATTTGAATGCTCACCTTAGCCTGCCCGATTTGGCATCTCAACTTGAAATTCCATCACATCACCTTTCAAGAGTAATTAATGAGAGATTAAAATTGAATTTTTTTGATTTCATCAACCAATACAGGGTCGAAGAAGTTAAAACTAAAATAGCCAATCCGAAATTCGATAATTTATCCCTGCTTGGCATTGCTTTCGAAAGTGGCTTCAATTCAAAATCGGCCTTCAACAGAATCTTTAAAAAAATGACCGGCAGCACCCCTAGTGCATATAAAAGGTCGATTACAAGATAATTCATCAAAAATACGAGAGATATAGGTGCCAGCTTCGAAAGTAGGTCGCTTGGGGAAGATATGAGCTATAGTTTTGTTCTAATAAATCAAAACGTAATTATATCATGAAACCAAAACAAAATGCAATTAAAAATTTTAAAAAGAATAATATCTCTAAAATTGACTACCGTAACATCTTATCGCTTTTAACCATATTCATTATGTTTTTTGTCGGCTCCTTACCAGCAAACGCTCATTGTGATTCTTATGACGGCCCTGTAATACAGGATGCACAGAAAGCTCTGGAAAGGAATAACGTGAGTTTAGTTTTAAAGTGGATAAGTGAAGAGCAAGAACCACAAATTGTGGATTTGTTCAACAAAACTTACAATCTTAAAAATAAGGATGAAGAAGTTTACGGAATTGTAAAAAAGCATTTTTTTGAAACCCTGGTCAGATTGCACCGGGAAACAGAAGGGGCTCCTTTTACAGGATTAAAACCTGCAGGTGAGACAAAACAAGTTATAGAACTTAGCGACCACGCCCTGGCAAATAAGGACGTTGATGACCTCATCGAAAAGTTTAACGCTCATTTGGGGAAAGTGATTAGAAAAAAATATTCGGTAGTTGCAGGCCTGGACAAGGTGAAAAATGAATCTGTTGAAAGGGGTAGGGAGTATGTTAGAGCTTATGTGGATTACACCCATACCCTTGAAGCTATTCATGATCTTATGGAGCATGATAGAGTAGCTCCTTCTCATAATCATGAATGAATTATAAATGTTAAGAATCCTCTGAAGATTTTATTTTAATACTATAACTCCTGAATTATGAACAATGCACATCTTCATTTACTTGTAAATCATTTACCATTTTTAGCTTTGGTTATTGGTTCGGTTGTGGTTCTGGCAGGTTTTCTATTGAAGAATAGAGATGTACGCCTCACCGGCCTTGGAATTTTTATTTTTGGATCTCTTACCTCTATACCTGCGTTTTACACAGGTGAGGGAGCCGAAGATATTGTTGAAAACCTTCCAGGTATCAGTGAAGCCTCTATTCATGACCATGAAGAATTGGCAGAGTTGTTTTTAAACCTAATGTTGGTTCTGGGGATTTTTTCTATAATTACTTTTATCATAGAAGTAAAAAAAATCAGGTATTCTAATCTTTTCATGGTCGTTTGTTTGTTAATAGCTGTGGCAAGCGGAATCTTGGCTGGTTATGTTGGAAACACAGGAGGTAAAATCATTCATTCTGAAATAACATCTACCGTGAGATTTATTGAGAACTAGGTTTTAAAAATCTATATGGACTGGAATGATTTAAAAAAAATAGGGTCTGTACAAATATAAAATCTGAAATGATATTATACACTTTAGATTGTTAGAAAATGCTTCAAAGTACTTCTGGCAGAAGAGTGGTCTGATTATGTCTTAAAATATTTGAAATTATAGAAAGATCCAATTGTGATTATGATCATATACTTTAAGCGTGATTTAAGGTACATTTGCTGCCAGTGAAACATGTAATTCTTGCAATTGCCCTGTTGATGATCTCCCGGCCGTTGTGGCCCTTAGTGGAGTACGCCGTGAATTACGATTATATCGTGGATAAACTTTGTGAGAATAAAGATAAACCCGAAATGGAATGTAACGGGAAATGTTATCTTACGAAACAGCTTGCAGAAGAGGCCGCCGGGGAAAAAGAAGACCCATATAGCAATAAAACTTCCAAAATAGAAATTCCCCTGATTATCATTTCTGAACGACTTCCGGAATTTCATTTCGCTTATGTAGAGGAATTTATTACCCTGAATGACTTTGGCTGTCGGCCAGATTTGTATAATTCACTATTTGTCACCAGAATCTTGCATCCGCCTCAGTTGATGTATTTTTTATTAGGGAGTTCCAGAGAATTCTTAAGGAGCTCCATTTTTTGAATTATTAAAACGCCGTGAGCCACGTTATGATTATAGATTGAATTTCTCCTTTAGGATATAACCCAACAATTATTAACAGGTATAAATATGGTATAATGCGGGAGGGGGTATTTTCTTTCTTTACTTTTTTAAAAAAGTAGCTGCTTGCTATATATCTAAAATATCTAACTCAAGATAGAGAATTAAAAATCATTATTTTCATTATAAAATATTTCGAAAAGATAAACCTAAAAAGTATGGAGGAAAAATCAGTTAAGGTTCAGGAAAAATTAAAGAAATATGATTCCCGTGGAGTGCAAACACTATTTAGGACAGTTTCACGAAATCATTATAATCTTCTAAAAATGGTAGACAATAAAGCCAGAATTGTCTTAACGGTAAATTCAATTATTACTTCCTTATTGATTGGAATTCAAGTGTTAAATGTAAATAATGTAAATGTAGATGTAAAAGAAAATTATGGTATAAGAATATTAGTAATATGTGGCTTAATTTCCATGGTTTTGGCACTTTTAAGTATGCTTCCACATCGATATTTGGGAAAGGAATTCAGAGCAAGTAATTATAAAGGGACCCTCTACGCTGCAAATTTTTCAAAACAGTCAATTGACGCCTTCAAGAATGAATTTGATCGAATAATGTTAGATGGCCAGAGTCTGTATAATGAATTGGTTAAAGATTTATATTTTCTGGGAAAGGTCATTTCCAAAAAACAGAAGTTATTAATGTTTTCGGTCTTTGTGTTTCTTGGTGGCTTAATAGCAGCTATTGGTTTTTTTTTACTGAATGAAATGGCTAATTAATCTGAATTCGTCCTTTCTTTAATTTTTTTGTGATACAGGCTCCCCGTAGAAGTTTCCACATGCTTCAGAGCAAATTTCTTAATTTCAAAATCTAAGGATTTCTGTCATCAGACCAAAGCGGATGACAGAGATGTCATTATGATAATAAATATTATAATAATCCATCCCTTTATAAAACTGAATGAACAAGCCAATATCTTCCAGAAATTTGGGATGATAGTACAAGGTAAGGGCGGCATTTAGGCGATCAATATCAAAAAGCTCCCAGTCATTTATTTGATCCAGTAATAAAGTAGTTTCGAGTTTAACCGAAAAGCTGGCTCTTCTGCTTTCGGTAAAAAAGAGTTTATCTACCGGTAATTTATAAGCCAATAAAGAGTTGTGCCATCTTAGACCGCTATAGGTGCCTCTCATCTCCGGAAGCATCCACTTTGAAGGGTGTAACTCAACTGATGATTTAAAGAATCTCAGCGCATTTTTCTTTTCATTGTAGAAACTCTTCAGGATCCCAAACTCCATGAAATTAGTGGCAAAATTCCCGGATCGAAAATTGATCTCAGTTGAAGTGGAATCTTTATAGAAGGTACCATCCTGCCCGTTTGAATGGTGAGCAATTTTTCCAAATACCGTAGTCTTTTTCAGGGGGCCTTTTTCTGACAAGAGGTGATAAACGGAGATTTGTGGGATATAACTTGGAGTTTGAACGGGATAAGAATCTTTGTTGTACATCCGAATCCTTACCTGTGGAGTTAAAACAGCCATCAGTTTGGAATCAGCCCTTTCCCTGATTACAAAATTAGGATTGACATTGGCTTCGAAAATAAGTGGCTCCAGGTCTCCGATATCGGTAGGGAATGTAATATAGCTATCACTCTGGTTTACCAGGGCTATTTTGGTTAGATCTAACTTGGGTAGTGTGTCCAGTTTATTCTGGGCAAATGTGATTATATGTAAGAACAGGAAAATTCCTGTCAGGGCTTTTATCTTCATTTATAAATAAGCTTAATTTTTTTCACGGCATCTTCAGACAGCATAAAACTCGCCTTTGAAAAATCGGGGCGGTTGGATAGGGAGATTTTTTGAAAATTAGTAAGTCCAAAACCTTCTTTAGGGAAAAAGAGTGTTTTATCAATTTCTTCATTGCTGTTTTCATCATGTAGAACGGTTACCGCATAGTGTCCTTTGGGTAGATTTTTAAATGTCACGAATGATCTTCCATTCACGATTTTACCTACTTCTTTTTTAAAATATCTTTTTAATTTCTCATCGGGAATGGTTCCTTCCTTGTTATATAGTGCAAATTGAGCTACCCCTTCAGAGTTTCTGAAGTTGCCAGCTTCAACCCGCAGGGTATATAAATTTTCCTTGGGGGTCTGAGCCATTGAGGATCCGATGGTAAAGGTGGCCAACAGGACAAACAGAATTTTCATGTAATTTTTCATAACTAGTTCTCTTTTATTGTTGTATTAAAGGCAAAATAGGCAAGGGTGCTGGTTAAAGCGATCCGAATGGCAAGAGCCATCAAGGTTTCCAATTCATAAGCTTCATTATTTTTTATGAGCAGGATAAAATAAGTAAGGCTGATAAATAACATGGTCAGTATGGCCACCAGAAGGTGCAATGCCCAGACTTTTGATAGTTTTAATCCTACTGCTGCCATCAGATAAAGCGGACTGGACAACAAGTTCATCCACAGGATAAAAGAGGGGTAATTTCCATTCTTTTGAAGAATAGTAGTAATATTAAACAAGACGGAACTACTGGCAAATAAGGTAATTACCCCAAAAAGAAGAGCACTGAGGCCAAGAATGTTATCTGATTTTAAATAATTCATTTTTCTGTTTGTAGCGATTTGTATCGCCCACGTTTTAGGTTGTTTTCTTGTAACTCCACACAGCCAGCGCATTCATGACCAGGGCATATCCCGATATAATAGTTAGTTGTGGCATAATATCATTTAAGCCTGATCCTTTGAGCATGACCATTCTAATGATTTCTACAAAATATCTGATTGGATTGAGGAGGGTTATTTTTTGGGCCCAATCAGGCATACTCTCTATGGGGGTAAAGAGTCCGCTCATCAAAATGAAAATGACTACAAAGAACCAGGCAATAAACATAGCTTGTTGTTGGGTATCGGTGTAATTGGATATAAAAAGTCCCATTCCTAGAATGACCAGGAGGTAGATAGTGGTAAACAGATAAATAAGCGGAATACTTCCGATCATGGGCACTGCAAAGATGACCTTTGAAATTATCAGGCCTATGGTCATAATGAGAAGACCGAGAGCCCAGAATGGAAACAGCTTTCCTATTATGAACTGGTATTTCTTTATGGGCGTTACGTTGATCTGTTCAAGGGTTCCAATTTCTTTTTCCCGCACAATATTCATCCCGGAGAGGAACAGGGTTAGCATGGTCACCAGCAGTACCAATATTCCGGGAACCATAAAGATTTTGTAATTGAGGGTGTTGTTGTACCAGAAGGAAGGAACCGTCAATACATTTATTTGTTGGTTTTGACGAGGATTGAAGCCCATGGCACTTATGACAATATCCCTGTTGAAATTTTTGATGATCTGGTTGATATATACACTTTCTACTCCTGCCTTTGAACCGTCAATGGCATTGATATATAGTCCCAGGTCAGTTTGCTGTTCCCTCACTAGCTGTTCTTCAAAATTGGAAGGAATCTCCAGGATAACATCTATTTCTCCTTTTTCCATACTTTCATAGGCCAGGCTATGTGCTGGAAAGGATTGAAGCACCACAAAATATCTGGAGGCCTCAAAATCTTCGATAAGAGCTCGTGAAGTGGAGCTTTTGTCATGATCTACGTAGGAGAATTTAATGTTCTCGATATCGAAGGTGGCGGCATTTGATAAAATGATCAGTTGCAGAAGGGGAAGCACAAAAATAATGGGTAACATCCCTTTGTTCCTGAATATCTGCCGAAACTCCTTTTGTACTATATAGCTTATGGTTTTCATTATTCTAGTCTAATTTTATACTTTTTGATGCTTAGGGCAATCAAGAAAATGGCCATTACAACCAGGATCAGGGTTTCTTTCCACAGGTAGATAATACCGACTCCTTTCAACATGATTCCTTTAAGAATAATTATGAACCATTTTGCAGGGATAAAGTGGCTGATATACTGTAGAAGATGGGGCATACTGGAAATAGGAAAAATAAATTCAGATAAGAGGATTACCGGTAGCATTAATCCCATTAGGGAGATCATCATAGCTGTTTGCTGGGTTTCAGCAACAGTAGAGATGAGAATTCCCAAGGACAGTGCAGTAATAATGAACAATACCGTTTCAAATGCCAGCAGGATCAAACTACCCTCTATGGGCATTTCAAAAATTGTTACTCCCAGGATGAGTATGACCAAAGCATTTATAATCGAAAGAAATATGTAGGGGAAAACTTTTCCCACAACTACCTGCACAGGCTTTAAAGGTGAAACCAGCAAAATTTCCATAGTTCCCAGTTCTTTTTCACGTGTAATGGAGATTGATGTCATCATGGCGGAGACCAGCATGAGGATGACTGTCATTACGCCCGGAAGAAAATTGAACACACTTTTAAGCTCTGCATTGAAGTACATTCGTGTCTGCACCCGGATTTCGACACCTGCGCTTGAGGATTCGTTTAATTCCTGCTGGTAGTGCTGGATGATGGACTGGATATAATTTACAATGGTGTTCGCAGTATTAGGTTCTGTAGCATCGGTGATCACCTGAATCTTTCCAAGTTGCAGGGCGTGCAGGTTTTCTGCAAAGCCTTCTTCAAAGACAAGGAAAGCTTTCACTTCTCCTTTTTTGAAAACCGATTCAATCTGGTTTTCATTATCCACCACATTTCCTATGGTGAAATATTCCGAAGCATTGATCTTATCGATTATTTTTCGGGATTCATGATCTTTTGATTTGTCTAGTATTCCGATTTCAACATTGTTGATCTCGTTTGTTATGGCAAAGCCGAAGAGCAGGATCTGGGCTATGGGCATTCCAAATAATATGAACATAGAGCGTTTATCACGAAATATGTGATAGAACTCTTTTTTTACAAATCCGATGAAACGTTTCATATAAGTTTTTTAAGCATGGTACAGATCATTCGACATTCCTGGCCAGTCTCAGGAATACTCCATCCATTGAATCGGTGTTATATTCCCTTTTCAAATTTTTTGGTGTGTCCAAAGCTTCAATTTTTCCTTCCACCATTATGGATACCCGGTCACAGTATTCCGCTTCATCCATATAATGTGTTGTCACGAATATGGTAGTTCCCTGGGAGGCCTGTTTGTAAATTAATTCCCAGAACTGGCGGCGGGTAATAGGATCTACGCCCCCCGTGGGTTCATCCAGGAAAACAATCCTGGGTTCATGTAACAAGGCTACTGAAAAAGCTAGTTTCTGTTTCCAGCCTAAAGGCAGGGCCCCCACCAGTTTATTAGCGACATCCTGCAACCCCAGGCTTTTAATTACTTCCCTGATTTTTGTTTTTATGGTCTTGCGGTCAAGACCATAAATACCACCAAAGAATGTGATATTCTCTTTTATAGTGAGATCATCATACATGGAGAATTTCTGGCTCATGTATCCAATATTCCTCTTGATCCTGTCAGGCTGGGAGTAGACGTCAAAGTCGGTCACAGAAGCCTTCCCGGATGAGGGTTTGGAAATTCCGATGAGCATTTTCATGGCTGTGGTTTTTCCGGCGCCATTCGCTCCCAGGAAGCCAAATATTTCTCCTTTGTATGTTTTAAAGGAAATTTCATTGACCGCTGTGAAATCACCAAACTTCTTGGTCAGATTTTCGACATCTATTACGGTTTCTTCAGACTTCATTATCTTTGGCTTTAATGTCTTTTGTTCTGGACAAGTCCATAAAAATATCTTCGATCCCGGGGGAGGTTGCCTCTATAAACACTTTCACATGACCTTTTTCTTCCAGATATTTTTTTAGTTCTTCAGGAGCAAATTCATCATTGGAGTGGGTGTAATGGACAAATTCCCCAAAGGCGAATACGCTGTCATTCTCAGGATATTCTTTTAGATCCTGGATAAGTTTATACATATCCTTGGATTCAACATTATAGATCTGTTTTTCATGCTCCTCAATAATATTTGAAGGAGTATCTATTTTCAATATTCTTCCGGCCTGAATAAGAGCTATCCGGTCGCATAAGGCAGCTTCATCCATATAGGGGGTAGAGACCAGGGTAGTGATTCCTTTGTTATTCAATCTTTTCAGCATGTCCCAAAATTCCTTTCTTGAAACCGGGTCGACTCCAGTAGTTGGCTCATCCAGGAACAAAACCTTCGGCTTATGGATTAGTGCACAGGAAAGGGCCAGCTTTTGTTTCATTCCTCCTGAAAGTTTTCCGGCTCTTCTTTTCTTGAAGGGTTCGATCTGGAGGTATATATCTTTGATGAGATCGTAATTTTCTTCTATGGTAGTCCCGAAAATGGTAGCAAAAAATTTCAGGTTTTCTTCTACGGTCAGGTCCTGATATAAAGAGAATTTCCCGGGCATGTATCCAACCGACTTTCGGATTTCCTTGTACTCTTTCACAACATCATATCCTGCGACTGTAGCTTCTCCCCTATCTGTAAAAAGCAAGGTGGTTAGGATCCGGAAAAGGGTTGTTTTTCCTGCACCATCGGGACCAATAAGCCCGAACAATTCCCCCGGTTTTACCTCAAAGGAAATGTCCTTTACGGCAGTGACCTTCTTGTAAGACTTCGTAATATTTTCTAATATGATACTCATGTCGTTCTTTATATTTAACTACTCTGTAGTCGATAACCACATTTCTGCCGGCATTCCTATTTTAAGCGATCCGTCGTTTTCTACTTCTATGTCTACGGCATAGACCAGGTTGGCTCTTTCTTCCCGTGTCTGAATTGTTTTGGGAGTAAATTCGGCCGAGGATGATATCCAGCTGATATGGCCGGGGTAAGATTTCATTTGTTCTTTTTTAGAATCTATTTTCACTCGTACTTCCTGGCCCAGCTCAATATCTGAAAGCTGGACTTCACTGATATACACCCGCAGGGTCAAAACATCCAGATCAGCGATCTTGTACAGGGGTCTTCCGAAGGCGGTAATTTCCCCGGTTTCGGCATAGGTGGCAAGAACAGTTCCCTTTATGGGGTTTTCAATGATGCTTTTTTCAATGAGGTCATTGAACTTTGCAATCTGCGCGTCGATCAATTGCATTTCATTTACAATAGGGGAGTTCTTAGTCCTCACATTTTTTATTTCTTCCCTGATTACCTGCACTTCCCCTTCAGCCTGGTCTACCTGCCGCTGGGTTGCGGCGTTTTCTCCAAAGAGGTTCTTTACACGCTTTTCTTCACGTTCCGCAATTTTTAGTTTCTCATTAAGAACATCTATTTGAGAGAAGACACTTTGGGATTTCGAAGCTACAGTCTGTTTAGAGGCCTGGAGTTGTTGTATTTCTAAATGTAGCTGCGTGGTATCGATCAGGGCTACATGGATCCCAGGTTCTATTTGCTCTCCTTCCTTGGCTTTAAAATATTTTATTTTTCCCTGGGCTTCCGAAGAAATGATGACTTCTGTGGCCTCAAAGTTACCGTATCCATCTGCTTTGTTATCATCATTGCAGGATGTAAAGCCAAAAATTGTAAATGATACCAGTATGGTTAATCCTTTTTTCATCGTGTTTATTTTTCAGTATTTCCTTTTATTACTTTGTAGTCGGCTTTGGCCATTTGTAGATCTATTTTATGAAGCTGTTGATCTATTTTTGCCTCGTACAGTTTGTTGAATTCAGTTAAATATTCCGAAGGAGTGATGACCCCGTGAGTGAGTTGTGATTGTGTAGTTTCCACAATACGCTCGCGTAAGGCAATGATTTCTTTGTCCTTCTCCAGCATATTTTGGATTTTGTTGATCTTCATTTGAGCCTCCTCCAGTTCTACGCGATTGTTGAAATTGAAGTTTTCTCTTTCTATATCGATCAGGTTTTTGGATATCTCCAAGGATTTTTTCTGTTCCTTCACCTTGCCCCAGTCAAAAACATTCCAATTGAGTTTCACTCCTACCATGTAGAAATCATCAAAAGAGTTATCAAGCATGTTATAACCCGGTTTCCCATAACCTCCTTGGGCGAATCCATAGATGTTGGGATACAGGCTTTTCGAAAGGAGGCTTTGGTGTTGGTCCAATTCTTCCTGTTTCAGGTTGTAAAGCAAGGTTTCAGGTCTGGTTCCATCGGCCTCCAGGTACCTTTCCTGTTCCGGTAACTCCAGTATGGTAGAAGTATCTATGGGTATGGCTATGTATGCTGAAAGGCTCTGTAGGGCGCTTTGATGTCGGGACTCCACTTCATCCTGTTGCTGTTCAATGTTCAACCTTTCTGCATATAGTACATTCTCTGAAGCCGGTATCGCTGTACCATATTTCACCCGGGATTCCAGTTCTTGAATTCTCTCAGATAAAGCCTCTTTCTTGGAATCCAGAAGTGCCATCTTCTCTCTGAATTGTAAAATCCCGAAATAGTACTGATTGATTCTTTTCTTGATCTGGTAAAGGTTTACTTTTACTTCTTGTTGCTGAGAGAGTAATTCCACCTCTTTGAGATCCTTTCTTGCAGTTATTTTTCCCCCGTTAAAGATCAATTGCTCCACATCAACGGTTGCCCGGTATTGGTCTTTGTCAACAGCCTCAATGTTCTGGCCACCAAAATCCATCGGGATCTCTATAACATCAGACTGGTAAGTTACTTTTGCATTGAGACCTATGTTTGGCAGGTAATCCTTATGGATCACTTCAAGTTCCCGGGCTGTCTTCTCTTCCAGGAGAGATAACTGACTGGCTAAAGGATAATTTCCTTCTGCAAGATCATAGCATTCCTCGAGGGTTAGTATTTCCTGAGCTGAGGTGAGGGAGCTGATCAATAGCAGAATTAAAAAGCTTAATTTTTTCATTCTTTTATTTGGATATAATTGATGATAATATTGACAATTTCCTCTTTTCTGTCTTCCATTAAGTCTTTGTAGGTTTTATCATCAATTTTCAGGAATCCTTTGAGTAATGGAGCTGCGAGGAAGGGAAAAATATTAAGTGATAATAGGTGGATAAATAGTTGTTCTGCCTTTATGGCTCTAATTTTACCATCCCGAACTTCCTGTTCGACCTGGGCCTGGAAATTTCTAAAATCGGGAAAACCTTTTTTTGACTGTAAGGCGTTTATAAAATCGGTATCTCGGTTTAACTCCTGGATTATAAAATTTGGGATATAAGGGTGTTTTTGTATAAAATCAATATATCTATGTGTGAATTTCCTTATTTTTTCAAATAGGGGAATATCTTCATTAATTACTCTGTTTATCTCCGGAGCGATTATAGAAAAAGCTTTGCTAAATACGGCTTCAAATAAGAAGCGCTTACTTCGGTAATAATAGTGAAGCATAGCTTTGTTGATACCCGCTTCATTTGCGATTTCCTGCATACGGGCACCATCCATTCCCTTGCGTTGAAATACTTTCTCCGCCGCATCTAATATTTGGTCTTCAGTTTTTTCGTCTTTCATTTTTATAATTTTTAAGTTAACCAAATAGTTTAACCAAATGGTTTATAAAGGTAAAAAAATATATCTAATACATCATTTTTGAAAGTGTTAAAGTTGGATTTCAGTCATATTTGAACTTTATAAACCAGAGATCCTGTAGGCTCAGGTTCAGGGAAAGAAGATGAAATCTTTCCCGTACAAGAGTAGTGGAGAGCGTTCCTTGTTGACCGTAGGAATAGTGTAGGTTCAACATAGATTTTCTGCTCCTATTAATGGGCAGGCCTATTCCTAGGCTAATCGCATAATTCTCTACTTTTTCGTCATTTATTTTCAGGTTACCGGTATCATATTCAAAACCTCCACGGAGCTTTATCAGGCTGGAATATTTCAAGGGATTACCCCCAGGTGAATATTCGAGACCCACTCCCAGAAGGTCCTGATCTACATAATCCCCAAGCTTATCAGACTGATCAGTCTGTGTCCAGAAATTTCTTTTATAATCGAGATAAGCCATTGTTTTCTTGCCTATACCTGTTTCTATCCCTATTCCGATCTCCAGGGGCAGGTAAAAACTTTGGAGTTCGAGATCATGAGAGGCTCCCAAATTTTGTCCTTCATAGATGTAGGAATATCCCTGCACCTGTCCTCCAAAAAGCTCGGAGGGCGAATTTATAACTATGCCGGCGGTCAGGTTTTCTTTCCAGTCGTACTGTACACCCAGCTCTAATCGTCCTCCTACATAATTATTGACCTCTTTGACCACCACTGCACTAGTGCCGATTAAGTTTAGCTCATCTTCATTTATTTTCCCGAAGATCACCGAGCCTTTTATACCAAGTCTTAGCTTTTCTGATATGGAAGTCCCAAAATTGATATTAAAATCATTCAGACCTCCAGAGCCCTCTATCTTAGTGTGAAATTGTCTTTCTGTTCCCTCTATGGCAGTTTCAATGCCATAGATAGAATATCCAACATTGGTATATGGAAGCAGACTTACTCCTAAGCCTGATTTTTCTGAAATGGCAAATGCGATGGCAATGCTGGAAAAATTTCCACTATTTTTTGATTCTGTTCTGCCGGATTGGGTCAAATAGGATTCTTTGTATCTCAAACCAATATCATAAAAGAAATGATTCAGTGGAATTTTAGCTAACGATGCGGGATTCAAGAGATTGATTCCCTCGGAAGAAGACAATGCGATACCCGCTTTACCCAAAGCATTGTTTTTACCCGGCCCCAGTTTGTTGGTCAGCCCTAAACCGTAATAGGAGTAGGGAGAATTCGAAAGTTCATTACTCTGCGAAAAAACCTGAATGGAGAACAGAAAGAGGATAAACAGCAAATTGTGAATCTTATTCATCATAAATGGCATAGGTGATTTCAATTTTCATCTTCTGCTCCTTTGGGGCGTCCTCGGCGAATAATTCATAGGCATCTACGGAAGAGTTTATCTGTGGGGCATACATTAATAGCGACCAGTTATCACCATCATACTCGTATATTTTGTCATCAATAAATTTTTTAATAGGAACTGAATATTCAACAGTACTAAATTCATATTCCTCCTTTATTATCCTCGCCGTCGTCTGTTGATTGTGATAGCCTAGTACCTCTCCTATAATCTCATTTCTTTGGTTAATGATAAGTAGGGGGAGAGAGTCGTTGACGGGCCGGATTGTTTTATTTTTGGAGACATTTAGGGTAAACTTCAATTCGGCTTCAACAATGTTTCCTGTTCCTTCCAAGTCATCAAGACTTTTTAGGTGGGGTATTTCTATTTTTGTTGCGATCCCGCTTCCTGCCTGAATAAAACTTTGATTTCCGGTCTCCCAACTGGGTAAGCTTTGATTCTGAGGAGGTAATCCTGGTAAGAGATTAGTACTTAATCCGGCAGAGATGTTATGAAAGGTATTTTTAGAGATTATCAGAAGATCCAGAGTTTCCTCCTCATTTACTAATTCTCCGCTGTTAGTGTAATATATCCTGATATAGCTTTGCTTAGAGAAGCCCAGAATCGCCGTGCTGGGAACCTCTGGCTCTACCAGTATTCCTGGATATTCGTTCAGGAATTTGTTGGCATCGGTAATTTCTTTTGTCTGTAATTTTTTAAACAGTCTCTCGCCAAACTCATTATCCAGAGAAATATGGGTTGAATCTTTGGAATGAGGCCTAGGGTGAAAACGATGGTCAGCTATAATATCTGCTGCAGAGCTATAATAACTTGTATTGTAATACAGTTCGTCATGGGGTTCAAGATCTTCGGTAACTTTTGAAATAAGGTACTTCTGAGAAAATAGCGTATCGCCTGAGGTATATTTGTCGTACCTGAGAATAAAAGCTATCGAATCAAATTCTGCTTCAGAGTCAATGGAATACCGGGATGGTACGAGTTGGAAATAAGATTTACTCCTTATTTTTCCGAATACTGGATCATCATATTGTCCTATGAGCGTGCGACGGGAACCAGATACCACCACCGAATCCAGTCTTAGAGTCGATGATTTTACCGTCAGAGTATCAAAAAAAAGGACACGAGTATCGCTGTTTATCCACTCATCTCCCACTGAAGATTCCCGGTCCTGCTCACTACAAGAAGCTGCTGTAAGGATTAATATTAGATAAATTAAGCTGCGCCATTTCATGATGCTCTTTTTTGTATTTCGGGCAAACATATCTAGAGGAAAAGTGGAAATAAAGGAAACTAGACTAACGGGTCTCTTTTCCCTCCCAAGCAGCACAATTTGTCGATGAAAACGCAATAAGAAGTTTCGTCCTGAAAATACGGGAATTAGACGATCCTTTTATCCTATTGATATATTATGTTTTTCAAAAGTAGGATCCAGGGATACTTTTGGTCAAAATTCAATAATGAAAATGGAAAATAGATTGCTGTTGATTCTGGTTTTAGGTATTGGGGGTAAAAGTTTTTCCCAGACCAATTTCCAAACCATGGGTTGGCAGTACAGTCTTTATCCTTCTGGAGAGCAATATACAACAGTAAGTAAAACCGAATTATTTGCTAATTTCAGTAGGCAATTTGAGGAATTCAGTTTAGATCATGCCCTTCGGTTGGAAATGGACCTGGTTGAGTTGCCCATTCAATACTGGACAAGAGGGAGCAGAGACGTATATATTTATGATTTTAGTTATGCTGTAGGACTAAATTACTCATTTTCTAAAAATATAGCGTTCCATGTGGAATTTGAACCGTCGGTCACAAGCACCTTTGAAAATGACTTCTCCTCTGAAGATGTTGTTTTATATGGAGGAGCCTATGCCTTAATAAGTAGACAAATAGCAGCTAAACCGGCTTATCTCAAGATTGGAATAGCCTATTCGAGTCATCTGGGAGAGCCTGAAATGCTGCCTCTTCTTGCTTTTTCAGCCATGATTTCTAAAAAACTGACCGTTCAGTTGGGGTTCCCGAAATCTGAGATTACTTACAGGTTTAGGCCTTCAGGTGTCTTAAGTGCAGGTTTGAGTTATGAAGGTAAATATGTGAACCTGGGTTCTTCTTTATTACAGGAAGGAAATGATCATGCAGAAAAGCTAAAATGGGAATGGACCTCTCTGGGGATGAATTATTCTCATGATCTATCGACCTTATTAGCAATAGAATTGGGAGCGGGTTACCTTTTAAAAAATGAGTTTTCCCTTAGGAATGAAGAAGGGGAGGCCTTCTCAACGATTAAACTGAATCCGTATCCATTTTTATCCTCCGGAATCAAATTAAAGTTTAAATAAAAATATAGAGAAATGGTAAAAATGAAAATAGTATTTACGGTGTTACTTCTTAGCATTTTGAGCATAAGCTGTAGTAACGATGATGATGATTTTGAAAGAGGAAACTGGATCAGGCGTTCAGTATTCGACGGAATTCCCCGAACGAATGCAGTTTCTTTTACCATCGGGAGTAAAGGATATATGGGTACGGGGTACGATGGAGATGATTATCTGAGGGATTTTTGGGAATATGACATTGACGGGAATTTCTGGGTTCAGAAAGCAGACTTTCCTGGAACTCCCAGGAGTGCAGGTGTGGCCTTTGCTATTGGTGATAAAGGGTACCTCGGAACAGGTTATGATGGTGATAATGAATTGAGTGATTTCTGGGAATATGATACAAATACCAACAGTTGGAGTCGTAAAGCGGATTATGCAGGAGGAGTCAGGAGAGAGGCTATAGGATTTGGTGTGACAAATCACGGATATATAGGTACGGGATACGATGGTGATAATGACCGAAAAGATTTTTACAAGTATGATCCAGTGGACGACCAATGGGAAGAATTGGTTGGTTTTGGAGGGGAGAAGAGAAGGTCCGGAACTTCATTTACTATTGATGGTTTGGTGTATATCGGTACCGGAGAAAGCAATGGGATCTATAAAGATGATTTCTGGATGTTCAATCCTGAAACAGAAATATTCACCAAAAAGGAGGATTTAGATGAAGATGATGACTATAACATTATACGTTCAAGAGCTGTAGGATTTGAGCAACATGGGCTGGGATATATTGTCTCTGGGTACCATGGTGGAGCACTCCACAGCATCTGGGAATATAACCCAAAGAATGATGATTGGGAAGAAATAACTCCTCTTGAAGGGGTAATGAGACAGGATGCCATAAGCTTTAGTACAGGGGACAGATCTTTTGTGGGAATGGGAAGATCCGGCACCATATACCTGGATGATATATATCAGTTATTTCCTCAACAGGAATATGATGATGAAGATTAATTTGTTGTTTTAGTTATTTGTTAGCGGAAACCCGGCGTCCTTTTCACTGTTAGTACCACTTTTTATAGTGAGAGGACAATGGGTTTCATTTAGATCATGAAGAATTTTAGTTCTACTTTTCATTTTTCTTTTTTACTTTTTGGAGTGGTTGTTTCATTGATTATGCTTTTTTCTGGTATAAATCATGTGATCCATTCTGAAAGTAGTGAAGAAAGGAATCTAGAGGTGCGAACCTATGGTTATGGTTCGGGTTTTGGTTATAAAATTATTTCAGAAGAAAAGCTTCTAATACAGCAGAATAATATACCCTCTCTCGAACAGAATCAACCGTTTTGTAGTCAGGGGGAAGCGAAAAAAGTTGCTAATTTAGTTATATCTAAACTGGAACGAGGGGAAAATCCTGCTATCTCATATTCAGAATTAAAGGAAATGCAAATTATATTTAAATGTGCTGAATAAAGAAAAGATGTACGAAATTTTTCAATGGCACCGAGGGAAAATTATTCTTCTGCACCTCCTTGCCTGGCTGGCTTTAGGGGTGGTAAATTATTTACCAGATTTTCTTATTCTGGGAACTTACACGTATGGATTTCCCTTGACATATATTGGTTATTTAGTCCTGTTTTATTTTAACTATCTCTTTCTTGTTCCCCAGTTTTTGCTGAAACAGCGTATTAATTTTTATGTAATTACTGCTGTTTTGTTGGTTACGATATCTGTTTTGTTTGGATATTTAATGGAGCCACTTACTTCACCGCTACATATTTTGCGGGATTCATTTTCAAGCCTGGAGATTTCGCCTTTATTCAAGATCCTTACCATTATGCGGATCGTTGTAATAAACTTAGCTTTTTTAATAGCGGGAACAACAATAAGATTATATAAGGAATGGGTGAAAAACAGGATAAGGGAGAAAGAAGTTGAGCAACAAAAAGCACTTTCTGAATTGGAGTTTCTGAAGAATCAATTAAATCCACATTTCTTATTCAATTCTCTAAATAGCATATACTCTTTAGCTCAGAAAAAAAGTCCATATACTCCGGAGGCAATCATCGCGTTATCTGAATTAATGAGATATATGCTTTATGAGACGAATCATCATATAGTATTGCTTGAAAAAGAATTAAATTACATACGGAGGTACATTCAATTACAACGTTTACGACTAATGGATAGTACAGGGGTTAACCTCCAAATTAGAGGTGAAATTGCAAATCAGAAGATTAAACCATTAATTTTAATATCGTTTATTGAAAATGCATTCAAGCATGGCATAAACGAAAAGGGAAATTCCGTTGTCAAAATTCAAATTAAAGTTAACAACAATCAATTGAATTTTTATTGCTCAAATTTTCTAAAGAGCCAACAAAGCAGAAATAATTTTTCTGGTATTGGCTTAACGAACAGCAAGAAGCGGTTAGAGCTTTTATATCCTAATGCCCATACCTTTGAGGTCATAGAAGGAGAGGGGAATTTTATTGTAAATTTATCTCTTAATTTGGATTGCTAATGAGAGTGGTAATTATAGATGATGAGCCCTTGGCTATTGAAGTAGTTGAATCCTACCTAAGCAAGGTGGATGGCGTCGAATTGGTGGCCGCTTGTACCAATCCTTTGGATGCTATTGATGTTTTGAATAAAAATAAGATCGATCTGATAATTCTTGACATAGAGATGCCAAATCTTAATGGTTTAGATCTGGCTAGAAACATTGAGAATTTACCTCAGATAATTATAACCACTGCTTATTCTCAATATGCATTAGAAGGGTTTGAGTTAAATGTGACAGATTATTTAATAAAACCGGTTCCTTTTCATCGTTTCTTGAAAGCTATTGCCAGGGCTAAAAACATACATCAATTGAAAGTGGGTGGGAGAAAAGAAACGGTCCAGGAATCTAATATTTCAGAACATGATTTCATATTCATAAAGGCAGAATATGACAGAACAAGGGTAAATCTCGGTGAACTGGCATATATCGAGGGGTTAAAGGATTACTTGAAAATTCACATTCGACCTTCAAAAAAACCTTTATTGACTTTATCTAGTTTTAAAGAAATCCTGGAAAAACTTCCTCCCACTAAATTTTTTCGTGTCCATCGTTCGTTCATTGTAAACATTGATTTCATTACTGGTATTCAAAAGACAAAAATTTTGATAGGAGATATAAGGATACCTATTGGAGAGAAGTACAAAAAAGAGGTTTACAAACGATTGAATTTATAGAAATTAATTATGTTTTTCCTGGGAGAGAATATTTTTTCATTTACCACTGCAGTCTTCTAAAACAGCTTTTTAACAAGAGGATAAATAACTAAAGGTAACTTTATTTTGTATATCCCGAGCGTTTTCCTTTTAAAGAAGGCCTCTGGGGATATTATGGTTTGGAGGGTGCCTGTACACCCGCAAGGTGAGGTCGAGGACACTCTTTTAATGCGATTAGCATATACAGCGCGTGGGCTCTCTTGTTTAATTATTCCTAGTCACTCACCGGATATAAAATAATGCTTTCAGTTATCTATACATTTAAAGACTCGCTCAGCCCATTCCCACTGTATTTCGCAAAAGCTTCATTCGGGGAAAAGCGCCTCTCTTTAAAGATCTTGAACACCTTCACAAATTTCGATTTCCATTCCACTAATACAAGGAAAAATTGGAACGCTTCATTCCAGCTCGAAGATTTTTGAAGAAGTTCGCTGGATTCAGATTCCCATCTTGTTAAGGATCTCTAATTTATAAATCGACAACTGGAAAAATATTAAAAACTCCATAATTCAATTTTACCAACAATTAATTAGGGTATGGGCTAATTCTCAAACTCTTGAAAATATTCTGGTTTTAGCCTGCTTCACATTCACTCATCTTCTCCTATCTGACCTTCTAATCGTGCGTATACTTTCCTTTTTTATATATGCGAAATACCAGGATATAGAAGTTAGCCGGGCTGCATAAGCCGGTCGGCTACGCACTCCCTTTTATAAGCCCTCTCTAATTCTATATCCTGAATCTGTATCTGCATCAAAAAAGGAAATAGCATACGGCCCTATAAGAAGTAAATCAAATAAGAATGTCATGAGATCACTCCATAGAAACATATCCGCAATCAGAACGAAAGATCAAAAGGGAAAAGCTCCGGGTATAAAAAGTAAATCAATTTTTATTAATCAGGTCTGGTCACAGACCATAATATTAAACGTTATGAGTGCTATTAGAAATAAAGTTCAGTTAATCGGAAATGTGGGAAATGTTCCCAAAGTCAGAAACCTCGACAGCGGTAAGAAAGTTGCCTCCTTCTCCATTGCAACCAATGAATTCTTCAAAAATTCAAAAGGAGAAAAAGTGCAGAATACCCAGTGGCACAACATTATAGCATGGGGTAAAACAGCAGAGATCGTTGAGCAATACGTCGGTAAAGGAGAAGAAATTGCCATTGAGGGAAAATTAACTTCCAGATCCTATGAAACTAACGAAGGTGAAAAAAGATATGTTACCGAAGTGGTAGCTAATGAAATCCTTCTTTTAGGGAATGCCAAAAATGCGAATGAATCAGATTCGTAGAAAAACAGAGGGCGTTGATCTCACCTCACGCCCTCTTTTTACATCTACCTATTTAACATTAAGAGTAAAATGAAAACTAAAGTTAATGAAATATCGATAAAATATCAGGGGAACTTTAAATTAAGTGAAGCACCTAAAATCACCTCTTCCCTGAGTGCTTTTGAGCTACTATACCGCACCTGGAACAAATACCAGATCGAACTTCAGGAATGTTTTAAAGTTTTACTTTTAAACAACTCAAATAAAGTCAAAGGAGTGTATCAGGTTTCTTTGGGTGGAATTACCGGAACATTGGTAGATATTCGTATCCTATTTGGCGTAATACTCAAAAGCCTTACAACATCCATAATTGTAGCGCATAACCACCCTTCCGGTACCTTAAAACCAAGTTTTGCCGATAAAAAAATAACTAGCAAGATCCAGAAAGCCTGCAGTTATTTTGATATCAAACTCCTCGATCACCTGATCTTAACTTCCGATCGTGACTACTACTCCTTCGCCGATGAAGGGATGCTATGATCCTTTTTTGTCCCAATTTAAAAAGGTGGTCTGTATAGATCACCTTTTTTTATTTTCCGAATTCTCGATGATTTATCCGAAACAATGAATTTTTAATAATTCTATTTCACCAAAACTCTTAAAATAGAAGAAGCCTTTGGTCTTTTAAAATCTCCTTGTATAACTTAAAAAATAACAGTTAGTGCAAACCAACCTGTATGAAAATTTTGTCCCGCCAGCGGGACGAAATGGTATAGCAAGAGGGTAACACGCGCTGCGATGTTACAGTTAATTTTTCATTTGAGATGTAATCAAATGAATGGTTCTGAAGTCAAATTAATTGATAAAGAAGAAAGAGCAGAAAGTTTTTTACTAAAAAATACTCGCAGACCCCATAAACAGGCTAATTTTTTACTAAAAAATGGATAAAGGATATGAAAAAGAAGGCTTTGCTACCTTCAAAATTAAAAGTTCGGTAGCGAATAAATTCCGAAAATACAGTCGTGAAATTGGTCAATCCCAATCGATGACCTTACTGCTCATGCTCGATTTTTTTGAGGGAAACAATATATCGCCATCAGAGAATATGGGACCCAAAATGCAAACCCTGGAAGCAGCAATGAAAAAACGTATCAATGCCCTGATCGCTATTATCCGGGATATTGAACAGAACCAAACTCTTCCTACCAAAGGAATGCTACAGGCAATCTTTGAAGAATTGCCGGCTCAATCTAAAAAGAAGGTGAACCATTCGTTTGAGGAAGCTTTTAAGAATTTAACCAAAAACCAGCCTTCACTTTCGAAAACCAAACCTGAGATCGATCACAACGACATCCGAAAAGTCCTGGGCAGACTTAAAGAGGTGAAACCCAGTTTCGGAAAACCCTATTGGAAACTGGCTCTGACCACTTCTGAAATAAACCACCTTAAATCAAAATATCATGTATATCACGATTAGCAAGCAAAAATTGGATTTTCAGAAAATATATCGGGAAGCTAATCAATATACAAATCTGGTAACATAAAAAAGTGAGTGAGGTCAACTACATACGTCATCTGAATGGGGTCTTGCGGAAATTTTTCGAGGATGACAATATCTCGTCTTCACATCGCAGCTTATACCTGGCCTTTTTTGAATTATGGAATCAAAAACATTTTCCGGAAACCCTCATGATCAACAGAAAACAGGTAATGTTGCTGGCCAAAATACGTTCCCGGACTACTTATCACAAACTACTTCAGGATTTAAAAAAGTGGGGGTATCTTCAACATAGCGCCTCACATAACCCGCAAACTGGTTCACTCGTTGAGATGTTCAGATTTGATACACTACATGATCAAAAAATGGACAGGAGTTGTTCAGTTTCTGAACAGGTACCTGTCCAAAAAATGGTCTCTTTTAATAAACATAAGAATAAAAATATTATAAACTCTTTTAAACAAACATGTCCAAAAAATGAACAGGTAGTTATTAAATATTTCGATGGAAAAAATAGAAGTACCCTGGAGGCTAAAAAATTCTATAATTTTTACGAATCCATAGGCTGGAAATTAAATGGAAAACATCCGATCACAAACTGGAAGGCCTGTGCGCGAAACTGGATGATAAAAGCGGATGAAATGAAAAATGATCAAAGACATAATGCACCGTCCCATAATAGGGACAACTTAGATACAAGTATTAAGAAAAATTATGGCAAACCTTTATAAACTTTGAAATCAGAGTAAGTTTAATGGTATACTTGAAAACCAACTATTGATTTTCCATTATTATTTACATGCTTTATTATTTAGTAGGTAAAAATCACGAAGAAGTATTTTTCGAACTTAGAATATAGAAATGCGACAGTCCATAAAAAGATAAGTTGGATGATTTGATGTTAGTTTAGGCTCCCGTAATTTAATTATTAGCTATTTCTAATTTTTCAATAAAATATGTAAGCAAATAATTGAATTTGACATGAAAAAATATAGAGAGAAAGAGTTTGTAAAGGTGTTGTACCTATGTTGTACCTGAAATAAAAAAAGCCGACTCGTTAAAGTCGGCTTTTCTCTTGTTGTGCGGGCGAAAGGACTCGAACCTTCACACCTTGCGGCACTAGATCCTAAGTCTAGCGTGTCTACCAATTCCACCACGCCCGCATTTTAAGTTTTACAACACTTAGGACTCGTTGTAAACCCTGCTTAATTACTTAAGCGGGTGCAAATATAAATATAGTTTTTAAAAATCAAATAGTGATATGAGAAAATATTGAAAAAAATGATCGAAAAAATTATTAGCCTAAATTCGGGGTTTTCCAGGTCCTGATTTTCAGAAGTTTTGATTTTTTTTAGAGTTTTCTGAAACATGAAAGAATTTATTGCAGGATCAGGAAGAGACCAAAATATGGTTATAGTTTTCCAATGATATCTTAGTAACTTTACGCAAACCTGAAATCAAAATTAATGGATTCAATAAAAGTATACTTAGAAAAAAATAAGGAACGCTTCCTTGCAGAATTGAGGGAACTACTGAAGATTCCTTCCATTAGTGCAGATCCGGCATACAAAAGTGACATGCTGAAAACGGCCGAGGCTGTTAAAGAGAATCTGCTTGATGCTGGCTGTGATCTTGCTGAGGTATGTAATACACCGGGTCATCCCGTGGTTTATGCGGAGAAGATAATCGATAAAACTTTACCAACGGTACTGGTATATGGACATTATGATGTGCAGCCGCCAGATCCGCTGGATCTTTGGGATTCACCGCCTTTTGAACCTGTGATAAAAGAGACGAAGATACATCCTGAAGGGGCCATTTTTGCAAGGGGAGCCTGTGATGATAAGGGCCAGATGTTCATGCATGTAAAGGCTCTTGAATATATGACCCAAAATGATGAGTTGCCATGTAATGTAAAATTCATGATAGAGGGGGAGGAAGAAGTTGGTAGCGAACATCTGGAATGGTTTATAAAAGAATATAAGGACCGACTCACAAATGATGTGATCCTGATCTCAGATACGGGAATGATCGCTAAGGATGTACCTTCAATAACAACTGGTCTTCGTGGACTTTCCTATCTGGAGGTTGAAGTGACCGGGGCCAACAGGGATCTGCATTCGGGACTTTACGGTGGAGCCGTGGCCAATCCGCTGAATGTATTAAGTAAGATGATCGCTTCGCTTACCGATGAGAACAATCATATCACTATTCCCGGTTTTTATGATAAAGTAGAGAACCTTTCGGATGAAGAAAGAAAGAAAATGGCCGAAGCTCCCTTCGATCTTGAGGAGTATAAGGAAAAGCTTGATATTGATGATGTCTACGGCGAGAAGGGGTATTCTACCCTGGAGAGAGGTTCTATTCGCCCAACCTTAGATGTGAACGGAATGTGGGGAGGTTATATAGGCGAAGGTGCCAAGACCGTTCTTCCTTCAAAAGCCTTCGCTAAGATATCCATGAGACTGGTGCCTGATCAGGACTGGAAAGAGATCACTGAACTGTTCAAAAAACATTTTGAAAGTATTGCTCCCAAAGGGGTAAGAGTTGAAGTGAAACCACATCATGGCGGTTATCCTTATGTAACACCAATAGATACCATAGGATACCTGGCCGCGAGCAAAGCTTATGAAGAAACTTTTGGGAAAACTCCAATTCCGCAGAGAAGCGGAGGTAGTATCCCTATCGTTTCACTATTTGAAAAAGAATTGAAAAGCAAGATCATCCTGATGGGTTTTGGATTGGATACCGATGCCATCCACTCGCCAAATGAGAATTTCGGAGTATGGAATTACCTGAAGGGAATAGAGACTATTCCATGGTTCTATAAATATTTTACTGAAATGAGTAGGAACAATTAGGTAGGATAAGGTCATTTCGACCAATGGGAGAAATGAATTCTAAAAGTCGTTCGGAGGCAAAGCCGAAGGGATCTTTTAACCAATCAGGAATCCAAACGGCGAATCAGATTTTATTAAGATTTGATTCGCCGTTTTGTTAACTTTGTATACCAAATTTTTACAAACCATGAAGAAAATATTAAGTATGGTCTTGCTGGCATCGGCAATGACCTTTATTGCCTGTGATAGCAATGATTCACAGGAAACCGATCCAAAAGAAGTAGCCACTTCTGAAAATTTTGAATACAAGGTAGATGAATTTGCAGATCTTAAGATCCTGCGTTACCAGATTCCGGGTTGGGAAAACCTTAGCCTGAAAGAACAAAAACTGGTCTACTATCTTACCCAGGCCGGACTTGCCGGAAGGGATATCATGTGGGATCAGAACTATAAGCATAACCTTGAGATTCGTGAGGCTCTTGAGAATATTTACGTGAATTACCAAGGCGATAAAGAATCTGATGAATGGAAAGCTTTTGAAACTTACCTGAAAAGAGTCTGGTTCTCTAACGGAATTCATCATCATTACTCTAATGATAAGTTGAAGCCGGAATTCAGTAAAGAATATTTCAACAGCCTGCTGGAAGCTACCAATACCGAGATTAGTGGGGAACCTTATGAAGTGATCTTCAATGATAAGGATATGAAAAAGGTAAATCTGGATGAGTCAAAAGGCCTTGTGGAAGGTTCAGCTGTTAATTTCTACGGAGAAGGTATAACTACCGAAGAGGTGACAAAGTTCTATGCGGCAAAAAAATCTCCAAATCCGGAGAAGCCTCTTGCCTTCGGAATTAACACGAAACTGGTTAAGGAGAATGGTGAGTTAGTTGAGAAAGTATACAAAAGTGGCGGACTTTATGGTGATGCCATAGATGAGATTGTTTCTTGGCTTGAGAAAGCTAAAGGTGTTGCCGAAAATGAAAAACAGGCAAATGCACTAGGACTTCTTATTGAATACTATAAGACCGGGGATCTTCAAACCTGGGACGAGTATAATGTTGCCTGGGTAGAAGCTACCGAAGGGAATATAGATTATATAAACAGTTTTATAGAAGTATATAACGATCCAATGGGGTACACCGGTTCTTATGAAACTATCGTTCAGATCAAGGATTTTGATATGTCTGAAAAGATGAGCGTAGTGGAGAAGAACGTTCAGTGGTTTGAGGATAACTCGCCTATTCAGGATGAGCACAAGAAAGATTCGGTGGTTGGAGTGACCTATAAAACCGTGATCGTTGCAGGTGAGGCCGGAGATGCTTCTCCAAGTACGCCAATCGGCGTTAACCTGCCGAATTCAAGCTGGATTAGAAAAACTCATGGAAGTAAGTCAGTCTCTCTTGGGAATATAATCAGCGCCTATGAAAATGCGGGCGGATCAGAAAAGCTTAAAGAATTTGCTCATGATGAGGAAGAGATCTCTCTTTCGCAAGAATACGGCAAAGATGCTGATAAACTTCATACCGCGCTTCACGAAGTGGTAGGTCATGCTTCTGGTCAACTGAATCCCGGTGTGGGAACCACTAAAGAGACACTCAAGAGCTATGCTTCAACCCTGGAAGAAGGGCGTGCAGATCTTGTAGGTTTATATTACCTTATGGATCCAAAGCTCGAAGAACTGGGCCTTACCGATGATGTGGAAAAACTGGGAAAAGCTGCCTATAACGATTATATCCGGAACGGATTGATGACGCAATTGGTGAGAATCGAGCCGGGAGCGGATATTGAGGAGGCTCATATGAGAAACCGTCAGTGGGTTAGTGCATGGGCATTTGAGAAAGGAAAAGAAGAAGGAGTGATCGAAAAAGTTCAGAAAGACGGTAAGATTTATTACAATATTAAAGACTACCAGAAGCTGAGAGAACTTTTTGGAGAGTTATTAAGAGAAACCCAAAGGATCAAATCTGAAGGGGATTATGAAGCTGTTAAGAACCTGGTGGAAAATTATGGAGTAAAGGTAGACCAGGAATTACATAAGGAAGTGCTGGAAAGGAATGCAGCGTTTAAATCAGCCCCTTATAGCGGATTTGTAAATCCCGTTCTCGTTCCGGAAATGGATGAGAACGGAGAGATCACAGCTATAAAAGTGACTCAACCGGAATCATTCCAAGAGCAGATGCTGGATTATGCCAGGGAATACAGTTATCTAACTGAACAGGCAGAAACTAAGAAAGAAGAGGAGACTGCTGAAGTTCAGTAAATTCAAGTTGCTTAGGAATAAAAAAAGCGCGGCAATTTGCCGC
>NZ_JAJSON010000012.1 GCF_022410465.1 Christiangramia crocea | reverse complement strand
TGCCGGTAATTTCCGGCAGCCTTTTTTATTTATATACATCTGTGTTCTGTTCCATTTTTAGAGGCTTTAAACGGGATTTGCTGTTAATAAAATCTTCCCGGGACATCCCGGGAAGATTTTGAATACTTCCGGTTTTTTGGCCGACTAGGATTTTGCCGGAAGTATAAGAAAAGGAAAGGACAGATGCCTGTCTATATTTTCCACCACGGGCTCACGGAATAGGTTTTCGGTAAAGCCGTGTTTGTAGTAGATCATGCTAAGAAGATCCATATCATGGTTCTTTACAAATTCTGCAAGCGTCCGGGAGATCTCGATATGCGTGAACGAATATTCAAGGTGCACGGGCACATCTCCAAAATAGGCTTTCAGCTCATTGAAATTCTTCCACTGTTCTTTGCTAAGGCTTCCTTCTTCACCATCGTAGACCACCGTGATACTGGAACCGAATCTTTTAGCCAGGTGTTTTAGCAGCCTGAAACTGTTCTCTTCAAAGCTTCGGCTTAGTTCACTTGCGAAAGCGATATTAAGCGGAGGCGTATAATCGAGTTCCCGCGGAATTACCAGGATAGGGCAGGAAATAGCTTTCTCAATAAGTTTGGTGGTATGGGTACCATAGATGCTTTGAAGCGTGCCATGATGCTTTTTGGTTCCCATGATCACCAGGTCTATATCTCTTTCTTTTATGGTATTCTCTATGCCTTTTATGAGTTTTCTCTCTGAACTTATGATCTCGAACCTGTTCTGGTCTAATTCCGTATCGCGGATTATCTGATGAAAGGTCTCGGTACAGCCTGCCTCAGATCTCATCTTTAGCCTCGGTGCTTTTTTGAACTCCTCTTCATTAACGATGCTATATACCGAAGTATGGATCTCATCCCCGTAAAAGTTGGAAATATAGAACCTGGCATCGTCGTCCCTGAAGAGCTGGGTCGCATAATAAAGAGCGCAATATGCCTCTTTGGAAAAGTCGGTTGCGATTAGGATATTCTTCATGATCAAAAAGCTTAAAGGAATTAAAACTCTCTAATATCGTTCAATTTCAATAGCAAAAGTATGACCCACCCCGCCTTCAAAAAATGATGTTTATCATAATAGCATGAATAAAAAAGTTATGGATGCTTAAAAAAGCAGAAAATTTCTCTGAGTCATTATTCTTATTAAGTGGATGTAGATTAGATGCTTATGTCCATATCTGTGCAGTAACCTTATAATAAGAAGCCGATTAATCCTTCCTGTTTTGTTCCGAACTTCGGAAGATTTGCGCCAAATCATTCCATTGAATAGGGGAATTATTTGGTTACCTGCTTCATAACCCTGGGAATATAGCTGGAAATAAGAACATTATGCTTTATGTGGGTTTAATTTAAAAAGACTCAAAACGGAAGTGCTTTTTTGTTTTTGTCGTGGAAAAAAGGAAGGGGGATTTTTCCCCTATTTGGTGCATTTAATTTTATAAGATACTTATTTACAGTACTTTAAATAGACAATCAAAAAACATGGAATTATGAAAAGTTTAATTTTCGGATTATTTCTGCTGATGTCTTTTAGTATGACTGCTCAGAAACTTTCAAAGGACGCTGAAAAACTGGAAAAAGATCATCCCGAAGTATTTATGTCTATTAAAGAATATGCTTCCGCTAAATGGGAAAATGATCCTGTGAAGATGAATAATGAGGTCAATGAACAGGCTGAGGCATTCAGTGAGATATGTAAACTGGTAATAGCAGATTTTTACAGAAACAGGCTCACCCTGGAAATATTAAAGCAAAGAACAGAAGATGATAAAAAAATCAGCTTTATAGATCCTTCTGTTAACTGGGAAGTGGTGTTATCAGAATTAAGACAAAGTTTTATTACAAAGAGATCTTTTTAAAGGAACTTTTCTTTAGTTAATTTCTTCACAAAGAAAATCTTCGAATTCAATTTTCAGTTTATTTAGATGTGTTTTTCCAAAGTTTATAAAAATGAAAAAAGCACTTCTAATTGCCGGGTTCTTCCTTTATGCTGGAAACCTTTGTTTTGCCCAGACTTTTGAATATAAGACCATTACCGTGGTTGAATCTATAATCCCTAACGGACTCGGGCGTTCAAGAATGATAAGTTCAGAAGAAACACGGGACTATAAAGAGTTCACTTCAGAACGCAGCGGAGAGAATGACGAAAGGAATAAATCTGATCGTGGAGAGATCAGGCTTAAGAATTTTGAGGAGACCAAACTGCTCAATTTTTTCAATATGGGAGGTATCCGTTTTCAGAACATAGCTGCCAACGACGCAGTGGTGACCTCAAAACTTAATTCACTATCGGAGCAGGGCTGGGAACTGGTATTTGTGAACAGTGGGGTGGAAAGTTATAGCGGGGAAGATGATGATGGCGGAATTTACGTCACCAGGTATATCCTGAAACGCCTCAGATCTTAATATTTATTTGCGACTTATCTATCTGAAATAAGGAGTTTTCCTTAACAGAAAAATTTAACATAATCACCCAGAAACAAATTTTGACAACAGGGTAAAAATTAGTTAATTGCCGGCCTGTTAGAGAGTTAAAATTTTGTTAAGGTGAATGTGGAAGATAAAATCTATCAGAATTGTAAGGACGGAATGCTTGTAGCCGATTTGAGAAAGGAGTCCTGTGTTAAGTTCATTAATGAACTCAGGGAGAATGAACTCATAATCATTGACCGCAAGGGCAGGATCAGGCTCACCGCAAAAGGTAGAATAGCCATGGATATGGGGCTCACCAATTATTTGAACCTTGATAAGCTTGAAAGGGAGTTCCTTACCAGGGGAGTTTCCGAGATAAGATCAGAGAACAGGGGACTTATGATGGTTTTTGGAGGACTCTTATTATCTTTCGTGTTTTTCCTGGGCTACTGGTTTATACACTTTTAAACTGGAGATTCTTTAAAGATCCAGCCATTCCTTGAAGTCTGAAGCCTTACTGCTGCTAATAATATGATCTTTTTGTGAAGCAGGTTGAAGTCTTAACTGAAGTCTTCCCTTAAAATAAGGGTGTACCTCCTTCACCGCTTCGATATGTACCACTAACTGACGGTTAGCCCTGAAAAACATTTTCCGGTCCAGTTGTTCTTCCAGTTGGTCCAGCGTATAATTCACAGCATATCTGTTGCCCTGGAAGTTCACTAGCAGAACTATACCGTCTTCAGCCAGGAAATAAGCAACTTCCTTGCTCGGGATGGTCTTGATGCTTTGTCCGCTTTTCACCATAAAGCGGGACTTACTCTTTGAATGCGAGCCAGGACCTTGATTCTGAATAAGATTATGAAGGTTTTGTAATTCCTCACCCAGACTACTTTGTTTAAGCTCTTCATATTTTTTTATGGCCCGGAGTATTTCCTCCTGTTTCAGCGGTTTTAGCAAATAATCCACGCTGTTAACCTTAAAGGCTTCAATGGCATATTCATTATAAGCCGTGGTGAAAATTACCGGACACTTAATTTCTACCTGTTTAAAGATCTCAAAACTACTGCCGTCTGAAAGGTGTATGTCACAAAATATAAGATCGGGCATCTCATTATTGCTGAACCATTCTACTGCTTCTTCTATAGAAGCAGGTTTTGCCATAATCTTTGTTTCCGGCCGTAACTTTAAAATAATTTTCTGAAGAGCTTCTGCAGCAAAAACCTCATCTTCAATAATCACTATTCTCATAATCTTCTACTTTAAGGAGTGGAAGTTTTACCATAAATTCATTTTCAGATTTTTCAATCTTCACCTGTTCATCGGTTAGATAACGGTACCTGTTTTTGATATTCTCAAGCCCGGTTTTGGTTGAAATGATCTTTTCCTTTCTTGGATTGAGGCCATTCCGCACTACCAGGGAATCATTTTCAGTTAGTATTTCAACCTTCAGGGGTCTGGAAGTAGTGGAGCCATTATGCTTAACGGCATTTTCTATAAGCATCTGCAGGGAACCGGGAGGTAATAAAAGGGATAGTTTGTCATCAGGGATTTTGAATTCAAATTGAACAGCATCTCCAAAGCGGGTTTCAAGCAAATAGGTATAGGCCTGGCAAACCTCCAGCTCTTTTTTCAGACTTATAAGCATCTCTGCACCATGATCCAGGTAAGAGCGGTAGAGGTCTGAAAGTTTTCTGATAAAATCTACCGCCTTATCCTGATCACTGTACACCAGTGATCCCAGAACATTAAGGCTGTTAAAGAGGAAATGAGGGTTTACCTGCTGCTTCAGGCTCTCCAGCTGGGCCTGGAAATTTTCTTTCTGTAACCTGGCAGACCGAAGTTTTTCTTTCTGTAATTGTCGTTCCCTTTTTCGTGTTTCCACAAAATAGTAAAAGAAAAGAGCAACTATTACGTTTATAACGTAGCCGTTTCTAACATTTACAGGAGGGAATTCCTGTTCATCATATAATAGTGTAAGCGGATAATAATCTATCAGATAGTGTAGGATCATTGCTGTTAAGATCACGGTAATCAATTCCAAAGTACGTTTAATGGCAGGATGAACTTTCTCCAGGACGCTTTTGCTGAATATTTTTGCAATTTGGCGGTGAGTCATAAACAGTAAGAGCAGAAATGCAAATTCCAGGCTCATTTCAAGCATGGCCTCCTTTGTTACCCAGTACAGTTTTCCGAAATAGACGTAAAAGACCGTATAATAGATGAGTAGCGTAAGCCCTGCTGCGATCCCTACTTTTTCCAGTATTACCTGGAAATTAGATCTCAACTTTTTTCCTTCCGGAGAATCCTTATCTGAAAGCTTTTCTTTTATAGTGTAGATTTTTCTTACCGGGTAAAAGTAAAAAATAAAATGCTTTTTCTCTACTCCTGATGTTTTCATGTCCTGCAACTTACTGAAAGGCAATGTTGTGATTTTTCAGGAATTCCATTTCCATTTCATTTATCACATATCCATTTTCAACTCCCTTATATCCCGGTTCATCTTTTTCAGCTTTCTGTGGGCTTCATATGTGGCCATATTTGTCCCGTTAGCAAACCAAAAATTAGTATTAACTACAAAAAATTAAAGAGATGAGATTGTATCAAAAAACAATATTTACGGTATTAGGTTTATTATTCAGTTGTTCCTTTTTTGCCCAGAATTCGCAAAGAGGAACTTTGAACGGAACACTGTTAGATCAGGATGAGGTTACAATTCCTTTTGCCACCGTAGCGGTGATGAAAATACAGGATTCTACGGTGGTAACGGGATCTACCACAGATATAGACGGAAAATTTGAATTTAAAGCTCCAAAGCCCGGCGACTACTTTCTTAGATTTAGCGCAATAGGTTACTCTTCCACATTTAGTAGTAGGTTTGAGGTTGAGGGACCGGCTTTTAGCCGGGATTTTGGGGCTATTACCATGAAGGAAGAATCTACCATGTTAAATGAAGTGATGATCGAAACCTGGAGGCCCAAGATAACTATGGAAGGTGGTAACCTTAATGTAAGGGTGGAAGGTACTGCGCTGGCAGCAGGAAGTTCTGCTTTTGAAGTATTATCACGAGCTCCGGGTGTGGCGGTAGATCAGGACGGCAATTTTCAACTGAATGGGAAAAGTGGGGTTTCCGTTATGATAGACGGGCGGTTAACCTATCTGTCCCAGCAGGAATTAAAAACACTATTAGAAGGAATGTCTGCCGAAAACATCGAAAGCATCGAGGTGATCACTAATCCGTCTGCGAAATATGATGCTGCAGGCACTTCGGGTATACTGAATATAAAATTAAAGAAGAATACCCTTAGCGGACTTAATGGAAGCATGTATGGAGGTTATGAATATAACCAAATCAACGCTTATAATTTTGGAACCAATATTAATTATAAGAAAGGAAACTGGAACTCCTTTCTGAATCTGGACGTAAGAAGAAGGGGAAGAATCAGGGATCAATACCTTACCAGGGGCTTTACCTCCGGAGGAGAGCAGACGGCTTTTCTGGAGCAGAACGCTGAGGACGATAAAACTTTCTTGACTCCAACATTGCGCATAGGCACAGATTATAGTATCAATGATAATCATACTATTGGGATAATGGCAGACCTTACCTATCAGGATATGGAAAATGACTGGAATTCGTTTGGTACCGTTAACAATCTGCAAATAAATGAAACCACCAATATAGTAGCGCTTAACAATATTCAGGAAGATTTTAATAATAACAGGATAAACCTGCATTATGACGCAAAACTGGATACGGTGGGTACCACTCTTTCTGCAAACGTAGATTATGTAAGCCTTAGCAGGGATTCGGAATCCAGCTTTAACAATACTTATTCATTCAATCAAAATAATAACGAAGAAAACGAGCAGTTATTCAGTAACAGTCTTTCAGATTATGAGATCTTTTCAGCGAGACTCGATTTCAGCACTGCCTTATCTGAAAATTCTCAATTAGAACTTGGTTTGAAAGCCAGTGATGTGATTTCAGAAAGTGATCTTGATTTCTTTATTCAGGAAAATGGGGGGCGCGCCTTCGATCCTTCAAGAAGTAATCAATTCAGGTATGAAGAGAATATCTATGCGGCCTATGCGAGTTTCAGCAGTAAACTGAGTGATAAATTCAGACTTAATGCCGGTCTCAGACTGGAGCAGACTGAAGCGAAGGGGATTTCAGCAACTATGGATCAGACCACTGAAAGAGATTATCTGGAGTTATTTCCCAGCCTGAGTCTTGAACAGACTGTAAGTAAGAACTATAAATTGAATTATGCCTATAATCGAAGGATCTTAAGACCCGATTATGACAGGCTTAATCCGTTTATTTTTTACATAGATCCTTATACTTATATTACCGGAAACCCGGATCTTCAGCCTCAATTCACTAATTCTTTTAAACTTACCCAGACCTTTTTTGGAAAATACAACCTAATCCTGGGGTATGATGTGACTGAAGATTATATAGGTGAGATCCCTCTCCAGGATCCAGTAACCAGTGAAACGGCCTTTGGAATCAGGAATATGGATAACTACACCAGTCTAAGCGCTACCCTTGTGGCTCCTGTCCAGATCCTCCCGGAATGGAATGCCACCAACACCATTGTTTTTGCAGATAACCGGTATGATATAAATATTGACGGAGTGGAGGCAGAAAATAACCAGTTATTCTTTATGGCACAATCTACTCACAGAGTGAATCTGCCAATGGATCTGAGCCTGGAAATGAATGCTTTGTACCAGGGACCGGTAGCTTATGGCCTTTACCGTATAGAAGACAGGTTTGGATTGGATCTTGGGATCAAAAAGAGCTTTATGAACGAGAGGCTGGATGTTACCTTAAGTGCAGATGATATATTTAAAACCATGGATGTGACCGGTGATTCTGAATTTAACGGGAATACGACCTATATAAATCAGTATATGGGGAACCGTGGAATTAGCCTTAACCTCAGATATAACCTAAGCTCTAATAAGGAGAATACCCAGGTTCGTCGTAATGACGATCTGGAAGAACTGAACAGAGCTGGAGGGCAGTAATTAGTTCTCCTTTCATGATGGTGACCCCTGGCCGTAGCCGGGGGTTTTAATACGATGAAGTTGTGTCAAAAATTCAGTTTTATGTTATTCGTTAGTTTGATTAGCCACTCCAAATTTTCGATGAAGTTATAAAGGTAGCTTTCTGCAGAATTTAATTGAAAAAGGCGAAGCTTTCATCTTAAGTCAGGAAGATCAAAATTTGAAACATGAAGAATTCCCGTCCAGAGAATCTGGAAGAATTGAACAGGACGGGAGGCTAACAGATCGATTCTTCCGGTACAACTACCATCTCTGAATCCCGGGTTTAAACCCGGGATTTTTTTTAACAATTGTTTATACAGGAAAATCCCTATTTATTGTGGTTCAGTATACCTATATATTTGGTTTTTGAAGTGTAGTATAAGATTATTTATAATCCCCTGGGTTATGGTGAAGAGTTATTCTAAAATATTTCAATTCATTTGGCTATTGTGCAGCATTCTTCTTTCGGTATATCTGGTGCTTAAATTCAGTTCATAATATGTGGTTTTCCAAATGATATATTTTTCCGGTCTTTCCCCGGGACAGGATATAACACGTCCTGGTTAAAAACATTAAAAATTTTTTGAAATCTATCACCGGGTAATCAGGGATCGGCCTAAATTGCCGCATGAAATTTTATTATTCCGGTAAGAATACTAATACACAAGGTGTAATTATGGTTCATTCAGAGGATTGTAAGGCTCTTCCTGATGTTCTGCAAAGGATTTATATAGGTATGTTTCCCAATTCTAATCTAGCCATTACCTCTGCTAAACAAAAACTACAGCTCACCCGGGTTAAGGTATGTACCTGCTGCGTGGAGTAACTTCCGTCCAATTACAGGATTTGAACTGAACCGCTACCTTTTTTAGGAGTGGTTTTTTATTTGCCCTTTTCAACCTAACTTTGTTTAACTTTTCTGAGGTTATGGATAAAATAGAAAGACTTCTGAGGCAACATCATATCCGTCCTACGGCGATAAGGCTGCTTATGTACAAATTCCTGCATGAAAAGAATGTAGCGGTTACTTTGAACGATATAGAATCGGGTTTTGATAAATCTGAACGTACCACTCTTTACCGCACTATTAAGACTTTTGAAAAGAACGGGCTGGTGCACCAGATAGATGATGGTACCGGGGTAGCCAAATATGCTTTGGACGAACCCGAAAATCAGAAAGGCAATTCCCAGGATCTTCACCTTCACTTCCACTGCACAAGCTGTAATGAGACCGTCTGTCTTACAGATCATAAGATCCCTCATATAAGCCTTCCAAAAGGTTTTGTAACCCAGGATATGAATCTTGTGCTTAAAGGTACCTGTGATAAATGCAATAGGAAATAATGCACTTAAGTTGCATGTTTTTCAGCGTATCTTAGTCCGGAATTAAACAGTATAAAGATGCCTTTTTTCATGCCTCAACATATCAGGGTTCATTATAAGGAAGAAATTCTTCGTTACCGGGAGCATTTAAGAAATAAAGATTACCACACTGCCTGGTATTCCCTGGAAAGGAGCCATGTACTTGGGCAGGCCTATCCCGTTGAGCATACTTATTCACACTGGTTAATGCTCAGGTTTGGATTGAAGAAAAGGAATCTTAAAGAAGTGACAGGGCAGATCCCCAGGCTTCTGGCTGGAGGCTTGAAATCTTTTATAGGTCTTATCCCTGTTGGAAATACTGGTGGTGCAAATGTGCCTCCGCTCAGGCCTATGGAAATTGCGCCCGATCTAAAAGCTATACTGGAAAACAAAACAAATAAGCACAATGTCTGCTAATCATAATCACGGATGCTGCAAACCTCAGACCGATGGGGTATTTGGAGAAAGAACCGAACTGATCTTCGCAATACTTAGCGGGGTATTTCTACTTACCGGGTTTTTACTGGATGTGTTTGGGGAATTGAATTTTATCTATGTACTCATTCCCTATCTTATATCTTATTTTTTCGGAGGCTATTATACTGTAAGGCTGGCCATTGAGGAACTCTCCCATGCCCGTTTTCAAATTGATTTTTTAATGCTGGTAGCGGCAGTAGGTGCGGCTTTCCTGGATAAGTGGGCAGAAGGTGCCCTGCTTTTATTCCTTTTTAGCCTGGGCCATGCCCTGGAGCATCTTGCTATGGACAAGGCGAGGAAATCTATAGAATCCCTTACTAAACTGTCACCCAAAAAAGCCCTTAGGAAGCAGGGAGATGATTATGTTGAGGTGAGCATTAAAGAACTGAAAGTAGGTGATATCATCAGGATCCAGCCTAATACAACGGTAGCTGCCGATGGTGTCATTCTGAGTGGAAGTCCCAGTATCAACCAGGCTCCCATTACCGGTGAAAGCATCCCGGTAGATAAAGAGCCGGTAAGTGATCCTGATAAGGAATATGCCTCAGACCAGGAAATTCCTCAAAAGAGCAGAGTCTATGCCGGTACCATTAATGGAGATAGCAGCATAGAAATAAAAGTGATCAAGGAATCCCAGGATTCTACGCTTAACCGGCTTATCACCATGGTACAGGAAGCCCAGGAGAAGAAATCGCCTACGCAACTGCTCGCCGATAATTTTGAAAAATTTTATGTACCCGCCGTGCTTACGCTGGTAATACTGCTCAATTTTGCATTCCTGGTGATCGATGAGAGCTGGTCTCAAAGTTTTTATCGTTCCATGGCTGCACTGGTAGCCGCAAGTCCCTGTGCGCTGGCCATTTCAACTCCTTCAGCCGTTTTAAGCGGAATTGCCCGGGCGGCCAGGGGAGGAGTCCTTGTAAAAGGTGGCAAACCCCTGGAAGATCTGGGGACCTTACGGGCCCTTGCCTTTGATAAGACAGGTACCCTAACCGAAGGTAAGCCAAAGCTAACCGACCTTGTTCTGTTAAACGGACTTTCTAATGATGCCTTTCTCAGAAATGTGATAGCTCTTGAAAGTTCCAGTAACCATCCCCTTGCCAGGGCTGTGGTTCGTGACGGGAAAGAAAGAATGGAGGTTCAGAACGGGATTCCGGAAGTGAGGCATTCTGAAGCTATCCAGGGAAAAGGAATTAAGGGCGAGGTAGATGGTTCCATGCTTAGAATTGGAAACCTTGAACTTTATAATGAATCTGGTGGGGTGCCTTCAGAAGTGAAACAAAAAGTTGAAAATCTCGAGAAAGAAGGGAAAACGGTTATGCTTGTTCAGCATAATAAAGAGTTTAGCGGAATTCTGGGACTTATGGATACGCCCCGGGAGGCTGCAAAACCTACCCTGGCAAAACTTAAAAAGATTGGTATTAAGAAGATGATCATGCTTACCGGTGATAACCAGAAGGTGGCCGATGCGGTGGCCTCTGAAATCGGGATAACCCAGGCCTTCGGTAGTCTTTTGCCGGAGGAAAAAGTGGAGCGTATAAAACAGCTTGAGAAAGAAGAATCCAAGATCGCCATGGTAGGAGATGGGGTGAACGATGCCCCGGCTATGGCCAGTAGTACCGTGGGAATTGCCATGGGAGCCGCGGGTAGCGATGTGGCGCTGGAAACGGCCGATATAGCTCTGATGGCCGATAAGCTTGAGATCCTTCCTTTTGCCATTGCATTAAGCCGTAAGTCCCAGCAGATCGTCCGGCAGAATCTCTGGATTAGCCTGGGGGTTGTGGCGCTGCTCCTGCCGGCTACCATTTTTGGCTGGGCCAATATTGGTATCGCCGTCGTGTTCCATGAAGGTTCTACCGTAGTAGTTGTTTTGAACGCATTGCGGTTATTAGGCTTTAAGGACAGATATAGCAATTCCTAAATTTTTCTAAGATTTTATAGCTAAATAGGATTAAATCCAATATTTTTGATTAAATTTTGGAATTATTCCTAATTAAAAAAACATGGGCACACCCGGATCTATTGAAATTAAGCACTTTAAAGAAGTAAGAGAGGAGAATAATTACACTCAGAGCGAATTTGCCTCCCTGCTCGGGATCAAAAATTCAACTGCCGATATTGAAAGAGGAAGAACCAAACTATCCGGAAAGGTAGTGGCGGAACTCCTTCGTCAGTTCGCCATAAACCCCTTATGGTTGTTTGGACAAAGCGGACAGAAATATTTAAAGATCTCCAAAGGAGATGTGAGTCCCAAGGTGGTGACCGTAGATAATGCCGACAATGAGAATATCGTGCTGGTAAACCAGAAGGCGGCAGCCGGTTATCCACATAATGTCCAGGATGTGGAGTGGTACAATCAGCTTCCGGCTTTTGATATTCCATTGCCAGAATTTCGTAATGCTACCTACCGTGGGTTTCAGATAGAAGGGGACAGTATGCTTCCAGACTACAGGCCGGGAGAATGGGTGATGGGTAAGGCAGTGCCGAGTATTGAAGAAGCCAGCAATAACAGGGTATATGTTGTGGTGATGTATGATTCGGTACTGGTCAAGAAACTCCAGAAGTTGCCAGATCCTTCAAAGGTTCTGCTTATATCTCTCAATGAAGAGTATCTGCCACTTGAGGTCAATGTTCACGATATACAGGAAATATGGCAGGTAAACTCCAAGCTTACCTTTAATCTGGACAATCCTTCCAACAGCGGCCTGTTCCAGGAACTTCAGCAATCAATGGAAGAACTAAAAAAAGAACTGAAATCCTTTAAAAAATAAAGAACCCTTTTTTTAAAAAAAAGGGTTCTTGTTCCGGTTAATAAGCTTGTTACTGTACTACACTGGTAGTATTACGATTACATGTCATCAGCCACATCCTCGGCTGCATCTTCAACATCGTCTGCAACCTGTTCGGTTTTGGATTCTTCGCGGCATGAGGTCATTACTACAGAAGTAGTAAATGTAAGCGCCAGTAACAGGATCAACTTTTTCATAATTTATCTGTTTTAATAATCGTCAGTGGTTTCTTCTTCGATCTCACCTTCAACTTCTTCTGCTGCTCCTTCCACAGCTTCTCCGGTTTCTCTCGCGGCATTTTCTACCGCGTCTCCGGCATCATTAGCTGCCTGCTCAATATCTTCGCCTAGATTATTATCATCATTCATATCATCCATGTCGTCCATGTCATCCATATGGTCTTCGCCTTCTTCATGCATTTCTTCCATATCGTCTGCTCTATCCTCAGCAGTTTCCCTGCAGGAATAAATAACACTTACAGACAGGATTAAAGCCAGCATTAAAAATAACTTCTTCATAATTAAAAATTTTAATTAGTAGTTTATAGATTGGTTTTTAGTTATCGTCTCCTATTTTTTCGATCTCTTCGTTGATCTCCTCATTTACTTCCTTATCCACCTCTTTGGCGGTTCTTTCAAGTATTCCTTCTCTTTCTTCTTCAGGAGTGTCAACTTTCTTTTCAACTTCCACCTCTTTTACGATGGTTTCCTTTTCTTTGGTTTCCCTGCAAGAAGTTAGTACAGAGGCGAACATAAGCAGCATAGCTGCTAAGATTGATAAACGTTTCATGTTAGTAGTTTTTGGTTATTAAAGACCGAAATTACAATTAAAAGGCATTGGACGTTCTTATTTTAAGCTTTTTTAGCACTAAATGTTAACGTTTCTAAAACCTGTAATTTACAGGTACTCCTCTAAAATACGGGTAGCCCCGGTATTGCTATTGATGAAATGCCCGGATATCATCCCGGTCTTTCTTCTGAAGTCTGTATCGGTATACAAACTTGTCATTATGGCTGTAAATTCATCTTTGTCTTTTACCGAGAACAGGCCGGCGAGCTGTCTCAGTCTTTGGGCTTCGGGGAATTTTTCAAAGTTCCTTCCGATAAGGATGGGAATACCGAAGGTGGCTGGTTCCAGGACATTGTGGAGCCCGGTATTTCCTGCTGCACCACCCACATAAGCGATATTTGCATAACTATAGGCTCTTCCCAGTAGTCCGATAGTGTCCAGAATAAGCACCCGGTAATTTTTTAAATTCCTGTCTTCTTTTTCTGAGTACTTTATCACCGGAATACTGATATGCCGCCTGAGCTTTTCAACTTTTTCAGGTTTTATTTCATGAGGCGCGATAATGAACTTTATACTACTGGAATTATTGATGAAATCCAGCATCAAGTCTTCATCTTCCGGCCAGGTACTTCCGCAAACCACGAGTAACTGATCATCCTTAAAGTCTTCTATGAAGTCTATCTTATTATCTGCTTCAATTTGCGCAGCCACCCGGTCAAAACGAGTATCTCCGGCCACGGTTACATTTTCAAAACCTATGGAATTGAGTAATTCTTCAGATTCCTTATTCTGGACGAAGAAATGTTCAAAGGCTTCGAGGGCAGATCTCATCCATTTTCCGTATATCTTGAAAAAAGCCTGATCTTTTCGGAAAACACCGGAAACCAGAAAGGTCCTTACCTTTCCTGCCTTTAATTCATTCAGAAAATTCGGCCAGAAATCATACTTAATGAAAAAAGCCATTTCAGGCTGAATAATATCCAGAAATTTTCGTGCATTCTTTTTACTGTCAAGGGGGAGGTAGGTAAAGTGATCTACAAGGGGATGCTTTTTCTTATTCTTATAACCGGAAGGGGAAAAGAAACTCACGATGATTTTATGCTCCGGATATTTATTTTTTAGCATTTTTAATACCGGGACAGCCATCTCAAACTCCCCGAGCGAAGCTGCATGTACCCAGATATGGTCTTTAGAAGGGTCGATGGCCTTTTCCAGTTTTGGAAAAAGATCCCTGCGTCCTTCAGTAAATTCCTTAAGCTTTTTGCTGAAATAGGCTGCCGATTTAAGTACGACGCCGGTTAAATTGACCAATAAGTTGTAGACTCGCTGCACACTAAAAAACTTCTGTTTGCTAAAATAGGCCTTTCAAATGGATTGTTAGTAGGGTCTATATTTTGTATTTTCGTAGACCTGAAAAATATTGCAAATGAAAAAGATTCAAATGGTTGACCTTAAGGGTCAGTATGAAGGTATAAAAAAACAAGTGAATGATTCCTTGCATGAGGTGCTTGAAGATACATCCTTTATAAACGGGCCACAGGTTCATGCTTTCCAAAAGGAACTGGAAGAGTACCTGGGAGTGAAACATGTGATCCCCTGCGCTAATGGAACAGACGCTCTTCAGATCGCCATGATGGGCCTCGGTCTGAAACCCGGTGATGAGGTGATCACTGCCGATTTCACTTTTGCGGCGACGGCAGAGGTTATCGCACTGCTTCAGCTTACTCCCGTGTTGGTAGATGTAGACCCGGTAACCTTCAACATAGACCCTGAAGAGATCAAAAGGGCGATTACTCCTAAGACCAAAGCTATTGTACCTGTTCACCTTTTCGGGCAGCCAGCCGATATGGATGCGATAATGGAAATTGCAAGGGAACATGATCTTTATGTGATAGAAGATAATGCACAGGCCATTGGTGCCAACTATCATTCAAAAGAAGGCAAAACCATGAAGGTGGGGACTATAGGGGATGTAGCGGCAACCTCGTTCTTTCCTTCCAAGAATCTTGGATGTTATGGCGATGGGGGAGCTATCTTTACCAATAATGATCAACTGGCACATATCATAAGAGGAGTGGTGAATCACGGCATGTACGAGCGGTATCATCATGATGTGGTTGGGGTGAATTCCAGGCTGGACAGCTTTCAGGCTGCCGTTTTAAGAGCGAAACTTCCAAATCTGGATAAATATAATGAAGCCCGAAAAGAAGCCGCAGCAAAGTATAACAAAGCCTTTGAAGGTGAGGAAAGCATTGAAACACCTGTTCGCACTGGGGATTCCAGCACCCATGTTTATCATCAGTATACCCTGAAGATCAAAAATGGGAAAAGGGATGCACTTGCAAAACACCTTCAGGAAAAGGGAATTCCATTCGGGATCTATTATCCTATCCCGTTACACCTTCAGAAGGCATATACAGATGAAAGATATAATGAAGCAGATTTTTCGGTAACCAATCAGCTGGTGAAAGAGGTTATTTCCCTTCCTATGCATACTGAACTGGAAGATGATCAGATCGAACATATCTCAAAAACCATTATAGATTTCTTAAATAACTAGGCAAGGAGAAAACTGTTTTTAGCCGCACTGGCCATTTATCTTTTCGAAGCTAAGGGCTAGTGATAAGGTCATCGTGGTTTCAGAGAAAAGGATAAAGGATGAGGAAGATGGCGTCCTGGCTCTGCCTGCGGCCGAAGATAGTTTGATAGACCTGAAAGAATGGTATTGCAGGGACTAACCCATATGCACGTTCATAGTGCAGCCGAGTTTAATCCCATGAAATATCTTCATGGCAATACCCACAGTGAAGCCGATAATGCCTTCAATTCTGTCTGCCTTTTTTTGTAAAAACCTTTAAGCTATCCTCTTCTATTCCACTGAAATATCCGAGAAGAACAGCTCAAAGTTGCCATCCTTGGATTTATGCATGGTGGCGATCTTTATCCCGTCAAAATCTTTATAATCTTCCCAGGTTGAAGGAGATTCCCTTTGCCCGTCTGAAGATTTATAGACCCATTCTCTTATCATATAATCTTCATCAAAATAAATGTCATAGCTGTCGCCAGGTGTATAGCCGCCTTCAGAAGGATAGCTTACGGTTAGCATTTTCATCTCTTTTTCACTTATAGGAGCTTTGGCAGTCTTTACTTCACTGAACTCAGCATCAGACCATTTTAACTGGTAGGGGAAAAGCAGCCAGTAAGAGTCATTTACAAATCTGCGATCTATATATTTTTTGTCTTCAGCAAGGCTATCCTTTTTTGTATAGCTCATCGTACTGTCCTTTTCGGTAAGGCTTATTTTATCGGTTTTGATGTTCCATGACCAGCGCCTTTGAGAACGAAGGGTATCATTTACTTTTACATTAAAGGTAAAATTGATCTTGTTTATGCTGTCGAATTTTTCAAATCCGTTGGCCATGGCAATTTTTTCATGGACTTCGAGATTGGGATCTCCGGCTACTTCTTCTTTTTTCTTCTTTTCCTGGTTACAGGCAATTACTGTAAGAGACAGTAGAATTAGTGTGATTGTTTTTTTCATATGGTCAATTTTTAGTTGTTGGTTTATATTGCTTTAATACTCATACCTCCATCGGCAATAATATTCTGTCCCGTGATGAAGGATGATTTTTCCATGGCCAGGAAGGATATGACCGCCGATATCTCGGTTGCCTCTGCTACTCTTTTCAGGGGAGTACGGTCTAAAATGGCCTTCAGTTTCTCTTCCTGATTAAGGTAGCCTTCTGTTAGCGGAGTTCTGGTGAACCATGGGGAAACAGCATTTACTCTTATTCCATCTTCAGCCCACTCTGCAGCCAGGCTTCTTGTTTGCTGAAGTAATCCGGATTTTGACATGGCATATGGAACTCCCGTCCCCACATCCTGATTAGCGGCAGAAGAGGATACATTAATAATGGATGCCCTGGCTGATTCCTTAAGAAAAGGATGCAATAATCGGCTGAGTTCAAATGGAGAGATCAGGTTGATCTCAAGAACCTTTCTGAATTCTTCATCTGAATAATCAATCGCTTTTCGGCGAATATTGATGCCGGCATTATGAACAAGAATATCAAGCTGTTTCCAGTTTTCAGCTACCCATGATTTTATCTTTAAACGATCTTCTTTATTAGAGGAGTCTGCAACCAGACCATGAGCTTTTAAACCTTTATTACGAAGTTCTTTTTCGAATTGCTGTACATCTTCTTCACTTCTGGAGGTGAACAGTACTTCGGCTCCCAGTTCCAGAAATTCAAGTACTGTAGTACGACCAATTCCCTTTGTGCCGCCCGTGACTAACGCTTTCTTTTTATTTAATGTCCACATAGACCTGATTATCACTACTAATTTAAGAAATAAAAAACCCTTTGATCGCTCAAAGGGTATTCTTAAAAAATTTCAATTCTTAAAGTCTTCGTCCGGTCAATAATTTGTAAAGGATCATTATAACGGCAAGTACTATGAGGATGTGAATAATGCTTCCAAGATCTGGGAAAGCAAAATACCCTACAAGCCAACCAATTACCAGCAAAACGATAATAAGCCAAATTAAATCTCTCATGTCAGGTTGATTTTTGAACAACCTAAAAAAAAGGCTGTTGTTGGTTAATATTAAATATAAGTCAGTTAAAATGTTGGTTAATTCTCATACTAATTTAGATAATCGACTCCCCTGTAACACGGCATTTAACCTTGATTTAACGTTAGTTATTAAAAATCAGAGGGATGCTCAATAATGCTGGCAGCTCTTTTTCTGATCTTTTCCATTTCTTCAGAATCCTTTTTATCAAGCAGGCTCATCATCATATTCATCCTTTGATTTTTACTGAATTCTTCCCGGTTTACATCCAGGAAATTCCAGTAAAGACTGTTAAAAGGGCAGGCATCTTCTTCGATTTTTTTATTCACCTTATAATGGCAGTTTGTGCAATAATTACTCATTTTATTGATATAACTACCGCTTGAAACGTAGGGTTTGGTTGCCACCAGGCCTCCATCTGCAAACTGGCTCATTCCACGGGTATTGGTTATTTCTACCCACTCAATAGCATCAATATAGATTCCCAGGTACCATTTGTCTACTTCATCAGGATGCGTTTGGGTTAAAAGCGCATAATTTCCGGTGATCATCAAACGCTGAATATGGTGAGCATAGGCATTTTCAAGGCTGTTCTTTATGGAATGATGAAGACAATTCATTTTAGTCTCAGCATCCCAGTAGAAAGGAGGAAGATCATTTTGGTTTCGCAGCTTATTACTTCTCGCGTAACCTGGCATTTCTTTCCAGTAGATCCCTCGCATATATTCTCTCCAGCCCAGTATTTGCCTAATAAAACCTTCTATCTGGGAAATATCGATCTCATCCTTATGTTTATAATAATAGTCAACCGCGCTATCGGTAACTTCTTTCGGGCTTATCATCTTCGTGTTAAGGCTGAAAGAAAGGCGGGAATGAAATAAATAGGCCTCGTTAGTATGCATTGCATCCTGGAAATCGCCGAAATGTATCAGCAGGTTTTTGCAGAAATAATTCAAAACCGATAGAGAATCTTCCCGGGAAGTGGGCCAGTTAAAACTTTTCTCATTCACCTTCCCCATGGTTTTGATTCCTGCTTTATTTATCTCTTCAAGGATACCCGAAACATCCTTTCTGAAACCTCTTTCATGAGGGATTTCAGGCTCAGCCTTCCATTTCTTTCGGTTAGATTTGTCAAAATTCCATTTTCCGCCTTCAGGATTCCCAGAGTCCAGCATCAGGATGTTGTGTTTTTTACGCATATCCCGGTAGAAGTACTCCATAGTAAGCTGTTTCTTTCCTTTAAAAAACTTTTCCAGGTCATCCCGCCTGGTAAAAAAATGTTCGGTATCAAAAGCTTCGGTCTCAATATTCAGCCCTTTGCAAATTTTCTTTAACTGCTCATCCAGCCTATATTCATCGGGAAGCTGGTATTCGAATTTTTCAAAATTTCCTTCTGAGATCAGTCTTTTTAAATTCTTTTCCAGGTCCTGTTCGTTGTTCTTATCATTTATTTTGAAGTAAATAACATCATGTCCTTTTTCCTTAAGAAATTCGGCGAAATTCCGCATAGAACTGAAGAAGCCAATAACTTTTTGGATATGATGAACCACATAATCTGTTTCCTGCCTCATTTCCATCATCACATAGGTAGTGTTCTCTGGTTCTGCCTGAAACCAGCTATGCTGATGGTTCAACTGGTCTCCCAGGATCAAACGAAGTGTTTTTAAATCTTCAGCCATAGATCCTGATATTCATTATAAGGCTCATAGTTTTCTTAAAATCATGAGCCGACTTTTGATAATGCCCTGGATTAACAAAATATACAGACCTCATGAAGATTACAGGTGATTTTCAGTCTTCCATTATCCCGGCTTCGAAGATCATTTCTAAACCAAAACTGAGCTGGACTCATATTTTACTGACTGGCTTCCTTACTAAAGAATGATTTTACTTCCTGTCCGGGACGTGCGTAATGGAACCTGTCAAGCAGTGCAGGGAGGGAATATCCATCCAGCCCATTTATAGCTACGGTTCCTGCATCATCAAGGCGTAGCCATCCGTCGGGCATCTGTATTCCTTCATCAAAATAAATGTGTTCTATAGAGGCAATGATTAGAAGAGTGTCATTTTCTTTGATCTTATATTCATTCAGGTATTTACAGCCCATCTTTATTTCAGATTGTTTTACATAAGGAGCAAAAAAGCCGTTCAGGTATTCTTCTTCCAGTCCTGTTTTGTGGAATTCAGAAATATCCTCCTCATATTTTGCAGCCGTTTGATGGGCCTGTTCGATCATTTTTTCATGAATATGGTTAACGGTGAAATAAGAGGTCTCTTTTATATTCTGATAGGTATTGCGAGCCACACTTAATGGTCTGGTCACAAACCCCAGCATTGCCGGGTCGCTTCCAATGTGGGTTACCGAACTGAATACGGCCACATTCGGATTTCCAGATTTAGATTTGGTGGCTATAAGGTTTGCAGATTTATAACCGGAACAGCTGTTGATCAGATTCAACCGGTAGATCTTCTCCATTTTCCTGATATCCTCTGCGCTAATATGCTTCATAAAAAAAGGTCAGTTTTGTTAGACTGACCTCAATTTAGAAATTGCTTGTTTAAAAGCCTGTTAACGGACTTTTAAATTAATCCTGATTCTCTAATTTATTAATTGACATTTCGTAATCTTCCATCGCTTCTCTAATAGCATCAATATTATCTGAAGCTTTTTGATGTGCGTCTTCCATAATTTTCTCCAGATCTTTATCCGGATGCTGAAATAAATCTGTGATCACATGGTTTATTTTATCTATAAGACTTTCCTGAGTGTTCTTGATATCCTCAAGTTTGTTCAGTACAGATCTCATGTGGTCTAACTTTTCCTGATCCATAATTATATTATTTAGTTGATACTAATTTAATTTTTCCCTTAGACTGGCGAAAAATCCTTAACAGCTTTTATAACAGGTTTATTAAAAAATTAGGACTTTTTCTCTTCATAAGCCGGGTAATCGGTATATCCTTTGGATCCCTGGGTGTAAAATGTTTCTGTATCCCAATCGGCAGTTGGCCAGTTATTTTTAAACCTTTCCGGTAGATCAGGGTTGGAAATAAACAGCCTGGCAAAGGAGACAAGGTCTGCATATCCATCTTCAAGAATTTTATTTCCCTTTTCCTGAGTAAATCCCTTATTGGCCATTATAGTGCCTTTGTAGATTGGTCGGTAATGTTTACAAACCTCAGAGACCAGATAATCAATATTGCTTACATCATTCATTGGTTCCGATAGGTGAACATAGGCCAGATCATATGCATTAAGCTTCTCCATGATATAATCAAAGACCGCGATACTTTCTTCAGTTGCCGTAATTCCAAAAGCTCCATTCAGAGAAGGGTTGAAGCGGCATGCAATCCTGTTCTCGGGCCATATCTCACCGATTACCTCCAGAACATCAAAGAAAAATCTTGCCCGGTTAGGAATACTTCCTCCATAATCATCGGTTCTTAAATTTGAATTCTTATTGAAGAACTGATGAAAAAGATAACCATTGGAGGAATGGATCTCCACTCCATCGAATCCGGCCTTTTTGGCCATTTCGGAAGCATGGCGAAATTCCTGAATGGTTTCCTGGATCTCCTGAATGCTCATTTCCTTAGGTTCTGTGGTCTGTTCAAACCCATCAGGAGTAAATACCTTAGTTTCGGGATTTACGGCACTTGGAGCAAGAGGTCTCTCCCCGTTGTGGAACTTAGGATGCGACAACCTTCCGCAGTGCCATAATTGAACGAATATTTTGCCTCCTTCCTCATGAACGGCATCTGTGACTTTCTTCCAGCCGGCAACCTGGTCTTCAGTATGAATGCCTGGAGTATGTAAGTAACCAACGGCCCGATCTGATACCTGGGAGCCTTCAGTAATAATAAGTCCGGCGCCAGCACGCTGGGTATAATATTTTACGTGAAGGTCGGTGGGCGCATTGTATTTATTATCTGCCCTGTTCCTTGTCATTGGTGCCATGACCACTCTGTTCTTTAACGGAAGGTCTCCAATTTTATAGGGTTCAAGAAGGGGTTGGTTAGCCTGGGCCATGTCGCGGGATTTTTTCTGTTTGTTCTATAAAATTACCAGATATGAGCCTTTAGGGCTGTTAATTAAATGATAAATGCCAGAAATCAATGGGTTTATTCACAGCTTTCAAATAAGTCTGTTTCATTTTTATTAAGTAATTTCGTAATTAAAATTTTGAAATCCTTTGGCGCCGCTTAGACCTCTGCCAAAATTTATTTTCAAACCATTTCATGCAAACAAAAAAGAATGTAGCCATAGTAGGATCGGGACTAGTTGGATCGTTGCTGGCTATTTACCTTAGGAAGCAGGGTCATTCAGTTACGGTATTCGATCGCAGACCCGATGTAAGGAAAGTTGAGTTCTCAGGGAGATCCATTAATCTTGCGATGTCCAATAGAGGCTGGAAGGCTCTGGGAGTGGTTGGAATAGAAAAGGAGATAAGAAAGTTAGCCTTGCCTCTGGACAAACGTGCTATGCATGTTGAGGGAGAACCTGTGTATTATCAAAAATACGGAGAAGAAGGAGAAGCCATCTATTCGATATCCAGAGGCGTGCTGAACCGGAAGATGATCGATCTGGCGGAAAAGGAAGGAACTCAGTTCAAGTTTGAAGAAAAAGTTTGGGAAGTAGATATGCCCAATGCCCGCCTTTATACAGGGGAGTCTGAGAAGAGCAACTGGGAAGAATATCAGTTTGATCTCATCTTTGGAGCCGATGGTGCTTTTTCCCGGGTGCGACATAAAATGCAGCGACAAAGCAGGTTTAATTATTCCCAGCACTTTATTGATGTAGGTTATAAAGAGCTTACCATCCTTCCCAATGAAGACGGGACTCATAAACTGGACAGTTCGTCTTTTCATATATGGCCCAGAGGGAATTTTATGCTTATCGCCATGCCAAACCTGGATGGGACTTTCACCTGTACGTTGTTTTTACCTTTTGAAGGAGAGGTTTCATTTGAAAGTATAAAGTCTGAACAGGATGCCGATGTATTTTTTGAGACTTATTTTTCTGATATCAAGGATGAGATATCCAATTTGAAGAAAGACTTTTTCAGGAATCCTACGAGCGCCATGGTAACTATAAAATGTTTCCCCTGGTCTTATTATGATAAGATCACCCTGGTGGGAGATTCGGCCCACGCGATTGTACCTTTTTATGGACAGGGTATGAATGCAGGATTCGAGGATATTTCAGTGCTGAATGAAAAAATGGATAAATATGGAAACGACTGGCAGAAGATATTTGAAGAATACCAGACCGAAAGAAAACCTAATGCCGATGCTATAGCCGAACTGAGCTACCGGAACTTCATGGAGATGAGTAGTAAGACGGCAGATCCAAAATTCCTGTTGAGTAAAAAAATAGAAAAGAAATTCGCCCAGGAACATCCGGATCTCTGGACCCCTTTATATTCCAGGGTTACTTTTTCTGATAAGGCCTACTCTGAAGCCTTAAAAATTGGGGATTATCAAAGGGAAATTATGGATGAAGTAATGAAGATTCCCAATATTGAAGAGAAATGGGATTCCAGGGAGGTTGAAGAAAAGATTATAAGTCTTATTAGAAAATAAAGAAACTTTCTTAAAACTGTTAGTCTTCTCGTCAGGGCTGAACTTGTTCAGCTTCTTTTAATATTTCTCATGAATTTTTCCAGACAGATCCTGAGATAATCCCGATAGCTATCGGAACAGGATATATTTCAAAAAAATTCCCCAAAGTATTTTAATGAGCATCCTCCTTCAGAATATCAGGAAATTTTGCTTTGAACCTGTTTAATCTCGGAATTGAAACTTTTTGAATATATGGATTATTAGGATTGTTCTTCTCATAATCCTGGTGGTAGTTCTCGGCTTTCCAGAATTTTTGAAATGGTAAAATTTCTGCGGCAATAGGTTCGTTATAGTCTTTGGCCACTTCAGCCTTAACCTCTTCTATGATCTTTTTCTGTTCTTCATTCTGATAAAAAATGATGGATCGGTATTGGGAACCTCTGTCGGGACCCTGGCCATTCACCTGGGTTGGATCCTGGGATCCAAAATAGACTTCTACTAGTGTTTTAAAGCTAACCACATCGGGATCATATATCACTTCTACAGATTCTGCATGTCCGGTTGTCCCTGTGTTGCTTGATTCATAGGTTGGATTCTTAGTGTGCCCTCCCGAATAACCCGAGATGGCCTCTTCTACGCCTTCAATACTTTCGTAAATGGCTTCTACACACCAAAAACATCCACTGGCAAAATAAGCCCTTTCCATTCCGTTTTCAGCTGCAACTTCAACAGGCTCTGCATTGGCAATTTCAGGTCTTGTAGCAGTATTTTCCTTTGTCTGGTTGCCACAGGCAAGAAGCACCAGACTTATTAAGTTTAATGCTAGAAATCTCATATTATTTTCTCTTGTAAGTTCCTTCTAAAGTCTTCTTTCCGTAAAGCGCGTAATCTACAGCTATCTTTCCGTCGATTGTAAATCCTTTCCAATCCAGATCAAAGCCGTTTCCTGATGGGCTTAGAACCGCTATTGGAGTGTTTTTTTCAAACTTATCCCATGGAATTTCAGAATCTGTTGTTTTGGACGACTTCCCTGAATAATAAACATTGATATTATTTCCACTCTGCTCAAACCGGCCATTTACATATAATTTGTCTTCAGAAAGGCATAATTCTGAAGTGCCGCTCATTTTTACTTCCAGGCAGAAGCAACTGCAATTCCAGTCTTCGGGATGATCACTTCTAATATAGGTCCCTGCAATACTATTACCTGTATCGGGGTTCACTTCAGAGTCAGAATTTGCGGTATCAGAATCAGGAACATCAGGGTTTTGGTTTATAGGCTGATCCTGGGAGGTACCTCCTGTTTTTTCCTTTGATTCTATGGATTCGGTTTGATTTTCCTCTATTTCTTTTTCTGCGTTTTCCTTATTGTCTTTACAAGACATTAAAAACAGCATCATGCAAAAAAGGATTAATGTAGTTCTCATCTTTAACGAATTGGGTTAGTTAAAGGTAGCTTTTTATAGCCCGATAAATGTGAAATACTTGTTAATCCCATATCAGTGGGGTAAGCCTGAGATTAAGACATAAAAAAACTGCCTGAAAAACTTTTGCTTCAGATCTAAGATCCTACTGTTATTTTTCAGGCAGTTTATATTTACTGTTTAAAGAGTTTAGAACTTCTTAAACATGCTTGACATTTTTTCCTGTTCTTCTTTTGCCAGTTCCTCGTCTACAAGTATTCTACCACTATGCTCATCGGTGATGATCTTTTTGCGGCCAGCAATCTCCATGATCACCTGTGGTGGAATGGTAAAGAACGAACCTCCTGAAGCTCCACGCTCAACAGGAACAACTGCAAGACCATTCTTAACGTTACTTCTTATTCTTTTATAAGCAGTAACCAGTCTTTCTTCAATGTTCTTTTCGTATTCCTGTGATTTTTCAATAAGGGCCTGCTCTTCCTTTTCGGTTTCTTTTAATATCTCGTCAAGCTCACCTTTTTTGTGCTTAAGATGTGCCTCTCTTTCTGCAAGCTTCTCTTTGGTTTGGGTAATAACCTCTTTCTTCTGCTCGATTTTGGCCTTATACTCCTTGATGTGCTTTTCAGAAAGTTCTATTTCAAGCTCCTGAAATTCGATCTCTTTACTTAGGGCATTGAACTCCCTGTTGTTACGAACATTTTTCTGCTGTTCAGAATATTTTTTGATCGTAGACTTAGACTCCTCAATCTGGTTCTTCTTGTTCTTGATGTCATTTTCAATGACTTCTATGTCGGCTTCCAGTTTTTCCAGGCGTCTGTTTAAACCTGCTACTTCATCTTCCAGATCTTCAACTTCAAGGGGAAGTTCACCACGTACGTTTCTAATTTCATCAATTCTCGAATCTACCAACTGAAGATCGTACAGTGATCTTAACTTCTCTTCTACAGTAACATCGTTTTTTTTCGCCATATTATAAATAGTTGATTGGATTGGTGTTTGTATCTGCTAAAATAAGTGCAAAACTACTAATTTTTTTGCTAAGAAAAGAATATAGTAAATTTTTTGTAAACTGTTCACTTTCATAGTGTCCAATATCTGCTAACACCAGCTTTTCCTCGGCTTTATAAAAGTCGTGATATTTGAGATCTGCGGTGATAAAGATATCGGCTCCTGCAGCTTTGGCATTTTCTATCGCAAAAGCGCCACTTCCACCCAGAACAGCTACTTTTTTTACTGGTTTGTTCAGCAATTTTGAATGTCTTATGCAGCCGGAGCCAAAGGTTTTTTTAACCTTATCAAGGAAGCTGGCTTCATCTATTTCTTCCGAAAGTTCTCCTGTCATTCCCATCCCTAAATGCTGATTTTTATTTTCCAGGCTGTGGATCTCGTAAGCAACTTCTTCGTATGGGTGAGATTTAAAAAGATTTCCAAGAATTCGCCCTTCCAAATGAGCAGGATAGGTGATGCCTATTTGTACTTCTTCCTCGAAATGGACCTGGCCTTTTTCCCCGATTACGGGATTGGAGTCTTCATTACCTTTAAATGAACCTTTTCCCTGCATATTAAAACTACAGTTATCATAATTGCCAATGCTTCCACCACCGGCATCAAATAGGGCCTTCCTTACCTTATCGGCACTATTTACCGGAACAAAAGTGCTAAGTTTTTTTATGGAGTCCCTGCGAGGAATCAGGATCTGCCGGTTCCTTAATCCGAGTTTTTCCGATATCATATCATTTACCCCTTTAAACTGGTTGTCTAAGGCAGTATGTATGGCATAAATGGCAATATCATTTTTAATAGCCTTAAGAACCGTTCTCTCCACATAGTTTTTGCCCGTAAGCTTCTTAAGTCCGGAAAAGATGATGGGATGAAAACTGATGATAAGGTTGCAGTCTTTTTTGATTGCTTCATCTACTGTAGCTTCCAGGGTGTCCAGTGTTATTAAAGCACTGGTAACTTCCTTTGAATTATCGCCTACCAGGAGCCCTACATTATCAAAATCTTCAGCATATCTCGTGGGGGCAAAATCTTCTATAAGGTTAATTACTTCCTGTATGGTCATAATTTAATATTTTAGCCTTTGATTTGTGACAGAGAGAATATTAAAATTGTAGAATTATTCTCCAGTATTCCAATTTTTCAACCTTTAACTGTCCAAATATAAATATTATATATAGCCTTCCATGCCGAATCCGAGAAAATTACTCTTTCCTTTTTCAGTCTTATACCATGTAGTGACCGGGCTTCGGAATAAACTTTATGATAAAGGTATCCTCAATTCAGTTTCCTATGATCTGCCGGTAATTGGTGTGGGGAATCTCAACATGGGAGGGACGGGAAAGTCTCCAATGATCGAGTATCTTCTAAAAATGCTTCATAAAGATTTTAAAGTTGCAAGCCTTAGCAGGGGCTATAAAAGGGAAAGCAAAGGTTTTCAGCTTGTTGAAACAGATCAACCGGCAGCAAGGGCTGGGGATGAACCATTACAGTTCAAAAATAAATTTCCTGAGGTGACTGTGGCTGTGGATGCCGATAGGAGGGAAGGTATCAGGGAATTACAGAAGTTTTCTCCAGATGTTATTTTACTGGACGATGCTTTTCAGCACCGGAAAGTTAAGCCCGGTTTCTACATATTGCTAACGGCTTATGGAGATCTGTATACGGATGATCTTCTATTACCCGCAGGGAATCTAAGGGAATCGTCAGCTGGGGCTGAAAGGGCTGATATTATAATTGTAACCAAATGTCCTTCTGATCTATCTTCAGAAGACATGAAGAAGATCAGAGAGAAGATTAAGCCCGGGTCTCAGCAGGATTTATTCTTTACGTCGATCAATTATTCTGATAAAGTGTACTCCCATAAGGATGAAAGGCTATTGGAAGATGTATCGGTTGCCGAATACTGTCTGGTAACGGGAATAGCCAATCCAAAACCTCTTCTTGAGTATCTTGAAGCCATGGGAATAAGTCCTGAACATTTCAAATTTCCTGACCATCATAATTTTTCAGAAAAAGAAATTCAAAAGCTTCAGCAACTCCCAAAAAAGATTCTTACCACTGAAAAGGATTTTATGAGGTTAAAAGACAGGATACGAAATGAGCAACTATACTATCTGCCTATTGAAATGGAATTCCTTAATGATAGGAAGGCTAAGTTTGAGAAGCGAATTTTAGATTTTATCAATAAAAAATGAGGTGTGGGGAACACCTCATTTTACTTTGGCTAATTCAAACTATATAAGATAATTCTTCGCTATATAATTCTACTAACCATTCTTTAAACAAAGCATGTGCCAAAGAAGTTAAACCGTTGTTTCTCTGGATGCTAAGTATTTATTTATCTTATGGAAGAACTCTTCCGTTTTATAAGGTTTTGGTATAATATCATTGAAACCATTAAGGTAGAATTCATCCAGATTATCATCAAGGGTAACTGCTGTTAAGGCAATGATCGGGATGTCCTGGTTAAACTTCCTTATCTCCACTGTAGCTTCAATCCCGCTAATTCCGGGCATGTGTATATCCATCAGAATAAGGTCAAAATGATTGTTCTGAACCTTTTCTATAGCGGTAGTTCCATTATCAGCGACATCACAAATCACCTTGTTCTTTTCAAGGATCTTGCGTGTAATCATCTGGTTGATCTTATTGTCTTCAACCACCAGGATTCGCTTGTCTTCCATTATCTCGTTGGATAATTGTTTCTCTTCCACTTTTGGAGCCACTGGAGTGTCGGTAACTTCTACTTCAGGGGCTTCAAATTCCAGTTCAAAGCTGAATTTGGAACCTTTTCCTAATTCGCTATCCAGGTTAATTTCACTGTTCAGTAGGGTCAGCAGGTTTTTAACAATGGAAAGGCCTAAACCGGTACCACCAAACTTTCTGTTGATCTGTGTAGATCCCTGGGTGAAGTTCTCAAAGATCGCTTTTTGTTTCTCCTTGCCAATTCCTTCTCCGTTGTCACGAATTTCAAACTGAAGGTAAACTTTTTTGTCTTGCTGTCTGTTTTTCTTAACCGAGATCCAGATATCTCCGTTTTCGGTAAATTTAATCGAGTTACCTATAAGGTTGATCAGGATCTGCGAGATCTTCAGTGGATCACCTATCAATTTCTTAGGAATGGTTTTGTCAAAATCGAAATGAAGCTTGGTTTTCTTCTCGTCTGCCGAATTCTTTAAGGCTATAAGTACATCAGACATTCTCTTTTCAAGATTGAAGGCTGATTTAACTATTTCGACCTTATTGGCCTCCAGTTTGTTGAGGTCTAAGATATTGTTGATAAGAGATAAAAGATATTCGCCTGAAAATTTCAGGGAATTAAGATGTTCCTTCTGGCTCTCAGTAGGACTTTCTTCCAGGAGCAGATGGGTGAGACCCGTTACTGCATAAAGAGGTGTCCTTAATTCATGAGTGATCGTAGATAGGAATTGCGCTTTTGCCAGGGAAGCTTTTTCAGCATTCTCTTTGGCCAGGGTGAGTTCAGAGTTTTTCTTCTGAAGCAATTCATTAGCCCTTGCTCTTAAATTGTTGTTCTTATATAAGGATAGAGTTAAAAGAGACAGAATCGTTATTAAGGCTACACTTAATATCGTAGTGAGTTTGTTAACTTTTAAGGTCCTTTCCTGTTCGGCGTTTTGCAGGGTAAGTTCATTTACTGTAGACTTCAAAGATTCCATGCCCAGGCGTTCAAATGTTTCGCTGGAAAGAGCTTCTTTATTCATATCAAAAACGGCTTCCTGGATTTCATTGGCCTTTTTTAAATGTTCAAGTGCCTTAGACGGCCTGTCCTGAAGTTCTGCGATCTGGCTTAGGATTGCATAGGAGTACATGGTCATTCCTACGAAATTTCCAGATTGTGCAAGACTTAGAGCTCCCTGTGCTGCTTTTTCGGCTTTTTCGTAATCGTTTGCAAGTATGGCCGCCCTCGCCCTGTAATAGTGAAGTCTTGAAAGCTCGTAATTATTTTTGCTGTCCTTTAGATATATTTCAGTGTTGTTTAATAAAGCTAAAGCCTGGTCTCTTTTACTTTTATCATATAAGTAAACTATAGCTTTATTAAGGGATATAATTCCCAGTTGTTCCTGGTTTTGTTCCTTTTCATAATAGTCCTGAGCCAGATTAAAATATTTGATGGCTCGATCATATTCGCCTTTCGACTGGAATAATTTTCCATAAAGTATATAGGAATAGGCGAGGCCGGCTTCATCATCTATTTCGCGCTGTATGTTTATAGCCCTTTGAAGTTGGGTTACACCTTTATCATATTCATGCCTAACGTGATACATCCGCGCTAGAATACTGCTTGAAAGAGCGATATATCTCTTGTGGTCTATGCGTTTCGCTAATTCTAACGACTTGTTAAGCTGATCCTGGGCTTTATCAAATTCCATCATATCTATGGAATTTTCAGCCTGAGTTAAAAGTTGCTTTATCTCATTTGGACTGGGCCGAGCTTCATCTATCTTTGAGTCCTGAAAACTCAAGGTTAGAAAACAACAAAGTAATAAAAAGGTTAGCTTTAGGTTCTTCATTCGGGAAAAATAGCAAGCTGCTGTTAATGTGGTTAAATATAGCTATTTATCGCTAATGAGTGAAATTAAATCGATAAGACGATTAGAATATCCAATTTCATTGTCATACCATCCTATCAATTTTATAAGCTTTCCGTCAATTACGGAAGTCATTTGCGCGTCGAATATGCAACTGTACGGGCTGTCAAGTATATCTACGCTTACAATGGGATCGTCTGTATACTGGATAATTCCTTTCATTGAATTTTGAGCAGCTTCTTTAAATAAATTATTCACTTCTGTGATACTGGTCTCTTTTTCAACATTTAGAGTCATATCGGTTAAGGAACCATTTGGAACGGGTACGCGAATTCCGCAGCCACCTATAACACTGCTTAGGTCGGGGAAAATTCTTGTCAGGGCCTTTGCGGCTCCAGTGGTTGTGGGGATAATGGACTGTGCCGCAGCGCGGCTTCTTCTCAAATCCTTATGTGGTTTGTCATGAAGACTTTGATCTGAAGTATAGGAGTGAACCGTTGTAATATAAGCCTGTGTTACTTTAAGATTATCATTGATCACTTTCAGCATGGGCGCTGCATTGTTAGTGGTGCAGGAAGCATTTGAGATTATTTTCTCGGTACCGTCTAAAATTTGCTCATTAACACCTAAAACTACCATTCTGATATTATCGTCCTGGGGTGGAACCGAGAGAATCACTTTTTTAACCCCTGGTTTTAAGTGTGGTTCCACAGAATCCTGGGTTTTGAACTGTCCTGAGCATTCCACAACATAATCTACCTCATAGTTGTTCCATGGAATATCTGCCGGATTCTTAAAATTCAGTAAGGGGATAAGATTTCCATTTACGATGATTCCTGATTTGTTAGATGAAACCTCGGCCTTCAAAGTTCGATGAACGCTGTCATATTTCAATAGGTGGGCCAGACTTCCGGAATCGTGGATGTCGTTTATAGCCACCACCTTTATAGAAGGATGGTTTAATAAAATGCGAAAGAGGTTTCTTCCAATTCTGCCAAAACCATTAATGGCAATATTAACAGTTGCGGCCATTTGCAGACTAGTTAATATGTTTTTGAGCTTTGTAAGAAGATCTCACCAGTGCACTGCTTTCTACATGTCTGAAACCGAGGTCCAGCCCGATCTCCTCATATTTTTTAAACTGGTCTGGTGTGACGAACTGCTTTACCGGCAGGTGTTTCTTACTTGGTTGTAAATACTGGCCAATAGTTACTACATCAACTCCGGCTTCTTTCAGATCGTGTAAGGTTTGAATTACCTCTTCTTCCTGTTCGCCGAGACCCAGCATGATCCCTGATTTTGTTCTCTTTATACCGCTATCCTTCAGGTATTTGAGAACAGCAAGGCTTCTTTCATATTTTGCCTGTATCCTTACTTCCCGGGTAAGCCTTCTTACGGTTTCCATATTATGTGAAACCACTTCTGGCATTACCTCCACGATACGATCTATATTTGTTTCATTTCCCTGAAAGTCGGGTATGAGTGTTTCCAGGGTAGTGTCGGGATTCATTCTCCTTATGGCCTTAACGGTTTCAGCCCAGATGATGGACCCCATATCTTTAAGGTCATCTCTGTCAACACTTGTAACAACCGCGTGCTTAATCTTCATTAGTTTAATGGACCTTGCCACTTTTTCAGGCTCATCCCAATCTACTGTCTCGGGTCTCCCGGTTTTTACACCACAGAAACCACAGGAGCGGGTACAAATATTCCCAAGTATCATGAATGTGGCCGTACCTTCACTCCAGCATTCCCCCATATTCGGGCAACTCCCGGAAGTGCAGATAGTATGCAGGTCATATTTATCTACAAGATTCCTTAGTTCGGTATATTTTTTTCCGGTAGGAAGTTTTACACGAAGCCATTTAGGTTTTGGCTTTCTTTCGGTTTTTGATTCTACGGTTGCAACGTCTGTATTCATAGCAAAAATCTGTGGTTCAAAGATACAATAATAAGCTGAACTGCATAAATTAGACTCGACTGCTTTTTATTCCTTACTCAGCTTTTTCTGGCTTCAATAATTTCAGCCAAAAGCTTCTTGGCCCGCAGTAGTTTTACCTTCACGTTATTCATGGGTTCATCAAGACTATTGGCGATCTCTTTGTAACTTTTTTCCTGAAAAAATCGAAGATTGATTACTTCCTGGTAATGGGGTTTCAGCTGTTTGATATCGGCAAGCAACTGCTCCAGATGTTGCTCCTTGATGAGTTTGTCTTCAATGCTTGGAGTTTCATCTGCAATTTCATAGACCCTGTTCTCATCCTGAACACTGGTCTTTGAACTTATAGAAGAATTTTTCTTACGTATCTGGTCTATATGGATATTCTTTGAAATGGCTATTAGCCAGGTAGTAAAGGAATAATTCTCATCAAAGCTGTCTATCTTATTGAAAGCCTTGGAAAACGTCTGAATGGTAATGTCTTCAGCCTCATATTCGTTTTTGGTCTTCTTTAATTGAAAACCATATACATCGTTCCAGTATCTGTCTAAAAGATAATTAAAGGCCGATTGGTTTCCCTTTTTGGCCTCCGTGATCTTTTCCAGGAGTTCGTCCGGGTTTATTTCCAATGTCTTGGTTTTGAAATGAGGTTAGATATAAAGATAGCCATTTGCAGGAAGATTAAAAAAAGATCGAAAAACGGAAAGAACCAAACAACATCGGTCTCATTCAGTTTTTTGGCTGATTTGAAATAAACAAAAGCTTCAATTATCAGCTTAAAACCTAATACTCCAAGTACGATTTCCGGATATATCTGCAAAACCAGAAGCAATGCCAGCAGTATCCAGAAAATAAATCTGAAAATGTAAAAAGCACCGAGTAAAAACTTATGTTTTGCCTTATAGTGTTTCGCTACAGCTACATGTCTTTTTTTCTGATTAAACCATTCGGAAAAGTTGGTTTTAGGGATGCTTCGAGTCAGTGCGTCTGCATTAAAACATATGGCTGTATTGTTGGAATTGGATGCCTCATTCACAAAAAGGTCGTCATCACCAGACCTTAGGTGAAGGTGGTTTGCAAAACCTTTTAATTCATAGAACTGGGAAGAGGTGTATGCCAGGTTCCGGCCAACTCCCATGTAAGGAGACCCCAGACGGGCATAAGAAAAATACTGGATAGCTGTGAGCAATGTCTCAAACCTGATGAGTTTATTCAATAAAGATCCGGTATGATGGAAATATCCTCCGTAACCAAGAACTATAGAAATTCCTGGTTGGAAATTAGCTGACATCTCCCTTATCCAGTTCCTGGATTGCGGGGCACAGTCGGCATCAGTAAAGAGCAAATGCTCATGTTTGGCCTTTTTGATCCCTAGCGTTAATGCATATTTCTTATTAGCCCAGAAGGCTTCATTGTTCTGGACATCTACAATCTTTATACGAGGATCGGTTTTCTGAAATTCCTCAATGATCTCCAGGGTATTATCTGAAGAAGCATCGTTAATAACAATAACTTCAAACTGTGGGTAGTCCTGTTCGAGTATGGAGGGCAGGAAGTTTCCGAGATTTTCTGCTTCGTTTTTAGCACAGATTATTACTGAAACCGGAACTTCAGGGTGTAACTTATTTTTACTTTCTGCAGTAGCAAAAGAAAAAAAGGAGAAGAAATAGAGGAGATTAACTAAGGCAACAAAAATGAATAATCCCAGTAATAATGTTCCCATTCAGCCTATTTGGTCTTAGGGGTTTCAGAACAATTTTCTATTTCATCTGGCATTTTCCCACAGAAACTGCATGGTTCGCCAGCTTTATTCAAATAGGGATTCTGGCTGGCACAGGTACCGGCAAATTTCCCGTCTTTTTTACCCCAAATTTTTATTGCAATGCCTGCAAAAGCCAGGGCGAGTAAAATGATACTTATAATTAATAATTTCATATGGCTTCATGATTCTGGTGCAAAAATAACAATAAAAAAAAGCCTGTGAAAATAGGAGGATGCATTAGTATAATCTTTACACTATTTAACTAAAATTTAATCGAAATGGATTATGTATATATCTTTTACACAATATCTTGCGCTGTTAATTCAAAAAAAGCTTCGATTATGAAAATAAAAATTTTATTTATTCTTTTTGCCATTTCGGCAATGGTCTTCACTTCCTGTGAAGATAATAAGAAGAAGGAGCAGGAAGATAATGAACGTATGGAGCAAATGGAGGCCGAGAGAGAAGCCGAAATGAATGCCGAGATAGAAAGAATGGATATGGAATCCAATAGCATTGCCGCAAAAGCAATGGAAACCGATACCCTTAGTACTTTGGTAAGTGCCTTGCAAACGGCGGAAATGGCAGACCTCCTAACTGTAAGTGAAGGGCCATATACTGTTTTTGCACCGAATAATGCGGCCTTCGAAAAAGTTGATAAGGCAACTCTTGATAATCTTATGAAAGAAGAGAATCAGGAGGATTTGAGTAATTTTTTAGAATACCATGTGGTTGAGGATGAAATTACTTCTCAGGAGCTGGTGGAAATGGTCAATGATAATGAAGGCGAATATACCATTACCACTCTTGAAGGAGGAGAATTGAGATTTACTCTGGAAGGGGAAAGCCTTATTATAACCGATGAAGCTGGTAATAAAGCCAAGATCGTTCAGGCCGATGTTGACGCTTCTAACGGAATTGTACATATCATTGATGCCGTTGTAATGAAGAAGGCATAAAAAGGCTTTATCCACGGTGAAACAGGGGGCTGCAATCGAGTAGTTCCCTGTTTCTTTAGATAATATTCACTTCCGGCTCCAGTTGAACGCCGAATTTCTTTTTGATTTCCCTTTGGATCTTTTCAGAAAGGGCGAGTATTTCCTGGCCAGTGGCTTCCCCATAATTCACCAGTACTAATGCCTGGTTGCTATGCACTCCGGCATCGCCTTCCCGATAACCCTTAAAACCAGCTTTATCTATCAGCCAGCCTGCGGGTACTTTTATAGCCTCATCAGAAACATGATAGGATGGTACGCCAGGGAACTTTTCTTGTAGTTTTTCAAACTGTTTAACCGGAATGACCGGGTTTTTAAAGAAACTGCCACTATTCCCAAGTCTCGCCGGATCGGGTAGTTTTGATTGCCTTATGCTTATTACAGCGTTTGAAATATCCCTGATAGTAGGCGAATCTATTCCGCTACTTTCCAGCTCAGCTTTTATTGAACCGTAATCGGTGTGCAGGGAATGATCCTTTTTTGTAAGTCTGAAATTAACAGAGGTAATTATATACTGTCCTTTCAACTGATTTTTAAAAACAGAATTCCTGTACTCAAATTCACAGTCTTCCAGGCTGAATTCACGCTCTTCAAGCGTCTGGATATTCATTGCATGGCAACTCACAAAACTGTCTTTTAACTCAACACCATAAGCCCCGATATTTTGAATAGGCGCTGTACCCACATTTCCAGGGATTAGGGATAGATTTTCAAGTCCGCCATAATTCTGTTCCAGCGACCATAACACGAATTCATGCCAGTTTTCGCCGCCGGCAGCCCTTATCAGTACCTGGTCTTCAGTTTCGGAAATGATCTCTTTTCCCTTAATTCCGATATGTATAACGGTTTTCTTAATATCTCCCGTTAAGAGCATATTGCTTCCTCCTCCTAAAATGAATACTTCAGAGGCGTATGTTTTGCGAAGAATAGTCCTCAGGTCATCAGTGTTCTCAACAGAAATAAATCGGTTGGCTCTAACATCAATGCCAAAGCTGTTGTGATTTTTAAGAGAAAAGTTTCGCAGTATTTGCATTAATTCTGCAACTTATATTCCTTCAGGGCTTTTTCAAGAATACTGATTGAACGTTCCAGGTCTTCCTTTTTCAGGACATAAGCTATTCTCACCTGATTTTTTCCTGTATCTGGAGTGGAATAGAAACCTGCTGCCGGGGCTACCATTACAGTTTCGTTATTATCTTCGAAACTTTCAAGAAGCCAACGGGCAAAATCATCGGTATCTTCAACTGGGAGCTCTGCAATACAATAAAATGCTCCATTAGGTTTGGCTACACGAACCCCTTCTATTTTTTCAAGTCCTTCAACCAGTAAATTCCTTCTAAAGGTGTATTGTTCTATAACTTCATCAAAATATTCCTGAGGAGTGTCAAGAGCGGCTTCACTGGCTATTTGCGCAAAAGTTGGAGGACTAAGCCTTGCCTGGGCAAATTTCATGGCTGTAGACATCACTTCTTTATTCTTCGATACCAGACAGCCTATTCTTGCACCACACATACTGTAACGTTTGGATACGGAATCAACCATAATAGCATTCTCTGCCAGTTCAGGAAGGCTCATAATAGAGTGATGTTGGGCTCCTTCGTAAGCAAATTCCCTGTAAACTTCATCTGACACTATAAAAATATCATGCTTTAATGCGAGGTCTGCCAGTTGTTTAACTTCTTCCAGGGTATATAAATAACCGGTGGGATTGCCCGGGTTGCAAATTAAGATCGCCTTTGTTTTTTCAGTGATCAGTTTTTCGAATTCAGATATTGGTGGAAGTGCGAAACTGTCTTCTATACTTGCCCGGATAGGCTTTATCTTCACGCCTGAGGCTGTGGCAAAACCATTGTAATTGGCGTAGAAAGGCTCAGGGATAATCACTTCATCTCCCGGATCTGTAATGCTTCCCATTGCAAAAAGCAAGGCTTCGGACCCGCCAGTGGTAATGATAATATCTTCTTTCTCTACCGGGAGGGCGGTTTTTTGGTAATAACCGGCAAGTTTTTCCCGATAGGTATCAAATCCTGCGGAATGACTATATGAAAGAACCTCTATATTATGATTTTTTACCGCATCCAAGGCACTTTTAGGAGTCTTAATATCCGGCTGACCTATATTCAACTGATATATTTTTCGTCCTTTTTTTACAGCAGCTTCGGCAAAAGGAACAAGTTTTCTTATTGGTGATTCGGGCATTTCCCGCCCCTTATTTGAAATTTTAGGCATTGCATTTTATTTGTAGGGTGCAAAATTGCAAAATTATAGGATTAAACAATAATAATACGCGGGTAATTATGCTGTATTTTTCGTAATTTAACGTAGTATGATCTGTTATAAACACCCATCGGTCTGGATCATTATCATATTAATTTCAGCCATTTTCTCCAACACTTTCTCACAAAATGAATTTGTAATAGAAAATGATAAAGGAAAATTTAAGCAAAAATTTGATCTGGTTAATGATCTTGTGATACTTCCCGTTGAAGTAAATGGGAGAGAGATGTCATTTTTACTGGATACCGGGGTGAATTCTACCATTCTTTTCAGTTTATCCAGCGAAGATTCAGCAACGGTTAATAATCCTATGACGGTATACCTCAAAGGAATGGGTGTAGGAAAGCCGCTGCGTGCTCTTAAAAGTAACCATAATGAGTTCAAAGTTGGAGAAGCCGTAAGTAAAGATCATAGCATATACATTATCGAGGGACAGGTGTTTAGTATATCAAATCGTCTTGGTTATCCATTGAATGGAATACTGGGATATGATTTTTTTAAGGATTTTGTGGTAGAATTCAATTATAAGCGGAAATTCATGTGGGTATACATGAAAGATGAATATGAGTATAAACGCTGCAGGCGTTGTGTGGATCTGCCCTTGAATTTTTATAAGAATAAGCCCTATGTAGAGGCTGAAGTTTCAATCGAAGGAGAGGATGCTCATCAGGTAGATCTTTTGCTGGATAGTGGTTCCGGAGATGCTTTGTGGTTGTTCAGTGATGAGGAGAATGGTATATATTTGCCTGAAAAATCTTTCGCAGATTTTCTGGGATTTGGGATAAGCGGGAGTGTATACGGGCATAGAAGCCGTATTAGCTCGCTCTCTTTGGGCAAATATGAACTAAAGGATATAACTGTTAGTTATCCGGATAGTCTTTCCCTTGAAACTGTAAGTTCCTTTGAGGAAAGGAACGGCAGTGTTGGTGCTCAGGTTTTAAAAAGATTCCATTCGGTAGTAGATTATAAGGGAAGGAACTTAAGGCTAAAACCCAATAATAATTTTCATGATCCTTTTGAATATAATATGAGTGGAGTAATTATAAAGCATAGTGGTTATCAGGTAGTTAAAAGTGCTGCTGCCTCCAATAGCTTTCAGATCCAGAATGATGATCCTTCCAATGAAGGAACAAAGGTCTATCAGACTACACGGCAGGTTATTTACAGCCTGGAACCAAGTTATGAAGTAGCCGAAATTAGACCTGATTCTCCTGCCGAAATGTCCGGACTTAAAATAGGTGATAAAATAATCAAGCTCAATGGCCGGCCCGCATACAAATACAATTTGCAGAAAATTTCAGAAATATTTTCTTCTAAAGAGGGGAAACGAATAAAAATGGAAGTTCTGCGGGAAGGAAAAGCGATTGAAATAGAATTCAGGTTAGAACGCATATTATAAAAATAAGCCCTCCTTAAAAAGGAAGGCTTATTATCAAATATATTGTGAGTCTAGCTATCGTCAGATTCATCTATAACAGTCCCCTTTATTTTCAGGGCTTTTACCGGTTCGTCTGAATTTGAATATACGGTCACTGTTTTTCTGATTGGGCCAACTCTTTTGGTGTCATATTTCACCTCTATTTTCCCGGTTTCACCAGGCATTACTGGTTCTTCGGGCTTTTTAGGGACGGTGCATCCACAACTGGATTTTACATCCTCTATTACCAATGGTGCAGTACCAGTATTAGTGAATTCGAATACTCTTACTCCATCACTGCCTTTTTTTATCTCACCATAATCAATGGTTTCGGATTTAAATTCCATTTTTGCGGTTTTCTGAGCCTGTGCCGTGGCAAAGCCTGCAAATACAAATATGGCGATTGCAATTAGTTTTTTCATAATCTTAATTTTTTTAAGCGGAAAAGTAAAGATAAGCCGAAATACTTCAATTCTCAAAAATTTTAATCATTTCAGCAGCTTTCATAATCCTTCATTAATAATTACTTTTGCCATTATTTCAAAAATCAGACCAAGAAATGGCAATTGCTTCACAGTATAATGCGAAAAAGGTAGAAGATAAGTGGTATGACTACTGGATGAAAAATAATTATTTTCATTCTGAAGTCGATGAGAGAGAACCATATACAATCGTAATTCCACCCCCTAATGTTACCGGAGTTCTGCATATGGGACATATGCTGAACAATACGATCCAGGATGTACTGGTTCGCAGAGCCCGGCTTAAAGGCTTTAACGCCTGCTGGGTGCCGGGAACCGATCATGCATCTATTGCTACTGAAGCCAAGGTGGTTGCTAAACTTAAGTCTGAGGGGATTGACAAAAAAGATCTGACCCGTGACGAATTTCTACAGCATGCCTGGGACTGGACCAATAAGCATGGTGGCATTATTCTGCAACAATTGAAAAAGCTGGGAGCTTCCTGTGACTGGGAGCGTACCAAATTCACCATGGATGAGAAAATGTCGGCCTCTGTGATAAAGGTTTTTGTAGACCTTTATGAAAAAGGGCTCATTTATCGTGGATATCGCATGGTAAACTGGGATCCACAGGCGAAAACAACCCTGTCTGATGAAGAAGTGATCTATGAAGAAAGAAACGGAAAGCTCTATTATCTGAAATACAAGATCGAAGGTAGTGATGAGTACCTTACCATTGCTACCACTAGGCCTGAAACCATACTGGGAGATACCGCTATCTGCATAAATCCTAACGACGAAAGATTTAAGCATTTAAGAGGTAAAAAGGCTATAGTGCCTATTTGTAACAGGACTGTTCCAATCATTGAAGATGAATATGTAGATATGGAGTTTGGTACAGGTTGTCTTAAGGTTACTCCGGCCCATGACGAGAATGATAAGAATCTGGGGGATAAACACAATCTGGATGTAATAGATATTTTTAACGACGATGCTACCCTTAACCATTATGGTTTGCACTATGAAGGGAAAGATCGTTTTGTGGTCCGTGCTGAAATCGTTGAGGAACTTGAAATTTCAGGTTTTCTATCCAAAGTGGAAGACCATATGAATAAAGTGGGTACCAGTGAACGTACCGGTGCGGTTATAGAACCAAAATTGAGTGATCAGTGGTTTCTTAAAATGAAGGAGATGGCCAGGCCGGCTCTGGATGCTGTTCTGGGTGATGAAATCAATCTGGTTCCTGAGAAATTCCTGAATACCTACCGTCACTGGATGGAAAATGTTAGAGACTGGAATATCTCCCGCCAGTTATGGTGGGGACATCAGATCCCGGCTTATTATTATGGAGATGGGAAAAATGATTTTGTGGTGGCAGAGACCGCACCGGAGGCTCTGGAAAAAGCCAGAAAGAAAACGGGGAACAATAATCTTCAGGCTTCAGATTTAACTCAGGATAAAGATGCTCTGGATACCTGGTTTTCCTCATGGTTATGGCCAATGAGTGTCTTTAATGGTATTCTTGAGCCTGAAAATGAAGAGATCAAATATTATTATCCCACGAATGATCTTGTAACAGCACCTGAAATACTTTTCTTCTGGGTTGCAAGGATGATCATGGCCGGGTATGAATATCGCGGTGAGCGACCTTTCAGGAATGTTTACCTAACAGGAATTGTTAGGGATAAACAAAGGAGAAAAATGTCAAAATCCCTTGGGAATTCTCCAGATCCGCTAGGTTTAATAGAACAGTATGGAGCCGATGGTGTTAGAGTAGGCATGCTTTTAAGTTCACCTGCAGGAAATGACCTGATGTTTGACGAGGACCTTTGTAAACAGGGAAGCGCTTTTTCAAATAAGATATGGAATGCCTTTCGTTTAGTGAAAGGCTGGGAGGTTTCTGAGGAAATATCACAGCCCGAAACAGCCAGGATAGCCATACAATGGTATAATTCCAGATTCCAGAAAACCTTAAGAGAGATAGAAGATCACTATTCAAAATACAGGATCAGTGATGCTTTGATGGCTACTTATAAGCTGGTTTGGGATGATTACTGTAGCTGGTTCCTGGAAATGGTGAAACCTGGATATGGAGAACCAGTTGATGCTCAAACCTACAGGGCTGTGATCGAGATACTGGAAGAAAATCTGAAGATCTTACATCCGTTCATGCCTTTTGTGAGCGAGGAGATCTGGCAGGAGATTACTACCCGTAAACCTGAAGAAGCCTTAATAGTAGCGAAATGGCCTGAGGAAAAAGCTTTCGATGATACTGTGATCAAAGAATTCGCCCATGCCGCAGAGGTTATTGCCGGTGTTAGAAAGATCAGAAAGGACAAGAATATTTCCTTTAAAAATGAAATAGAATTAAGTGTTCTGAATAATGAGAATACTTCTAAAACCTTTGATCCGGTAATTGTAAAAATGGGGAATATCTCAAAACTGGAATATGTAACCAATTCGGTTGAAGGCGCCCTTTCTTTCAGGGTTAGGTCTAATGAATATTTTATCCCGATTGTTGGCGCTATAGATGTTGAGGCCGAAAAGAAAAAGATCGAGGAAGAACTGAATTATACAGAAGGCTTTTTGAAATCTGTAGAAAAAAAGCTTTCAAACGAAAGGTTTGTTAACAATGCGCCAGAAAAGGTTGTTGCTATTGAAAAGGCGAAGAAGGCTGATGCTGAAGCAAGGATCGAAGCTTTAAAAGCAAGTCTTGAAAATCTTAACTAGTGTAAATAACCTGATAAGAACTAAAAAAGGAGGACGATTCGTCCTCCTTTTTTAGTTCTTATTTTTCTTTTTTAGTTATTCCGGGATGGAACCTATATGAAGTTCTACAAGCTCGATATATTTTTTACGGGCTTCTTCTTTGCTGAGATCTTTTACCTGTACAAGTGCGTTTACCTTGAATGCGCTTCTAAGATCCCCCCGGTTGGTGGTTGGGATATAGAAACCATTCTTTTCTGTTGCTCTTTTGTAAAGTGCGTAAAAATGCAAAAGCACATCTGGTGGGAATTGCCTGTTTGTGCTGCTCGCCATTTCATAGGCTTTTAGAAATTTTGAATTTTCTTCTGCCATCATAATTATCTAGGATGGGATATCAGCAATTACACTAACACCACCTTTTACTTTTTCATTTAAACCAACTCTTACTTTCGATCCTACTGGAACGAACACATCAACCCGGCTTCCAAATTTTATAAATCCACTGTCGCTACCCTGAACCACTTCGGAATCCACTTCAGCGTAATTCACGATCCTTTTTGCCATAGCTCCGGCTATCTGCCTGTACATGATCTCTCCGGCTGTGTCATTTTTAACAACAACGGTGGTCCTTTCATTTTCTTCACTGGATTTTGGATGCCATGCAACCAGGAATTTTCCAGGATGATACTTACTATAAGTGACTTTTCCGCCCACGGGATGACGAGTTACATGCACATTAATAGGTGACATGAATATCGAGATCTGAAGCCGGTTATCCTTAAAATATTCCTTTTCATAAACCTCTTCAATCGCCACCACTTTTCCGTCTACGGGAGCTATTATGTGCTCGTTATTGTGAGCTGTACGTCTTTTTGGATTTCTGAAAAACTGAAGTATCAGAAGAAAAAAGATCACCGAGACTATAAGAATGGCAAATTTGATCCAATATGTATTAATTAAACTGTAAGTAATGATATTTATTGCAATCAGAATGATCGCAGTAATGGTCATTATTTTAAATCCTTCCTTATGAAACATAGTTCAATATATATAAATAAGCATAAATAAACGGACTTGCAAAGATAATACTATCCAGTCTGTCAAACAATCCGCCGTGACCGGGCATTAATTTTCCGCTGTCTTTTACTCCTGCCTGTCTTTTGAATTTAGACTGTATAAGATCGCCAAGGGTTCCGAATAAACTCATTATTATAGCCAAACCGAACCAGATCTCGGGATATAGGAAATCAGTATAATACCAGAATAAATAACTTATGATGCAGGTAAAGATCAATCCTCCCAAGAATCCTTCGACCGTTTTGTTAGGTGATATTTTTTCATAAAGTTTCGTTTTTCCGAAGTTTTTACCAACGAGATAAGCAAAGGTGTCGTTGGTCCAGATCAGAAAAAATATTCCAATAACCAGATTGGGTTTAAAGGTACCCTGGATAGTGGGGATCAAAGTGAGGAAAATTGTAGACGAAATTAAATAGAAAATGATAATAATGTATTTCTTTTTCTCGAAGACCGGAATCTTCTTAACTACAAGTAAATCCTTTACCAGAAACAGGTTTACGAAAATCGTTATGAATAGGAGTAGGACTGTGGCGTCCTGGTTAAACTTGAGAAAGCTGAAAAGGTAGAAAAGTATTGCCTGTAAAAAATAAAGGGCATAGCTTTTTAATCGTAGCAGCTTCTGCATTTCAATTAAGCAAACCAGGCTTAAAAGGTAGAAAAGCAGAATGAAAATCAGCTCGGAAGATAGGATTGAAGCTACTAAAATAGATGTATACAACAATCCTGAAACAGCACGAATTATGGTTTCCCTCATAAATTACAGATCTTCCAATAGAAGCAAATATAAGTTTTTTGTGCTACTTCCGTAACTCATGAAATCACCCTCTTTCTGGGTCTCAAAATTCTTGATTGTAGTGATGTTTGAAGGGATTTGCTGTCTATTCTTGAATTTGATGCCTCTTAGGCCTTCCCCAATTGTGTCTATTAACTGGCTGGTTGAGGATAGAATGACGAAATTGGCAGGGAGATCATGTAGCTTACGCTCTTTGATCTGGTTGGATGAAATGAGAATGGAACCATCATTCGCCACAAGAAACTCACAGGTTGAAAGAAAGAACTCGGCACTTGCAGATTTATTGAACTCCAGGTTGAAGCCGTTGAACTTGCTTTTTAATTTCTCATCAAAACAGCAGCACTGCTTTTCATACCAATCGTTCTCCAATAGAATATTGTCAAAGGCTTCCTGTATTTCCGTATCGTCTATACAATACAGGAACTTCCCCCCATTATTCTTAAAGTTCATCATGAAACGCTCGTCGGTAGGTAATTTTACCTCCGGCATATATTTCCCTCTTTCAGCATTCTCAGGCACATCCTGATCCTGTTCTGCTTTAGGTTTTGGATTGAGAAACCTCTTGAATAGATTCATAGAGTTTTGGGTATGGTTCCTACAGTCATTTTACCAAAGTTAAAAAATCTCAAATTAACGCTGATTGAATTTGAGATTTTTTACCTGGAACTTCTACACTATTTATTAACCGAATCGTTTTCGGTCAATTCTTCTTCATCATCTGTACTTTTCCCCTTGGTGGCAGGTGATTCTTTGCCATTTTTGTTCTTTTCTCCGAGGGTGTTCTTTTCCTTCAAAGGCTGACTCTCTTCTTTTTCCTGGTTGAACGGGCGCTTCCCAAAGATCTTTTCAAGGTCGTCTTTAAAGATAACCTCTTTGTCCAGGAGGATCTCTGCAAGCTGGGTAAGCTTGTCCTTATTGTGTTCTAAAAGATCCACAGCACGCTGATACTGGGTTTCAATAAGATTTGAGATCTCTTTATCTATTAATTCGGAAGTCTTTTCACTATAAGGTTTGGTGAAATTGTATTCACTCTGGCCTGAAGAATCGTAATAGGTAAGATTACCAACGGCTTTATTAAGACCATAAATGGTAACCATGGCTCTTGCCTGTTTCGTTACTTTTTCCAGGTCACTAAGTGCGCCGGTTGAGATCTTATCGAATATCACTCTTTCAGCAGCGCGTCCTCCAAGGGCGGCACACATTTCATCCAGCATTTGTTCCGGTCTAACAATAAGTCTTTCTTCAGGTAAATACCACGCTGCGCCCAGTGATTGTCCACGCGGAACAATGGTTACTTTAACAAGTGGGGCGGCATGTTCCAGCATCCAGCTTACAGTAGCATGGCCTGCTTCGTGAAAAGCGATTGCCTTTTTCTCGTCGGGGGTAATTATCTTGTTTTTCTTTTCAAGACCGCCAACTATCCTGTCTACTGCATCCAGGAAGTCCTGCTTTCCTACAGCCTTATTACCTTTTCTGGCTGCGATAAGTGCGGCCTCATTACATACATTCGCGATGTCGGCTCCTGAAAATCCTGGAGTCTGTTTCGCAAGGAATTCTATATCGAGTTCATCTGAAACTTTTTTAAGAGGTTTCAAATGAACTTCAAAAATTTCTTTTCTTTCTCTAAGGTCCGGAAGGTCAACATATATCTGACGGTCAAAACGACCTGCCCTCATAAGCGCTTTATCCAGTACATCTGCACGGTTGGTCGCGGCAACCACGATCACATTGGTATTGGTCCCAAAACCATCCATTTCTGTTAACAGCTGGTTTAGGGTATTTTCACGTTCGTCGTTAGAACCTGAAAAATTGCTTTTACCACGGGCTCTACCAATAGCATCTATCTCATCAATAAAGATGATAGAAGGCGATTTTTCTTTTGCCTGTTTGAAAAGGTCCCTTACCCTGGAAGCACCCACACCAACAAACATTTCCACAAAGTCTGATCCTGATAGTGAGAAGAACGGAACTTTTGCTTCTCCGGCTACCGCTTTTGCCAGTAAGGTTTTACCGGTTCCTGGAGGTCCTACAAGCAGTGCTCCTTTTGGGATTTTTCCTCCGAGAGCTGTGTATTTTTCCGGTTGTTTCAGGAAGTCTACGATCTCCTGGACTTCTTCTTTAGCGCCTTCCAATCCGGCTACATCCTTAAAAGAAGTTTTTACATCGGTGTTCTGGTCGAATAATTTGGCTTTGGATTTTCCAATATTGAAGATCTGCCCTCCTGCGCCACCACCGGCACCGGAACTCATTTTTCTCATGATGAAGATCCAGACACCTATTATCAGTATAAAAGGCAGCAATGCCCAGAAGAGTTCACCTATAACATCGTTTGAAGTTTCGTAGGTGACAACGGTTTCAAGATTATTCTCATTCTTGATTTCGTTAATATCATTCTCAAAATTCTGAAGGTCTCCAAACTGGAAGCTATAAGTAGGGCTTTCTCCGGTTGGAAATAATTCAGGGTCAATATTTTTCTTATGAATTTCTTTTTGTTTGGCCTCTTCCGTCAGATAGACACGTGCCAGATTTCTGTTGATGATCTCAACTTTCTTAATGTCCCCATTCTTCAGATATTCTTTGAATTCTGCTGGATTGGTCTTGGCAGGTTCAGAAAATCCCCCTCCTCCAAAAAAGTTTATGCCTAAAAATATGATAATGATCGCCGCATAAATCCAGTAGGCACTGAATTTAGGTTTTTTGGGATCTAGTTTTTTCTTCGGTTTTTGATTCGCCATTCTCTCGTTCTATAATTTAGATTTAATAACTGGTTTCTATGGATGTGATTTTAGCATCACCCCATAGGCTCTCAATATCGTAAAATTCCCTGATATGTTTTTGGAATACGTGAACTACTACATTCACATAGTCCAGTAGAACCCATTCGGCATTCTCACTTCCTTCAACGTGCCAGGGCTTATCTTTCAGGTTTTTACTAACTGTTTTTTGTATGGAATTTACTATGGCGTTAACCTGCGTATTGGAGGTACCGTTGCAAATTATAAAATAATCACAAACTGTGTTTTCTATCTCTCTAAGGTCCAGGATATCAATATCATTCCCCTTAACTTCCTCTATCCCTTTAATAATATGTGCAATAAGTTGATCGCTGTTTTTTTCCTTTTTCGACATTAAATTAATTTATTTACGCAAATTTATCATTTTTTGCTCTTTTAGAGGGATTGTTTACACAAGATTTAACGCCCTCTGCCTTAGTATTTATATATGCGTATAATCAAAGTTGATGCCATTGATTCCACTAATTCCTTCGTTCGTAAGTTTTATGAAGGTAATAATGATTTTGACCCGGTGTGCGTGCGTGCCATTCGTCAAACCAGGGGCAGGGGCCAGCGTGGCTCTTCCTGGCAGTCAAAAGCAGGTGAAAACCTCACTTTCAGTATTCTGTACCCACAGAAAAAGCTGAATGTTTCCCGTCACTTTTTGCTTAGCGCAACCATTTCGTTAGCGGTCCTGGAAGTCCTTGAAGAACTGGGACTTCCGGAACTTAAAGTGAAGTGGCCTAACGACATTCTGTCAGCCAAACGTAAGATAGGTGGTATCCTAATTGAGAATATGGTAAAGACGGAAGGGATCGTAGCCAGTATTATAGGTATTGGTCTTAACGTGAATCAGACTGAATTTGAAGGACTTCCGCAAGCTGCATCACTAAAAAGCATTTTGGAGAAAAGCTTTGATTTAGACGAATTAATGAACAAAATCCTTTCGGTTGTCGAGAATAAGATGAAAGGACTTCCTGAAGTTAGTGCTAACCGGATACTGGAAGATTATGCTCAGAATATGTTCAGGCTGAATGTGGTTTCCACCTTTTCCACGCCTGATGGAAGGAAATTTAATGGAATTATTAGAGGGGTTACAACAGAAGGTAAACTGAATCTGGAAATTGAGGATGGTGTTTTTAGAACTTTTGACCTGAAAGAAGTGCAGCTTCTTTACTGAAATAAAAAAGCCGGCACAGCCGGCTTTTAATTTATAATTTTGAAGCGTTCTCGCTTAAGGTATTTATAAACTTTTTGAGCGGTCCTTTGATCATCATACTCATCATCGCATTAAATTTACCTTCAAAATTCATAAAGACCTCACTTTGTGAAGGTCCAGCTTCAGCAATATGAATATCTAAATTAAAAGGAAATTTATCGGAAGTTGAGCCCAGTCGAACCAGTTCCGGTTCCTTTGTTTCGGTTATTTTCAATCTTATTTCAGGCATTCCTTTTAACTGAAAAAGGAATGTGTCCTGAGCGGTAGGTTCAAATTTTTCTTTTGTTTCCGGCATCAGCTGTTCATAGTTCTCTACATTGGTGAGAAAATGAAACATTTCCTGCTGACTTTTACCGGTTATTACTTTCTGGCTTTCTAATTTCATGTTTATGCTTTCCAGTTGGCAGGATCTTCTCTCCATTTACGAAGGACTCCTGCTTCTTCTGTATTGATATAATTGGTTTTCTGAGCGGTTTCTATAAGATGCTCATAATCGCTTAAAGTGTGCAGTTCGACCTCTGCCTTTTTAAAACTATTTACTGAAGTATCAAAACCATAGGTAAAAATGGCAAACATGCCTTTTACGTTAGCGCCAGCTTCTTGAAGTGCCTTAACGGCATTCAAACTGCTTTTACCTGTGCTTATAAGGTCTTCTATCACCACAACAGTTTGACCTTCTTCCAGATTCCCCTCTATCTGATTTTGCCTTCCGTGCCCTTTTGGTTCAGGTCTCACATAGGCAAAGGGGAGACTTAAATATTCTGCAACCAGCATGCCTATTCCAATGGCACCTGTTGCAACTGCTGCGATTACATCTGGTTTCCCATACTTTTCTTCTATTTGTTTAGCGAAATGTTCACGGATGTAATTTCTGATCATCGGATATGACAGAACTATCCTGTTATCGCAATAAATAGGGGATTTCCAGCCACTTGCCCAGGTAAAGGGTTGTTGTGGTTCCAATTTTATTGCTTTAATTTGCAACAAAAGCTCAGCAGTCTTTTTTGCTGTTTCTTTATTCAAAATCATAGCTGCAAATGTATAAAGTTTTTGTGAATGATATTCCCATAATTCTTTCTACAGAGAAAGAAATTGGAGAAAAATATACATCCTTTCCCTTAAAAACTGTCCGATTCAAGAGGGTTGTGAAGCGGATTCTGAAAGGTGAATTAATGTATGTAAACCTTTACCATCCCGATGAAACAAAACTCCTGAAGTATCTTTTCAAAAAGATGCGGGTGGTTACTGCAGCAGGCGGAATGGTAATTAATCGTCAAAAAGAGATCCTTTTTATTTACCGGAATAATCGGTGGGACCTTCCAAAAGGTAAGATCGAAAAGAATGAGGATGTGAAAACCTGTGCGATCAGGGAAGTTGAAGAGGAAACCGGAGTACAGGGTCTTGAAATAACTCGCTTCATTACCAGAACCTATCACGTATTCAGGAGAAAGGGAAAACTACGCCTAAAGGAAACATATTGGTATGAAATGTATACCGAATATGAAGGTGAACTTGTACCTGAGTTAAATGAGGGTATAAAGAAAGCAAAATGGAAGAACATGGAGAAAAGCCAGAAAGCCCTGAAAAAATCCTATGCCAATATAAAAATGCTTTTTCCTGAAAAATATTTAGCGGGGAAGTCGGAAGACTGGGTAGCGTAGATGTGCTTCTTCATAATTTTCAGAATGCTTATGCAACCAGTCTAACTGGGCATACCAGCGATTACTGAATTGAGCATCATTGCGTTTCCTTTCTTCGAACTCAGCTTTGAGTTCTGGATCTTCTTCAAGTAATTCTTTGGCGATATCTTCAAAAACATAAGGTGAAAAACCTTCCTTCTGCTGAAGTACAGTATCAAAAAAGTTCCAGTTAAAGAAAGAATCTACTGCCCTTGGTTCCAGCGTTTCCAGTAAATATCTCGCACCATCCTGAAAAGTGGTGACCAGATAATCACCTTTTCTGAACCTGATTTCTTCAACAGATTTGCTTACGGAAGTATTTTTATGAAGATAATGACCCTCGTAAGCCGAGTCAACTGTTTCAAAATCTTCAATTTTGTAGACCTCCACTTGAATCAGGGTATCTCTTCCCAAACTTTCCATCTTGATGTTGTTCATTTTTAACCGGTCTATCACCTGCCACCATCCCTGAGGTATTATATATGCTCTTGGAATTTCTATTTCCTCGGTTACGGTAAAATTATCGTAATACTCAATTTCTTTGGTAAAAGCCTTTTTCCGGTTATATTTTAAACGCTCATCACCAGTAACTTCACTTGTAATTTTTTCAGCTTCATAGCCTTTAAATTTTCGTGGGGAAGGGTTTTCCTTATCTACTTCAAATTTCAGATTGTAATGGCGGTCGGTGAGGTATTTTCTTCTGGCCTGGCTTCTAAGATCTTTGATTATGGTTGTTTCTGCATCTGTAATTGTGATCATAGAGCGCATCACCTCATAAGTTCCCTTTACTCTTTTGTCATAAGGTTTAAGCATATGGGTTTCCACCATCATTCCAAGCGTATTCCAGAGCGTGGTGTACCCGGTGGAATACCTTGGGTAATCCATGAACTGGGAAAACCCGTTTTCCGGCACTTCATTGAAAACATTCACATAAGGAGTAATATCCCATTTTTTTGCTCTTAAAGAGTCTTCAAGGGCAGGCATCATCTTTTTATTTACATATTCACCTAAGTTTCCACCTAGCTTATTATGCTGAGTGAATAAATGTGTGAGCGTATACTGGTAGTCTGCACCATTGCTAACATGATTGTCTATAAACACATCGGGATTCAAATAATGGAAAATCTCGTAAAAGCTCTGGGCGTTCTTAGTGTCGGCTTTTATGAAATCGCGATTGAGATCATAATTTCGGGCATTTCCTCTAAATCCATATTCCCGAGGACCATTTTGGTTGGTTCTGGTGGTGGAGTTCCTGTTAAGCGCTCCACCAACATTATATACCGGAATTGTAGCAATGATAGTATTTTTGGGAGAAGAGATAGAATCTCCCGCCATATCCCTGAAAAGCATCATAGTAGCATCTATTCCATCGCTCTCACCAGGATGTATGCCATTGTTTATAAGTATTATGCTGTGGGACTTTCTAAACTTTTCAAGGTCTAATTCATTATCCGGATGATAAACAGCAAGGTGAAGGGGTAAACCACTGTCAGTTTCCCCAAACTCCAGTAAGCTTACACTTTCATAAGCATCTGCCAGTTGTTCATAAAAATCGATTACCCCGTAATAGGTGTCAGTTTCTTTTCCTCCCGATTTTTCAAACTGGGTCTCAAAATCATATTCCTTTATTAGCCTGTATTTTGAAAAATCACAGGAGCTTAGGCTGATCAAAATCCCCAATACCAACCAAAATTTTTTCATAAAATTTTCTGAAAATATTAGCGTAAACTTACTTAAAAAGTCTGAAAGCAGCCAAAATCCTTGCCTTTATCTCGACTTTCTGCAACTCTTAAATATGTCCTGGGATTTTAAAAACATCATTTTAGGTAGTATTCTTTTATATTTTAACTAAAATTGCTAAAAAATAACGAATATTTTGAATAGATATTTACTCATTTTTATTGCACTTATATGGATAAATTTACTCGAGGCGCAAAGCATCTCTGGTAAAATCAGGGATTCTCATACCGGAGAAGCCATGGGAAATGTTGAGATTGAAAATATTCAGTCCGGAAGGATAGTCTATTCCGATTCTCTGGGCCTGTTTTCCCTTGATGGAATAAATTATCCATTGGAAGTAAGGTTTTCTTACCTGGGGTATAAAGACAGAATCAGGCTTCTGAGGTCACCAAAAGCCAGTTTAGATGTGTTCATGGAGCGGGAGATTGGTCAGTTATCGGAAGTGGTTTTGAGAAGTACAAATATTCCACGCCAACTTATAAGAACACCTGCTGCAGTCAGCCTTATTTCAAAAAATGACCTGGAAAGATCAGATAATATCAATCTCGTCCAGAATTTCAATTATATCCCCGGTGTTTATGTGAATCAGGGTGCCCTTAATACCAATAAGATCAATATTCGTGGAATAGGTTCCCGGGCTCAGTACAGCACGAACCGCATCAAAGCTTATATCAACGGAATTCCTCTAACCACGGGAGAAGGCGAACTTACTTTAGACGATTTTGATCCCGAATTTCTGGATGGTATTGAAATTTATAAAGGACCTGTATCTTCAGTCTTTGGAGCCGGCCTTGGTGGAGCCATTAATCTCTATACCGAAAGGAAAACTGATAATCTAAGATCGGTAAATGGAGATTTTACCTATGGAAGTTTTAATACCCGGAAAACAAGAATGAACATCACTTACGTTAAGGATAGTCTGGATCTGTCAGTGAATTACAATAAAATAGACAGTGAAGGTTATCGGGAAAATGGCGATTATGACAGGATCTCGATGACCGCTAATGCCGGTCTTCTTAATAAGAAAGGAAATTACTGGTCTTTTCTGTACTCGTATACCAATTTAAAAGCTTTTATTCCCAGTTCTTTAAATGAGAATGATTTTCTGAATGACCCCCAAAAAGCAGCCTTTACCTGGGGTCAGGCAGCGGGATATGAATCTTATAGCAAAAATCTTGTTGGCTTGTCTTACGAGCACAAGTTCTCACAAAATTTAAGGAATCAAACTTCGGTTTTTTTTAGTTCCCGTGACGGCTATGAGCCACGGCCCTTTGATATTCTGGATGATGACCGAAGTTCTGTGGGGATTAGAACTAAATTCAATCTGGAAACCTCCCTGTTTAGAAAACCTGCTCAATTTAGTTTTGGGTCTGAAGCGATGCTGGAATGGTATGATATTGCCAATTTTGAGAATCTCTATGAAGAGTCTGATATACCTGAAAGTGTTCAGGGCGAACTTTTAAGTCAGAATCATCAGAGTCGAAATTATATCAATATGTTCGGCCAGGTGAATATGGATCTAAGCTCTAAACTGCTGCTGGAGTTAGGCTTTAATTTTAATACCACTGCTTACAGTCTTGAAGATGAATTTGCGGAGGATGGTGTAGACCAGTCCGGTGATTATCGATTTGATCCTGTTTTCTCTCCGCGATTGGGGCTGAGCTATGAAGTTTCTTCGGGAAAGAACTTTTATACATCTGTAAGTCATGGGTTTTCCACGCCAACTGTGGCAGAAACTCTTACTCCTGAGGGTTTAATAAATACCGATCTTCAAACAGAGAAAGGCCTGAATTATGAAGTGGGATTCAAAGGGAACTGGCTGAACAACCGGCTTTATACGGAAGTGAGTTTATATTCCATACAAATTAATGATTTGCTGGTAGCGCGCAGAGTGGGTGAAGACCAGTATGTAGGTTTGAATGCAGGAAAGGCTGATCGTACCGGGATCGAGTTCACCTCTTCTTATGTAAGCAGTTTTACTGAAGATTTTCAGTTGAATTTATTCCTGAATTCAAATCTGAATTTCTACGAATATGACCGGTTTGTGGACAGGGGAGAGGATTATTCCGGAAATGAAATTCCAGGAACACCACAGTATATGATCTCTCCCGGGATTGAGCTGAATTTTCAGGAATTGTCGGCTCACCTAAATTATCAGGCTTTTGGAGAAATGGCGCTAAATGATGCCAATACAGAGTATACAGATCCTTACCAGTTACTAAACTTAAAACTAAATTATGATCTACATTTAAGCCGGGGATTGGATCTTGGACTGAATTTCGGAATAAATAATATTCTTGATGAGCATTACGCCGCAAGTGTAGTGACCAATGCTGTTGGATTTGGAGGGGCAGCGCCCCGATATTACTATCCGGGGAATCCGAGGAATTATTTCGGGGGGTTGAGTCTAAAGTATATGTTGTAAAACCGTCCTGTTCTGATAACTATCGGGAATTGTTTCAGGAGCTGTAAGAGATTCATCACTTAGTTCGGGATGACCATTAGAACTACTTCTTCCTCACCACATCCGGGACCATGAATTCATAATTTCCTCCATGATGAATCACGTCTCGCACCACAGTTGAAGAGATATGTCCTTTTCCAGAACTGGAAATAAGAAAAACGCTGTCTATACCAGACATTTTATAATTGGTTTGTCCTATGGCCTTTTCAAATTCGAGATCCTGGGCGTTACGTAATCCGCGGAGGATAAACCCGGCGTTTTGAGATTTGCAGAACTCCACTGTAAGACCTTTGTAGGTCTCGACTTTTACTTTCGGTTCATTTTCGTAGGTCTTTTTCAAAAAATGAAGCCTTTCTTCCAGGCTGAACATATACTTTTTATTGGAATTCGTTCCTATGGCAAGGATGATCTCATCGAACAACGGCAGGGCACGGTCAATGATATCTGTATGTCCCAAAGTTAACGGATCGAAAGATCCGGGAAAAACTGCTTTTTTCATCTCGCGGTTTTTTTGATCGGTTATGATTTCAAAAGATAATCAGAAATTATCACTTTTGGTTTAAAGCTGCTTCGATGGCACTTCCAAAAAGTTCCTGCAGGCTTATTCCGGCTTTTTCTGCCTGCTGAGGTAAGATACTTGCCTGGCTAAGTCCCGGGTTTGTATTCATTTCAATAAAATGGGGTTCGCCATTATGAAAGATGAACTCAGACCTTGAATAACCCTTCATCTTCAGCTTCCTGTATATCATTTTTGCGATATTCTGAACTTTTTCAGTGTCCTCTTCAGAAATTCTCGCCGGGGTTATTTCCTGGGATTTCCCCAGATATTTTGCTTCATAATCAAAGAATTCATTCTCTGATACGATCTCGGTCACCGGAAGTGCCAGGATCTCACCTTTATAAGTGATCACCCCAACTGAAACTTCTGTTCCGTCAAGAAAGGATTCAATAATGATCTCATTATCTTCCGATAGGGCATTTTTTATTGCAGGAACAATATCCTCTTTGGTATTTGCCTTTGCTACACCAAAACTACTTCCAGCGCGATTGGCCTTCACAAAACATGGAAGTCCTACTTTATCCACTATTTCATCAATATTAACTTCATCACCCTTATCCAGGAAATAGTTGACAGCTGTTTTTACGCCATAAGGTCTCAGGACACTAATAAGATCACGCTTGTTGAAGGTGAGTGCTGACTGATACATATCACAGCTGGTTTGGGGGATATTAAGAAGTTCCAGGTAAGCCTGTAAAAGGCCATTCTCACCGGGTGTACCGTGGATGGTATTAAAAACACAATCAAAACTTATTACCTTATCGTTTATAGTAACGGTAAAATCACTTTTGTTTACCGGGTATGGGGTGTCGTCTGCTGCCACCACGAACCATTCATTTTGCAGGATATGAACACGATATGGTTCATATAGGTTACGGTCAAGATTTTTATAAACTATATTTCCACTGTTGATGGAAATGCGGTATTCACTGGAATATCCACCCATTGCGATGGCAATATTTTTCTTCATATTCAATATATCCGGTTAGAAGTCGTTAAACAAAAATATCACTTAAAAGGGCAGTCACCAAAACCAAAGGGTTTTATATCTTTGCCCATTATCAATAAACTATGGGATTATTCAGATTTATTTTTAGCAAGACCTTTTTAATTCAGTTAGTACTTGCGGTTATTGTACTGATTGTTATAGCATTCTTAACGATGCAATGGCTTGATTATTCTACCAATCAGGATCAAAGGATAGAAGTGCCAGATCTGGCAAAAATGAATCTGGACGTGGTAGAGGATAAACTGGATGAGCTTGATCTTAAATATGAGATCCTGGATTCTGCCAATTTTAATCCTGATTTCCCACGTTATTCGGTAATAGACCAGGTTCCGGCCCCGGGCAAATTTGTGAAAGAGGACAGGAAGATATATTTAACCCTTAACCCTTCTGGGTACCGTAAGATACAGATCCCGAATGATCTTATCAGAAAGACAAGAAGACAGGTTGAACCCACCCTGCGTTCCCTTGGTTTTGAGATAGGAGAAATTACCTATAAACCGGATATCGCCGAAGATGCTGTTTTGGAAATAAGACATAAAGGTAGACTTATCGAGCCGGGAGATGAACTGATGAAGACATCGGTTATAGACCTGGTATTAGGTGATGGAAGTGGAAGGTATAATCAGGAAACTGAAGATACCAATGAAGTGGATGAAACAGAAAACGAAGTTGATGAATTCTAAAAAAGACCAGAGGGAAGAGATAGACGAGCAGGAGGAGGACGAAAGTCTTTATGAACATCATAAATTCGTTGCTGAAGTAGGCCAGAAGCCTTTGAGGGTGGATAAATACCTGATGAATTTCATTGAGAATGCCACTCGGAATAAGATTCAGAAAGCCGCGAAAAGCGGAAATATCTACGTAAATAACGAAACGGTAAAACAGAATTACAAGGTTAAGGCCGGGGACGTGGTACAGGTGATGTTTGAGCATCCGCCTTATGAATATTTGCTGGTTCCTGAGGATATACCAATCGATATCGTTTATGAAGATGATCATTTGCTGGTCGTTAACAAGCCTGCCGGTATGGTAGTGCATCCCGGGCATGGCAATTACAGTGGTACCCTTATAAATGCTCTGGTTCATCATTTCGATAATCTGCCAAATAATAGCAGTGACAGGCCTGGATTGGTTCACCGTATTGATAAGGATACCAGTGGCCTGCTTGTCATCGCTAAAACTGAGCAGGCTATGGCCCACCTTTCTAAACAGTTCTTTGATAAGACCAGCAAACGGGAATATGTTGCGCTTGTTTGGGGGAATGTTGAGGAAGAGGAAGGCACTATTGAGGGAAATATTGGCAGAAACCCTAAAAACCGGCTTCAGAATTTGGTTTATCAGGGAGATGATGCCGATAACGGCAAGCCCGCGGTCACTCATTACAAGGTCATAGAGCGATTTGGATATGTGACCCTGGTCTCCTGTAAGCTGGAAACGGGAAGAACGCATCAGATCCGCGTTCATATGAAGCATATTGGTCATACACTTTTTAATGATGAGCGTTATGGCGGCGACCGGATTCTAAAAGGTACCACCTTTACCAAATACAAGCAATTCGTTGATAATTGCTTCAAGATACTTCCAAGACAGGCTTTACACGCGAAGACCCTGGGCTTTACCCATCCCGAAACAGGAAAATGGATGAGCTTTGATTCCGATCTTCCACAGGATATGGTGGACTGTATTGAGAAGTGGCGTAATTATGCTAAGAATCAAAAGGAATATCTGGATAATTAGGGCGTGCCGCAAAATAAGATTTTGGGTCGGGCTTTAGGAAGTCGCTGCCCCGCTAAAGGCGGGACGAGCTCCAACAAAGCCTCAATCCCTCACGCGAGAAAATCAAATCGCTAAATCTGGTTCAGAACAACGGGACTTTACCTGCATAAATGCCTTCTATCGGTTAATAAGAAACAAATTTCAGCGATCTTTCGGTTTTTGAACTGATGCGTTATCTTTGATGTAAAATAACCGAAAAGAAATGAAAATCGTTGTTTCGCCGGCTAAAACGCTGGATTATGAATCAAAATTACCAACTACAAGAGGAACTCAACCTGAATTTCTGGAAACAGCCTCAAAACTGAATCGCAAACTTTCCAGACAGAGTAAAAAGAAGATTTCAGAATTAATGAGCATCAGCGATAAGCTGGCAGATCTTAATTATACCAGGTATCAGGAATTTCAGGAAGAACACGATAAAAAGAATTCCCGCCCTGCCATCTATGCTTTTAATGGAGATGTGTATACCGGACTGGATGCCTACACGATCCCTACTGACAAACTTGACAGACTTCAGGATACCCTGAGGATTCTTTCCGGAATGTATGGAGTTTTGCGTCCGTTAGATCTGATTCAGCCTTACCGGCTTGAAATGGGAACTTCTATTGGAATAGATAGAAAAAAAGATTTGTATGGCGTCTGGAAGAAGAAGGTGACAGAATATTTGAACAACGAACTGGAAGATGATGAGCTGTTTTTAAATCTGGCCAGTAACGAATATTTTAAAGCTGTAGATACCAAAAAACTCAAAGTACCGGTAATTTCTCCTGTTTTCAAGGATTTCAAGAATGGAAAACTTAAGATTATTAGTTTCTTTGCGAAGAAAGCCCGTGGCTCCATGGTTCGTTACATCATTGATAATGATTGTAAAACTCTGGACGATATAAAAGGCTTTGATTATGACGGGTACCGCTTTAGTGAGGAATATACCGAAAAGGAGAATGAACCGACTTTTATAAGATAAATCAAGCTTTAAGCTTATTGCTTTCAGCTAAAAGCTATTTAAATTGGAACTCTTCCACCACAAACATCCATTTCCGCCATTTATCCCGGAAAATGCCACAAAATTGATCGTAGGCACCCTTCCGCCGCCAAGATTCACCAAAAGGCAGTTGAGGGAAGATGATGTGGATTTTTGTTATGGTAGTGGAGATGGTTTGTTATGGATAATTTTAGACCGGATTTTTGACCTGGATCTTAAATTTGAAAACACCGATGATGCTGTGGAGCAACGTAAGAATTTCCTGCGTGAAAGAGGGATCGGGATCTGTGATGTGGTTGAAAGCAGTCGGCGGGAAAAGATCGATGCTTCCGATCTTGGAATGCAAAAGGTGGAGTTGAGGGATATGATAGGTATTCTTAAAGAAAACCCGAAAATAGATACGCTCCTTTTTACCGGCGGGAATTCTAAGAATGGCCCGGAATATTTCTTCAGAAAATATTTAAAGGAGTCAACTCATGATATTCGGTTAAAGGTTATTTCAAACAGATCTCCGCGAATCCATCAGTTTGTACTTGATGGCAGGTTGATCAAAACTGTTTCTTTGATAGCACCCTCCGGAGCCGCTAATATAGCGGTGGGAAGTTCACAGTTGTATAAGGATCTAAAAAAGAAAAACCCTGAATTCAATACGATTGATTTCAGGGTCCTTCAGTATAAGGAATTTTTCTAGGTGCTAATCATTGCAATTCTTTTTTTTCCTGATCGGCCAGAGTAGTAGGTTTGATCTTAAACTTTTTACGTTTAGGTCTTAACTTACCATGTGTGCCGATAGCAATTTTACCACGCTTGGTCTTTTTATCACCTTTTCCCATAGTTATTTTTTATTTTTCTGATCTCTTATGGTCTCTTCGTCAATGTCAACTTCATTGTGGTCCACATCACGATCACCGATTCCTCCACTTAGAGGATCATTTTCGCTTCTTCTTTTATCTTTTTTTCCTTTGTGTTTATCTTCAATTGGTCCTCCCATAACTTAAAATTTTAAAGGTTTATTCTAAGATAAGGAGAACTGCAATAAAAAGTTGCTAACAGGCTGTTACAATTAGGTTAAAGCTTTAACATTTTGAACAAATGAAGAAATGTCTGAAACCCCATTTTTATCTACATATTTAATAAATGCACTACCTATAATGGCGCCTTTGGCATATTCTGTAGCCTGGTCAAAGGTTTCACTGTCTTTTATTCCGAAACCTACAATCTGTGGATTTTTTAGCTGAAGATCATTGATCCTTTTAAAGTATTTCCGGGTTTCCTCTCCAAATCCAGTGGTAGAACCGGTCACACTGGCACTGCTCACCATGTAAATGAATCCGTCAGAAACTGAATCAATGAATTTTATTCGCTCATCTGAAGTTTGGGGTGTAATAAGAAATACATTGATTAGTCCGTATTTCTCGAACAATTTCTGATATTTTTCATGATACACATCCACCGGAAGATCCGGAATTATCAATCCGTCAATCCCAACCGACTGGCATTTTTTGCAGAAATCTTCCACTCCGTATTGTAGGATAGGATTGAAGTATCCCATAATAATAAGAGGGATTTCCACTTTTTCTCTTATACCATCAAGTTGCTCAAAAAGTTTTTTAGTGGTCATTCCATTTTTCAGCGCCTTGGTAGAACTTTCCTGGATAGTAGGTCCGTCAGCTAACGGATCGCTAAAAGGTAGTCCGATCTCAATGAAATCCACTCCGCTTTTTTCAAGATCCACGATGATTTTTTCAGTGTCATCAATATTCGGAAATCCGGCTGTAAAATATATTGATAGCAGTTTATGATCTTCCTGCAGTTTTTGCTTTATTCTGTTCATTTTCTTTGTTTTCTGTCATTGCGAGTTAAGAATTAGCGACGCAATCCCATATTGTACTGGAGATTGCGTCGGGCATTGCCCTCGCAATGACGTGATATTACAAACTAAAATATTCGATATAGGTATTGAGGTCCTTGTCACCTCGTCCGGAAAGATTCACAACAACAATATCATCCTTCTCAAATTTCCTGGTTTCAAAAATCGCCAGGGCATGGGAGGTTTCAATGGCGGGAATAATTCCTTCCAGTTTTGCCAGTTCGAGTCCTGCTTTCATGGCATCTTCATCGGTAATACTGATGAATTCTCCTCTTCCGCTGGTAAAAAGGTTGGCATGCATGGGGCCCACACCGGGATAATCCAGTCCGGCAGAAATAGAGTAGGGCTCGGTAATCTGTCCGTCCCCGGTTTGCATCAGTAAGGTTTTACTTCCGTGGATGATTCCCATTTTACCCAGGGCTGAGGTAGCTGCGCTTTCACCGGAATCTACTCCTTTGCCGGCAGCTTCCACAGCTATAATACCAACTTCAGGATTATCTAAATAATGATAATAGGCTCCCGCGGCATTACTGCCCCCACCTACACAAGCAACTACATAATCTGGGTCTTCCTTACCTTCTTTTTCTTTTAGCTGAACTTTGATCTCTTCTGAAATTACACTCTGAAATCTCGCCACCATATCCGGATAAGGATGAGGCCCTACAACCGAGCCAATAATATAATGAGTGTCCACCGGGTTATTGATCCAGTCACGGATTGCCTCATTTGTCGCGTCTTTCAACGTACGGCTTCCTGATTTTGCAGGAACTACCTTAGCCCCCAGCATTTTCATTCGGGCTACATTTGGTGCCTGTCTGTCTATATCGATCTCGCCCATATAAACGATACACTCCATTCCCATTAGTGCACAAACAGTAGCTGTAGCTACACCATGTTGCCCGGCGCCGGTTTCCGCGATAATTCGATTTTTTCCAAGTTTCTGGGCCATCAGGATCTGCCCGATGGTGTTATTTACTTTATGAGCGCCGGTATGGCATAGGTCTTCCCTTTTCAGGTAAACCTTTGTTCCATATTTTTCACTAAATCTTTTCGCATAATAGAGTGGAGTAGGACGGCCTACATATTCTTTCAGAAGCTCTTTGAATTCTTTCTGAAAGGACTCTTCTTTCATAATGTCCAGATAGCGCGAACGCAATTCCTCGACATTGGGATATAACATTTCGGGAATGTAGGCACCGCCAAATTCCCCGTAATATCCTTTTTCATCAACCTGATAGCTCATTCTATGAATTTATCTTTTTTTTGAAATCTTTTAATTCCTTTAATTTTTTTAATCCCGGCTTAAGTTCAAATTTGCTGTTCACATCAACTGCATAAAGCAAGGCCGGTTTTCCTATTCTTAAAAAGTGATCTTTTAATTCTGCAATTGCACTCCCGTGTTCCGGCCCGATTCCTCCACTAAGAAAGAAAGGGGTGTTGGACGGATATTCTTTAAGGATCTTCCAGTCGAAATCTTTTCCGGAACCTCCTCTTAATTCAGTTTTTGTATCGAACAGAAAATAATCAACTATTCCTTCGTAGGGTTTTATCTCCTGAAAATCGAAATTTTCTCCAACAGAAAATACCTTGATCATTTCAGGCGTATTTCCCAATTGCTGAAGTTCGGTTTTCAGATCTTTACAAAATCCTGCCGATTCATCCCCGTGAAGCTGAACGGCGTTCAGATTGTATTTTGAAACTTTTTGGAGGATATCTTTAATCGAAGCATTCACGAAGATCCCTGTTTTCTTGATCTCGGCCGGAAGTTCAGGCAATTCTTCGTCAAAATAACGGGGAGATTTGTCATAAAAAATGAATCCCATGTAATCCGGCTGAAGTTCAGCCACCTGGATCATATTTCCTGGCTGTTTCATCCCGCAAACCTTAAGACTCAATCCTGAACTCTGTCCTGAAGCCGGTGTGATCAGGGTTTTTTCTTTCATGTTTTCTTCGTTCATTTTTATGCGATGCTTTTTAATTGGGTAATAAATTCCTTAGCTGATTTTCCCGGGTCGTTCGTTTTCATAAAATTCTCACCAATCAAAAACCCTTCAAATCCATATTTTTTTAGATCGGCAATTGCTTCTGTATTGCTTATTCCGCTTTCCGAAACTTTCACGAAATCATTCGGAATTAGACCAGATAGCTTTTTCGAATTAGCGATATCTACCTCAAAGGTTTTCAGGTTACGGTTATTCACCCCAATCATATCTGCGTTCACTTTAAGGGATTTCTGTAATTCTTCTTCATTATGAATTTCCAGAAGCACATCCATACCAAGCTTTTTGGCAGAATCTGCAAGATAAGTCAATTGTTTTTCAGTTAAAACCGCAGCAATTAACAGGATGGCATCAGCACCATAGGCTTTAGCTTCTAATATCTGGTATTCCTCAATCATAAATTCCTTCCTAAGGATAGGGATATTTACAGAAGCCCTGGTGTAAAGCAAATCTTCTAGCGAACCACCAAAATATTTCCCGTCGGTTAAAACGGAAATTCCTGAAGCACCGGCATTTTCATAACCTGAAGTTACATCCTGAACATTCAGACTTTGATTAATCACAGATTTAGAAGGAGACCTTCTTTTATGTTCCGCAATAATGCCTGATCCTGTTTTTAAATTATCGGCCAGAGAAATGCAATTTCTGCCAAAAAGAACTGAGTTTTCCAATTGAGAAACCGGGATCAGCGCTTTCTTTAATTCAACTTCCTTAAACTTATCTGCTATGATCTTATCGAGAATATTCATCTAATTCAAATTTGACTTAATTCCTGCAATTTTTTGAAACTTTCAAATGCTTTTCCGGATTCCAGAGACTCTTTAGCGGACTGGAAGCCATCCTGCGGACTCAGATTCCTGGATGTCGCTATGGCCATTCCTGCGTTGGCACAAACTACATTATTCTGGGCTTCGGTTCCTTTACCTTTTAAAATATTGGTAAGAATTTCTGCGGAACTTTCAATAGTACCACCTCCGGTAATCTCTGATTCCTTTAGTTGTGACACTCCAAAGTCTGAAGCCTTAAGAATACGTTCAGAATTGTTGCTGATACTTTTAGTTTCACCCGTTAAAGAGATCTCATCATAACCGTCAAGAGCATGTAAAATTGTATAATTCTTATCGGTATTCTGGTAAAGATAGGCATACATACGGGCCAGTTCAAGGCTAAAAACACCAACTAATTGATTCTTCGGAAAGGCTGGATTAACCATGGGCCCCAGCATATTAAAAAAAGTCTTTACCGCCAGACTTTTTCGAACCGGCGCGACATTTTTCATCGCAGGGTGAAATAATGGCGCATGGAGAATGCAGATATTAGCCTTATCAATACATTTTTCCAGAAAACCAGCATCATTACTGAATTTGATTCCGAGATATTCCATCACATTGGAACTACCGCTTACCGATGAGACTCCGTAGTTTCCATGTTTAGCCACTTTAACTCCAGCTCCCGCAGTAACAAATGATGAGGTAGTGGAGATATTGAAAGTATCCTTTCCATCGCCACCGGTTCCGCAAAGGTCTACAGCTTCATAACCAGAAAGATCAACCTTGATGCATAATTCCAGAAGTGCATCGCGAAATCCTTCAAGTTCTTCAATGGTAATACTGCGCATCATATAGACCGTAAGAAAAGCCGCGATCTGGGTTTCGTTGTACTTTCCCTCTGAAATATTGAAAATGACCTGTTTGGCCTCTTCGCTGGTAATGGTCTCGTGGCTTATGAGCCTGTTTAATAGTTCTTTCATTTCCTAAATTTCGTGCTGAGGTTTGGCTTCTGTTTTTTCTTGTTTCCCTTCAGGATTGTGGCTTACCCAGTTCCTGATCATTTTTTTTCCTTCCGGAGTTAACACTGATTCAGGATGGAACTGAACTCCCCGAACATCGAATTCCTTATGTCTTAAAGACATGATCTCACCTTTTTCATCATAGCTGGTAGCCTGAAGGCCCGGAGGCAGATTTTTATCTACGACCCATGAGTGATATCGCCCCACTTGCAGCTCCTTGTCGAGGCCTTCAAATATATATTCATCGTCCACAAAAAGCTCAATCTTAGTGGCTACCCCGTGATAAACATCATCAAGATTATTCAGGGTCCCACCGAAGACTTCGCCGATGGCCTGCATTCCAAGGCAGACTCCAAGTATACTTTTAGTGGCAGCATATTTTGCAATTATTGGCTTTAAAAGTCCGGCTTCATCAGGGATCCCGGGCCCGGGAGATAATAATATCTTATCATAATCTTCAGCCTCATCAATATCCAGCTGATCGTTCCTTTTTACTACCACATGGCAATCAAGTTCCTCCAGGTAATGAACCAGATTGTACACGAAAGAGTCGTAATTATCTATTACCAGAATTTTCTTTCCTTTTATGATTTGATCTTTATTCATTTCTTTCTTTTTAATCAACTAGTCAAAGCCTCTCCTAGGAGGCGTTTGGGGAGACCTATATTTCTTCAGCGATTTCAAGGGCTTTGGTCAAAGCGCCTAACTTATTATATACTTCCTGTAATTCGTTTTCGGGTTTTGATTCAGAAACTATTCCCGCTCCAGCCTGATAATGCAGTTCATGATTCTTACTTACAAAAGATCTTATGATGATCGCGTGATTAAAATTTCCGTCAAAATCCATAAAACCTATGGCTCCACCGTAAGCGCTGCGGTTTACATTCTCAAATTTTTCGATGAGCCTTAGCGCCATGGGTTTGGGAGCTCCGCTTAGAGTTCCGGCCGGAAAAGTGTCTGCCACGATCTGTGGCGTTGAGACATTCGGGTCTTTTTTGCCGGTCACCTTGCTTACCAGGTGTATCACATGCGAAAAGAACTGGATCTCCCGATAGTTTTCCACCTTTACCTCGCTTCCATTCCGGCTAAGATCGTTTCTTGCTAGATCTACCAGCATCACATGTTCCGAATTTTCTTTCTCATCGGCTGCCAGTTCTTTGGCAATCTCAGCATCTTTTTCATCGTTCCCGGTTCTTTTAAAGGTTCCGGCGATAGGATGTATTTCTGCCATTCCTTTATTTACAACCAGTTGAGCTTCGGGAGAACTTCCAAAGATCTTAAAGTTTCCATAGTCGAAATAGAACAGGTAGGGGGAGGGGTTAACATTCCGTAATGCCCGATACACGTTGAATTCATCTCCCTTGAATTTTTGAGAGAACCGCCTTGAAAGCACCAACTGAAATACGTCACCTCTGTGGCAATGCTCCTTTGCAGCTTTGACTACAGATTTATATTCTTCATCGGTTAAGTTAGAAATCGCGTCTTCATTTCTGCTGAAATTATAGGAAGCGAAATTCTTCACCTTTAATAATTGCTCAATTTCATCGATCTTATTTTCTGATTTGTAGGAGTGATCAAAAATATAAGCTTCATTTTTGAAATGATTGATCGCAATTATATTCTGGTAAACAGCGTAATAAATATCGGGGATCTGAAGATCCTTTTCTTTGCGTTTCACCTCTACGTTTTCAAAATATCTGACAGAATCATAAGCGATATAACCGAAAATTCCATTATTGATGAATTTGAATTCTGAAGGATCTGTTGTGAATTTCCCGGAAAAATTCTGAATTGCCTCTGGGACAGAAACCGAATCATCCACTTTTGTCTTTTGGGTGCTTCCATCAGGAAAAGTTTCGGTTATTTGTTCATTCTCAATTTTAAAGGAAGCAATAGGATTGCAACAGATATAGGAGAAACTATTATCACTCGCATGATAATCGCTACTTTCCAGTAATAAACTGTTAGGATATTTATCCCTTAATTTCAGATAAATACTTACCGGGGTAATGGTGTCCGCAAGAATTTTTCTGTACCTGGTATTTAATTTGAACATTGAATGCTGATTTTTTTTTGCAATAAAAAAAGGCTTGTCGTGAGACAAGCCTTATATTTTATATAAATGAATGGCAGTTTAGCTCACGAATTCCGACGTAAGTTAATCCACCACCAGTTATGTCCTTTTGTTATAAACATGGCCTCAAATATAGAAACGATATTTTTCTAAACAAACATTTTTTAAATAAAAATCCCGGAATTAAGATTCCGGGAGATCTATTCTTAGAATTTCAGGTTTACATCTAACTCGAAATTATCATATATGGTCTTGTCTCCTAAGTTGTCGAAGAAGCTTCCTGAACCATATCTCACGTTGTATTTAGAACGATCGATGGTTAATTGAGTTGAAGCCGAACCTTCATTCATTTTAAGATCGAAGGTGATTGGATGTGTCTCATTCTTTATAGTAAGGTCCCCAACAATGCCATAAACTCCATTTCCTTTTGGAGCAGCACTTGTGATCACTAATTTGGAGGTAGGGTGATTTTCCACTCCGAAGAAGTCATCAGATTTCAGGTGGCCTTCGAGTTTACCTTTGTTTTCGCCGGAAAGATCTGTTACTGTGATGGAGCTCATGTCCATTACAAACTCACCTCCGACAATCTTCTCATCTTCAATCATTAAATGTCCGCTTTCAAGCTCGATTGTTCCGTTGTGTGAACCTGTTACTTTTTCACCGGTCCAGGTTACGGTACTGGCTTCAACGTCTACTTCTTTCTTGGTGTTCGTGAACGCTAAGGTTGTTAGAACAATTACTGAGGCGATTCCGCCTTTTAAAAATCTGTTTTTCATAGTTTTCAATTTTTGTTATTATAAAATGGTATATAATTCTGATTTACTTTTTCTTACTTTGTCAAGGTGTTGAACATTATCCTCTTCACTTCGATAACCTACGGTGGCAATTACAGAGGAAGTGAGATTTTTGCTGTTCAATTCTAAGATTTCATCAAACTTAGAATTGTCGAATCCTTCCATTGGGCAGGCATCGATCCTGAATTCGGCAGCAGCCGAAAGTAGATTGCCAAGTGCTATATAGGTTTGCTTGGCACCCCAGATCCGCTGTTCTTCTTCTGTAAAGGAAAGAATCGTGGTTTTTAGCATGTCTTCCATACCTTTCAAATCTTCCCTGCTTATATTTCTCGTTTTAGCGATATTGTCCAGGTAAGCATCTATATCTGCTTCTTCAATTTTTCTGAAATTGGCAAAAACGAATACATGTGAAGAATCAGTAAGCTGTGGCTGATTCCATGCAGCCTCCCTTAGTTTTTTCTTCGTTTCGGTGTCTTTTATTACAAAAATTTCATAGGGTTGCAACCCGTAGGAAGAAGCTGAAAGCCTCACGCTTTCAAGCAACTTCTGCAGGTCTTCTTCACTAAGTTCTCGTTCTTTATCGAATTTCTTAGTGGCATAGCGCCAGTGGAGATTTTCAATATAATTTTCAGTCTTAACTTCTAAGTTCATTCAAATTTGTGTTTAGTGATAAAATTTCCTTTTCATTTATTTTCTTGGCAAAATCATTTTCTAGCTTGTCGATGACCGGATCTATTTTTTTAAGCAATTCCAAGCCTTTTTTGGTTATCCTGATTTCTACCTTTCGGCGGTTGGATGGACAAACAATTCTTTCGCACAATTCCTTATCCGCGAGTTTGTCTACCAGTCGAGTTGTATTACTCATTTTACTTACCATTCTTTCCTGTATGGTGGATAGATTAGCTGGTTTACCCTTTTGTCCACGCAGGATTCGAAGAACGTTAAACTGCTGGTTACTTATTCCAAATGGCTTTAATGCTTCTGCCAGAAGTTCACTTATGTGATTAGCTGTAACAATAAGATTTAGTACCAGCCTTCTGGATTCTGGCATCTTATCTTTGGTCTTAAGTAATTCTTCAATCTTCATTTGTATATACAACAATTGTAGGTACAAATATAATGGAATTGTAAAATGAAAGCTTTAATTTTTTGTTAAAATATTCAGAGAGAGCTCCAGAGATTTCTCAGACAAAAAAATCGGTTATATTTACAGTTCTTAAAATTAAAATTTTTACTATGAAAGAATTAACTCAGGAAGAATGGCAGGAAAAGCTTAAAAATGACAGTGATGCCGTTATTCTCGACGTTCGTACTGAAGAAGAAGTAGCTGAAGGGTACATTCCCAATGCTAAGGTTATAGATATCTATAAGGGCCAGGGATTCATCAATGAAGTCGAAAAACTTGATAAATCCAAGCATTATTATATCTATTGCCGCTCTGGCAAAAGGAGTTCTCAGGCATGTACTTTATTAGACCAGATGGGATTTAGTGAAACCTATAATCTGTTAGGCGGTTTCATGGAATGGGAAGGAGAAAAAACCACTGACTAGATTAAAAGTGTAAGCATTTTAAAACACTGATTATCAAATAACATAAAAGTCACGCTATCAGCGTGACTTTTATGTTATATTTTGTGAGTTTTAAGTTAAAAAGATTTGCATTTTAACTAACAAATCTTAGCTTTAAACGATCTATTAACCTTTTTTTAACTTTAAACTTAAAATATATGAAGCTAAAAACACTCAAAAGACTAGGTGCTACTCTTTTCGCGGCAGCATTTTTATTTTCCTGTAATCAGGACTCTACTGCTCCTGTCGAGGAAGGAGATGTTCAAATGGTCGCACCATCTGATTCTCAGGTTATTCCCGGTCAGTATATAGTTGTATTTAATAAGACTGATGAGGGTAAATCTGTCGAGAATTATCAAAAATCTCAGGATATGGTAAAAGCCCGTGCCATTAAATTAATGTCTGATGCAGGTATAAAAGGAGAGATTGTAAATGCGTACAGTAAGACCATTAAAGGGGCTACATTGAAATTAAGCTCCAGTGATGCCTCAAAACTCAGCAAAAGGGAAGAAGTGGCATATGTGGAAGAAGATCGTATTGTAGTTTTTGCTCCTCCATGTGGAACTCCTAACGGTGGACCATGTGATGGTGGTGGAGGTGGTGGTACTGAAGGCCAGGAGACACCATATGGAATTACTAGAGTAAATGGAGGTGTAACTTATTCAGGTTCAAATGTAGCCTGGGTGATAGATACTGGTATCGATCTTGACCATGAAGACCTTAAAGTAGATGCTTCACGCGGATTCAATGCTTTTACTTCGGGAAGAGATGCCAAATCATTAGATGACGGTCATGGGCATGGGACTCATGTAGCGGGAACTATTGCCGCTATAGACAATAATGTAGGTGTTATTGGTGTAGCAGCAGGAGCTACCGTTATTCCTGTAAAGGTTCTGGATAGCAGAGGGAGCGGATCTTACTCTGGCGTCATAGCAGGTGTTGATCATGTTGGAGCAAACGGTTCTAATGGTGATGTAGCAAATATGTCTTTGGGTGGACCTGTTTCACAGGCATTAGATGATGCGGTGCTTGCTGCTTCTGCAAATGGGATCAAGTTTTCACTTGCTGCAGGAAATGAATCTGATGATGCCAATAATCACTCACCAGCCCGTGCAAATGGTTCGAATATCGTAACAATTTCAGCTATGGACGATACAGACACCTGGGCTTCTTTCTCCAATTACGGGAACCCACCTGTTGATTATGCAGCTCCCGGAGTAGCAATTAAGTCTTCCTGGAAAAATGGAGGATATAATACTATTAGTGGTACTTCTATGGCTGCACCGCATGCCGCAGGAATTCTGTTACTTGGAAATGCAGGAACTGACGGAACCGTAGTCGGAGATCCGGATGGGGATGCTGATCCAATAATTGTACACTAAAAATCAAAATTTTATAGATCTGAAAAGCACCGTTTCCTGGTGCTTTTTTATTTTCAGATACTCAAATTGAAATTTTTACGTTAAAAACATATGCCGAACTATTTGATTGGTTTTTTAAATTGATATATTTAACCCCGATTGTCCGCGAATTATACTATGAATATGAATAAAGCACTTTATCTATTTTTACTTGGTTTCTTTTGCTTTTCCTTTGCTAATGCTCAGGAGTTTAGTTTCGGAATTAAAGGAGGAGCGAATTATGTTATGGGAGGTCAGATCACTGGAAATAGCTCTAACGGACTCTATTATGATGGTACCGTTGAAGCAGATTCCAAATTTGGATTTCACGGTGGAGCTTTTTTCGAAGTAAGATTCGGAAAATTCCTACTTAGGCCTGAATTTATTTACAGTGCCATGGAGACTGAATTTCAGTTTCCAACGGCACCTTCAATATATGCAGTTGATAAAATAAGCGTTCCCTTATTATTTGGTTACAATGTTTGGGGACCGATAGATATATATGCCGGACCAGCATATCAAAATATTCTGGATTCTTCTTTAGAAGGAACCGAGCCTCCAAATCAGGCTATTGTTTCTCAAAATACACCCTTGGCGGCTCAGGCCGGAATAAAAGCAAGCTTTGGTAGATTTGAAGTAGACCTGCGTTATGACCGGTCTCTGGCATCAAAGGAATCCATGCCATTGGATATAGTAAATAGCGATTATGGTATTAACCGTGCTACTTTTGATGATACACGATTGAATCAGTTTCTGATCAGTTTAAGCTTTAAAATATTTGACAGTTCAGCTAATCCAGGCAGGCGAAAAGGAGGCTGTTACTTCTAGTGCTATCTAACAAGATAAGAATAAGAACAAAAGGGATGCATTAATTAATGCATCCCTTTTTTCGTGTTGGTTAGTTAAAGAATAAGTTGAAAAATAATGCCTATGCTTTAAGCTTACTCAATAACCAGAACTATGGATTTTAAAGTTATAGCTAAATTTTCATTATTCCTATAGGGGTATAACCATCGAAATTGCCAGGTTATATAAAAAAGAGTTATGAAGCAATTTTTCTAATATTTTCCCTTAGCCTCATAGTTTTTATATCTTCAAGAATAAGGTATAAACAGGGAACTATTATCAGAATGATCGAGGTAGCAAATACAATTCCAAATCCTAATGATATGGCCATAGGAATTAAATAATAAGCCTGACTCGAAGTTTCGAGAATAATAGGCGTAAGACCACCAAAGGTTGTTAATGTAGTAAGCAGGATAGGCCTGAAACGGCGTAGCCCAGCTTCATGAATTGCATCATACACAGAATTACTCCTTCTCAGTTTGTTTGCATAGTCTATCATTATGAGTGAGTCATTTACTACCACTCCCGATAAAGCTATGACTCCCATCAGACTTACTAAGGATAGATCATAACCTAAGATGATATGCCCTATAACTGCTCCAACAATGCCAAAGGGAATTGCTGTCATGACGATTAGTGGTTGGGTATAACTGTTGAATGCGATGGCTAATAATGCATAAATTAAAAGCATTGCCATTGAAAATCCACTCCAGAGCACAGCGGTTGATTCTCTCATATCAGCCTGACTTCCTTCAAAGGTCCATGTAATACCAGGAAAATCGGCTCTAAGTTGGGGTAGAATTTCTGCCTGTATTGATTCAAGTACACGCGTAACTGCGTTGGCTGGTTCTACATCCATCCCTACATTTACAACTCGGCGGCCATCCCTTCTGTTAATACTCGTAAAGGCTTCTCTTTGTTCCACTTTTACAACATCCATTAATGGAACTTCAACTCCATTTTGATTTCTAATGAAAAAATTTTCAAGATTCTGAATATCTCTTCGTTCTTCCAGCGGTAATTTCACCCGGACTTCAATTTCCTCGGTGCCCCTCAGCTGTCTTAGTGCTAAAGCACCGAAAAATGCATCTCTCACCTGCTGGCCAATCTGTGAAGATGTGAAGCCCAGGTTGCGGCCTTCCGGAAGCAGCTTGAAATCGAATTGCAGCTTACCTTTATTATAATTATCACTAATATCTCGTGTGTTTTCAAACTTTTCCATGCGCTCAAGGAAAGCATTGCTTGCTTTTTCAAGCACATCAATATCTGAATGGCTCAGATCTACACTTATATCCTGCTGGTAGCCTCCGGGGCCCCTTTCGGCTTCAAAGGTGATCTGGTCAACTCCCTCGATTTCGCCAATATTATTACGCCAAAGTGCTATAAGCTCCCTTGCCGACATATCTCTTTCATCCGGTGGACGCATGACTATTTCAACATCGATAAAATTCTGTCCCCGTACATTGGTCTTGATACCTTCGGCTACTTCGTATAGATTATGCTTTTCAAACATTTCCCGGGTAGATTTCGTAATATCCTCCGCTACCTTTGCAGCCTGCAGGGTAGTAGTACCTACAGGTAACCTTACACCGGCTTCAATCTCATCTGCTGCTACTTCCGGCATCATGATCATTCCCATGTGGTCGCTGTAGCCATAACCTCCAACCATTAGAAGAAGTGCCAGGGCAGCACTCATGGTAATATAGCGGTACTTAAGACAAACATCAAGAAATGGACGGTACTGGTTTTGAATTATACCGTTGAATTTACTGGCGAATTTTCCCTGCCAGTTTTCCAGTTTTGCCACCCAGCCTTTGGTTTTCTTTTCTTTAAGATGGGCAAGATGGGAAGGTAGAATAAACAGGGCTTCCAGAAGAGAGACAGCCAGAATTACTATAACAACTACCGGCAGCGGCCACCAGAATTTCCCGGTTTCGCCAGGCATAAATAATAGGGGGATAAAGGCAATAATAGTTGTAATGATGCTAAAAATAACCGGTTTGGAAACATCTTTTGTGCCTTCAATGGCAGCTTTTACATAGCTCAATCCCTTCTGGCGATATTCATAAATGTTTTCTCCTACCACGATAGCATCGTCCACTACAATCCCCAGTACTACCAGGAATCCGAACATGGAGATCATGTTAATGCTAACGCCAATCACGGGCAATAAGATTATCCCGCCAATAAATGATATCGCCATTCCCATCATCACCCAGAATGCAAGGCGATACTCCAGGAAAAGAGTTAGGATTAATAGAACGATTACTATAGCTAGGATGCCATTTTCAGTAAGCAGGGAGAGACGCTCCCTGTAATCTTCAGCACTATTACTGTCTATTCGATAATCCACTCCTGGTGGAAGCTGAAAGTCATCGAGTATCTGCTGAACAATTTCGGCAATTTCCAAAGGCGACTGATCACCAACCCTGAAAATATTAAGTTCTACTGATGGAGTTTGATTGAATTGCCCATGAAAGCCCGATTCCTCAAATCCATCGGTGATCTTAGCGATATCGGCTAGAGTAATTTTTGCTCCGGAAGAGGAAGAGACTATGGTAATATTTCCAAATTCTTCTGCCCATTGTTTGCGTTCCTGCATTCGTAACAGGATCTCGCCTGATTCTGTTTCAACTGCTCCGGCAGGAACATCTTCACTTGACTGGGCAATTATATTGGCTACCTGTCCCAAGGTAAGATTATACTGTCTCAGATCATGTCGGGAAATTTCCACATGAGTGACATAATCGGGGACATTCCCTATTTCAACCTGGGTTATTTCAGGATTGCTCAAAAGCCTGTTCCTTAATCTTTCGGCAAGTTTTCGCAAAGTCCAGATATCGGCACTGCCATAAAGGCCAATTTCCATTACCTCCTGCTGTCTGGATTGAAGACTTACCTGTGGTTGTTCAATATCATCAGGAAAGGTGCGGATTCTACTCACGGCCTGATCTATCTCCTGAAAGGCTTTCATCCTGTTTGTGCCGGCTATCAATTCTATTACTACTTCCCCTGAGCCTTCATTAGCGGTAGAAACAATCTCTTTAATCCCCTGGATCCCCCGAATGGCTTCTTCCACCGGAAGCAGGATTCCCTGTTCTACTTCAGCCGGGGCAGCTCCGGGATATACCACGTTAACATTCACATAATCAAGTTGAAATTGTGGGAAAACCTCCTTCTGAATATTGAACATGGTCCATATACCTCCACCGATAAGGATTATCATCAGTAGATTTGCGGCAATGGAATTTCTTGCCATATAAGCTATGGCTCCTTCTTTTCTTGATTCTTTGTTTTCAGAGTTTTCCATTTTCTTCTATTCCACTGCTTTAGCTGAATTTCCTGTGTCGGTTAAAGAATCATTGGCCTGGGTTCTGAGTTTTATTCCCTCTGTAACGGTACTCAAATTTGTGGTCACTATTTTTTCTCCTTCTTTCAGGCCCTGCGAGATGTATGCATAATCTGAATCTGTAAGTACTATTTCAACATTTCTTATAGAAAGTTCATCTTCCTGCATTACCCAAACTGTTTGATTGTTCCTTACATAATTCCTGTTTATTCTTATCACTTCTTTTATTTCATTTGCCTGAATATTTGCTTCTACAAAGGTTCCAATCATAAGTTTAGGTTTATTCTGCTCCTTCTTCTGTGCAAGAGGATCAGGAACTTTAATAAGTACCCTTGCCAGTCTTGTCTGTTCATCCAGGGCTCCAACCTGTTTATCCAGATAACCGACCCTGAAACTTCCGGCAGGCCAGGCCGTATTGTTTCTAATTTTTACTATAGAACCCGTCTCATTCTCAGAATCGGGAAAACTCAGCCATTGAAGTTTTGATACCGGGACAGTAAGTGTCACCCAGTAATAATCTGTGCCTACCAGCCGGCCGAGGTTATCTCCCGGAGCAACTTGTGAGCCCACGGTTACATTTTGATTAAGAATATGCGCGTCGAACGGAGCTCTTAAGGTAGTTCTGGAAAGATTGATCTCAGCCTGATTCACAGCGGCCCTTGCCGCCTTGATATTAGCTTTTGCAGCATTTAACTGTGGCTCTCTAAGCACAAGGGAACGCTGTTTCGAAGAAAGGGAATCATTTCCAACGAGTTCCAAATCCTTTTCTGCCACTTCCTGTCGACCCATTTCCATCTCCAGATCGGTTTCTGTCTGGAGCAGCTCACTTTTTCTAAGCTCCAGTATGTTGCGATAATCTGAAGGGTCTACCTGTAGCAGTATCTCTCCCTTTTTAACAAATCCTCCCGGTACGAATGATGGGTCACGTCTAATAACCTTTCCATTCACCAGGGGGCTAATAATCACGTCCTCAACTGGCTGAACAGTTCCGGTGGCCTGGATTACAGGGATGAAATCACCTTGTTCTGCAGGTGTAACTTCCACCAGCATAGCCATTTGTTTGGTAGCTCCTTCCTGCTTGGCTTTAGGTTCTGTCATAAAGATGAGCAGGGTTACTGCTATGGCGGCCAGCAGGATTATTCCACAGATCATCAATATTTTACGGGTTTTCATACTTGAATGTCTTTAGTTTATCTGAGAGTTTTCCGGCGGTTCATATCCAAAGTCACCCGCCAAAGCCCTATACAATGAGATCCTTATTTCCAGCAGGCTTTGTTTAGCCTCGATCATATCCCGCTGTAACTGTTGCTGTTCATCCAGCTGTAAAAGCACTTCCAGATAATCGCTAAGACCATTAAGAAATTCTGTTTTTAACTGATCACTGGTTTTTTTTGCCAGATCCAGTCGCTTTTGCAGAACTTCTATTCTTTTCTTTTGGTTTTGTTCTCTGATAAGGGCATCCTCTACTTCCCTGAAGGAGATTAATACAGTTTGTCCGTAGTCATATAATATCTGGTTTTTGGTGGCCTGGGTCCTGTCAACTTCAGCCTGTAATCTTCCTCCATAAATCAGGGGAGCTACAATATTTCCGGCCAGAGTATAGGCCCAGTCCTGAAACAATGAATTATAATTGTTGGACCGCATTTGACCTTCTAAATTTAATGATATTCTGGGATATTTATTTCTTATTGCCTGTGCCATGTCCCTATCGGCTGCCAGCACCAGATTATATGCCTGCCTTACATCAGGACGGCGCCTGATAAGTTCCAGAGGAAGTCCGGTCTCAGGTAAGGGAGGGAGTTTCGGAAGGCTGTCTGCGGGAAAAATACTTTCATTCTGTGGAGGTCGCCCCAACAATACTGATAATTGATTACGGAGCAACTCAATATTAGTCTCGTAAAATATTCTTTGATCTTTTGTGCTTTCAAGTAATTGTTCCTGTCTCAATATGTCTACAGCTCTTATCTGTCCACCGGTAAAACGTGCTCTGATCAACCTCACAATATCTTCATTGGTTTCTATCTGTTTGTTGATGAGAGCCAGTTGCTTTCTGGCCGAGACCAGTTGAAACCAGGTAATACTCGTTTCTGCGGATAGAGTCATGGCAGCCGCCTGGTAATCAAAATAAGAAGCCTGTGCCCGGAATTTTTCAGCTTCGATTCCTGAACGAATGCGACCCCAGAGATCGATCTCATATGAGGCTGAAAGGCCCACCTGCATATTTTCTCCCCCGGCAAAGTCCGGTTCCGGTCGGCTTATGGCTGCTCTGGCCGAGGCTTCAATATCTGGCCAAAGAAAGGATTTTTCTCTTTGCACTACGGCAAGGGCTGCCCTGAATTGTTCCCAATCGCCCGCGAGCTGAAGATTGGTCTCTAAAGCCTGATTTACCAACCGATTCAAATTGGGATCCTCAAAACTGGTCCACCATTTTTCCGGGATGGTATCAGTTCCTGAAACTGAAAATTCTTCCGGTTCACTGATTGGAGCCTTTACATCTTCAAGCTTTGGTGCACAACTGGTTTTCAAAAAGAAAATAAAACAGAGAGTTAGTATCCATGTATTATATGGACGCCAATGAGCGAGGAGGTCGCCTATCTTTTTAATGAAATTTTTTGCCAGAATAACGCCTGTTTTAATTTAACTGAACGAACTGGTATAGACTTGAATCTTCAGGTTGATAACCAGCCTTTTAAAGTTACATTTTTTTGTGATAAGATGGAATATAACGATTCTTGAAGGGACTAATAGTTGAATTTACAAGAGTTTAAGATTAGTTCAACTTCCGTTAAATGTTTAAAAGAAAAAAAAGGCGGAGCTAAAGTTTTTTATAATGTTGATTTTTTGATTGGGGATTTGATTTGCAAAAGCCTTAGAAGCTTGCATTTCTATAAAGTAAGGAAAGACGTATTCAGTGTTGCAGAAGCCGCAGAACCTCTCTTTTGATTTTATTGGATCAGCCCACCGAAGAAACTTTCGGTAGATTTTGTCCCCGCTTCCCGGGATGTGTCGAGTGGAATTTTAATAAGTTCCTTTTTGGTATTCAAATATCGACTTAGAATTCTATCGGTATAACTGGAATTCTTCTGCGGAATAAGAAAATTTTTGAATTCCTCCGAATGATTGAATTCCTGGGAATTATCTATGAAACCATATCCGGCATACCTGCCCTGGTTGAGGTAGATAAAAGATTTTTCCTTTGCAGTTCTTCCTTTTTCTACCAAAAGACAGGAATCCTCAAATTTTTCAAGATACTCTATGGCTTTAGAGACCCTAATATTATATTCTTCCGCATCGATCTCATTCTTACAGGCACCACTACAGGGAGTAATCTTGTAATGGTCACAATATTTAACCCCACTTTGAAGTGCGCAGTATTTTGGGCAGAGTTTAAATTCCTCGCATAAAAATTCCAGGAATTTTATCGCCTCATCGCGGGTGTAGAACTTCATCCAGGTCACTGGTGCGATCTTATTCTTATGCAAAGCAAACTGTTCGATACCTTTTTGATTATGATAGGAGGTAAGTGTATATGGCCGTCCCGGCTTTTTTTGTGCTTTGTTAAATTTCGGGTAATATTTCAGGATCAGTTCAGATTCGCGCAGCAGGGCGAGTAGTTCATTTCCGGTAAGTTCATAATCTATACTGTAGGTAGCCTGCATCAGTTTATATTTCCTGTTAGACCTTTCCTGAAAATGGGACTTTATTCTACTCTTAATGTTTTTTGCCTTTCCTATGTAAAGGGGAATCCCGTCTTTATCTTTGAAGAAATAGACCCCTGTTGATTGCGGAAGTTTTTCAAAATCAGATCTTTTGAAATTTGGAGGGAGATAGGATGCGGCCGTTCTCTGATTCAGTAATTTTGTGATCACTTCATATTCAGGGTCTAATGAAAGACACCTCTGAAAAAGGTTGACTGTAGCTTCAGTATCGCCTCCCGCACGGTGACGATCGTAGTGAGGAATATTGATAGATGTACAGATATTTCCAAGACTGTAGGAAAACAGTCCGGGGATCAGGTTTTTGGTGAGCCTGACAGTGCACAGGCGCTTCCGCTTGAATTCCTTTCCGATAGCGGCAAATTCAGAACGAATAATGTTATAATCGAAATTTACATTATGAGCCACGAACACGCAATCTTCTGTGATTTTCTCCACATCTCCAGCAATCTCAGAGAATTGAGGAGCATCACCAACCATCTCATCATTGATTCCGGTAAGACTTTCAATATATAATGGTATTGATTGACTGGGATTCACCAAAGAAGAGTATTTATCTATTACTTCTCCATTTTGCACCACCATGACGCATATCTCGGTGATCTTATTGCCTTTGATCCCACTGCCGGTAGTTTCGATATCGGTTATTGCGAACTTGACATCTTTCATGGCGGCAAATTAAAAGTTTTCTGGAAGTTTTGAAAGGATTTTATCCAAATTAATGGAAAAATTCCACTATATGGTAATTGAAAGCTTGATTGTGGATTCGGAGAGAACTACTATTTTTCGAAGTTTACATATTCTAAGGGGGTTAACAAAAGGGCTCAAAATAGTTAATAATGGGAGAATAAAGCCATAAAATTTTTCAGTTTAGCTGAAAAAGACTGAAATTGGGCTCTTCTTAAAACAACCAAAAGAATTATGGCGTCAGGATTTTTTGCGCTGCTGGACGATATAGCTGCTTTAATGGACGATGTGGCCACCATGGGAAAAGTAGCCGGAAAAAAAACCGCCGGCATCCTGGGGGACGACCTCGCGGTGAATGCCGAAAAAGCCTCGGGCTTTATGTCTTCCCGTGAGATCCCCGTGCTCTGGGCCATCACTAAAGGTTCCTTTCTCAACAAACTTATCATCCTGCCCGTCGCCTTTCTGTTAAGTGCCTTTGTGCCCATCGCGGTAAAGATTATCCTGCTCATGGGCGGACTCTACCTGGCTTATGAAGGTGCCGAAAAGGTCTATGAATATTTGTTTCCGCATGCGCACCCGAAGGAAAAGCCTAAACTGGAGAAGATCACCAAAGAAGAGGCTCTGGCACGGGAGAAGGAAAAGATAAAATCGGCCATTATCACCGATTTCATCCTCTCGGTGGAGATCGTGATCATCGCCCTTGGTACGGTAAGCACTGAGCCTATCGCCACCCAGATCATGGTGGTTTCCCTTATCGCCCTCGTGGCAACGGTGGGTGTCTATGGAATCGTGGCGCTCATAGTTCGTATGGACGAGTTCGGGGCGAAACTCATAGAGCTTAACGACAAAACCGATAGTTTCTCAGACATGGTTGGTAACTTCCTGGTGAATGCCCTGCCCTGGGTGATCAAATCTTTGGGAGTGATAGGGACCATAGCTCTGCTACTGGTTTCAGGAGGGATCTTTGTGCATAATCTTCCTTTTATACATGAACTGGTACACAGTCTGCCATCCATCCTTGGAGAATTTCTGGTAGGAGTGGTGGTTGGTGCGATCACTCTGCCGGTGGTAGGCCTGGGGAAAAAGATTTGGAAGGGCATTAAGAAAAACTAGTGCGCCTGCACATCTTGTCAGACTAGTGAACCAACGGAACTAAAAACCTCTTCAGGCCTTACTTTGTCTTGGTAAGATTATATTTCTTCTTATAGAATTCGATGATAGGAGGGAAGGGCCCCGATCTGTGCTGCTCGGCCGAAAAATCATCCGCCCATGGACCGTATGGAGTGGAGACCGGTTTCAGTTTTCGGTCGGGGAAATCAAGTTCCAGATGCTGTTTATGGGGTCTGGAAAAACTGTTGATATATCCCGCGAGGTGATAAGCCTCTTCGTCGCTGAGTTTTGGAGCGTCCCAGGTAGCCTGTTCAAACGGCATATTAGATCTGATGAACTGAGCGGCCGTTAGCACCCTGTGCATTCCCGCGCCATCATTAAAACTGTCCTCTCCCCACAGCGGCGGATAAAGATATGCGATGGAGGGATCATTGCTTTTCTGGCCCTGTCCGTCCTCGCCATGACAAACGGCGCATTCCTTAAGATATAAGGTCTTTCCTTTTTGAAGGTCTACGACCATATCGGGTATTTCGATCTGCGGAAAGCCTTTGAACTCCTTTTCCCTTTCCTTCGGAAGACCTTCCCCAAGCCATTCCATATAGGTGACGATGGCTTTCATCTCTTTTGATGCTTCGGGTAATTTCTTCCCGTTCATGCTTCGTTCCATACAGCCATTCACCCGGTCTTCTATGGTACCTTCACTATTGGAGCGGCCACGGAATTGTGGAAACCTTTCGGTAACCCCTATCCAGCTGCCGGATCCGGCCTGGGTCCCCGCCTTAAGATGACAGTTCACACAGGCGAGGTTATTCCCCGCAAAATGCATTTTCGGATCTTCGGCCATTGGGCCGATATGCGCTGAAGTTTCAGTTATCAGTAAATAGCCGTATTCAACATACGGCTCTATAAAACCGCCGGCAATTTCAGCGGCGGGATCTTTGGGTTGCCAGATCTCTTCTGACGCTCCTGCAAAGAGCCCGGGGTTCTGATGATAAAGGAAAGTGCCAAGCAATATAACAACGATCAGCCCTGCCACTGTGACGAAGACGACCGAGATGGATCTGGCCAAAGCTCTGAAAGCATTCATAAGATTACTACTAAGATCTCAATATTTTGAGTGAACATTATCCAAACCTAATTCTTCCCATTATTATTTCCAGTAACATTTGTTACAATAGGGATGTGAGTTTTTTACCATGCCCTAAGGCCTTTAAAACTGGGGGATCTGCCTGAACCTGTGTATTCGGTTCATAATAGTTCCTTCCGGGAGTGATTTATGTCATTCTCTTTGAGGGAGCCGGATAGTAACTTTAATAGGATGATAAAATAGTTAAAAATGAAAACTTTAGTAATTCTATTAGCATTTCTGGTCTATAGCCCTTTCGTAGTGACTGCTCAAGACCAGATAAAAGATCAGGATCGGGATCAAACCCGATTAATGATGGTAGACGGTGATTTATTACAAATCAGAGATCGTGATCAGGTTCGGTTAAAGGATAAAATCACCTTGAATGATGGAACTGTGCTTAGCCCTAATGGTCGATATGTGACCAGAGACGGAAAAAGACTCAGATTAAAGGACGGCGAATGCCTTGACATGGACGGGGTTAAATATAATAATGAGTACCAGTACAGGTTCAAAGTAAGGCAGGAGAATAAAGGCCTTTCTCAGGAACAAATGAGAGAAAGGAATCAGAACCGAACCCAGTTCGTATTTATGGACGGACAGATGTACCAGATCAGGAATCAGGAACAGCAACGTATTCATAATCAGCTTGTGCTGGAAAATGGTGCCAGGATCAATCCCGATGGTTCCTATCAAATAAGAGATCAGCAGCAACTGAGACTTAAAGACGGGGAATGCCTGAATCTGGATGGACAGAAATTTCAGAACATCATGCAGCAAAGAAAAATGGTTATGCAAAAAAATATGCAAACCAATAAAAACCTGAATAAGATTAAGATGCAACAAAAGGTTCAGAAAAACGTAAAGAAAAGTACTGCCGCTAAAAAACGGGGTAAAAAATAAGCAAGTCATAAAAAGAGTTCCTCAGGAACTCTTTTTTTTAATCTTATAATCATGAAACATATTTTTAAATTTTTCGCGCTCTTGCTTATACTATCTGGAAATATAGAAGCCCAGAACCCTCAGCATGAAGGTTCAGATTTTTCCTATTTTCTTGCAGACGTGAGTTACATGAGTGATGCGATCTTTATGGGACGCAAGGATTCGGTAAGGGCACCTTATGTATATTCTTCTCTTGGATACTATGACAAATCGGGTTTTTTTGGCAATTTTTCTGCCTCGTATCTGGTATCTTCAGAAGATGAAAGATTTGACCTCTTTCTGCTTAGTGCCGGATATATCTACTCCCGGAACGATCTTAGCGTAGGGCTTTCTGGGACAAAATATTTTTTTGACGACGAGAGTTATAATGTACAATCGGAGATCGAAGCTGGTATTACAGGGCTGCTTGCTTATGATTTTGATATACTTGAATTTACTTTAAGCGCTTCGGGTTACTTTAGTGATAATGATTCTCCTGATGTAGCTGTTAATTTCATGGCTGACCGAAGCTTCTTTGCTTTGGAGAATAATCTTATGATAACACCTACTTTTATTCTGGCAGCCGGAACGCAGTACTTTTATGAGGAGTATTATAATTCCAGCAGGTTGGGTAACCGAAAGGGAAGTGGAAATGGTCAAGGACAGGGAGGGAATAATATTATGCAATCTCCAATGACAAATGTTTCAATTTCGGAAGCTTCAGAGTTTAATATTCTCAATATTGAAGCAAAATTACCTCTTATGTATTTTTATAAGTCCTTTATATTTTCATTTACTCCTATAATATCGTTTCCGCAAACTCCTGCAAGCATTATTACAGATGACGCTGTGTATAAGGAGGACCTGGAAAGCATTTTCTATTGGTCTGCCGGAATTAGTTACTGGTTGAAGACTGGAAAGTAGACTGAGTAAAATCATTTTTATTTACCCGGAGCATAGCATTCCGGGTTTTTTTAGGAAGTGCCTGGAAATTTTAAAAAACAGTCCCTTTTTAAATAAAATTACTGAACCTGTTTTACTGAGGGTGCGGAGCATTAGGAATTGACTGGGTTATTTCCGGATTTCATTTTTCCTTAAAATGTGATTTGCTGATTCCTTTCAGATTGGTGGTAAAAGTAAAACCTTTGATCATTTATGAGCACAGATAGAAATGCTTTAATCAACCCTATTTTCCCTGATACTCTACAAAGCTATTCAGAAAAATAGTAATGCAATTGACCAATTCTGAAATACTGAATAGCAAGTGTTTTAAAAAGGAACGGTTCGCAGTAAAACTACGAACCGATCTGCTTTTCGTGAAAAAATCCTTTTAGTTTTTTGGACCATTACCACTTCCATTATTGCCGCCATTATTGCCGCCACCTCCACCACCGGTAGATCTTTCTACAATTCTTATGTCCATGTAGGTCAGGTTTTGCGAGACATCTAAAATGCCTGTACCACCTTTCACTTCTTCTTCCGATTCGAGGCTGATTTCCTCTTCTTCCTCCAGGGGCAGGATTATTTCGGTAGATTCTGTAAAGAAGGTGTTCAGACCGGCAGAGGAAGGAGCAGAGGCATCAAAGCTGTAGGTTATCCTGTAATCGCCGGATCCTTCATTGAGTTTCTTCATATCCCAGGTAAAACCGTACATGATCTTACCTTTAACATTGACTTCGGCATTAAAATAACCGGGTCCATCGGCAGCTTCATGAATAGCATTGCTAAGAAGTGGTTGGTTAATAACAAGGACCTCATCTTCCACATTATCTATCCACATAGAATTTGCCGCATCCCATTCCAGTTGGTCCATTAGAGGATCATCCCGGTCTATATTAAGCTTTTGGATGGTCAGTCTGGTATGGGTGGAATATACAGTAGCCTGATCGCCTGGTGCATTGTCAAACTGTATGTTTCCGTCAAGATCTGTTTGCAATCCATGCACCTCAGTGATACCCCATCCTGTAACATGTCTCATTGGATATTGAAGAACAGGTGCGGGCATTACTTCATAAAGAACCAGCTCGGTTCGTACCTGGGATTTCAACGTCCAGTCTATAGACTCCAGATTGTCACCCCAGTCAATGAAATCTACATAGACTGGTTCTTCTGCATTAGCATTAAAAGCTTCCCAGAAATTAAGCGCATCTTTTTGAACAAAGGCCTTAAACAACCCGGGATCGTTTAGGTCAATTTGAGTTTGATCTAAGCACAGCAATGGATTTACAGGGTTTGGCTCACAGCTAAAGATAGGAGACGCCGGATCTATTGGTTCTTCTCCCCATACATACCACCATACCCCTTCCAGTTGCAAACCATCTGTCGCGTTGGCTGGAGGTGTTCTGAGAGTTTTTGCAATTCCCTCTGCCCAGATCACCGGGAAGGAAAGATTATTTCCCGCAGACTCTACGGCAGGAGCTTTTACTTTTAAAAAAGCTTCGGTTGTTTGATATTCAAACTGCTCCTGGTTCAGCTCTTCTTTTTCACATCCGGTGAAAAAGATCATCAGCATAGCGAGTATTGCTGTTTTTCGAAAAGTGTTGAAAAATTTCATCTTTGAAGAATTAGATATTAAACATCTTCAATTTAGGCGGAAACCCATTCCTGAGGAATGACTAAAAGTGGGTTGAGCAGGATTAAATATCTGTATATCAGTAATAAAAGTCACTGCTAAAGATTGTTTTATGGCATGGATTAGTCAGAAGTAATGATAGGATCCCTGTGCCCAAATGGATTTTAGTATTTTATTATTTCAATGAGATATGCCTGAGGCTTACGGGAACTTTCGATAAAGCTTAATGGTGTTAAAGCTGTGTTATTTAAAAGGTTGTGATCGCGAAAATGATTTTTGTCATTTTAGAGGAAGAGAATAGTTTCTATCTTCCGAAAAAGAATAACCCATTAATGAAGGATGTCGTATGTATACTATTAATTATAAACCCTCTTTCGCCGATCTTGAAATTCCTCAGGCGATGCGAGAAAGAGCAGATGTGCTTTTTTTCAAAAAAGGACAGATCGTTTATCAGGAAGGAAGTACTCCCCTCGGGGCTTATTTTGTAGATTCTGGCCAGGTCAAGATAAGTATGCTGGGAAGTCTGGGTAAGGAAAAGATCGTTAAGATTGTTACTGATTCTGAACTTTTATGTTTTTCAGACCTTTTTTCTCATCGAAGATATAGTACCAGTGCCCAGGCTATGGAAGAGACTTCCCTATTGTTTATCTCAAAACGCGATTTTTGGGAAGTGCTCAATGATCGAAGAGATATCTTTTTGAGCTTGCTCTGGCGGCTTTCAGAACAAATAAAAGTGGTTCAGGAAACAATAACCGATCTTGCCTATAAACCGGTAAGAGGCCGGCTTGCCGATGCGATACTTAATTTAAATAACAAGATTAAAGGAAAAGACCTGGAATACCAGTCCATTTCTCTTACCCGCGCCGATCTTGCCGGCTATGTAGGAACGGTAAAAGAAACAGTGAATAGACTACTGTCTGAATTAAGGGAAGAGAAAATAATCTCCACCTCGGGCAGCCGCATAGTAATCCGGGACATGGATAAGCTTATCAGGATAAGTGAGATGTATAATTAAATGCTGGCCAGGGTCTTAATGAGGTAATTTATGCCTTAAGAGGCCATATATAAATGTCCCGATAAGTGCTCCCGCAAGGGTCACCAGGATGGGCAGGTAACCGGCCCCAACCAGGGTATAGATAGGCCCCGGACAGGAACCTGCAAGGGCCCAGCCCAATCCAAAAAGGATCCCACCAAACATATAGCGGGAAAAACTCTTATCCTTTGGTGTGAATTTGATGGGCTCTCCATCTATAGACTTCAATTTATATTTCTTGATAAGATAGGTTCCCAGAACGCCCAAAAAAAGGGCAGAACCTATGATGCCATACATATGGAAAGACTGGAACTGGAACATCTCGTAAATGCGAAACCAGGATGCGGCTTCACTTTTGAACATTACAATTCCGAATGCAATACCTATTAGAACGAATTTTAAATATTTCATCTTCTTAAAAAATTAATGGGAATAAAAAGTGAATCATCACAAGACCTCCAATAAAAAAACCTATCACCGCAATTAAAGAGGGCAGCTGCAGATTACTAAGACCTGAAATAGCATGGCCTGAGGTACATCCGCCTGCATACCTTGCTCCAAATCCTATCAAAAGTCCTCCGATAAGGAGAATGGCCAGCGCCTTGGGATCTGTAAATGCCCCTGTGGCGAATAGTTCATCTGGCAGATATGCTTTACCTGCGCTCTGGAAACCAAGCCCTTCTAAAGTAGAGACGGTCTCCGGGTTAATATCCACCGCAGGATCTTTGCTCAGAAAGTTCGCCGCTATGAATCCGCCAATAACAGCGCCAACCACGACCATCAGATTCCAGCGCTGGGCTTTCCAGTCAAAAGCGAAAAAATCAGCTTTTTTTCCGGCACCGCCAATACTACACATGGTTCGCAGGTTAGAAGACATTCCAAAGTTCTTACCGCCAAATAAGAGCAGGAACATGATCGCTGCAATAAATGGCCCGGCAACATACCAGGGCCAGGGTTCGTAAATCCAGTCCATTCAATCTTTTTTTTGTGGATACTAAGAAAATATGATTTTCGTCATAGCACAGTAACAATTGTTACAGTATAGTATAAAATAGAGATCACTGTGTAACAAAAGTAGCTTTCTAAAGCCAGACCTGTCTATATCTTTGATTTTAAGTAGAGGCTGTTTGCCCCTGAATTATAAGCAAGAGATCCTGCCAGCAACATTTGGGACCCTGGTAGGGATTGTTCATTTACAGACCTGTTATTAAAGAAATCTATAACTGAAAAAACCTTAATTATGAAAACGATCCTGGTATTAGGTGGTGGAACCGGTGGAGTGGTCACAGCCAAAGAAATAGCTAGACACAGCGGAAACGAAGAAGATATCACCCTTGTACGGATCCTTCTTTTCGAAAAGGAAGAAGCCTATGTATTCTCCCCATCACTTCCATGGCTGATGGTGGGCAAGAGAAAGCAGAAGGAGATCACTGAAAAGATAGACAGGCTTCAGACTTCGGGTCTTGAAGTGATCAAGGGAGATATAGAAAATATAGATCCCCAGGATATTTCGGTTACAGTAAAGGGGGAGAAATATAAAGGTGATCATATGGTGATCTCCCTTGGGGTTGAACAAAAAGATATTTATAATCTGGGCCATTATGGTCATAATTTCTTCAGCCTGAAAGGAGCGGAGAATTTCTATACAGAGCTGAAGGAATTCAAGGGAAGTGATATCGCCATCCTGGTTTCTTCCCTGCCTTTTAAAAGCCCCGCTGCACCATACGAGGTGGCCATGCTCGTGGAGGATTATATAAGGAAAAATGGTTTATCAGAAGATACCACTGTCTCTCTTTACACCCCTGAATCGGGCCCCATGGAATTTGCGGGTGCCGAAGCATCAGAGGAACTTAAAGAGCTGCTGGAAAAGAAAGGCATAAGATATTACCCAAACCACGAACTTATCTCAGCATCAGAGAACAGCCTTGAATTCAGTAATGGAAAAAGCTATTCCTACAATCTACTGGCCTATACGCCAAAACATGAACTGCCAGAGGTAGTAAAACAAAGCAGGCTGCAGGGCGATTCAGACTGGATAGAAGTGGACGAAAAGACCCTCGAAACCCGGTTCGCTAATGTATATGCTATTGGAGATGTTACTGGCATTACCACCGAAACGGGGGCGGTCTTTCCAAAGATCGGGGTGTTTGCAAGGCACCAGGGCGAAGTGGTAGGTCATAATATAAGCCGGAAGATCGCAGGGCTGGACCCCGATCGAAGCTTTGTGCCGGAAGGCAGATACTTTATCGAAGCTGGGGAAGGAAAAGCCAGTGAGACCGGTGGCCGATTTGAAAATACGGAGGAAACCCATTTAAGGATGAAGACTCCGGCTCAGTGGGGGCATTTCTCCAAATGGTGGGATGAGAAATTCTGGTTCTTCAAGAACTTTTGATCAAAGGCGATCCCTGGAATTAACTTCAGGGGAATGCAAAGACTTTCCTGTCAGCCTCTTTTTCTATGGTAAATAAAAATTAAAGGAAATCTTCGGGAACTAGCCCGGATCAAATAAAGAATAAAGCTTAATAGGGGTCTAGCGTGAGATGAATTTGCTTCTCCGAATCCAGGGCAAAGAAACCAGCCTGAAAAAGCCTGGAACATCCTTTCTGATAAAAAAAGAGGCTGCCTTTTGGGCAACCTCCTTTCCTCAATCAATTAAACTAAACCTTTTCCGCTTCCTTAAAATCCTTAATAGCCTCGCTAAGGTCAAAGACCTTCTGCTCCCTGAATTTATTTTCCAGGATACTGCTTCCTGCTGCAGAGCGGTATCCGCCCGCACAGTGTACTAAGATAGGCTTGTCAGCTGGTAACTCATTTGCACGGTTTCTCAATTCGTTCAGCGGGATTCCTATAGCCTTGTCAAAGATCAATCCTTCGGCAAGTTCATTTTCGTTCCTGATATCTACAATGGTGTAATTAGCCTTGTTCTTCTTAAAGTCATCAAGATCAAAATCATCTGAAGTCGCAGAGACCTTTCCGCTTAAGGTGATCACACCTTTCATTTGTTTTTCATAGCCTATTTTGGCGGTCCTTTCCAGGATCTCATCTATATCTTCCACCGAGCTCACGGCTAGGTAGAATGATTCATTCGGCTCAATTATCGCGCCCAGCCAGGTCTCATATTTGTCTTTTTCGCTGCGGGCCATGATATTTATACTATTTGGCAGGTGGCCTTTTTTATAGGCATCGCCATCCCGTACATCTACTACCGTGATACCTTCTTCAACTTTATCGGCGGCTATATGCAAGGGAGCACGATATTTTTCCTGCTGAACATTACCTGCGCCATTTCTGTTAAGGTCTACGTTGAAACCGAAGTAAGAAGGAATGAAGGGCTGATCTTTAAGAAGCTCTTCCACGAATTCTTCTTCGGACTGGTCTTTAAAAGCCCAGTTGGACATGCGTTCATTTCCCAGGGTACTTGAGGGAGAATCGCTCATGTTCTTCCCACATAAGGAACCAGCTCCGTGCGCCGGATATACCAGTGCGTCATCAGGCAGGTCGTTGAACTTGGTCTGTATGGTCTCGTACATGGCTTTTGCAAGTTCAACCCTTTTAGCCTTCATATTTCCGGCTTTTTCACGCAGGTCGGGTCGGCCAACATTGCCTATAAAAAGCGTGTCTCCCGTGAATAATGCAGTTTTTCCTTCTTCTTCGGCTACAAAGGTAAGGCTGTCTGGCGAGTGACCGGGAGTGTGTAAAGGTCTGAAGCTGGTCTTCCCAACCTGGACGCTCTGGCCTTCATCAAAAGCTTCATGCGGATAGCTTACTCCAACTTTCTCACTTATATATATAGTAGCACCGGTCTCCTGATGGATCTGCAAATGTCCGCTCACAAAGTCGGCGTGAGGGTGAGTCTCGAAAACAGCGACGATCTTCGCATTGTGTTCTTCTGCGAATTTATAATACTGCTTCGGGTTACGGCTTGGATCAACCAGAGCAATCTCTCCATCGCTTAAAATAGCATAGGAATAGTGCGCTAAAGGATCATCTTTGAATTGTTTTATTGTCATAATTCTTCTTGTTTTAAAATTCACTTATATAGAACTGATAAACAGAACTTTTGATTTTTTATAGGGACAAAAATATCCTCATTCGGTGCCTTTCGCAGTAACAATTGTTACAATAAGGACATTAACCGAATCCCATGGTCCTGCCAGCAGAGGGCGAAGAGGGCTATGTAACCAAAGTCACAAAACACCAGAGAGAGAATCTTTACATTTGGGCTTCATGGATCTAAAACCATACATAGCACTCTATTTCATCTTTGTTTTCTTCGGAAAATTTGTAGTGATGGATTCAAAGATCCTGCTGGCTGTAATGGATGGTGACGAGATCGCGTATAATAACCCCTTCTGTGAGAAGCATAAAAGGAAGGTTCCTGCAGTGGCTTTTATGGACACCATGGAAAGCGATTCTGAGGGTTTCGATCTTACTATAGAATCCTTGTGTAACAATCCCCTGACATTTGAACTTTTCAACTGGAACTATAAGAATATTAAAGTGAAATCCCGGGAATACGCTTATTATACTCCCTCCCTGCAGGAGTCTGTTCCGGACAGGTTTTACCCTCCCCCAAAGATGTATTCTGCAGGTTAATATTGCAGAACTGAACTGAACCTACTGCCCTTAAGATATTGAAGTGACCGGGCAATATATATATGATATTTCCAAGGGCCGAAGCCGGAGCAGAACAGGGAATCCTGGTTCTCTTCAGGCTTTCCGGATCGGAATTATTCGGCTCCATGGAAAAGACATAAAGCTAAGCTGACATCTCAGGAAAGACTGAATATTGACAAATACGTATAAATAAAAAGGTGGCAGACTTCTCCGCCACACACAATTATAAAAATCAGAATACTACAGTATAACCCTAACATAAAACTTATGAAGATTAATTTGAAAATATTTTTCTGGATACCTGCCATAGTGGGGCTGTTAAGCCTTGCCGCCTGTAACCAGGCAACCGGAAGGGATTCAGACAAAACAGCTAATAAAAAAGATACTCTCAGCATAACCGTGCTGCAAACGGCCGATATTCACGGGCAGCTGGACCCACACCCCGAACTATTCTGGGAAAACGAAAAGATAGTTTTCAAAGAAAGGGGCGGCCTGGCAAATATCAAGACCCTTTTTGAGAGAGAACGTAAGAAGAACCCGGGGCGTACCATTATCGTAGATGGTGGGGACCTGATCCAGGGCAGCGGATATGCGGCACTTTCAGAAGGGCGTATCTTTCCGGATCTTATCAGCGAGATGAACTACGATGTGATCATTCCGGGAAACTGGGAGGTAGTCTACGGAAAAGAAAGAATGATGGATATTATGACCCATTATAACACCCCGGTTATTGCTCAGAATATGTTCCATGAAAAAGATGGGAAAGAACTTTTTCCTCCTTACTGGACAAAGGAGATCGAGGGGGTTAAGATAGGCTTCATAGGCATCAACGATCCCGATGTCCCGGTGCGCCAGAATCCTATTTTTAGTGAAGGCATTACTTTCAGCGGGATAGAGGATGAGGTGAAAGAACTTATAGACACCGTCAAGAAAGAGGAAGAGTTAGATGTTCTTTTTCTTATCACGCATTTTGGGGTGTTTAAGCAGGTAGACCTTGCCGACCGCGAACTGGCCAAAGAAGTGGATTATATCCTGGGGAACGATACTCATGAGAGACTGCGCGAGCCTATACAGGGAAAATACGCCAAGGTCACTGAACCTGGAGCTTTTGGCTCCTTTGTGGGGAAACTGACCTTACATTTTGTTGATGGAGAACTGGTGGGAGACGATTATGAGCTTATGGATGTGGATCCCGAAGTATATCCGGCCGACCCGGAACTTCAGCGACTTGTGGATAAGGCCAAGGAACCTTACGAAGAACATCTGGAGACAGTGGTTGGTTATACGGCTACTCCCATTTACCGTTACCTCACCGTTGAAAACCCGATGGATAATATGATCACTGATGCCGCAAGGTGGAAAACCGGGGTGGATATTTCCATTTCCAACGGTTTCAGATTTGGGAATCCTATAGTACCTGAAAACGGAAAACCAGCGCCCATCACCCGAGCTAACCTGTGGAACCTGCTTCCGGTAAACGAAAAGGTGAAGACCGGTGAAGTAACAGGTCAGCAGGTGAAAGACTGGCTGGAAAGGGAAATGCATAATGCCTTTGCAAAGAATCCTACCGAACGTTTTGGTGGCTGGCTGGTGAGGTTCTCAGGGATGCAGGTAGATTTTAACAGCCAGGGCGAAAAAGGAGAACGGGTACAATCCATAACCATCAATGGGGAGCCTATGAAAATGGACGAATATTATACCATTTCGGCCTGTGTGCGTCCCGGGGATCCTGTGGATAATCTTTGCCGAATTCCCGATGTGAAGAATGTTGAGGTAAAGGATTATTATATCCATGATGTGGTTGAAGAGTATCTGAGAAAGAACTCTCCGGTATCTCCCAAACTGGAAGGTCGTGCCTATTGTGAGTATTTAGGACAGTATTCCTTCTCCACGGTGCCCAAAACAGATTATAAATTTCAATAGTTAGAGAAAACTGTTTTTCTTACAGGCCTGCCGGAGTTTGATCATCTACGGCAGGTTTTTTTTTATGGAATGATATCACATGATTTTACAGATCCATGGAGATGAATCCATGCTTTTTCTCATGAAAAATATGAGAGAGGGATATGGAGCAGAGGAGCCTGGTAAGTAATTCCGTCAGCATTGGCGAGGATCTTACAAGGCCTGGTGAGCGAGGAATTATATGAGTGGTTTATTGAGCTTCCAAATAAAAAAGGAAGGAAAGGGCAAGACCCAGACCTTCCTTATTATCCTGTTAAAATTTATATGATCTCTTTTCCGAGTATATAGATCCCCATCAGGAGGACGAACCAGCCAAAACTTTTCTTTAGTTTCTTACCGTTAACGAATTTATTCAGGTAACCTCCCAGAAAGATCCCGGCGATGGACAGACCTGTAAAGATTATGAGGAAAAACCATTCGATCTTAAGGTTCTGAATATCTCCTATAAAGCCAATGAGAGACTTCACAGCTATAATGAGAAGGGAAGTTGCCACGGCCTTTTTCATCGGCAGTTTAGCCAGGAGTACCAGGGCCGGGATGATAAGGAATCCTCCCCCGGCACCTACGATACCGGTAAGCGCACCTACCACTATCCCTTCAATGAAGATGAGCGGATAGTTATACTGCACCTCGGTCTCTGTCGTATCATCCTTCTTCTTATCACTGATCATGGAAACCGAAGCTACGATCATAATGATCGCAAAGAATATCATAATGCCTATATCCTTGGTCACTTCAAAACCCCAAAGAGTGAAGATATGTTCGGGGATGGCAGGAACAAGGTATTTCCTGGTAGCGTAAACGGCTATAAATGCGGGAATGGCAAAAACCGTTGCCGTGCGAAAATCTACCAGTTTGTGCTTCATCGTGTTCAGTGCGCCCACCAGGGCCGTGAATCCCACCACAAAAAGGGAGTAGGCCGTTGCGGTGACAGGATTCACGGCTAATAAATACACCAGTACGGGTACCGTGAGTATGGAGCCACCGCCCCCAATAAGTCCTAAGACCACTCCGATCAATAATGCTCCAAAATATCCAATAAGATCAATTATTTCCAATGTTCCTGTTTTTAGTTAGGCGAGCAAAAATAACCTACGATTCCGCCCGGGGCAGTAACAAAGGTTACAGTAAGTGTCCTAAAGAGCTTTATAAATGCAGGAACCACGGCCGAGAGTAACAGCATAAATTCCCGGCTAGAATTGTAATAATCTATTAATCAATGAATAGCATTAGGTTGTCTCAAGAAAAATTAATTTATATCAACAGATGCTGGAGCTTAAACCGTTTTCTAAGATCAGAACAGGTCAGTTTATTGAGCTGGTTCAATTTGATATGTTATGAAACCAAAAAAGATATGGGCAAACTTTGGGGTCGAAGGCATTGAATGAATCCAGGAATTCTACCAAAGCCTGGGACTCAGGCTAAATGGCAAGCCTGCTAAGGATTTAGTAAGTCTTCTTCAGCGATGATGATTTCAGATAATATAGATTTCTTTCTGTTTCACATCTAAGACTGATTTTATCTGTAAAAGAATGCCATTGTACAGAAATCATACAAATGTGAAACAAAATACGTAAATCCTTATATTAACAAATCACGGTTCTAAATAGTGGAGTCGGAAGGGCTTGCGCCAAAGGCGGATGAGTCAGGCGAAATGACTTGGTAATTGAATACATTTTAATATTGGTTTAAAATACCTTTTTAATGGTATTGACCTGCTTTAACATTTTTTTAAAGTTTGCCTTGTGAATTTAAGCCCTGTTTATCATGAAACCGAATTCCATCGTGATCCTGCTATTTTTTACCATTAATATATATGGGCAACAGGTTCAGAGATTTACGAAAAATTTCGAGACGAGTGATGGTATTTATGGTACGGTAAAGATATCGACCAAACCTATGACCTTCTCTGGTGGTTCGATTATGATCCAGCAAGATGCTGTAATTGTACAGGGTATTAGGTATGAAGGACAAACCTATTCGGGAAATCAGTTGTCGTCTCTGGGAATTCAATTTCCTATAGAATGCTCTAATTGCTACTTTACAGCAAGCGGAACCGTTAGTATGCTAATTCCGGGATCAGTTGAAAGAGATTTCGGAAAATTTGAAAGTGGAGGATCTGTGCATAAGGGAGGTTTTTTAAAAACCAATCAGGAGGTGATTTTTTCTGACAGTGTAAAAGAGCGTCACAATGCCAATAATCAAAATGGTTCTCCCTGGGAAAAAACCGGAAGAGTAGAAGAATTAAGAATTTCTGAAGTTCAGGGTGCAGATTTGCATAGGATTATCGATTCGGTAAATAATCATTGATTAAAACTCATATTTAATGAATAAAAAATTAATAATCATAGTTTTAGTCTTGTTTGTGGCTTCAAATAGCTTAGCTCAAAATGACCGAAAGTCCTTACTTATAAATCATCGCACTCCGGATAATATTCAAATTCGCATTGAGATAGATTGGTGGTGGGGACCGGTAAGAACAATTCAGGTATATACTAAAAATATTGTAATAGAATGGGCTGGAACAAAATATGGGCGTGGAAACAAATTACAACATAATGGGAAAGTTTATGAGTTCCCAATGAATTGTTCTGATTGCATTTATGACATAAGTGGTTCTGTGACCATTGATACAAGATCTTACAATTTCCAACAAAGAAGGCTTGGTAATCGCAGACAAGAAAGAATAGACCCAGATTTAAACCACAATGAAATCGATCAAATTGAATGGGAGAATAACGCCTCTTTGGATTCTCCTTTTGTAAAAGCTTCTAACATTTCGGGAGCAATTCTCAGAGACATTCGAGCAGCTGTTGCAGCATTTAACTCCTCTCCGGAATCGCAAACTACTTCAGCTTCCAATTCCACAATGGGTAAAAGAAATTGGAACGGTCAGGCCCATGTAGCCCATGTTGCAGAACTAGAGCGGAAAGCCAAAAACAAGTCTGGCGATAAAAGTAATGGACTTTCAAGAGATGAATTTCATAAACAGCATGTGCAGCAAAACAATGCTGCATATTATGAGAGGGTAAAGCAGAAAAAGTCCAACGATAATGCTTCGATGAAAGAATTTCAGCAACAACAGGAGCAAAAAACTTCGAACATTATTGAGGAACAAGAGCAAAAGCGTAGGGAATACTACGAAGAATTAGAACAGAGGCGAATTGCCCAGATAGAAAAACAACGGATAGAGAATGAAAGGATGGACAGGGCGGCTACACAGGCAGCACAGCAGATTCAAGGGGGTAATTATGTGGGGGCAGGTATGACGCTTGCTCAGGAAGCGGCTAACCAGGGATCTGCAGGGGGTGCGGCTGTAGCAGCCGGAGCTGGAATCGTCGCACAGATTTTTCATGATGCTGCAAAGGAGAAGGAACGAAAGAGACAGGAGGAAGCAAGACGGTTAGAACGTGAAAGAATTGCGAGAGAAAGAGAAAGAAAAAGGCAGGCACTCCTGGCCAGTCAGAAACGAGAGTTCAACGCTTTGGTAGATGAAATAAGAAGAGGAAAAAAGGCCATAATTCGATCCCGGGAGAATTTTTTAAATTCAGATATAAGTTATACAAAGACTTATGATAAGTTCGCGAAAAATGGAGAGCCTATTTATTTGTTTTTTACCGAAACTAATAAGAATTATAACTCCTACAAAGAGAACGTTTCGTTTCCTAATACCATGGAAATTACGATTGAGGACAAGGTAGAGCTCCGGTTTTCCCCGATTATCGCGATTTATCCTAACTCAAGTGGAGAATACCCTTATTTAAAAGATTTGTTTGCGCAATTAGAAACAGAATATTTTAAAAAGTCTACTTCTCACTACAAGCTTTATAACTGGCGAGGAACTTTGCCCGAAATACAAAAACTTTATTCAGCAGTTTCTGAAAAAGCTTTGAAATCGAATTTTATTCCAAAGATACCTTCTGGAGAGTTGTTGGTAGAATTTAATAAATCCCAGAATTCAGAATCAGATGATGCCTACTGGGCTAATGAACAGCCAATATCTCCCAAAACTTCTGGAGATGATTACTGGTCGTCGGATACTAAGGATCAGGAGTCCGTTTCAAAGCAGCCACAAAAGCCCAATTATTGGTCGACATCGGTAGAAATGAAAACAGACTCTCTCTCCATACCACGGGTAGATGAAAAATCCGACTACTGGTCAGAAAAAAAGAAACAAGATTCTATTCCGGATAACTTTAATTAAACCTAAATAACTGAAATTTCTAAATCATGAAGTTAAAATTACTTTTTATCGCAGTAATGCTATGTCTTTTTTCTACCCAGGCTTTTAGTCAAAACCTGGCCAGGGCTTATTATATTAAAGCAAAAGAAGCCTATTCTGGTAATCAATATACAGAGACTCTTGAGTTTCTGGAAAAAGCTGAAAAAGAATTGGGTAATACCAATCCGGATATTTTATATCTGGAATTGATGTCCAGATTTGAGATCAATAAAAGAGATAAAAATATTCCGGAACTTTCAAAAGAATTCATGCGCACTGCAAGGTCTAGTGATGATCGCACACAACAAGTGAGTATGATAGCCGTAGAACATAAAGAATTGCTGGAGGCCGATAGAGAAGCTGAGGATAACGCCTATAAAATGGCTGTTAACACTAAAAGTCTAAAAGATCTGAGATCATATTTAAGTAAATATCCGAATACTTCAAAAGCGGAGGAGATAAAAATAATTCTGGCAGATAAGGAAGCAAAGGACTTTGAAAATGCCAAATCGGTAAATACAGCCAAAGTTTACGAAGAATATCTGGAAGATTATCCGGAAGGAAGATATATGGATGAAGTTAACGACCTTCTTGCAGAGGCCCGGGAAGAAGAATTATACAAGAAAGCTATGAAACTGAATGATATTCAGATTTATAATACTTATAGGATTAAATATTCTACAGGAAAATATATTGATGAGATTGAAGAAGCCAGAAAGAAGGCCATCCTGGCAAAAGCTAACCGACAATTTGAAAATGAAGAGTTTGGTTTGGCAAAAAACACCTACCAACAGTATAAAGCTGATTATCCCAGGGGAGAGGAGGTAGGTTTTGCAAATGAAAGGCTTGAGGATATCGATCAGGAAATGAAAAAAGAAGATCGGGTTGCCAATCAGACTTCCTCCAAATATATTTTAGGTAGTTACTCAAGTAACGAAATGTTTGGACTGGAATTCGGTAGAATGAGTTTGAGAGGAGTTGGAACCTATTTTAATTTGAACGCTAATCAGAATGTGGGAAATACATCGATATTATCTTTTTCCGGTACTGAGAAGGAATCAGTTAGTGCTGCTTCCGAAGATTTTGAAGAAGCCAAGCTAGGTGCAAATTTTGGATTCACTTTCAAGGTGTTATATCCGCTATGGGTGTATGCGGGGGCCGGTGTAGTTTACACTGACTATTATTCTGAGAATGATGGAGAGGTAATATATTATGAAGTAGAAGGGGTTGAAAATATTCAGTTTTACCCGGAATTAGGCCTTCAGGTTAAATTAGGGAATGTGGCAGTACTCAAAGCAGGAGGTGCGTATATTGATGGAGAAATCTATGCGAAGGCAGGTTTTGGTTTCCAAACGAAAATTTGGTAAGCTGGTAAAGTTAGTAGCTTTAGTTAAAAAAGGCTTGTGTTCTGAACACAAGCCTTTTTTGCTGGTTTTATGAGCTTTTCCCTCGGTATCTTCCATTAGCAGGATTTTACCCCCTTCAAAAACTCTTTTTTCACCTGTTAAGGTTTCTATCTCTATTTGTCCATCCAGCAGAATAATATATTGTCGCTCCGCAGCATTATGAAAATCAAAATCATATGTTGGCAGAACTTATCTGAAAATAATCCCTTTTGTTGCTCAAGTGCTTACCACTATTCCTTAACGAAGCACAATCTAAGTTCTTGTTACTAAGTAATTTTCAGGATTTTCTTAATTTTCAAAAACCAGTTCATTAGCCTTTTCAATCTCATCCTGGGAAATGGTATGCGGCCTGTTATCATAAATCGTTACGCTAACTTTGGCATTCATACTTTCCATTATTTTCTGAGTTTCCTTTACTCTTTCTACTGGCACGTGGGCATCCGGATTTCCGGACCCTATAAATACCGGGGTGCCATTGAAATTTCCGCTATAGTTTTCAGAATAAATCTTATCCCCAATGAGTCCGCCGGTAAAAAGTACTATTCCCCCAAATTTTTCTGCATTTCTGGTTACGAATTCTGCTGTTAGACAGGCGCCTTGCGAGAATCCTCCAAAGTAAATATTTTCAGCAGCGATGCCTTCACTTTTAATATCTTCCAGAAGCTGATGTAGGATTTCTAAAGCCGAAGAAAGCCATGGTTCATTCTGACTTGGCGGTGCAAGAAAGGAATAAGGATACCAGGTGTTATTAGTTGCCTGAGGTGCGAAAAGAGCAAAATCTTCGGTATTTAAATTATCGGCCAGGGAAAGTATCTGCTGTGCATTACCACCACGGCCATGCAATAGGATCAGCACCTTCTTTGCTTCTGAAATATTTTTCCCGCCTGTAATTATATTTTTTGTGTGCATAATTTTAGTTTAAAAAAAGAAAAAGTCCGGAGAAAATGTCTTCAAATCTTTACTCCGAACTTTCATCTGTAAATTTACTGTTTCAATTCCGGCAGAGCTTTTTCTATCTGCTCCCTAACGCCTTTATACCTGTCTGGTAACTGAAGGCTGCTTCCCAGTTCTTCTACAGTTTCATCTGTAGCAAACCCGGGGTTATCTGTCGCGATCTCAAAGAGCACTCCTCCCGGTTCTCTGAAATAAAGAGAAAAGAAGTAATCCCGATTGATTTTCTCAGTGATCTGCAATCCTTTTTTAAGAACTTTCTCTCTCATGGCCATGAGGGTTTCCTCATCTTTTACCCTGAAAGCTACATGATGGTTTGTACCACCAGCATTAAGGCCTCTGGGCAGATCTGGTATCTCCAAAAGATCTACTATCGCGGCATTTTCAACCGTATCAGTTTTATAACGGGTTAAGTTACCTTCAGATTTAACTTTTTTGTATCCAAAAACTTCGGTCAATATCTCTGCAGTAGCAGCATTGTTATTCAGGCTTAATGTAACTGCATGAAAACCTTTAATAGCCACATTTGCCTTTACTTCTGCAGTTTCAAAGCCCTTTCTCTCGTCCTTATGTTCAGTTTCAATAAGGCTTAACTTTAAACCATCAGGATCCTGAAAGGGCAGTTTTCTCTCTCCAAACTGCTCGGTAATCTGGTAATGCCTTACATTCTTTTCTTCAAAACGATCTTTCCAGAACTCAAGGCTGCCTTTGGGTACAGAATATCCTATCTCGGTAGCCATCCCTGAACCGTCTTTCCCTTGCCTGACATTAGTCCACGGGAAAAAAGTCAGAATGCTTCCGGGAGTTCCTACTTCATCTCCAAAGTAAAAGTGATAGGTTTGAGGATCGTCAAAATTCACTGTTTTCTTTACCATTCTTAACCCGAGGGTTTTGGTATAAAAGTCGTAATTTCTCTGTGCATCACCCGCAATTGCGGTGATATGATGCAATCCTAATATTTTGTTTTCCATGATTTCAGGCTTGTTTTACAAATTGTAATTCCCCGTTGATACGTACGTCATCACTTACCATAACTCCACCGGTTTCCAGGGCTGCATTCCATGTTAATCCAAATTCCTTACGGTTGATCTTCCCGCTTATTGAAAAACCGGCTTTTTTCTGCCCATAAGGATCTTTCATCATTCCACCGTGTTCCACATCAAGAATCACTTCTTTTGAATTTCCTTTAATCGTTAGCACGCCAGTTAATTTATAATTATCCTCATCCAGTTTTTCAAAGTCGGTTCCTTCAAATTTAAGCTCTTTATTCTTTTCAGCATCAAAGAAATCTGCACTTCTAAGGTGGGCGTCACGATCTTTATTATTGGTATACACTGAATTTGCTTCTACTTTACTTGTAACTTTGGCGCTATTAAAATCCTCTCCCTGGGAAACGATTTGCGCATCAAAATTTTGAAATTCCCCTTTAACATTGCTTATCATAAGGTGCTTTACCTTAAATGTAAGTTCGCTGTGTGAAGGGTCCAGTTTCCAGATAGTTGTTTTTGTAGTATCCATAAAATTTGTTTTTTTAATTATTTCTATTCAAAGATCCCTTAATACTTCTCCGATTTCGTTCACCTATGTTAACTTCGAACGGGATCTTATTTTCACTAATTAAAGAAGGTTAAAAATCTGCATATAGTTTTTTAAAACCCTATAGAATTAGACTACAAGGATTCATATATAACGCATCAAAATGATTCACTTATGTTAACTTCGAAAAGAAGAGGATCTACCTTTGGACAAGATTTTTGCGAATTCTGCTCAAAGACTGCGGTTTGATCCCCAAATAAGAGGCTATGAGATATTGGGGAATACGCTGAATAAAATATGGGTGTTTATCTGAAAATTCCTGATATCTAAGCTCGGCTTCCTCACTTATGGTTTTTGCGATTCGCTGGTGCAGGGAGGCCAGGGCATTTTGCAATAAGATGCGGAAGAATTTATCAAAGAGGGGATGGGAGCAGCAAAGTTTATCGTAATCCTGGCGATTAATGAGTAGGGCTGTGGTAGGCTCCAGCGTTTCAATAGTAGAAACAGCAGGCCTCCCCGTAAAGTAGCTGGCAGCATCGGTGATCCAGTATTCTTCAATAGCGAGTTCGATGACATTTTTATCGCCTTTCTCATTTACATAAAAAGAATATGCAGAACCTTCAATAATAAAATACTGGTATTTACACTCAACCCCCGCCTCAGCGAGTAATTCTTTTTTATCGAAAGACCTTTTAAAGGAATATTTTTCAATAAGATCAAATAATTCTTCGGGAATTTCACTTCCCAGGCTACGTTCAAGATTATTTTTTAGAATTTCCAGCATAATATTAACAAGATTCCCTAAAGATAGAAAATCTCGTTTTGCTTATTTTTAATACGATATAAAAACTTTTAAGTGCCCCCTTTTAGTTGAAGATAGGGTTGTATTAACGGTTTGTGGCTATAGCAAGTTGCGGGAGTAGGGCCGCGGTCCCGATAGCTATCGGGATGTCGGATTAACTATTTTCTTTCTTGATTTCTAAAATTACACTTTTTCGATTAAACCCGTTATTTGGTATAACCGATGTTAGGCAAAGTAAATTTGCAGAATTTTTTCGATTGAGAAAATATTACAAATCCTTTAATACTCTAAACGTTAAGGTTTTAGTATTTTTAATTAAAACCATAAACGATATGAAAAAACTAATCAATCTTTTTGTACTACTCATCTTAATTGTAGGATGCGAAAACAACAATAAAGAACTATCAGAGAAATTTGAGAAACTTCAAAGTCAACGAGACAGTATTAGCCAGGTTCATTCCAAGTTTAAATCTATCCATGATGAAATGTTAAAAAAGTTTCAAAATTTTAATCAGAAACTAGGATCTATGGATGTACAGGATTCTACGATTTTTGAAGATGTAGCAAAACATTCAACGATATTGGAACAGCATGATGCAATCATTAAAAGCCATGATGAAATACTTGAAGGACATAAAGAAATGAAAACAAGCTTTGATGAAAAATCTGAAGCCGAGAAAAAAACTCAGATCGAAGAAATGATCGCAACCCACAAGAAACTTATGGAAGAACATAAAGCGATGGAAGAAGACCATAGCACAATGGAAAAAGAGCACGAGGAAATTATGGTAAAATTGGATAGCACAGATACTTCCAATTAATAATTAAGATTTAGAATTATAAGAGCCGCTGGTCATATAGGTCAGTGGCTTTTTCTATAAATCCCATTTTAAAATACACTTAGAATTTCAAACCCGTATATTTTATTTTGCCTAACCGTCCCGGTTATCGCCAGTTGGCGGAGTAGGGACGCGGTCCCGATAGCTATCGGGATGTTGGTTTAGTATTGGATTGTTGGTCAAGTTAATTATTTTCTTTCTAACGCTACCGCTTATTGGCGATGAACTTTTGTTCGCAACTGTTGCTTTAATAGACCTTAAAAGTTTTATACATATTTCGGTCTATAGCATTCGGAATTTCCGAGATTAATACGTAAGTACCTTGCTTAAGCTGAGTTTTAAAATAACCTGTTTCACCTTCCTCTAAATCCTCTACGCCACCTAAAAATGTCAATCCTTCTGGAATTGGAGTTCTAAAAGCTTTAATATTAGCAGCATTAATCCACCTGCCTAATGTATCCAATTTTGAAATATTGTCAAGTCTAACTAAGTTCACATCATGGCCTAAAAGTGTTTCATATTGCTTTTGATCCTTAAAGTTGATAGCTAACTGGTAATTTCCGGCTTTAATTGAATCTTGAAATGTAATTCCTTCTTGACTTGAAATACTTATTTGATGATCGTAAGAGGGTTCTTTGAGGTCATTTGTTTCCTCTGTCACCTGAATTTCTTTTAACATTCCATAGAATGCATGAGGCATGCCATTGGGCATTCTAACATAGCATTCCATTACATAGGTTCCCGGGTGCATGTAAATTGTAGATTCAGCTACACTCTTTGGAGAAATTAAACCAACACCGCCACCCAGTTTCACATCATTCCACCAGGCTGGGACTTTTTCAAATTCTTCCATAGCCTTTTCCACTTCATCATTTATTAGATGATTAAAAGCCGCTTTAAAAGGTGGTACTAATTCATTGTTATAATTGTCAATCGTTATCCCTTCTGGCATCTTTTCAAAAATGAAAAAATGAGTTTCTGAAGATTTATTGTTATACCTGAAAGTTGTCCATCCAGATTTAAGGCGAGATGGTATTTGAAAATCCATTTCATTTGTTACTACTTCAATGATATTTTCGGTATTGTTAGCTTCAATATTATCCTCTTTTTGATTCGGATTATTTTCTTTGTCATTTTTACAACTTATCAAAGGGACTATAAATATTGATAATACTAGTAATGACTTTTTAAAGTTAGAAACTGCATACATAATATTAGAATTTAATTAGTAGTCAATTGTTTTAATTTCTGATTATCAGATGTTTGTGATGTTTCTAATTTAATTCTTTTTTTCTTTTTCAGAGTTAAGTAGTAAAAATTAAGGTAGTTTTTTGCCATGGGCAATTGTTGCCAACGGTTTGCGGTTATCGCAAGTTGCGGGAGTAAGGACTCGGACTTGTCGGATTTACCATTTTGTTTCTTGGTTTCTAAAATTACATTTTTTCTACAATACCCGGAATTTGAGATGAACCGCTGTTATCTCTAGCCTTTAACTATTTGCTTTTTTAATATCTAAAACTAACTGCTGTAATTTTTTATTTATCTCTGAATCTTCAACTGAAAATCCATTTCTAACAAGCTTTTCGGCCACCTTTAGTTTATCAATTTTTCTTACTGTTTTTGCAGTTTTTTGAATGGCATTTTCAATTTCTTTTCTTAATTCCTTACCGTCGATTCCTGTAAGTTTGCCATTTTTATTTTTTTGGATTTTTTGAAATAAGTCATTGCTTAACTTTATTGAAGGTTTATAATTTGGTTTTGCATCTAAGTCAATGAATTGACATCTATCCCCGAAATCAGATTTATCAATTTGTATATTTTTGATTTTATGAGCATCTTTTACAGCTTTTTCAAAATCATCAAAAGGAATATAATTTTCAATTTCCCGTAATCTTGTTAACCAGAAAAATGCATTATTTTCTTCAAAAACTCCCTTCAATTTCTTTTTCTTTTTATTGTATGGTTCGGTTGCCTTGGATCTGTCACTATCCATTATGAGCGCGTAATTCTGGTTAAGGGATTCAATAAAATCTAAACTAAAATCACCGTTGTTCTCCAAGAAATGTTTATAAGAACTTCCACCATAGAACATAATGCTATAATCTTCCTCCTCAACCAAATTTTCATCTAACTTCTTAATTAAATAGTTTAAATAGATTTTATCGCTTGGTCCTTCAACCCACAATAAATAGTTTGTTTGAAATAAGTCATTAGGTTTATAACCTAATTCTTTTAAAACATCAACCTTTTCTGTCTTAATATCAGAGAAGTTGATCTGAGTTTTTCCATTATTTTTAGATACGATAAAAATTGAATTCTGAGGAGAATTAATAAATATTGAAGAATGAGTTGAAATAAAATATGTGTGCTCAGAAAATAAGCTCATAGCTCTAAAAAGCAATCTTTGCCATTTGGGATGTAAGTGGGTTTCTGGTTCTTCAATAAAAATTATATGACGTTCCTTTCTATTAAGGAATATTGGGAATAATATAATAATTAATGTTTGAAGTCCATCTCCTAACCTATAAATTGGGAATTGTGATTCTTCTCCAATTTTAATATGCAAAACATCATCGTTATACTTGGGAATTAAGTTGATTTTGTCTTTAAAAACATTTTCGCTTAGAAAACTCTCAAATTCTTTTATCTCATTTCTTTCATTTTCATCACCCAATAATAAACTTTTTACGTTTTCATAAATTGAAAGACCGGAAAATACGTCACCATTAGGAGTTGAATTTTGAAAATAATCGTGTCTGGTTCTTTTAGAATAAATATCATCTTTAGAGAAATTCTTTTCTTCTTTAGCAATAGGTCTAAGCCCTCTTAAGATAGGTATGTAAATTCGTTTTACTTTTTCATTTTCAATTCCTAGGCTTTCTAATATGGCAGTTAAATTATTTTTTTGCGAACTTATATTTGATAAATTTCTAATTAAAAGATGACGCTTACCTTCAAATATTACTTCGAATTGATTTTGTTCTAAATTTTTAATAAAGTTATGGAGTATAGTTATTTGATCAAGGGAATTCTGATTTCCATCAATATCATTAAGTGCTTTCTCAAATTCTTGTCGATGTATGTATTTAATACTGTGACCATCTAAAACTTTAATAACTTGGAAAATATCTCTAATTAGCCTAACTGAATTTTTAAAGATTGATTCATCAATTTCGTAGATGAATTTAATGTGATTGGATCCTGAAAATACTGTTCTTAAAAATCTACTTTTACCGGTGTTATTTGCTCCCACTATTGTATTTAGCTGATTTAAATTTGTAATCAACCCTAATTCATTTGGGATATCATAAACGGCTTTTAAAGATTCACTTATTTTTATTCCTTGGAGCATAATCTTCTTTAAAGGTTAGAGATAACGGTCTCGGTTATCGCCAGTTGGCGGAGTAGGGGACGCGGATTTGTCGGCTTAGTATTGGTTCTTTGGTCAAGTTAATTATTTTCTTTCTAACGGTGCCGCTTATTGGCGATGAACCGTTGTTATATCCAGTGCCTTAGTATTAAGTTTCTTTTGCAGTTGATTTAATTTCTTCAATTAATGGTATTCTACCACCATACCTCTCTTTTACTTCTTCAACTTGTTTTATTGAATCAGTAAAATATTGCTTTGGATTTTTAAATTCTTTAGCAAATAAAATCCATTTTTTAAATATTACTTGCCATTCCATTATAACCATAACAGCTATCGACCAACTCATATTATCTTCTTGAAAATTCCAATAATTGAGCATATCTAAAAGCCTTTGATGAGGATTGGGGTGTTGTCCACCATTCAAATTTTCTGTTGTTATAAATAAAGAACCTATAGCTGTAGTATATCCTGATGCTAATGAACCAATAAGATTTTTATCCGTAATACCTTCGAATTTTGAACAGTATTTTAATGCAAATTGGTCAGCTTCCTTTTCCATTTCTAAAGCTCTTTCGTCAGAAATTTTAGCACCCGATATTTCCTTAAAATGATCTAATATAATATGTGCAAATTCGTGATATACTATAAAGTTAATCCCATTCAAACATAAAAAATTTGTTTTACCTACGTACTGATCAAGTTCTTTGCTATATAATTCAGGATTAGGAAGTATTTCCTTATCCCAATAAGGAAATGAATTTAAAAGTGCTCTTCCATATTCAATAACTTTACCACCTAATTCCCATCTGTCTTTGTCATAGGAATTTTGTTGTGGCATTCTTGCCATTATTCCGTAATTGAAACACCATAAGAAAGATAAAAAAGAGTCGTGTAGCAGAATTTCATTTCCATTCGTATACGGGCCAATAACCTTGGAATTTTGAGTAATTATTCTAAGATTAATTTTATCTAAATCTTTTGTTGGAAACTCTCTTTTTAATATTGATTTAATCTTTTCGAATTCTTCTGTAATAGAAAAAATTAAAACTCTACTCGGTTGGTCGCCGGGTTGATAAAAATTTCCGTAAGTATAATAATCACAAAAAAAATCTGTCATAAAAGTTGAATTTTCAGAGGCATTGGATATAACGGTTACGGTTAACGCCAGTGTGCGGAAATCAGCACGCGGAGTTGTCGGCTAATAGTTTTGTGTTTTGGAGTTCTAAGTTATTGTTTTTCCTGGAATACCCGCATATTGGCCGTTAACCGATGTTGTGGTTAGTTTTTTTTCCTCAATAATCCTATCATTTGTCCTATGCCTATTCCGATGTATGTTCGATCTTTATTAATTTGTAGCATAGGGGAAAGGGTCAATCCATAAAATCTTGTAAAGGGAAATTCTATTTTTGGATTTATTATTAAGCTTATGGTATTGTATTTATTATATTCAAATGAATAATTTTGATTTACAAAACTTCCTTCTATGGGTTGCCAATTAGTAGGTTCTCGTATTACCGTAAATCCAAGTCCAAAAGAAATATTTGTTCGTATAGTACCTTTTTTATTTAATGGATAAATTTTTCCTGCCAAAATCTGGAAATTTTCCATTTGATCATAAGGATCAGCGAGACCAAAAGTCAAAATACCGAATAAGCCCGAAGAATAATTTTCAGGTGCATTTTTCGCTCTTCTGATAAATCCAGAATATCCTAGTTTGAAAGAATATTTTTCATTTAATACATAATTGGCATGTATATCAATTCCCAAATAGTTTCCAATTGTTATTTCACTAGTATGATAGATTGCATTGTTTTCAGAAAATTGAGCATTTAAATTATTTACACTAAAAATAAAAATAAGGATAAAAAGTATCTGTTTCATTTATAGGTTTTATTTAAAAAATTAACCACAACGGTTACGGCTATCGCAAGTTGCGGGAGTAGGAAGGCGGACTTTTCGGATTAACCATTTTCTTTCTGGGTTTTTAAAATTACTCTTTTTCGGCAATACCCGTTATTTGTGATGAGCCGATGTTGGTGAGAGTTTTTAGTTCTTAATTTCCTCGTCATTTTCAATATTCTTATACCATTCTTCAATTTGTTCAATTGTATAAGTTTCTTTTAAAACATCGTTATTATTATATAGTCTTTGTATTGTCTCTTTTGCCTTTTCATCGATACCATTTACATTACCTAAGTGTTTGGTTATAGATTCCTTATAAAAACTTAGTAAATTCTTAGTGTTTATCCTGGCGTTCGTTATTTCTGGATCTTCAATGTTATTATGTTCCAATAAGGCATTCAATTTCCAAGCTAAACTATATATATTTTTATCTACCTCTTGTAGTTTTTGTTTTACATCGTAAGTGATTTCTAAATCGGCCTTCATTTGATAAGTATCTTCTTTTATTTCCTCCACAAAATTTTCTAAATCAAAGCTTGAATCTTCTATCTGAAGTTGAATCCCATCTACCATTCCACCAATCCTTTGAACTACATTTTCAATTTCTGTAGTGGTTTCAAAAGTGTTATTCCACATTTCCCTTATTTGAGTTTTATGCTGCTTTTCTAATTGTTTCCTAATATCCAAGGTAGCTTCAGAGTATTTTTTCAAAAAATTGCTTGATTCTTGTTTAAGGAAAATCGATAATAACTCTCCTTGTAGTAATGGTTTATTAGCGCCGTCGCTTCTTACTTTGTAAACTCCAGCTTGGGTACAATGTGGTTTATGTTTACTTGATGGAATTTCAATTCTGTAAAAGGGGGTGTATTTAGTATTTTCTTGATGGATTGATATTTTTATATGTGGAAAACACTGGTTTGCCTTATTGATTATTTTTAATTTTTCTTCATCTCCTATTTCACATCCGACAACTTTTCCTTTTTGTGATCCATCAGGTTGTATTTCTTCATCTACTCCTAGCAAAAGTGTTCCTCCCGTGTCAGAATTTGCAAAAGCAACTAAATCTTCTGCACTTATTTTTGTAGTTCGCTTGAAGTCAACATCAAATCCTTCTTCCTTCTCAAGTAAAAGTTTTGCTCTTTTTGAGATTCCGGCATATTTGTTTTTACCATGCATATTTTAAAAAATTCTCACCAACTCGTTATATGATGGTAAATATACTTTTTTATCCGAGAATGTTCCGGGATAAACGGAGGTTTGCAAGATCTTTACCGTCCTGGCTCCGTTCCATTAAATCTTTAATACTTCTGTCCAATGGACTCTCAAGCCTTGTTAGGTCATGTTGAGTTACATGAGTATAGATCATCGTTGTTTCCGGTTTAGAATGTCCTAACAGTTCCTGTATATACCTCAAATCAGTTCCATTTTCCAGCAAATGTGTCGCAAAACTATGACGTAAGGTATGTGGCGTAACTCGTTTCTTGATCTTTGCACTCACACAGGATTGCTTGAGAAATTTGCGGATAGATGAAGGGTTATAAGGTTTGCCATTATAACCTTCAACCACATAACGGTGAGGCTCATAAGTTTGAAGGTAATTGTAAAAAAGAGGCAAAAAACTTTCAGCTAGCATCACATAACGGTCTTTCCTGCCTTTTGCCTGTTTTATATGAATTTGCTTTCGGTCAATATCTATATCTTTTAGTTCTAGCTTTATGAGTTCCCCAATTCTAAGTCCCGAGGAATAGATAAGTGCCAGCGTGCAACGATGCTTTAAATTCCTGGTTACTCTCAATAGGTCAAGTACTTCTTCCTTGCTCAGAATTCCCGGAAGATACCTGCTTTTCTTCGGCCGTTTCAGCAAAGAAATATCAAAAGTTGCTGCCCCGGTAAAATCAAAATAGTGTTTCAATGCGCTAATACATTGCCTATGGGTACTTATCGAATATCCCTTTTCTGCGATTTCAGATTCCACAAATCTGGCCACGTCATTCTCGGTTATCTTTACCTTGAAATCATGAAACCTTAAGAACTTTTCAGCAAAAGACATGTAAGTGTTAATGGTACTTTCACTATAGCGAAGACCTTTGAGATAACGCAAAAAATTCAGCACCTGTAGGTTATCACTTTCAAGCGTTTTTTGTTCCGGAATTTTTGAATAATCCAGGAGCATCTCATTGGCTGTGATGTTTTTTTGGCGAAGATGTTCATTCAATTCTCTCAAGGCCTTTCGGTTAGATTCCACATAAAAGCATCCGTGGGTCTGCGTCCAATGAATACTTTTAAGCTCTTTTAGGCTTTCTTTTATCTGAAGGTCAAATTTGAAATCGATTCCAATTTGGTTCCTGTTTTTGTGTTGAAACAAAAATAAATTTACTTTTTTCATGGCCGTTACTATATTCAATCAAACATGTCTGAAAAACAGTTTTGTAAGTTTAATAATCGATTAAATCTTACCTGTTAACATAAGTCGCACTCTAAATAACTTCACTTAGAATTTTAGATTTGTATGTGAATTTGAATTAGATTAAATATAGCTGAAAAACAGATGCTTAGATGATTTAATTTTAAATATTATTAGGGTCAAAAGGTCATAATTTGTTTCTTTTCATCGTATAACTTCATACTGAAGTATTCCGCTTATAATATCATATTTAAGAGCTCAAACAGAATAAGCAAAGTAGGAAATCGGAAACTGAGAAAGCTATTGTTCCTCTGAAGCTTTACTGTTTGTGACGATAATAAAGCCTGTAGAGAATTTTATTAATGCATTGTGGAAACAAGGGATGAGTTAGAAACGCCGTATGAAACAAGCTGCTGAAACAGGCATATGCCATAGCCAGATCAAAAACCTTCTATCAGGAAAATTATATGTTGATATTAGCTTAGAATTACTTGGATTATGGCTTAGTTCTTATTAAAACGAAAAAACCTGCTCAGGCAAAAAAAGCTTAGCAGGTTTTCAGGTTTTAATCCGCAGCATAGCTGCGCTTAATTGTGGAGTCGGAGGGGTTCGAACCCTCGTCCAAACAAGCAATTCAGATGCTTTCTACACGTTTAGTCTTCACTTGATTGTCGATGCAAGACCGGCCGAAGACCACCAATCTTACACGTATCCTCGCTTAAGTTTCGGAACCGCATCAAGGCCCTGCAGTTCCTATATTTACTTTATCGGTGCCCCGAATGCGAACGCCGTAAATCAAGGCTTTCGCGGGACATCTTGGCTCCCTGTCTTACAGGGACTAAGAGTAACCTACTGTGATTCGGTTACGCAGCCAAGGCGTAGTTATTCTCGCCGTTTAAAAAAGTGTGAAATATGAGATTTACGAGCTATATCCCAGCGCTCGACGTGCTTACAACTCAATTAGACTCGCTGTCAAAACCAAGTCGACCCCATAAAATAATGAACATCTTCTTTGTTATAATGGCGCCCCCTTCTTTGAAGGGCCGGGCTTTACGCTGTATCTTTTTTCAAGCGCTTCGACAAGCTCAGCGCAGCCAAAAAAGGATGCCGCTTCAATCCCTGGCGCAATATCCATCCTTCAAATACATTCCGTCAGGCTGAACTTGTTTCAGCTTCCTAACCCGAGATTCTGAAAAAATCCAGATAACTATCAGGACAGAATGACGCTTATTTAAAAGATCAGATTTCAAAGAAACCAACCAGAGTTTCCGGTTGGGCCAGCAAAGATACAGATTTAAATTTATATCTTTGGGGCACTTCATAACTACACAAAACCCATACCAGAATATGATCAGATTTGCCCTCATTAAAGAGAGAAAGACTCCGCCGGATAGACGGGTGGTTTTTTCCCCTGAAATGTTAAAAAAGATCGCGAAAGAATTTCCGGATGCTAAGTTTAAAGTGGAAAGTTCAGATATAAGGGTATTCAGTGATGAGCAATACAGGGCCGCGGGATTTGAAGTATCAGAAGATGTTACAGATTGCGATGTAATGTTGGGTGTAAAGGAAGTTCCTATTCCGGCTCTTATCGATAATAAGAAGTATTTTTTCTTCTCACATACTATCAAGAAACAACCTTATAATCGTGACCTTCTCAGGGAGATATTAAATAAAAATATAGAACTTTATGATCATGAGGTGATCATTGATAAAAAAGGAGCACGACTCATTGGTTTTGGAAGGTATGCGGGACTGGTAGGTGCTTATAATGGAATAAGAGCTATCGGTTTAAAAGAAGGGTCTTTTGAATTGCCAAAAGCAGAAAACCTTCCCGATTTGGATGCCATGCTGGCAGAACTTGATAACATAGAAGTTCCCAATTATAAATTCGTGCTTACGGGAAGTGGTAAGGTTGCCCATGGCGCAAAGGAGATCCTGGATCATTTAAAGATCAGGCAGGTTAGTCATGAGGAGTATTTGAAAAAGGATTTCGATCAACCGGTTTACTGCCATATAGATGTGCTGGAATATGCAAAAAGAATTGATGGTAGTAAAGGCGGCCGCATGGAATTTTATACGCATCCGGAAAATTATGAATCAGATTTCTTCAGGTTCGCCAGCAGCAGTGATGTTTTTATTGCCGGACATTTTTACGGTGAGGGAAGCCCGGTCTTTTTCACTGCTGAAGAGGCAAGGTCAGATGATTTCCGCATCAAATATGTGGCAGATATTTCATGTGATATAGCCGGGCCCATAGCAAGTACCATAAGGCCTTCAACGATAGCAGAACCTTTTTATGGATATGACCCTCAAACCGAAGCAGAAAGGGATTTCAGGGATCCTGAAGCGATTACCGTGATGGCCGTGGATAATCTCCCGTGTGAACTGCCGAAAGATGCAAGTGAGGGATTTGGTGAGATGTTCCTGAAAAATGTTCTTCCTGCCTTTTTTAATGATGACCAGGATGGAATTCTTGAAAGGGCGAGAATGACAAAAGACGGAAAACTGACTGAAGGCTTTTTATATCTGGAAGATTACGTAGAAGGTAAATTACATAAAAATGAGACTACAGAATAGACTTGTAATAATATTCATCTTAACAATTTGTAGCACAATGTTTTCCCAGGAAATGGAGGTGATGACCTACAATATCAAATACGCCAACGAAAATGATGGTGAAAACAGCTGGTCAAAACGAAAGGACTTTATAACCAATCAGCTGAAATTCTATGAACCCGATATTTTTGGAGTTCAGGAAGCAGTAATTGGTCAGCTCACCCATTTTATTGCCGAATTAGATGGATATGAATATATAGGAACCGGTCGTGACGGGGGTGATAACGGGGAGTTTAGCGCCCTTCTTTACAAGACCGCGAAATTTGATGTACTGATATCTGGCACCTTCTGGCTGGCAAAAGACATAACCAAACCTTCCAGGGGATGGGATGCGGCCTACCCGCGTGTCTGTACCTACGCTTTGTTCGAGGATAAAGAATCCGGTGAAAAATTCTGGGTCTTTAATACACATTTTGACCACAGGGGGAAAAAGGCAAGACTGGAAAGCGCAAAGCTGATTCTAACTAAAATAGCCGAGATCAATTCAGCAGGTCTCCCGGCTATCCTTATGGGCGATCTTAATCTTGAGCCCGATACCAGGGCTATTCAGCTAATAGCAGATAAATTAAGAGACTCCAGAAATGTTGCCCGGAATGTGTCTTTCGGATCTGAAGGCACCTTCAACGGTTATGAGTTCCATGAGCCGGTCACCCGAAGGATCGATTATATTTTTGTGAACGATAAGGTTGAGGTTCTTAAATATGGAGTGCTTACAGATTCCAAAGATCAGAAATACCCGTCTGATCATTTCCCGGTCCTTATCAAAGCTGAACTAAAGTAAAATTCCATGGCTGCGGTGAATAAAATTCCGAGGCTATAAGCCAGGAGGTCCCAGACCGAAAAGCTGCTTCCCAGGATTATCATTACTGGTTCTGGCGGTTGGTATTGCATTACTTTTACGATATTGATTATCTGGAAGAATTCAACAGCAAAGGAAAATACCAGGACGATCAGCAGTCCCCTGATTACTGAAATATTAGATATAGCCATTAAGAAACAATAGATCAGGATAACTACCAGGAAATCCCCACCATAAGGGCGGATTATTTTATCATTCACGAATACGGCAATGAGAATTTCTGTACATAGCAGGATCAGAAACCAAAGGAGGTAGGAGATTCTACTGGCTCTTTTTAAAGACATCATTAGAAGTTAATTCAATAAAAATAAGCCTAAGCTGTCACTTTATCCAGATGTTTGATCTCCTTTTTGTACTGGGCGGGAAGAATAAGTTCTTTTAAGATCCTGTCTAATTTAATCTCCCTGCTGATCTTGAAGACTTTTATGAAAGGACCAAGCATTGAAAACCTCCGCAGCCCTAAATATTGCCTCACTAATCCCGGGACGATCATGATCTGGGTTTCCAGCAACAACCTGTAGCGCATCCATCCTAAATGTTTTCGATATTGCTGGTATAGGTCCCGGCTATATTCTCCATAGTACAGGTGATCCCGGATATGTAGTTCCCGCATTTCCAAATACTGCTCATAGGTCTCTGGCAAACCTTTCAGGTGCATGAGATTTCCCACTTCTGAAAATACATTAAAGACTTCCTGTTTCTCAGAAACCTTCAGCTTTCTCTCGAGTATTTCATAAGACCTTACGGAATAATCGATCAGCATGAACAGAACATCACGGTATGCCCAATCGGGAATGTCTTTCCCCCGTTCATTTTCAACGGAAGAATGAATGTGATTCATCCTTTCAATTGCTTTTATGGCAGAATTGCGGTAGGAAAAGACAATTTCCCTGGCGTAAGAGACCTTAGAGAATAAGCGGCCCAGGGGATCTTCAGGAAGCTTACCGGTAAAGTAAAGCCAGTCTACCGCCTTATTCAGTGCAAATTCTGCGGAAGCTCCCGCGAAAATAAGCAGGATCGTATCACTTTTACCCCAGATCTCCCTGACGATCGAATCTTTCTTTACAAAATATTCCTTATCCATTTTTTCGTTTTAGAGTGAGTCGATGATTTCTAGGTAATATCCTTCTTCAATTGGGCCAAAGACCAGACCAATCCAGCTAATAGATCCTGAAAATTTGAAATAAGATACCATTACCTATTTAAAGTTAAAAATTAATGGAAACAGAAAAATGACCACAACGATCCAAACAAAATAGACAGGTAAATAGCTTACGATGGCTTTGCCTGCCTCAGAAATGGGATACTTTTTAAAAGTACATTTAAGAATTTTGAAGCCTACCATGATCAAATGGATCAGCATTAAGATGTTTCCGCCTAAAACCGCAAGTCGGTTAGGAGTAAAGCCCCATTCAGAGATCCTGAAAATGATAGCAGACAGTGCGATCAGGTTTACAATAGTAGTGACTATAGAAAGCGGTAAAAGAACATATTTGTTGGTGCCCAATCTGTTTTCTTTCCAGCCTTCGGTAATTGAGAAAAAGATAAGAGCCATCACCCCGATAAGTAGAAGGTTAAAGATGATTAGAAAATCCCTGTCGGTATATGGATCTTTTCCCACATACATAATTGCCGCCAAATAAATAGAAAGCATGATCAGGACCGCGGGACTGAAAATTTTCGCGATCACCGGAGAAACTTTATTTACCAGGTTTGGATTTGTGAAAACCAGAAAGCAAGCGAGAATGGGTATTGCTGGTAGTGCAAATACAACGATATACCTGAAATAGAATTCAGCTATATCAAGCCCGATCAGCTCAAAAAGGCCAATTGTGATACCGGTTAAAATAATTCCGGCAAGAACAATCATGGCAGACATGACCAGTAGTTCCCCAGTAAAACTTAGGAAGTTCAGTCGTTTTGTTTGATCATGGATGTCATTTCCTGAAAAGGAAAGCCCGAATACTCCCCATAATAGCAAGAGTAAATGTATGCAAGCCAGGAAAAGGGTATCACTATTCGGGTTAGCCGGTAACAGATTAATATACAGCAAGCTTATCGCTGTAACACCTATTAAAAGCAGGATCCTTTTTTTGGATAAATTATTTTTCCAGATAAAGAATGCGCTCAAAAACGGAAATGCCAGAAAGCCAATATTCCTTGGATAGAAGAACTCTTCATCAATGAAAAATATATCAGGTAATTTTGCCAGAAATCCGGCAATGATGGAAGCTATGATAACAAAGCTCCAATCTTTTTTAGAACCCCAGCTTATTTCATGGGATTCAAAATTGAGTCTTTCGTGCCAGAATTGAACTATGGGTAGATCCCGATATTCAGTATAAATTGAACTGAAGATCTTCCTGAATTCAGCTTTGTTTTTCCTGTATAAGCCTTCCAGTTTTGCCGGATCATTAAGTCCTGAAATTATAGAATCACGCATGACGATTTATTTTAATGAAACTTCAGGTAGTTTTTTAACTACCGGCCAGGGGAGTCCCGAATATCCCAACGGCCAGTTCTGCCCAGATTAGAAAGAATACCGCCAGAATAATTCCGCTTACAATGATCCGGTTCTTTGTATCCGGGATTTTCCTTAGTGCCAGATCAATTAAAAGTCCGGTGCCTAAAAGTAAAATTCCCATGATCAGAAAATCAAATCCGGACCAGTCAACATCCTCACTAAATTGCATTCCGATAAACGGAATCAATAACAGCGCTCCTACGATAAGTACAATGATTAAAATTCTTTTTGTTTTCATAATGATTGGTTTTTAGTTTATTTAAGTACTTTGAAATTCAAAGTAAATTGATAAAAAAATATAGTTGCTTATTGCCTGCTTATTTCCCCCTTTTAATTATTAAGGTCATTTTTAGAATTCAATAGTTTTTCAAGGGCATCGAGATGCTCCTGAAAAGCCTTCCTGCCTTTTTCTGAAGCGATATATCGCGTATTGGGCTTTCTGTCTATAAATGACTTCTCAACTTTAATGTATTTCTGTTTTTCCAGCGCTTTTGTATGACTGGCGATATTTCCGTCTGTAGCTCCCAATAGTTCCTTCAGACTTTTAAAATCGGCATATTCATTCACCATTAGAACACTCATAATTCCCAGGCGGATCCTATGATCAAAAGCTTTATTTATATTGCTTATAATACTCTTCATTCAGCACTTTTTCTATCATACTTATTATGCATCCAGATGCCATAAATAATATGAAAGAGTCCAAAGCCTATCGCCCAGAAATACAATCCATAACCTATAAACTGAGTGGCAATAAGACCCAGAATCAAATTGGCATATCCAAGGCCTCTGAGATCTGCAAAGGTATACTTACTGGCATGGATCAAAGCCAATCCGTAGAAAATAAGCATACATGGAGCAATTAGGCCTATAAGACCGTACTGTAACAGAACCAGGCAAAAAAGTCCGCCGGCAACCAATGGCGCAAAGAAATTAACGACTAATCTTTTGCTTGTACTGTCCCATATCTTCTGGTCATTTCTCCTGGCTTTGCGGGTGGTTAGAAAAATTGCTGTTCCAATCGCAAGGATTAGCACTGCCACAGCGATCGCGAATAATTGAGTGGTTAGCTCTGAATTTATATTACCGGTGGTGACCAGATCATAGTTCTCATTATAAACCGATGTGCTGTCACTAAGCAGCATTTTTGCAATGATGGCTCCAATGATCGCATAGCAACCGGCAAATACTCCTGCCAGCCCGCTAAGGGAAATAAAACGGGAGGAGCGATTCATCATATTCTTGATCTCGCTGAGGTCCTGAAGATACTTTTCGTTTTCCATTTTAAAGTACTTTGAAAAACAAAGTAAAATAAAAAACTTCAATTATTGATGATAAATTTTAAAAATTTAATTCCACTTTGTTTAAAAGTAGTAATAAAAAAGCCCTTCAAAATGAGGGCTTTTATATTCTATAGGTCCAATCGCAGGATACTAAAATTAGTTGGAGAAGTTACTTCACTATCCAAAGTGGAATTTTAAGGGTACGGTCAAAAAGCTCATCGGTAACACTACCCACCAAAAGAGAGGAAAAAACATTTCCGCCTTTATCGGCCACCACTAAGAGATCTGCACCGGACTTTTCTGCTTCGATGGTCATTTTCTCGGCAATACTGGCTTCGCGGCCCCGAATTACTTTCATTTCACAGTCGGTAATTTTATTCTTTTTTAAGAATTTTTCAAATTTTTCCCTGGTATGCTTTTCGATCTTAGGGACTATTTCTTCCTTATTGAGATAGGGGGTGAATTGTACCGGAACATTATAGATATTCACTGCGGTGATCTTTGCGCCGGTATAGTTTGCGAGAATTGAAGTCAGCTGGAACACCTTGGCAGATTCCTTGGAAAAATCGGTTCCTCCCCAGATATTGTCCATACTTAGCCTGGCATTTTCCGGAACAGATAGAATGTCGCATTTAAGCAGTCTCATCAATTTATCAGAAACTATTCCCGTTCCCTGGTTCTTGGATTTATTACCTACCATCACCAGGTCTATCTCGTATTTGTTAGCTATATAATTTATAAGGGATTCAGTATAGGGATCTTCAGAAATAAGGACCTTGGAAGGAGTTTCAGCCTTAAAATGAGTTGCTACCTTTTCATCAAGTTCATCACTGATCAATTTTTCCAGATTGAAATTCTTCAGTTGTTCCTGGAACAGATCAGAGATCTCATATTTCTTTATGTTATGTACAAAATAAATATTTTTCGGCTTTAAGGTATCCGCTAAAAATGAAGCATACCGGATTATATCTGTATCAGTAGAGGTAAGGTCAAGCGCTACAAGGATGTTATCTATATTTTTCATGATTATTCTTATTTATCTGATTCTTGAAGATTTCTTTTGTTCACTATTTCAGAAACGATCTCCTCATAATTTTCCATCTGTTTTTCAGATTTTTTCTCATTCAGTTTTTTCAGGTCTTCATTCAAACCTTTATATAGGGAATAGCACATAAAGAGTAAAATAACAGCGAAGGGTAATCCGGTGACTATGGTCGCCGTTTGTAAAGCCTGCAAGCCGCCACCAACCAGAAGCACAGCGGCTACGGTTCCCTCGGTTACCGCCCAGAAAATTCGCTGTCCTACCGGCGCATCGATCTTCCCTCCTGAAGTAAGACTGTCCACTACAAGAGATCCTGAATCTGACGAGGTAATAAAAAATCCGGCAATAAGTAAAACCGCGACTACATTAATGATCATAGATAATGGATAATCCTGGAAAAAAACGAATAGGGCAGTAGCGATATCATCGTTTACGGCCTGGCTAATCACATCATTTCCAGACATGATCTGGTCTATAGCTACGCTACCAAATGCAGACATCCAGAAGAATGTTAACAGCGAAGGAACCAGTAATACTCCTAAAATAAATTCCCTGATCGTTCTTCCTTTAGATATTCGTGCGATGAACATTCCAACAAAAGGAGACCAGCCTATCCACCAGCCCCAGTAGAATACGGTCCAGGCGTTCTGCCAGCTCCCATTGGTAAAGGTTTCACTCCAGGTAGCTATCTCCAGAAAGTTAAAAAGATAACTTCCTGTGTTTTGGACAAATGATCTGAATATAAACAGTGTTGGTCCCAGTACTACTGCCAATAGGAGGAGTACTACCGCGATTCTCATATTCCATTCACTAAGAATTTTTACTCCCTTGTCTACACCCAGTACTACCGAGATGGTTGCAATGGCAGTAATTATGGCTATGATCAGAATTTGAGTGGTGGTGCCATCAGGTAAACCAAAGACATGATTTAATCCTGAAGCGATCTGCTGTACCCCAAATCCCAGGGAAGTTGCCAGCCCGAACACTGTGGCCAGCACCGCAAAAATATCAATGATATCTCCAATTCTTCCGTAGATACGGTCGCCGAGAAAAGGATAGAAAATAGACCTGATAGTTAATGGCAGCCCGCGGGTATAGGTGAAGTAGCTTAAAGAAAGTCCCACCAGTGCATAAACAGCCCAGGCGTGAAAGCCCCAGTGTAAAAATGTGAAATTCATTGCTTCCTGTGCCGCCGCCGCAGTTCCGGCTTCTGCCATGGGTGGAGAATTAAAATGCATTACCGGTTCACCAACACTAAAAAATAAAAGTCCTATTCCCATTCCTGCACTAAAGAGCATGGCGAACCAGGAAAGCGTTTTGAATTCCGGTTTGGCATTCTGGCCACCAATACGAAGTTTTCCAAACCGGCCCAGGGCCAGATAAATGAGGAACACGAAAAAGATATTTATCGCCAGGATAAAGAACCAGTCGGCGTTTTCTGCTACAGAGTGCTGCAGATCTTCAAAAAAGCTTTCTGCCTGTTTTTTATAAATTAAGGTTAATACTATACTTATAATTATAAAGATGGAAGAGGTGAAAAATACCGGCCCGTTAATTTCCAGTCCGAATATGGATTTCTTCTCATCACTTCTGGTAACTTTCTCAGCCATAAATCTAGTTTCTGGTAGTTATTAAAAATAATAACCAATATTAATATTGAATCTTGCTTCCCATTTCGCATCAGGATTACCTACGGAGAAATCGTCTACAAAATTTCCTCCCAGCCAGGATTGATTATATCCGGCTGCGTAATCTATATAAGTGTATACATGTCCCGCGCTCACAAGAACACCGGTTACATTCATAAATGAATCTTCAAATGATTTTATCTTTTTATCCATAAATCCGAAGTCATTATAGAACTGAAGGTTACTTATGGGACCTAATTTCACAGGAATGCTTTTTGAAAAAGCCAGGGTGTAAATATTAAAATCTGACGCTACTTCATAAGGCACTCCATATGCTCCCATTTGAATCACATCATCAGACTCTTCCGGTAGGTTTTTAGGATCATGATTAATGATCATTCCCTGCAATTTAAAATTCCAGTTCCTGAAATCTAATTCATAATGAAGAGCCAGGCCGTTGTGTGATCCGGTTTCTTTAGTATCCAGGTTGTATAATCCGCCATATTGAGCTGAAAGGCCCAGCCGGTTTTTTATCGAATCCCCGAACTTATAGATCAGTTTCCCATTTACCTGGTTCACTTCTTTATTTCTTCCAACTACATCATAGGAGTATCTGCTGGAAGAAGATTCGGTATCTCCGCCAAAACGTAATTCTTCAGAATTTTTATAGAATGCCAGGTCATATTCGAAATTATCACCTGTATGTAAATATTTAACCCCCATATCATGATCGTCCTCTAAACCAAAATAATAGGTAAGGTTGAAAAACCAATTGTGGGAATTGTATTGTTGTATACCGAAGGGAACCTGGTTTAATCCAATTTGTATCTCATCCTGGTCATTAAATCTATATCCAACCCAGCCCTGCTTCATGAAGCCACCTCCAAAAGCTTCGGAGTAAAGTCGGTACTCAGCATTTAGATACAGGTCTTTCCATGCGGCATCGAAGTTGACTCTAAACATATCATAGCCAAAATCTCCTCCCCGTTCTTTCTGCCCGTCTTTCCAGGAAGACAGGTTATAATTGAATCTTAGAGCACCACCAACATGTATTTCAGGTTTTTCCTGAGCCTGTACCTGATTTCCCGGTGCCAGTAAAAATCCGGGAATTAAAAATCCCACCAGTAAGACTCCGGCAATTTTCGAAAAGTAACTTCGCATGTCAGGGAAATATCAGGTGAATCCTTAATGTACTTTGAAAATCCCTCTTTAGGCGTAAGCGTTCCTAAATTTTGTGAAAGTTTTTAGATTTCGTTCACCGTTTTTCTTATTGCAACAAGGTTGCTAAGCAATTTTTCTAAATAGTCCAGATCCAGCATATTAGCACCATCACTCTTTGCGTTAGCCGGATCGAAATGTGTTTCAATGAACAATCCATCCACATTATTTACTACTCCAGCCCGGGCAATAGTTTCGATCATATCAGGACGTCCACCGGTTACACCGCTGCTTTGATTGGGTTGTTGAAGTGAATGCGTAACATCCAGAACAACCGGCGCATATTCTCTCATGGTAGGAATTCCGCGGAAATCTACAATGAGGTCCTGATATCCAAACATGGTACCTCTGTCTGTTATCATCACCTGCTCATTATTGCAGTCGGTGACTTTAGTTACAGCGTGTTTCATGCTTTCCGGGCTCATAAACTGTCCTTTCTTAAGATTCACAACTTTTCCGGTTTCGGCAGCAGCGACTACCAGGTCTGTTTGTCTCACAAGAAACGCCGGGATCTGAAGCACATCAACATATTCGGCAGCCATATGTGCATCGTTGATCTCGTGGATATCGGTTACGGTTGGAATATCAAAAGTTTCAGATACTTTCCTAAGAATCTTTAAGGCTTTTTCATCGCCTATTCCGGTAAAACTGTCAATACGGCTTCGGTTTGCTTTTTTAAAGGAACCTTTAAAGACATATGGAATTTCAAGTTTATCTGTAATAGAAACCACTTTTTCGGCAATTCTTAGTGCCATATCTTCACCCTCAATAGCGCAGGGGCCTGATAGGAGGAAGAAATTATTGCTGTTTACGTGTTTTAACTTCGGAATTTTATTCAGATTCATTATTGTCAATTTTTCACAAAGATAATCGAAATAAGAGCGAAGGACAATTCAGAATAATTTCAGTAGAATTAATATTGAATTTTCTCTAAATTAGATACACATTCCTAAAACTGAAAAAAATGAAAATTCATGAATTTCTAATTCCGCAGTTGCAGCAGGAAGTTGCTCTTACCGAAAAATTCCTCAAAAGAATACCTGAAGATAAACTTGACTGGAGACCCCATAAGAAATCCATGACCATACGCCAGCTTGCCAATCACCTGGCTGAAATACCTTCCTGGATAACCGGAACCATGAATGCCGGCGGAATGGAGATGAAAGGCTATAAACCAACAGATCATGCCACTGTAGATGAGATAATAAAGGAGTTGAAAACGAATGCGGCCGAAGCAGAAAAGTCTTTGAAAAAATCTGATGATGAATTTGAAAGAATGTGGAAAATGACCAATGATGGAGAGATCATTTTTGAAATGCCAAAATTTAACGTGCTTCAATCTACAGTGATGAATCAGTTCCCTCATCACCGGGCTCAGCTTGGAGTTTATTTCAGACTTCTCGATATTTCGGTGCCAGCCACTTACGGTCCTTCGGCTGATGAGCAGGAATAAAAAAACCGCCCAATGAGCGGTTTTTCATACTTAATATTTCAATAATTTTCTACTGAAGGGACAATTCTCCACATGCTGCCGGTGTGGTTGGTACATAAGCACCATCACCATCATTCATTCCGTGCAGAACGATCACCCTGTTTTGAAGGGCAGAAAGATCTTCAACTGTTGGATTACCATTTTCGCCCAGAATAAAAGTTTGCTGGTAGCTAATAGTTCCATTTTCATCTGCTACCGGGAAATCCGCTAGGGGAAGTAAAACACCTCCATAAAAAGGAACTCCTTCAGGAATTGTTATAATACCGTCCTCATTGGTGTCAGCCGATTCTGGAGGGCAGGTAGCATTTTCCTCACCATTCTCCAGCCCGTGGATATGTTGTGGGTGAGGCTCTCCAGGCGTCATTCCCTCTGCTTCCACGAGCACGGTCAGACTGTTCCCCTGAACGCTTATGGCTGCGGTACCACTGACCCCGGAATCATTAATTTCTGATAACTGTGCTGTAAAGTTGAACGTTTCTTCTATCACTTGATTGTCATCGTCATCATCACAACTGGTGAAACTTAATAATAGTACTGATAAAAATAAACCTTTAATAATTTTCATAATAATTTTTTCTTTAACCCAAAGCTACACACATACATTCCCCATCCCAAAGTATTTAAAAGTGTTTAACAGCAACATTAAATGAATTTAACACAAGGGATAAACCTTTATTTCTCAAAAGAAGGTCTGAAAATCAGGATTCAATGTGATTGTATGAAGGCATGTGGTTTAAAACTTTTCAGAAGATTTTGATACAGGGACAGGGGGAGACTGAAACAATTAGGTGACGTCTGGTCTTATTAAAAAAAACACGGAGGTTTAAATGTGTTGATTTTCAGTAATTTAAAATCTTGTAAATCTGCGATGGATTAGCGAAAAATAGCTGTACATTTGCAGCCTTAAAAATAAGGCTATATATGGCAGCTATAAGAAATATCGCGATTATCGCACACGTTGACCACGGGAAGACTACTCTGGTTGATAAAATAATGCATCACTGTGAACTTTTCCGTGATAATGAGTCTACCGGAGAATTGATCCTGGACAATAACGATCTGGAAAGGGAAAGAGGGATTACGATTACTTCAAAGAATGTTTCGGTAACCTATAAGGATACGAAGATCAATATTATTGATACTCCTGGTCACGCCGATTTTGGTGGAGAGGTGGAACGTGTACTTAATATGGCTGATGGCGTACTACTTTTGGTGGATGCCTTTGAAGGACCTATGCCGCAAACACGTTTTGTTCTTCAAAAAGCGATAGATCTTGGTCTTAAGCCATGTGTGGTAATAAACAAGGTAGATAAAGAAAACTGTACTCCAGAGGAGGTTCATGAAAAGGTTTTTGACCTGATGTTTGAACTTGGGGCTGAAGAATGGCAGCTGGATTTCCCAACCGTGTATGGTTCTGCCAAGAATAACTGGATGAGCGAGGACTGGAAGCACCAGACCGGAAATATTGAGCCTTTGCTTGATATGGTTATTGAACATATTCCTGCTCCAAAGGTCGACCTGGAAGGATCTCCACAAATGCTTATTACTTCTCTTGACTTTTCTTCTTTTACAGGAAGGATTGCCATAGGACGTCTGCAAAGAGGAACCTTGAAGGATAATCAGCAGGTTTCCCTTGTAAAAAGAGATGGTAGCATTAAGAAAACGAAAATTAAGGAATTACATACTTTTGAAGGTTTAGGCCGAAGAAAGATCGAAGAAGTTCAGGCAGGTGATATTTGTGCGGTAGTGGGACTGGAAGGATTTGAAATTGGTGATACCATTGCCGATATTGAAAATCCTGAAGGATTAAAGACTATCGCGATCGATGAGCCTACCATGAGTATGCTTTTTACCATTAACGATTCTCCATTTTTCGGAAAGGACGGAAAGTTTGTGACTTCAAGACATATAAAGGAAAGACTTTATAAAGAACTTGAGAAGAACCTGGCCTTGAGAGTTGAAGAGACTGATAGCGCTGATAAATTTATGGTTTACGGTAGAGGTGTACTTCACTTATCTGTACTTATAGAGACCATGAGACGTGAAGGCTATGAGCTTCAGATTGGCCAGCCGCAGGTTATCATCAAGGAAATAGATGGTGTTAAGTGTGAGCCGATTGAAGAGCTTACTATTGATCTTCCGGAAGAAGTTTCAGGTAAGGCGGTGGAAATGGTGACCATGCGAAAAGGAGAGATGCTGAGTATGGAAGCGCGCGGTAACAGGATGAATATTCAATTTCTTATTCCTTCAAGAGGAATTATTGGATTGAGAAACCAGCTTCTAACGGCTACTGCCGGAGAAGCGATCATGGCTCACAGATATAAAGAATATCAGCCTTTAAAAGGTGGCATTCCGGAACGTCAGAATGGTTCATTGGTTTCCATGGAAAAAGGCAAGGCGATTCCTTATTCTATTGATAAGCTTCAGGATAGAGGAAAGTTCTTTGTTGATCCGGGAGAGGAGATATACGAAGGTCAGGTGATAGGCGAAAATTCCCGTCAGGATGATATGGCAGTGAATATTACCAAAACAAAAAAGCTTTCTAACGTACGCTCTTCAGGAGCCGATGAAAAAGCTAAAATTGTTCCGGCTATCAAATTTTCTCTGGAAGAGGCCCTTGAGTATATTCAGAAAGATGAATATGTTGAAGTTACCCCGCATCATTTGAGACTAAGAAAGATCCTTCTTACCGAGAATGAAAGAAAAAGATCGAAAGCTATTTAAATTTAATGTTATTTTGAAGATGCGAAGGGGTTGAGAATTCAGATTTGTACGGATATCTACCTTCGGTTGAAATGACTAATTAAATTATACTTAAGCCTGCCGGAAGGCGGGCTTTTTTTATCCTTTTTGTTATGACTGAATTTTTAGGTGTATCCATTACCGAATGGATTGGTTATTTAGCCTCCATATTTGTACTTCTGTCTTTTTTGATGAGAAATATCGTAACCCTGCGTTCGGTGAATATAATAGGTTGTTCCTTCTTTGTAGTCTACGGTTTTTTGCTGAACAGCTGGCCTATTATAATTACGAATCTGGCCATAGCCGGAGTTAATTTCTATTATCTTTTTATAAATAAGAGGAAAAAGCCGGCCGCCGACGCTTAATTAGCGGTTGTATTTACTTTTAGCCGCAATGGCTGCACCCAGAATACCTGATTCATTGCGCAGTTGGGCCGGGATGAGCCTGGTGTCTACATCCAGGTATTTTTCAAATTTGTCCCAGTCGTTGGAAATACCACCCCCAACGATGATCACATCGGGATTCAAAATCCTGAACACATGATTGAGGAAAATATTAAAGCGGTATGCCCAGTCTTTATAACTCAGGTCCTGTTCGGTCTTTACCGAGGATGCTGCCCATTCTTCGATCTTTTCATATTCTTTATAAGGGATCTGGCCGAGTTCAAAATTCGGGATAAGTTCTCCATGCAGATAGGCACCACTTCCCAGGCCAGTGCCCACTGTGATCATAATTGCAAAACCGGTAGCATCACGACCTGCCCCAAATTTGATCTCTGCTAGTCCGGCTGCATCAGCATCATTGATCACCGTAAAATTCTGACCGGTTGTTTTCTCAAAAAGGCCGTCAACATCCACATCCAGCCATTTCCTGCTTAGATTTCCTTCGTGCTTACAAATTCCTTTTTTTACGATTGTAGGAAACCCACAACCAACCATACCGGTATACGAAAAGTGATTAAGCATTTCTTTTACAGCAATGGCCATTTCTTCAGGCTCACGGCTTTCGGGAGTTGGGATCTTATGGGACGGGGTGATAAGTTCACCGGAATCCACGTTCACTATCGCTCCTTTCAAACTGGAGCCGCCTATGTCTATGCCTAATATTTCCATCCGGATAAATTGAAGTTCTCACCAATTTATCAAAAATATGACCGTCAAAAAAGGTTTTTAGCGAATGTTTAGGTTTAAAGTTCGGGAACAAAAGTCACCTTGAGGGGAGCCGATTATTTAAAATCTTGGATTAATGAGTTTGCTTCGTCGTTTCACTCCTCGCAAAGACGTTTGTTTTGAAGGTTTCTGCAAT
>NZ_JAJSON010000011.1 GCF_022410465.1 Christiangramia crocea | reverse complement strand
GGGGCTCGAACCCAGGACCCTCTCCTTAAAAGGGAGATGCTCTACCAACTGAGCTACCAGATCAATAAAAAAACATCCGTCGTTTTGCGAATGCGGGTGCAAATATACATTCATTAATTTATTTTTCAAGGCTAAATTGCTATAATTTTATCATAGTTTTGCCTTCGTCTCATTATAAGCACTTTATTAAATGAATATTTTTCTTTTAGGATACATGGGTTCCGGAAAATCCCATATAGGAAAACAACTGGCAGAAGATCTGGGCTATAAATTTACCGATCTTGATGAAGAGATAGAGATACAGGAAAAAGCAAATATTCCCGAAATCTTTGAAAGTAAAGGAGAGGTGTTCTTTAGGAAAATGGAAAGGCACATGCTTGAGAAAGTCTTGAAGTCTGATTCGTCCTCTGTCATTTCCCTGGGCGGTGGGACGCCGTGTTATGGGAATAATATGGAAATTATAAAGGAGAGCCCAACCGCAACTACGATTTATCTTAAGCTGAAAGTTGAAAATCTTACAAGGCGATTATTTTCAGAAAAGGATCACCGCCCTTTAATAAGTCATTTGGATAGCCCGGAAAAACTGGAAGAGTTTATAAGAAAACATCTTTTTGAAAGAGGCTTCTACTACAACCAAAGTGAACACATTATTAATTGTGATTCAAAGTCTCCTGAAGAGATAATCAGTGAGATTAAAACAAGGCTAGGATAGTTCTACCTTTTCATTGTTTTCTTCCAAAATTACATTTACCGTCTCACTAAGCGAGGTGGAAAGGGAAATTCCTTTGAAATCGACTTTTACGGGATATTTTTTATGATTTCTGTCTACGAGTACAGCCGTTCTGAACTGTTTAAGTGGAACATCCAGGAAATGTCTTACACCATAAATAAGAGTGGTTCCCGAATTAAGAACATCATCGGCAAGAATGACCGATTTATCCTGATACTCTTCAGGGCTTAGAGAGGTTTTGATTTCACCCAGGGGATCCTTTTTGTCCAATTCTACCTTACACAGAGAAATTTTAAGTGGAGAGATATCCTTAAGTTCTTTTTCCAGTTTCCTGGCGAGTTCAAATCCGTTTTTGGCGATTCCGGCAATTATCACTTCATCCTCCCCGACATTGCTCTCATAAATCTGGTATGCAATACGGCGGATTTTATGTTTTATCTGCTCCTGGTTTAATATTGGATGTTTTTTCATTTCTATTTTTTTATGAATTTAAAGAACAGCTCATTTCCCTGTCTTGGTTTTATCGAGTTATAACATCTCTCCAAAGTATCAATTTTGAAGTACGGACTAAAATACGTTAAATATTCCTCTTTACTACCGCCAAAGGGAGGGCCATCAGGCTGAAGTTCAAAATCGAAAAAGACCCCTGAAATCTTAGCCTTTTCCTTTAACAGATCATGAGCTTTCTGGGCATATTCCGGTCTTTTATCAACCGGTATAGCACAAAAAAAAGTCTGCTCCAGAATGAGATCGAAGCTGTCATTTAACTCAAAGAAATCCTCCTGAAGCAACTGACTTTCCGGAAAATCGGGAACCCTGTTTCGAAAATTCTTAAGAGGTTCAGAGGCGATATCACAGACAGTCACGTTCCTGAAACCTTTTTTAAAAAGATATTCGGCCTCGTAAGAGTTTCCTGCTCCCGGGATGAGTATTTTCAGATCCTTATCGTCAAGCTGGTCTATATATTCCTTTATAGGGGTGGATATATGACCAATATCCCATCCGGTTTTATTTTCTCTGTAACGGCCGGACCAAAACTCCTTATTCACGATCTTCCTCCTTCTTTTCTTCCCCGGCATTTTCAAACCAGTCATCTATATCTCTCCGGTCTTTTTTAGTAGGCCGGCCCGTACCTTTTTTACGATAGTAATCCTTGGAATACTTCAAAAGCTCCAGTTTTTCGAAGGCTTCTTTAGGAGTGATATCATGTATATAAAGATTTACCAGCTTGGCGCCCACACGACTTTTAGGGATATCCAGGATCTCCAGTTCATAATTTATCTGGTTTTTTCTCACCCTCAGTTTATCACCAGGAAAAACCTCTTTTGAGGGTTTTAAGATCTCTTCACTGAGTCTCACCTTTCCCTGCTTGCAGGCGTTGGTTGCAATACTTCTGGTTTTAAAATAGCGTACACACCACAAAAATTTATCAACTCTCATAATTTGACCTCTAATTCACCGTTCATATTGAAGCAAAAATACAAGATTATTGTATCTTGCGGCTCCAAAATAAAATTCGAATGAGATTAAACAAAATTTTAGTGATTTGCCTTGCGGCTTTTCTTGTTTTTTCATGTAATAAAGATGATGATAATGGTGTTGAAGTAGATCCTCCAAGAGACAGGGGGGAAGTGGCCATAGAAGATGATCAGGAAATAATAGAATACCTTAATACGCACTTTTATAATTACGAGGAATTCGAAAATCCTTCAGAGGATTTCGATTATGTGGTAAGGTTGGATACAATTACCGGGGATAACTCAGATAAAACTCCTCTTATAGACTCAGATAAACTGATGACTAAAACGGTGAATTATGGGGGGGTAGACCAACAGGTTTATATTTTGAAAGTTAGAGAAGGAGAGGGGCAGAAACCTGCCTTCACCGATTCTACCCTTGTGGCTTACCGGGGCCAGCTTTTGAATAGCACTGTTTTTGACAGCAATCTAAAGTCACCTGTTTGGTTCAATCTTTCGGGATTCGAAGTAAGAGGTTCCAATGGTGCCATTGGTACAGTTGGGAATGTGATAAAGGGATTTTCTGAAGGGTTGGAAGAATTCCGTGCTGCTACTGGTTATGAAGTACAGGCAGATAATACTATTCAATGGAATAATGATTATGGAATTGGAGCAATATTTATTCCTTCAGGACTTGGATATTTTTCCAGTTCCAGAGGTTCTATTCCTGCTTACTCTCCACTAATTTTTACTATCAGTATGTATCATGTAAATGAGGCTGATCATGATGGAGACGGGGTTCCATCCTATATGGAAGATCTGGATGGAGATGGTGATCCTTTTAACGATGACACCGATGGAGATGGCTTAAGCAATCATTCAGATCCTGATGACGATGGAGACGGGAAACCAACTAAAGAGGAATTAGGAGATAAGAATGACGATGGAATTCCCGATTATCTGGATCCGGATATTTTTGAATAAAGGAAATTAATCGAATAAAAAACCGACAGAAATGTCGGTTTTTTTTATGTCTTTTTTTTGTTATTATTTACCTCCAACCGATTGTAAATCCTGGATGCAGGCGTCATCTAATTCAGGAACTCCGCTCCCACTGATCACATCAACTACTCCGCTTCCAAATTCAATAGAAGCTCTCATTAAGCAGCCATCTGTTATACAGTGGCCCTCATTCTCGGAATCTTCATGAGCTGAAACAGGTTCGGTACCAAGATCCACAAGGCCAAATAAATGTCCGAATTCATGATTCAAGGTAGCAGCTTCCATTATTGCCCTGCTGGGAGCGCCATGTCTGCTGGAAAATTCCTTGATGGTCTTTTCATAGACCACCATAGAAGTATTTCTAAAGGCCGAACCAAGAATGAATTTCTCATCATTATCCTTATCATTGCTGCCATCGGCAAAATAGATCCATACGGCTATTTCGTCGCCTGCATTGTAGGCCGTTCTTTCTTCTTTTTCTATTTCGACAATCTCATCAATATTAAATGGTGCTTTCCCTGAAGAGGCCACCGATCTTAAAGTAATTCTAATTCCATCCGGCTTATAAGTTCTATTCTGAAGAAAACTTTTGAATTTGCTAATTGCTTCATCGGTCGGTTTGTTGTTTTCAACATATACTATTTCAATGTTCATTGATGTGAAGTTCACATCACTTAGCAAATCCGTCGCTGAAGCTCCAAGGGTCTTAAGGTTTGCAGTACGGTCTATGCCGCCGTTTTTGGGGTTATTCGGATCTTCTGTAGAACAGGAAAATACAAAAGCAACTGAAACAAAAAGTATGAGTAGTTTTTTTAATCTTATCATGATGAAATTTATGGATTGAGGCAAAAATATGAAAAATAGTGAGTTAGAGGGGTTTTAAAATGGCGAGGTAATCAAAATGCCTGCCTTTTTGTATGATCTCACAACCGAAATTATTCCTTTTGGCTTCTTCCTGAAGAAGGGAAGCATCGATATAAAGCCAGTCAAAAAACTCAGATTTTGAATCCTTGTAGGTTAGTTGATACTGGAGCTCTCCATAATATTCCTCCTGTTGGGGTAATTCTTCATCAGATAGATAGATAAGATCTGATGAGTCTATAAGGATCTGGCCGTCTCCGTTCAAAACTGATCTTGAATGTTTAAAAAATTTGGTAAGATTTTTCAGACGACCTATGATCCCGCTTCCATTCATCAGCATAAGAATGCTGTCGAATTTTTCATCTTTCAGCTCGAAGAAATCTTTGCATTCGGCATTTTTCACACCGCGTTTCCGGGCAATTTCTAAAGCGCCGGGAGAAGTATCAATCGCCAGGCATTCCAGATTTCTAATATTCTGAAGGTAGAGACTATGACTTCCCGCCCCGCAACCAACATCTAAGACCTTTCCTTTACATTGACCCATTGCCTTCTGCTCCAGAGGTGGCATTTCATCAAAATTCCTGAAAAGATAATTTACCGGGATAATATCATCCTCAAAATCGGGAGAATGAACTATTATATCAGTCTTATCATTTTCCTCATAAAAAGCCTTGATGGCTTTACCGAATATATCCTTATTTTTGTCCAATGGAAGAGATTCTTAAGAGTTTACCAGATAAGGCCAAAGATAAGAAGAAGGAGAATAGAAAGTTCTTTTCCAGGCTAAAGAAAAGACCGCCCAAAGATCTTGATTCTCTTATGCTGGAGCTTCATGAAGAGGAATTTTCCCGCACAGATTGTCTTAACTGCGCCAATTGCTGTAAAACCACAGGCCCTTTATTCACTCAAAAGGATATCGAAAGGCTCAGTAAACACTTTAAGATGAAGCCCGGAGATTTCATTGATGCCTATTTGAGACTGGATGAAGAGAACGATTATGTGCTGCAGCAGGTGCCCTGTCCTTTTTTAGGGAGCGATAATTACTGTTCGGTTTATGATAAAAGGCCAAAGGCCTGCCGTGAATATCCGCATACCGATCGAAAGGACTTTCATAAGATTTCAAATATCACAATTAAGAATACGGCCATCTGTCCCGCCGCCTATAATATTGTGGAAGAGATGAAGAGGAGAATTAGTTAATTATTAAAGCAAAATATTGCAAACTGTAACCTGCAACTTTTAAAAACTTGTTTAGTCATAAAGGAGATATTTTTTTCGTACTTCCCCGTACTCCTTTAAACCATCTTGCCATGAGGCTTTAATTTCATTTGCACTCAGGCCTTCCTCAATTTGCTGCTGAAGTTTTTCGGTTCCCGCCAGTTTGGTAAAGAACGAATTAAAGAAATCCTCTTTAGAAGAAGTATGATTATAGGCTTCAATAAGCCATTCCAGATTTAATGAATTTAGCTCCGCAACTTCTGAAAGGTCTTTCCCATGGCATTCCTTTCCCTTATGCTTTGGATGCTGGGCGCCATCCATAGGTTCGGGTGTATAGTGGTAAGAATAATATTCCTTTTCTAAAAATGGAGATCCAAAAACCTGGAACTGCTTATTTGTACCTCTCCCGGCATTCACATTGGTTCCCTCAAAAAAGCAAAGGCTTGGATAAAGGTTAATGGATTTATCGTTTGGAAGATTGGGTGAAGGCTTTACCGGAAGGGAATATGTTTTTGAATGGTCATAAGATTCTATTTCAATAACCTTCAATTCACATTGAACTCCATCTTTTAACCATTTTTCGCCGTTGATCATTTTGGCATATTCCCCTATCGTCATTCCATGAACTACAGGAACCGGGTGCATGCCCACGAAACTTTTATATTCCTTTTCCAGGATTGGTCCGTCAATATAAGATCCGTTAGGATTAGGACGGTCGAGCACCAATAATGGGATATTGTTCTCAGCACAGGCCTCCATTATATAATGTAAAGTTGAAATATAAGTATAGAACCTTGCCCCTACATCCTGGATATCGAAGACGAGCATATCAAGGTCTTTCAGCACTTCAGCCGAAGGTTTCTTATTCTCTCCATAGAGGGAAATAACCGGCAGGCCTGTTTTGGTGTCAATACCATCTTTTACCACCTCACCGGCATCTGCAGTACCACGGAATCCATGTTCCGGAGCGAAGACCTTTTCGATCTGTATGTTATATTTTAAAAGGGAGTCCACCAAATGTATATAATCGCCTTTTTCAGTTTTTATGATGGAGGTCTGGTTGCCCACAAGTCCGATTTTCTTATCCTTTATAAGAGGCAAATAGGCCTGGGTGTTATTTGCCCCGGTCATTATTTCCGTATTTTCAGGCTGCTCTTCTTCCTGTTTAATGATCTGAGATTGATCGTTGATCCGTTTATTATTGTTTCCGCAGGAAAGAATTCCGCTAAGAAGGAATAAAAATGTAATTTTGGGCAATCCCTTAATCATGGTATTTTGAATTTTGAGTATTTCGTTGTTAAACGACTTATAAGCACTAAAAAGTATAAAAGTAGCATATCTGCTCCTATAATTAAAATCGCCATAACGGCTATAGCGATAGGGGTTATCATGATGCTGGTATCCTTTGCTACGGGACTGGGACTGCAACAGAAGATAAGGGATAAGATTGCCGCTTTTAACGGGCATATAAATATCTCCAGTTACGACAATAACAGTTCTAAAGTTTCCCTTATTCCCGTTACTACAAAACAGGATTTTTATCCGGAGTTTACTACTGTGGAAGGGATTGAACATGTGCAGGCTGTTGCCACGGATTTTGCCGTGATCAGGACCGAAACCGACTTTGAAGGTATTATCGTAAAAGGAGTGGGCAATGATTATAAATGGGATTATTTCGAAGAATTCATTACTAAAGGCAGGTTGCCCGATTTTTCTTCCAAGCTTAATGATGAGGTCCTTATTTCAGAATATCTTGCTAACAGGCTTCAGCTGGAAGTCGGGGATAAGGTGCCTACTTATTTTCTGAGAGAAGAGAGTGAACGGCCATTGGTAAGAGGCTTTGAGATCACAGGAATTTATGATTCCGGTTTTCAGGAATTTGATGAGCTTTATCTTATTGCCGATATCAGACATATTCAGCGTATTAATAACTGGGAGGAAGACCAGGTTGGGAACTTTGAGGTATTCGTGGAAGACTTTGACGAACTGGATAAAAAGGGAAATGAAGTTTATGAGAACACCGGTTCCTTCCTGGACACTCAAACCATCAGCCAGAAGTATTATTCAATTTTTGAATGGCTCTCACTTTTTGATTTTAATATAGCCCTGATTATCGGGATCATGATCCTGGTAGCGGGGATAAATATGATCACTGCGCTCCTGGTGCTTATTCTTGAGCGCACCCAGATGATTGGAATTCTTAAAGCTCTTGGAGCAGCCGACTGGAGTATTCGAAAGATCTTTTTATACAATGCGGCATATCTTATAATTCTCGGACTGTTCTGGGGAAATTTGATAGGAGTCGGACTTCTGGCCCTTCAAAAATACTTCAAACTCGTACCGCTGGATCCGCGTACCTATTACGTAACCGAAGTTCCCATTTACCTGAACTGGGATTATGTCCTTTTCGTGAATGTGGGTACGCTTATTTTATGTATGATTATGCTTTTGATCCCTTCGGTGATCATTTCTAAAATTTCACCTGTCAAAGCCATAAAGTTCGAGTAATTGTTTCGACCAAAGGGTTAAGCAATTGCAATACTTGGGTTTAGGTTTCAGGATTTTTTACATTTGCAGTCTTAAAAAATTAAAATGGAATACGCTGAAAATATATTAGGTACCATTGGTAATACTCCTTTAGTGAAGATGAATAAGATCGTGAAGGATATTGATGCTTTGGTGCTTGCCAAATATGAGACCTTTAATCCGGGGAATTCTGTCAAGGACCGTATGGCGGTGAAAATGGTGGAAGATGCTGAAAAGAAAGGATGGTTAAAGCCTGGAGGAACCATTATTGAAGGTACTTCGGGAAATACAGGAATGGGACTTGCGCTGGTAGCGATCGTGAAAGGTTATAAGATGGTATGCGTGATGAGCGATAAGCAGAGCAAGGAAAAGATGGATATCTTAAAAGCTATGGGTAGTGAGGTGATTGTTTGCCCTACCGATGTGGCTCCCGATGATCCACGGTCTTATTATTCCACCTCAAGACGGATGGCAGAAGAAACACCAAATTCATGGTATGTGAATCAGTACGATAATCTTGCGAATACAAAAGCTCACTATGAGACCACGGGACCTGAGATTTGGAAACAGACCGACGGAAAAGTAACACATTTTGTGGTGGGTGTGGGAACAGGAGGAACAATTTCTGGTGTTGGAAAATACCTGAAAGAGCAAAATCCCGATATCAAAGTCTGGGGCATCGATACTTTTGGTTCGGTTTTTAAAAAATATCATGAAACCGGAATTTTCGATGAAAACGAGATTTACCCATATGTGACAGAAGGAATAGGAGAGGATATCCTTCCTAAGAATGTTGATTTTAGCGTGATAGACGGTTTTACGAAAGTGACCGATAAAGACGCGGCGATATATACCCGGAAACTCGCGAAAGAAGAAGGATTTTTCCTTGGTAATAGTGCGGGCGCGGCTGCAAAAGGATTGCTGCAGCTAAAAGATAAGTTTAAAAAAGATGATGTGGTGGTAGTGCTTTTCCATGACCACGGGAGCCGTTACGTGGGGAAAATGTATAATGATGAATGGATGAAGAAAATGGGCTTTATTGAATAGCCTTTTGCTTTTCAGGATAAGTTACCCCCGCTTTTAGCGGGGTTTTTTATGCTAAGAAAAAATTAAAGCCTCTTTTATAATTTTAGAATCGGCCGAAATAAGCTATTTTCAGAATATAAAAAATCATTATGAAGAAAATTTACTTACTCTTATTTGGCCTTGTTTTCCTATGCTCCTGTAGCTCAACTTTGGATGTGAAAAACAATGAGGAGCCGGAAGATCCAAGATTTAGCTATCTGGCCCTGGGTGATTCTTATACCATTGGGGAAAGTGTGGTTGAAACTAAGCGCTGGCCGGTTCAGCTAGCTGAGCAGCTAAGAGCCAGAGGTTATAAAATGGCGGCTCCCAAGATAGTGGCAAAAACAGGATGGACCACAGAAGACCTTTTAAGGGGAATGGAAAATGAATTAAGTATCCAGAGAGATTTTGACCTGGTGTCGATTCTTATTGGTGTTAATAATCAATATCAGGGAAAACCTATCACCGAATATGAAGAGGAATTAAGGCAGATTTTCAGAAAAGCTATCAATCATTCCAAAACGAGGGAAAAAGGTGTTTTCGCGGTGAGTATTCCTGATTATGGTTATACTCCTTTTGGTTCTGCCGATCAGGAAGAAATAAGTGCGGAAATAGACCAGTTCAATGCGGTGTTTAGAAGAGTGGCAGAAGATTTTAATGTGGACTTTTATAATATCACACCTGTCTCCAGGGATGCCGCTGAGAATCCTGAACTTATCGCCAGCGACAACCTTCATCCCAGCGGACTTATGTATAAGTACTGGGTAGATCAGTTCGTGAATCAGGTGGCAGAAAAATTACCCTGATAAATTTTATATCGCTCGTATTTTCAGTTCTTTAATTTGATAAATTTGATGAATGCGGGAAGATTTTTTACATCATTTATGGAAGTTTCAGAAGTTTGATTCTGAGGCCCTAAAAACTTCGGAAGAAGAGGATCTGCTGGTCCTTAATCCGGGGAATTCTAATGAATTATCGGGACCGGATTTCTTCAACGCCAGGATTCAGATTGGAAAACAGCTTTGGGCGGGAAATGTGGAGATACATCTGAAATCTTCAGACTGGTATTCCCATCAACATGAGAAAGATCAGAATTATGATAATGTGATACTTCATGTGGTTTGGGAACATAATGTGGAAATTTTCAGAAAAGATGGATCCTGTATTCCCACACTGGTGCTGAATGGTAAGGTGGGTGAGGAGATTCTTTCTTCCTACACAGAATTAATAGAAAAGAAACATTTCAGGATAAATTGTGAGAAGGAGTTTGCCAATTTTGAAGATTTCCAGGTTGAACACTGGCTGGAAAGGCTCTATTTTGAAAGGCTGGAAAGCAGGTCGGTACAAATAGATCACATTCTCTCCAGTACCGGCAATAATTGGGAAGCTGCTTTATTTATAATGTTGTGCCGCAGTTTTGGACTCAACCTGAACGGAGAAGCTTTTATGGGTATGGCCCGGAGCTTTGACTTTAAAATAGTTCAAAAACTTGCAGGTGAAAGACTTTTGCTGGAGTCTCTGTTTTTGGGTCAGTCAAAATTACTCACGGGTGATGATAAATATGCCAAAGAGCTTCAAAAAGAATACAATTTTTTGAAACACAAATTCTCCCTGCGGAATTATTTTTTAGCCCAACCCCAGTTTTTCAGATTACGACCGGATAATTTTCCTACCATAAGGCTGGCTCAGCTGGCTGCTGTTTATTCAGATAGGAAGGACCTCCTTCAGGATATAATAAATTCATCTAATTTAGAGGATATCTACAGCCTGTTCGATGTCGAGATTTCGGAATACTGGATGGAGCATTATAATTTTGGGAAATCACATCCCCCAAGAAAAAAGAAACTCACTAAGGCTTTTGTTGATCTAATAATATTAAATAGCATACTGCCTCTGAAGCATTATTATTCAAAATATACAGGAGAGAATAATGAGGAGCTTATCCAGGAACTTATTTCTGCCATTCCGGTCGAAAAGAATTCCATAATAGAAATATTTGAGAAGTTAAGGCCGGGAACAGCCCGTAATGCACTGCATTCCCAGGCGCTACTGGAACTAAAAAAGGAATATTGTGACCTTAATAAATGCCTTCAATGTGAATTGGGAGCGTCCCTTCTTAAAAAATCTCCGAAATACATTTAAATTTGTAGTATGACGACTCTGGTTTCCAATATTAGATATTACCTTGAAAAACATGGTTTTTATGTATCTTCCCGCTTAGCCGATAAGCTGGGTATGCGGGCTAAAAATGTAAGGCTGTTCTTTATATATGCTTCTTTCTTTACCATGGGAGCGGGCTTTATAATCTATCTAACCCTGGCCTTTTGGCTTAAATTAAAAGACCTAATCTATACCAAGCGAACTTCGGTATTCGACCTATGAGAGAACTGATTGATTCAAGAATTAAACTTGCGATAATACTGATAATTCTGGTATTTCTAACCGGAGTGGTTGGTTTTAGGTTCCTGTATGAATACACGTGGATAGATGCGCTGTATATGACCATAATAACCATAAGCACGGTGGGTTATGGAGAAGTTCAGCCTATGGATACTTATAGTAAGGTCTTCACTTCGCTATTTATAATTTCAGGGCTTTTTATTTTTGGTTTTGGGCTGTCTACCATTACAGAGCATATTTTGAATAAGAACAATATTGGTAATCTAAAGCTTAATAGAATGAGGAAAAAAATAGACTCTTTTAAAGATCATATAATTGTATGTGGATATGGGCAGAACGGAAAACAGGCTGCTCAAAAGCTGGTAGATTATCATCGTGATTTTGTGGTGATAGATGAAAATGAAGAAGTGTTCCAGGGGATTCAAGACAATGGTATGAATTATATTATTGGTAACGCGACCGAAGATGATGTTCTTATGGGTGCCGGAATAGAAAGAGCATCCACTCTGATCTGTACCCTGCCCAGGGATGCGGATAATCTTTTTATTGTGCTTTCAGCCAGACAATTGAATAAGGATTTAAGAATAATTAGCAGGGCTACAGAAGAAAATAGCTACAAAAAACTGAAACTGGCAGGTGCAGATAACGTGATAATGCCAGACAGGATAGGAGGGAGTCACATGGCATCCCTGGTAGTAGTGCCAGACCTTGTGGAGTTTTTGGATAATCTTTCTGTTTCCGGTCAGCAAGATAGTATAAATGTGGAGCAGATACCTTTCTCTAAGGTTTGTTCTGACGGAAAAGAAAAAACCATTGCAGAGACCGATATAAGGAAGCGAACCGGCTGTTCTATAATAGGTTACAAATCACCTTCAGGTAATTACGTGGTCAACCCTGAGCCGGGCTTAAAACTGGAAAAGGAATCAAAACTCATTATGATCGGTAGACCAGATCAAATTGAAAGTTTAAAGAAACTGTTTTCAGTATGATTATAAATTGACGGGAAATTGTTTCTTGGTCGGATTTTTCATTAACAATTAATTCACAATTTAACTCCCAAAAGTTTGAAATAGCCTAATTTTTTAGCATATTCACCCGCTGTAATTTTAACGTTAAATTAATAACCAAAATTCTATATGAGAAAGTATTTGCTTTCAATGTTCTTTTTATTTTCAATTTTTGGATTGTCTGCACAAGAACTGGATGTAAAAGCGAAAATTGGCAACCCTTCGAACGTAATCAATAATGGATTCATAGAACTTGATGTGACTGGAGGAACTCCGCCATATCAATACAAATGGTCCAATCAGGCGACTAGCCTTGAGTCTAACAGAACTGAAGGATTAACAGAAGGAATATCCTACAGCGTTGTGGTTACAGATAGCGAGGGGAATTCAGTTGAAAAGGAATATACTGTAGAAGCTGAGGCAATTACCGAGCATTTTAACGGAACATTTGCTCCCATAGTTGCTGGTATGGGGAGTGTTCTTTTTTGGGACCCTTTTTCAGCAACGGGGATATATGATCCGGTAGTTTACGCCGATGTAAAAAGGATCGCGGCTCCGGAATGGAATGCCCAGGAAGATGCAAAATTTATTCTTAAAGAGTGGAAAGTAGCCGAAGGAGAACATGTAAATGAAGGAGATCTTGTTGCGGTTGTGACTAAAAATAATGAAGACCTTAATGTATATGCGAATGCTAAAGGTACTTTAAATCATTTTCTGGAGGAAGGGGAAGTCATCTACAATTCAGAAAACAAGCAACACGTGATTGAACAGGGTGCTCAGTATTTCGCGAGTATCGAATACGATGAGCCTGTTGCTCTTCTTCACCCTAACGGGGACCCTCAGCAAAAGAATATCCCTTTTATAGTTGTATGGCTTGTACTTGGAGCCCTTTTCTTTACACTCCGTTTAGGTTTTATCAATATAAGAGGTTTTAGGCATTCACTTGAACTGGCTAAAGGTAAATTTGATGATCCAAATGCACCGGGACAGGTAACACACTTCCAGGCATTGGCAACTGCCGTTTCCGGTACTGTGGGTCTTGGTAATATTGCAGGTGTGGCTGTGGCTGTTTCTTTAGGGGGAGCCGGTGCTACAATGTGGATGATTCTTGCCGGACTTCTTGGAATGTCTTCAAAATTTGTAGAATGTACACTTGGTGTAAAATATAGATTTATTAATTCTGAAGGTCGTGTTTTTGGTGGACCTATGAACTACCTTAGATATGGTCTTGAGAAAAGAAATAAAAGAGGATTAGGTAAATTTCTTGCCGCTTTCTTTGCCATTCTGGCTATTGGAGCCTCTTTTGGAGGAGGAAACATGTTCCAGGCAAACCAGTCTTTCTCGATACTTGCAGGTGAATTTCCGATGCTTGTTGGAAACGGTTTCTGGTTTGGTGTTGTAGTTGCAATCTTCGTAGGAATTGTAATTATTGGAGGTATTAGCAGTATTGCCAAGGTTACTGGTAAAATTGTACCTATAATGGCTGCAATTTATGTGGTAGGAGCTTTTGTGGTAATTGGTGTGAACTTTGAAAATATAGGTCCTGCTTTTGGAGCTATTTGGGATGGGGCATTTAGTCCCAGTGCACTGAAAGGTGGAATTATTGGAGTTCTAATTGTAGGTTTCCAACGTGCCGCCTTCTCGAATGAAGCGGGGGTAGGATCGGCAGCGATAGCCCACTCCGCGGCAAAAACCAATCATCCGCCATCTGAAGGATTTGTAGCTCTTTTGGAACCCTTTATTGATACTGTGGTAGTGTGTACGCTTACTGCCTTAGTGCTTATCTTTACAGGAATGCATGAAGTTGAAGGTGTAGGCGGAGTTGAACTTACTTCAAGTGCATTTGGAAGCGTAATCTCTTGGTTCCCTTATGTACTGGCAACGGCCGTTTTCCTTTTCGCGTTCTCAACAATGATCTCATGGTCTTATTATGGAATGAGAGCATGGACCTATTTGTTCGGGAAGAGTAAGAAGAATGAGATGGTTTATAAGTCATTATTCCTTGTGTTTGTAGTGGTTGGAGCTTCTGTTAGTTTGGGAGCTGTTCTGGACTTCTCAGACATGATGATCCTGGCCATGTCATTCCCTAATATTATAGGCTTGTACATTATGATAGGCGAGGTTAGTGATGATCTTAAGGAATACTCTCACCGACTCAAGAAGGGTGAACTATTCCAGAAACCAGCCAAACAAAAAACTGAAAAGGCCGAAGTCTCTTAGGGCCTTATAAATAAAATGAAATTTCTTAGATCCCATTTTGCGCTTTCAAAGAGTCAGCAGAATGGGATTTTTATTTTGGTGATCTTCATAATTGTTTTCCAGGGAATACTCCTTTTTGATTTCTATACCGGGAATGGCCCTGAAACTGTTCCTGCAGCAAAGATCGAAGCTTATCAAAGACAACTGGATTCATTAAATAGAAGTCAACCAGGAAATAAGGATACCTTGTATCCTTTCAATCCTAATTTCATTACTGACTTTAAAGGATACCAGTTAGGGATGAGTGTAGAGGAGATAGATCGATTAATGTTTTACAGAGGTGCTGATAAATGGATCAATTCTGCTGTAGACTTTCAAAGGGTTACAGGAATTTCTGATAGCCTGTTACAGGCGATCAGTCCTTCCTTCAGATTTCCGGAATGGACTCAGAGATCTGTACCCGTGATATCAACGGGAGTGCCGAAAACCCCAGTAAATACCCCCGACCTTAACGCCGCTACTGCTGAAGATCTTGTAGTGGTGAATGGGATAGGAGAAGTGCTGTCTAAACGCATTGTAAAATACCGCAACAGCATAGGAGGGTTTAGAGCGCCTATTCAGTTAAATGATGTTTACGGACTTTCCCCGCAAGTTGTGGAGAATATCCTGATGAAATTTCAATTAATTAGCGTGCCAGATACCGAGCTGAAGGATATAAATTTGATTACAGCCGGAGAGTTAGCAGAAATGCCATATTTTAATTATGATCTGGCTCAAAAAGTAGTTACTTATCGCCGACTGCATGAAAACATTAGCTCCTTTGAAGAATTATCAAAAATCGACGGTTTTCCTTCCGATAAAATCGACAGAATTAAATTATATTTGGCCATAAAGTGAAATTATGGGAGAATTTCTTGCCCAAATTCAGAATGATTCATCAAAAAAGGCTGTTTACTAAGAATTAATCAGTCAAAACAATATAAATAGGAATGAGTAGATATTTTACAGAGGAACACGAAATGTTCAGGAAAAGTTTTCAGGAATTTTTGCAGAAGGAAGTAGTGCCTCATATAGATAAATGGGAAGAAACCGGTACTATCGAGCGTTTTATATGGAAGAAGTTTGGTGAGATGGGCTATTTTGGCCTGAACCAGCCAGAGAAATATGGTGGGATGGACCTGGATCTTTTCTATACTGTGATATTCCTGGAAGAATTACAAAAGATCAATTCCGGTGGTTTCGCCGCGGCCATGTGGGCGCATGCTTACCTGGCTATGACGCATGTTAAAGTGGAAGCCAGCAATGAACTGAAAGAAAAATATCTGGTTCCTGCTATCGAAGGGGAAAAAATAGGCTGTCTTTGTGTATCTGAACCTTTTGGAGGTTCAGATGTTGCAGGAATGAAGACTACTGCGATTAAGAAAGGAGATAATTACATCATCAACGGTTCAAAAACATTCATTACCAATGGCGTTTATGCCGATTTTTACGTGGTAGCGGCCAAGACCGATCCGGGTAAAGGTAATAAAGGAATGAGTATTTTCCTTATTGATAAGGAAGTAGAAGGTATATCAGCAACAAAATTGAATAAACTGGGCTGGAGAGCCTCCGATACTGCGGAGCTTGCCTTTGACAATGTGCAAGTGCCAGCTGAAAACCTGATGGGAGAGGAAGGCAAAGGCTTTAGTTATATCATGCAGCATTTTGCCATGGAGAGATTGATCATGGGGATCAATGCACATGCGAGATCTGAATTTGCACTGGACTATGCGTTGGGGTATATGAAAGAACGTGAAGCTTTCGGAAGAACTCTGGATAAATTTCAGGCTTTAAGACATTCTGTGGCAGAAATGGCCAGTGAGATAGAGGTGATAAAGGAATTCAACTATTCGGTAGCCCAAAGACTTAATGACGGTGAGTATGTAGTAAAAGAAGCCAGTATGTCTAAACTGCTTTCTACTAAGATCGCAGATGAGGTTGCTTATAAATGTCTTCAGATGTTAGGTGGTTACGGATATATGGAGGATTACCCAATGGCACGACTGTTTCGCGATAGCAGGTTAGGACCTATAGGAGGAGGGACTTCAGAAATTTTGAAGGAAATTATCGCTAAAATGGTAATTGACAAAAAGGAATATAAACCAGCTTCCAAATAGATTATAGTTCAGATATTCAAAGTTATACCAACCCCGGGATTATTCCCGGGGTTGATCTTTTAAGTCATCATAGAAGGTCTTTCTGATCTTGGAACCTGATATAAAAGAATCTTTCATCTCCTCGTCACTATAGAACTTATTGGTTAGGTTTTCATCACTTACAATATCTTCCTCATTTCTTCCTTCTCCAAGAGCCTTTAGTACATTGTCTCTAATTTCTTCAAGCATTTTCATGTACTGCTCATATTCAGCATAGGTCGCGATATTTCCATGACCGGGAATAATTTTAGTATTCTCATTGATCAGTGACAAACCAGTTCTGGCTGCTTCAATATCTCCATTTACAGTACCGCCACTTTCCAGGTCTATATAGGGAAACCTTCCGTTGAAGAATGTGTCACCTGTATGTAAGACGTTGCTTTGTGGGAAATATATAAGAACATCACCATCGGTATGGGCATTGTGGACGTGAGCTACAACCACATCATTTCCATTAATATGTAAATTAATGTTTTGATCGAAGGTGACTACGGGAAAGCCCGCGTTCGTCTCAACATCTTTTATAAGTCTTTTTCTAACATTTTCGTGAGCAAAGATAAGCGCACCATCTTCCTGGAAATTGGCATTTCCTCCTACATGATCTCCGTGGTGATGTGTGTTCACCAGGAATTTTACTGGTTGCTCACTTATTGTCTTCAGTTTGTCGCTAATCTTTTGGGAGAGGGGTGCAAATTGGTCGTCTATCATAAAGACCCCGTCTTCTCCGGTAAGAATACCTATGTTTCCTCCTGCTCCTGTAAGCATATATACATTTTTATTTACGGGAACTATTTCAATTTCAACATCATCAAAATTCTGGAACGCTAAAAGTGGTGTGCAGCTAAGCAGGAATATTAGAGTGGTAAGATTAATGGTTTTCATAATTCTATTATTTAGATGCTTAATTTACAGAAAATTATAAAATCCCCTTGTTTTAATTGTCCGGCCATTAAATATCTAAAATAAATATTGGCAGATAATTTAAATGGATTATCTTTGCAGCCGATTCCAAAAGAAAGGAGGTGATGACACTATGTTAATTATACCAGTTAAAGACGGAGAAAATATAGATAGAGCTCTTAAGCGTTTCAAGCGTAAGTTCGATAAGACAGGAACTATGCGTCAGCTAAGAGATCGTCAGCATTTTACAAAACCTTCTGTAGAGCGTAGAGCTCAGATTCAGAAAGCTGAATATATCCAGCACCTGAGAGACGCAGAAGATATCTAGTATTTTTGCTAGAAGGTTGTAAAATCAATCAGTAATATTAAAAACTGTTGGTAGATTAAAGTTTAGTAACTTTGTTTATCAACAGTTTTTTTATGCCCTTTTCTGCCTTTCTAGATTATCTTCAGCTTGAAAAGAAGTATTCTGTTCATACGGTTTCGGCATATGCCAAAGACCTGGAGAGTTTTCAGAGTTTCCTGAACGAAACATTTGAACAGGATGAGGTGCAGAAGGTTAATTATTCACAAATACGAAGCTGGATAGTTCATCTTTCCGAATCCGGTATTTCCAACAGAAGTATTAACCGGAAAATCTCCTCTCTTAAAGCCTATTACCGTTTTTTGCTGAAAACAGGTCAGATAGAATTCTCTCCGCTAACAAAACACAAGGCTTTAAAGACATCCAAAAAAGTTCAGATCCCTTTTTCTGAAAAAGAAATTATTCAGGTTCTTGAAAATATCGACGATTCCACTTTTGAAGGGATTCGCGATAGATTCGTTGTGGAGTTGTTTTACTCCACCGGAATAAGAAGGATAGAGCTTATTGAAATTAAACTGAACGATCTCGATCTTGGTGCAGGAGTTTTAAAGGTGTTGGGGAAACGGAATAAAGAAAGGTATATTCCGCTAATAGAGTCCGTAAAAGATACAGCTAGTAAATACCTTGAGTTTAGGGAGGCTTTCGAAGGTTCGGCAACTAAGGAGTATCTTTTTTTAACTTCCAAAGGAGAGAAACTATATGAAAGTTTTGTTTATAGAATTATAAATAATTATTTTAGTGAGGTGTCTGGTAAACTAAAAAAGAGTCCGCATATCCTGCGGCATTCGTTTGCCACTCATTTATTGAACCAGGGTGCTAATCTAAATGCAGTAAAAGAATTGTTGGGTCACTCCAGTCTGGCAGCGACTCAGGTCTACACTAATAACAGCATTGCCGAACTTAGTAAAATTCACAAACAGGCTCACCCTCGGAACAATAAGAATTAACATAACCATTTGTTTAATTAAATTCTACAGGATATGAAAGTAAATCTGCAGTCTGTAAACTTCAATGCCGATCCAAAACTGATTGACTTCACTCAAAAAAAACTTGATAAACTGGAAACCTATTTTGATAAGATTATTTATGCCGACGTTTACTTTAAGGTTCAAAATACCAGCGGCAAAGAAAACAAGATTACTGAGATTTTACTTAGTATACCCGGCGGAGATATAATGGTAAAGAAAACCTGTAATAAATTTGAAGCATGTGTTGATGAGTGTGTTAATTCTTTACAAAGACAACTCATCAAAAGAAAAGAAAAAATGAGCGCTCATGTTTAGCTGATTTTTTCGAGAATTATTTTTTGATAAAGGAATAATTTATATACATTTGCAGTCCGTTAGAAATAGCGGACTTTTTTATGCTGAAAAGCTAGCGTAAAAGGCCGATGTAGCTCAGCTGGCTAGAGCAGCTGATTTGTAATCAGCAGGTCGTGGGTTCGAGTCC
>NZ_JAJSON010000001.1 GCF_022410465.1 Christiangramia crocea | reverse complement strand
TATATCCATTTTCAACTATTTCAATTCGTTAACAGACACCTTATCCATATCTCCATAATCCAGGTTTTCACCAGCCATTCCCCAGATAAATGTATAATTTGAGGTTCCGGCACCGGCATGAATGGACCATTCGGGAGAAATTACTGCCTGATGATTCTTCATAAAAATATGTCTCGTTTCGTCTGGCTGACCCATATAATGACTGATAGTCTGACCTTCCTCCAGGTCAAAATAGAAGTAAACCTCCATTCTTCGCTCATGGGTATGTGGAGGCATAGTGTTCCAAATATTTCCTTCCACCAGTTCGGTCATCCCCATCTGTAACTGACATGTTTCAACAATACTATTGACAATCAGTTTATTTAAAACTCTCTTATTGGCGTATTTTGAATCTCCAAGCTCTACAACCTCAGCATCTTCCTTTCCTACCTTTTTAGTTGGATAAGCATGATGAGCCGGAGCCGAATTAAGATAGAAATAAGGCTGACCATCTCCTGATTTTTCAAAGATCACTTCCTTATTTCCCCGCCCTACATAAAGGGCCTCTTTATGTTTTAATTCATAAGATTCACCATCTACTGTTACCTTTCCGGTTGCTCCAACATTTATTATCCCAAGTTCACGGCGATCTAAAAAATTCTCAGATTTTAAATCGTCAATGGTTTCCAGCTTAACGGGTTTGCTTACAGGAAATGCTCCTCCTGCAATAAACCTATCGTACATACTATAAGTAAGATTGATCTCATCTTTTCTGAAAAGCTCCGGGATCAAAAAGTGCTCACGAAGCTCCTGAGTGGAATATTTCTTTACATCTTCAGGATGATGTGCATATCTAAATTCTGAATGAGTCATAATATCTTTTTTTAATTGTTTATGCAATCGATTACACGAATATAATAAAAATTTTTAATATTTAGATTTTTCTTTCTTTTTTATCCAAAAAAAATGATTTCTGTAAATTATTATAATTAATTTTTAGGAATTAACCAGTTTATATTTTGTGAAGATAAAAATTAGATAAGGTATAACCATCCTGTTCTTTACTGCCAGGAAAGCTACAACCAAAAGATATTAAAAGAAACCAGGGGAGAGCTAGAAAATTGTAACCCTATTAGAATATTTTTCTCAGTTAAAAGCATATATAGAATCCGGAAATTCTACCTTTTTGGAATTATTTATATTCAATTGGGTGCCATCTTCTATATCCAGACTTACATTATTTAAGTTCCAGTTTTTACTATAATTAATCTGTCCGGCAGTTTTTCCCTGGATATGTACATCTTTCAGGGTAATATTCTCTACCAAAGAACTATCGATCCCATTGACATTGATCGCTCGTTTGGCATTTTGCACCTGAATGTTATAAAGGCTTATATTCCGAAATTTAGGAATACCTCTTGAAGCCGGTTCCACTCTCTTCAATAATGTACGCCAATGATCCGGGACAGAGTCTATATCGTAATTTTTCGGCAATTTGGAATAGCTATAGCTTGGATTCCAATTCATAGAAACTTCCATAAATGTCCCTACACTATCCATCTTTATATTTTCAAGATATATATCCTCTACTGTACCACCACGGGTCATTGCCGATTTTATATTTAAGCCGTTAGAGGTACCAATGCCTCGAATATTTGAAACATATACATGCCGAATGTCTCCGGAAGTTTCACTTCCAATGGTAAATAAGCCTGCACCACGCCTTGCTATACAATCCTTTATCACAACATATTGAGTGGGCTTATCTACTCTCAAACCATCCCAATCCCTTCCGGCCTTTAAGCAGAAGTTGTCATCATTACAATCAATATCGCAGTTTTGAACCAGAATCCATTGAGAGGAATCGATATCTATTCCATCGGTACTGGGTCCATGCCCTCCAATATTATTACGAATTGTAATTCCATCAACCGTTACATATTTGGAATAAAGCACCTGGACAGTCCAAAATCCTGCTTTTTGAATATTAAGATCTTTTAAGAAGACATTTTCAGAATTCGAAATTAAAAAGGTTCTGGGTCTCCGTGCATCATAATCTACTATCCATCTCAAACCTTTGGATTCATATTCTTTTCTTAATTTCCAGTAATAATCCCAATAGACTTTCCCCTGACCGTCTACAAGTCCATTCCCACTTATTCTAACGTTTTTTTGATCACGAACATTAATTAGAGCAGCTGGCCATTTTATTTCTATACCTGCCACCCGTGTATCAATTAAAGTATAGTCTTCTATATTTTCACTTCCCCTAATTTCAACTCCCTTATCAATTCTAAAATTTATCCCTTCCTTAACAAATACAGCTCCAGTTAGGTAAACCCCGGGTTTAAAAGCTACTGTTCCTCCTCCATTTTCATGACATTCGTCTATAGCCATTTGAATTGCCTCTGTAGTGAGTTCAGAGCCATCATCTATAGCATCATAATCATTAACATAATATATACTATCTTTAAATTCAATTTCCTTAGCTCCTGCATTAGCAACCCAATCTGGCATAAATCCCTGGCTTTCATCCTTTGAATTTTTGGTACTCTTATCTTTTTGGTTGTCCTCACAGGATACTAAAATTAAGGTAGAAAATAGAACTAAACGAAAAGTGAGCATAATAGTACTTTTTCCCATAAGATCAGGAAGTTTTATAGTTGTGAAACCTTATTTATTCTTAAATAGCAAAACTCTTACTAATATTTTTAATTAGTAGCCATAAACTGTCTTAGCTATTCTTATAATTTTTTATTGATATACCTTATTCTGATAAAACTTGCTTAAAAACAAGAATAGCAATCCACAGAGCAACCAGGCTGGCAACGTAAGAAAAGAAAGAAATACATTGTAATGAACAGATATAAAGTAAAATATACCAAAGCTAATTAACCATGCCCAAAATACTGCTAAATTAAATCGCCCACCAGTCTTTTGAGCATAAAAGGATTGAATCCCTATTTTCGCCCCAAAGAAATATTCAAAAACGATCACTGCTCCCACAGGTGCGAGTATAAAACCATATAAAGCTACAAAATCTAATAAGCGCATTGCAAAAGCGGGGAATAAGCCCGCCACAGTTGCTATTCCTCCGGCAATAAGGGTCACCCAGAATGTAGAGGTCTTTGGAAGTATAGCCTGAAATGCCAGGCCAGCTCTGTAGATCGTTGGATTTGCCGTTGTCCATCCTGCAAGGATTACAGCTATAATACCAAAAACACCAATGGCATTATATGCCAATGGACCTGGAGCAACAGGCGGAGCCTGACCATTACTTAAGAAAACCTGGGCTTCCGGAGATTTTAAATAAACGGCATATAAGAGACATGCAGCAATCCAGGCAATAAAATGACCTATGTACATTCCGGCAGCTGTTGTCCATCCAGTGCTTGCCTTTTTGGCAAACCTAAAAACTGAAAGATCAGACATGCCTATATGCATTGCGGCATTTGCAAACCACGACCATAAAAATACATGCCAGAAAGTATATTTGATCTGTCCTGGAAAAGGTTCACTTCCATTTCCCCAAATATTCCAGAAGTCGGAGAAGCTATTCACATTTAATTGAAATAATGCAACTATCCCACAAACCACAAAGGCCAAAACAATTACTGGGGACATCCAGTTAGCAGCTTTGGCCACTGTTGAATATCCTCTTGCAGCAATTACTGATATAACCGTCCCTATGCAAAGTACAATTACTATCCATGTCACCCCGTTTGGCATTGTATCTGTAAGTTGTGGCATTTCCATATCGAATGGAATTCCTACCGCTGTAGCTGAAATAGTTATCATTGCACCGGCCAGAAAACAAAATAGCATCCCATTTGCCAAGTTATATAGGGTTACTAAGCGTTTCCCACATATTTTTTCTAAATGATAGTATAAAGTGAATCTAAATTTAGTTCCTATTTCAGCAGTCAAAAATCGCCAGCTTAAAACTGCCATCAGGTTTCCAAGCAGAAGTCCAAAAATTAGATCAAATGCACTAACTCCTGTGGTAAGAAATAGTGGTCCTATCACGAATTCTGTTCCAGCTGCATGTTCCCCCGCATACATACCAAGAAAGCTTTTCCAGCTTTTCCAATTAGAATAAGGAACAGGCTCACGCTCAAATTCACCTCCGGATATTTCTTCTATGACAACTTCCTCCTGATTATATATAGTCATACTATTTTCAGTTTAATTCTTAATTAAATGTTTAGGCAAATCTTCTACTTTTTCACAGCATAACTGATCCATTACCTGCTGAAATTGAGTTTTCAGCATACTAATGGTATGATCTCCTCCATATTTTCCTAATGCGGCGGCGCCATACATAAAAGATCTGCCCATAAAAGTGAATTTTGCTCCAGAGGCAATTGTACGCGCAATATCGGGACCTGACCTTAATCCGCTATCCATCATTATTTCAATCTTGTCACTATATTTTTTTGCAATATTCTGAAGGGAATGGATGGTTGATTCACCTGCATCCAACTGTCGCCCTCCGTGATTTGAGATTATAATACCATCAAAGCCCATTTTTATAGCATCTTCAGTATCCTGTTCAGATGCCACTCCCTTTAATACCAGCTTACCTTTCCATTTATCCCTGATAGGCTTTATCAATTCTTCATTCAAACGACCTGAAAATGTTTTATCCATAAATTGTCCAAGTTGCTTCAGGTTTAAACCTTCTGGTGTATAAGGCTTCAGATTTTCAAAAGTAGGCTGACCATATTTCAAGGTATTCAAAGCCCATCTAGGTTTTCCTAAAATTTGTAAGATATTTTTAACTGACATTTTTGGAGGTAGGGCCAGACCATTTCGGATATCTCTGGGCCGGTAACCAAAAGTAGGAACATCGCATAGCAATACGAGTACAGGACATCCGGCATCTTTTGCCCTGTTTAAAATATCATTTCTTACGGAATCTTCCACGGGATTATATAACTGAAACCAGGCCTGTCCATCAGTAAGTCGGCTCGCCTGTTCAATATCCATAGTAGTTACTGTACTCAAAACAAATGGAATATTGTGCTTGTAAGCTGAAGCTGCAAGGATTTGAGGCGAATTTGGCCACATAAGTCCCTGTAAGCCTACAGGAGCAATCCCGAAGGGAGCATCGAACTCCATTCCTAAAATTTTGGTTTTCATTGAGCTATTACCATAATTTCTTAAATACCGTGGTTGCAGTTGTACCTCTCTTATTTCACTGGTATTCCTGCTAATATTTACATCTTCATTACAACCTCCATCCAAATATTCAAAAGCAAATTCAGGAACTCTTTTTTTAGCTTTTTTACGTAGATCTTCTACAGAAGGGTATTTGGAATTAATAGCCATTGTTATTTAATTATAAATGGGACATGCTTTTTTAAAGAGTAATTCTTCTTTAAAAATTTTGAATTTAATTTTTTATCAGAAATAGCAATAGCCGCACCCAGTGCAGAGCCCAGAGATGCCTTAGTTGTTCTTAGCGACATATTGCGGAGGTAATGGGATAATAACTGGATGTATACGTTATTATCGGTAAAGCCCCCGTCTACAAATAGTTTATAACTCTTTGTATTTCCAGCCACTATTTTGATGCTTTCAGCCTGAATAGTAACAAGCTCTATCATTAACTGATGATAGGCCTCTTCTATATTAGGATATTTAAGGATGGTTTTACGGGGCATAGTCTCTGTTTCTAAACTTTCCCATCTAAACATAGGTTCAAAGTCCTTGGTAATTTCATAGTAAATGTCATAATCGAAGATGATGTTTTTATGGAAATCCCTTGGAACCTTATAGTATTCTGAAAGAAACTCTATTTGTCTTTTATATTCATTACCTAAAAATATTCTTGAGGCCTTCACAGCTTTTCCGTTAATACGCATATAGTTTATGCATCCGTTCTCAACTTCCTCTTTTGAAAGCTTTGAATCAGAAAAGGGATTGAAAGATATACTCCAGGTTCCAGTAGAAACGAGAATAAAATCTTCCTTTACACTCCTTACGTAAGGGAGAAGAGCAGCTGAACTATCATGTATCCCTACCCCAATTTTAATACGTTTCCCATTGTAATTCATATTAAAACTGGTTTCTGTAGAAACAATTGGCGGTAGAATTAGATGGATTTTCTCATCATATACCCATCTATGATAATCTCTTTTATTATAATCCCAGAGAGCCGTATGGCAGCCAATACTGGTATATTCACTTATTGGAATGCCGGTGAAAATATAACTAAGATATTGTGGCAGGTGAAGGGAATATTTTATCCTTTTAAAAACCTCTGGCTTATTCTTTTTAATCCAGTATAACTGCATGCCTGAATTCAGCATGCCAGATTTTGGTGATCCGGTAATTTGCTCAAAATCTTCTTCAGGACCATATTTTTGGTAAAAAGAATCAATTACCGATTCATCTATCTGTTTTGTGTAATTATATAAAGGAGTCAGTACGTTGCCATTTTCATCCAAATGCACCAAACTTGCTCCATAGGTTGAGAAATTTATAGCAGTAATATCAAATCTATCGGTCTTCAGGATATCATTAAAAACTTTTTTCATCCAGTTCTTTAAAGCCTCAAGATTTTCTGTTGGAAACCCATCTTCGTCCTTAATTTCATCAATACGGATGTATTCCCTATGGACTTCCTGAAACTCTTCATCGAATAAAAAGAATTTTTTGTTAGTCTTCCCTATATCGAAAACAGCCGTTACTTTATTCTGACTCATTCTTTTTTCTTTATAGCCCTGTAGCTATCGTTTTATTTCCTCTTTCTTTTATCAGCTCTTTCCGAACTTCAAAACTGCGGTAAGCATCCAGAGGATTTAAGGCTGCATTAGCCTTTAATCTTGCAGCTTTTACCAGTGGTCTAACATCTGTACGGTAAGCATCCTGAAGAATTTCCTGACATTTCACTACATCATTTTGTAACTGTGCTTCCCTCAGATCTTTTTGATCAATTAGAAGGGCCTGGGCATAGGCGATAAGAATAGCTTCTATCGATTGCAATAAATCTTCAAGAGGATCTTTTATGTTGTGACTAGCATCTATCATCCAGGCCAAAGAAGGGTTTTGAGGATTATTTTCCATCCCGTAAACCAGCTCATTAAATATAAGGAACAAAGCATAAGGTTTTATTGACCCTACAGTAACATCATCATCACCATATTTACTATCATTAAAATGAAAACCACCCAGCTTTCCCTTCAACAACAAAGTAGCCACTATTTGTTCAATATTAGTATTCGGCAGGTGGTGACCAAGATCTACCAGTGTAAAGGCCTTTTCTCCGCACGCATTCGCTAACATAAAAGAAGTTCCCCAATCCTGTATTGTGGTACTGTAAAAATTTGGTTCGTAAGGTTTATATTCAATAAACATTCTCCAATCTTCAGGCAGGTATTGGTATATGCTTTTCAAACTATCTTCAGTGTACTTCAAAGCATTTTGAAAATTTAACTGACCGGGAAAGTTAGCCCCATCAGCAAGCCAAACCGTTAAGCTTTTAGAGCCGAGCTCCTCTCCTATCCTTATCACATCCAGGTTATGCTGTATGGCATAGTCCCTAACATTTTTACTTGTATTATTCAATGAACCGAATTTATAAGTCTCCTCCGCTCCTGGTTGATCCTGAAATGTATTCGAGTTCATCGCATCGAAAGCGATCCCGTGACTTTCAGCTATTTCCTTGATCGCCTGCGTATCATCCGGTATATCCCAAGGAATGTGCAGTGATACTGCTCCTGCCGATTTTGTTAAGGCATTTAAAACCCCTATATCATTCAGTTTTTGCTCAAGAGAAGAAGGCTCACCACCATAAGAAAAACGTCCGAAACGTGTACCTCCTGCGCCCAAAGCCCAACTGGGGATAGCTACCTGAAAATCGCTGATTTTCTTTACAACACTTTCAACATTCAATCCTTTCTGTTCCAGGCTGTCTGAAACAAATCTGAATTCTTGTTCAAATGTATCTTTATACTGACTGTTATAATCTGAAATACTATTTTTATCAATTTTCATACATCATCAAAAATTAGTTAGTAAAAAGGGATTTTCAATAATTGAAAATCCCTAATTAAGCTAAACACAAACTATTATCTTACAAAAGCATTGGCCATACCACCATCAACATTAATAGTATTTCCAGTACTTTTTTCCAGAATTCCCACACAAACGAATACACCGTTGGCAATATCTTCAGGAAGAATAATCTCCTGCAGTAGATTTCTTTTGGCGTAATGTTTAGGAAGATCTTTTACTTCAATCCCGTGTGCCTTGGCTCTGCCTTCGGCCCACTCACCTTCCCATATCTTACTTCCTACAATAACACCATCAGGGTTTACAGTATTTACCCTAATATGATCCCTCCCAAGTTCCGCTGCCAGAAGACGGGTCATGTGCTGCTGAGCTGCCTTGGCAGTTCCATAACCTACATTATTTGGCCCGGCGACCAATCCATTCTTACTCGCAATATTTACAATATCACCTCCCAGCCCTTGTTTTTTCATGATTTCCACTCCTTTTTGAGCCATTAAGAACTGACCTTTAACCAAAATATCCTGTAAGAGATCCCAATCCTTTTGAGTGGTGTCTTCTAAAGACTTAGAAATTGCTAATCCTGCAGAATGTATCACTATATCCACCCCACCGAAAGACAAATTAGCTTTTTTATAAGCCGCATCGATAGATTCCTCTTTAGTTACATCACAAAGTACTCCTTCAACCAGATCTCGTTTGTAAGTAGATACAGCCTCATTTAGATTATCCTCATTAATATCGGTAAGTACAACATTGGCACCTTCAGCAACTAATTTATCGGCTATGGCCTTCCCTATTCCACCTCCGGCTCCGGTCACAAGTGCTACTCTCCGGGAAAGAGGTTTTTCAGCAGGCATGCGTTGAAGCTTAGCCTCTTCTAATAACCAGTACTCAATATCAAATGCTTCCTGTCGCGGCAAGGAGGTATATTCACTAATCGCCTCTGCACCTCGCATCACATTGATGGCATTTACATAAAATTCACTTGCCACCCGGGCAGTTTGTTTATTTTTTGCAAAACTGAACATTCCAACTCCCGGATAGATAATTATTACCGGATTTGGATCACGCATTGCGGGGCTGTTATCATGCTTGCAGTTCTCATAATACTCCTTATATTCTTTACGGTACTGATCAAAATCTGGAGTTAATTTTTCTAAAACTTTCTCTGTATCTGAAATATCTTCAGAAGTTTCCAGGTTTAAAATCAATGGTTGAATTTTTGTACGGAGAAAATGATCAGGGCAGGAAGTTCCCATAGGTGCCAGCCTTTCCAGATCATTACTGTTAATATATTGTAATACTGTATCACTATCAGTAAAATGACCAATCATTTGATTCTCAGAAGAGGCCAGACCACGCAATAACGGCATTAATTCTGCAGCTTTATTTTTTCGTTCTTCCGCAGATAAACTTTCTATTTTCCTACCTCCAAAAACTTCTCCTTTTTCTTCAATTTTCTTAGCTATATATTCAGATGCCTGCTCAATTACCTCAAGGCTATTCATATAACATTCATAAGAAGTATCACCCCAGGTAAAAAGTCCATGACTACCAAGAACAATACCCCTGATGCCAGGATTCTCTTTCAGGCACTTCTCCAGTTGAAGACCAAGATCAAAACCCGGACGTTGCCAGGGAACCCATCCCATTGTATCACCCCAAATTTCTTTGGTAACCTGTTCACTGTCTTTGGCAGCTGCAACGGCAATAAGTGCATCGGGATGCAAATGATCTATATGGCTAAATGGCAAAAGACCATGTAACGGAGTGTCTATTGAAGGAGCCTTACTGTTAAGATCGTAGATACAATGATTAAACAAGCCTACCATTCTATCTTCATCCTCAATTCCTTGATAAACATTCTTGAGGTTTCTCAGTCTTTCTGTATATAATCCAGCAATTCCTTCCCTGGTTAGGGTACCAATGTCGCCTCCTGATCCTTTTACCCACATTACCTCTACATCTTCATTGGTTAGAGGGTCTTTTTCAATAGTTTTACAACTGGTATTACCTCCTCCATAATTGGTGATTCTTAAATCTGCTCCTAAAATATTAGATCGGTAAAGAAAAAGCGCTACCTGGTCATCACCCATTGAAGCTGCTTTTTGCTCATCCCAGAGATAGTCTACGTATTTAAAAGTTTTTTCCATGATAATTGTTAAAGCTTAGCATTTTCTCCAAATTTAGTCTTAAAAGATGTAGAGGCTATCCTGTAGTATGCTGCTTAGGAAAAGATTTCCTTTAAGGGGGAAAACCAAATATTTATTATTTAAATTTACAATTCTTTAACAAAAGAGCTCATTCTAATGAAGATAATTCAGCCAATTGAAATAGAGATTAAAGAAGATTCCAGAATACCTAAATATAAACAGATTGTAGATTCGATCATTTCCGGTATTTCCCATGGTAAGATCAAGGTTGGAGAAAAAATCCCCTCAATCAACGAACTTAGTGAGCATCTCCTTCTCTCACGAGATACGGTAGAGAAAGCATATAGGCTTTTAAAAGAAAGGAAAATTATAGTTTCCGTAAAAGGCAAAGGTTTCTACACGTCCAAAACCGATTTGATTTCAAGGGTCAACATTTTATTCATGGTAAACAAACCCAGCACTTATAAAATGATTACCTATAACTCCTTTGTGAACGCTCTTGGGGTTAACAGTCATGTAGACATGTATATATATCATTGTGATGAATCTCTATTTATAAAAACTTTAGAACGCAATATCGGAGCCTATAATTATTATGTGATCATGCCTCACTTTAGAGATGATAATTCCCATCATGTGACCTTCACGCCAGAAGTACTTAAAATCCTGAGGCAGATCCCTACAGACAGTTTAATTATGCTCGATAATGTAAAAGATGTTCTAAAAGGTAATTATGGTTCTATTTATCAAGACTTTGAACAGGATATTTTCAAAGCTCTTACTGAAGGATTAGAAAGAATAAAGAAGTATGACAAGGTGATTCTGGTATATCCAGAAAAATCGGCTAATCCATATCCCCGAAGAATTCGAACTGGTTTTATTAAGTTTTGTGCGGAAAATAATTTTGATTATGAAATTTTGCACGAAATCTATGATGATATGGAACTACAAAGTAAAGATGTATATGTTACCATTCAGGAACGGGACCTGGTGAATCTTGTACGGCAGACCAGAAAGAAGAACCTGGTACTAGGAAGGGATATTGGTATCATTTCGTACAATGAAACCCCTTTGAAGGAATTATTAGGTATTTCAGTAATTAGTACCGATTTTAAAACTATGGGAGAAACTGCCGCCTATATGGTATTAAAAAATAAAAAGGAAAAAGTAAAAAATGTTTTCAATTATATTGAACGTAATTCGGTATAGTATTATACAGCCATAACAGTACAGGATACCTTTTCTGGCGATCTTAGGTAGTTTAGATATTATTATCAATTCCTGAGACCACCAATGATAGATCAGAACCAAGCTCTTTTCGACTGGATAAAATATAACCCTCTAAAAACAAGGATAATATTTATTTCCAAGGCAGGATTAAAATTAATATTTGTTTTCATAATCCTGCATTGTAATGAGGTTTTAGCTCAGTCATCCAAGGTACTGAAATTCACTTTCGGAAAGAGCCCTGATTCTTCGGCTATTCTTATTGATTATCCTGTAGAATTTCAATCAGAAAAAGCTTATGGTTTTGATTTTGGCACCTCCCAAAAAGTCGAGATTGGCCCCACAGGTTTCACCTCCAAAGCACCGGTCTATTTCTCCACTAAAGTTCCGGAAGGAAATTATAAAATTGAAATAATACTGGGTTTAGATAAAAAGGCTTCAGAAACAACTATAAAAGCTGAATCCAAGAGAATTTTTTACGACAGGATTCCCGTAAAAAAGGGCGGGCAAAGATCTGAAAGCTTTATAGTGAATGTACGAAAACCTGAAATGAAAGATGGAGGAACTGCAAGCCTTAAAAACCGGGAATTAGATGATTTAGACTGGGATGATAAACTTACCCTGGAGTTTTCTGGGGATGTTGCTGTTCAAAAAATTTGCATCACTCCCTTAAATGACTTCAAGACCCTTTATCTGGCGGGGGACTCCACCATGACCGACCAGGACCTTGAACCCTGGGCCTCTTGGGGACAGGCAGTTACACAATATTTCAATAAGGAAATAGCGATTGCCAATCATGCTTTTTCAGGCGCTTCACTTGCTTCTTTTAAAGGCAGAAAACGCCTTGAAAAAATAGAGGAACAAATAAAACCCGGGGATTACCTGGTTATTGGCTTTGCTCATAACGATGAGAAAAGAAAAGGTGAAGGGATTGGCCCCTGGCAATCTTATACCGATCTTTTAAAGGAATTTATACTGACCGCCAGGAGTAAAGGAGCTGAACCTATTCTAATTACTCCTGCTCAAAGAAGACTTTTTAAGAAAGACGGAAAATTAATTCCCACACATGGAGATTACCCGGCCGCGATAAGAAAGGTTGCAAGAGATATGAATGTGCCGCTTATCGATTTGACCAAAATGACTACCAAAATGTACGAAGCCTGGGGGGTGGAAGAATCAAAAAAAGCTTTTGTTCAATATCCGGCTCACACTTTTCCCGGACAGGATAAGAAGCTGGAAGACAATACCCATTTTAATAATTTTGGAGCGAACGAAATTGCACTGGCATTTATCCAAGGCTTACGTGAGCAAAATTCATCTCTTTCCGAATATTTGAAGAAGGAGACCCCAGGATATGATCCTGAAAAACCAAACGAACTTTCCAGCTGGAAAGTTCCCCTTAGTCCCCGATTTGAAAATACTAAACCTGATGGAAATTAAATTTATGAAAATAAAGCATTTGAATTTAAGACTTTTAAACTTTCTAATCCTGATTTTCCTTGCGTCCCAACTAAGGGCCCAGGAGACAAAAGAAATTTATCTCTCTGGAAAGGATTTTGAACATACTGTAGAATGGGATTTCATGGTCACCGATGGAATGAACAGCAATGAATGGTCTAAGATTGATGTTCCAAATCAATGGGAACTGGAAGGATTTGGCACTTACACCTACGGCCGCTGGTATAAAGAGTTGGAACAGGAAGAGCCAAGCAAGGAAGAAGGATTTTACAAATATGAATTTGAGGTTCCTGAAGAGTATAAAGATAAATCGGTGAAAATAGTCTTTGGGGGAGTAATGACCGATACGGAGGTTAAAATAAACGGGGAAAAAGTAGGCCCGAAACACCATGGAGGTTTTTATCAGTTTGAGTATGATATAACTGACTTTCTGAAATTCGGAGAAAAAAATCTTCTGGAGGTTCACGTATGGAAACATTCTGAAAATCACAATGTAAATCGTGCGGAACGTTATGCCGACTGGTGGTTGTTTGGTGGGATTTATAGACCCGTATGGCTGGAGGTAAAACCGCGAACCAACATTGATCATTTTGCCGTAGACGCTAAAATGGATGGCTCTCTAACCGCAGAACTTGACCTGAAAAATATTCCCGAAAATGCACAAATAGAAGCTACAATTTCTCCAGTTGGCGAAACAGATAGTGATTATAAAACTTATAGTTTTCCAATAGCAACTAATACAGAAAAAAAGATTATTGAGGCTAAATGGGAAAATATAAAGCCCTGGAATCCTGAGCAACCTAATTTATATGAGCTTCAATTTAAGTTAACCCAAAACGGAAAAACAATTCATGAAGTTTCAGATCGCATAGGTTTCAGAACTCTGGAATTCCGCAAAAAGGACGGCATCTATGTGAACGGGACTAAAATACTGATGAAAGGTGTCAACCGACACACCATCTATCCCGAATCTGGCAGAAGTACCAGCAAAAGGATAAGTATCATGGATGTGAACCTCATCAAAGATATGAACATGAATGCAGTCCGGTTTCACTATCCGCCAGACAAGCATTTTCTTGAAGCCTGTGATTCCTTAGGCCTGTTTGTTTTAAATGAAGTTGCGGGCTGGCAAAATCCATATGATACTAAAACCGGCAGGCAGCTGGTAAAAGAAACGGTTAAACGTGATGTAAACCACCCTTCAATAATCATTTGGGACCAGGGGAATGAAGGAGGCTGGAATTATGAACTGGACGCTGTTTTTCATGAGTATGACCTACAAAAACGAATTGTAATTCATCCCTGGGCCGATTTTAACGGATGGGATACCCATCACTATCCCACATATCAAACAGGAGTACACCGCTTTGGAGCCGGAGAAAATGTATTTTTTCCTACTGAATTTATGCACGGAACCTATGATAATGGCCACGGCGCCGGATTGGATGATTTCTGGAACAGGTATAAAGAAAGTCCGCTTTTTGCCGGGGGCTTCCTGTGGGTTTTCAATGATGCCGCTGTATTACGAACCGACTGGGAAGGGGATCGAAAATATGATTCAAAAGGGAATTTAGCTCCTGACGGCATCTTAGGACCTCACCGCGAAAAGGAAGGTAGTTTCTTTACAATTAAAGAAGTATGGGCTCCTATACAGTTTGAGCCCAGGCTAATTACCGAAACTTTTGACGGTACTTTTTTAGTAACGAACAACTTTCTTTTCAGCAATCTTAACTCCGCAACTATGAATTACCGTGTTATGAAAGCACCAAAAGAGGTCTTTTACAGTGATTCAGGGCCAAGCCAAATAGCTTCCGGAGCAATAGATTTACCGGATGCAGAACCTGGGGAAAGACGTAAAATCAAGTTTGGATTAGGCGATAATTTCTTTGAAGGCGACTGGCTCGAAATTACCGCTGCAGATCAGCACGGAAGAGAGATCTATACATGGACCTGGCCTATTCATCGCGCTGATTACTTTGCTGATAAATTCCTTCTGAAAAAAGAGAACAAAAAAGCTGCTTTTGCTGAAGAAAATGGGAATAAAATCACTCTTTCAGGGGGTGATGTAAAAGTAACTTTTGATAAAAATTCAGGCCATATAACTTCTGTCTCAAACGGAAAAAGTGAAATTCCGCTGGTTAACGGTCCAAGGCCTATAGGTATGAAAGTAGAATTCCAGGAGGTAAAGATAAAACAGGATGGTGATAAAGCTATTTTTGCAATGAAGTATGCCGGAGGTATAGAAGATATTGTCTGGACCATGTATCCTGATGGTCGCCTTCATATGGAAATGACTGCCCTGAAAAATGCCCGTGGTGGTGACGGATTTGACGGTGCCTTCTATGAAGGAAATATCGATAAATTCGGAATCACTTTCGATTTTCCGGAAGAAGGAGTTAATGGTTTTAAATGGTTCGGAAAAGGCCCTTACAGGGTTTGGAAAAACAGGCTTAAAGGAACCGAATACTCTATCTGGCAAAAAGACTATAACCAGACCATTACCGGAGAAAGCTTTGAGAACCTTATCTATCCTGAATTTAAAGGTTATCATGCCAACTTCCTGGGTGGCTATCTGGATGCCGGTAACAACAGCTTCAGGGTTTTCAGTGAAAATGATAAGATGTTTTTAAGGTTGTTCACACCCGATGAACCCAAAAACATGATTTCGAATGCTCATCCTCAACCTGAATTTCCCGAGGGCAATATTTCGTTTATGTATGAAATTCCTGCGATGCGTGCATTTAAACCTTTATCGCACCAGGGACCAAGTAGCCAGCCGACTAATATTCGGATAAAAAGTGGCGATGATGGTATCACCATGAATTTATGGTTCGACTTTAGAAAAAACCAAGAATAAAAATCCAATGATGAAATTATTAAAAATCTTTTTTCAGCTTTCTATTGCAATTTTACTGCTTAGTTGTAACCAGAACACATCTGAAGAAAACAAACCTACCGTTTATTTAGTGGGAGATTCTACCGTAAAAAACGGTCGGGGTGATGGTTCCGGCGGTCTCTGGGGGTGGGGCGACTATATTGGCCAGTTCCTGGATACCTCTAAAGTAGAAGTAGAAAACCATGCCCTGGGAGGCACTAGCAGCCGGACATTTCAAACCAAAGGGCTCTGGAAACCGGTAAAAAACAGCCTTCAGAAAGGGGATTATGTACTTATACAGTTCGGGCATAATGACTCGGGACCTATTAATGATGACTTTCGGGCAAGGGGAACTATAAAAGGAACCGGTGATGAAAGCGAGGAAATTGATAATATGCTTACAGGGAAACATGAAACGGTGCATTCCTATGGCTGGTATATTCGGAAAGTGATCAAAGACGCAAAGGAAAAAGGAGCTATTCCGCTGGTCATGTCTCCTATTCCACGAAATGATTGGAATAATGGAAACGTCCCCAGAAACAAGAATTCTTATGGAGGATGGGCAAAAAAAGTTGCAGAAGAAGAAAACGTGACCTTCATTGACCTGAATGAAAAAATGGCTTCGGAAATGGAAGAAATTGGCGAAAAAAATGTTACCGGAACATTTTTTTATGAAAGGGATCATACGCATACCTCTGCTAAAGGAGCCGTGCTGGCCGCCACTCTTGTCGCTGAAGGAATTCAGGAAAGCGAAAATTCATTAAATAGTTATCTACTAGAAAATCCGCAGATTAAACTTCCTGCTAAAAAAGACGTCTATATTATAGGGGATTCCACCGTAGCTAGTAATAATGATACGCTTGTTGGGTGGGGTGTACCTATTGATAGATATTTTGATACTACTCGAGTGAATGTTTATAACAAAGCGCGCGGCGGAAGAAGCAGCCGAACATTCCGAGGTGAAGGTCTGTGGCAGGCAGTTTTGGATAGTCTTGATGAAGGTGATTTTTTACTAATTCAGTTTGGACACAATGACGGCGGACATATAGATAAGCCGAAATATAGAGGTTCACTGAAAGGTATGGGAGATGAAACTCAAACTGTTGAATTTAGCGAAGACAGTACCGAAGTAGTTCATACTTATGGCTGGTATATGAAGAAATATATTGATGAAGCAGAAGAAAAAGGAGCCACGCCAATTGTTTTGAGTATGATTCCCAGAAACATCTGGCATGGTGACAAAGTGGAACGCAACGATGATTCTTATGCCAAATGGGCTAAAGAAGCGGTTGAAGAAGCAGGAGGCTATTTTGTAGATCTTAATGATTCCATTGCTAGTAGATATGAAGATATGGGCAGACAGAAGGTAAAAGAATTCTTCCCTAAAGACCATACGCATACGAACCTTGAGGGTGCAGAATTAAATGCGCTGGTTGTTGCAAAGTCCCTGAATCAATTAAAAGGAAGCGGTATAAGAGATTACATTTTTATCCCGAAGAACCAATCAAAGAAAGGACAGGAAAATAAAAAATAATGAATTTCAAGAAAAAAACATTCAAGCCTATAAAAACATTAACGTTTTTACTTTTTATATTAAATTATTTAAACCTTAATGCACAGGATTTTGAAAGAAAAGAATACAACTTTAATTCAGACTGGAAACTAAAGCAGGGAGACATCAAGGGTGCAGAAAAACCTAATTTTAATGATAGTAAGTGGATAAAAGTTACGCTCCCTCATGCCTATAATCAGGAAGAAGCTTTTGAAAAATCCATTTATGAGCATACCACCGGAATAGTATGGTATCGCAAAGATTTTAAAGTGCCCGAAGAAGCGGAAGGCAAGAAAGTATTCCTGGAATTTGAAGGGATTAGACAGGGTGGAGAAATATTTTTGAACGGGCAAAAAATTGGTATTCATGAAAATGGAGCTATGGCTTTTGGCCTGGATATTTCAGATATAATAAACACCGGGAATAAGGAGAACACCATCGCACTTCGCATAGACAATAGTTGGGATTATAGGGAGAAAGCTACCAATGCCAAATATCGCTGGAATGATAAAAACTTCAATGCAAATTACGGTGGGATTACAAAAAACGTAATGCTGCATATCACCAATAACGTTTATCAAACCTTACCGCTCTACTCTAACTTAGAAACTACCGGTATTTATGTCTATCCTTCCGATTTTAATATCGAAAATAAAACGGCAAAAGTTAATGTAGAATCCCAGATACGAAATGAAAGTCCTTCAGATAAGCAAATTTCGATGGAAGTTGAAATTCTTGACATGGAAGGAAATTCAGTTGGGAAATTCCAAAGCGAAGCTGAAACTTTAGCATCCGGAGAAACTAAAATTCTGAAAGCCGATAAAATGATGGAAGATCTAAATTTCTGGAGTTGGGGTTACGGATACCTTTATGACGTTATCACTCGAATTAAAGAAAATGGAAACACCTTAGACGAAGTTGTGACTACAACAGGTTTCAGAAAAACAAATTTTAAAGATGGAAAAATCTGGCTTAACGATAGGGTGATTCAGGTAAAAGGATACGCTCAGCGAACCAGCAATGAATGGCCTGCTGTGGGCATGTCTGTTCCAGCCTGGATGAGTGATTTTAGTAATCAGTTAATGGTGGAAAGCAATGCCAATCTTGTTAGATGGATGCATATTACTCCGTGGAAACAGGATGTGGAAAGTCTGGATCGCGTTGGATTGATGCAAGCCATGCCTGCAGGTGATGCTGAAGGTGATTCTAAAGGCGATAATTGGAAACAACGAGTCAGATTAATGCGGGATGCTATTATATACAATAGAAATAATCCTAGCATCATTTTTTATGAGTCCGGAAATGATGCTATTAGCGAACCCCATATGCATGAAATGAAGAGTTTACGCGATACATACGATCCTTATGGTGGACGTGCTGCCGGTTCTCGCGAAATGTTGGATAGCAGGGAAGCAGAATACGGAGGGGAAATGCTTTATATCAACAAAAGTGCGCATATACCTATGTGGGCTACAGAATATTCCAGGGATGAAGGATTACGAAAATACTGGGACGAATACACTCCTCCTTTTCATGAAGAGGGGGACGGGCCACTTTATAAAGGGGAACCAGCCCGTGCTTATAACCATAACCAAGATGCCCATGCTATTGAAAATGTGGTGCGATGGTATGATTATTTTCGTGAAAGACCAGGAACTGGTGAGCGAGTAAGCTCTGGCGGGGTAAATATCATATTTTCAGATTCTAATACACATTATCGCGGAGAGGGAAATTATCGCGGAAGCGGAGAGGTTGATCCAATGAGAATCCCGAAAGATGGTTTTTACGCTCATCAGGTAATGTGGGATGGTTGGGTTGACATTGAAGATCATGGCAGCCATATTCTGGGACACTGGAACTATAACGATACCATCGTTAAAAATGAATATGTCATTTCTACCGGAGATAAGGTTGAACTTTTCCTAAATGATAAGTCACTTGGTTTTGGTGAAAAGAGTTATGGCTTTTTATTCACTTTTGAAAATGTAGCTTTTGAGCCGGGCACTTTGAAAGCGGTAAGTTATGATACTGAAGATAACATCCTTAGCGAGGCTGAATTTAAGACCGCTGGGGAAGCAACCGCCATAAAACTTACTCCGCGTGTATCTCCAACCGGTTTTAAAGCCAATGGGGCAGATATCGCTTTGATAGATGTGGAAGTAGTAGATGCAGATGGTAATCGGGTTCCGATAGATAATTCTGAAATAAATTTTGAAATTGAAGGTCCCGGAAAGTGGCTGGGAGGAATAGGTTATGGACCCGGAAACGATATTCTTTCAAAAGATCTTGCCGTGACCAACGGAATAAATCGTGTAATGATTCAATCTCTTGTTAAAGCAGGCGAAATTATAGTTAAAGCAAAGTCTGATGGATTGGAGTCTGCTTCGATTAATCTGCAAACCAATCCATTTGAAACCCAAAACGGTCTTGCTGAGCACCTTCCCGGGCAGGGACTTCCCTCTAACCTGGAACGTGGTCCTACTCCATCTACACCGTCTTATACCAAAAAGAGAAATACCGTATTTATCTCCAGCGCTACGGCAGGTTCGAATGAAGACGAAGTTTATAAAAGTTTTGATGATAATGAGTTAAGCGAATGGACGAATGACGGTAGAATTAATACCGGATGGATTAATTATGAACTAGCCAAGCCTTCGGAAATATCCGAAATATCCATAAAACTTACAGGATGGAGAACCAAGAGTTATCCGATTCGAATAACTGCAGATGGTCAAGAAATCTATAAAGGTGAAACAAGAAGAAACTTAGGTTATCTTCATATCCCCGTAGACACCGGAATCACGGAAAATGTAAAAATTGAGCTTATTGGTGCGAATACTGAAGAGGATGCTTTTGGGGATATTGTTGAAGTAGATCCAACAAAAGAACTGGATTTGTACAAGGATAAAGAAGCTGCTAATGCAAAAGGACAACTGCGTATTGTAGAGATAGAATTTTATGAATAGAAAGGTTATTTTTTTCATCCTGCTCTATTCCAGTTTTTCAGGAATTGGGCAAGAATCGAAAAAGGAATTTGAGATAGCGGGAAAAGATGAAATCTCATCTATAATTTATGATGAAAATGGTTCTTCCCTGGATTCCATATCGGCTTATCTTTTTGCTGAAGACATATTAAAGATCACCAATAAAAAGCCTGAAGTTAGCACGAGCATTGGAAAAGATCAGGTAAACTACATCTTAATTGGCGAATTGGAATCACCAATGATTACTAAATTCCTGGATCCAAATGCCGTTTCGGAAGAATTCAAAAATCAAAAAGAAAGTTTTCTTTACAAAGTAATTAATCAGGGTAATAAAAAAATTTTAATTATTGCAGGTACAGATCCCAGGGGTACGGCATTTGGGGTCTTTAATCTTTCAGAAAAACTAGGTGTATCGCCATGGAACTGGTGGGCTGACGTCCCGGTTCAAAAGCAGCAAGAAATTTTTGTTGAATCAACAGATTTTTATTCTAAAGAACCATCCGTTGAATACAGAGGGATATTTTTAAACGATGAAGACTGGGGACTACAGCCCTGGGCTGAACATACCTTTGAGCCTGAAGTGGGTGATATTGGACCTAAAACTTATTCAAAAATCTTTGAATTATTACTCCGTTTAAAGGCAAATACCATCTGGCCTGCCATGCACCCCAGTACAAGAGCTTTTTTTCATTATCCGGGTAATCCCGATATGGCTTCAAAATATCATATAGTTTTAGGAAGTTCACACGCAGAGCCCATGTTACGTAATAATGTGGATGAATGGAAACATAATACCATGGGAGACTTCAGTTATGTTTCTAATGAGGAAAATGTCTATAATTATTGGGAAGAGCGAGTAAAAGAATCCTCTCAACTGGATGCGATATATACTATTGGAATGCGCGGTGTTCACGATAGCGGTATGGAAGGTGTAAAAAGTGTTGAACAGGCTGCTCAGGTACTTTCAGGCGTTATCAAAGATCAACGTAAACTCTTAGAACAATATAGTTCAGAACCGATTTCTGAAATTCCCCAGGCCTTTACGGTTTACAAGGAGGTCTTAGATCTTTACGATTCAGGAATGGATATTCCAGATGACATTACCATCATCTGGACCGATGATAATTATGGCTACATAAGGAGATTGAGTGACGAAAATGAGCGTCAAAGAGCCGGTGGTGGCGGAGTTTACTATCATGCATCCTACTGGGGTAGACCACATGATTATTTGTGGCTGAGTTCTACCCATCCTGGTTTGATTCGGGAAGAAATGATGAAAGCTTACAAAACAGGGGACAAAAAGATATGGATCCTGAATGTGGGGGATATAAAACCTGCAGAATACAATATGCAGCTTTTTATGGATATGGCTTATGATGTGTCAAGATTTGAAGATCCTCAATATGTAGATAAGCACTTAGAGTCATTCTATAAATCAGTTTTTGATGGAAATTTTGCAAAAGAAATAGCTGATCTTAAAACGAATTACTACCAATTGGCTTTTGAACGTAAACCTGAATTTATGGGATGGAGCCAGACCGAGCCAACCACTTCCATAGACACTACTGCTTACTCACCTTTTTCATGGGGAGATGAAGTAACTGCGAGAATTAACGAGTACGATACTCTTGAGAAAAAAGTTGAAGAAATTCAGCAAAAACTACCTGAAAAATATCAGGATGCCTTTTTCCAGTTAGTATATTATCCTGTAAAAGGAGCTTCTTTTATGAATAAAAAGTTTTTGTTTAGGGACCTCGCCATTAAATATAATCAGGAAAAAAGGCTGGAAGCTCAAAATTATAAAGAACTCTCTTTACAATATTATGATAGTATTGTTGCCTTAACTGAAAGATATAATGAGGATATTGCTGAAGGAAAATGGCAAGATATGATGGACATGCAACCAAGAGGCTTACCGGTTTATCTAAAACCCGAAATTAAACTTAATAATTCGGAAGTTTCGGATGATGAGCTTGGTATTTCTGTGGAACATAGCGGAAAATCGAAAAAATCACAATTGCCCATATTTTACCAGGGAGCAAAAGATTCGTACTTTTTTGATCTATTTATAAAAGCTGCAAAATCAATTGACTGGCAAATTGGAAATAAACCTGACTGGTTACTATTAACCAAATCTCAAGGCAGTTTGGATTCCGCTAATCCTTCTGAAAGAATAAAAGTCAGTATTGACTGGGAAAAGTGGAAAGAGTCAGGTGCTCCCCGCTATTCAGAACTAAGCATTAACTCATCAAAAACTATTCGTTTAACTATAGAAATTCATTCTTACAATATCAATGGAAATTCAAAGAATACTTTTATTGAAAAAAACGGAATAGTTTCCATATATGCCGAAAACTACTCTGATAAAAGGGATTCCGGAGAGTTTGGCTGGGAGAAAATGGCAGGCTTAAGTTACAGCAAAAATTTGATGCAGAGCTTACCTCTAAACGAAAACCCACTTGATACTTTTCAGATTGCAGAAAAGAATCCTTACCTAGAGTACGATATTTATACTGAAACTCTTGCTGAGGACGCCGAATTAATCGTCAATGCCCTCCCAACTCATCCTCTTACCAATAATCACAGCCTCAGAATTGGTGTACAATGGGACGATAATCCTGTTAAAATTATAGATTTTAAAACATACGGCCGAAGCGAAGAATGGAAACAAAATGTGCTTCGCAATCTTGCGAAAAAAAATATCAATGTAAACATTGGAAAAAAGGGAAAACATACGCTAAGGATTTATATGATTGATGAAGGAGTCGCCATTGATTTTATTTATTTAAATTTATTAGATCAATCTTTACCGTATAGTATTCTACCTGAAACTAAACCCTGAATGAATTATTAGCATGAATCTGAAATTCTATATCTCCCTCTTATTTTTAATCGCACAAACCTACTTATTTTCTCAAACTCGTGAAATTCAGGAATTGGAAAGCTGGAAGTTTTATCAGGGAGAAAATCAAAATGCCTATCAAACTAATTTCGATGATTCCTCATGGCAGGAAGTCATCGTCCCGCACGACTGGGCAATCTATGGTCCTTTTGATAAAGAGGTAGATAAACAGGTTGTAAAAATTGAACAGAACAATGAAGAGAAAGCTACCGAAAAAACAGGTAGAACCGGAGCGCTTCCTTTTATTGGTACCGGCTGGTATAGGACAAAATTAAAGGTTCCAGAATCAGCGCAGGGAAAGCAATTACTTTTAACTTTTGATGGTGCAATGAGTAATGCAGAGGTTTTTCTAAATGGTAAGAAAATTGGAGGTCGACCTTACGGTTACAGTTATTTTTATTTTGATGTAAGCGACAAACTCAAAATAAACGAAGAGAATATTATTGCTGTAAGATTGGAAAACGAACCAAGATCTTCCAGATGGTATCCGGGTGCGGGGCTATACCGGAAGGTGCAATTAATAACCAAAAACCCGGTATCCTTTCAGCATTGGGGACATACAATTACCACTCCAATTATCGATGAAGATATGGCTAAGGTTCAAATTAAATCAAAGGTTAACGGCGACAATATCTGTGTAGAAACCATCATTAAAGATATTGAAGGAAAGACAGTTGCAACTAATTCCAATTGCCAGCAATTTGGAGATGAAATTGAACAAAATATTAAGGTAAATAACCCGGAGTTATGGTCTCCATCAAATCCTTATCTATATACGGCTGAGGTAAAATTGTTTCAGAATGAAGAATTAAAAGATCAGCAGGAGATAAACTTCGGAATAAGGGAAATTGAATATACTACTGAAGGATTTAAGCTTAATGGCGAAGTCACGAAATTTAAAGGGGTTTGTTTACACCATGATCTTGGACCCCTGGGAACAGCGATCAATAGGGCAGCCCTGAAAAGACAACTATCGATTTTGAAGGATTTGGGATGTAACGCCATAAGATCTGCCCATAATATGCCTTCGCTAGAACAACTGGAATTATGTGACGAAATGGGGTTCCTGGTAATTGCCGAAAGCTTTGATGAATGGAAAAGACCAAAAGTTCAAAATGGGTACAATAAACATTTTGATAAATGGGCAGAAAGAGATGTAGAAAACCTGGTTAGAGCGACAAAAAATCATCCAAGTATCGTGATGTGGAGTGCAGGAAATGAGGTGCCGGATCAGCATGGAAGCGAAGGTGTAAAGCGTTTGCATTGGCTACAGGATATATTTCACCGGGAAGACCCAACCAGACCGGTAACTGTTGGAATGGACCAGGTTAAAGCAGTAATGGAAAGTGGCTTTGGTTCAGTTCTGGACATTCCAGGCTTAAATTATCGTGTTCACTTATATGATGAGGCTTACGAAAAATTTCCGCAGGGCTTTATTCTGGGATCAGAAACAGCATCTACTGTAAGTTCACGCGGAATATACAAGTTTCCCGTTCAAAAAGGATATAATATGACCTATCCCGATATGCAGTCCTCTTCTTATGATCTGGAATACTGCAGCTGGTCTAATATTCCCGAAGTGGATTTTGTAGAACAGGATGATCATGACTGGGTTTTAGGTGAATTTGTATGGACAGGTTTTGATTATCTAGGAGAGCCTACTCCCTATGATAATTATTGGCCTAGCAGAAGTTCCTATTTTGGAATGGTTGACCTGGCTGGGATACCTAAAGACCGGTATTATTTATATCGAAGCAGATGGAATACTGAAGATGAAACCCTGCACATACTCCCCCATTGGAACTGGGAAGGCCGTGAAGGTGAGGTTACGCCGGTTTTTGTTTACACGAATTATGATAAAGCTGAATTATTTTTCAACGGAAAAAGTCAGGGAATTAGGGAAAAGAAAAAGGATTCACTCTTAGAACGTTATAGATTAATGTGGAAAGACATTGTTTATGAACCTGGTAAATTAAAGGTCATTGCTTATGATGAGAACGGAGAACCAGCGATAGAAAAAGAAGTGGTTACCGCGGGAAAACCTCATCATTTGAAGCTGGAAGCAGATAGAAATACAATCATCGCTGACGGTGAAGATATCAGTTTTGTAACGGTTTCGGTAGTAGACAAGGACGGAAATTTATGCCCAAATGCTACAATTCAATTAAATTTTGAGGTAAGCGGAGCCGGTGAATATCGTGCGGCCTGTAATGGAGACCCTACCTCTCTGGAAATGTTCCACTTACCAACCATGAAAGCTTTTAGTGGTAAATTAGTGGTGCTGGTCAAATCAAACGAAAAAACTGGTAAAATAGACCTTAAGGTAAAAGGAAAAGGAGTGAAAGATGGAAAAATAACTCTAACAGCTGAAGCGAAAGATTCTGAAATATGATAAAAAGTAATATTTAGTTCAGCGTTTTTAAAATAGGTTTTTCCAGGGCCACCCATTTGGTATAACCTTCAGGGGATAGATGCACTCCATCTATAGTTAATTTTTTGTTCAGAAATCCATCTCGGTCCACAAAACCCTTATAAAGATCAATAACTTTATAATATCCTTTATTTTCATTTTCCCGTATTATATTATTCAGCTTAATAATATCATCCTTCAAAAATTCTCTTTGGGTAGGCAGTACTGTACGTACAAAAACCTTAGTTAAAGGACTTTCCTTTTTAATTATTTTCGAAATCTCCAGTATGTTTTTACCTATAAAAGCTACTGAAGGAACTATTTTGTCATATTTCAAATTACGAGCGTTATCTATCTTATGATACATATTAAAGAGATCATTGATGCCAATCAATAGAAAAACAGCATTTGGCTCAAAATGAACGATTTCTTCAAGTCTTTTTAAAACTCCGTCTGTTAGATCTCCCGATATACCTCTGTTTCGAATATTACTCATTCCGAATTTATCACCCCAATCTCTACCCTGCTCTGTTATACTGTTCCCTATAAAAACGATTTCATTATATTGAAGTGGATTCTTCCGGAAGATTTCTATTCTTTTTCGATAGTGATTTTGTGTCCAGTCATTATGGTATTTTGAAACTATGGAATCAGTAGGATATAATTCAGCATCATTTCCCTGAGCAACCATACTTAAAGGCCTTGAAAGTAGAATTGTGCAAATAAATAATTGGGTTATAAACAGAGCTTTTTTCATTTTCATAATTTATATTAACCGGATCTATTTTGCGATCACTCATTAAAATCCCAAACCTCTCTTAAACCATCCACATTAATTTCAATGATTCCGCTATTGTATGCACTTTTTATAAACGGACTTTTAAAAGTATTTCTGGGAATGTAATCTATATGCTTACCATTCACTTTGGGAATTTCATTGTTGGAAGCATTGAAATAAATCTCTGCTGATTCAGCAGTACCATCACCGTACCTTAGAATATACCACCCAGGAGCAACTGTTTTCTGCAATTTCAGGCTTTTCTGCAATATATAATTCTGAAAATCTTTAAATTCGTTAAAATCTTCTTTTATGCCTGCTTCGATTATTAAAGGGCTAAACTTGTCTTTAAATTTCAGGAATGTTTTGTCTTCATTCCAATCGTAAGTATCAGTTCTAATAAGAGAGTATAAATCATTACTCCCGGTGCCTCCCCAATTTTCAGGATTAAATTCATATTCACCCATCAATGGCCTCAATGCCACGTAAGCATTTCCTTCATTTACAAAAACCCATCCATCACGCTCAATTATTGTATCCAAATTACCGTGAAACCAGATACCAAATTCCCTTTCATAAATATTTTTGGAAGGATACCATGATGGCTGCTGTTGCATCCATCTCCTATTCTGCTGAGTAATTAGAATATTTTCATGTTGAACACTTCTGTAAAAAGCATCCGTCCTTTTCCATTCTCCATCTTCCTTAATTTCTATTCCTACGGGGGCTATAAAAGCGCTGATATCAGAAACAAAATTTATACCCTGCCATCGGTTTTGTGCGCTTAAATGACTTTGAAGAGCCAAAGGATGATCCATTTGAGTTCCTAAAATATAATCTGGAGTAACCCAGCTATATCGATGCAATCTCGCCTCTGTATCTACTGCTAAGGTTCTTTCCAGACCATCTGGTCTTGGTTGCAATTCTGGCTGTTCTTCACCAGGCTTTCTGGAACTGTAAGCATACTCCCCTTTTCCCTTTCGGTTTAAAGCTAGTCTCCAGACCGCTTCCGGCCATTCGTAAGAACTTTGCGCCTGGGAATACCAATTATGATTGGCATCCCCGGGACCACCTAAATAAAAACGTGAGGCTTCCCACATTGGGGTTCTCTCTTCATAACCCCATCTCGTTTTCGCACCGCCTCTAACTGAAGCTAACTGATCCTGTGCCCATTCCGCCCATATTAAATCCAGAAACATCCCCATCTTTTTTTTCAGGGCTTGATCTTCGCAGAAATCATAAATATTCATAAGGAAAGGAATGGTGTGCTTCATGTATTTTGGGGAAGCTACCTCCAGAAAAAAACCTTTTTTGGCTCTTTCCGAAATATATTCATCCCAAAATTTCACCCATTCCTTATAATGGTCTTCTGCATTATATTGTTTCCCATCGGCCCAGTTCGCATTTCCTTCAGGACCTTTGTTAGAAGAATTTGCATACATCTGGTGAAACCAATAACCACTTCCTCCACCCTTTCCTTTATCAGGATAATTACGACTGGAAAATTCAGGTTTATTTTTGAAAATCTGCGAAGTTAGCAGAGCGGCTACCTTAGCATTTATATCATGATTTTCGCTCCCTATGAGCCACCACGTACTTTTGCGGGCCAGGTGAATATCATTGATCAGTTTTGTCTTTTCCCAAAGCAAATCCAGTAAAGCTTCTTCTGTTTGTTTCTCTAGTCTACCAGGAAGAACTTTACTTGTCGAACCAAAATTGAAATACATTCGTAGGAGCATCGGTTTTAAATTCAGACTCCAGTCATCGTGTATAGAATAGGCCCTTTGCCGTTCACGATCTTCAGTGGTGAAAATTTCCAAAAGAGTCTGATTAACTTCATCCAAATCTTCTCCGAGCCAGAGTTTAGCGAAATAAGTATTCAGGTCTTTTTCTGATCCATCTGTTTTAGCTTTCTCAAAAGCCATATTTACTCTTGAAGACCGGGTAGCCTTGGCTTCAGCCATTCTTTGAACAATATTTTTGTCAGTAATACCAATTTCTTCAGAATCTGAAGAAGTAAATTTTACTCCATCAAACCATATTTCAAAGCCTTCTTCAAAATTCCCTTCCAGCTGTAGTGATTTAATTTCCTTCCAATTAAAATTAGCTTGTGTTCTAAGCGAATTTATTGGAATTTTTAATCTGAGCCAGGTCAGCTCTTTATCCTTATCAATAGATATAACAGCTCTTCGTCCTTCAGTATCTATAAGAGCAAGACTAAGGCCGTCTATTTTTGAGGCATTTTGAAATTTTAGCCACATTTCTAATTGATATTCCTTATCTAGAGACCAATTATTTAAAAACATACCCGGGGTAAAACCAACCGCTCCAATATCTTGCTTATCCACAGCGTAATGAATACTAAAATCCCCAGTTTTTGAATCAGTAAAATCATAAATATCATTTCTCCAGATCTGGGTATCTTTAAGATTTTCTCCTACAGCAGCTGTACTAAAAAGCCATCCTGTTTCATGCGGATGATCTACCGGTTTATCAGTAGAATTTTTCGTGTTTTTCGTATATGTATAATTAGGTTCCTCATGGCCAAACCATCTATACGAAGGCTGCCTTTCTACTAAAGTTGCTGAAATATTAACGTTCACGGGAGCCTGGTTCTCTTCTTGCGCCCAGCTCTGCAAACATAGAAGGAGGAAAAATGGATAAAACTGCTTTTTGAAGATAAAATTACTTATCAGTACTTTCATAACCTTTAATGTTTCATGTTCCCAAATATGTAGAGGAAAGTAATCACCTTTTTAAATTAATACGTATTTCTTTATTCCTGTCTACTAAAATTTCTCCATCTTTATATTGAAGTTCGGTCACCTGGATTGAGCTTCTCCTTGTTTTATAATTATCCACTTCCTTATTTTCCCGTGTCCTCTCTGGATGGGTGAAGTAGAACACAAACGCCCGATCTCCTTTCACCACCACATCCGGATGTCCTCCCTTCACCTTATCATCTTTCCCGGAGCCTGGTTCTTTTAGAATATTTCGCTGCTGCTTTTCCCAGTTTTCAAAATCTTCTGAATGGTAAACACTTAGACCATCCCAACTATCCAGTATCAACCAATTCTTTCCTTTCCATGTAAAAATTTTCGCACCTTCTCCCCTGTCACCAATTACCTTTTTTCCACTGTCCTGCCAATGGTACAGGTCTTCACTATCCGCATAATAAATGGACTTTCCATCATTCTCATTGTTATAGTACATACGCCAGCTCCCATCAGGCAACCTAAAAACACTGGCATCAATAACCCTTTCTGAAGAAAGTTCCAAACTCGATTCATAATTCCAATTAAGCAGATCTTCACTTGTAAAATGAGCTATGCTTCGTGGATGATACCAATCTTCAAAAACCCCTGGCACGATAGTAAGATACATATGATACCTTCCGTTGTGTTCAATTACATCTGGCGCCCAGTAAGTAACTTCAGAATCTTCCAGGAGGGGATAATTGATATTTGCCGTTCCCCTATAATCCCAGGTGGCTCCACCATTTTCCGATTCTGCAATTCCTATTTTTGTTCCATGTACCCAACTCACTCCCGGCAAGGTGTCAGCTGTGGCGCGGCGATTTGTATAGAACATAAAATGTTTTTCTTCTGCGGGGTTCCAGATCACAACCGGATCTGCAGCACCGTCAAAAACCGGATCGCGGTATAAGGGTTTTTCAGCCAGGTTTCCAGATTTATTTTCCTGGGCCATAACAGGCATAAAGAATAAGGCCAGTAAGAAAAAAGTCAGAAAATAAGGACCTTTTCCCGAATATATTATATTTGTTTCCACACTTATTTTATCAAGTCCCATAATCTCCTGTAGTTATATTGCGTATTGTTTGCTCTTCCAGGCCTTTACTACCTAATATTTCCATATTTCCAGAATCTTTAATTCTAAGCACTGGTGCCCCTTTAGCTTTTTGAGCATCTACATTAAATAATTCTACTTCATCAACATCATCAAAAATTAGCGCTGGCCTTGTTTCTTCTCCTAAATGGTAAATATTGATATTGTGCATTTCAATATTTTGTGCGTGTCTTATGAAAAAACCATAAGAAGGCATAATTCCCATTTTTGCTGGTTCGGGGTAGGTTTCAATATGTTCAGGAACCACTTTCTGTATTTGAGTTTTTGCAGAATCAAGTGGTTTGTACCAGATATTAATATTACTGAAACGCACATCCTTAATTTTATGGTTAGGAACTCCACTCACAATGCTGGAAAAATGCGAATCGGCATTATAAACATTGATGTTGCTAATATTTACTCTTCTTAATTCTCCAATACTTGTATTCTCGGGCCCACGCATTCTTCCAGCCAAACGAAGGAAAAACGGAGAATTTGTAAGATCCCGCATGGTAATATTATTTATGGTAACATCCTCAAGCAAACCTCCATCCACTGTCTCCAGAGCTAGACCCCGTGAGTGGTCAAAAACACAATTGCTGATACTGATATTTTTGAACCCGCCGTTGGATTCGGTTCCAAATTTAATTCTACCCGTTGGTCCCTCCTGATCCGGTACCAGGTGCCCTTCTTCAGTTTTAAAAGTACCGTCAATTAATGTTCCTACATCATACCCTGAAACCTGGCAATTGGTTATGGTTACATTTTCAGTAGCTCTGGCGTAGCCTAACGCAAAGGAACTTTTTAGTACAATTGCATCGTCGTTAGGAGAATTCACCGTACAGTTGGAAATTCTAACATTTTTACACACATCTACATCTATCCCATCCCGGTTCGTGTCAATTTTAAGATTATCAATTGTAAAATTATCCACCCCGGTGGCGAGTATTCCGAAATGGCCGCCTTTAATGATGGTAAAATCCTTCAGAACTACATTTGTACAAAGCTTCAGGGCAATGGCTTTATTTCCTCCACCTTCCCACATCAGATTTCCCGCCGGAATTCCTTTTTCATCCCATCTCTGATAATCATAAAACCCCCGGCTTAAATTTTCCCCAAGAATAGTTCCGGGACCGGAAATAGTAATATTGTTAAGGTCTTCTCCCCAAATAAGACTATTTCTCCAGTAACTATGCCCGTAATCCTGATATTCATTCCCTGCACCTGTTCCTGGATCATCATAAACTCCTCCATCATTCTTCCCTGCCGCCTTTAAAACAGCTCCGGCTTCCAGGTAAAGATGGATGTTACTTTTTAATCTAATGGAGTAACTAAGATAAGTGCCTGCTGGAAAGTAAACCATACCACCACCATCCTCTGCCGCTGCCATAATGGCTTTATTAATTGCTTCAGTATCCAGCGTTTTACCATCTCCTGCAGCTCCATAATCCTTGATGTTGTGTTTTTCTGTAGCAAAACTTAGCATTGAGGTAAGTACAATAAAAAGACAAAGGAAATAATGTTTCATATTTTGAGGAATTCTTCTACTTATATTCATTCAGTATCTTTTAAATATTTATTTATTAGGAAACTTAGACCATAATCTTGTTTAGTCCATATGGAATAACATTTTCAAGGGTCTTTCAACCGGGGAGTTATCCGGATTGGTTTCCATGATATCGGCCATATAATCCCACCATTTTCTCAATACCGGTTCGTCAAAAAGTTTATCTACTTCAGCATCTGCTTTAATTTTTTGTACTGCAAAAAGCGTTAAAGTCTCTTCATCAAGAAAAATACTGTAATCATAAATGCCTTTTTCCGCAAGAAGCCGGCTTAATTCCGGCCAGATTGCATCGTGCCTTTTTTTATATTCTTTTTCAAAACCCGGGAGGAGTTTCATTTTAAAAGCTTTGGATTCCATTCTTTAAATTTAAATTTTACTGGGATATGTTCTTTGCAACCATTCTTCAGGAACAGGCACTATTACAATATTCATTGATCTCCCATCTTCAGAAAGCATGGCAGACTGAATCTGTATTTTTGTACCATCCGGTTTAAAAGTTGGATGAAGATGATCTGCTGCGGTTTGTTTATGACCAGTGGTAAGCATTTTCATTTCCCTATTATTCCTGTCTATAAGATAAAGACTTCTGGAAAAATCGTCACCTACTGCCCATCTGCCATCGGGTGAACCATGTACATGCCACAATCCACTCCCTTTGGAAGTTTGCCCGGCAATGACCATTTCCCTGGTTCTCAGATTAACAATTGCAAGACCTGTAGGTTTTTCCCTGGTTCCGGAGGGTCCCCAGCTTGTTTCCTGTCCGGGATTTTCCGGATTTCTAACTGCAGTGCTGGTAGTTGCTTCTTCAAGAGGATGTTCTTCAATATCAACATCTCTGTGCCCCATAATGGCCATGGCCACTTCATCTTTAGAAATAACCGCTTCATGAGTTACCCATTCATAATCGGCTTCAGGATAAAGGGGACGTAAGCCAGTACCATCTGCCATAACCTTCCATGTTCTTTGTGGTGATTTCCCACCAGTCTCCCAGGAAAATACTATTTCTCCCGGGTTCCATAGATTTGCCTGGATATGTCCTACCTGAAAAGGCACTGAAACTACATGTTGAATCTCGCCGGTGTTAACGTTCATTTTGGCAATTCCCCCAGGACCTGCCCCCATATTACGCGGACCAAAATTTTCTTCTATGGTAACATCCGGATCCAGATGTTTTTCCGCTTCTTCCTTACCTACCCTGAAATAGACCCAGTTTTCATCTGCATCCAGAGCCATATCTCCACCTGCCCCCATCTCTTCAGGAGTGATGCCGCAAACTCTCTGGTATGTTTCGGCAGATTTCATTTTACATGCCTCACTATCGGCAAAAAGCCCGGCTAAATCGGTTTCTATTATTTCAAGAGAACGTTTGCTGCGCCAATTTCCGTCCCACTCTCCAACTGGCCGCATATAATATAATTTCATAGAATTTTGAGCAATATTCAGCATTCCGGAATATCCTCCTTCTGTAACCTGTACCAGATCCCCTGTTTTTTCGTTCACTGCCATTGCTTCCCCTTTAACTCTATTAGAGCGAAAAATAAGCCAATTGCCATCAGCTGTCCATTGTGGATGTGTTGGATATATTTTGGAATCACCTGCCGGCGTACTGGTCAAAAAAATTAATTCAGTTCCGGTGACCGGATCTTTAACTATTTTTCTTTCCGAAGGAAATCTTTTTCCAATTTGTGCTGATACCGGAAAAATTGTAAATACTGAAATTATAGTAATTATGACGAAGCTGAATTTCATTTCTCTAGTTTTACCGTTATTAATCTAATTTTAATTAATATCTAATCAACTTCGTTATGCTGATCCAGTGCCCGGTATGTTCCAAAAACAATACAGACGAAAAAAGGATTAAGTGAAGCCTTTAAAATTTTCACTTATTTACTTTAAGCTGAAGTGAACTGTCGTTTATTTCAAAATCGTTTGCTTTTAACAGGTTTATCATCTCCGCTCCGGCAAGCAAAACAGGACCATAACCGTGAGCGGCATATTTATTTATTGGGCGATAGTAGTAAAAAGCCGGATCAAACCCCATTCCTGTTCCAACACAGGTACCTTCAACCTGGCCTTGTTCATTTACCTTTGTAGAAACTGCATTCCAGGCTAAGATAGCCATAGGTGAATAAGACATTTTATCTATATAGCCACGATTGATAGATCTGAGTATGGAATAGGCGAAAATAGCGGTAGCTGAAGTTTCCAGGTATGTGTCATTCCTGTCGATAAGTTGATGCCAGAATCCCGTTCCGTCCTGATATTTAGACAAACCTTTTACGTGAGCCTGTAGCTGGCTCAATACATAGTCATACCCCGAATGATCTTTTGGCAGCACTTCCAGTAATTCCACAATAGCCATAATTGCCCAGCCATTGGCTCTTCCCCAGTGAAACTGAGGTCTTTCTTCCATTGCCTGCACCCATCCGTGCATGTATAAACCTTTATCTTCATTAAACATTCTTTCAGAGAATTGCTTAACCTGTTTTACAGCATCATCAAAATATTTCTTATTTCCGGTCCGTTTTCCCATTTGTGCAAGAGCAGGCACACTCATAAACAAATCGTCAAGCCATAAGGTATTATCCTGCGGCCTGTTTCTTGCCAGGGTCCCATCTTCAAAACGGAATTGTTTGTTACTTATATAATCTATGAAATTCTCAATGACCGGGTCTAAATTTGCATTTAGTCCCTGGATTTGCGCCTTAATCATAGCCGCACAAATCGCACCTGAATCATCCAAAGCTCCCGGCTGCAAAACGGAATGGACCGGAGAACTTTTAAAGGATTTACCTCTGTGCTGGTTAGCTATCTCTGCAATTAATGATACTCTATCGTATGTATACTCTTTAAAATAGTCTTTGCCGGTAGCCTCTCCAGCAAGTAACATTCCTGCATAAGTGACTCCCCATTCATAACTTGTTAAACGGAAAGATGCTGGCGCAAATGCTATATTCCCATCCAGATTTTTAAAATCTTTAACCTCAGAGCTATCTTTTAAACTAATTACACCTGCAGGAGTAGCTTTGTCCAAAAACTTGTAAACCCTGTCCAGCACCTCCTTGACCTCTACTATTTCCGGTGCACTATAGAGTGTAGGATAATCCGGTTTTAAAAGATGTAATGGGGTATTTGCATCAGTAACCTGACCATTAACATTATATGATACCAGAAAAAATACCCCGGCAAACAATAACAGAAACTGCTTATATTTCATCATTTTTATTTTAGGTTATTATAAAAGTTTAGTAAGATACTTGTCTAACATTAGAAATCTGTCCCGTTCTATCCTGTGTTATTTCACTACAACATCCCAAACTTTAGATTTTCGGGACTCTCCTTCTGGACCTTTTACGATAAGTACTACCACATATTTTCCGCCTTTTTCATAGGTATGAATAGGATTCTTTTCAGTTGAAGTCCGGCCATCACCGAAAGCCCATTCCCAAGATGTTATCTCTCCATGAGATTTGTCAAAAAAGGCTACCTGTCGCCGGCTCATATTTAAAATCTTAAAAGACCAGTCTGCTAATAGATCAGCTTGAAATTGAGCTTCCAGTGGCATTAACTGAAAAGGTAAAGCATAGGATGCATTGCCATACATAGTATGCTCTTTTGAAAGATTCCAGAAACCATTGTTAGACTTTTTCTCCACATCATCGTAATCGATCACTGCCCAGGACAGACCAATGTTTTTATTTTCCTTCAGAATAGATTTTACGGCACGGGAAGGGTCATTGCCGGCATAATCAAAAGGGGTGATCCAAAATTCAAGAATTAGCTTCCCATTTCCACCAGCCTCAAAATCATAAGAGTAAGCCGCATTGGAATAGGGTAAATCTTTTATCCATGGCTGACTGCCCCAAACCATTGTCCAGTCTTTTCCTTTTGCGGGGGTGAAAATATGATAATTCTGAGCATGTACTCCGTGGAAAGAATAAAAGGCATCCATGATATCCATGTTTCTATTCGGATGAAAACGATCAATAAATGGTCCACCGGACTGGTCGCCATCTACAATTACTTCAAAAGTATCATTATGAAGTCCTGGCAGCGAAAAATCCCAATAATCATCATAAGCTTCGTAAAGAAAGTATAACCTGTTCAATCCTTTAACCCAACCTACGGTTACCTGTACAGCCAGATTAGAAGAATCAACTTCTTTATGCTTTCCGCTATCTTCCCAAAGCTCATCCATACCAACTATATAACTGGCAGGAACTATATCCCAGTCTTTTGTATCTCCATTAATTGCTGGAATTTTATCGACTGGAAACTGGAAAATTTTGAAGCTTCTGTTATCTTGTGACCAGCTGGTTAACGAGTAGAGAAAGAATAAAAGCAGGTAATAAGATTTATTTGACAGTATCTTCTCTTTTAGTGTTAGCAGGCTAATCATCATATGCTTAAATTTATTTTTGATTTATAGAAAATACCTTGAAATCATCAATTTTCTGATGCGACTGTACGGTTCTAAAACCAAAGTAACCTTCGGTTAAGGGATCTTTATCAAGGTAGGAGAGGTATTCTTCGCCGTTCACAAAAACTTTTGTAACACCGTCCAACACCAAAATCTGAACAAAATAAGACTTGTTTGGTTCAAGCAAATATTTCTCAGTTTTCAAATCGTGAATTAATTCACGTTCCCCGTCACCATGATACTTCCTGAACCTGGTTGTCGAATTTCTATTTCCTCCTATTCCGGCATAGTACATTCTTAAAGAATCATATTCTCTAAACGAGCCGGAGCGGGTAAATAGATTTTTATTGCCGAGATCTTTGGCCATCCAGAACTGATTAAGATCTGAAAGCCTGTCATTTTCCCCATTATTAATAATCACTGTTCTATCGTATTGAATAAGAATATTCGGGGAATCAATTTTTTCATGAAACCAAACAGTTGCTCCACCGCCAACATCAATAATCAACCTGTCATTTTCTGTAAAAACTTCAGAATTGCCGACCGATTCCTTTTCCACCACCCATTTATCCAATCCATTTTCAAAAGAATCCTGGTAAAGCAGACTATTTTTTTCCACGTTAAAACTTCCCAGCTTCACAAGGTTTTGGGACTTACAGGAAACAAAAAAGCAAACTACACTCAAACAAAATATCCAGATATATCTTCTCATCCCTTTCATCCTAATTAACCTCCACTTCTATTTCCGAAGAAATCTGATTTACGGTTTTCAGGACATATTCTTCAAAAAATTCAGAATCGGCAAATCGTTCTTCCTGGCTTAATTCCCAGCCGGCTATGACGTAATATTCAACGGGTTTACCATTCTCTATATTCAATTTTGCCAGATAAGAGTCGGTTAATTTACCTTCTTTTGGTGCTTCTGTATAACCAGTATAATTTCCTTTCGGAAGAATTAGAGCGAGCCCTAAAATCCACTCCCGCTCATAAGTTTGATGGTCATGAGTTAAAAGGGCTACCCAATCATCATTTATCTCAACCTCTTTCACGGGGTTTTGATTATTAATACTAACCATTCCAACAGCCAGCTTTTCCTCTCCTTTTAAACCAGAAACGCTTACAGAGTTTTTAAAGCCATAAATCCCCGGCCATATTGTGGTTAATTCTTCAACATCATAGGAGTTACCACCTGCAGACCAGTCCTCATAATTGTACTTAAGAACTGATTTTACAGGTCCTTCTTCCTGGATTTTGAAATCTGTTTTTTCGACATTACTAACCGTATCGGTCACTAATGCACCCAGCCGTCTAACCGTATCATTAACGAATAAACCAAACCCGCCAACACCAACTGAATTCCCTACTGCCAGGATATCCCGTCCCCAATCTTCCATCACATGGTAATTATCTTCAACTGCGCCTTCCTCATTAATGCCTACATCTTCTGGAGAAATATCGGATATTTTTTTTCCAAAAATATCCTTGGAAAATCTTCCATCAAGGTATTGCCTGAACCCAACCTTATCATTTTCCCATGTAGGACCATCTGTTTGATACTTCTGAAATCCTTGTTTTTCCGGCATTTCATCTTTAGTAAGGCTGGTTTCGGTAGCTGGCATTACTTTCTCATCTTTCGAATCTCTTTTTCCAAATCTAGCACTGGTTTTAACCTCGTATTCCGGCTCTTCATCAACCCATTCCAATTGAAGATTTTTAGTCTCTTCAGGAGCAAAGTCGGTAACCAGGAAAATTTCATCCCAATTGTTATCCCCATCATTATCAGATAACTGAATCGGAATTCTTTTACCCTGAAAGCTCAAAACCGGAAACCGGGAAGAATCTTCAATTTTTAGCTGAGATCGTTGAATTACAACTGGCTTACTGGATAAGGTATCTGGAGACAGGTTTTTCAATATTACCTCTTTAGATTCTGCTACTCTATTTTTTCCCTCCTGATCTTTACATTGAATTGAAATTATGCAAATAAGCAGAATTACAACTATTGTTGTTTTTTTCATTGTTAATAATCTTTATTTTCAGTTTAATACATATTATTATTCAGAATCTTTGAACCGGGGATGATCTTCTGGAAACTGATCTCCCACAAGCTCTAAAAGTTGAATGGCATTCAAAGACCATTGTGCAGTGTTATTTGTAGATACACCTTTCACCTCATCAACCGGTTCAAGACTTTCCGGTTCATCGTATATTGTGGAATTAAAAGTAGTATAATCACCCCAAGGATTGTCCGCGAGAAAAGTCTCCCATGCTCTTCGGGCATATTTTTCATTGCCAGTTTTACTATAATAATAGGCAGCAAGTCTGGAGTACCATGGTGCGACGTCTCCCAATTTAACTTCACGATTAAATTCCTTTTTTACTTCTACAACTGGTGCACCGTACAATTTACTAAATTGCAACCACAATTCGCTCCATTTCTTATTTTCAAGCAGCGGCGTTAATTCATAAGCGATCTCTGGCCCACCCATTAAAACAGATAAATGTGATTCTCCAATATGATCTGGTTCCAATTGATACAATTTTGCACTTTCCGGGTCATAACCGAACGCACCTTCTTTTCCTGAAAAGAATCCATATGGCATTTTTGAAAAACTCTCTACTCCCGTTAAAATCTTATCCCGGTATTTATTATCTCCAGTACGTTCCCATTCTGTCATCCAATTACCTACAAGGGCCAGCCAATCGGGCCCCACTCTTGCATGTGTAGGGTACTCACTTTTGTCCAAAATCAACCGTAGCGGATCAAGTTCTCCTATAGCATTGTTTGAAGCTTCTACTGATTCCCTCATCAAATCTCCGGTTCGTTCATCTGTGGTGAGATAATAATAAAACCTGCCAAGCGCGGCCTGAGCTATCCTAACTTCCTTAGCTCCTCCTCCCCAGTGCAGTACATTATGTCTTGATCCTAATCCTTTAAATGGGCCGGCGTGATAAACATCTACTTCGCCAGTATGTCTTGTCATGGCCTCAGCCATGCGGAAGACATCTTGCTTTCCTGTTCTTAAGTATTGATACCACAACCACATATTGGGCATTAATTCAGTATTATCCCAGGCATAACCACCCATGTCGTATTTCCATTCATGACGATCTTCATCATAACCATGCATTACATCCCCATAATCCCAGAAGCCGTACCAGTTACGTTGTTCCACCTGGGCCTGGTAAAAATCAAAAGCTTTTTTCAACTGATTCTCAAGCCATATTTTGCCTTTTGATGAGTGATCTGGCAAACTCCATGCTCCAAAAACAGGGATACTATGAATATATTGGGGAGAGGCAGTTAACAACGGTGGATTATTCCCCATTTTGGCAATGGCATTTAATTTTTCCAAAGAAGGTACTTCCGGAGTTGCAAAGAGTAAAAGCTCACTCGTTCTTGCAATCCCTTCCGGAGTGCTATGCCCGGGTTGCACATCTTCATAACTGGCTTCTAGAGAATGCCCCCACGCAAGTGTATCATATGGCCTTAAGTCCATTGCCGGACCTTCGGGAGACCAAAGCCAGGCCCTAATTTCGGCTTTATCAGTTTTGAGATTTCTTACCTCAAGAGCACTGGGGTAAGATTGCCAGAAATTCCTAATAGTAACAGCAAGCCCTCCTGAAACATCTCCTGCAAATACGAGTCCTCGGGATCTTTCACCAGCACCTGCATCTATCCAGGAACTTTGATCATTAGTTCTTTTTTTTATAACAAAACCTTCGGCGTTGTTCTGCACCAGCTTGAAGTCGTTCCAAGATGCCCAATGATCTAGCAGGATTTGTTTCCGTTCTGAAAATTCATCCCTATTAGGCAATCGCTTCCCTTTAAGCTGCTTCTCATAGAGATTTGTACTATCCTGATACAGTTTGACCCTACCATTTACAGGTTGCGCTGGCTCATCCCAGAAACCTTTATTATCACCTGAAAATCGAACGTGCCTGTTATGAATTTCTTCATCCAAAGGTAATTCAAAGCTTACACCAAGACCCCGAATAAAATCATTATACTGGTCTCCATCATAGATAATTGTGTGAACCATTTTTACCGATTCCAGACCGGAATAAAAATAAAGCCTCACAACGAATGGCAGCCAACTTTCCCCGTTCTCACCTTCATGATTTCCTTCAATTTTCAGGACAGCACGAACAGGTCCGCTTTGCTCAACAGAGACCTTTGAAATTTCTCCTATATATTTCTTTAGAACTGGTGGAGTTCCAATTTCTACATCAGGACCTTCCTGCTTAATACAGATTAAACGTCCTCCCGAACTTATTTTTTTATTTTTTACGAAAATAGATTCAATCATCCTGTCGCCTTTTTTTTGAATCATAAATTCCGAAACTCCTGTATCAATTATAAAGTTTGTGGGATTCTCCTGAACCTGCAATGTCTTTTTAGCAGTACCATGATGTTTACTGGCCAACTCCAGTCTCAGATCATCGTCCCCAGCCTGAACAACAGAAGCAAAGCCTACCCACTTTAAAGATCCATCTGGCCAGTATGCCAGATCCCAAGATTGTATTGGAAGTTCACTCCCTTTAGGATCTTTCAAACTAAAAGAATCTCCGGTTTTTACAATTCCTTTATTAAAAGGAACTCCCCAGCTTACTCCTGTAGCCATTGCCGAGGTATCCTCCCCTAACCAATCTAATTTTACAACAGGGGCTTCCTGTGAATAGGTATTTTGAAAAGCTCCAAAAACAAGTATACCCAAAACAAATTTTAGAAGTAAAGGAATGGAGATATCATTTTTCATATGTTAGAGATTGAGTTAAGACTATTTCTTTTCTTGAGGGTGTAAAGGCACCAACATGATATCATTATCTGTAAAATAACTTGAATTGATAAGTACCCATCTACCATCTGGGCTTACGGACTGATGCATATGAGCTTCTTCGGAGAAGGGACTTTTACTTAACAATCTGTGACCCTGTGTAAGTAGAGTAACATCTGAAGTGTCATTTGCATTTATACGGAATAATCTGCCATCAAAAGTATCACCAGCGATCCATTTACCATCTTTAGTAGCACTGGTATGCCAGTAACCACCTCCATCAGTTTGCCCGTGAAACTTTAAATCACCATTTCGTAAATTCAGGGAAAAAATACCCGTTCTGTTTTTTTTAAGCCGGTCCAGATGCCCCATCACGTTAAAAGCCACATGATCTGGTCCCATGAAAACTTCATGAGTAACCCAATCGGATTCAGATTCCTCGAAAAGTGGCCTGTTATTAATCTCACCGTTTTCACCTACACTTAAGTACCATATCCTTTGTGGCGAATCACCTCCTGTTTCCCAGCAATACATCATTTCACCCGATACATAAGGGTTAGCCTGCAGGTGACCTATGCGAAAAGGTACTTCTTTTAATTTTATGGTTTTTCCAGAACTGAACTCAGTACTGTAAATGGCCGAAGTATTTTCATCAATTCTGGTAGAATAAAAGACCCTATCTTCTTCAGCATCCAATCCTATTCCTGAGGGATCTATATCTAGCGGTATACTGGCAATAATTTTCTCATATTCTCCGGGCAGACCCACCGATTGTTTTTCACTATCCGCCAGCAAGCGATCCAGATCCAGTTCTATAATATTATTATTATCAATGAAATAAGCATTCCCACTTTTCCAGCCTAAATGGAAACTCCTGGATCTATCACCGGTTGTGATCTGGACGATCTCATAATCATCCATAGATATGGCATAATACTGACGGCCCCTGCCTTCACGGGCAGTCCTATTTGAAGAAAACACAATATATCTTCCATCTGACGTCCATTGTGGATGCGTTTGATACATTTTGGAACTACTATGCCTGGAGGTAGTAAGCGCATTTATTTTGACTCCTGTAGCCTTATCTTCATAAGTGAAATTCTCTGAAGGAAAACGTTGTCCAAAGATATCCTCACCTGCCATATCAAAAGTATGGTCTACATTAGCCCTCGAAGAATAATCCCTTCCTTCCACCGTTTGGGCAGAGCTAAGCTGAATGCAGGAAAAAATAAAGATCACCAAACATATATTTTTACTTCTAGATAAAAAAGCCTTGTAAATTTTACTAATTATTTTTTTTGATATCATGATTCTTATTTTTCAATAAAAAAGGGCCATGATAATCCACAGCCCCTTTTCACAATTCAACTAAACTATATTAAACTAATTCAAGAAATTTAGTAGCCAGGATTCTGTTCTAAGTTAGGGTTGGCATTTATAGCTCTTTGTGGTATTGGGTATAAAGTTCTAAAAGGCTCTGAAGCTGGTTTCCATTCCCAGGCTTCAGTGAATTCCCCAAACCTTATCAGGTCTCTTCTTCTGGTCATCTCAAATGCTAATTCCCTATTTCTTTCTTCAAGAATATCTTCCAGGGTAATTGAAGTAAAAGCTTCAGCATTACTTCGTTCTCTAACCATATTAACATATGCTTTGGCACCTTCAAGATCTCCCTGGCGCGCCATAGCTTCAGCTTTGATTAAAAGAATATCCGCATATCTGATAAAAGCAATATCATTACCTGCGTTTCCTCCCTGAGTGTTAGGGTCTATCTGCCATTTAATCCATTTTATACCAGCATTCATTGGCTGGCTTCTAATACCGGTAGCTGGAATTATCTCATAAGGCACCGGTCCTTCAGTAGAAACTCCTGGCACATATAATGCAGAATTATTATCAGGAACAATTCTTTCTACCATTACCGTTTCTCCATTTCGAGGGTCAATCAAGGGACCATAGCCTATAAATACATCTTTTCTTACATCCTGATCTGTATAGGCGTTATAGATAGATGGTCTTGTAGCAAATCCGTTTTGCGGTGTATAAGGCAATCCAAATAGACCTCCAGAAATTCCCGGAAGTACTTTTTGAACCAGCGGGTGTCCAATCCCTCCAGCCACTTCCGGAGTATAAACTGCACCGAAAATGAATTCAGCATTATTTTGATTATCAGGTACAAAATTATCAAAGAAGTTAGGTAAAAGACTGTAGGAACCTGAGTTTATAACTTTATCGGCATATTCTTCTGCCTCGGCGTACATTGGAGTACCGGTATATACTTCAGCATTCAGGTAAATTGTCGCCAATAAAGACCAGGCTGCTTCTTTAGTTAATCTTCCATAATAATCACTTCCGGCTTCAGATTTTGAAGGAAGTGCTTCGGCAGCTGCCTTGAGTTCTGAAGTTACGAATTCAAAAACTTCAGTACGGGAGTTTTGTGTTGGTAAATTTAGAGGGTCAACTTTTGGTTCTGTAAATATTGGTACGTTCCCAAAAAGATCCATTAGAAAAAAGTAGGCATATGCTCTTAAAGCTCTTAGTTCCCCTATAGGCCCTGTAACGTCTAAAGAAGAATCCTCTAAAGAGCTTAGAAGCGCATTTGTTTGCCCCACTGTTTCAAAAAAGGTATCCCAGGTACCTGATATATATGCGTGATCGGGGTTCCAGTCATGTTCCATAAGCTGCCAGAAATTATCACCTCCCCACCAGCCTTGGATCTTTGCCTGCACAACAACCTGATCTGCTGACAATTCGAGGGTACGGTATTCCACTCCCATTCCGGTAATACCCGCAAAATTTCGATATATTCCAGAAAGAGATGATAATACTTGAAAATCATTAGAGTAAAAACTTTCTGGTGTGTAGATTGAATAGGTTTCCTCCTCAAGAGAACAAGAACCTAGAACGAGCATGGCCATACTCAGGGCCGCGATCACCTTTATTCTAAATTTAGTTTTAATTGCTTTCATAATCTCTTCAATATTTTATTAAAATGTTACACTACCTCCAATTAAATATGTGGTAGGTCTTGGATAAGCCAGATAATCTACTCCAACCGCTCTTGTATTAACCTCAGGATCATACCCGGAATAATCGGTTATCACAAAAAGGTTTTTACCGGTAACATAAATTCTAGCTTTTTTCAACAGAGAGATATTCTCAGTTTTAAAAGTATATCCCACACTCAGATTATCCAGTCTTAGATAGCTTCCATCCTCTAACCATCTGGAAGAAAACTCTGCCTGTTCGTCTCTGCTTAATCCATTCGTAAGGGCCGATTCAAGTACATTAAGGCCGGGTGCTGAAACTGGATATGAAAATTCTGCAGCCGTATTATTATAAATATCATTTCCTAATACCCCACGAATATTTACAGCGGCATCAAATTGTTTATATCTGAAATTATTATTAAATCCATAAACGAGATCGGGGTTTGCATTTCCTATAACAAGAAGATCTGCTTCACCATCTCCGTCTTCGTCAAGAAAGGTTTCCATTCCCTCACTATCCAATCCAGTAAACTTTCTTCCGTAAAATGATCCGATAGGTAATCCTGGTCTAATAATCTGGATCCCAGTTTGAAAACCAACTACACCAGAACCATCTACTGTTCTGATTTCATCTCTTTGAAAGTTTTCATTAGAAAGACTAATTACCTCATTTTCGTTGGTTGAAAAGTTCAAATTAGAAGTCCAAGAAAAATTATCTGATTCAACAATGTCTCCGGTTACTCCAAATTCAAAACCTTTATTTTCTACTTCACCAACGTTCGCCCATTGAGAAGAAACCACAGATGGAGCAGCTGTAGAAAAGTTCAGTAATAAATTATCTGTTTTCTTTTGATAATAATCCATAGTACCTGTTAGCCTCTGATCGAAAAATCCGAAATCAACACCGACATTTAATTGACTGGTTTCTTCCCATTGTAAATTGGGGTTTGCATAATTAGTAGGCAATACACTAGGAATAGCTTGACCTCCAAAAACATACACGCTGGATCCAGCAATAGAAAGTTGCTCTCTATATAAATTATTAGGTATCTCCTGGTTACCAGTTATACCATAACCCAATCTGAATTTAAGATTACTAACTTTACTGTCCTCCATAAATTCTTCATTTGAAATATTATATGCAAAGGCTCCAGAAGGAAATGTACCCCAACGGTTATTTGGTCCAAACCTGCTTGAACCATCTCTCCTTAAAGTAAAAGTAAGAAGGTATCTATCTTTTAGTTTATAGTTAACCCTCCCATAATAAGATGCCAATCTGTTTGCGTCTTTAAAAGATGTATTCGCCAGTGTGTTTCCTGATTGAATTAAATTCCATTTTGTTGCTGTGGAAACAAACTGATTCGCCTGAGTAAATGTGTTTTCATTCTGAAACCTTTGAAAGGAATAACCCACCAACATACTTAGATAATTATCCTCATTGATTTGTTTGTCATAATTAAGTGTAGTCTCAATTAATGCAGTGGTATTTTTAAATTTACTGATTGAGGCCCGACCTCCTTCAGATTCTGCAGAAGGATGAGTTTCAGGTGCAAGAGTATATCTATCTACTCTTTCATTAGAGTATCCTAGATTTAACCCAAATGTCAGGTCTTCGATTATATCAAATTTCACATCTGTATTACCTATAAAATAATCAGTCTTGTTAAGGTCTTCCACTTCTACCCAGGAAACCGGGTTAATCCTCAATTCCCCTACCTGATAAAAACTACCGTCGTCATTGTATACCGGTAGGGTTGGCGCCCATCTTAAGGCATCTTTTAAAATATTCCCACCTTCATTATTTATACTTGATGAAATGGCAACCTTATCATCAATAAGATTAGCATAAGTCATGTTAACCCCTATTCGAAGTCTTCCGTCTAAAGCCCTATGAGTACCGTTAAATCTTCCAGTATATTTTTCCAGTTCATTCGAAAGAATGACACCTTCTTGAGAAGTATATCCAAAAGAAGCCCTGAATTTTGTAGTCTGCGACCCGCCAGAGAAAGAAAGATTATGATTCTGCGTAAAAGCCGACCTGAATATTTCTTCCTGCCAGTTTGTATTAGCTCCAAGGTCAGGATATGGTTCATTAATACTTTCGGCATAATTCCTATACTGCTCTGCAGATAAGAATGGTAAGGTTTCCCTCACATTTGCCACCCCGAAATAGTTATCATAGGAAAGTGTTTCATCAAGTCCCTCCTTATTTTTTGTAGTTATAATAATAACTCCATTTGCACCCCTTGAACCGTAAATTGCAGTTGCAGAAGCATCTTTCAAAACATCTATACTTTGAATATCTGCAGGGTTTATAATATTTAACGGGTTTGCAACTTCATTAGAGAATGCAGTAGTTCCGCCCTGAGGACCCAATTGCACCGTGTTATTGGCACTCCCGAACTGCAAAGGAACCCCATCTACTACGTATAAAGGATTATTACCAGCAGAAATAGAACTAATACCTCTAATTCTCACTGTTGAACCAGATCCAGGCTGCCCACTATTCTGAACGATATTGACCCCTGTTACTTTACCTTGTAAAATTTGTTCTGGTGCAACGGGTGGTGCATCCTGAATACTTTCAGCACCAATAGAAGATATAGCACCCGTTACATCACTCCTTCTTTGCGTACCATAACCTATCACCACCACTTCATCCAATTCACTACCATCTTGCAAGGTCACGTTAACAGTTGATCGGTTATTCACAGGTTCTTCAAGGGTTTGAAATCCGATAAAAGAAAAAACCAGAACCTGTGTTGCATCTGCTTCGAGATTAATTGAATAATTTCCATCAAAATCGGTAACCACACCGTTGGAAGTCCCTTTTTGAATAACGTTCACTCCAGGTAAAGGAACTCCATCAGCAGAAATGACTGTTCCAGTCACTGTGCTCTCCTGAGCATATCCGCTTAAGAAAAAGACCATGGTGAGAAAACACGCCAAAGTCTTAAAAGAAATCTTGTTTTGATTCATAATTTAATTTTTAGTTAGCCTTTCCAATTTTATTAATTCTCTATTAACACTTTTTTAGCCAGGTCCTTATATACGATGTGAAGTCTATTCTAATCGAAAGTTTGTAACCCTGAAATTTCAATCGATTGCGCTAATAAGAATTTCAATCAAATATATTCAGGAATGTCATTTTAAGTATCCTGTACTGTACTGGATAAGTCTTAATATTTTAAGTTTTTGATTAATTTTGATCGCCTTAATTAAGATAAATTTAGTTTTTAAGTGAAGGCGGCAACTACTTGTTAATTGGTAATTCCCAATCCTACATTTACCTCTTGAGGATCCAAAGTGAATTGCTTTTGCATCAGATCTTTAAGCTTACTAAATATTTCAGGATTTTCACTGATCCTGTTTTTTTGTTCTTCCGGATCTTTTTCAATATTGTATAATTCAAAATCTGAAGGTCCTTCAAGGTGTCTGGTCCTGATAAGTTTCCAGGGATTCTTTATTATACTTTCCTGAAGATGGCCACGAGTGTATATAGTATTCGGTATGTTTTTTTTGTCAGCAATAGAATTCCACATATTTGTACCCTCTCCATATGGAACCGAGGATTGAATACCCGTCATATATAATATTGTAGGCATTAAATCAATTACAGAGATATAGTTATTGTTAATCCCGCTGGATAAGTGATTCTTCCAGTAGATTAGTGCAGGTACTCTTATGCCTCCTTCATAATTTGAAGTTTTATAATCTCTAAATGGATAATTACTTCCCAAAGTTGGATTAGGACCAAACCTTCCATTATACTGTGTATCCGGATACCAGTTTTTCTGAGCACCATTATCACTTATAAAAATTATGATGGTATCATCTTCCAGATTTTCCTCCTGAATTTTTTGAAGTACATTGCCGATTGATTGATCCATATGGGTCATTGCCGCCGCATAATCTAGACGTGAACTATCTGTAACTATCTGTCGATATATCTCTCTCCACTTTTTAGGTTCTTGCAATGGAACATGAGGAGCACTATAAGCCAATTGCAAAAAGAAAGGCGAGGAATCCGAACTTTTCCGGTCAATCCATTCAATTGCTTCCGCACCTAATAAATCAGTCACATGGCCTTCTTCTGTTATAAAACTACCATTCCTATGCCAACTGGAATCACCGTTTTTATAAGTATGTTCGTATTGATCAATCTGACCATGTAAAAACCCATAGGAATAATCAAAACCATAGGCACTTGGACCGCTCTTCGCTTTTAAACCTAAATGCCATTTCCCTAATAGAGCTGTAGAATAACCTCCCCTTTGTAAAATTTGGGGCAGCGTCCTGATACTATCAGGGAGAGTCATTTCACTTCTCCCACTTATAGGCGCAACAATTCCCAGTCGGCTGGCTGGCAAACCGGTTATAAGACTTGCCCTGGTAGGAGAACAGGTGGGATAAACATAAAACCGGTTAAGCTGAACTCCGTTTTTTGCAAGATTATCAATATTTGGTGTCTTAATCTCTGAACCGTGATAGCCGACATCATTCCAGCCTGCGTCATCGGCAATGATTAAAATTACGTTTGGCTTGGAATCACTCCTAACTTTACTCTCCTCCTTACTGGAACCTTCACACCCCACACCTGCCAGGAGAATTAAGAAAATTATGAACTTAAGGTAAAATTGTGAATTTTTCATGAGTCTCTTAATTTCATCTTTATGCTTTTCTCAAAAGGTAAAAGCATTTTAATTACTATATCATTAAGGAAATATCCTGGATTTCAGTTTTCACATCTAAATTTACAGTGGCATCTTTTGGTTAGCATCCTGTACTTTACTGTGAGAACTGTTTAGCCGGCTACGTAAAAGAATGTAAATATGAAGGGTTAACAGGACGGCACAGGATACAAAATATCCATATTTCTGATAATTTTCTCTCCTAATTCAAGATGTTTAGATCAGGAATCTCTGAAAAGATTAGAAAAATGCTATAGTTTTAAGAAGCCAAAATTAGTCCTTTTGATTAAATCCCGTAAAAATTTCAAGCCAGTATGAAACTTCGAACTTTTCATAAAAAGTTTATTTCCTTTTTAGCTTTAAGTATTTTGTGTTTTCAAAATTATAATTGTCAGGAACCTCCTAATAAAAAACTTTCTGAAATAACCCATATAAAAAAGCCCTGGACCCGCTGGTGGTGGATGGGTAATGCCGTAGATAAGGAAAACATAAGAACGAATCTTATTGCTCTAGATAGCGCAGGGATTGGTGGGGTTGAGATCACACCCATCTATGGTGTGAAAGGAGAAGAAGAAAATTTTTTAGACCATTTATCCCCGGAATGGCTGGATATTGTAGACCATACGATTCATGTGGCAGACAGTCTTGAAATGGGAGTGGACATGGTCCTTGGAACTGGCTGGCCATATGGCGGGCCACAGGTAGAAAGAGAATATGCTGCTACAAAACTTGTGGTGAGAAAATATGAATTGCAAAAAGGTAGGCGTTTAAAACAAAAAATTATTCCCGATACCACTAAAGAGAAACAACCTGCAGATCTTTTGTATGTACTGGCCTACGGCAATGAAGGCTCATATAAAGACCTCTCTTCTATATTAACTAAAGATAATCATCTTAACTGGAAAGCAAAAAAAGATAATTACGTTATATACGCCGTGTTTGCAGGTAAAACCGGACAAAAAGTAAAAAGAGCGGCTCCTGGTGGTCAGGGTTTTACATTAGACCACTATTCCAGCGAGGCTTTTCGGGATTATATTGAGCCTTATAATGAGGCTTTTAAGCATTTGGATAATAAGCCCAGGGCAGTATTTAATGACAGTTACGAAGTATATGATACAGATTTCACGCCCCAATTCTTTGAGGAATTTAAAAATAGGCGTGGATATGATCTTAAGCCATTCTTGCCTTTGCTAATTAGTAAAGAAAAAAATAATGAAAAAGCAAGCCGGGTAAGGAGTGATTACCGCCAGACCATATCAGAATTGCTGCTTTACAATTTTGAAGAAGATTGGACAGAATGGGCAAACAAAAAAAATCTAAAAACCAGGCTGCAGGCTCACGGTTCACCCGGCAACCTCATTGACCTTTATGCCGGGGCAGATATTCCCGAGTGTGAAACTTTTGGATCCATGCCTTTTGATATTCCAGGACTTCGGAGAGAAGCGAACAATATCCGGGAGGGGGATGCCGACCCGGTAATGCTAAAATTCTCATCCTCTGCAGCAAATATATCAGGCAAACCATTAACATCCTCCGAGAGTTTCACCTGGTTACGTGACCATTTTAAAACCGCCCTATCGCAAACCAAACCTGAAGCGGAAGAATTACTATTAAACGGGATAAACCATATCTTCTTTCACGGCACCACTTATTCTCCCGAAAGGGCCGAATGGCCGGGATGGAAGTTTTATGCCTCCGTTAATTTTTCTCCCATAAATACCATATGGGAAGATGCACCGGCAATGTTTTCTTATCTAACTAATTGCCAGACCCTGCTTCAATCTGGAAAACCGGATAACGATTTACTGCTTTACTGGCCGATTTATGATGTTTGGGATGATTATTTAGACGGTTCGCTCTTTTTCCAGTTTAAAATCCATTCCCTAAATGAATGGTTACATGGAAGGGACTTCTATACCACCGCCACAGATCTGATGAAAAAGGGTTATAGCCTGGATTTTATTTCTGATGATTTTATAGAAAAGGCCACCGTGCAAAATGGTAAAATTCAACTTCCGGGAGGTAGTTATAAAAGTATTGTAGTTCCGGCCTCAGATAAGATGCCTCTGGAAACTCTACAAAAACTGCTTCAGTTAAAAAAAAAAGGAGGAAGTATCATTTTTAAAGGCATTCCGGAGTCTGTGCCTGGACTTTTTCAGTTCGAATCAAAAAACAAAGAACTTAAACAACTTATCAACTCCAATCAAAACCTGACGAGACCTGATACAGATGTTGTTTCAGCCCTGAAAAAAATAAATATTTATCCTGAAACCCTTGTAGAGACCGGCTTAAAATTTATTAGAAGAAAAAAAGACAGCCAGACAATCTATTTTGTTGTTAATCATACTTCAAAAGCCTTTAACGGATACCTTCCCCTAAATGTAAATTCAGAAGTGGTTGCAATTTTTAATCCAGAAACCGGCGAAAAGGGCCTGGCTGAATTACAGGACCTGAAAAACGGAATTAGTGTAAAAGCAAAAATCTTGCCTGGCGAATCTATATTTTTTATAACAGATCCTGCGGAAGATCTGGTAGAATGGCCATATTATGAAACATCGGCAGTAAAATATGAGATTGATAATTCCTGGAATATAGAATTTTTAAAAGGCGGACCAAATTTACCAGAAAATACTACAATAGAGAAACCTGAATCCTGGGTTGAAATGAGCGAAACAGCAGAAGCCTTTTCAGGAACAGCAGCCTACACTTCAAAATTTGAAAAACCGGACTCAAATGCAGATGCATGGCTTCTTGAGCTTGGGGATGTGCGGGAAAGTGCTAAAGTATGGATTAATGAAAAATTTATAGGAACGGCCTGGTCTAATCCCTTTCAGCTTAGAATAGATGAATTAAAACCGGGAGAGAACAGCATTCGCGTTGAGGTCACTAATCTTGCTGCAAACCGCCTCAGAAACCTGGAGCAAAGAGGTGAAGAATGGAAGATTTTTTATGAAATAAATATGGTAGATAAGGATTATAAAAAATTTGATGCAACTAAATGGTCTCCTACTCCTTCAGGATTATTAGGACCAGTAACCTTAACCCCTCTCATTAAACAGAATTAATATTTAAACATGAAAGCAAAATCATTTATAGTTTTTACCTTTTTACTGAGTTTTTCCAGCATTATTATTGCACAGGAAAGTTTTGACCGTACACAAGTTTTAAAACAAATGCAACTGGCCAATAATTACTTTATGCAAAAATGGCCTGATGTAGGCAAAACAATCATTACCAATAAAGAGCGTCCCAGCAACATCTGGACACGCGCTGTTTACTACGAAGGCTTAATGGCGCTTCATGAAATTTATCCCAAAAAGGAGTATTACCAGTATGCATTAGATTGGGCAAATTTTCATGACTGGGGCTTCCGCAGTGGTAACGAAACCAGAAATGCGGATGACTACTGTGCGGCGCAAACCTATATTGATCTTTATAATCTGGAACCTGATTCAGAAAAGCTGAAAAATACCAGGGCTTGTATGCAGAAATTCCTGCATACCCCACAAAATGGCGACTGGGACTGGATAGATGCCATCCAGATGGGAATGCCAGTTTTTTCTAAAATGGGAGTTCTGGAAAAGGATCCTCGTTACTTCCAGAAGATGTATGAAATGTATATGTACACTCGTAATAAGGAAGGCGAAAAAGGATTGTTCAATGAAGAAGACGGATTATGGTGGCGTGATGCCGATTTTGACCCTCCCTATACCGAACCTAATGGTGAAGATAGTTATTGGAGCCGTGGAAATGGCTGGGTAGCCGGCGCTCTGGCCAGAGTACTTTCAATCATCCCTGAAGATGCACCTCACAGAGACCAGTATATCGATGATCTGAGAACAATGGCTGAGGCCCTTACTGAAGTTCAGCGTGAAGATGGATTTTGGAATGTTAGTCTACACGATGAAAATCATTTTGGCGGACCGGAGTTATCAGGAACCGCATTATTCGTTTATGCTATGGCTTACGGTGTTAATAATGATCTCCTGGACAAAGGGAAATATTTACCGGTTATTGAAAAAGGCTGGAGGGCAATGACAGAAAAGGGTCTTCATGACAACGGTTTTTTAGGCTATCTGCAATCAACAGGAAAAGAGCCAAAAGATGGACAGCCACTATCTTACGATAAAGTACCTGATTTTGAAGATTATGGTTTAGGATGTTTCCTGTTAGCAGGAAGTGAAGTTTATAAACTTGAAAACGGCTTTTATTAAAAGATATGGATTATAAAAGACTTCTAGTTATAGTAATTATTCTGTTTCAATGTAATTTGTTTTTTTCCCAGGAGGAAGTTCTTCCAGTATGGCCAGATAAAATCCCGGGTGCTATATCAGCTAAAAATTACCAGGAGCAACCGGTGATGAGAAACGGAGTGCTTACTGGCACCAGTAAGGTGACCCAACCTGAAATAAGTGTTTTTTCTCCTGAAAATCCCAATGGAACAGCTGTTCTCATATTGCCTGGCGGCGGATATGGACATTTGGCTATTGAAAAAGAAGGTTTCAAAGTGGCCAGGTGGCTAAAGTCTCTTGGAGTAACCGGCTTTGTTTTAAAGTATCGAATGCCCAGTGATGAAATTATGGAAAATAAAGCGATCGGGCCTTTACAAGATGCACAGGAAGCTATGAGAATAATCCGGGGAAATGCCGAAAAATGGAACCTCGACAAGGAAAAAATTGGCGTGATGGGGTTCTCAGCAGGAGGCCATCTTGCTGCAACGCTTTCTACAAAATTCGACCTGGAAACTTATGAAGCTGATAAAATAAGTGCCCGACCGGCTTTTTCCGCTCTTATTTACCCGGTGATTTCTATGAATAAAGATATCACTCATATGGGCTCCAGAAATAATCTCCTGGGAGAAAAAGCATCTGATGAGCAAATTAATACATTCTCAAATGAGCTAAATGTTTCATCTGAAACTCCTCCTGTTTTTCTGGCACATGCAACCGATGACCAAGCCGTGCCTGTAGAAAACAGTATTCAATATTTCCTTTCGGCAAAAGATAATAAGGTTCCTGCTGAATTACATATTTATGAAAAAGGAGGTCATGGTTTCGGTCTTGGTACCATGGCGCCAAACGATGAGTGGCCGCAAACGTTTAAAAGCTGGATGCAGGTTCATAAGCTTGTAGAACAGGATTCTGTCTTTGTTTTTTCATATTTTAAAGGAAATGGAGAGGATGGGCTTCACCTTGCCTACAGTAAAAATGGTCTGAATTGGAAAGCCCTTAATAATGATAAATCTTACCTTAAACCTCAACTTGGAAACGAGAAACTCATGCGGGACCCATGCATCATTAAAGGCGGTGATGGCAGGTATCATATGGTATGGACCGTAGGCTGGACCGAAAAAGGCATTGGCTATGCGTCCTCTGAAGATTTAATTAATTGGTCTGAGCAACAATATATCCCTGTAATGGAACATGAAGAAAAGGCAAGGAATTGCTGGGCACCTGAACTTACTTATGACCATGTTAATGATGAATATATGATTTACTGGGCCACTACCATTAGAGGTGAATTTCCTGAAACTCAAATTGAGGCTGATGACGGTTATAACCACAGGATGTATTATACAACCACAAAAGATTTTAAAAATTTTAGTCCTACAAAGCTTCTTTTCGATCCAGGCTTCAATATCATAGATGCTAGTCTCATCAAGGCAAATGGGCAATATTACATGTTTCTGAAAGATGAAACCAGAGAGCCGGAACAAAAAAATATCCGCACAGCGACCGCACAAAAAATTGCAGGCCCATATAAAAATGTAAGCAAACCTATTACAGGGGATTACTGGGCCGAAGGACCTACAGCAGCCAAAATAGGCGACTACTGGTATGTGTTTTTTGATAAATACACTGAAAAAAAATACGGAGCCGTAAGGTCATCAGATCTAAAAACATGGGAAGATGTTTCTAAAACTATTAGTTTTCCAAACGGAATAAGGCATGGAAGCATTCTTAAAGTTTCTGAAGAAACCCTGGACAGGCTTAATGAGTAGTTTGGTTTCTATTGAACTTTTTTGAATTGCCTGTAGAATTGGGCTATTTCTGTCTTGGACAAGCTTCGATGGATTAAAAGTTGATTTCTAAAGCTTAGGCTCTCACCTTTTTCAATAGGGACCGGATTTTTCCCTGGAAAAGCCAGATTTTGCATACTACTGGCGCTCCTTAAAATCCATCCCTGATAGGAAGGTAAGTTTTCGGGGTCGCCCATAATTACAATTGCTGAAGATTCATTGGAAGACGGATCAAAATGGCCTGAAATATTTACCCAGGGTCCTGCCTGAACTGGTAAATTCATTGGTTCAACTTCACCTTTTACCGAACTGAACATCACATCTTCGGGCAATTTAAGCCTGGCCGAAAATCCGCCATAGCCTTTGGCATCCTCAGAACCTCCTATAGCAATCCCCTCAACCAATGCGGTTAATTTGATTCTGAAATTCAGACTAAAAATATTTTCCCCGATTCGATCAAATGATATCTGCAGGTCTTCTCTTATCACCGCTTCTGAAGTGGCTTCGAGAAGCCAGAGCACCTGAGAAGAAAGTATAGCTTCACTATTATTTACTTCAGTTTCCGTTTCCCGGATCTTCCACTTAATACCCTGATTTAGCCATGGATCGGCTATTCTTTTTCCCTTTGCGTAAAGCTGGTGCCAGGCCCAGAAAATTCCATGGTGATGAGGATGGTCCATAGGAAAGTCTTCTGTAAGAATTTCTCCGCCCAAACCATATAGCGGATGTATATAATTTGTGCGTGCAAAAGGACTAACAGTATCTACTGGAGAAGTACGATAAAAATATCTTGGTTCCCCGTTTTCCAGAAGTACAATTCCATCAGAGTTTTCTTCAAATTCCATCTCCTGGGCCATAGCGAGTAAATGAGATAAAAAGAGGAAAATTATAACTAATATTTTTGGTTTGATGATACCCATTTTTCCTTTTTATTAATTCTACGGTTTTTTAAGCAATATATTTTCTGAAGGCAAGATATAATTTCCTTAAATAAAAAATTTCACTGGAATAAAGCTATTAGCAGTTTTAAATAAAATAGAAAGATTAATTATCATTACCATATTGAGAGGTTTCTTCTATAACCTCAAGAGGATTCCAGTCATCAGCAACTGGGGGATTATTATATTTAGTACCTAAAACATTCTGAATCGTGTACAAATCGGCCTCCTCCTTTGTTAGTATATCAACCCATTCCACACGTTGTGAAGTGGCACCTCCTTCACCAGAAGATCTATATTCAGCATACCTTGCTGTAGCTTCATTGTCCGGATTACCCCAGTTATTCCATCCTTCGGGTTTTATGCTTGATGACATTTCAGTATTAATAAAAGCAACCGCTGCATAGGGTCTCCAGGGTCTTCCAAGGGTTGTGATATTAGGTCCTGTCCCGGTTATATTACAATTTTTGAACACATAGCCATAGGTCACATATTCTTCGGTAGAAGCGGCCGTAATAGCACTCCCGCCTTTAGTAAATAGTTCGCAACTATCGAAAAAAGCCGTAGAAGGTCCAAATATGAAATCGGTAGAGCCTTCTATATAGCAATCCTTAAAATATTGCCTACTCCTACCTCCATACATGGTATCCTGCCAGCCAAGAAAGTGGCATTTATTAAAAACAGCCTTGTCACCACCTATATAGATAGCTAGAGCCTGACCAACCGGTCCCGCCGAGTTTTCAAAAGTTATGTATGTGCGTAGAATTCGTCTCCATAAATATAAGTGCCTGAGGATCCACTAGTACCATATTCCCATCCGGTTTCTGGATTCAGTTTTGACTCTGTTTATAATGCATTTATATACCTTTTTAGAAAATAGCCAAAATGCACCATCAAACGTTTATAGATCAGCTCAATGGTGCATTTTTTTAAATGACTAGTTAAGATTAATTTCTTTTTTCAGGATTAATATTCAAATGCCCCCAGGTCTGGTGCAGACCCATTATACGGCAGACCAACATCAACTCCCTTGTCTATTAAATCGCTGTCTGCTTCCAGATGTAAAAAACTTACTTCAGGAAGACTTCCGTCAGGTTTCCGTGGTCCGGTTAATTCGGAATAATCTATACTTACAAAATCATCTACCGTAGCTTCTACTCCTTCCATGGTCCAGCTATTGTTGGTAACATCTAGTGTAGTCGCATTGATACTTCCCACGTCCCCAAGAACATTAGAATTTTTAATGGTCAACGCGCCAAGCGGGTTGGTACTTCCAAAACCATAATTAGTTCCATTATCATATGCAGAACAATTGTACAGGGTCACTTCCCCTCTGTTACTGTTATGATCAAAACCATCATACCTGTTACCAACCGAAATAGACCTGATATAGATAGCATTATGCTTCAGGTCCTTATCATCACTACCTCCAGTCTTAAAGCCATTTCCGTCTCCGCCACTTACAGATCCATCCTGTAAATATCCGTTTTGAATGGACCAGCAGTCTTCATGAGTAGTAGTAACATTATCGGCACTTCTCAGGTAACCGTCCCAACCATCATCAAGGTTGTTCCAGGCTCTACAGCCTACGAACTTATTACCGGTTCCCACATCCAGTTTAGCTGCAAATCCATCAGCATTCTCTAAAGTTGAATCGGCATTGAAATAAGAATCGCAGTTAAGGATGGTATTTTCTGAAGCCCCGCTTCCTAACTGAAGTCCTGTATCTGAACATTCAGAAAAAGTACAGAATTCAATCAGGTTTCCATTACCGCTTATATACATCCCATTATCGCCGGCCTTGAACACATCGATCCCCTTAATATGCCAGTAACTTGCATTTAGTTCAATTCCCCTGTTTGAAGAATTCTCACTCATAGATGAGAAATCAAATTTTGGCCTGGTGTCGTCACCGGGATGAGCCAGCAGGGAAATCATGTTGCCATCACTTCCATTGGCATTAATTTTTATAGTTGAATCAAAAACGTAGTCTCCTCCACGTATATAAATATTCTCCCCAGCAGTGGCGGAAGCAATGGCATCCAGAATTTCCTGTTCTGAACTTACGATCTTACCATCAATTGAAGAGGTATTTTCACCGGTTCTGAATGAGTAAGTATTACTTATAGCAGTGTTTTGACCGTCACTGGTCTCTACATGCCAGTAATAAATACTGTTTGGCTCAACTTCTATTTCCATGGAATTCACGGTAAGCCCTTTCCATTCTTCCAGCGGCTCCTGTTCACCGTCAACGGTATCGGCAAATAAAGTAAATGTAAGCGGTTCTCCATCTGTATCGGTCAGGGTTGCCTCCCATTCAAGAGTGATTTTCCCATCTACAGGTGAAACCTCTGCTCCCGAAGATGGCGTGGTTAAGGTTGCCGGAAACGGAACATTGTTCGATCCCGGTGGTCCTGCCACATAAAACCTGTAAGCTTCAGACTCAGCAACATCTTCACCGGAATTTTTAGAAATTACTTTCCAGGAATAAGCATTCCCTCGTTCCAGTCTAACCATAATCTCCGTGGTATTGAGATTAGGTCTTTGCTTCACTTCCTGCGTTTCCAAATTGGTGATCACCAGGTCGTATGTTTCAGCATTGGCTGCCTCATCCCATTCGAAAAAGACTTCAGCCATATTGGCCACGACTTCTCCTACTTCACATTGTGTATTGTCTGCGGGTAGAACCAGACTGGCAACACCAGGTGCTTCCGGTACAGCAATAGCCGCATCATCGTCTTCTGAACATGATAAAGTTATGCCTCCAATAAGGAAAATGAGGAGTAGCTTTATATAAAATGTATGATTGTATTTTCTCATGACTTAATAACTTTAATAGATTTACTTACATGGGCCGATTTCAAATTGAGGAAATAAACTCCGTTTCGATAAGTGGTTAGATCCAGTCTAATTACTCGATCTTCAGGAACTTCCATATCCTTTGAGATATAGGTCTGACCATTAAATCCATGAAGTGAAACATCTATATTTCTATCCTCCCCGTTGATATAAACCTTTAGATCACCCTGGGTTGGATTTGGGAATACCACTACCTCTTCAGAAAGTAACACTTCCTTATAAACAGTACCCTGGCATTCAGAATCACCTTTGATACTTATTTTATTCTTCCCTTTTTCAAGATCCAAAAATATTCTGGATTGGGTTGTTGTGGTGATTTTTCCATTATGTTCAATGGTATACTGATCTCCTCCTGAAAGTGTGAAGGCTACGGTATTATTTCCATAATCTACAGATGAATAGGCTGCAAGTGGGGTAGGACCTTCAATTGTTACCCTAAAGCATTGTTCATAATCTTCTCGACCATCAACAGTAATACAAACATCATAAGTCCCTGCATCCAAACCTTCAATATCTGAAGAGAAACCGTTAGATGATGAAAGGCTTGCGGAAGCTTCAGAAGGTCCGGAAACCACTACATTATAAGTATAGTTGGTATCTGCTGCAGTAATACTTATGGAACCATCGCCTGAACCGTTACAGCTCACTTCATTTGCGATAATACTGTAATTATTTGCTGCAAGATCAAACACCTCACAACCAAATACATCAACTACCACTCCTTCAGGAGTATCAGGACAATTATCATCAAAATTGATAACTCCATCTCCATCATCATCCTCACAAACATCCCCAATTCCATTTTCATCTGAATCGGCCTGATCTGGATTAGGTGTATACACACAATTATCATCAGCATTTAAAATTCCGTCCTCGTCAAGATCACCAAATGGTCCATCAGGTACGGCTTCAAATACGATATCCTGGCTTGTCTCACCGGTTATTTCAATTTGATTATCTGGAATGTAATAACCTTCAACGCCTCCACTTATAGTATAATTGACGTTAGGCTCCAGTTTAACTGTATATGTTCCAGCTTCAGTATCCACAACAGCTTCCGGCACATAAACTGCCTCAGCAGCATTGGAAGTAAAATCCAGGTCCAGTTCAGAAATCTTATCATCAAGCCCAAGGATTGAGCCGGTAACATTATAAAGCTCAACCTTTTCAATTGTTATATCGCGAGTGGTTGTACTTTCAGTTAAACTTAATGAGGTTCCGTTGGAAATAACATACTCATCGGCTCCTTCCAGGGATAAGCTATATTCAAAACCTGTAGGTAACTCAAGCGAGTAGCTCCCATCTGTAGGCGTCACACTCCAGGTTTTGCCTTCCTCTATAGAAAATACTATAGCATAATCTTCAGGTATTCCGGGGGCTTCAGTTATATCCACATTTCCAGAAAGAGTTACATAAGATGCCGGTTGACGGACGATCCTAAAGTAACTTGGTTTATCAACCCCATCATAGATATGATAAGTACCACTGGTCTTAGCCACAAAGTTCAATTCCTTTAGTTCCCCACTGGTTTCAACTACATCATTCTGTAGTTCAGGATCTGCAGCGTACTCAAAATGTATCTCGCCGTTTCCATCCTGGCCAGAAGCCCAAAGGGTAACCCTATCATCTTCATTAAGTTCGATGCTGAAGTATCTGTCTGTAGCACCTCTCGAATTCACATAGATCCTTCCCTTAAAATCTTCATAATCATTGATATTATCATCATAACGGGTGAGGTCGGTGTTTACAGTTCGTAACCGATCATTTCCACCACCTGTCCAGCTTAGGTCACCGGCAGTAAAATCTGGAAGAACATTTCCGGAACTTCCTGGAGTAATAGATTCGTCATACCAGGAATTGATAACTTCTACAGTTAATTGATTATTATACTGGGAATTGTCAAGCTGTGCAGCACCAAAATCCCATACATCTCCGGGATTATCAGTTGGCTCCGGTTCCGTTGGCTTACTTTCGCGAACAATTCTGAAATAACTAGGTTTCCCGGTAT